>NZ_LBMU02000038.1 GCF_001005085.2 Streptomyces humi
ACGACCGGCGCGATGACCGCCGTGACGACCGTCGCGACGACCGCGGTGACCGTCCTGCCTTCCGCCGCGACGACCGCGACGACCGCGGTGGGTACGGCCGTCGCGACGACCGCCGTGACGACAACCGTGGTGGCGGTGGCTACCCGCGCCGTGACGACAACCGCTCCGGCGGCGGCTACCCGCGCCGTGACGACAACCGCGGTGGCGGCTTCCGCAGGGACGACCGACGCGACGACCGTCGAGATGACCGCCGTGACGACCGCGGACGTGACGACCGCGGACGTGACGACCGGAGCCGCGGCCCTCGTCGGGACGACAGCCGTGGTGGCGGTGGCTACCCGCGCCGTGACGACAACCGCGGCGGTGGCTACCGCAGGGACGACCGCCGTGACGACCACCGCGGAGGCGGCGGCTACGGCCGGCGCGACGACAACCGGGGCGGCTTCCGCGGCCGCGACGACCGGGACCGTGACCGTGACCGGGACCGCGAGCCGATCAAGCGGCTGCCGATCCCGGAGGACGTCACCGGCGACGAGATCGACAAGGACGTACGGCAGGAACTGCTGAGCCTGCCCAAGACGCTCGCGGACGACGTCGCCAGGAACCTGGTGATGGTCGCGCGGCTCATCGACGAGGACCCCGAGGGCGCCTACGGCTACTCCAGGGTGGCTCTGCGGCTGGCGTCCCGTGTCGCCGCCGTGCGCGAGGCCGCCGGTTTCGCCGCCTACGCGAACCAGAAGTACTCCGAGGCCCTCGCCGAGTTCCGGGCGGCGCGCCGCATGACCGGCAACGTGGACCTGTGGCCCGTCATGGCCGACTGCGAGCGTGGGCTCGGCCGGCCGGAGAAGGCGCTGGACATGGCCGGCGCCCCCGAGGTGCACAAGCTCGACAAGGCCGGACAGGTCGAGATGCGGCTCGTCGCGGCCGGCGCGCGGCGTGACATGGGTCAGCTGGACGCGGCGATCGTGACGCTGCAAAGCCCCGAGCTGGCGTCCAGCTCGGTCCAGCCGTGGACCGCCCGGCTGCGGTACGCCTACGCCGACGCCCTGCTGGCCGCCGGCCGGGTCGACGAGGCACGGGAGTGGTTCGCCAAGGCCGTCGAGTCCGACCGGGACGGCAGCACGGACGCCTCCGACCGGCTGGCCGAGCTGGACGGGGTCGAGTTCCTCGACGCCCTCGACGCCGACGACGAGATCGAGGCCGACGTAGAGGACGACGCGGCCGTCGACGCGGACGACGCGGCCGTCGACGCGGTCGACGTGGCCGAGGACGAGGCAGACGTGACCGTCGCCGACGACGAGGCCGGCGTGACCGTGGCCGACGACGGGGCTGAAGTCGGGGGCCCCGCCAAGGAGACGGCCGCCGACGCGTCCGACGAGAACGGTGCGGGCACCGAGCGCGACTGATCTCGGCGCCCGCCACGACGGCGGGAGACGACAACAGGGGCAGGCTCCGATCCGGAGCCTGCCCCTTCCGCGTGCCGTGGGCTTTCAGACGTCGAGAGCCCGCAGCACCAGTCCCGATGCCGGCTTCGGGCCGAAGGACGTCGATTTGCGGGGCATCGTCACGCCCTGGAGGGCCAGGTCGCGGACGACGTCCTCGCGGACCGGGTGCATGAGGACGGCCGTGCCGCCGTCCCGTTCGGCCTTGGCGACCGTCGCCGCCGTGTCGTGGATGTAGGCGATGTGCGCGGGCGAGTCCTCGGGGATGTGCCAGACGTGTTCGAGGAGCGTGGTGTGCAGGACGGTGGCGTCCAGGGTGCGCCAGGCGGTCGGCCGGTCGGCCGGGATCGTGCGGGCCAGCAGGTCCGGGTCGGGACGGTCGAGCAGGTGGAACGTGCCGTCACCGGCCAGCAGGAACGCGTTGCCGGCGCAGGCCGCGTCCGCGAGGGCCTCCAGGGCCTTCGGCAGCGGGACGTCGAGCCGTCGTACCCGGAAGTGGCCCTCGACGGCCGTGAGTGCGTCCGCGACCGGCAGGCCGTGCAGCAGACGGTGGATGGCACGGACGCGCAGCGGATAGCGGGCGGTGTCCACGAGGAGGACCAGGCCGTAGTCCCAGGGGCTGGGGGAGGCGTGCTCCGCGCGTAGACGCAGATAGGTGGCCCAGCGATGGTGACCGTCGGCGATCAGTGCCTGGTGGTGGGCCAGGTCCGACTGGACGCGGGCCACCTCGGCGGGGTCGGTGATCGACCACAGGCGGTGGTGGAAGCCGTCCTCCGTGGTGGTGGCGAGGAGCGGGGGGCGGTCGGCGACCGTCTCGACGACCTCCGCGGTCGTGCCGTTGCCCCGGTAGGTCAGCAGGAGGGGTTCGAGGTTCGCGGAGGTGGCGCGCATCAGGGCCGCGCGGTCCGCGACGACCGGGGGCATGACCTCCTCGTGCGGCAGCACCACGCCCTCCGAGGGCTCCGAGACCCGCAGGGCGCCGATGACCCCACGCTGGAGCATGCCGTCGTCGTCGCGCTGCTCGTAGACGTAGAGTCCGGGTTCGGGGTCCGTGGCGAGGACGCCCTCGGCCTGCCAGCGGATCAGGGTGTCCGCCGCCTGTTCGGTACGGGCGCTCGGGGTACCGGCCTGGGGGAGGATGAGGCGGACGATGTTGTGCGGGTCCGCGGACTGGAGATGGTGCACTCCGTCGGGGCGTACGACGACGTCGTAGGGCGGGGAGGTGACGGCCGCCAGGCTGCCGACCCGGTCGGGGTCGTAGCGGAGGCCTCGGAACGCGGTGAGTTCCAGGCCTCGGCGCTCCGTTGCTTCCGAGTGACCTGCTGTGTTCATCCCGGCATCGTACGTGTGTCAGTGGCGTGCGGGATGATCGACGGTGAAAGGCGGGTCGACCGAGAGTGACAAGGAGCGATGGGGCATGAGCCAGGGCGTCAGGACTGGTCCCGAGGGCAGCGGAAAGGCTCTGAGCACGGCGTACGACACGGCGTTGCTCGATCTTGACGGGGTGGTGTACGCGGGCGGCAGTGCCATCGCGCACGCCGTCGAGTCGCTGGAGGTGGCCCGGTCGGGCGGCATGCATCTGGCGTACGTCACCAACAACGCGCTGCGCACGCCGGACGCGGTGGCCGCGCATCTCACGGAGCTGGGGATCCCCACGGGGGCCGATGACGTCATCACCTCGGCGCAGGCGGTCGCGCGGCTGATCAGCGAGCAGGTGCCGGCGGGGGCGCGGGTGCTGGTGATCGGCGGCGAGGGGCTGCGGGTCGCGCTGCGGGAGCGCGGGCTGGAGCCGGTGGAGTCCGCCGACGACGATCCGGCGGCGGTCGTGCAGGGATTCGGCGGTCCGGACCTGCCGTGGGGGCGGTTCGCGGAGGCGTCGTACGCGGTGGCGCGCGGGGTGCCGTGGTTCGCCTCCAACACCGATCTGACGATCCCCAGCGGGCGGGGGATCGCGCCGGGCAACGGCGCGGCAGTGGAGGTCGTCCGGATCGCGACGGGCGCCGAACCGCAGGTGGCGGGCAAGCCGCTGCCGCCGATGCACCGGGAGACCATCCTGCGGACGGGCGCGAAGCGGCCGTTGGTGGTCGGGGACCGGCTGGACACGGACATCGAGGGCGCGTTCAACGGCGGGGTCGACTCGCTGCTGGTGCTGACCGGTGTCACCGACGGGCCGCAGCTGCTCGCCGCGCCGCCGCAGCACCGGCCGACGTACGTGGACGCCGATCTGCGGGGGCTGCTCACCGGGCAGCCGGAGGTGAGCGCGGCGCGCGACGGATTCCGGTGCGGGGGGTGGACCGCCACGGCCGGAGCGGAGGAACTGGAGCTGACGGGCGACGGCGATGCCCTGGACGGGCTGCGGGCATTGTGCGCGGCGGCCTGGACGACGGCCGGGGACGGCTCGTGCGGGCTGGACGGAGGCAAGGCACTGGCGCGGCTCGGACTCTGAACGGCGGGAGCGCGCCCCGGACTCTGAACGGCGGGGCGCGGCTCGGACTCTGAACGCCGGGGGCGCGCCCCGGACTCTGAACGGCACTGGCGCGCCCCGGACTCTGAGCGGCGGGGTACGGCCCTGACTCGGAACGGCCGGGCGCTGGGCCGGTGCTGAGTGCGGGGCCGGTCTCGAAGCCGAATGCGAGGGTAGGCTAACCTAACCTCGTGTTGGTCGACAGTCCCCCCGAACAGCGCGCGGAGACCGCCCCCGCGCCCCCGACCCGCCGGGCGATACGGGCCCTCGGCCTCCTCGGCTCCGTCGTGATCCTGCTGCTCGTCGCCCTGGCGAGCATCGCGATCGGGGCGAAACAGCTGCCGTTGGACCAGGTCTGGCACGGCCTGTTCCACAACACGGGCACGTACGGGGACGTGGTCGTAGACGAGCGTCTGTCGCGGACCGTTCTCGGTCTGCTGGCCGGTGCCGCTCTGGGCCTGTCCGGCGCGGTGCTCCAGGCGCTCACCCGCAACCCGCTCGCCGACCCGGGGCTGCTCGGCATCAACGCGGGCGCGTCGGCGGCCGTGGTCACCGCCATCACCTTCTTCGGCGTCACCTCGCTGAACGGCTATGTGTGGTTCGCGTTCGCGGGCGCGGCCCTGGTGGGTGCCCTCGTGTGGTTCCTGGGCGGCAGCCGGGGCGCCACCCCGGTACGGCTCGCACTCGCCGGTACGGCGATCAGCGCGGCCCTCTACGGCTATCTCCAGGCCGTGATGATCACGGACGGCGCGGCGCTCAACAAGCTGCGTTTCTGGACGGTGGGTTCACTGGCCTCGGCGAGCGACGCGACGATCGCGCAGGTGCTGCCGTTCCTGGCGGCCGGCACCCTGCTCGCCCTCGGTCTGGCCCGGCCGCTGAACGCGGTGGCGATGGGCGACGACACCGCCCGCGCCCTCGGCGCGCACCTGGGCCGCACCCGGGCCCTCGCCATGCTCGCCGCCACCGTGCTGTCCGGCGCGGCCACCGCGGCCTGCGGTCCGATCGTCTTCGTCGGCCTGATGGTCCCGCACGTGGTGCGCTCCTTCACCGGCCCCGACCTGCGCTGGATCCTGCCGTACGCGACGGTTCTGTCGCCCGTGCTGCTGCTCGGCGCCGACGTCGTCGGCAGGATCGTCGCCCGTCCTTCGGAGCTCCAGGTCGGCATCGTCACCGCGATCATCGGCGGGCCGGTCTTCATTCTTCTCGTACGACGGCGGAGGACGGCCCAGCTGTGAGGAACACGCGTACCCTGCGCACTCCCGGCGGGCTCTCGCTGCGGGCGGATGTCCGCGCGCTGGTCGTCGTGGTGGCGCTGCTGCTGGCCGCGGCCGCCGCGAGTGTCGTGCTGATCGGCACCGGCGACTTCCCGATCTCCTTCGGTGACGTGCTGAGGACGCTGGCCGGCAACGGCACCGCGGGACAGGACTTCATCGTCAACGAACTGCGGCTGCCCCGGGTCCTGGTGGGCCTGCTGGTCGGTGCCTCGCTGGGCCTCGGCGGCGCGCTGTTCCAGTCGGTCTCCCGCAACCCGCTGGGCAGCCCGGACGTCCTGGGCCTCTCCCAGGGCGCCACGTCCGGCGCGCTCGTCGTGATCGTGCTGATGTCCGGCGGCGCCGCCCAGGTCACCGTCGGCGCGCTGACCGGCGGACTGCTGACCGGCGCCGGCATCTATCTGCTGGCCTGGAAGCAGGGCGTGCACGGCTACCGTCTGGTCCTGGTCGGCATCGGGGTCTCCGCGATCGTCACGGCGGTCAACGGCTACCTGCTCACCAAGGCCGACCTGGTCGACGCCACCCGCGCGGTCGTCTGGATGACCGGTTCCCTCAACGGCCGGGACTGGAGCCAGGTCTGGCCGCTGCTCGCGCTGTGCGCCGTCCTCGTCCCGCTGGTCCTGGCCAACGCCCGGGCCCTGCGGATGACGGAGATGGGCGACGACGTGGCGTACGCGCTCGGAGTGCGGGTGGAGCGGGTGCGGCTGCTGCTGATGGTGTCGGCCGTGCTGCTGACCGCGGCCGCCACCGCCGCCGCCGGTCCCGTCAGCTTCGTGGCGCTCACCGCGCCGCAGCTCGCCCGCCGCCTGACCCGCTCGCCCGGCCCCAACCTGGTGGCCTCCCTCTGCATGGGTGCCGCCCTGCTCGTCACCGCCGACTGGGCCTCCCAGCGCGCCTTCGGCGCCGACCAGTTGCCCGTGGGCGTGGTCACCGGCGTCCTCGGCGGGGTCTACCTGCTGTGGCTGCTGGTCACCGAGCGGAAGGCGGGCCGGATATGAGCGCGATCCCCACCGGCGAGACGAACAACCCGAGGAGCACTGTGAACCGTCTGTCCGCCGAGAACGTCACGCTCGCCTACGACCAGCGTGTCATCGCCGAGGAGCTGTCGGTGGAGATCCCCGACCACTCCTTCACGGTGATCGTCGGCCCCAACGCATGCGGCAAGTCGACGCTGCTGCGTGCCCTGTCCCGGATGCTCAGGCCGAGTCAGGGCCGGGTGCTGCTCGACGGGCAGGTCATCCAGTCGATGCCCGCGAAGAAGGTCGCCCGTACCCTCGGCCTGCTCCCGCAGTCGTCCGTCGCGCCCGACGGCATCACCGTCGGCGACCTGGTCGGCCGGGGCCGCTACCCGCACCAGGGGCTGCTGCGCCAGTGGTCCGCCGAGGACGAACGGGTCGTCCAGGAGTCGATGGAGCGGACCGGGGTCGCCGAACTCGCCGACCGGTACGTCGACGAGCTCTCCGGGGGGCAGCGCCAGCGCGTCTGGATCGCCATGGCGCTGGCCCAGCAGACCCCGCTGCTGCTCCTCGACGAGCCGACCACCTATCTGGACATCCAGCACCAGATCGACGTCCTCGACCTGTGCGCGGAACTCCACGAGGAGCAGGGGCGGACACTGGTCGCCGTGCTGCACGACCTCAACCACGCGGCCCGGTACGCCACCCACCTGATCGCGCTCCGGGGCGGCCGGGTGATCGCCGAGGGCGCGCCGAACGACATCGTCACCGCCGAGCTGGTGCGGGAGGTGTTCGGGCTGCGCTGTCAGATCATCGAGGACCCGGAGACGGGCACCCCGCTGGTGGTGCCCGCCGCGCGGAGGACGAGGGTCACAGCAGCTTCCTGAGCCGGAACAGGTCCAGCAGGTTCGCCTCCAGCCTCACCCGGCCCGAACCCCAGGCCCCGGCGAAGTTCAGCTCGCCGTCGACCAGGGCGACCAGGTCGTCACCGGCCATGGCGAGTCTTATCTGCGCCTTCTCCCGCGGTGGTCCGGGGAACGTGTCCTCGACGTCGATCCGGCCGCCGGTGAGCCGGCCCGCGAAGGTGACGTCCAGGTCGGTGACATGGCAGCTGACCGTGCGGTCCATGGCTGCGGCCGCCCGGACGTCGCCCTCGGCGCCACCCATGTTGTGCGAGAGCTTGTCGAGTGCGGCGCGGCACTCCTCGATCGTGGCCATCGCGATCGACGGTACCCCAGCGGTTCGAGGTAGCGTCGGGGCATGACCGACTCTGTGCCCGAGGGCCAGGCGGCGGAGGCGGCGGAACCGGATCCGGTCGCGGTACCGGTCGAACCCGAGTACGACCCCGCCGCCCCCGCCCCGATCGACGTGCCCCGCACCCCCACCGGCGACGCCGAGGTCGACGCCCGGCTCGACCGGCTGGCCGACGCCGACCACCTCGCCACGGACGGGCATCTGGAGGTGTACGAGGATGTACACCGGGGCCTGCGCGACGCGCTCACCGCGCTCGACACCCGCCCGGGACCTCCGGGGCCCCCGGTGCCCGCACCGTCGTACCACCAGAGCAGGAGCTGAACCCACCGTGGCAGGAGTCGCACGTCGCCGTCTGGACGCGGAGCTGGTCCGGCGGAAGCTGGCGCGCTCGCGCGAGCACGCCAGCCAGCTGATCGCCGCCGGGCGGGTCTCCGTCGGCAAGACCGTCGCGACCAAGCCGGCCACGCAGGTGGAGACCGCCGCGGCGATCGTCGTGCAGAGCGACGACGGTGATCCCGAGTACGTGTCCAGGGGCGGGCACAAGCTCGCGGGCGCGCTGGAGGCGTTCGTGCCGCGGGGGCTCGTGGTGGCCGGGCGGCGGGCGCTGGACGCCGGCGCGTCGACCGGCGGGTTCACCGATGTGCTGCTGCGGGCGGGGGCCGCGCACGTCGTCGCCGTCGACGTCGGGTACGGCCAACTCGCGTGGTCTTTGCGGAGCGATGAACGCGTCACCGTCAAGGACCGTACGAACGTACGCGAGTTGACGCTTGAAGCGATCGATGGGGAGCCTGTGGATCTTGTCGTGGGTGATCTGTCCTTCATCCCGCTCGGGCTGGTGCTGCCGGCCCTGGCGCGGTGTGTGAAGCCGGACGCCGACCTGGTGATGATGGTCAAGCCGCAGTTCGAGGTGGGCAAGGAACGACTGGGCAGCGGGGGAGTCGTACGGAGTCCGCAGCTGCGCTCGGAGGCCGTGCGGGGGGTTGCCGAGAAGGCGTGGGAGCTGGGGCTAGGGGTGAACGGTGTCACCGCGAGTCCGCTGCCCGGGCCGTCCGGCAACGTCGAGTACTTTCTGTGGCTGCGGGCCGGCGCACCCCAGTTGGATCCGGCCGATGTTGACCGTGCAGTGGCGGAGGGGCCGCGTTGACACAGAACCGAGCTCGTACTGTTTTCCTCCTCGCCCACACCGGGCGGCCCGCTGCGATCCGCAGCGCCGAACTCGTGGTCAAGGGGCTGCTGGCGGCCGGGGTCGGCGTACGGGTCCTGGACTTCGAGGCCGCGGACCTGCCGCTGCCCGACGAGGTCGAACTCGTCGAGGAGGCCTCGCCGCACAGCCTGGACGGCTGCGAGCTGCTGATCGTGCTCGGCGGTGACGGGACGCTGCTGCGCGGTGCCGAGTTCGCGCGCGCCTCCGGGGTGCCGATGCTCGGCGTCAACCTCGGCAGCGTCGGGTTCCTCGCGGAGGCCGAGCGGGACGACCTGGACAAGGTCGTCGACCGGGTGGTGAGCCGGGCGTACGAGGTCGAGGAGCGGATGACCGTCGACGTCGTCGTGCACCGCAACGGGGACATCGTGCACACGGACTGGGCGCTGAACGAGGCGGCCGTGCAGAAGGCGGGCGCCGAGAAGCTCCTCGAAGTGGTGCTGGAGATCGACGGGCGGCCGGTGACGGGGTTCGGCTGCGACGGGATCGTGCTGTCGACGCCGACCGGGTCCACGGCGTACGCGTTCTCCGCGGGCGGGCCGGTGGTGTGGCCGGAGGTGGAGGCGCTGCTGATGGTGCCGATCAGCGCGCATGCGCTGTTCGCGAAGCCGCTGGTGACGTCGCCGGACTCGGTGCTGGCGGTGGAGGTGCTGCCGCACATTCAGCCGGGCGTGTTGTGGTGTGACGGGCGCCGGACCGTCGAGTTGCCGCCGGGGGCCCGGGTGGAGGTGCGGCGGGGGGCGGTGCCGGTGCGACTGGCGCGGCTGCATCACGCTTCGTTCACGGACCGGCTGGTGGCGAAGTTCGCGCTGCCCGTTTCCGGATGGCGGGGGGCGCCGAACTAGCGATTCGAAGGGGGCGGCGGGGAGCGCCGAACTAGCGATTCGAAGGGGGCGGCGGGGAGCGTCGGCGAGTGCGGGTGATCCAGGGCTTGTCGCGCAGTTCCGCGCGCCCCTTCGAGGCGCTTCTCCACTCGGCCGGGTGACAGGGTGCCTCGCGCTTCTCGTGTCGTACCTCGTAAGGTCTTCTCCGTGCTGGAAGAGATGCGGATACGGTCCCTCGGAGTCATCGACGACGCCGTCGTCGAGCTGTCGCCCGGGTTCACCGCCGTCACCGGTGAGACCGGTGCGGGCAAGACCATGGTGGTCACCAGCCTCGGGCTGCTCCTCGGCGGGCGGGCGGACCCCGCGCTCGTACGGATCGGGTCCGAGAAGGCGGTCGTCGAGGGGCGGGTCACCGTGCCTCCGGGCGCCTCCGCGGGCGTGCGGGCCGAGGAGGCCGGTGCCGAGCTGGACGACGGGGCGCTGCTGATCAGCCGTACCGTTTCCGCGGAGGGGCGCTCCCGGGCGCACCTGGGCGGGCGGAGCGTGCCCGTGGGGCTGCTCGCGGAGCTCGCCGACGACCTGGTGGCCGTGCACGGGCAGACCGACCAGCAGGGCCTGCTGAAGCTGTCCCGGCAGCGCCAGGCCCTCGACCGGTACGCGGGCGACGGCGTCGCCGTACCGCTCGCCAAGTACGGCGAGGCCTACCGGCGGCTGCGGGCCGTGGCGGTGGAGCTGGAGGAGATCGTCACCCGCGCGCGTGAACGGGCCCAGGAAGCCGACCTGCTGCGCTTCGGGCTCGACGAGATCGCGGGCGTCGAACCGCGGGCCGGCGAGGACGTCGAGCTCGCCGAGGAGGCCGAACGGCTCGGCCACGCCGAGGCGCTGTCGTCGGCCGCGACCGCCGCGCACTCCGCGCTCGCGGGCAACCCCGAGGACCCCGAGGGCATCGACGCGGCCACCCTCGTCGCGGGCGCCCACCGGGCCCTGGAGGCCGTCCGGTCCCACGACCCGGCGCTGGCCGCGCTCGCCGACCGGATCGGCGAGATCGGGATCCTGCTGGGCGACGTGGCCGGGGAGCTGGCCGGCTACGCCGACGACCTGGACGCCGATCCGCTGCGGCTCGCGGCCGTGGAGGAGCGGCGGGCCGCGCTCACCGCGCTGACCCGGAAGTACGGGGCGGACATCGGCGCGGTGCTGGCCTGGGCCGAGCAGGGCGCCGCACGGCTCACCGAACTCGACGGCGACGACGAGCGGATCGACGAGCTCACCGCCGAGCGGGACGCGCTCCGGGTCGAACTGGGCGGGCTCGCCCAGGCGCTGACCGACGCGCGGGCGGAGGCCGCCGAGCGGTTCGCCGCCGCCGTCACCGCCGAGCTGGGCTCGCTCGCGATGCCGCACGCGCGGGTTTCCTTCGCGATCCGGCAGACCGAGGACCCGGAGGGCGTCGAGGTCGGCGGCCGAACGGTGGCCTACGGCCCGGCGGGCGCCGACGAGGTCGAACTGCTCCTCGCCCCGCACCCCGGCGCCCCGCCCCGCCCGATCGCCAAGGGCGCCTCCGGCGGTGAGCTGTCCCGCGTGATGCTCGCGGTGGAGGTCGTCTTCGCCGGCACCGACCCGGTCCCGACGTACCTCTTCGACGAGGTCGACGCGGGGGTGGGCGGCAAGGCGGCGGTCGAGATCGGGCGACGGCTGGCGAAGCTCGCGAAGTCCGCGCAGGTGGTCGTGGTCACCCACCTTCCTCAGGTGGCCGCCTTCGCCGACCGGCAGTTGCTGGTCGAGAAGACCAACGACGGCACGGTCACCCGGTCCGGCGTGAAGGTCCTGGAGGGCGAGGAACGGGTCCGGGAGCTGTCCCGGATGCTGGCCGGCCAGGAGGACTCGGAGACGGCCCGGGCGCACGCGGAGGAACTGCTGGCGACGGCCCGCGCGGACCGCTGACGGAGCGCGGGACGGCCGGCGGGACAGGACCCGCCGTCCGACTCCGCGCCCCGGCCCGCCGGGCCTCCCCGTCCTCTTGGCCCACCCTCGGCCGCGGCTCCTCCGCCGCGGCCTTTTCGTCACTCTCCCGGGTGACACGCTCCGGCGCATTGCCCCGGCCCGCCTCGGTATGTGCCGTCCCGGCGTACGCGGAACACCCTTGTCTGCTGGCATCCTTGACGAGGACGCGGTGTCCGGGGGAGGCGCGCGCGGCGATGTCCTCGGCCCGATACCTTCTGTACGTTCCCTCGTGACCGCCCCACGCCGAACCAGGAGCCCGGCCGCGTGAGCCCCCTGAGCAGCAACGCACCGCACGGCCTGTCGCCCCTGCGCACCGTGCAGGTGCTGGGCGGCGGCAACGCCGGCAGCAGCGCACATGTGCGTTCGCTGGCCGCCGGCCTCGTCGCGCGGGGTGTGCGGGTCACGGTGTGCGCCCCCGCCGAGGCCGATCGTGCCTACGACTTCTCCGGCGCCGGCGCCGACCACGTGCACGTGCCGCGCAGCAGCGACCCGGGGTCGGTCGCCGCGCTCCGTGCGGCCTGCGCGGACGCCGACCTGGTGCACGCCCACGGCCTGCACGCCTCCTTCCGCGCGGTGCTGGCGCTGAGCGGCCGTACCACCCCGCTCGTCGTCACCTGGCACAACCGGGCGCACGCCGAGGGCGCCCGCGCGCATCTGCTGCGGATGCTGGAGCGGCGGGTGGTGCGGACCGCGGCGGTGGTCCTCGGGACCACGTCCGACCTGGTGGACCGGGCGCGCCGGACCGGTGCCCGGGACGCCCGGCTCGCCGCCGTGGCGCTGCCCGGCCCGCGGCCGCCCGTGGACCAGGACGACGGGGAGGGGCTGCGGTCCAAGGTGCGCGCCGAACTCGGTTCCATGGGGCGGCCGTTGCTCATGGCCGTCGGCTCTCTCGACCGGCACCGCGGATACGACGTGCTGCTGGACGCGGCCCACGCCTGGCGCCGGCTCGATCCGGTACCGCTGCTCGTCATCGCGGGGGAGGGCCCGCTGCGCACCGAGTTGCAGCGGCGGATCGAGGACGAGGAGCTGCCCGTCCGGCTCATCGGCCGCCGCGACGACGTCACCGAACTGCTCGCCGCCGCCGATCTCGCGCTGCTGCCCAGCCGTTGGGAGTCCCGCTCGGTCCTCGCCCAGGAGGCCCTGCACGCGCGCGTACCCCTGGTCGCGACGGCCGTCGGAGGCGTCCCCGACCTGGTCGGCGACGCGGCCGAACTCGTCCCCTCCGGCAACGCGCCGGCCCTGGCCGCCGCCGTCGTACGGCTGCTCGGCGACCCCGGCCGCTGCGCGGAACTGCGGGAGAAGGGCGCCCGGCAGGCGGCCGGCTGGCCGACGGAGGACGAGACGGTGGCCCAAGTCCTCAGCGTGTACGACGAGTTGACCCAGCCCCGGCCGCTGCCCTGAGAGGCCTACGGGACGTGCCGGCGGGCTCGCAGGGCCAGGCTCAACGCCAGGACCGCCTGCGGGTCGTCGAGGTCCGTGCCCAGCAACTCCCCGATCCGGGCGAGGCGGTTGTAGAGGGTCTGGCGGTTGAGATGGAGTTCGCGGGCCGTCTCCGCCTTGCGGCCGGCATGCGCGAGATAGGTCTCCAGGGTGGGCAGCAGCGGCGGCCTGGAACGGTGGTCGTGGTCGCGGAGCGGACCGATCGCGCGGTCCACGAAGGCCGCGAGGTCGGGATGGTCGCGCAGCCGCCACAGCAACAGGTCGATGTCGAGGCGGCGGGCGTCGTACCAGGGGCGGTCGGAGAGCCCCTGGGCGGCCGTCGCCGTCTCCGCGGCGTGCCGCAGCCCCGCCGAGGCCGCCGCCCAGCCGCCGGCCACGCCGACCACCACGACCGGCGGAGCGGCCCCGGGGCGCTGCATCCCGGCGCGCTCCACACCCGCCCGCAGCGCCGCCGCGACCCGGTCCGCGACCGTCGTCCGCTCCGCCTCCGAGCGCAGGCCCAGCAGCAGCGGCACCCGGCCCTCCACCGGCCGCACGCCCAGCAGCACCGGGACCCCCACGGCCGCCAGCTCCTCGCCGACCGCGCGGGCCAGCACGGCCCAGCCGCCACCCGGGGAGCCCGGGGAGAGCGAGTCGCCGACCCGCATGACCACCGGCAGCAGCGGACTGCTGCCGGGTTTGAAGCCGAGGACCCGGGCCTGCGCCGGGGCGTCCTCCGCGGTGATACGGCCCTCGGCGAGGTCGGTCAGGAAGTCGCCGCGCCCGCGGGCCGCCAGCTCCTCCTCCTGGCGGGCCTGCATCAGCACGACGGCCAGGATGCCCGCGGCGCGTTCGGCGGCGATGCGATGGACGGGGGCGAGCGGGCCGCGCACGGGGAGCAGGGCCAGCCGGGCGCGCACCGAGCCGTTGCCCGGCCCGCCGCCGGGCACGTCCACCAGGACCGCCCCGGCCGGCGGCGGCACGTCGCCCCGCTGGCCGCGCAGCCCCTCCCACACCTGGAGCGGGTCCGCGCCCTCGGGCCCCGCCCCGGCGGCGTACAGCAGCTGGCCGTCGGGGGTCTCCAGGAAGACCGGGTTACCGCAGAAGTCGGCCAGGATGACGAGTACCTGCGGCACCCCGCCGCCGCTCAGCAGGGCCTCGGTGCAGCGGCGGTGCACCTCCTCGGCGCGCTGGAGGAGCGTGTAGTGGTGGTTGACGATCTCGGTGTGGATCTCCTCCGTGACCGTCACGAAGGGCACCTCGCGGTGCAGCACCACGAGCGGCAGCCCGGTCGACCGCGCGGTGTCGACCAGGGTGGCGGGCAGCCGGGAGAAGCGCGGGCCCAGCTCCACCACCAGGGCGGCGATGCCCCGCTCGGCGAGGGTGCGCACGAACGCCCGCTGGTCGGTGGGGCGGGTGCCCAGCCCGTAGCCGGTGGTGAGCAGCAGCTCGCCGCCCTTCAGCAGGGAGGCGATGTTCGGCACCTCGCCGGTGTGCACCCAGCGCACGGTCCGCCCCAGCCGGTCGGCACCGGCCAGGATCTCCGGGAGCCCGCTGCGCAGCCCGGGCAGCTCCAGTGCCCGCTGCACGGTGATCCCGGCGCCCTGGGTGTCGAATCCGCTCCCCGTCCCGCTGTCCATGCAGCGGACGCTACCTGGGCGGACGCCCTCCCGGCACCTTCGGATTCCGTACCCGAAGGCGCCCGGCCGCCGCCCGGCGGCTAGCCCCCGTACGCCCCGGAGGCCGTCAGCCGCAGCGCGGTGTCGATCAGCGGCACGTGGCTGAACGCCTGCGGGAAGTTGCCCACCTGCCGCTTCAGCCGCGGATCCCACTCCTCCGCGAGCAGCCCGAGGTCGTTGCGCAGGGCGAGGAGCTTCTCGAAGAGCTTGCGGGCCTCGTCGACGCGGCCGATCATCGCGAGGTCGTCGGCCATCCAGAACGAACAGGCCAGGAAGGCGCCCTCGTCGCCGGGCAGGCCGTCCACGCCCTCCTCGCCGCCCGAGGTCGGGTAGCGCAGGATGAAGCCGTCGGAGGTGGACAGCTCGCGCTGGATCGCCTCGATGGTGCCGATGACCCGCTTGTCGTCCGGCGGCAGGAACCCCATCTGGGGGATGAGCAGCAGCGACGCGTCCAGCTCCTGCGAGCCGTAGGACTGCGTGAAGGTGTTGCGCTCCTTGTCGTAGCCCTTCTCGCAGACGTCCCGGTGGATGTCGTCGCGCAGTTCCTTCCAGCGCTCCAGCGGGCCGTCCGCGTCCCCGGACTCGATCAGCTTGATGGTGCGGTCCACCGCGACCCAGGCCATCACCTTGGAGTGCACGAAGTGCCGGCGCGGCCCGCGGACCTCCCAGATGCCCTCGTCGGGCTCGTCCCAGTGGTCCTCCAGGTAGCGGATGAGCTTCAGCTGGAGCAGGGAGGCGTAGTCGTTGCGGGCGAGGCCGGTCATGTGGGCCAGGTGCAGGGCCTCGGTGACCTCGCCGTAGACGTCCAGCTGGAGCTGGTGTGCCGCGCCGTTGCCGACCCGGACCGGCGCCGAGCCCTCGTAGCCGGGCAGCCAGTCCAGCTCGGCCTCGCCCAGCTCGCGCTCGCCCGCGATGCCGTACATGATCTGGAGGTTCTCGGGGTCGCCCGCGACCGCGCGCAGCAGCCACTCGCGCCAGGCGCGGGCCTCCTCGCGGTAGCCGGTGCGCAGCAGCGAGGACAGCGTGATCGCCGCGTCGCGCAGCCAGGTGTAGCGGTAGTCCCAGTTCCGGACGCCGCCGATGTCCTCGGGGAGCGAGGTGGTGGGCGCGGCGACGATGCCGCCCGTCGGGGCGTACGTCAGGGCCTTCAGCGTGATCAGCGAGCGGATCACGGCCTCGCGGTAGGGGCCGTGGTACGTACAGTGCTCGACCCAGTCCCGCCAGAACTCCTCGGTCGCCTCCAGCGACTGCTCGGGCTCGGGCAGCGGCGGCGGCTCCTTGTGCGAGGGCTGCCAGGAGATGGTGAACGCGATCCGGTCGCCGGGGGCCACCGTGAAGTCGGCGTAGGTGGTCAGCGACTTTCCGTAGGTCTCCGCGGAGGTGTCGAACCACACCGAGTCGGGGCCCGCGACGGCGACCGTACGGCCGTCGTGCTTGTGCACCCAGGGGACGACCCGGCCGTAGGAGAACCGCATCCGCAGCACCGAGCGCATCGGGACCCGGCCGGTGACGCCCTCGACGATGCGGATCAGCTGGGGCGCGCCGTCACGCGGGGGCATGAAGTCGGTCACCCGGACGGTGCCGCGCGGGGTGTCCCACTCGGACTCCAGGATCAGCGAGTCGCCGCGGTAGGTGCGGCGGGCCGCGGTCGGCGGCTGGGAGTCGGCCGCGTGCGCCGGGCCGAGCCGCCAGAAGCCGTGTTCCTCGGTGCCGAGCAGACCGGCGAAGATGGCATGCGAGTCGAAGCGGGGCAGGCACAGCCAGTCGACTGTGCCGTCCCGGCAGACCAGGGCAGCGGTCTGCATGTCTCCGATGAGTGCGTAGTCTTCGATGCGCCCGGCCACGTGCAACTCCAGTCGAACGGCCACGTCACCCCCCGGGCATACGGGGGGCTGTCGCTAGTGCGGTCAAGGGGGGTTGTTGTTGTGCGTCGTTGAGCGGTGAAGCAAAGCAGCCCGCCATGCCCTGAGGCAAAACGACAGTCATAGCTCAACGAACTGCCAAGCTCTCGTTGTTCCGGGAGATACGGGCGGGGGTGTGCCGTCTTTTCCGGCCGGGCTCGGCAGCGAGTGTCCGAGCAGGATACGACGCACGTAGATGATCTGCGCGCCGCTCCGGGCAACCCGTGTGAGCCGAACGGGTGAGCGCCGAGTGAAAACCCGGTGACCAGGACCCCACATCCGTGCCGACCTGGGTACGGAACGTGGTCGGAAGCCATCTCTCCGCGGCGCTGATACCCTGGTAGCCCGTGGACCGGTGGGCACGAAACCCCCGAACCGCAGCGACGGCACCACCCCGGAACCGACCGGGCGGCAGCCGTACCGCACGACAGATCGCGACCACGGGAGCCCCCTCTTGGCCATGCCGCCGCATGCTTTTCGGAACAGCACAGCTACGACGACCAAGCACATCTTCGTCACCGGGGGTGTCGCCTCCTCGCTCGGCAAGGGGCTGACCGCCTCCAGCCTGGGCATGCTGCTCAAGGCCCGCGGCCTGCGTGTCGTGATGCAGAAGCTCGACCCGTACCTGAACGTCGACCCGGGCACGATGAACCCCTTCCAGCACGGTGAGGTGTTCGTCACCAACGACGGCGCCGAGACCGACCTGGACATCGGCCACTACGAGCGCTTCCTCGACCGCGACCTGGACGGCTCCGCCAACGTCACCACGGGTCAGGTCTACTCCACGGTGATCGCCAAGGAGCGGCGCGGCGAGTACCTGGGCGACACCGTCCAGGTCATCCCGCACATCACCAACGAGATCAAGCACCGCATCCGGCGCATGGCCACCGACGAGGTGGACGTCGTCATCACGGAGGTCGGCGGCACGGTCGGCGACATCGAGTCGCTGCCGTTCCTGGAGACCGTCCGCCAGGTCCGCCACGAGGTCGGCCGGGACAACGTCTTCGTGGTCCACATCTCGCTCCTGCCCTACATCGGCCCCTCCGGCGAGCTGAAGACCAAGCCCACCCAGCACTCCGTGGCCGCCCTGCGAAACATCGGCATCCAGCCGGACGCGATCGTGCTGCGCTGCGACCGCGAGGTGCCGACCGCCATCAAGCGCAAGATCTCGCTGATGTGCGACGTGGACGAGGCCGCGGTCGTCGCCTGCCCGGACGCCCGCTCGATCTACGACATCCCGAAGACCGTGCACGGCGAGGGCCTGGACGCCTATGTCGTCCGCAAGCTGGACCTGCCGTTCCGTGACGTGGACTGGCGGACCTGGGACGACCTGCTGGACCGCGTCCACAACCCCGACCACGAGATCACCCTCGCGCTGGTCGGCAAGTACATCGACCTGCCCGACGCCTACCTCTCGGTCACCGAGGCGCTGCGCGCCGGCGGCTTCGCCAACCGGGCCCGCGTGAAGATCAAGTGGGTCACGTCGGACGACTGCAAGACCCCGGCCGGTGCCGCCGCCCAGCTCGCCGACGTCGACGGCATCTGCATCCCCGGCGGCTTCGGCGACCGCGGTGTGCTCGGCAAGGTCGGCGCCATCCGCTACGCCCGCGAGAACCGGATCCCGCTGCTCGGCCTCTGCCTGGGCCTCCAGTGCATCGTGATCGAGGCCGCGCGCAACCTGGCCGACATCCCGGACGCCAACTCCACCGAGTTCGACTCCGCCACCGGCCACCCGGTCATCTCGACCATGGCCGAGCAGCTGGACATCGTCGCAGGCGAGGGCGACATGGGCGGCACCATGCGGCTCGGCATGTACCCGGCCAAGCTGGCCGAGGGCTCCATCGTGCGCGAGGTGTACGACGGCAAGGAGTACGTGGAGGAGCGGCACCGGCACCGCTACGAGGTGAACAACGCCTACCGCGCGGAGCTGGAGAAGAAGGCGGGCATCCAGTTCTCCGGCACCTCCCCGGACGGCAAGCTCGTCGAGTACGTCGAGTACCCGCGGGACGTCCACCCGTACCTGGTCGCCACCCAGGCCCACCCGGAGCTGCGCTCCCGCCCGACCCGCCCGCACCCGTTGTTCGCGGGCCTGGTGAAGGCGGCCGTCGCGCGTCAGCAGGCCGAGGGCGAGCAGGCGAATTCGAAGTAACACACCAGTTGTACGGTGGCCGGGGTGCATACCTTCAAAGGGTGGGCACCCCGGTTTCATCTGTGCACTTCGAAGGGCGGCAGGGCATGACGATCAAGGACACCCCCGAGGAGTGGGAGATCCGCGCGACGGAGACCCCCTTCGTGGGCAACAAGACCTCCGTCCGCACGGACGAGGTGGTCATGCCCGACGGCTCGGTGGTCCGCCGTGACTACCAGGTCCACCCCGGCTCGGTCGCCGTCCTCGCCCTGGACGAGGAGGACCGCGTCCTGCTCATCCGCCAGTACCGGCATCCGGTCCGGCAGAAGCTCTGGGAGATCCCGGCCGGGCTGCTCGACGTCCCGGGCGAGAACCCGCTGCACGCCGCCCAGCGCGAGCTGTACGAGGAGGCGCACGTCAAGGCCGAGGACTGGCGGGTGCTGACCGACCTGTACACCACCCCCGGCGGCTGCGACGAGGCCGTACGGGTCTTCCTCGCCCGTGATCTGGCGGAGGCCGAGGGCAACCGGTTCGAGTCGGAGCACGAGGAGACCGACCTGGAGTACGCGCGCGTGCCGGTAGACGAGCTCGTCCGGCTGGTGCTGGCCGGCGACGTGCACAACACGTGCCTGGTGACGGGCGTGCTCTCACTGGTCGCCGCCCGCACCGGCGACGGTCTGGACGCCCTGCGCCCGGCCGACGCCCCTTGGCCGGCCCGCCCCTTCGAAGCCTGACCCGCCCGGCGGCCGGACCCGGCGGCCTGACCCGGCCCTGCGGCCTGCCCGGCCCTTCGAAGCCTGACCCGGCCCTGCGGCCTGCCCGGCCCTTCGAAGCCTGACCCGGCCGTGTGAAGCCTGAGTCGGCCCTCCGTGGCGTCGGGGCCGCCCTCCGTGGTCTTGAACCGGCCCCTCGCGGCCGGAATCCGCCCTTCGGGTGTACCGGTGTGACCATCGCCTGATCCGATCGGGCGATGCGCTCGCCGTGCTCCGCCGGGAACGTCCGCGCACGTGAACTAGGCTCGACGCGATTGAGCCGAAACGCCCGAACCGGAGTCCCGGCGGGCTTGCGCGTGCGGTGGGACGGGAGTGTGGCCCGTGACGGACCAGGCGGTGGACACAGGCGGTGCACGACTGGCGGCGCCCGCGGCCCCGGACGCTCAATTCCTGGGCCGTACAAGGGAGTTGAAGGAACTGCGCGCCGACATCGAGCGCGCGGGCCTGGACACCATCGCGGGCCGCAAGGCCCCCCGCGCCCGGGTCCTGCTGATCGCGGGCAGACCGGGATCCGGACGCACCGCCCTCGCCGCGGAACTCGTCCGGCGGGTCGCCGCCGACTACCCCGACGGCGTGCTGCGCGCCCGCCTCACCGAGCCCGACGGCACCGCGGTCCCCGTCGAGCGCACCGCCCGCGAACTCCTCACCGCGCTGCGGCTGCCCACCCCGGCCGGCGCCGCCGAGGACGACCTCACCCACGCCCTGCGCACCGCCCTCGCCGAGCGCCGCATGCTGCTCCTGCTGGACGACGCGCCCGGCGCCGAAGAGGTCGACGCACTCCTCCCGGACACCCCGGACTGCCTGGCCGTCGCCGTCTCCGGCGGCCCGCTCACCGGGATCTCGGACGTCCGCCCGTGCACCCTGGGCGGTCTCGACACCAAGTCGGCCGTGGAACTGCTCGCCCGCTACACCGGCTCGGTCCGTATCACCGTCGACCCGCGGTCCGCCGAGGCGCTGGTCGAGGTGTGCCAGGGACACCCCGCCGCGCTCACCCTGGCCGGCGGCTGGCTGGCCGCCCGCCCCCAGGTGGCCGTCTCCGACCTCGCGAAACGCCTGCACGCGGACGCCGACGACAGCAGCGCCCTGACCCGGCTCTTCCGGTTCGTGCACGCCCAGCTGCCCGCCCAGGCCGCCCGGATACTGCGACTGCTCAGTCTGGCCCCGGCCGGACTGGTCGACCCGCACACCGCCTCCGCCCTGGCCGGCTGCTCGGTCGACACCGCCTGCGTCACCCTGGACGAACTGGTCCGCCTCGGCCTGCTGCACGTCGCGCCGTCCGTGCTGCCCCAGTACGAGGTCCCGGGCTGTCTGCACCCGCTGATCCGGGCCATGGCCGAGTCCCAGGAGCGGCCCGGCGAGCTCCAGCTGGCCCGGGCCCGGATGCTGGAGCGCACGGTACGGCTGCTCCAGTCCTGCCGGGCGATCACCGAGACCGACAACCCGCAGGCCCGCGAGAAGCTCCAGGCGCTCCCGCGCGAGCTGCGCTTCCCCACCCCGCGCGCCGCCGCCGACTGGCTGCGCGCCCGGCGTCCCGCCCTGCTGTCCGCCGCCCGCGCCGCGGTCGCCGACGGCGAGCTGGACACCCTGGCACGCCGGCTGATGGCCCAGCTGGTCAAGGCCATGGTGGCGCACTTCGGCACCCGCGCCGCGGCCCCGGACCTGTACGGCATCCACCGGCTCGTCCTCGACGTCGCCGAGCGTCGCGACCTGCCCCGCGAGCAGGCCGCCGCGCTGCTGAACCTGGGCGACCTGGACGCCCAGACCGGGCGTACCGGAGATGCGCTGGTGCGATATCGGTCTGCGTTGGACGCCGGACGCAGAGCAAATGACCCGTACGCGACCGCTCGCGCAATGGAATCCGTAGGCGGCGCGCATCAGGAGCTGGGCGACTACGACCGGGCCGCCGACTGGTTCGGCCGTGCCCTCGCCCAGCGGCTGGCCCGCGACGAGCGCGCCGAGGCCGCCCGGCTCTACGGCCGTATCGCCGGCGCACACACCTACGCGGGGCGGTACGGCGAGGCGCTCAGGGCCTGGCGGGCGGCGGTTTCCGGCCATCGCAAGAACGGCGATGTCGCCGCCCAGGCGCGGGCGTTGAGCGAGCTGGCGCGGGTACAGGAGTACGCCGGACGCCCCGAGGAATCGCTGCGCACCTGTCAGGACGCGGTGGAGTGGGCGCGCCGCGCCGAGGACGCCCGGCTCCAGGCGGCGCTCCAGCTCAGGCTGGCCGACACGCTGGAGCGGCTCGGTGACTCCACCGCCGCGAGCCTGCACCGCGCGGCGGCCGAGCGCATGCTGGGTGAGGAGGCCCAGGCCTCCTCGGACCCCGACTCCGACCCGGAACAAGGCGCTAACACCTACGAAATCCGTACCGCGCCCGGCGAAGATTGATGCAATGAAAGGCTAGACAGCCGGAACGCCTTCATTAAACTGGCTCTGCCGCCGGTTCTCCTGCGGTGTCTCCTGGTGTATCCCGTATGCCGGGTATGTGCAGCTATGCCCCCACACCCTCTGAGCCAAGGACCGTGATCGACGTGAAGGTCGGCATCCCCCGCGAGGTCAAGAACAACGAGTTCCGGGTGGCCATCACCCCGGCCGGCGTGCACGAGCTGGTGCGTAACGGCCACCAGGTCGTCATCGAGCGCGGCGCCGGGGTCGGCTCGTCCATCCCGGACGCCGAGTACACCGCCGCCGGCGCCACGATCCTGGACACCGCCGACGAGGTGTGGGCCACCGCCGACCTGCTGCTGAAGGTCAAGGAGCCCATCGCGGAGGAGTACCACCGGCTCCGCAAGGACCAGACCCTCTTCACCTACCTGCACCTGGCCGCGTCCAAGGAGTGCACCGACGCCCTGCTGGAGTCGGGCACCACGGCCATCGCCTACGAGACCGTCGAGCTGCCGAACCGCGCGCTGCCGCTGCTCGCGCCCATGTCCGAGGTCGCGGGCCGGCTGGCCCCGCAGGTCGGCGCCTACCACCTGATGCGCGCCAACGGCGGCCGCGGGGTGCTGCCCGGCGGTGTCCCGGGCGTGCTCGCCGCCCGGGCCGTCGTCATCGGCGGCGGGGTCTCCGGCTGGAACGCCGCCCAGATCGCCATCGGCATGGGCTTCCACGTGACCCTGCTCGACAAGGACATCAACAAGCTCAAGGAGGCCGACAAGGTCTTCGGCACCAAGATCCAGACCGTCGTCTCCAACTCCTTCGAGCTGGAGAAGGCCTGCCTGGAGGCCGACCTCGTGATCGGCGCGGTGCTCATCCCCGGCGCCAAGGCTCCGAAGCTCGTCACCAACGAGCTGGTCTCGCGCATGAAGCAGGGAAGTGTCCTTGTCGACATCGCGATCGACCAGGGCGGCTGCTTCGAGGACTCCCGCCCCACCACTCACGCCGAGCCGAGCTTCAAGGTCCACGAGTCGGTCTTCTACTGCGTCGCCAACATGCCGGGCGCGGTGCCCAACACCTCCACCTACGCGCTCACCAACGCCACGCTGCCGTACATCGTGTCGCTCGCGAACAACGGCTGGGTGGAGGCGCTGCGCCGGGACGCCGCGCTGGCCAAGGGCCTCAACACCCATGACGGCAAGGTCGTTTACAAGGAGGTCGCCGAGGCGCACGGCCTGGACCACGTGGACCTCGACACGCTGATCGGCTGAGCCGGTACGCCGGAGCGGCCGCTAAGTCACCTTTTCGTAAAGGCGATACGTCAACAAGCCGCGTCAATCACGCACATCCGGCCGGACCTTGCCCGACAAGGTCCGGCCGGATGTGTGTATGGTCACTTTGCGACTCTCGGTCAACTCGCCTCGAACGTAACCCTTCGACCGATTCGCACACCGGTGAAACCTGCTGTGCGACGGCCGTACGCCCTTGACAGCGACATGTTTCATTGCCGACACATCGTGCCGGGTCCGGCGGATTGTGTTGCTGCGGACGCCCGACACGCCATAGAGTCGCCAACCGTCGGCATGGTGCCACGCTGACCTGTCTAGAAGTTTCCTGGTCACCAAGGAGGTAAGACGACTTGTGAATGAGTCGACATTTTCTCCCGGGGGTGGTCAACCAGGAATGCCGGTACGGGACCAGGGTCCCGCGGGGTTCGAGGCTGTCGGCTCCGTCGCGGTGCGCACCTTCACAGCAGCCCGGACTCCGCTGACCACGCGGACAGCACACCAGAGCATGGATGGCCATCACGTGAACGCCATGGCCGGCGACGGAAGTGGCGCGCCCCACAACCACTTCGCCGACTACGACGAACTGCCCGAGGGGCACTTCTACGACCCCGACGCCGAGTACGAGCCGGACCCGGAGTACGCGGCCACGCTCGCGCCCGACGCGGCCCGCCAGCGCCGCGAGCGCGTGGGCCCGACCGGACGCCCGCTGCCGTACTTCCCGATCCCGGGCCCGCTGACCGATCACGGCCCCGCGAAGATCATCGCGATGTGCAACCAGAAGGGCGGCGTCGGCAAGACGACGTCGACCATCAACCTGGGTGCCGCGCTCGCGGAGTACGGTCGGCGCGTGCTGCTCGTGGACTTCGACCCGCAGGGCGCGCTGTCGGTGGGTCTCGGTGTCAACCCGATGGAGCTCGACCTCACCGTCTACAACCTGCTCATGGAGCGGGGCATGTCGGCCGACGAGGTGCTCCTGAAGACCGCGGTCCCCAACATGGACCTGCTGCCCTCCAACATCGACCTGTCGGCCGCCGAGGTCCAGCTGGTCTCCGAGGTCGCCCGTGAGTCGACGCTCCAGCGCGCCCTGAAGCCGCTGCTGCCCGACTACGACTACATCGTGATCGACTGCCAGCCCTCGCTGGGTCTGCTCACGGTCAACGCGCTGACCGCCGCGCACAAGGTGATCGTTCCGCTGGAGTGCGAGTTCTTCGCGCTGCGTGGTGTCGCCCTGCTGACCGAGACCATCGAGAAGGTGCAGGAGCGGCTCAACCCGGAGCTGGAGCTCGACGGCATCCTCGCCACGATGTACGACTCGCGCACGGTCCACAGCCGTGAGGTGCTGGCCCGTGTGGTCGAGGCCTTCGACGACCACGTCTACCACACGGTCATCGGCCGCACGGTCCGCTTCCCGGAGACCACGGTCGCCGGTGAGCCGATCACCACGTACGCCTCCAACTCCGTCGGTGCCGCCGCCTATCGCCAGCTCGCCAGGGAGGTGCTCGCCCGGTGTCACGCCGAGTGAGTCTGCCCGGGGCCGACGAACTGTTCCGTACGACCGGGGGGATGGCGCTTCAGCCGTCCAGCCCCAGGCGCCCGGCCAACGGCGAGGCCCGGGTGCCGGCTCCCGCGACTCCCGCGGGGGAGAACGACGAGACGGCGGCCGAGCCCGCCGAGGACGCGCCGCACGCGGTGCCCGTGCAGGGCGGCGACGGCGAGGGCGCGGAGCACGTGGCGGTGGAGGCCGAACCGGCCGACGCCGGCGAGTCCCGCAACCGCGCCGCGCAGCCCACCACGGTCGCCCCGGCGGGCGAGCGGTCCGCGCGGCGGCAGGCGGCGCAGGAAGGTTCTGCCGGGCCCGCGGCCCAGGCCCAGCCCCGCAAGCGCGGCGGCAGGGCGCCCGCCCGGCGGCCCAGCGGACGGGAACGGCACGACGAGAAGATCACCGTGTACGTCTCCGCCGAGGAGCTGATGGACCTGGAGCACGCCCGCCTGGTCCTCCGCGGCGAGCACGGCCTCGCCGTCGACCGGGGCCGGATCGTCCGCGAGGCGGTCGCCGTGGTCCTGGCGGACCTGGAGTCCCGGGGAGACGCGAGCATTCTCGTACGACGGCTGCGTGGCCGGTAGGGGTAGCCTGCGGGGGCTATGACCTCGACCGACGCTCCCGCTCCCGGCGCCTCCGGCGGCCGCCGACGCCCGCTGGGCAGGGGCCCGGGAGCGGCCGAGCAACCGCCCCCGACGGCCGCACCCCCGCAGCCGGAACCAGACCCGACCGCACCGGTTCCCGAGCCCGAGCCGACCGCACCGGGCCCCGAGGCCGTGGCACGCGAGCCCGCGCCCGAGCGGGAGCTCGTCGCGCCGGCCCCCGAGGCCGTGGCACCCGAGCCCGGGCCTGAGACCCCCGCGCCGGCCCCCGAGGCCGTGGCACCCGAGCCAGAGGCCGGAGAGGGCGCGGCGGTTGCCGGGGTCCTGGCACCCCGGAGCGAAGGCGGCGCGGCGGATACCGTCGGTGGCGCGGCAGAACCCGGGTCTCCGCCCGGGCCTGAAGCCGGGGCGCGGGAGACGGTGCCCAGGCCGACGCCGGAAGGTGCGGGCGGTGCGGCCGAAGCCGTGCCCGACGGGGTCTTCAAGGTGCGGCTCGCCAACTTCGAGGGGCCCTTCGACCTGCTCCTCCAGCTGATCTCCAAGCACAAGCTGGACGTCACCGAGGTCGCGCTCTCCAAGGTCACCGACGAGTTCATGGCGCACATCCGGGCCATGGGACCGGACTGGGACCTGGACCAGACGACCGAGTTCCTCGTCGTCGCCGCCACACTGCTCGACCTGAAGGCCGCGCGGCTGCTGCCCGCCGCCGAGGTGGAGGACGAGGCCGACCTGGCGCTGCTGGAGGCCCGCGACCTGCTGTTCGCACGGCTCCTCCAGTACCGCGCTTACAAGCAGATCGCCGACATCTTCAACCGGCGCCTGGAGGACGAGGCCCGCCGCTGGCCCCGCACCGTCGGCCTCGAACCGCACCTCGCCGAGCTGCTGCCCGAGGTCGTCATCAGCATCGGGGCCGAAGGATTCGCCAGGCTCGCGGTCAAGGCGATGCAGCCCAGGGCCAGACCACAGGTGTACGTCGACCACATCCACGCCCCGCTGGTCAGCGTGCAGGAGCAGGCCGGGATCGTGGTGGCGCGGCTGCGGGAGCTGGGCGAGGCCAGTTTCCGGACGCTGGTCGAGGACACCGACGACACGCTCACCGTCGTGGCCCGCTTCCTCGCCCTGCTGGAGCTGTACCGGGAGAAGGCCGTCGCCCTGGACCAGGAGACCGCGCTCGGCGACCTGCTGGTGCGGTGGACCGGCGGGGACGGCGAGACCAGGCCGATGGTCACCGACGAGTTCGACCGGCCGCCCAAGCCGCCCGAGCCGCCCGAGCCGCCCGAGCCGCCCGAGCCGTCCAAGCCGCCCGAGCCGTCCAAGGAGGAGAAGCCGTGAGCGAGGAGACGACGGAACTGCCGGCGGGGCTGCGTCCCGTCGCCGACCTCGACCTGAAGCCGGCCCTGGAGGCGGTCCTGATGGTCGTGGACGAGCCCGCCACGGCCGAGCACCTGTCCAGGATCCTGGAACGGCCCAGGCAGACGATCACGAAGGCGCTGCGCGCGCTGGCCGACGAGTACACCGCGCAGGGCCGAGGCTTCGAGCTGCGGTTCGTCGCGGGCGGCTGGCGCTTCTACACGCGCGGCGAGTACGCGCCCGCCGTCGAGCGGCTGGTCCTGGACGGGCAGACCGCCCGCCTGACCCAGGCCGCGCTGGAGACCCTCGCGGTCGTCGCGTACCGCCAGCCGGTGAGCCGCAGCCGGGTCTCGGCCGTACGAGGGGTCAACTGCGACGGTGTGATGCGCACCCTGCTCCAGCGCGGTCTGGTCGAGGAGGCGGGCGCGGAACCCGAAACAGGTGCGATCCTGTACAGGACGACGAACTACTTCCTGGAGCGGATGGGCCTGCGCGGCCTGGACGAGCTCCCGGAGCTCGCGCCCTTCCTCCCGGAGGCGGAGGCGATCGAGGCCGAGACCCAGGAGGGCGTTCCGTCGTTCGATCCGGACGCACCCGATGCGCCGGACGCAGACGACGCAGACGACTAGACGGAAATTTGATGCGAAGCAGCAGCGGCAGGAACAGCAGCGGAAACAACGGCGGGAGCCGTGGTGGCAACAGCGGCGGCCGCGGCGGGAGCAGCGGTGGGCGCGGCAACTACCGCGGCGCCGGCAACTCCCGCGACGACAAGCAGGGCACCGGCCGGCCGAAGAAGCCGCGCCCGGAGGAGCGGCGTTACGACGTGGGTCCGGGCGCCACCCAGGACGGCCCGAAGTCGGGCCGTGGCGCCTCGGCGCGCGGCGGTGCCAAGGGCGGCCCGCGGCAGGGGCAGGGCACCGGGCGCGGCCGTACCGCTCCGGCGAGTTCCCGTGAGTACGACGCCCGCGCCGAGGAGCGCAACCGCGAGCGGTACGCGGGCAAGAAGGACGTGAAGCTCCCGAAGACCTTCCCGGGCGCAGAGCAGGAGGGCGAGCGGCTCCAGAAGGTCCTCGCCCGCGCGGGCTACGGCTCCCGGCGCGCCTGCGAGGAGCTGATCGAGCAGGCCAGGGTCGAGGTCAACGGCGAGATCGTCCTGGAGCAGGGCAAGCGGGTCGACCCGGAGAAGGACGAGGTCCGCGTCGACGGCCTGACCGTCGCCACGCAGTCGTACCAGTTCTTCTCGCTGAACAAGCCGGCCGGTGTGGTCTCCACCATGGAGGACCCGGACGGCCGGCAGTGCCTCGGCGACTACGTCACCAACCGGGAGACCCGGCTCTTCCACGTGGGGCGGCTGGACACCGAGACCGAGGGCGTCATCCTGCTCACCAACCACGGTGAGCTGGCGCACCGGCTGACCCACCCCAAGTACGGCGTGAAGAAGACCTACCTCGCGCACATCGTCGGCCCGATCCCGCGCGACCTGGGCAAGAAGCTCAAGGACGGCATCCAGCTGGAGGACGGCTACGCGCGCGCGGACCACTTCCGGGTGGTCGAGCAGACCGGCAAGAACTACCTCGTGGAGGTCACCCTGCACGAGGGCCGCAAGCACATCGTCCGCCGCATGCTGGCCGAGGCCGGGTTCCCGGTCGACAAGCTGGTGCGGGTCGCCTTCGGGCCGATCACCCTCGGCGACCAGAAGTCGGGCTGGCTGCGCCGGCTCTCCAACACCGAGGTCGGGATGCTCATGAAGGAAGTCGACCTCTAGAACGCCCTGTGCGTCCGTCTGACGGCCGGTCCCGGTTCCACCGGGGCCGGCCGTCGCCGTTCCCGCGAACAGGGCTCCAGCGGGCGCTGAGAGCTTGCGTGACCACCCTCGCAGCTTTATAGTCGTAACGACTATTACTCGCGTGATACCGAGGGGGTGACGCAACCGTGCAGGGCTACGACAAGTACGCCTACGAACCCTTCGCCGTCACCGTCGACCTCGCCGTACTCACCCTCCGCGCGGGCGCCCTGCACGTGCTGCTCGTCGAGCGCGGACTGGAGCCGTACGCCGGCCGGTGGGCGCTGCCCGGCGGCTTCGTGCTGCCCCGCGAGTCGGCCGAGACGGCGGCCCGGCGGGAACTCGCCGAGGAGACCGGCCTGTCCGACGTGTCGGGGCTGCGCCTCGAACAGCTGCGCACCTACAGCGAGCCGGACCGCGACCCGAGGATGCGGGTCGTCTCGGTCGCCTTCACCGCGCTGCTGCCCGACCCGCCCGAGCCGCACGGCGGCGGCGACGCCGCGCAGGCGCGCTGGCTGCCGTACGACCCGGGCCGGCCGCTCGCCTTCGACCACGACCGGATCCTCGCCGACGCCCACGACCGGGTGGGCGCGAAGCTGGAGTACAGCTGTCTCGCCACCGCCTTCTGCCCGCCCGAGTTCACGCTCGGCGAGCTTCAGAACGTCTACGAGACCGTGTGGGGCGTCACGCTGGACCGCCCCAACTTCCGCCGCAAGGTCCTCACCACGCCGGGCTTCGTCGAACCGGTGCCCGGCGCGGCCCGGTTGACCGGCGGCCGCGGCAAACCCGCCGCGCTCTACCGCGCGGGCGACGCCACCTCGCTCCACCCTCCCCTGCTCCGCCCGCCCCGGGAAGGACGCCCCGCATGACCTTCACCGCCCACAAGCGCGCCGCCACCGGCTCCCTGATCGGCCTCGCCCTCGGGGACGCGCTCGGCTTCCCGACCGAGTTCAACGACGTGCCGTCGATCGTCGCCAAGTCCGGCCCCTGGCGGCAGATGGAACTGCCGGCGCGGGCCTTCGTCTCCGACGACACCCAGATGACCCTCGCCGTAGGGCACGCGCTGCGCACCGCCATGGACCGCGGGGTGCTCGGGCCCGAACGGCTGGAGCGGCCGCTGCGCGAGGAGTTCGTCGACTGGTACCAGTCACCGGAGAACAACCGCGCACCCGGCCGGACCTGTCTGCGGGCGTGCAGCCTGCTGAAGGAGGAGGGCCGGGTCTGGCAGGACGCCAGCCAGGTCGAATCCAAGGGCTGCGGCGCCAACATGCGGGTCGCGCCGATCGGACTCGCACCCGGCCTGAGCGACGAACAGCGGGCCGGCGCGGCCCAGTTGCAGTCCGCCCTCACCCACGGCCACCCCACCGCCCTGGCCGCCTCGGACCTCACCGCACGTGCCGTGCTGCTGCTGGCGCGGGGGACCGACCCGGTGGACCTCGTCGCACGGCTGCGGTCGTACGCCGCCGAGAACCGCACCCGCTACCACCACACCTGGCTCGGCGACCTCTGGACCCGCGGCCACGACGCGACCCCCGAGGCGTTCGTCGCACGCGGCTGGGACGAGTGTCTGGCAATCCTCGACCGCCTCCGGGACGCCGTGCGCACCGCCTCCCCGGAGGACGACCCGTGCCTGGCCACCGGCGCCGGCTGGATCGCCGAGGAGGCCCTCGCGACCGGGCTGCTCTGCTTCCTGCTCTTCCCCGAGGAGCCGCTGACCGCCCTGCGCCGGGCCGCCTGCTCCTCCGGCGACTCCGACTCGATCGCCTGCCTCACCGGCGCGTTCGCGGGGGCCTGGCTGGGCGAGGAGGCCTGGCCGACGGAGTGGGCCGACCGGATCGAGTACCGCGGAGACCTGATGACCCTCGGCGCGCTCTGGGACGCCTAGACCCCGTCGGGACCGGCGGCCGAGGTACGGCGGGCGCGGAACAGCAGGTCCGCCACGCGCGCGTGGTCGGGTTCGGCCGGGAGCGGGGTGCGGTCCAGGGCCTCGTCGGTCTCCTCGGCCAGCCGGGCGAACCGGGACTCGACCACCGGCCAGGGCACCTCGCCCCGCTTCACCGCCAGCAGCGCCTCCCGGCCGTCGCCGGCCTCGATGGCCAGCTCGCCGGTGCGCAGCAGGTCACGGGCGCTGGTCAGCAGCCGCAGCAGGTGCATCGCGTGTTTCCAGCGCGGCGCGCCGTGGGTCCGGACGTCGCCGTGGAGCTTGCGGCGCTGGGCCAGGGCGTAGCGGGTGAAGGTGCCGTGGACGCGCCGGGACAGGAAGGCGCCGCGCAGCGCCAGCAGCTCGCGGCCCGTGTCGTCGGCGTACTCGACCAGGGGCGAGTGCAGGCACTCCAGGATGTTCGGATTGCCCCGCAGCGCCAGTTCGCAGAACCGCTCCAGCTCCCAGGAGAACCGCTCCTCGCCGGGGCCCTCGACATGCGTCGGCGGCTTCTCGAAGCGCCAGAACAGGGGAGTGGGGGCGAGGAACACCCCCCGCCGGTCGGTGTCGCTGCCCTCCGTGGCCAGGCCGAAGGCACGCGACCCCATGACACAGGCGTAGATCGTGTGGTCGCGTACCAGGTCCTCGGGCTGCATGCCAGGGAGCGTACGGGGCGGATCAGGCCAGCGTGATCGAATTTCCGCTCACGTCGATGGACTTGGCCGGCAGCGGACGGGTGGCCGGGCCATGGGCGACCGAACCGTCCGCGATGTTGAACTTGCTTCCGTGGCAGGGGCAGTCGATGGTGCCGTCCAGCACCTGGTTCACCGTGCAGCCCATGTGGGTGCAGATCGCCGAGAAGGCCTTGAACTCGCCCGCCTTCGGCTGGGTCACCACGATCTTCTGGTCCTTGAAGACCGTGCCACCGCCCTCCGGGATGTCACTCGTGCTCGCCAGCGCCATCCCGGCACTGGCACTGGCACTGGCACTGGCACTGGCACTCGCGCTCGCGCTCGCGCCCGTCGACTCCGAGACGGACGACCCGGCGGTGGGCGACTCCGAGGAACTGGAGGAGCCGTTGTCGTTGCTGTTGCCGCATCCCGCGCAGCCCACGGCGAGTGCGGCGGCACCCGTCGCGAGAACCGCGCGCCTGGTGGAACCGTCGGTCATGTCGTCACCCCGAACGTACGGAAGAACCACAGGGAGTCGCTCCGAGCGGAGCAGCAGCATCTTGGCACCGAAACCACCGAAGACGAAGCAACCCGGGAGGGAGTGCCACAAAACGCTTGTTTCGTACGCTGACAGCCCAACGCGTCTCACCGGGCGAGCGCCGCACACCGGCCCGGCCCGGTCTGACTAGGCTGGACCGACAGACCGACGTCAGAACAGGAGCGTGCCGTGGCGGTACGAGCGGTCCGGGGGGCCGTCCAGCTGGAACGGGACGAGGCCGGTCACATGGCCGAGCAGGTCGGAGCGCTGCTCACCGCCGTCCTGGAACGGAACGGGCTGACCACCGACGACCTGATCAGCATCTGGTTCACCGCCACGCCCGACCTGCACAGCGACTTCCCGGCGGCCGCCGCGCGCAAGCTCGGCCTGGTCGACGTCCCCCTGATCTGCGCCCAGGAGCTGGACATCGAGGGCGCCCTGCCCCGGGTCGTTCGGATACTGGCGCACATCGAGTCCGACCGGTCCCGCGCCGAGGTCGACCACGTCTACCTCGGTGCCGCGGCCGCCCTGCGCAAGGACATCGCCCAGTGAGAACCGCGCTCGTCATCGGTACCGGCCTCATCGGTACGTCCGCCGCGCTCGCCCTCTCCCGGCGGGGTGTCGTCGTCCACCTCGCCGACCACGACCCCGAGCAGGCCCGAACCGCGGCCGCGCTCGGCGCCGGCACCGACGAGGCGCCGGCGGCCCCGGTCGACCTGGCGATCGTCGCCGCCCCGCCCGCGCACGTGGCCTCCGTCCTCGCGGACGCCATGAGCCGGGGTGTGGCCCGCGGCTACATCGACGTGGCCAGCGTCAAGGGCGGCCCGCGCCGCGAGCTGGAGGCGCACGGCGTGGACCTGTCGTCGTACCTCGGCACGCACCCCATGTCCGGCCGGGAGAAGTCCGGCCCGCTGGCGGCCACCGCCGACCTCTTCGAGGGCCGTCCCTGGGTGCTCACCCCGACCCGGGACACCGACACCGAGGTGCTGAACCTCGCCCTGGAACTGGTCTCGCACTGCCGGGCCGTCCCGGTCGTCATGGACGCCGACGCCCACGACCGGGCCGTGGCCCTGGTCTCCCACATGCCCCACCTGGTGTCCAGCATGGTCGCGGCCCGGCTGGAGCACGCCGAGGAGGCGGCCGTACGGCTGTGCGGGCAGGGCATCCGGGACGTGACCCGGATCGCCGCCTCCGACCCCCGGATGTGGATCGACATCCTCTCCGCGAACCCCGGCCCGGTCGCCGACCTGCTCGCGGACGTCTCCGCCGACCTCGACGAGACGGTCACCGCGCTGCGCGCCCTCCAGTCCTCGGACGAGTCCAAGCGGCGCGCGGGCGGCGCCGGCGTCGAGGACGTGCTGCGCCGCGGTAACGCCGGCCAGGTGCGGGTACCCGGCAAGCACGGCTCGGCGCCCCGGGCCTACGAGGTCGTGGCCGTGCTCATCGACGACCAGCCCGGCCAGCTGGCCCGGATCTTCGCGGACGCCGGCGCCGCCGGGGTCAACGTCGAGGACGTACGGATCGAGCACGCGACCGGCCAGCAGGCGGGCCTGGTCCAGCTCTGGGTGGAGCCGACGGCGGTGCCGGTGCTGACGTCGGCGCTGCGGGAGCGGGGCTGGGCACTGCGGCAGCAGCGCTGAGAACGGCGCTCCCAGGGGCCGGTAACCTTGTGCGGGGCGTGTTCGCGTCCCGCACACCACCCACCACCCCGCACCCGGAAGGTGTCCCCCCGTGGAAAACGGCGCCGTAAAGCCCGTGATTGTCGCCATCGACGGCCCCTCGGGCACCGGCAAGTCGAGCACGTCCAAGGCCGTGGCCGCACAGCTGGGCCTCAGCTACCTGGACACCGGCGCCCAGTACCGGGCGATCACCTGGTGGATGGTGACCAACGGCATCGACCTCACCGACCCGACCGCGATCGCCGCGGTCGCCGGCAAGCCGGAGATCGTCTCCGGTACCGACCCGGCCCACCCCACGATCACGGTCGACGGCGTCGACGTCTCCGCCCCGATCCGCACCCAGGACGTCACCTCCAAGGTCAGCGCGGTCAGCGCGGTGCCCGAGGTGCGCACCCGGATCACCGAGCTCCAGCGCACCCTCGCCTCCTCGGCCGAGGCCGGGATCGTCGTCGAGGGCCGGGACATCGGCACCACCGTGCTGCCCGACGCCGACCTGAAGGTCTTCCTCACCGCCTCCGCCGAGGCCCGTGCGGCCCGCCGCAGCGGTGAGCTCAAGGGCGCCGACGTCAACGCCACCCGCGAGGCCCTGATCCAGCGGGACGCGGCCGACTCGACCCGCAAGACCTCCCCGCTCGCCAAGGCGGGCGACGCGGTCGAGGTGGACACCACCGAGCTGACGCTCGCCCAGGTCATAGAGTGTGTCGTCACCCTCGTCGAGGAGAAGCGGGCCGGGCAGTGAGTCTTCCGTCGCAGCGCGGCGCCGAGACCGGGCGGCGCATCGGGGTCGGGCTGATGTACGGCCTGTGGAAGCCGCGCGTCCTCGGCGCCTGGAAGATGCCCGCGCACGGCCCGGCGATCCTCGCCGTGAACCACTCCCACAACATCGACGGGCCGATGGTCATGGGCGTGTCGCCGCGGCCGACGCACTTCCTCATCAAGAAGGAGGCGTTCGTCGGCCCGCTCGACCCGTTCCTGACCCGGATCGGACAGCTGAAGGTGGACCGCACGTCCACCGACCGCACGGCGGTCACCCGGGCGCTGGGCGTCCTGGACGCCGGGGGAGTGCTCGGGATATTCCCCGAGGGCAGCCGGGGCGACGGCGACTTCGCCGCGCTGCGCGCGGGCCTCGCCTACTTCGCGGTGCGCTCCGGGGCGCCGATCGTCCCGGTGGCCGTGCTGGGCAGTGCCGAGCGGCGCGGCCGGCTGGTCAAGGGCCTGCCGCCGCTGCGCTCCCGGGTCGACGTCGTCTTCGGCGACCCGTTCGAGGCGGGCGACGGCACCGGCCGCCGCACCCGCAAGGCCCTGGACGAGGCCACCGAGCGCATCCAGAGGCAGCTCACCGACCACCTGGAAAACGCCAGGCGTCTGACCGGACGCTAGGCGACACTTGAGTAGTGGATCGGCTCCCGGCGGGAACGCGAGGGGGCCGGGGATCCACCGATCACCACGATGAACGACGAGGTACGCACTTCATGAACGACCACAGCCAGCCCGGCGACTCGGCTGAGCACGAGTACGACCACGGGGCGCTCGGCGACGCCGAGTACGCGGAGTTCATGGAGCTCGCCGCGGAAGAGGGCTTCGACATCGAGGACGTCGAGGGCGCCATCGAGGAGGCCGGCCACGGCCCGCTCCCCGTCCTCGCCGTCGTCGGCCGCCCGAACGTCGGCAAGTCGACACTCGTGAACCGCATCATCGGCCGCCGTGAGGCCGTCGTCGAGGACAAGCCCGGTGTCACCCGCGACCGGGTGACCTACGAGGCCGAGTGGGCGGGCCGCCGTTTCAAGGTCGTCGACACCGGCGGCTGGGAGCAGGACGTCCTCGGCATCGACGCCTCCGTGGCCGCGCAGGCCGAGTACGCGATCGAGGCCGCCGACGCGGTCGTCTTCGTGGTCGACGCCAAGGTCGGCGCCACCGACACCGACGAGGCGGTCGTACGACTGCTGCGCAAGGCCGGCAAGCCCGTGGTGCTGGCCGCCAACAAGGTCGACGGCCCCAGCGGCGAGGCCGACGCGGCCTACCTCTGGTCCCTCGGCCTCGGCGAGCCGCACCCGGTCTCCGCCCTGCACGGCCGTGGCACCGGCGACATGCTCGACGCCGTCCTGGAGGCCCTGCCCGAGGCTCCCGCGCAGACCTTCGGCGGCTCCGGTGTCGGCGGCCCCCGCCGGATCGCCCTCATCGGCCGTCCGAACGTCGGCAAGTCCTCCCTCCTCAACAAGGTGGCGAACGAGGAGCGCGTCGTCGTCAACGAACTGGCCGGCACCACCCGCGACCCGGTCGACGAGCTGATCGAACTCGGCGGCGTCACCTGGAAGTTCGTCGACACCGCAGGTATCCGCAAGCGCGTGCACCTCCAGCAGGGCGCCGACTACTACGCCTCGCTGCGTACCGCCGCCGCCGTGGAGAAGGCGGAGGTCGCGGTGATCCTCATCGACGCCTCCGAGTCCATCTCCGTGCAGGACCAGCGGATCGTGACGATGGCCGTCGAGGCGGGCCGCGCGATGGTCATCGCCTACAACAAGTGGGACACCCTCGACGAGGAGCGCCGCTACTACCTGGAGCGGGAGATCGAGACCGAGTTCGGCCAGGTCGCCTGGGCGCCCCGGGTCAACGTCTCGGCGCGTACCGGCCGCCACATGGAGAAGCTGGTCCCGGCGATCGAGACCGCCCTCGCCGGCTGGGAGACGCGGGTCCCCACCGGCCGGCTCAACGCCTTCCTCGGAGAGCTGGTCTCGGCCCACCCGCACCCGGTCCGGGGCGGCAAGCAGCCGCGCATCCTGTTCGGCACCCAGGCGGGCACCAAGCCGCCGCGGTTCGTCCTCTTCGCCTCCGGCTTCATCGAGGCGGGCTACCGCCGCTTCATCGAGCGCCGGCTGCGCGAGGAGTTCGGTTTCGAGGGCACCCCGATCCACATCTCCGTGCGGGTGCGTGAGAAGCGCGGCGCCAAGAAGAAGTGAGCCAGGACATGGGTGAGGGGGCGGCCACCGGTCACGGTGGCCGCCCCCTCACCCATGTGTCACATGCCCCGGCGCGGGCCCGGCGGAAGCGCCGCGGGCACCGGCGTCATCCCGGGGTCCTGGGAGCGGCCGAGCGGCCCGATCCGCTGCCACTGCGGCGGCTGCGGCTGGGCGACGTTGTGCCGGACGCTGTAGGCGCCCGCGCCGTACGCGCTGTACGCGCCCCCTCCGTACACCCCCGTACCGTGTGTGCCGGTGCTGAACGGGGTGGTTCCGAAGGCGGTGAACCCCAGCGCCTCCTCTCCGCTGCGGTCGCCCGGCAGCGTGCGGAAGCTCTTGACCCACTCCGCGTAGAGCGAGTCGTAGATCGGCGTGGCCGAGAGCCCGGCTGAGGCCTCCTGGGCCACCCGGGCTGCCGGAACGGTGGAGAAGGACGGCCGGCGGGGCGGAAGGTCGTATGCGTGCACGTATGTCCAAACGACCGGATTGGTGAAGAGATGCGGCCTTTTGTGGCTTCGGGGGGTTCTCAGATCCCCGCGAGCGGCAGCGCGGCCGCCACCAGCTTCCCGTTCGCCGCGGCCTTGTCGATCGCGTCGCGCAGCAGGTCCTCGCGGGGCTGCCGTCCGATCGACCCCACCGGAGCCGCGAACATCAGCACCTGCTGGTGCTTGTTGGCCGCCGCCCGCCAGCCGTCCGTCACCTGCAACGGCTGGTGCGCCTGCCACCAGGCCACCGGCTGCCCGCCGTTCGCGCCCGGCTGGAGCACCGCGTGCAACTGGCCCACCGCCAGCAGCACCGACCACCCGTGCAGGACCGGCGGAACCGCGCTGAGCTGGGGCACCGGCATGAAGCCCTGCTCGATCAGCAGCGGCAGGAAGTCGTCGCCCACCCCGTCCGTACCGGGCCGCACGATCGGCGAGGTCGGCTCGACGACCAGGGCGGGGTGCAGTTCCCCGGCGATCAGCACCAGTCCGCTGGTCACCCCGAGCACCGCCTGCTCGGGCACGGCCTGCTGCGAGCCGCCGGGCGCGCCGTCGCCGCTGATGGAGCGGACCGCGCCCTGCAACTGCTCCTCGGTGACCTGGACGACCTGGGAGGGCAGGCAGGTGGCGTGGGCGAAGGCGAGGACGGCGGTCTCGTCCCCGATGAACAGGACGGTGCTGGTGCGCTCCTGTTCGGAGTCGCCCGGGGTGCGGCAGGACGTGCAGTCGTAACTGCCGGGGGCGTTGTCTCCGGCGAGCAGCCGGTCGGCTTCTTCGTCGCCGATCTCGGCGCGTACCTCGTCGCTGACGTCGAGCATGCGCGGCACGGTGGCTCCCTCGGGATGCGGTGCGTGAAGGGCCGGGTGGCTCCCGGTCCGTGAGCCCCTCGGGGTTGCGGGCTCATGAAGAAGACAACGGGCGATCTGTGGTGGGGGTCACGCGTCGGGGGGATCGGGATCGAACCAACCACTGCGCAGGGTCACGGTGCGTGCGGAATTCCGCACTCAAAGTCAACTCTTCGCAAGCCAAAGGGGTTTGAGGCGGTGAACTGAATCACAGATCCATCGAACCCATGGTCGACAAATCCGGAAATCAAGGAATGTAGTGGGTGGCCGAAAATCGCTGCTACCTAGGGTAACGCCGAACTGGCCTGGCCTGACGGGGAGTTGGTTGATTTCGGGCGTTCCCGCTCTCTAGATTCCTCCGCCGTGTGCAACGAGCACCGCTCGGGAACGTCCGCCGGCCGAACCAGGCAGAGCACCACCGCAGTACCGGCCGTGGCGGACGGGGCGGGCCCGGGAACCGCGTCCATCGCGCGGGGACCGGGCCTCGCTTGGGGGAGCCCGGGTACGTGGAGAGGGAAATACATGTCCGAGTGTGCCGATACCACCCGTGAGACCGCCGCGAAGAACGGCTCCCGCAAGGGCCGTACGACGGCCGCCCTGGCCGGAGCGGCGCTGCTCGCCCCGCTGGGCGTGCTGGCCGCGACCGGCAACGCCGCGGCGGCGGACAACGGAGTGTGGGACCGCATCGCCCAGTGCGAGAGCGGCGGCAACTGGCACATCAACACCGGCAACGGCTACTACGGCGGACTCCAGTTCTCCGCCTCCACCTGGCGCGCGTACGGCGGCACCGCCTACGCGTCCACGGCCGACCAGGCCTCCAGGGAAGCGCAGATCGCCGTCGCCACCAAGGTTCAGCACGCCCAGGGCTGGGGCGCGTGGCCGGTCTGCTCGGGCCGCGCCGGAGCGAGCGGCTCGGCGCCGGAGAACGCCTCGGCGACCAGCGGGAGCAACACGGAGTCGGCGACGAGGTCGACGCCCACCCGGAAGCCGAAGTCCACCTGGAAGTCGGCCCCCGCGGCGAAGGCGCCGCAGCGCTCGACGAACCACACCGGCCGCGCCTCGTCCCGCGGCGACTACACCGTCCGCGCTGGCGACACCCTGAGCCGTGTCGCCGAGCGGCACGGCACCAGCTGGCAGCGCCTCTACGCCGTCAACAAGGCCGTCATCGGCGACGACCCGAACCTCATCGTGCCCGGGCAGCGCCTCGCGCTCTGACGCACACCCCTGCCCCGCACCACCCTGCCCCGCCCGGACCGATCCGGGCGGGGCAGGACGCGTTCCGGGCGGGGCACGAAGCGTTCCGGGCGGGCACGGGCAGGCTCCAAAAGGGCCGTGCGTGTCCCGGTGTGACGGCGATTCACGCGTGGACGGCACCCCGGAGTTCGCGAAGCCACCGCCCCCGGACGGCCCGCCGGCGTTGAGGGTTCTGTGTCGGAGCGGTGAATCTCTTATGCGGTGTCAGCTGCCGTCGCGGCCCGTGGAATCGGAATGAATTGGCTGCCTGGAGCGCCCTCGAACCCCGGTTCCGGTCCTTTCCGGCGGCTTATCGGAAGGCCCCGCCGACATCAGGGAATTGTGTTCGAATGCGCCAGGAAGGCGTACGGAACCGCTCGTACGGGTGACCCGGTCCGACACAAACGCGTGTCGTGATTCTGTGACAGAAGTGTGACCGGCACCGGACGCGGGATAGCGTGGCCGCATGGCACCGAATCCCGCTCCGCGCGAGGAGCCCCAGGACAGCCCGCAAGGGTACGTAGGCCTCGACGCGGACGAGGCGCAGCGGCTGGCCCGCGGGCGGGGCTGGTCGACGGTGCGCGCGCTGCCGCCGGGCGCGATCGTCACCATGGAGTACCGGGCGGGCCGGCTCAACTTCGAGGTGCGCGACGGGGTCGTGACGCGCGCCTGGAAGGGCTGACCGGACGCCGGCCGGCCGTACGACGGCGAAGGCCCCGGAACCCTCACCTCGGGTTCCGGGGCCTTCGCCGTGCGGGGGCGGGTCTGTGCGTACCGGACCCCGCCGAGGTGCTGTCAGCCGCCCGTCAGCGGGCGGGCCGCCTGGGCGGCGGTGCCGCGCGGCGGACGCTCGGGGTGCTGTGGGCGGCGGCTGCCCGCCGGGGTCACCGGGGTGCGCTCCGAGCGGGCCGTGTGCGGGCCGGGCGCCAGATGGATCGGGGCCCTGGGCGCGCGGGCCGACGAGACCGGCTCGCGCTCGGGTGCCGCGAGCTCGACGGGCGCCGGGCGTGGCTTGAGGACCACGGGGACCGGGACGGGCGCGGGTGCCGGGACGCCACGGCGGGAACGCCAGCGGTCGCGCAGGTCGAGGATCGAGGTCTCGGCGCGGGCGATGAACGGCTCGCACCACGGCAGCGCCAGCAGGATCAGCAGTCCCGCGGCCCAGCCCAGCAACACGTCGCTCAGCCAGTGCGTACCGAGGTAGACGGTGGACATGCCGACGCCGAGGGAGGTGACGGCCGAGGCCGCGGAGAGCCAGCGCCGGGCTCTCGGGGTGGAGGCCAGATAGGCCAGGATTCCCCAGGTCACCACCGCGTTGGCGGTGTGGCCGCTGGGAAATATATCGCCGCCCAGACCCATCTCGTTCGAGCCGATCACGGTCGCGTAGTGCGGTCCGAGGCGCCCCATGCCGAGCTTGGCGGCGCCGACCGTGATGTTGAGCAGCAGCAGCGAGGCACCGAGGGTCAGCAGCGGGCGGATGGTGTGCTGCCGCCAGGAGCGCCAGCCCAGCCAGGCCGCGACCATCACGGCGGTGGGGCCGCGCTGGCCGAGGACCACGTAGTAGTCGACGAACCAGTGGATTCCCGCCCACTGCTGGTACGGCCGGAAGAACATGACCTGCCAGTCGAGCCGGACCAGCCACGACGTGATCACGACGGCCCACACGATCGCCAGGTAGAAGGCGAGGGTCGCGGTGAACAACACGACCCGGTGCCGGCTCATCTTCGGCACATCAATGTGGGCCGGCCGTTCCGGCTCACGGTCCAGCCTGGCGAACACCCGGTCCAGACGGGTGAGGTTTCGTTCGGTACGCACCCAATCGACGTTACAGCGAGTGAGCTCTGTTCCCGGTCGAAACAGCGGGTTTGTGATGACGATGTGATGTGGGAAACCTCTCAGGAGGCTTCCGAATTCTAAGGATTCCGTAATGCGCGGCCGGTCCGTCCTTCAATTCCTTTGATCATGTCGGGTCGCCGTTTTATGGCACTTATGAATTCGTTAACCAAAGCATGGGGTGGAATTCTCCGGCCGCTCATCGGGCGGCCGAGGACGATCACGGAGGCCCGGAGCCGTTCAGCCAGAACGCGCCATAGACCGCCGTGGCGATCGCGACACCGGCCGTGACCAGCGCCGATCTGCTCGTGCGCAGCCGTGCGAGGGCGCGCGCGAGCGGCAGCAGCACCGGGAAGGCGGGCATCAGCAGCCGGGGCTTGGAGCCGAAGTAGCTCGACGCGCACAGCGCCAGCGCGAGGACGACACCCGTGTAGACCAGCAGCGCGAGCGGCTGGCGCTGGCGGACGCCCGTCACGTAGAGCCACAGCAGCAGGCAGACCCCGACGGTCAAACCCGCTCCGGCGAGAGCGGACGGAAACGACGTGAACTTGTCGGCCACGAAGCGGGCGAACGCGTAACCGCCGTCGAACCCGTTGCGCCAGCCCGCCTGGACGTCCAGATAACCGAGCGGGCCCCCGCCGGTGCGGTGGCCGACCCACAGGACGTAGGCGGCCGTGCCGACGGGCGCGAGGAGCATGCCGAGGACGCGGCGCCAAGGGAGTGCGGTGGGAGCGCGTCCGTCACCCCGCACGCCGGTCTGAGGACCCTCAGCCCGGTCGCGCACGCTGTCGCCCCGGTCGCGCACGGCTCCCACGCTCTGGTCACGCGCGCCCACGCTCTGGTCACGCGCGCCCTCACTCCGGTCTCGCGCGCCCTCGCTCCGCTCTCGCACGAACGAGACCACGCCCACTGTCCACACCGCCGCCACCACGGCGATCCCCACCGGCCGGGTCAGCCCCGCCAGCGCGGCCAGCGTGCCCGCGGTGAGCCAGCGGCCGGTCAGCACGGCGTACAGCGACCACGCCGCCAGCGCCGTGAACAGCGACTCGCTGTACGCCATCGACTGCACGATCCCGACCGGCAGCACGGCCCACAGCAGCACCGCGCAGACCCCCACCCGGCGCCCGTACACGTGGTCCGCCACCGCGAAGATCCCCCAGGCCGCCGCGAGCGAGGCGAGCAGGCTGACGGTGAAGCCCGCGCCGGCGTACGACAGCGGTGTGAGCGCGTGCAGCAGCCGCTCCAGCCAGGGCAGCAGCGGGAAGAAGGCGAGGTTCGAGTGGACGTCGCCGTCGGGCAGCCGCACCTCGTAGCCGTAGCCCAGTTCGGCGACCCGCGTGTACCAGAGCGAGTCCCAGCGCGCCGTCAGCAGCGTGTACGCGCTCTTGCCGCGCGCCGCGCTCCAGCCGGCCAGGGTCAGCAGGCCCAGGGCGCGCACGGCCACGTACCCGAGCAGGGCGGGAACCGCGCGTCGCAGGACCGGCGGGCGCGGAACCGCGACGGGCGTCTCAAGATCGGTCACGGGCTCGATTATCGACGGGAGGCGGAACCACGAGGCCCGCCGGGGCGCGGTGCGCGGCGGGGCCAGTGGCGCACACCACACAGGTTCGGTCCGGAGTGTGAGAGGTCCGCCACGTGCCCCCGGAACGAACTCGCGTACGCTGACGTGTCACTCGCGTTCGTTTGCGCGGGCCGGAGACCCCGCTCCTCTCCGGCCGTACGACGGGGAGTCCCCGCCCCGCCGGTCCGCCGCACGCGAGGGATCATCTGGGAGGTACGAAGATGTCCGGGACGACCACGGCTGCCGTACACCCGCGCCGTCGGGCGCCCGGGGCCGGTGCCAACCGCTGGGTCGTCCTCGTCGTCCTCTGCGTCAGCCTGCTGCTGGTCGCCCTCGACGCGACCGTGCTGCATGTCGCGGTGCCCGCCGTCACCGAGGACCTCAGGCCCGGTGCCATGCAGCTGCTCTGGATCGTCGACGTCTACCCACTGGTCTGCGCCTCGCTGCTGATCCTGTTCGGCACGCTCGGCGACCGCGTGGGCCGGCGGCGCGTGCTGCTCCTCGGCTACGCCCTGTTCGGCATCGCCTCCGCGGCGGCGGCCGTCGCGCCCAGCGCCGAGGCGCTGATCCTGGCGCGGGCGCTGCTCGGCGTCGGCGGCGCGATGATCATGCCCGCGACGCTCTCGATCCTCCGGCAGGTCTTCCCCGACCGCCGGGAGAGGGCCCTGGCCATCGGCGTCTGGAGCGCGGTGGCGGCGGTCGGCGCGGCCGTCGGCCCGCTCCTCGGCGGTTTCCTCCTCGAGCACTTCTGGTGGGGTTCCGTCTTCCTGGTCAACATCCCGTTGATGCTGGTCAGCCTCCCGGTGGGGCGGCTTCTGCTCCCCGAGTCCCGCGGCGACCGCGACGGCCCCTGGGACGTGATCGGCGCGCTGATGGCGGCGGCCGGGCTGTTCGGCGTGGTGTTCGCGGTCAAGCGACTGGGCGGCGGCGAACCGGCCGGCAGCGTGCTGACGCTGGCGCCGCTGCTGCTGGGCGCGCTCCTGCTGGTCCTCTTCGTACGACGGCAACGGCGTCGTACGTACCCGCTGGTGGACCTGAAGATGTTCGCCCGCCCCGCGTTCAGCACCGCCGTGTGCTGCATCGTGCTGGCGATGCTCGCGCTGGTGGGCCTCGAACTGATCGCCGCGCAGTACCTCCAGCTGGTGCTGGGCCTGTCCCCGCTGGAGACGGGGCTGCGGCTGCTGCCGCTGACGCTCGCCGCGATGGCGGCGGGGCTGGCCGGGGCCCGGCTGCTCCGGCGTTTCGGACCGCGCCGGATGGTGTGCTTCGGGTTCTTCCTGACCGCGGCCGCGGTGCTGACGCTGACGGCGATGGGCGGGGCCGACAACGCGGGGCTGCTGCTCGTCGGCTTCGTCCTCCTCGGTTTCGGCCTGGAGACCACGCTCTTCGGGGCGTACGAGTCGATGCTGAGCGAGGCGCCGGCCGCCCAGGCGGGCGGGGCGGCGGCCATCGGCGAGACGTCGTACCAGCTGGGGGCGGGTATCGGGATAGCGCTGCTCGGCAGCGTGATGAACGCGGCGTACGCGCCCGGGCTCGAGCGGGTGCCGGGCGTACCCGACTCGGCGTCGGCCGCGGCGGGGCATTCGCTGGGCGAGGCGTACGACGTCGCCGGGCGGCTCGGCGGACCGGCGGGCACGGCGCTGCGCCGTGCGGCACGGGACTCCTTCGTGCACGGCCTGCACGTGACGCTCCTGGTGAGCGCGGGTCTGCTGCTGCTGGGCGCGGTGATGGCGCTGCGTCTGCCGCGGGTCATGCAGTGCGGCGAGACACCGCTGGAGGTCCCGGCCCCCAGGGAACCGGCCCGCCCGCGCGTCTCGGCGTAGCGGCCACCACCACTGCCCGCACCACTGCCACCGCTCGCGCCGACGCCACTGCCACTGCCCGCGCCGACGCCACCGCCGCTCCCCACGCCCCCTGCCCGTGCCGACGCCACTGCCCGCGCCGGCGGGCGGCGCGGTAACCTGTGATAACTAGCGGTGCTAGTTTTGGGAGGGTTCGCCATGTCCGCGTCCGTGAAGTTGCCCCCGTTCGACCCCGATGACCCGCTCGGCATCGACGATCTGCTGGAGCCGGAGGACCTGGCCGTGCGGGAGACCGTGCGGAGCTGGGCGGCGGACCGCGTGCTGCCGTTCGTCGCCGAGTGGTACGAGACCGGTGAGCTGCCCGGGATCAGGGAGCTCGCCAAGGAACTCGGAGCGATCGGCGCCCTCGGCATGTCGCTCGACGGGTACGGCTGTGCCGGGGCGTCCGCCGTGCAGTACGGGCTCGCCTGTCTGGAACTGGAGGCCGCCGACTCGGGGATCCGGTCGCTGGTCTCCGTGCAGGGCTCGCTCGCCATGTACGCCATCCACCGGTTCGGCAGCGAGGCCCAGAAGCAGCGGTGGCTGCCGGGCATGGCCGCAGGTGACGTCATCGGGTGCTTCGGGCTCACCGAGCCCGATCACGGGTCCGACCCCGCCTCGATGCGCACCCGTGCCCGGCGCGACCCCGGCGGCGACTGGGTGCTCAACGGCCGGAAGATGTGGATCACCAACGGCTCGGTGGCCGGGGTGGCCGTCGTATGGGCGCAGAGCGACAACGGGATCCGGGGTTTCGTCGTACCCACCGACACGCCCGGGTTCTCGGCGCCCGAGATCAGGCACAAGTGGTCGCTGCGGGCCAGCGTCACCAGCGAGCTGGTCCTGGACGACGTGCGGCTGCCGGCGGACGCGGTACTGCCGGAGGTCACCGGGCTCAAGGGGCCGCTCAGCTGTCTGTCGCACGCCCGGTACGGGATCGTGTGGGGGGCCATGGGCGCGGCGCGCAGCTGCTTCGAGGCCGCCGTCGGTTACGCGAAGTCGCGGGAGCAGTTCGGTCGGCCCATCGGCGGCTTCCAGCTCACCCAGGTCAAACTCGCCGACATGGCGGTCGAACTGCACAAGGGGATCCTGCTCGCCCATCATCTGGGGCGGCGGATGGACGCCGGTCGCCTGCGTCCCGAGCAGGTCAGCTTCGGCAAGCTCAACAACGTACGGGAGGCGATCGAGATCTGCCGTACGGCGCGGACGATCCTCGGGGCGAACGGGATCTCGCTGGAGTACCCCGTGATGCGGCACGCGACGAACCTGGAGTCCGTGCTCACCTACGAGGGCACCGTGGAGATGCACCAGCTGGTGCTGGGCAAGGCGCTCACCGGACTCGACGCCTTCCGGTGAACCCTGCGCGGGGGCAGGGCCGGTGAACGGCCCTGCCTCAGCTCTGGTTGTAGAAGCCGTCCTCGCGCCGCGCGGCCGGCTCGCCGCTGACGATCTCCGTGTGAGCGGGTGTCAGCAGGAAGACCCGGTTGGAGACCCGCTCGATCGAGCCGCGCAGGCCGAAGATCAGGCCGGCCGCGAAGTCGACGACCCGCTTGGCGTCGCCGGACTCCATGGCCGTGAGGTTCACGATGACCGGCACGCCCTCACGGAACAGCTCGCCGATCGCGCGGGCGTCCCGGAAGCTGTCCGGGGTGACCGTGCCGATCCGGCGGCCCTTCTCCTCGGCGGTGTCCGAGGCCACCTTGACCCGGGGGTCGGTGACCCAGGCGTCCCCGGGCTGCTCGGTCCCTTCGGAGTAGTCGTCGTCGTAGTAGCGCTCGTCATCGTTGTCGTCGACGAGGCCAAGCCAGGCACTCGCCTTGCGTACCGATCCCATGGACGCCTCCTCTCACAGCGGTCTTGCTTGCTTCCGCATCCCTATGGTCGTCCATGATGCGGATGGTGCGCCAAGTGGATAGACGCCGCACGGGGGGTTTGTGACGGTACTGGTGCAGAGCCAATACGTCGAGAGCCCAGGTGCCCCAAGGGCCGTGACTCACACCTCTGCTGACTGAGAGTGAAATATGATTGTTCGGGGCGTACGGGTGATGAACAGTGCGTCAGAGTGAATCGGCACGGGGGGAATTCGCGGATGTTCGGGATGGTCAGACCATGTGGTCATCGGCTCGGGGACCGGTTCCGGGCGCAGTGGCTTGCGCACCTGTGCGGGCTGTGTCTCGCGCTCCGCGGTGACCACGGACAGTTCGCACGGGTCGTCACGAACTATGACGGACTGCTGATATCCGTTCTGACGGAGGCCCAGGCGGAGCGGCCCGCCGACGGCCGGCGCACGGCGGGACCGTGCCCGCTGCGCGGGATGCGGACCGCCTCGGTGGCGCGGGGCGAGGGCGCGCGGCTCGCCGCCGCGGTCTCCCTGGTGCTCGCCTCGGCCAAGGTGCGTGACCATGTCGCCGACCGGGACGGGCTGCTGGCGCGCCGACCGGTCGCGGCGGTCGCCCGCCGGGTCGCCGCCGACTGGGGACGGGCCGGGGCCCGGAGCGGCGCGGCCGTCGGGTTCGACACCGGGATCCTGGTCGACGCCGTCGACCGGCAACTCGCCGTCGAGGCGCTCGCGGGGCCGGGCACACCGCTGCTGACGGTCACCGAACCGACCGAGACGGCCACCGCCGCGGCCTTCGCGCACACCGCCGTCCTGGCCGGCCGGCCGGGCAACGCCGCACCGCTCGCCGAGGCCGGCCGGCTCTTCGGCCGGCTCGCGCATCTGCTGGACGCCGTCGAGGACCGCGCGGCCGACGCCGTCGCGGGGGCCTGGAACCCGCTCGCCGCGACCGGGACCTCACCGGACGAGGCGCGCCGGCTCGCCGACGACGCGCTGCACGGGATCCGGCTGGCGCTGCGGGACACGGAGTTCGCCGACGGCGGGCTGGCCCATCTGCTGCTCGTGCACGAACTGGGGCGTTCGGTGGACCGGGCGTTCGGGACCGCACCGGTCTGCTCGGCCCACGGCCCGGAGCCGCAGGCCCCGCCGGAGAAGCGCGGTCTCCTGGCGGGGTGCGGGATGTCCGCGCTGCTGTGCTGTAGCTGCCAGATGTGCTGCGCGGAGGAGTACGAGGGGCCCTGGTCGCGCAAGAAGCGCGAGGGCTGCTGCCGCGACTGCGACTGTGACTGCCCGTGCGACGGCTGCGACGGTTGCGATGGCTGCGACTGCTGCTGCCCGTGCGACGGCTGCTGAGCAGGACGGTTGAGGGCAAGACGGTTGCCGGGCACGACGGTTGCGGGCAAGACGGTTGCGGGCAGGACGGTTGCGGGCATGCGGAGAAAGGTGTCCAGGGGCGGCGGTCTCCTGGGGACGGCAGGCGTACGGGGCGCGAGGGGAGGGGTGCGCGTGTGAAGGCGAGGGGCGATACGCGAGGAAGAACGCGAGAGGTCCCCGCCGTCGGCGGGGGCGCGCAGTGGGTCAGCTCAACAGGAACAGGACCACACGCGACCGAAGTCGATGTGGGAGCGGGTGACCAGCCACTGCTGTGGATGCATGGGCCAAGTGGAACAGGTCTCCGGTTTTCCGTCAACCGAGATGAGACGCACCGACCACACTCTGGACACCCTTGACAACGAGGGGAAACACCGCCGTAGAGTCGACAGGCGGCCCTGCTGAGGGGCTCGGCCGCAGCGCACCGCACAGCGGCGCGCCCGTGTGAAGGCGATCACCGTGTTCGTGCTGTCCGCCACGGAGCCTTCACATGTCATTCGACACCCTTGCCCAGACCGCCGGCGCCCCCGGGCCCGCACACCTCCCGCGGATCGTTCCGCCGCGCCGCCGTGATCGGCGGGCGGCCCGATGAGACCCCAGCTCGTGATCGTGGGGGCCGGGCCGCGGGGGACCGGCCTCCTTGAGCGCATCGCCGCCAACGCACCCGAGCTGTACGCCGGTTCGGGCCTCGACATCCATCTGGTCGACCCGCACCCGCCGGGCGCGGGGCGTATCTGGCGAGCCGCGCAGTCACCGCTGCTGTGGATGAACTCGCACGCCGAGGACGTCACCATGTTCACGGACGAGACGGTGCGGATGACCGGCCCGGTGCGCGAGGGACCCACCCTGCACGAGTGGGCGGGCCTGGACGGCCGTACCTTCGCCGACCGGCAGATCCAGGGCCACTACCTGCGCCACGTCTACGACCGTGCCGTCGCCGACCTGCCCGACGGTGTCACCGTCCACCACCATGCCCGCCGCGCCCTGCGGGTGAGCGGACCGCGCGAGGGCCGCCAGCAGGTGTGGCTGGAGGGCCGGCCGCGCCCCCTCCTCGCCGACCTCGTCGTCCTCGCCCTGGGCCACCTGGACGCGGAACTGGACGAGGAACAGGCGGAGCTGGCCGGATACGCGGACGCGCACGGACTGGTCCACCTGCCGCCCGACTTCACCGCCGACAGCGACCTGTCCGCGGTGCGCCCCGGCGAGCCGGTGCTGGTACGCGGGTTCGGGCTCGCCTTCGTCGACCTGATGGTGCTGCTCACCGAGGGACGCGGCGGCCGGTACGACGGAGACACCTACATACCCTCCGGACAGGAGCCGGTGCTCTACGTCGGATCGCGGCGCGGGGTGCCGTACCACTCGAAGATCGGGTACGACTGGACCGGCGAACGCCCCCCGCTGCCCCGCTTCCTCGGGCCCGCCGAGATCGACGGACTGCTCGCCCGGCCGGACGGCTTCGACTTCCGGCAGGACGTGTGGCCGCTGGTGGTGAAGGAACTGGGGTTCGCCCACTACCACCGGCTGTGCACCGTCCATCCCGAGCGGACGGCCGTCGCCTGGCGTGACTTCGAGGAGAAGTACGCCGCCGCCGAGTCCGACGCCGAGGTGCGGGCGCTGGTCGCCGCCGCCGTACCGGATCCGGCCGACCGGCTCGACCTGGCCGCGCTGGACCGCCCGCTGGACGGGGTGCGGTACGGGTCGCACGAGGAGTTCCAGGACGGACTGCGGGAGTACGTGGAGGCCGACCTGGGCCGCCGCCACGACCCGGAGTACAGCGCCGACCTCGCCGTGTTCCTCGGACTGCTCTCCGTCTACGGGCAGTTGGTGCGGCTCGGCAACATCGGCACCTGGTGGCACGGGTTCTTCAGCTATCTCGCCTCCGGGCCGCCCGGACCCCGGCTGCGGCAGATGCTCGCGCTGTCCCGGGCGGGTGTGCTGAGGTTCGTCGGCGCCGGGATGACGGTGACCGCGGCGGACGGGGTGTTCCGGGCCGCCGCCGACACCGTGCCCGGGTTCACCGTCGAGGCTCGCACGCTCGTCGAGGCGCGACTGCCCGAACCCACCCTCGGACGCGCCCGGGACGCGCTGCTGCGCGCACTGCACGCGGACGGGGCCGTCGAGACCGACGGCGGCCTGCTCGCGGTGGACCCGGCCGACGGGCGGATCCTCGGCGGGGACGGGCGACCGCACCCCCGGCGGTTCGCGCTCGGGCCGTTCACCGACAGCCGTACCCCCGGCGCCTTCACCCGGCCCCGCACCGGCGGGCCCGCGTTCCGGCAGAACGACGCCACGGCACGCGCGGCCCTGGCCTTCCTGCGAACCCTGACAGAACAGGCCGCCGCCTAGCCGGCACCGCCGCCCCCGGTCCGGCTCACGCCGTTCACCGAGAAGCGCCGCGTTCACCGAGAGGAGCCCCGCTCGCCGGGAGGCGCCGCGTTCACCGAGAGGCACCCCGCTCACCGACAGGCGCCCCGTTCACCGAGAAGCGCCCCGCTCACCGAAAAGCGTGCCGTTCATCGAGAAGGAGGAGTTTTCGTGGTTTCCGAAGAGGTTGGTGGCTTATGAGCGGCTCGTACGGCCGAGGGCTGCTGCACCTGGCCGCCGCCGTGGACCAGGTCGGCGTGTTCGACGCCGAGCGGTACGTCGAACTGGTCCGGCTCGCCGAGAGCGGCGGGCTGGACTTCGTGACGCTCGACGGCCGGTTCGGATGGGCGGAGAGCGACCCGCTGACCGTGCTTTCGCGGCTGGCCCCGGCCACCCGGCGGATCGGTCTGGTGCCGTTGGCGCCCGCCCCGCAGGCCGCCGCCGTCCGTCTCGACGAGGTCAGCGGAGGGCGGGCCGGCTGGTGGAGCGAGGCACCGGGGCCCGTCGAGGAGTGTCCGGTGCGGGTGACCGACGCCACCGAGGAAGCCGCCCGCCGGCCGGCCGCCCGGTACGCCGATGTGGCCCTGGTGCGCGCCGCGAGCTCGGCACAGGCCGCCGTCGTACGCGACGAACTGCGTTCTCACGCCCGGGAGTTCGGGAGAGAGCCCGAGGAACTGCGGGTGCTGGTGAGCCTGATGGTGGATCTGGGGGACGGGGAGCGGGCGGCCGAGCCGGGGCACGGCGGTGGCGGGCCGCGGCAGACCGTGCAGGGCCCGCTGTACCGGGGCGGCCCGGTGGACCTGGCGGAGCTGATCGCGAGCTGGCACGCCGAGGGTGCCACCGACGGCTTCCACCTCGTCCCCGCCGAACCCAGGCGCGACCTGGAGCGGCTGGTCAACGGCACCGTGGCGCTGCTCCAGCACCGCGGTCTGTTCCGCACCTTCTACCCGGGCAGCACCCTGCGCGAGCACCTCGGCCTCGCCCGCCGCGCCGACCAGCTCGCGGCGCCCTGAGAGCCGCGGCCAGAGCCGTGTCCGGAAGCCTGGCCAGAACCATGACCAGAAGCATGACCAGAACCATGACGAGAACCATGACCAGAACCATGACGAGAAACGTGACGAGCGTTGTGAAAGGGCTGATCGTATGACCGCCGAGGACGCGTCCGGCGACTGGAAGCGCTGGCACGAGCAGCGTGGGGAGCAGGTGTCGGCGCCCTACGGGCCGCTCGCGCTGGTCGGCACCCGCTGGATCGAGGATCATCCGGACGGCCGCCTTCCGGGTGTTCCCGGTACCTGGGCGGTCGACGGGGAAGGGGTCGTCCTCACCGCGACGGAGGCCGACGGCCTGGCCGTCGACGGCGAGCCCTTCGCCGGGGAGATCCGGCTCGCCGCCGACCCCGAACCGGCGGCCCGGGTCACGCTCGGCGAACGCCACCTCGTCGTGCTGGTGCGCGAGGGCGTCTGGGGAGTACGGGACTACGACCCCGACGCCGGGACGCGCCGCGCCTTCCGGGGCATCGACGCCACTCCCTACGACCCGCGCTGGTCGGTGCCGGGCCGCTTCACGCCGTACGCCGGCGACCGGCGCTCCGTCCGGGTCGGCAACGCGGACGGACGGGAGCGCGCACTGGTCCTCGCGGGTGAACTCGCCTTCACCCTGGCGGGTGAAGAGCGGACGCTCCAGGTCGCCGAGCAGCCCGACGGCCGGCTGTGGGCGGTGTTCGCCGACAGCACCAGCGGCCACAGCAGTTTCCGGTTCAGGTTCCTCTATTCGGCCGCCCCGGCCGCCGACGGCTCCACCACCGTCGACCTCAACCGGGCGCAACTGCCGCCGTGCGCCTTCGCGGACCACTTCATCTGCCCGTTCCCGCCCCCGGGGAACACGCTGGACGTCGCCGTCGAGGCGGGGGAGCGCCGGCTGGGCTGAGGGGCACGGCGGGGTACGACGGGAGACGACCGGGACAAGATCGCACAAATACGCCACAGTTCGCTCACAGCCGCACGGCCGAAAGGCGCCCTTGCGGCTACCGGTCGTTCGCCCGAATACTCCCCCACAGCGCTTGTCAGGGGCATTGCGTGTTCGGAATCCGGGCGTCACCCCTGGCTGCGCCTCACGGGCCCCGACCCCACGCGGGCCCCCGACTTCCCCTGGGAGGGAACGACAAGTGAGGATCAAGCGCACGACCCCCCGCAGCGGTATCTCGAGACGGACCCGGCTGATCGCCGTGGGCACCGGTTTCCTGGCCGCGGCAGCGTTCGCCGTCCCCACCGCGAGCGCGAGCGACGTCCACACCTTCAGCGCGACCCAGCTGAAGTCCGTGGACAGCTCTGTTCTGAAGGCCGACATCCCGGGCACCGCCTGGTCCGTCGACAGCAAGACCAACCGTGTCGTCGTCACGGCCGACTCCACGGTCTCCAACGCCGAGATCGCCAAGATCAAGCGGCAGGCGGGCGCCAACTCCGGCGCGCTCACCATCAAGCGCACCCCCGGCACCTTCAAGAAGCTGATCACCGGCGGCGACGCCATCTACGGCGGCTCCTACCGCTGCTCGCTCGGCTTCAACGTGCACAGCGGCAGCACGTACTACTTCCTGACCGCCGGGCACTGCGGCGAGGTGGCCTCGACCTGGTACAGCAACTCCGGGCACACCACGGTCCTGGGCACCAACGTCAGCTACAGCTTCCCGACGAACGACTTCGCGCTGGTGAAGTACACCAACACCTCGATCGCGCACCCGAGCGCGGTCGGCAGCCAGACCATCTCCAGCGCGGCCACGCCCAGCGTCGGGACGACGGTGTACCGCCGCGGTTCGACCACCGGCACCCACAGCGGCCGGGTCACCGCGCTCAACGCCACCGTCAACTACGGCAGCGGTGACATCGTCTACGGCATGATCCAGACCACGGTCTGCGCCGAGGGCGGCGACAGCGGCGGCCCGCTCTACGGCGGTTCCGTGGCCTACGGTCTGACCTCCGGCGGCAGCGGCGACTGCACCTCCGGCGGTACGACCTTCTTCCAGCCGGTCACCGAGGCGCTGAGCTACTACGGCGTGAGCGTCGGCTGACGATCCGTACGGACCGTCTCCCGGCACTGGCCCCCGTACGCAACCGGCGTGCGGGGGCTCCCCTTTGCCCGGGGGCGGGGTTACCTTCGAAGGATCCGTCCTGGAAGTCACCCCTTGGGGGCCGGCATGGTCGAGGCGCTGGTGGCGGCCGGAGCCGCTCTCGTGTCCGTCGGAGCGGTCTACGCGATGGCCGCGGCACGGGTCGTCAAACAGTACGAACGGGGTGTGGTGTTCCGCCTCGGCAGGCTCCGGCCGGAGGTGCGCGGACCCGGTTTCACCACGATCGTCCCGTTCGTGGACCGGCTCCAGAAGGTCAACATGCAGATCGTCACCATGCCGGTGCCCGCGCAGGAGGGCATCACCCGGGACAACGTGACCGTGCGGGTCGACGCCGTCGTCTACTTCCGGGTGACCTCCCCGGCCGAGGCGCTCGTCCGGGTCGAGGACTACAAGTTCGCGGTCTCCCAGATGGCGCAGACCTCGCTCAGGTCCATCATCGGCAAGAGCGAACTCGACGACCTGTTGTCCAACCGCGAGAGGCTCAACCAGGGACTGGAGTTGATGATCGACAGCCCGGCCGTGGAGTGGGGCGTCACCATCGACCGGGTCGAGATCAAGGACGTCTCGCTGCCCGAGACCATGAAGCGGTCCATGGCCCGGCAGGCCGAGGCCGACCGGGAGCGCCGGGCCCGTGTCATCAACGCCGACGCCGAACTCCAGGCCTCCAAGAAGCTCGCGGAGGCCGCCAAGGAGATGTCGGAACAGCCCGCCGCGCTGCAACTGCGGCTGTTGCAGACGGTGGTGGCGGTCGCCGCCGAGAAGAACTCGACCCTGGTGCTGCCGTTCCCGGTGGAACTGCTGCGGTTCCTGGAACGGGCCCAGCAGCACCTGCCCCCGGCGGGCGGGGCCGATGGTTCCGGAGGGCCGGGAGGGGCGAGTTCAGGACAGGGGTAGGGGTCGCCGCCCGCCGTCCATGACTCGCCCGCCGTCCATGACTCGTCCCTGATGTTCGCAGTGCGAATCCTCCTGCGGTGACTGTGAACGCCTCGCGCACCGGGGGCGCACAACATCCGCGCACGTCCGTCCTGGAGTCGACCTTGTGTGCTCCCTGTGGGTCTCGGAATAGTGGGCGCCCGTCAACCAGCCTTCCGGCCCTGGAATCCCCACCATTCTTCGGGCCGACCCCCCACAGGAGGACGTGAGTTGAAGCACCGACGCATACCCGGGCGCCGGGCGGTCCTGGCCGGCGCGGGCGCGGCCGCGCTCGTCGCCGCCGGAGTGACCTTTCAGACTGCGAACGCCAGCGAGCCGGCCGAGGCCGCCGTACCGCAGATCCTGTCCGCCCCGGCGGCCGGAAAGCTCGCCTCGGCGCTCGCCGCCGACCTCGGTACCGACACGGCCGGCACGTACTACGACGCGCGGTCGAGGAACCTCGTCGTCAACGTGCTCGACGGCACCGCCGCGAAGGCCGTCGAGGCGGCCGGGGCCAGGGCGAGACTCGTCGCCAACTCCCTCGCCGCGCTCGACGGCGCGCGCACCGCGCTGAAGCGGGACGCCACCATCCCCGGCACCTCGTGGGCGACCGACCCGGTCGGCAACAAGGTCGTCGTCACCGCCGACAGGACCGTCTCCGGGGCTGGGCTGGCCAAGCTTGCCAAGGTCGTCGACGGGCTCGGCGAGAAGGTCGAACTGCGCCGCTCGAAGGGGGAGTTCAAGCCCTTCATCGCCGGCGGCGACGCGATCAGCGGCTCGGGCGGGCGCTGCTCGCTCGGCTTCAACGTGGTCAAGGGCGGCGAGCCGTACTTCCTGACCGCCGGGCACTGCACCGCCGCGATCTCCAGCTGGTCGGACTCCTCCGGCGGCGTGATCGGTCAGAACGCCCGGTCCAGCTTCCCCGGCGACGACTTCGGCCTGGTCAAGTACACCTCCGGGGTGGACCACCCGAGCGAGGTCGACCTCTACGACGGCTCCAGCCAGAAGATCACGGGCGCGGCCGAGGCGACCGTGGGCATGAAGGTGACCCGCAGTGGCTCCACCACCCATGTCCACGACGGCACGGTCACCGGCCTGAACGCCACCGTGAACTACTCCGAGGGCACGGTGAGCGGGCTCATCCAGACCGACGTGTGCGCCGAGCCCGGCGACAGCGGCGGCTCGCTCTTCTCGGGCAGCGACGCGATCGGCCTGACCTCGGGCGGCAGCGGTGACTGCACCTCCGGCGGGGAGACGTTCTTCCAGCCGGTGACGGAGGCGCTGGCGGCCACCGGCACCCAGATCGGCTGACGCCGGCCCGCTCCCGCACGAGGCCCCGCCCTGTCCCTGGGGGCGGGGCTTCCGCCTGGGCCCGCCGAAGCGTTTGCGCAGGTGAGAGGCGTTCGGACAGATGTCGTACACATGTTCGAGAATGGGGGTATGGTGGGGTGAGGAAGTTGGGAACTGATGTTCGATAGCGCTGTTCGGGTGGTCCGGCGGGGCTCATGAGTGCGGGAGGTGCGGATGCCGGGTTTCACGCATCTGCACACCGTCTCCGGCTACTCCCTGCGCTACGGCGCCTCGCACCCGGAGCGGCTCGCCGAGCGTGCCTCGGAGCGGGGCATGGACGCCCTCGCCCTCACCGACCGTGACACCCTCGCCGGCACCGTCCGCTTCGCCAAGGCCGCCGCCCGGGCCGGCGTCCGCCCGCTCTTCGGGGTGAACCTCGCGACCGTCCCGGCGGAGGCACTGCGACAGGACAGGCGTCGGGTCCCGGTCCGCGGCGGTGCCTTCGTCGACGAGTCGACACCCAGGGCCACCTTCCTCGCCCGGGACGGCGCCCGGGGCTGGGCCGACCTGTGCCGCCTGGTCACGGCCGCGCACCGGAGCGCGGGCACCCCCCTGCTGCCCTGGCCCGACAACCACGGCGACGGCGTGACCGTGCTGCTCGGGCCCGCCTCCGACGTCGGCCGGGCCCTGGCCGCGGGCCGCCCCGACCGTGCCGCGCGACTCCTCGCGCCCTGGCGGGAGGCCCACGGCGACGCCCTCCGCCTGGAAGCCGTCTGGCACGGCCGCACGGGGACCGGACCCGGTTCCCTGCGGCTGGCCGCCCGTACCGTCGGCTTCGCCGCCGAGCAGCGGATCCGCCCGGTGCTCAGCAACGCCGTCCGCTACGCCGACCCCGGCCAGGGCCCGGTCGCCGACGTGCTGGACGCGGCCCGCCGGCTGGTCCCGATCGACCCGACGAAGGAACTGGACTCCGGGGAGGCCTGGCTCAAGGACGCGTCCGCCATGCTCCGGACGGCCGAGCGGATCGTGGAGGCCGCGGGCTTCCGGCGCGACACCGCGCACCGGCTGCTCGAACAGACCCGGGCGACGGCCGCGGAGTGCCTGGTCGACCCCGAGGACGACCTCGGCATCGGCACCGTCCACTTCCCCGAACCGCACCTCGTCGGCGCCGGCCGGCGCACCGCCCAGCGGGCGCTGGCCTCGCGGGCGGCGGCCGGGATGGTGCTGCACGGGTACGCCGGGAAGCGCGCGTACTGGGAGCGGATGCACCACGAGCTGGACATCATCGCCCACCACGGCTTCGCCTCCTACTTCCTGACCGTCGCCCAGGTCGTCGACGACGTGAAGAAGATGGGCATCCGGGTCGCCGCCCGCGGCTCCGGCGCGGGCTCCCTGGTCAACCACCTCCTCGGCATCGCCAATGCCGACCCGGTCGAGCACGGGCTGCTGATGGAGCGCTTCCTGTCCAAGGAGCGGGTGGTGCTGCCTGACATCGACATCGACGTGGAGTCCGCGCGCCGCCTGGAGGTCTACCGGGCGATCATCGGCCGGTTCGGCGAGGAACGGGTCGCGACCGTCGCCATGCCGGAGACCTACCGGGTCCGGCACGCCGTCCGGGACGTGGGCGCGGCCCTGTCCATGGACCCGGCCGACATCGACCGCATCGCCAAGTCCTTCCCGCACATCCGCGCGCGTGACGCCCGCGCCGCCCTCGACGAACTGCCCGAACTGCGGCAACTGGCGGGCGAGAAGGAGAAGTACGGCAGGCTCTGGGAGCTGGTCGAGGGGCTGGACGCCCTCCCGCGCGGCATCGCCATGCACCCGTGCGGGGTGCTGCTCTCCGACGCCTCCCTGCTCTCCCGTACGCCGGTGGTGCCGACCAGTGGCGAGGGGCTGCCCATGTCGCAGTTCGACAAGGAGGACGTGGAGGACCTGGGGCTGCTCAAGCTCGACGTGCTGGGCGTGCGGATGCAGTCGGCGATGGCGCACGCGGTCGCCGAGGTGGAGCGGGCGACGGGCACCAGGGTCGACCTGGACTCCGTGCCGCCGGGCGACCCGTCGACGTATCGACTCATCCGGTCCGCCGAGACGCTGGGCTGCTTCCAGATCGAGTCGCCGGGCCAGCGGGACCTGGTGGGGCGGTTGCAGCCGGCCACCTTCCACGACCTGGTCGTCGACATATCGCTGTTCCGGCCGGGTCCGGTCGCCGCCGACATGGTGCGGCCGTTCATCGAGGCGCGGCACGGACGGGCCCCTGTCAGGTACCCGCACCCCGACCTGGAGGAGCCGCTGAAGGGGACGTACGGGGTCGTGGTCTTCCACGAGCAGATCATCGACATCGTCGCCGTCATGACCGGCTGCGGGCGCGGCGAGGCCGACCGGGTGCGGCGCGGGCTCTCCGACCCGGAGTCGCAGGGGCGGATCAAGGTGTGGTTCGCCCAGCACTCGGCGGCCCGCGGCTATGACGCGGAAACGATTCAGCGGACCTGGGAGATCGTCGAGGCCTTCGGGTCGTACGGTTTCTGCAAGGCGCACGCGGTCGCGTTCGCCGTACCGACGTACCAGTCGGCCTGGCTGAAGGCCCATCACCCGGCCGCCTTCTACGCCGGGTTGCTCACGCACGACCCCGGGATGTACCCGAAGCGGCTGCTGCTGGCGGACGCGCGGCGACGGGGGGTGCCGATCCTGCCGTTGGACGTGAACAGGTCGGCGGTCGGGCACCGTATCGAACTGGTGTCTGAATCTCCGTCGTCCGCGCCGGTATGGGGACTGCGGCTGGCGCTCTCCGACGTGCACGGCATCAGCGAGGCCGAGGCGGCCCGGATCGCGGACGGGCAGCCGTACGCCTCGCTGCTGGACTTCTGGGAACGGGCACGCCCGAGCCGGCCGCTGGCGGGGCGGCTCGCCCAGGTCGGCGCGCTGGACGCGTTCGGCGCCAACCGCCGTGACCTGCAACTGCACCTGACCGAGCTGCACCGGGGCGCCCGGGGTGCGGGCGGCGGCCAACTGCCCCTGGCGGGCGGCCGGAAGACGGCGTCGGCCGGCCTGCCGGACCTGTCCTCCGTCGAGCGGCTGAGCGCCGAGCTCGGCGTGCTGTCGATGGACGCCTCCCGCAACCTGATGGACGACCACCGGGTCTTCCTCAAGGAGCTGGGCGTGGTGTCGGCGCGGCGGCTGCGCGAGACCCGGCACGGGGAGACGGTGCTGGTGGCCGGGGCCAAGGCGGCCACCCAGACCCCGCCGATCCGGTCCGGCAAGCGGGTCATCTTCACCACCCTGGACGACGGCACCGGCCTGGTCGACCTGGCCTTCTTCGACGACTCGCACGACGCCTGCGCGCACACCGTCTTCCACTCCTGGCTGCTGCTGGTGCGCGGGGTGGTGCAGCGGCGCGGCCCGCGCAGCCTCAGCGTGGTGGGGGCCGCCGCCTGGAACCTCGCGGAGCTGCTGGAGGTGCGCCAGGAGGAAGGGCTCGACGGAGTCGCGGCCCGGCTCGCGGGGCCGCCCGCGGACGGCCCCGCGTCGGCGGACGGCACGTCGTCGCCGGCCCGGCTCGCCGGTTCGGACGGCCGGCCGGCGCCCGCGGGCTCGGCGGCCCGCGACCCGATGGAGGACCGGAGGATCCGTATGCCCACGGGGTACGAGATGCACCCCTGGGCTGATCTGCGCCCCGCGGGCGAAGGGCCCGCGGTGGGAAGGAAGTTGTGGCACCAGAGTCCGGGGAGTGCGGGATGACCATCCTCTGCGTACGTTTCCAGCTGCCGTCGGCGCGCGAGGCCGCCCTGCCCGGGCTGCTCGGGCTGCTCGAGGAGTTCACCCCGGTCGTCGAGGCGCTGCCGCCGGACCGGGCACTGGCCGATCTGCGGGGCGCCGAACGCTACTTCGGGCGCGGCGCCGTGGAGCTGGCGGCGGTGATCCGGGTCCGGGCCCTCGCCCTGCACGGCGTCGACTGCGCGATCGGTGCGGGACCCGGCCCGATGCTGGCCCGGGTGGCGCTGGGGGCGGCCCGCCCCGGGGTGACCTGCGAGGTCCCCACCGACCCGGAGGGCATCGCACGGTTCCTCGCGGACCGGCCGGTGACCGTGCTGCCCGGGGTCGGCACGGCGACCGCCCGCACCCTGTGCGAGTACGGCCTGGACACCCTCGGCCTGGTCGCCGCCGCGCCGCTCGGCACGCTCCAGCGGCTGATCGGCGCGAAGGCCGGCCGCGAACTGCGCGAGAAGGCCAACGGCGTCGACCGCGGCCGGGTCGTCCCGAACGCGGTCTCCCGCTCCTTGGCCGCGGAACGCCCCTTCGAACGCGACGAGCTGGACCCGGACCGGCACCGCCGCGCCCTGCTCTCCGCCGCCGAGGAACTGGGTGCCCGGCTGCGCGCCCTGGAGAAGGTCTGCGCCACCCTGACCCTCACCGTCCGCTACGCCGACCGCTCGGCGACGACCCGCAGCCGGACCCTGGAGGAGCCGACCGCGCATTCGTCGGCGCTGGCCAGGACGGCGTACGGCATGTACGACGGCCTCGGCCTCCAGCGCGCCCGGGTCCGTGCGTTCGTCCTGCGCGCGGACGGCCTCACCTCCGCCGGACAGGCCACCCACCAGCTCACCTTCGACCCCGTGGACGAGAAGGTCCGCCGGATCGAGGAGGTCGCGGACCGCGCCCGGGCGAAGTTCGGCCCCCGCGCGGTGATGCCGGGGGCGCTGGCCGCGTAGCTCCTCTTCCGTACCCGTCAGTCGACCCACGGCGGCACGTTCCGTCAGTCGGCCCACGACGCACGATCCGGGTGCCGTCGGTCAGCTCGGCCTCCAGGCCGACGGAGGTGGCGACCCAGGAGAGCGCGGTGTGGTCGGTCGGGTTCTCGACGGCGAGGGTCGCGCCCGCGTTGACGATGACGGTGTCGCCGGGCCGCCGCGCACCTCGGGGTGACCGAGCAGGCCGCGAGTCAGCTTGTCGACGAAGTCGTACGGAAGGGCTGTGCCGAGCGGCTGCCGCCGAGGTCGTGGAGGAGTGGGTCGAACTGCTGGGCGAGGGTGAAGTGCGCGTGTTGGGGGAGCGTTTGGCCCGGATCGCTCCCTATGGTCCGGTCAGGCCCGCCTAATGATGGTTCGTCAGAGGTCGACGGGACGCCGGATATTACTGGAAAGTTTTACTGACGCGTAACTTCACGCTTGCGCTACCCGTCCGTAACTTGATGAGTGAACAGCATCCTCGTGATCCGGATCACAGGGCGTAAGGCCGTCGCAACTCCCTTGAGCCGCAAGGAGATCACACGATGCTGCCCTGGAAGCGAGTGCTCAGACCCCTGACCGCGCTGCTCGTCGCCGCCGCCGTCGCCACCGTCCCCGCCGCCACCGCCCATGCGTCCAGCGCCCCCAGCACCGGCTGGAACGACTACTCCTGCCGCCCCTCCGCCGCCCACCCCCGCCCCGTGATCCTGGTCCACGGGACCCTCGGAAACTCCGTCGACAACTGGCTGTCCCTCGCCCCCTACCTGGAGGACCGCGGCTACTGCGTCTTCTCCCTCGACTACGGACAGCTGTCCGGTGTCCCCCTCTTCTACGGACTCGGCCCCATCGACAAGTCGGCACAGCAACTGTCCGACTACGTCGACAAGGTGCTCAGCGCCACCGGCGCCGCCAAGGCCGACCTGGTCGGCCACTCCCAGGGCGGCCTGATGCCCCGCTACTACCTGAGGTTCCTCGGCGGCGCCGCCAAGGTGAACGCCCTCGTCGGCCTCGCCCCCGACAACCACGGCGCCACCCTCAGCGGCCTCACCAACCTGCTGCCCTACTTCCCCGGCGCCGCGGACCTGATCAAGGCCACCACCCCCGGCCTCGCCGACCAGATCCCCGGCTCCGCCTTCCTCACCAAGCTCAACGCGGGCGGCGACACCGTCCCAGGAGTGCGCTACACGGTCATCGCCACCAAGTACGACGAGGTGGCCACCCCCTGGCAGAGTCAGTACCTGAGCGGCTCCGACGTCACCAACGTGCTGCTCCAGGACCTGTGCCCGCTGGACCTCTCCGAGCACGTGGCGATCGGGCTCTTCGACCGGATCGCCTTCCACGAGGTGGCCAACGCGCTCGACCCCGCGCACGCCACCGCCACCACCTGTGCGTCGGCGTTCAGCTGAGCCGGCAGCCCGCCTGAACGCCCTCCCGGGGCCTGTCCGGCCTGAGCCGCCGGTCAGGCCCCGGAGCCATGAGGGCGCGACGGCCTCGGGGGAGGGCCGGACCTCGTGGGGGTGATCAGAAGCTAGCCCCAGAGGACCGTGAAATCTCCTGCTGGGGACGGCGGGCGGGGATCCTTATGGCTCCGTTAAGGGCGAGCTAACCGATAGCTCAGGAACGGGACCGGGCAGCACGGCCGGACCCCCTGGAAGGGCTCACTCGTCCTGCGCCGACAGATCGGGTTCCCCGTCCAGCGCCGACCTGCACAGGGCGGCCTGCACATCGGTGTAGGCCAGCAGGTAGACGACGCGTACACGCGAGGTCGGACGGGAGCGGAAGTAACCCATGACCGCGGCCAGCAGCGTCTCCACGGTCTTGGGCAGGTCGCTGTTGCCGCCGCCCGTCCCGAGGAGCGGCAGCACGACCGAACGCAGGGGCTCGTCCGTGGCGGCGAGCCGGTCGACCTCGGCAAGGATGTTGCGGACACACCGTTCCAGGTCGATGACCTGGCGAAACCCCGAGCCGGGCTCTCCCTCGACAGCCGCGACGTGCAGGATCCGCCGGACCTGGTGACTCTCCGCCAGCTCTCCGGGCCCGGTGACCAGCACCTGGCCGGCCGACACGTGCGAGCGGTCCGCCATGAGCGCGGCCAGTTCCTCGGCGATGACGTCCTCGACGAGATGGCCCATGCCGTTCCTGCGGCCGCCGTGATAGCGGATCGTCGCGGAAATGGTGGGTTCGTCGATACGGGACATCTCCATCCGGGTGTTCTCCGGATTGACCCACACATCCGTCCCCAGGACGTTGGCCAGATTCCCGGTGATCATTCCCACCCGGTGCCGGCGGCTGCCGCGCAGGGGCAGTTCGTACCTGGTACTGCGGCTGAGGGGACGTGGAGCGTCACCTGCGGGACGCTCGCCGAGCAACTGCCGACGCAGCGCGGCGTTCTCCTGTTCGGCCTTCTTCAACCGCCCGGCGATCTCGTCGCGTCGGCGCGTCTTTGCGAGCCAGGCGAACGAGGCCGTCATGAAGAACGCGGCGAAGCCCGCGGCGCCGCCGAGCCCGAACCCCAGGGCCCTGCCCTCGGTCAGTGAGTCGGGGAAGGCGGAGAACAGGAAGAGCGCCGATGCCAGGGAGTAGAGCAGGATCACGGGCAGTTGGAGGGCGTACTGCCGTGCGGCACGACGAGGCGCCGACGCCCAGATCTGTAGCGCGACACCCGAGACGGTGAGGACCGCGGTGACGGCCAGGTCCAGCGGGCGCATCCGTGACAGCTCCTCCGCATCCGTGGCGGTGGCGGCTGGCCGGCCACCCCTCCCCAGCCAGCCGAGCATACCGACTCCGGCGGAGGTTCCTGACGGGTTGTGGGCGAACGGTGCACAGGGCTCCCGGCAGGTGGCCCGCGCAGGTGCGCGCAGAGCACTCGTGACACCTGGTCAAGTGTGTGCGGACAATGACGGAAGGTGAGCACCTGGGCGGCCTTCGCTGGCTAAACTGCCCCACAAGGGGCGGCAGGCGGCACGAACGGCTTGTCGAGTTCAGCAAAGGCCCTGCGGCCAACGGGAGATGATGGCGTGTCGACGAGCACCTCCAAGCTGGGTCTCGACGCGAGAGACCTCAAGTCCGCACGGAACGCGGCGAGGGGCGGCGAGTACAACCTGCTGCTCGGTGCGGGCGCCAGCAGGGGGGCCAGGAACACCAGGGGAGCGCTGCCGGACGCCAAGGGCCTCGTCCCGGTCCTCGGGGGCGAGTACCGGAACGCTCCCATAAGCGACTCGATCTCCCTGCACCGCGCCTATCAACGAGCGGTCAAAGTGAGCTCGCGCGACGAGGTGTGGCGCTTCCTGAAGTCCGTCTTCTCCGGTGCGGAGCACGCCCCGTGGTTCCAGCGGCTCGCCGTCATGCCGTGGAACCGAGTGTGGACACTCAACATCGACGACGCCTTCGAGAACTCCTTCGAGGCCGCGAAACACCGGACCCGTCGGCGCCTGCGCACCGTGAATTTCGACGACCCGTTCTCCGAGACCGGCGGCCTCGAAGTCGTGCACCTGCACGGGCATGTGATCGGCTCGACACCCAAGAGCCTCATCTTCTCGCTGTCCGAGTACCAGCAGCTGGCGGCCGAGAAACGGGTCTGGAAGCAGGTGCTCGACGGGAGCCTCAGCACCAAGCCGTTCGTCGTCATCGGAGCCAGCATCCTCGGGGACCCCGACGTGGAGGCGGCCCTGCTGGGGTCGTCGCCCTGCGCGACCGCGCCGTCGATAATCGTCGACCCGAAGATTCCCGACGACAACGCGTGGGAGCTGGAGGAGAACGGCTACCGCATCATCCGTATGACCGGTGAGGAGTTCCTCAGCGCCTGGGAGGAGGACCTCGGGCTCACCGAGTCGACGCTGACGGAACTCGAAGACGCCCAGATGCTGTCGATTCCCCAGTTCTCCAGACTACAGACGAACCGATCGGCACCCTTCCCCCGGGCGCATGACTACCTCGGTGGCGATGCCCCGGTCTGGAAGGACGTGCTCGAGGGGAACGTGGCCGAGCTCGAGTGGATGAAGGAGGTGCGAAAGGGTTTCTCCCAGTGGCTGGATGACGAAACCGCGGGATCCCGGCTCCACATCATCTACGGCCGGAGGCTTTCCGGTACGTCCAGTGGTCTGTTGCTCTCCGCCCGTGACTTCATCAGATACCACGCCGACGTCTTCATCTTCGACGGGTCATCCAGATTCGATGTGGACCTGGTCATCAAGTCCTGTCTCGACGGCAGACCGACGGTGCTTCTCATCGACTCCGGAGCGGACTTCGCCAATGACGTGGACGAACTCCTCAACGAGGTGTCGCAGAACAACAACGTGCGCATCTACGTCACCGTCACCGAAGACCCCCGGAACCACCTCCGTATGGAGGGGCGACTCACCGGAAGTTACTCACGGGCAGTGACGCGTATCCCGAAGAGCCTCGGGCACAAGGACTCCCAGCAGATCGTCAGGCACCTGGAGAAGTTCGGCCGCCTCGGTGCTCTCGAAGGGTTCAGCCACCAGCACCGGGTGAAGAACCTGAAGGGGCGTGACATCTTCTCCGCCCTTGTGGACGTGGAGTACGCGACCGGGTTCCGCAAGAGAATACAGGCGGAGATCAAGGACCTCGACGCTCCTTGGAAGAAGAACCTCATCCTCCTTCTTGCGCTGTCGGCGCAGGAAGCTCACCAGGTGGGAATCCTGGAAGCGTCCATCGCTGTCGGCCGGAAGACCAGCGAGATCTCCGAAGCCCTCAAGGGGGACGGTCACCTCAGCGCGCTCGTGGAACAAACCGGTGACATTCTTCTGGCTCGTCAGCGCGGCAACGCGGTGGACGCGTTGATCGACGACATCTCTGATCAGGTCGCGTTCAAGCAGGTGTTCGCGATGGTCCAGAACCTGTCACCGCTCGCCACTCGGGCGAGCCTGCGGGAGCGCAATCGCGGCGCGCGTCTGGTCGGCTACCTGATGACCGTGAACCACCTGCAAGCCAACTTCCCGAAGATCGAGCTGGAGTCGGAGTTCTTCGCCAAACTGCACCCCGTCTTCGGCGGATGGAACGGCCGTTTCTGGGAACAGCGGGCGATCTACGCCAAGAGGCAGCGGCGGTGGGAGAAGGCCGATTCCTTCGCCGGCCGCGCCGTCACCCTGTACGACGACGTGTACACCAGGACCACGCACGGCACGATCCTGGTGAACAGGGCCGAAGACCTGGCCAAGTCGGGTGACCCCAAGTGGTGGGAGTTCTACCGGCGTGGCCGTGAGCAGTTCGAGACGGCGATTCATCGCGACCGGCTCAACCGTGTGACAGCCTTCGCCTACCTCAACGCGACCCTGGCGCTGACGGAAGCGATGAACGAGATCCTCGCCGAGGGGGCGGCCCTGCCGACCTCCGCTGAGAATCTGCACGAGGTGATGGGTGACTGGGAGCGCGAATACGCCGTCCTGCGGCTCTCCCTCTCGGGCGAGGAGAACCTGGAGTCGGCCAGGCGTGCCGAAGCGCTCTCCCAGAGGTGGGCGTCGCTGAAGATCAAGCCGGAGGACTCCGGCTGATCGTGGCGTTCCGCGGCGTCGGTCCCGGCCGAGGGTGCCCCGACGCCCCCGTCAGCCGTCCGGCCACCAGGTGCGTGCGATGTCCTTGCGCACCTCGGGGCGTCCGGCGGGACGCTGGTCGGCCTCCTCGCGGATCCGGCGGCTGTCCGTCCTCTTCAGGGGCTTCTGCACGGTCGTGCGGCGCATGGCTGCCTCCTTCAGTGCCTACCGAGTTCCGCATTGGCACGGAGATAGACCCTTTTGGCGAGAGTTCCTCATCGGTGCTGGTCTGTCAGTGGTCGCTGTCACAGGACCGAGTGTCAGTGGCGGGTGTCACGCTGGGGGCATGACGAACGAAAGTGATCGGACGATCGCGGCGAGTGTCGACTGGGATGCCGAGGCCGCCCGGTTCGACGAGGAACCGGATCATGGTCTGGGCGCGCCCGAGGTCCGTGCGGCCTGGGCCGATCGGCTGCGCGGCTGGCTGCCGGGGCGCCCCGCCGACATCCTCGACCTCGGCTGCGGCACCGGCAGCCTCTCGCTCCTCGCCGCCGAGCAGGGACACCGCGTCACCGGGGTGGACAGCTCGCCGGCGATGGTGGCGCGGGCCCGCACCAAGCTCGCCGGCCGTGACGCGGTGTTCCTCCTCGGTGACGCGGCGATACCGCCCGTGGGCGAGCGGCTCTTCGACGTCGTGCTCGTCCGGCACGTGCTGTGGGCGCTGCCCGACCCCGCACGCGTGCTGCGGCACTGGCGGGCGCTGCTGCGCCCCGGCGGGCGGTTCGTGCTGGTGGAGGGGGTGTGGGGGACCGTGGCCCCGGTCGGCCTGCCCGCCGACCGGCTCACCGCCCTCCTGGCCCCGCTGACCGCCGACGTGCGCCTGGAGCGCCTGTCGGAGGCGGCCGTGCTGTGGGGCAAGGAGGTGAGCGACGAGCGGTACGCGGTGGTGGCGGCGGTGTGACGACGTCGTCAGGACAGCAGCGCCTCGAAACCGGCGCCCTCGCGGGCCAGCGACTCCAGGGCGTCGAGTGCCGCCGTGGCCGCCGCCGCGGCCCTCGGGTCCCGCTCCGCCAGCCCGCTCTCCGCGAACTCGTCCTCGTCCAGTCGGCGCACGTCCGTGCCGTCGCCGGACCGCCACAGGTCCAGGTCCAGGTCCTCGACGACGAGTTCGCGGCCGGTGAGGGTCGCCGGGCGGGTGATGTCGCAGTACCAGCCCTTCAGCGTGCCGTCGGCGGCCCGGACCTCCTTCACGGCGTACCAGCGGTCGCGCCAGTAGAACTCGGTGAAGACGTCACCCCGCTCGAAGCGGACGAAGCCGAAGTCGCGGGTCACGTCACCGGCCCACGGGGCGCGTACGGCGATCCGGTTGCCGTCGTCGTGCAGCAGTTCGGCGGGGTAACGGATCTTCGTTCGGCCCGCCTTGACCAGGACGACGTCCACCACGGCCGTCGGCTCAGCCGAGTTCCCGGACATACCTGACCTCCGTCGCGCAGATGTCGTACCCGAACCACTTGTTGATCGCCAGCATCGGCCCGTTGCCGCTGTCGTTCCCGGTGAACGCCTCCGTGCAGCCGGCCGCGCGGGCGCGGTGCAACGAGTCGTTCTTGGCGAGCTTGGCCAGACCGCGGCCGCGGAAGGCGCGGGCCGTCCCGGTCATGACGGTGCCGTACCAGGTGCCGCCGTCGGTGCGGGCCGCGCTGAACGCCGCCGGCCGGCCGTCCACCAGGACGACCGAGGTCAGCTCCGGGCTGAACAGCGGGTGCCGCCAGGTGCCGTCCAGCCAGGCCTCGTAGTCGGTGAACTCGGTGTCGATGTCGCTCGGTTCGTCCAGCATCGTCTCCGCGTCGAGGACGAAGAGCCGACGCGGGTCGTCGGCGAAGTCGGCGCCGGTGCGCAGTTCGACGCCGGGGGGCGGGGTCCGCAGCGGGGGGAGGGTGCCGTGCGCGAGGTCGAGCCGGAGGAAGTGCGCGGAGCGGCTCGCGGTGTAGCCGTGGCGCTCGGCGAAGGCGCGGTTGGCCGGGCCGTCCAGGACCCAGGCGTACGACGTGGTCGCGCCGACGGCCGACAGGTGCTCCTCCGCCGCGCGGGCGAGAAGGGTGCCGGCGCCCCGGCCGGTGCGCTCCGGGTGGACGTACACGTTGGCGAAGCCCTGGCCGGGTTCCGTGCTCTCGTGGGCGAGCCCGACCTGGGCGGTGCCGATGACCTCGCCGTCCTCCTCCGCGATCAGCTGCCGGAAGCGGGCGTCCGGGTGAGTGTGCGTGAGGTCGTGGACCAGGGACTCCGGGGTGAACAGGATGAAGGGGAGGGCCGACTGCCGGACCCGGGCGAAACCCTCGGCGTCGGACCGGACATCGGGGCGCAGGTCGCGCACGATCACTGTCATGGGGCGCACGCTATGCGCGGGGTGTGCGGGATGCCTCTCATTTTCCGGCGGATGCGGGAGAATCGGGCCGTGACCTTGAAGATCCACATCGATGACAGCGCGCCGCCGTACGAGCAGGTGCGGGCCCGGATCTCGGAGCAGGCGCGGAGCGGGGTGCTGCCGGTGGGATACCGGCTGCCGACGGTGCGGGGGCTGGCCGAGACGCTGGGGCTGGCGGTGAACACGGTGGCCAAGGCGTACCGGGCGCTGGAGACGGACGGGGTGATCGAGACGCGGGGACGCAACGGGACGTTCGTCGCGGCGGTGGGGTCGGCGGCGGAACGGGAAGCGGCGGCCGCCGCGCAGGCCTACGCCGACCGGGCCCGTCGCCTGGGGCTGGCCGAGGAGGAGGCCCTGGCAGCGGTCCGGGATGCCCTGCGGGCGGCTTACGGGGAGTAGGGAGTTGCCCCGGTCGCGCTGAGCAGGGCTCTGCACCGCCGGATCCCACCGTCGTGGCGGGACGAAAGCTGTTTTCCGCCGCAACGGTGATCAGCCACTTCGGCGCGATCCGGCGGTGCCGGACCCCGCTCAGCCAGGCCGGCCGTCAGCCGCTCGCGGTCAGCCGTTTGCCGCTGACCGCTGACCGCTGACCGCTAGCCGTCAACCGCTAGCCGTCAACCGCTAGCCGTCAGCCGCTAGCCGTCAGCCGCTTGTCGTCAGCCGTCAGCTGCTCGTGTTCAGTGCCGGCGTCCTGGTCGTCGTCAGACCCGCCCGTTCCGCCGCCCTCCTGAACGCCACCGCGTCCCGGACCGCCGCGCCGCCCGGGTCGTTGTTGAAGTACGTGTAGACGTCGGCGCTCCCGGGGTACGCCGTGGCGATGCGGTCGATCCAGGATTCCAGGGAGCGGCGGCCGTAGCGCGGCCACGGTGTCGCCCGGCCCTGGTGGAAGCGGACGTAGGCCCAGTCGGTGGTGCGCCACAGCGGAGTCATGGGGCGGGCCTGGATGTCGGCCCAGCACAGGGCCGCTCCCCGGGACTCCAGGACCTCCCGGGTCTGCCGCGTCCACCAGGAGTCGTGGCGCGGCTCCACCGCGAGCCGCGTGCCGCGCGGGAAGCACGCCAGGCAGGCGTCCAGCAGGGCCGGGTCCGCCTTGAGCGTCGGGGGGAGCTGGAGGAGGACCGGGCCCAGCCGGTCGCCCAGGCCCGCCGCGTGGGTCATCAGGCGGTCGACCGGCTCCTCGGGCTCCTTCAGGCGTTTGATGTGCGTGAGATACCGGCTGGCCTTGACCGCGATCACGAAGTCCGGCGGGACCCGGTCCCGCCAGGACACGAAGTTCTCGTGACTCGGCAGCCGGTAGAACGCGTTGTTCAGTTCCACCGTGGTGAAGTGCGCCGCGTACTCCTCCAGCCACGAGCGCATGGGCACGTCGGCCGGGTACAGGACACCTCTCCAGTCCTTGTACTGCCAGCCCGACGTTCCGATGAACAGGGGCACACCCCCATCAAAGCACTACAGGTACAGCCCCGCGTCCGCGCCCTCGCGGGCCCCCGGCACCGAGGTCGGCGCGGTGCCCCTGCGCAGCGCGTACAGCTCCGCCAGGGTGGCCCCCTCGCGGCCCACGCCGTCTTCCGTGCCGAGCCAGTTCACCGACTCGGGGCGGGTCAGCGGGCCCACCTCGATCCGGGCGAGGCAGCGGCCGGGGCGGACCACGGCGGGATGCAGCCGCTCCAGGTCCTCGTTGGTGGTGACCCCGACCAGGACGTTACGGCCCTGGCCGAGCAGTCCGTCGGTCAGGTTCAGCAGCCGTGACAGCGCCTGCCCGGCGGTGTGCTTGGCCTCGCCGCGGATCAGTTCGTCGCAGTCCTCCAGCAGGAGCAGCCGCCAGCGGCCCTTGCCGGCGCCGTCCTCCTCGCCGATCGCGATGTCCATCAGATAGCCGACGTCGGAGAAGAGCCGTTCGGGGTCGAGGACGCAGTCGACCTGGCACCAGTCCCGCCAGGACCGGGCGAGGGTGCGCAGGGCGGAGGTCTTGCCGGTGCCCGGCGGACCGTGCAGCAGCAGGAGACGGCCGGCGATGTCCTCAGGCGTCGTCTTCATCAGCCGGTCCATCGCGTCGGCCACCGGCGCCGTGTAGTTGGCACGGACCTCGTCCCACGTGCCGGCGGAGATCTGCCGGGTGGTGCGGTGCGGACCGCGGCGCGGCGAGACGTACCAGAAGCCCATCGTCACGTTCTCCGGCTGCGGTTCCGGCTCGTCCGCCGCGCCGTCCGTCGCCTCGCTCAGCACCTTCGCGGCCAGCTCCGCGGTGGTCGCGGTGACCGTGACGTCCGCGCCCCGGTTCCAGCGGGAGACCAGCAGTGTCCAGCCGTCGCCCTCGGCGAGGGTCGCGCTGCGGTCGTCGTCGCGGGCCACCCGCAGCACCCGCGCCTCCTTCGGCAGCAGGGTCGCCCCGGACCGCACCCGGTCGATGTTCGCCGCGTGCGAGTACGGCTGCTCGCCGGTCGCGAAGCGGCCGAGGAACAGCGCGTCGACGACGTCGGACGGGGAGTCGGAGTCGTCGACGTTGAGCCGGATCGGCAGCGTCTCGTGCGGCTTCGCAGACATGCCGCCATGATCCGTCACCGGGGCCCGGCGCGCATCCGTTTTCCGAAGTGGGCGGCGAGTGTCGGAAGTGCGCCGGTCTTCCGGAGTGTCCCGAGTGCTCCCCGCTCCTGTCGCGCTGCTGCCGATCGCGGATACCTGCCCGGGCGGCGAAATCCGCCACTACTGTTGTCCTTGATGGGACGTCATGGGTGGAATTCGGGGGCTGGGCGGTGGCGGCTCGCCGCCCTGTTAGGGGTGGGTGCGGCCGCTCTTGCCCTGATCGTCGCACTGGTCCACATGTTTCCCGGGGGCGGGAGCGGCGCCGCGGGCACCACCCGCGACGGCGACAAGGTGCACGGCACCCCCGCGACCCCGCCGGACACGGTCGAGCCGTACGTGGGGTGGGGCTTCACCCACACCCAGTACAGCGCCGACGAGGGCAGCGCGACCGCCACCGAACGGGTCGAGGGCCTGCTGGCGAAGGACGCCGGACTGCCGCAGAACCAGGCCGTCATGGGCTGGGGCGCCGACAACCCCGAACCGGTGAAGGGGCGTTACGACTTCGGCGCGCTGGACCGCCGGGTCGACTTCATGCGCAGGTCCGGCGGTACCCCGGTGATCACCCTGTGCTGCTCCCCGGACTGGATGAAGGGCGGCAGGGCCGGCGTGGACAACACCGACTGGAGCCAGGCCGCCCTGGAGACCGCGCCCACCCCCGACCACTACCAGGACTACGCGGACCTCGCCGCGACCGTCGCCAGGCGCTACCCGGACGTACGGCACTTCATCGTCTGGAACGAGTTCAAGGGCTTCTGGAACAACTCCAGGGCCCGCTGGGACTACGAGGGGTACACCCAGCTCTACAACCTCGTCTACAAGGCGTTGAAGGCGGTCGACAAGGACATCATGGTCGGCGGGCCCTACCTCGTCATGGACAGCTTCGGCCCGGGCCGGACCGAGAACGCCTCCGCGACCCTGAAGGGCCCCTGGGGCGTCATGGACCAGCGGGTCGTGGACGCCTTCGACTACTGGAACTCCCACAAGGCGGGCGCCGACTTCGTGGTGGTCGACGGGTCCAGCTACACCAACGACGACGAACCGCTGCCGAACGAGTTCGCGGCCACGGCCAAGCTGACCTACGTGAGCGAGTGGGTGCGGGCCCGGACCCACGACCTGCCGCTGTGGTGGGCCGAGTACTACGTGGAGCCCGCCGACGGCGAGGACGAACGCGCCGGCTGGACCGAACCGCACCGGGTCGCCGTCCAGGCCACCGGCATGATCGCGCTGGCCGAGGGCGGCACCGACTCCGCCTTCTACTGGAACCCGGAGGCCGAGCAGGGCGGCGACTGCGCGGGCTGCCTGTGGACCACGACCGACAGCGCCACCGGCGGGCGGCCCGAGCCCATGTACGACCTGGTGTCCCGTTTCGGCCGGGCCTTCCCACCGGGGACCCGGTACGAGAAGGTCTCCGTCGCCGCGGACGACGTGCCCGGCGTCCGGGTCCTCGCCGACGACAGGACGGTGCTGGTCGTCAACACCCTCGACCGGGCGATCAGCGCCCAGGTGGACGGGAAGCGGTTCGACATGAAGGCGTACGAGGTGAAGTGGCTCACCAGGTGAGCCACTTCACCCCCTCACTTGAGCGTCAGGAACCGCTGTGCCAGCGAAGCCAGCAGCACCGCGAGCAACGGCATCGAGAACCAGAAGCCGGCCTGGAGCAGCCGCAGTTGGCGCACCCCGGGCCGCACCGCCACCCGGACCGCCTCGCGCGCCGTCAGCAGCAGGATCAGCACGGCGGCCGCGAGACCGCCGACCACCGACCACGGCGTCCAGGTGATCCGCGGCCCGATCGGCCCCGGATCCGGCTTTTCGACCGCCCCCGCCGGTGGGGTGCGCAACGCGTACATGGTCACGTCGTCGTTGACCAGGACCTTCTTCAGATCCCGCCGGCCGTCCAGGTTCCGGATCAGCCGGCTCTGCCAGGTCGCCGAGTAGCCGGCGTCCATCCGGAGGTAGGTGACCTGACTGCTGTTGACCATCAGGTACGAGTTCGGACCGGCGTCCCTGAGCCCCTTGACCAGGCCCGACACCAGCACCGGGTCGGTCGGCGCGAGCGTCGGCACGTAGTCGACCCGCTCCATGTCCTTCGCGCCCCACGGGATCGCCGGGGTCACGTCGTCGACGGTGTCGTTGCTCAGCCACAGCAGCCGTACCGTCGGTCTGTCGTGGGCGTAGACGTAGTCCATGGCGGCGACCTCGCCGGGCCGCACCCGTTCGAACGACTCGTTGCCCCAGCGGGCCACCAGGAAGCCGCCCATGAGCAGCAGCCCGGCCACGAGCGCGGCCACCGGCGCCAGGCCGACCCGGTCCCGCTCCCGCTCCTTCGCCGTGGCCCCGGTGCGCGGGAACAGGGCGAGACCGGCGAGCAGGGCCGCGCCCGGCAGGGCGAACATGAAGACCCGCAGCGCCATCTCGCCGCCGTAGGACTGCATCCCGAAGCCGAGGAACGGCACGAAGGCCAGCACCGGCAGGGAGCGCTCGCGGTACCGGTGGAAGCGGCGCCGCCACCAGCCCCAGACGGCGAACGCCAGCGTGCTCCCGGCCAGCAGGACCCGGACGTACAGCACCAGCTTGTGGGTCGAACTGCCGCCCTGGATACGACCGGAGACCGATGTCGACACATTGCTGCCGACCCCCCCGACCCCGCCGAACAGCTCGTCGAAGTGACCGGACCAGTACGGCTCGGCCATGAAGCCCAGCCAGACCGCCGCGACCACCCCGAACAGCAGCGGCAGACCGCGCAGTTCGGACCTGCCGACCAGCACCAGGACCGCGAGCACGCCCAGCATCACGAACGGGGTGAGCTGGTGCGCCGGGACCGTCGCCGCGTACAGACCGACCAGCACCATGAGCAGCACGGCCCGCTGCCGCCGGTCGGCCGGCTCGACCTCGGCCTCGCCGGGCCGGAACCTCGTCCAGATGACGTGCGGGGCACGGAACCAGACGAGCAGGATCGCCACGAACACCAGGTACAGGAGGTAGGTGAAGCCCTGCGGGGAGAAGTAGTCCTGGCCGACCCAGCCGCACAGCACGAAGACCCAGATGCCGGTCCACTTCGCCCGCCAGCTCGCCCGCATCGACCGCACGAGCAGGAACATCGGGGCCAGGTAGGCCAGTTGGATGAACGTCGGCCACCAGCGGATGACCTCGGTGAAGTCCGTGACCCCGCAGGCCCGGCCGACGAAGGCCGCCGCCGCGAAGAACCCGGGCCAGCTCCAGCGGGCGTCCAGGTCCGGTACGGCCGACCCGGTGCGGTCGACGTAGTCGATGAACCCGAGGTGCTGCCAGGCGGTCGGGAACCGCGGCTCCGTCTCGATCACCGCGGGCAGCGCGTGCAGCGACACGACCGTCGCCAGCAGGGTGACAAGGAGCAGCGCCTTGTGCTCCCGGCGCAGCCACAGCAGCGCGGCGAACACCGTGACCAGCAGGGCCGCCCCGGCCAGTGTCGGCACCGGCAGTACCGAGACCAGCCCCAGGCCGCCCATCCGGTCCAGGTCGGCGTCGTCGAGCCGGGCGGCCGGCACCCAGTACAGCAGCAGGGCGGCGACCAGCAGACAGCCGAGGACCACTCCCGGACGGGTGGGCGTCAGCCGCTCCCGCAGCGACCGGGCGGGTTCCTCCGGAGCCGCCGCCTCCGTCAGCAGCGAGACCTCGGCGGGCCCGCGCGAGGCCTCCGCACCCGGTTCACGCCCCGCCACGGGGGACCCGGGACTCCGCGGTGACCACAGCGCCCGCGTCGGCCGGTCGTCCGCTGGTACGACCGGCGTACCCGTGGGCGGGGTCCCCGGCCCCGGCCGTACGTCCGGCCGGCGTTCCACGTGGTCGAAGTCGACGTGGATGCCGAGGGCCAGGGTGTCGCTGTCCAGCGCCCACGCCGGACCCCGCCTGCGGGACACGGACGACGGCACCTCGCGCGCCCCCAGGTCGGCGAGGTCGCCGTCCGGTGCCGTGCCGTCCGGGATCTCGCCCGGGGCCGCCCGGAGCGTCCGCCACAGCCGGGGCGCCGCGACGGCCACGATCACCGCGAGACTGGAGATCTCGGCCACGCCCGCGCCGGTCAGCCCCATCCGTGGCAGGAGCAGCAGGGTCAGACCGAGCACCAGGACGCACAACAGGCCCTGGAGCCAGGCGAGTCCGGCGGTCCGGCTCTGTGCGCGCAGCACGGCGAAGTAGGTCTCCATGACGACCCGGAGCAGCGCCCCGACCGCGAACCAGCGCAGCAGCGGGGTGGCCGTGTCCGCGTAGCCCGGCCCGAACACGCCGAGGATCCAGGGCGCCCCGAAGAACAGCACCGCGCAGATCGGGATCATGATCCGGGCCATCCGCCGCAGCGCGGCCCGGGTGTTGGCGGCCAGCCGGGCCGGGTCGTGCGAGCCCTCGACGGTGAGTGACGCGCCCATGTTGATGGCGAGCAGGTTGGTGGTGCCGCCGATGGTGGTGGTGATGTAGAAGTACGCGTTGTCCTCGGAGCTGACCTGCGAGGCGATGATCACCGGGACCAGGTAGACCACGGCGAGGGAGAACAGCGAGCCGGTGTAGTCGCCGGCCAGGAACCTGCCGACCTCCTTCGGCGTGGGCGGTTTCGCGTGGTCCTCGGTGGCCTTGACATGCCGGGGCACCAGCCGCCGGAACACCAGCCAGCCCAGCGGCACGAACGAGGTGGCGATCGCGGCGACCCAGGAGACGAAGACTCCGGCCACCGGGACGGCCGCCGCGAAGGTGACCAGCAGCGCCAGTTTGACCGCCGAGAACACGGTGTTGCCCACCGGCACCCAGGGTGCGCTGCGCAGCCCGGTCAGCACCCCGTCCTGGAGGGTGAGCAGGTTCCAGGCGACGACGGCCACCACGAACCCGGCCCCGGGCAGCGGTCCGTGCAGGAAGCGGTACGAAGGACCCCACACCCCGAGGGTCATCAGGAAGACGCCGGCCGCCAGTGCGACGATCAGTGAACTACCCGCGTACGTACGGAAGATGAAGATGCCGGTCCCGCGTCCGGCGACCGGGATGAAGCGGGCCAGCGCACCGGTCAGGGTGACCGCGGTGAGGCCCGCGAGGAGCTTCATGGCGGCGATCGCGGCGGAACCCTGGCCGACCGCGGACTCGGAGTAGTAGCGGGCCGCGGCCAGCCAGAAGCCGAGGCCGAGGACGGCGGAGATGCCGGTGTTCAGCATCAGCGCGTAGGCGTTCCGGAAGAGGGGGCCGCCGCCGGGCGAGCCGCCCCTTCCGGGCAGGCGGAGGCGGCGTCCCGACTGCTCGGGCGCCGCCGTCCCGGTGGTCGCGGCCTCGGTTGTGGTCGTCGTGTCAGACACGGGAACGGCTGGCCTTCCGGCGGACCTGGCGGGCTCTGCGGAGAACGGCGTACCCCTTGGTGAGGGCACGGTCCTTGGCGAAGTTGCGGACGATCCCCCGGCCTTCGAGCAGCCGGGTGAACTCCTCGGCGTCCGTGCTGCGGCGCACGGTGACGCGGTGCAGCGCGAACGGACCCTGACGGCGGCGGGCGAGTCCGTTCCCGACGGCGAGCGCCTGGGCGAACCCGGCCGCCCGGACGGCCGTCCGCACCCGGCGGCTGGAGTAGCCGTACGGGTAGGCGAACGAGGCCGGCCGGGCGCCCATTTCGTCGGTCACGATCTCCCGGCAACGGACCAGTTCCTCGCGGAGCCGGTCGTCGTCGAGCTGGTCGAGCTGCGGGTGGGTGTGACTGTGCCCGCCGATCTCGCAGCCCCCGTCGGCCAGTTCGCGCACCTGGTCCCAGTCGAGCATGGCGTCCAGACCGCCTCCGGTGTCGTACGCGCCCCGGATCCAGCCCGTCGAGACGAACAGGGTGGCCGCGAAACCGTGCTTGGCGAGGACGGGCAGGGCGTGGCGGTGCACGCCCTCGTAGCCGTCGTCGAAGGTGATCAGGACCGGGCGGTGCGGGAGGGGACTCCCTGAGCGCCAACCCGCCGCCAGATCGGCCGTGGTGACCGGAGTCAGTCCCAGGTCGCCGATGAGCGCCAGCTGCTCGGCGAACGCCTCGGGCGCCACCGACAGCGCGCGGGTGGCGTCGTTCGGCGCGGTCGCGACCGAGTGGTACATGAGGATGGGCACGGATGCCTCAGCCATCGGATCTCCTCTCGATCTCGGTGACGGAGAAGGCCGCCCCGCCCCGCCGCGCCCGTACGCTCCCCACCAGGTAGCCGCCGGCCGCCGTCAGCACCCCGGTGACGATCGCGCCCGCCCGGCCCGCGCCGCCCGGCCTGGCCAGCAGTGCGTCCCGCAGGCCACGAGCGACCCCGGCGGGCAGCACCCGTGTGGTGTACCGGCGTTCGGACTCCAGTCCCTTGCCGGCGCCCACGCTCCGGGCGACCAGGGCCTTGGAGAGCCCTTCGGCGTAGGCGCGGGTACGGAAGTAGCCGAAGTGCTCACGCGCTTCGGGCACCCGGTGGTGGATCACCGCGCGGTCGTCGATGAGCAGCACGGCGTCCGGCCGGGCCCGGGTGAGCCGGATGCACAGCTCGGTCTCCTCGCCGCCCAGCGGGCGCCGGTCGCCGTCCCGGCCGATGCCGGTGGCGAAGCCGCCCGCCGCGTCGAAGGCGGTACGCCGGAAAGAAGCGTTTCCCCCGAGGACGTTGCGGACCCGGACCCGCCCGGCGGGCAGGCCCCGGTACGTACAGCCGACCACCCAGTCGAACTCCTCCGGGAACCAGTCGGGCCGGCGGCCCGAGGCCCAGAGCGGCACGGTCCGGCCGCCGACCGCCATCACCCGCGGGTCGGCGTACCCCTCGGCGAAGCGGCGCAGCCAGTCCCGCTCGGCCACCGCGTCGTCGTCGAGGAAGGCGATCACCTCGCCGTAGGAGGCGGCGATGCCCGTGTTGCGGCCGGCGGACAGGCCGCGGGGACCCGCGTTGGCGAGCACCCGCACCCCCCTGGCCTCCTTGTACTCCTTGTACTCCTTCGTGAGCCGTTCCAGGAGCGCCGGGTTGTGGTCGACGACCAGCAGGGTCTCCAGCGCCGGATACGACTGGGCGCGCACCGAGGAGACCGCCGCGAGGATGTCCTCCCAGCGGTCCTCGGTGTACACGCAGATCACGACGGAGATGTCGGGATCGCTCAAGACGACTCTCCCCGGCCCTGGCCGAGCAGCGGGGAGTGCCGTACCTGCCGGCGCAGGGCACGCCGGTTGGAGCGCTCCCCGAGGATCACCTTGAGCACCCGGAGCCCGTCGCGTACGGCGCGCAGGTTACTGGTGCCGTGGATGCGGAGGTACTCGTAGCTGGGGATCTCCTGCACCCTCAGGCCGGCCTTGACGACCCGGATGTTGATCAGGGTCTCGATCTCGAAGCCGGTGCAGTCGAGGTCGATCTTGTCGAGGCAGTGCCGCCAGAACGCGTTGTACCCGTAGCACAGATCGGTGTAGCGGGCGCCGAACTTGCGGTTGACGACCGTGCACAGCGCCCAGTTGCCGAGCTTGCGGATGAAGGTCATGTCGTCCGTGCCGCCGCCGTTGGCGAAGCGGGAGCCCTTGGCGAAGTCGGCGCCCGAGACCAGGGCGGAGACGTACGACACGATCTCGTGGCCGTCGGCCGAGCCGTCCGCGTCCACCATGACGATGATGTCGCCGGTGCACGCTTCGAACCCGGTGATCAGGGCGTCCCCCTTGCCCTTGCCACGCTGTTCGACGACTTTCACACCGGGCCACGACTCCCGTGCCACTGCCACGGTGCCGTCGCTGGAATTGCCGTCGACAAGCACCACTTCGTGTATCCAGTCGGGAAGGGTCTTGAAGACGTAGGGGAGATTCTCCGCCTCGTTCATGGCGGGGATCACCACGCTCACCGGCGGTGTGATCGCCAGGTGGGAGGAGATCGGTCGGTATTCGGCAGCCATTAACGGGTCCTGGCCCGAAGCCGGCTGCCGCAGAACGGAACTCATGAGTCTTGTCCCTCTCGTCCGGTGGACCGCCCGCCCCTGGGCAGCCCGCTTCCGTGTCCGGTTCGAAAGGGGGGTTCTCACCCGCGGCACGGAAAACGGATCTCCGTATCCGCAGGTCAGCTGGAAAAGCTGGCCGGTCTGCCGAAGAACGGCAGCCGGTCGCGCGGCACGACTCGGAAACGACAGCGCTCACAGCTGTTGCGTGTGCGTTCACCGAGCACGGCACCCCCCTACCGCGCCCCGCCCCGGAACACCGCGGTTTTCGAGCCCTCCCCTGGAACCGCTGGCTGATGATCCGATGCGAGTGAGATGTACGACGATATTGATGATTAAGCCGATATGGCAAGACCCGCAGGCCGGTCTCGCGTTTTTCTTGGATTGGCCGTTGCGCAGCTTTGGCCAGGCATTCTCATTTACTCGAACGGATTTTCCTCGCCCGTTTGAGAATTCGCTCCACCGGTCGCAGCCGTACCAGCAGAAGCAGGAGAAGGCTGATCGCGGTGACGGCGACGATCCCGCCGCGCCACGACCAGCGATGGGTGGCGAGCATGCCCTGGGCGACCAGCATGTCCAGGGCGACGGCACCCGCGAGCGCGGTCAGGACCCGGGCGAACGGATCGAGTCCGCGCAGTGCCAGGGCGACCGCCGCGGCCGGCGCGGCGAGCAGGAACAGCAGGACGAGCGGCGCACGCGACGATGAGCCGGATTCGGTCAGCGCGAGCAGCGCACCGGTCGCTCCGACGGCCGTCGCGGCTCCCGCGAGCACGGGTCCCAGGTCCCTCCCCGGTCCTGGCCGCGCCCGTTCCTCCGCTGTTGGCGATGGCTTGAGCCGTATGGTCTGCATGGCCGACTTTGCCCCCCAAGGCGCCGGATGCCGGACTTCAATGTGGCGCAGCCCGCCGGGGGCGTCAAGCGGGCCTCCGGATATGACCGATCCCCGGAGACGGCTGTTGTCTCCGGGGAGCAAGTCGCCCGATTCCTTTGCGTACTGACGATCGGTAGCGACACGGATGGCGGTGGCGGTGGCCTGGGTGTCGTGGTCGGCGAAGAGTCGACGACCTGCCGCGCGCCTGTCATGAGCACGTACTCAAATGCCCGGGAACGTACAGGATCGGTCCGTTCAGGGCTGATTGGGGCCCCGGAAAGTTTTGGCATGGACACTTCCCGTCAACACGCGTAGTTGCTACGAAAGTTGTGGCAGAGATCCTGCTAAAGGGAGGTTCCATGAGACGTTCCCGAATTACGGCATACGTGACTTCACTCCTCCTCGCCTCCGGGCTCGCCCTCACCGGGGCGACCGCGACACAGGCGCAGGCCGCCACCGGGGGCTACGTGGCGCTCGGCGACTCGTACTCCTCCGGCGTCGGCGCCGGCAGCTACATCAGTTCGAGCGGCAGCTGCGACCGCAGCACCAACGCCTACCCCTACCTGTGGAACGCCGCCCACAGCCCGTCCTCGTTCTCGTTCCTCGCCTGCTCCGGTGCCACCACCGACGACGTGCTCTCCGGCCAGCTCGGCACGCTCAGCTCCTCGACTGCCCTGGTCTCCGTCACCATCGGCGGCAACGACGCGGGCTTCGCCGATGTCATGACGACCTGTGTGACCAGCTCGGACAGCACCTGCCTGTCCCGGATCAGCACCGCCCAGGCGTACGTCGACTCCACCCTCCCCGGCAAACTCGACGCCGTGTACGACGCGATCAGGGCCAAGGCCCCCAACGCCAAGGTCGTCGTCCTCGGCTACCCCCGCTTCTACAAGCTGGGCACCACCTGCCTCGGCCTCTCCGCGACCAAGCGCTCCGCCATCAACAACGCCGCCGACTACATCGACACCGCGATCGCCAAGCGCGCCGCCGACCACGGCTTCACCTACGGCGACGTCCGTGCCACCTTCTCCGGCCACGAGATCTGCTCCGGCAGCTCCTGGCTGCACAGCGTCAACTGGCTGGACATCACCGAGTCGTACCACCCCACCGCGGCCGGCCAGTCCGGCGGCTACCTGCCGGTCCTGACCAGCAACGCCTGAGTCCCCGGCAGGTCCGCGCCACCCGTCACGAGTCCGAGGGCGACGGCGAGGCGGAGGCCCCGTCGGTCGGGGTCTCCGTCGCCTTGGTGCACGTGACGGAGAACGGCACCGGGTCGGACGTGGTCCGCACCGGGCTGCGCACCTCGACGGAGATCGCGTCGTTCAGCGTCCCGCTGTCGGACCAGGTCGTCACGGTCACCCTGGTCTGCCGGGTCCTCCCGCCGCCGTCCGGGAACGACAGCGTCTTCCAACCCTGGTCGTCCAGCGACCCCTTCTCCAGCACCCACCGGTACTGCACCTGCGCGGGCACGCTCCCCACCGTGAACGTCGCCGTGAACGACGGCGCCTGCGCGGTCGGCGGCGGACACGTCCCCGAGTAGTCGGTACGGGACCCGGCCACGGCGACCCGCACGCTCTGCGCGGCGGAGCTGCTGCTCGCGGACGCCGACGGCGAAGCGGACTTCGTGCCGCTGCTGTGGCTCGGGGCGGGGGAGCTGAGGCTGCTCGCCGACTGACTGGCGCCCGCGTCGCCGCCGTCCCCGTCGTTCTTGTCGAGCAGGGCGTAGACGAGGCCGCCCAGCGCGAGGACGACGAGCACCAGTCCGACGAGCAGGACCGTGCCGGCACTGCGGTTGCCGCCGCGCTCGGCGGTGGGCGGCGGGGTGTCCGCCGGGAGGGGCGACGGAGGTGTTTGGGAGCCCGGTCGCGGCAGGCGGTCGACCCGGGTCGGGGCGTCGTACCGCACCGGGATCGGAATGGTGGCGGCCGTGTGGGGGGTGGCGCTCCCCGCCGGGGCGCCCCCGGCCGCGACCAGCCGCAGGTCCCGCTCGGCCTGTTCGGCGGAGAGCCGGGCGGCGGGGTCCTTGCGGAGCAGTCCCTCGATGACCGGGGCGAGCGGCCCGGCGCGGTAGGGCGGCGGCAACTCCTCGTCCACCACGGCCCGCAGCGTGCTCAGCGGGGTGTCCTGCCGGAACGGCGAGGCACCCTCGACCGCCGTGTACAGCAGCACGCCGAGCGACCACAGGTCGGACTCCGGGCCGAACCCGCGCCCCAGCGCCCGCTCCGGGGCCAGGTACTCGGGCGAGCCGATCACCTCGCCGGTCATGGTCAGCGCCGAGCTGCCCTCGACGGTGGCGATGCCGAAGTCGGTGAGCACCGCCCGGCCGTCCTCGGACAGCAGCACGTTGGCCGGCTTCACGTCCCGGTGCAGCACTCCGGCGGCATGCGCGGCCCGCAGCGCGGACAGCACCTCGGCGCCGATGTCCGCGGCCCGCTGCGGGGACATCGGGCCCTCCGCCTCCAGCTCGTCGGCGAGGGACACCCCGCGGACCAACTCCATGACCACCCAGGGCCGTCCGCCCTCCATCGCCACGTCGTACACCGTCACCACGTTGCGGTTGGCGATGCGGGCGGCGGCCCAGGCCTCGCGTTCCAGGCGGGCGTACATGCGCTCGACGTCGGATCCGGGCAGCCCGGCCGGCGCCCGTACCTCCTTCACGGCGACCTCACGGCCCAGCACCTCGTCCCGGGCCCGCCACACGGTGCCCATACCGCCCTCGCCGAGCGGCGACAGCAGTCGGTAGCGGCCGGCGATCACTCGCTCTCGGCCGGGCTCATCGGTCACGGGTGCCCCCCCACGGCAGCTCGTGCGAACTCATCACAAAAGTAACTCAGAGCAGTGCGGAAGCGGCGCCCTTGAGGACCAGTCCGACGCCCAGGGCCACCACCACGAGCGCCGAGGCGAGCGGGGTGGTCCTGCGGACCAGGGTGGCCATGGGGTGGGCGGTCCAGCGCGGGCGTTGGTCCAGCACCCGAGTCATTCCCGTACCCAGCTTGACGACGGCGAACCCGGCGGCGGTCAGGGTCAGCGCGAGTCCGACGCCGTAGGCGACGACGAGGAGCAGGCCGAACCAGGCCTGGCCGAGAGCCGCGGCACCGACCAGCACGACGACGGCGGAGGGGCTGGGCACCAGGCCGCCGGCGAAGCCGAGCAGGATGGTGCCGCGGATCGTGGGGGCCGTCTCGTGGGTGTGGGTGTGCCCGCCGTGCGTGTGCGTGTGTCCGGCGGCGTGGTGGTGCGTGTGCCCACCCGTGTGGTCGTGGCCGTGACTGTGGCCGTGGTGATGGTCGTGCTCGTGACCGTGACCGTGGTCGTGCTCGTGCTCGTGGTCGTGCTCGCGTCCGTGGTCGTGGGACTGTGCGTCGGCGTGCGGGTGGATGTCGGCGTGCGGGTGGATGTCGGCGTGGGGGTGTGCGTCGGCGTGGGGGTGGATGTCGGCGTGCGCGTGTGCCGTTCCGGCCAGGGCCAACTGGCGCTGTCCGGCGTCCTCGTGGGTGTGCTCGTGGTGCCGGGCCTGCTCGTGGGTCCGGTTGCGCCACGCCCTTCGGGTCAGGTTCGTGCCCGCGGCCAGGACCATGACGCCGCTGGCGATGCCCAGCCAGGCGATCACCGAGGGGGTGGCCGCCGAGCCCGCGGTGACCAGGATGCCCAGGGCGACCACGCCCAGGGTGTGGGTGATCGTGACCGAAGCGGCCAGCGGGAGGACGTCACGGAGGCGGGCGCGGCCGCCGCGGGCCGCCGCCGTCGCCGCCATCAGGGTCTTGCCGTGGCCCGGCGCGAGGGCGTGCATCGCCCCCAGGGCGATCGCGATGAACAGCGCGAGCGTGGCGAAGCCGACCGTGAGGTGGTTGCGGGCGACCAGGTCGGTGAGGGCCTGGGTCCAGCGGTCCACACCGCGGGGCAGGACGGCGGCGCCCGGCGCGTCCTGCCGTTCCGCGGCCAGCGCCGGGCCGCCCGGACGGACCCGGACCGCGGCGGTCGTGATGTCGGCGGGGGAGGACAGCAGGTCCTTGGGGTACCTGGTGAGTTCGTGGGAGAGGGACGTCTTCGGCACGTCCGTCCTCGTCAGCGTCATCCGGTCGCCGCGTGCCGTGATCTCCCGCCAGCCGGGGCCGGAGTCGGTGCCCGCGCTGTGGAAGCCGAGGGTGACGGTGGCGCCCGCGGCGAGGGGCGCGGTGAACCGGCACGAGACGCGCAGGGTGTTCAGGCCGGCCTGGCCGGGGCGCAGCTGGGCGTGGCTCGCGGTGACGGCCAGGGGGGTCGCCCTGCCGTCGACGGTGAGCTTGCTGCCGTCCGCCGCCGCCGTACAGCGCCGCTCGGCCCACTCGGCGGCGCCCAGCCGCTTCAGGTCCGGCTTGGCCTGGGTCGCCGGGATCTCGGCGAGGTCCTCGAAGTGGTCGACGCGGAGCTGACCGGGGGCGGCGACCAGACCGTCGTACTTGTTGACGGTGAAGTTGCCGAGCGGATGCGCCTGCGCGGCCGTGGCCGGGAGGAGGGTGAGGCCGCAGACGACGACGAAGAGGGCCGCGGCGCGACGGCGGAGGGTCACTTCGAGTCCTCCAGCGCCTTGCGGGCGGCCCGGGCGCCCAGCGGTGAGAAGCCGGGGTTGAGTGCGAGGGCCTTGGTGAGGGAGGCGCGGCCGGCCGCCTTCTCGCCGTTGGCCAGCTCGATCATGCCCAGGTGGTAGCTGAAGGAGGCGTTGCGGTAGCCGGTGGCGGTGGCCTGCCGCGCGTACGGCAGCGCCTCCTTGTCGCGGCCGTTGACGTGCAGGGCCCAGGCCAGCGCGTCCGCCGTGTGCACGGTGTGCCGGCGGGCCCACTCGGCGCGCGCGGCCTTCAGCGCCTCGGCCTTGTCGCCGTGGTCGGCCGCGGCGAGCGCGGTGTCCAGGTCGGCGTTGACGCCGTTGGCGCGGGCGAGCGCGATCCAGGCCTCGACGAGGGCGTACTGGTCCTCGGCCTTCGCCTTGTCGCCCTTGGCGCCCCGGTCCTCGTACAACTCGCCGAGCTCCACCAGGGGCTGGGGCAGCGGATAGCGGGAGACGACCAGTTCCATGCCCTTGATGGCGTCGGCGCGGTCGCCGCTCGCCGCCTGGGCGCGGGCCCGGCCCTCCAGCGCGGGGAGGTAGTTCTCGTCGGCGGTCAGGGCGCGGGCGTAGTAGTCGAGCGCGCTCTGGTAGTCGCCCTGGTTCCAGGCCAGCAGGCCGAGCTGCGCGGCCACGTACGCGATGTCGCCCTTCGAGGTGGCCGTGGACAGCGCCTGTTGCAGCACCTGCCGTGCGGTCTTCACGTCACCCCGCAGCTCCCGCACGTACGCGTAGCGGGTGAACACCGGTACGCCCGGCTTGCGCTGGTCGGCGAGGTCGGCCGCCTTTGCCGCGTCGGCGTACCGGCCTAGTTCGACCAGGGCGTCGATCCGGGAGGACAGGGCGCCCGCGTTGTACGGGTTCTGCTTCAGGGCCCGGTCCGCGTAGGTGAGCGCGTCGGCGAACTGGTGCCGGGCGGCGGCCAGCGCGGCCTGCCCGGCCAGCGCCTGGTCGTTGCCCGGGGTGATCGTCAGGGCGCGCTTCAGGGCCTTGTCGGCCTGCGGGTAGCGGGACGGGTCGCCCTTGGTGCGCGCCTGCTCGACATAGGCGAGGCCGAGCGTGGCCCAGCTGTCGGAGTCCTTGGGCTGGGTGCGGAGATGGGCCTGGAGGGAGGCGATGCTCGCGTCGAGGCTCCCGCTCGCGAGCATCGCCGGTGACACGGCACTCGACGCGGCGACCGGCGTCGTACCGCTGTCCCGGGCCGCCCCGAAGGCGATGGCGCCGCCGGTCAGCGCGACGGCCAGCAGCGCGGCGGAGCCCACGAGCCGGGCCCGCCGCCAGTTCCGCCCCGCGGCGGCGAACCGGCGCAGGGCGGTGACACGCTCGTCGTCGTTGCGGTCCGGCGCGTCCTTCGTCTCGGCGGGCTGCTTGTCGTTCGTACCCGGGGCCATGCCCTCTCCTAGTGGCTGTCGCATGGGGCGGCGCGGCCCGCTGCCGTGGGGGATTCGGTGGGGAGCGGGCCGCGCCAGTCTTCAGGTGGGGAAGCGGTGTCTAGTAGGGCCGCTGCATCCGGCGCCGCCACCAGCCGAACGCGGTGCCGATCAGCAGCACGCCCGCCGCACCCGCGGCCGCCGATCCCGCGATCAGCGTCGTGTCGGTGCCGCCGGAGCCGGACAGGGTGTCACCCAGCGCGCTCTTCGTGGTGCTTCCGCTGCCCGTGCCCTTGGCGAGCGGACCGCGCGAACCGGAGGTCGGCTCGGCCACGTACGGGAAGTACTTCTCGAAGCTCTTGTCGTTCTTGTCGACCGCGTCGCCCAGGTCGTTCTTGGAACCGACCAGTTCGCCCTCGACCACCTGGAGCGCCTCGTCGATCACGTCGTCGGTGAGCCGGCGGCCGTTCGGGAAGCCCGCGTTGTCGCCGTCCAGGACACCGAGCCGCTTGGGCTTGGCCGTCGGCTTGATGGACGTGTTCAGCCGGAGCATCTCCGACGGGGTCGCGTACGGCTGAAGTGTGTTGAGGCCCTTGACGCCCGTGAGGAACACGCTGACGAGGTCGTCGCGGGGTTCCTTCGGCGCCTTGATGTGGTAGATCGCCTCGATGAGCTTGGGCAGCTCCGGGTTGGTGACGTTCTTCAGGAACTGTGCGTCGTCCTTGGGCTGGGACGCGTTGAACTTGTCCTTGTCCTTCTGCGGGTTGACGACCTCGTTGACCAGCGGGTTGCCGAGGCGCGAGACCTGCGAGTAGTAGCCCTGCGCGTTCTTGCGCTGGGTCGTCGCGTAGATGCCGACGGTCGGGCGGCTCTTCGACTGCCGGATCAGGTCGTTCGGCACCTGGAGGGCGATCGTGTTGACGTTGTAGCCCTTGAGGGTGTCGTTGCCGACCTCGGAGAGGTTGCCGCCGTACAGCAGGTCGAAGACGCGCAGGTCGGCGAAGAACGGGTCGTCGGCCTGGCCGGCGAAGGTCGCGCCGCCGTTGGTGGTCTTGTAGATGGCCTGGGAGCGCAGCTTCGCGTAGTCCGGCATCGACGCCTTGCCGACGTTCGACGGGGCGGCCGGGATGTCGCTGGCGATCCTCGACGTGTACTGCTGCTTGCCGTTCTTGAGCTTGATCAGGTCGAGGTTGTACGACTGCGTGACGTTCAGGTCCGGGTCGGTCAGGTTGTCGACCACGCCGGTGTTGTAGAGGAACGTCTTCTTGTTCTTGATCTGGGTCTTGAACGTGTAACGGAAGATCAGGTCGTCCTTCGCGTCACCGTTGTTGTCGATGTGGATGTCGTACTGGGCGTCGTCCGCGAACTGGTAGAAGTTCGGGCCGCCCGCGGGCTCCTCGAACGGGATGTAGTCCGACACGATCGTGGTGGTGTCGGGCTTGTCCGGGCTGACGAACGCGTACAGGTCCGTGTTGTCGTACTGCGGGGTCCCCGAGATGAGGGGAGCTTCCCGGTGGGAGGAGGCTGCGGCCACCCCCGGTTCCAGCGCGGCGACGCTGGCGGCTGTGATCCCGCCGGTGGCCAGTGCCCCACAGATGAGGGTGACGAGGCCCTTGCGCCCCGCACCGCTCCTGGAGATTAGAGGTGTCATGCCGTCCGTCCCTCGGTCCCAACTTGCTTGACGGACGGGTATACGGACCAGAAGGGCCGTTCGGATTGGTCGGAAGAAAAAAATCTTTTCTTCCTGCTCGACCCGCGTTTTTGCCTCCCGCTTACGTACTTCTGCCGGAGGTGCGTCCAGTTGCGAATGCGTGGTACGGGAGGGCGGGCCGGGTGCGGCCACAGAAGGGGGGACGGGGTGCAGGCGGACCAACTGCTGGTGCTCGTCGCGGGTGGCGACCAGAGGGCGTTCGAGGATCTCTACGGCCTGGTCTCCGGCCCGGTGTTCGGGCTGGTACGGCGTGTGGTCCGCGATCCCGCCCAGTCGGAGGAGGTGGCCCAGGAGGTGCTCCTCGAACTCTGGCGCTCCGCTCCCAAGTTCGACCCCGGCCGGGGCAGCGCCCTCTCCTGGATCCTCACCCTCGCCCACCGCCGTGCCGTGGACCGGGTGCGCAGCGCCCGCGCGGCCGGTGAACGCGAACAGCGCGAGGCGCTGCGCGCGGGCGAACCCGCCTTCGACCAGGTCGCCGAGACGGTGGAGGCCGGCCTGGAGCGCGAATGGGTACGGCGCTGCCTGGACCGGCTCACCGCCCTGCAACGCCAGTCCGTCACTCTCGCCTACTACGACGGCTACACGTACCGTGAGGTCGCCGAGCGCCTCAAGCTGCCGCTGGGCACTGTCAAGACCCGGATGCGCGACGGGCTCAGCCGGCTGCGCGACTGCCTCGGAGGTGTCGCATGAGCCTGATGGGCCGCCTGCTGCACCGCGAGGACCTGCACTCCCTGGCCGCGCCCTACGCCCTGGACGCCCTGGAGCCCGGCGAGCGGCGCCGCTTCGAGAAGCACCTCAAGGACTGCGGCCGGTGCGCCGAGGAGGTGCGGGCACTGACCGAGGACGCCGTACGGCTCGCCTGGTCCACGGCCGCCCCGCCGCCCGTCGCGATGCGCGACCGGGTGCTGGCCGCCGTGCGCGCCACCCCGCAGGAGCCGGCCCCGGGCCGTGAGCGCGTCCCCAATCTGCCGCCGCACGTCTGGGGCGTGCAGCCGCCGCCGCAGCGCCGTCGGCCACGGCCCCTGTTCGTGCCGTTCGCCACCGCCACCGCGGCCGCCGCGCTGGTCGTCGCCTCGCTGTTCGCGGTGCAGGCCGACCGGACACGGAACCAACTCGACGCGGAGCGTGCCCAGTCGCGTGAGATCGCCCACGTTCTGGCCGCCCCGGATGCCCGCGCGGTCGGCGCCGAGGACGCCCAGGGCCGAAGTATCGGAGCGGTGGCGTCCGCTTCGGAGGGGCAGGTGGTCGTCACGCTGAGCGGATACGGCGCGCTGCCGAAGGGACGCGTGCACCAGCTCTGGCTGATGCGCCCCCGCGCGCAACCGCGCTCCCTCGGGCTCTTCGAGGCCGACACGCCCCTGGTCGCCACGGGTCTGGTCAAATCCGCGACGTCACTCGCCGTGACCGTCGAGCCTGCCGGTGGATCAGCGCAGCCCACCAGCCAGCCGGTTGTCCAACTCGCCCTGAAATCGGTTGGATTCGGAGAGTGATCAAAGAGGGGTCGTCAACACCCTTGCGGGGAAGGTGAATCCTGTGACCGCGATACACGAGTGCCCCGTCGGGGCGATAGGGTTACCCTGCCCGGGCCGGGTGGACTCGTACGGGTGGGGAGTGACATGGAACAGATAACACGCAGCAGGGCGAGGGTTCCTGCGATCACCTGCGGAAGCAGCGCGACCAGTTCGCGTCTCGACCGCCATCTGTCGGTACTGGCGGGACCCGCCATACCGCAGCAGCAGGCGGTCGAGGCGACCTCACTGATGCGTGAGCTGACCGCACGTGCGCCCGCACAGCGCAGCGACCGGGTCGCACGGGTCAGCCGTGTCTCCCTCTTCGCGCCACTGCGCAGGCTGCGCCGTTCGCTGTTCGGCGGCAGCAAGCACTGACCGCGAGCCCCGCGCTCAGGCGACCACACCGTCCCGGCGCAGCGCTGCTGACTCGGCGTCCGTCATCCCCACGGCACGCAGCAGCGCTTCGGTGTGCTGTCCGAGCGCGGGCACGTCTCCCATCCGTGCCTCGTCCCCGCCAGGCAGTGTGATGGGCGGCAGCAGCGCGCGCAGCGGCCCGACCGGCGACCCCACTTCCCGCCACCGCTCCCGGGCCGCCAGTTGCGGATGCTCCGCCAGCTCGGACAGGTCGCGCAGCCGCGCGCACGCGATGCCCGCGGCCTCCAGCCGTGCCAGCGCCTCGTCGGCGCCCAGCGCCCCGAGGGCCTTCCCCACCAGCTCGTCGGTGCGCGCCCGGTTCGCCACCCGCGCCGCGTTCGTCGCGAACCCCGGATCCGACCCCAGCTCCGGCCGCCCGAGGACCCCCTCGGCCAGCCGCCGCCACTCCCGGTCGTTCTGCACCGACAGCAGCACCCGCCCGCCGTCCGCGGTCGGATAGGCGTCGTACGGCGCGATCACCGCGTGGGCCAGTCCGGTGCGTTCCGGTGGAGTCCCGCCGTGGAGGGTGTGGTGCAGCGGATGCCCCAGCCACTCGGCCAGCGCCTCCAGCATGGACACCTCCACGGGCCCGCCCCGTCCGGTCGTACCGCGCCGCACCAACGCCGCGAGGACGCCCGAGAAGGCGTACATGGCCGCCGCGATGTCCGCCGCCGGGATCCCGGCCTTCACCGGCTGCTCCGGCGTCCCGGTGACCGACACCAGCCCCGCCTCGCACTGCACGAGCATGTCGTACGCGCGTCTGCCGGCGTACGGCCCCGACGCGCCGTAACCCGAGATGTCCACGGCGACCAGACGGGGGTGGGCGGCGCACAGGGTGGCCGCGTCCAGCCCGAGCCGGGCGGCGGCCCCGTGCGCGAGGTTCTGCACGAAGACGTCCGCGTCCGAGACCAGCCTGCGCAGCACCTCAAGGCCCCGTGGGTCCTTCAGGTCCAGCGCGATGGACTCCTTGCCCCGGTTGCACCACACGAAGTGGGAGGCGAGACCCCGGGCCGCGGTGTCGTAGCCGCGTGCGAAGTCGCCGCCGTCGGTCCGTTCGACCTTGATGACCCGGGCGCCGAGGTCGGCCAGCTGCCGGGTGGCGAACGGCGCGGCCACGGCCTGTTCGACGGCGACGACGGTGATGCCCTCCAGGGGCAGCGGAAGACGGTCCATGGGCCGGATCATGTCCCGCTGCCGGCGGATCTGTCAGTACCGCCCGAGGGCCGGCTCCGTCAGCGGTGTCCGTACCGGCGTACGGCGAGCGGCAGGAAGACGGCGATGAGCACCGCGCTCCAGGCCAGCGAGCCCGCGACCGGGTGGGCCACCGGCCAGGCGGCGCCCGCGGGGACGGGCGCGTCGCCGAACAGGTCGCGCAGCGCCGTCGTCACCGCGCTGATCGGGTTCCACTCGGCGAGGGCGCGCAGCCAGCCCGGCAGGTTCCCGGTGGGGATGTAGGCGTTCGACAGCAGCGGCAGCACGAAGGTGGACGCGCCCAGCTGTCCGGCCGCCTCCTCGCTGCGCGTGAGCAGGCCGAGGAAGATGCCGACGGTCGTGCAGGCGAACCGGAACAGGAGCAGCAGCCCCACGGCGCCGAGCGCTTCCGCCGCCGACCCCTCGACGCGCCAGCCCACGGCCAGCCCCACCAGCAGCAGCGGCACCGTTCCGACCGCCGTGACGGCCAGGTCGGCCACCGCCTGTCCCAGGGGTACGGCGGCCCGGCTCACCGGCATGGTCCGGAAGCGGTCCATGACGCCCCGGTGCGTGTCCTGGGCCGCCTGGAACATCCCGGTCATGACACCGCCCGCCGCGGTGGCCACCAGCAGCCCCGGGACCAGGAACGAGCGGTACTCCGGGCCGGGCATGGCCAGCGCGCTGCCGAACACGTAGCCGAAGAACAGCAGCATGTTGACCGGCATCAGCTGGGAGAGGACCGCCAGGCCCGGGCTGTTGCGGACCCGGCGCAGCTGCCGGCCCACCATGGCCGCGCCGTCGTACGCGAAGGTGCTCATGCGTGGCTCCCCGTCAGTCGGAGGAATCGGAGGAAGACGTCGTCGAGGGTCGGTGGCCGCAGGCTCGCGTCGAGCAACGGCACTGCCGCCGCGTCCAGTTCGCGGACGAGACGGGGGAGGGTGAGGGTCGGGTCGGTGGTGGGGGCGCCCACCGTGAGCCGTTCGTGGTCGAGCTTCGGTTCGGCGCCGGTGAGCCGGTCGAGCACGGCGGCCGCCTTCGGCAGCGCGTCCTGGTCGGCGACCACCGCCTCCGCGTACCAGCCGATGAGCGCCTTGAGTTCGGCCGGCGAGCCGGTCCGCGTCACCCGGCCCCGGTCGAGCAGCACGATCTCGTCGGCGAGTCGGTCCGCCTCCTCCAGGTACTGCGTGGTCAGCAGTACGGTCGTGCCGTCCGTCGCGAGTGCGCGTACCGCCTCCCTGATGCCGTTCCGGCTGGCCGGGTCGAGTCCGGTGGTGGGCTCGTCGAGGAAGAGCACCTCGGGGCGGCGGACCAGGCTCGCCGCCAGATCGAGCCGGCGGCGCATGCCGCCCGAGTAGCCGGCCGCCTTGCGGTCGGCGGCCTCGGTGAGTCCGAAGCGGTCGAGGAGCTCGGCGGCCCGGTCGTTCGGCCCGCGCACCCGGTGCAGCCGCGCGAAGAGGCGGAGGTTCTCGCGGCCGGTGAGGTCGCCGTCGACCGAGGCGTACTGGCCGGTGACGGCGATGCTGCGGCGCACGGCCGCCGCGTCCCGGACCAGGTCGTGCCCGGCGATGCGGGCGGAACCCGCGTCCGGCCGGAGCAGGGTGGTCAGCAGGCGTACGGCCGTGGTCTTGCCCGCGCCGTTCGGCCCGAGCAGTCCGCAGACCGAGCCCTGTCGTACGGCCAGGTCGAGACCGCGCAGGGCGCGGACCTCGCCGAAGCGCTTCTCCAGACCTTCACTAAGTACAGCGTACGTAGTCGTCATGCGGCAACCATAGCGCACTACGTACGGTGTACGTAACTAATATGGTGGGCGAGGTGATGATCGATGGCAGTCCGAGGTGCCGAACCCGGGGTGATCTGGGCGCGCCCCGAGCGGGCCGGCCGGGGGCCGAAGCCGGCGTTCACGCGCGCCGACATCGCGGCGGAGGCCGTGCGGATCGCCGACGCGGAGGGGCTGGACGCCGTGTCGATGCGCCATGTGGCTGCCGGGCTGGGGTGCGGGACGATGTCCCTGTACAACTATGTCCCCCGCAAGGAGGACCTGTACGAGTTGATGGTTGACGCGGTCAGCGCGGAGCACGAGTTGTGGGAGCCGACGGGGGACTGGCGGGCCGACATGATGCGGGTCGCCGGGCAGACGCGCGAGTTGATGCGCCGGCATCCCTGGCTGCCCCGGCTGATGTCACCGGTGTACGGGTTCAGCCCCCACGCGCTGCGGTATCTGGAGCACTGCCTGGCCTGCCTGGATCCGATGGACGCGTCCTACGGCACCAAGTTCGAGCTCATCGCCATGCTGAACGGTGTGGTGACGACCTATGTGCGGAACGAGATCGACAGCGCCGAGCGGGTTCGGAACCTGCCCTGGTCGGAGGAGCGGGAGCAAGCGGTGCGGCTCGCCTATCTCGGGGGGCAGGTCGCCTCGGGGGTCTATCCGCGGCTGGCGGAGGCGTTCACGCAGGACGCGGGGCCGATTGACATGGAGGCTGTTTTCCGGCGGGTGCTGGAGAGGGTCCTGGGCGGGTTCGCGTCGTCCTAGGCCGCGGGCGCGTGGGGTTCCCCAGGGCCCCAGGAAGGCCGTTCACAGCAGCGTCAGTTGGCCCGCCGGGCCTTCTTCCCTGTGGTCCAGGATCGACGCCGGTCTGCGGGTCGTCTCCGGGGGTGGGAGTACGTCCGCCGCCCTCAGGTCCTTCGCCGTGATCCGGGACGTGATCTCCAGCTCGGCCTGCCGGTCCCGTACTTCCGCCAGCAGGGCCAGGACCGTGATCAGCTCCAGCAGCTCCGACGTCCAGGACTGGGGCCAGACCGCGGGGGTGATCGCCGCCAGCGTTCCCGGTTCCGCCGGTTCCGCCGTCCGGGCCGTGAACCAGGCCTCCAGGGCACGTGTCTCGCCCGTCCGGAAGTCCCAGGCCTCCGGCGGTACCGGGGAGATGCGGCCCTCGTCGAGGTGCAGGGCCTCCTCCTCGGGGTCGTAGCGGATCGTGAGGGGGCGGGAGGGCAGCGGGGCCCGGACGTAGGGGCGGCGGCCGCCGGGGAGCTTGGGGCGTTCGCCGTCCCGGCGCAGCAGCCACAGGGCGCGGTGGCCCAGTTCCACACCCCGGGACCACAGGTCCGGATCCGCGGTGAGCGGAACCGTGTGGTCCGGGCGGATCGCGGTCAGGGTCCAGGCCAGCAGGTCCAGCGGGGTCACGGCGCGGCCCAGCAGGCCGGTCAGGTGGGCCGGCAGGCCCGGCGCCAGGTTCGGTTCCTCGCCGCCGGGGCGGCGGTACAGCGGGCGCACGCGGCCCGCGCGCAACGTGGGCACGAGGGACGTCGCCAGCAGCGGCATGCCCTCGGCCGACTCCACCGTGAAGACCTGGTGGCCGTCCGCCACCCGCCACAACTCCGGTCGGGCCGCGTCGATCAGACGGTGGTCCGGGATCAGCCACTGTTCGTCGAACGGGGCGGCGAGGACGCGGACCGGATCCGCGGCCGGGCCCGACGCCTGCTCCAGCCGCTCCGTGCCGGCGGGCCGGCCGGGGAGCTGGGGCACGGCCGAGTGGACCGTCCGGGCGCGCGTCGGCTCGAACAGGGCCGCGCGGTCCGGACCCTCGGCTCGCAGGAGCGCCTCCCAGCGGGCCTTCAGGGTCGCCGGATCGGGGGCCGTCGGCCACCCCCGGCCCAGCCGTAGTGGTGCGACGGACCACGGCATGAGGTCCGCCAGCGGCGGAGCGTCGTCGTGCGTCACGCCCGGCATCGTACGACGACTTCAGGTGGCGTCGAGCGTGACCGTGAAGGAGAAACGGTCTCCCCGGTAGTGGATGACCGCCAGGTCCAGGACCCGGCCCGTGGTGTCGTAGGTGACGCCCGTGTAGTGCAGGATCGGGCTGAGCAGCGGGACCTGGAGCAGCCGGGCGGTCTCCGGATCGGCCAGCCGCGCCTCCACCGTGTCCGTGATGCGGCTGATGTCCGCGCCGACCACGTCGCGCAGCACCTTCGTCATCGGCCGGCGGGCCAGCTCCTCCGGGTCGATGCGCTCGGCCAGTTCGGGACGGACGTGGTTGCGGGCGTGGTTGGTGGGCTCACCGGTCTGCTCGTCGCTGCGCAGCCGGTGGTACGTCGCGACCTCCGCGAGATCCGGGAAGAACTCGACGAGTTCGCCGGCCACGGGCACGGTGCCGTGGTCCAGCAGTTCCGCCGTCATGCCCGACTGCTGGGCCACGATCGCGTCCACCGAGCCGAGCAGCCGCACCGGGGCGCCCCGCCGGACGTCCGGTTCGATGAACGTGCCCCGGCGGCGGTGCCGGCTGATCAGTCCCTCGTCCTCCAGCTCCTTCAGCGCCTGTCGCATGGTCAGCACGCTCACCCCGTAGTGCTCCGCGAGCCGTTCCTCGGTGGGCAGCCGGAGCGGGTCCCGGGGCGAGCGGCCGAGTATCGAGGCACGCAGCGACTGCGAGACCTGGTACCAGAGCGGCAGCTTGCGGTTCAGGACGATCGAATCCGGGGCGAAGGAGGTCACGGGCACATCCGTACCGGTAGGCGCCTGCTCAGCGCAACGGGCGGAAGTGGCGTTCCAGGCCCCGCCACACGTCGTCGTACCGCTGCTGTAGGTGGTCCGCGGCCGCCGCCTGCGGGGTGAGGGTCACCGGCCAGCGGGTCTCGAACATGAAGGCCAGACCGTCGTCGAGCTTCTGCGGCCGCAGTTCGGCGGCGCTCGCCCGGTCGAACGTCTCCCGGTCCGGGCCGTGCGCCGACATCATGTTGTGCAGCGAGCCGCCACCCGGCACGAAACCCCCCTCGCCGGCGGTCTTCGCGTCGTAGGCGCCCTCGATCAGCCCCATGTACTCGCTCATCACGTTCCGGTGGAAGTACGGCGGCCGGAAGGTGTCCTCGCCCACCAGCCAGCGGGGCGCGAAGACCACGAAGTCGACGCCCGCCAGGCCGGGTGTGTCGGACGGGGACGTCAGCACCGTGAAGATCGACGGGTCGGGGTGGTCGTAGGAGATGGTGCCGATCACATTGAAACGGCGCAGATCGTAGACGTAGGGCACATGTGTGCCGTGCCAGGCGACCACATCCAGTGGGGAGTGGTCATATGTGGCGGTCCACAGGTTGCCGCAGAACTTGTTGACGACCTCCACCGGGCCCTCGACGTCCTCGTAGGCGGCCACGGGCGCCCGGAAGTCCCGGGCGTTGGCGAGGCCGTTGGCGCCGATCGGGCCGAGGTCGGGGAGGCGGAACGGGGAGCCGTAGTTCTCGCACACATAGCCCCGGGCCGAGGCGTCCAGCAGCGCCACACGGAAGCGGACCCCACGGGGGATCAGCGCCACATGTCCCGGCTCCACATGCAGCAGGCCGAACTCCGTGTGCAGCAGCAGTCCGCCGTGTTCCGGGACGATCAGCAGTTCACCGTCCGCGTCGGAGAAGACCCGCTCCATCGAGGTGTCGGCGTGGTAGAGGTGCACGGCCATGCCCGTGCGCTGGGTCGCGTCGCCGTTGCCGCCCAGGGTCCACAGGCCCGCGAGGAAGTCCGTGCCGGCCGGCGGCCGGGGCAGCGGGTCCCAGCGCAGCCGGTTCGGGTCGGGGGCGATGTCCGTGAAGGGACCGGTGCGCACCGCCCCGTTGCCGGCGGCCCGCGTGAACGCCGGGTGGGCGGCCGAGGGGTGGATCCGGTAGAGCCAGGAGCGCCGGTTCTGGGCCCGGGGCTCGGTGAAGGCGGAACCGCTGAGCTGTTCCGCGTACAGGCCGAGCGGGGCGCGCTGCGGGGAGTTGCGGCCCTCGGGCAGCGCACCCGGCACCGCCTGCGAGGAGTGCTCGTTGCCGAACCCGGAGAGGTACGTCAGACCCTCGGCGGCCTTGCGTGCCTCCGCACGCCCGGATCCGCTCGCGCCCAGGGCGCCCCCAACGCTCATGATCGCTCCCTGCAACACGCCGGACGTCGATTCCTGTGCATCACCGTAGGATTGCGCGGGTGCGGGTGCAAGAGGGCCCTGGATCATCCCCGGGGAGGGCGGGAACCCGACTCCAGGGGGATCCCGGCCGCCGCCGCGCTGTTCTACGCTCCCGGGCATGTCGTGGACGCGTGGACTGCCGGGCGGGCTCGCGCTCTGCGCGCTGCTGCTGGTCGCGGCGGCGGGGTGCGGGAGCGGGGAGGCGCCCGGGAAGCGGGAGACGGGAGCGCCGTCGCCGGTGGGCAAGATCCTCGACGACACGGACGAGAACGGCCGCCACTACCGCGAGATCGACAAGAAGCAGGCTCCCGAGGTGGACACGGAGGTCACCCCGGACCCGGCCGGCGGCTGGGACGTCCGGCTCGACCTGCACCGCTTCCGGTTCTCCGGCACGGGCGGCGGGGCGAAGGCGGTGGCCGGGCGCGGCCTCGCCTACCTCTTCGTGGACGGCGGCCTGGTGACCCGGCTGCGGACCTCCGCGTACCACCTCCCGGCCGGACTCGTGCCGCACGGCACCCACCACGTCACCGCCCGGCTCTACGCGGACGACGGCACGGTGTGGGCGGTGCACGGCAAGCCGGTCGAGAGCACGGCGGACGTCACGGCGTCCGGCACGGAGACGGCGACCCCGTCGGCGGGGACCCCCGCCGGGACCGGCACCGGTGCCGCCCCGCCGGGATGAGCGGCCGCACCTTCGGCCACCGTACCGGGGGGCGAGGTTCACCCCGCCCCCGCGAAAAGGCATCATGAAGCCGTGCCCCCAGCGACCCCGCTCCGCAAAGCGCCCGTCCAGCGCCGCAGTGCCGAACGGCTGACCAGGATCCTCGACGCCTGTGCCGACCTCCTCGACGAGGTGGGCTACGAGGAACTGAGCACCCGGGCCGTCGCGGTGCGCGCCGGGGTGCCCATCGGCTCGGTGTACCGCTTCTTCGGCAACAAGCGGCAGATGGCCGACGCCCTCGCGCAGCGCAACCTGGAGCGTTACACCGAGCGGGTCACCGAGCGGCTGAAGGACGCGCCGAAGGGCGACTGGCGGGCGGCGATGGACGCGGTGCTCGACGAGTACCTGGCGATGAAGCGCACCGCCCCGGGCTTCTCGCTCGTCGACTTCGGCAACCAGATCCCGGTGGGCGACCGCCACGCGGAGCCGAACCACCGGGTCGCGGACCGCCTGACCGACCTGCTCTCCAGCTACATAGGCCGCCCACCGGACGAGGTCCTGCGCCGCACGTTCCTGGTCGCGGTGGAGACGGCCGACACCCTGGTCCACCTGTCCTTCCGGATGGCCGCGGACGGCGACGAGGCGATCATCACGGAAACCCGCGAGCTCCTACGGGCCTACCTGGCCCGGGTCCTGGACTGACGGTCTCCAGCGAACGTCCCGATGGGAGCGTCCCGAAGGGGGCGCGGGGAACTGCGCGACAAGCCCCCACCGGCCCGCACCCGAAACACGACAGCCCTCCCCCCTCGGCATACCGAACACGACAGCCCTCCCCCCTCGACATACCAACCGGTATGCTCACCCCGAGTCCGGCCGCCCCCCGTCGCCGCACCCCTCCGGAGGCCCGCATGCCCCGCACCGCCCTGCGTATCTGCCCCCTCTGCGAGGCGACCTGCGGGCTGACCCTCACCATCGAGGGCACCCGCGTCACCGGAGCCCGCGGTGACCGCGACGACGTCTTCAGCAAGGGGTTCATCTGCCCGAAGGGCGCCTCCTTCGGGGCCGTCGAAGCCGACCCCGACCGGCTGCGCACCCCACTCGTCCGCAGGGACGGCGAGTTGCGCGAGGCCACCTGGGCGGAGGCCTTCGACGCGGTCGCCGCCGGGATCCGGCCGGTCGTCGAGCGGTACGGCGCCCACTCCGTCGGCGTCGTCCTCGGCAACCCCAACGTCCACACCGTGGCCGGCGGCCTCTACCCGCAGGTGCTGATCGGCGCCCTCGGCACCCGCAGCGTCTTCACCGCGTCCACGGTCGACCAGATGCCCAAGCACGTCTCCAGCGGCCTGCTCTTCGGCGACGCGAACGCGATACCGGTGCCCGACCTGGACCACACCGACCACCTCCTCCTGATCGGCGCCAACCCTCTGGAGTCCAACGGGAGTCTGTGCACCGCCCCCGACTTCCCCGGCAAGCTCAGGGCGCTGAAGGCCCGCGGCGGCACCCTCACCGTCATCGACCCGCGCCGCACCCGCACCGCGCGCCTCGCGGACCGGCACATCGCCGTCCGGCCCGGTACCGACGCCCTGTTGCTGGCCGCGATGGCCCAGGTCCTCTTCGAGGAGGACCTGGTGGACCTCGGCGACCTCGCCCCGCACGTCGAAGGACTCGCCGGACTCCGCGCCGAGCTGGGCGACTTCACCCCGGACGCGGTCGCCCACGCGACCGACGTCGACGCCGGCACGATCCGTGTCCTCGCCCGCGAACTCGCCGCCGCCCCCACCGCCGCCGTGTACGGCCGGATCGGCAGCTGCACCGTCCCGCACGGCACCCTCGCCAGCTGGCTGGTGGACGTCCTCAACATCCTCACCGGCAACCTCGACCGCCCGGGCGGCGCTCTCTTCCCGCAGGCCGCCACCGACCGGACCCCGCGCCCCGCAGGTCCCGGCCGCGGCTTCGCGCTCGGCCGCTGGCGCTCCCGGGTCAGCGGCCACCCGGAGGCCAAGGGCGAACTGCCGCTCTCCGCGCTCGCCGAGGAGATCGACACCGCGACGGCCGACGGCGAACCGATCCGGGCGCTGATCGCCGTCGCCACCAACCCGGTGCTCTCCGCACCCGACGGCAGCCGCCTCGACAAGGCCCTGGACTCCCTCGACTTCATGGTCAGCGTCGACCCGTACCTCAACGAGACCGCGCGCCACGCCGACGTCGTACTGCCCCCGCCGCCGCCCTCCCAGAGCCCGCACCACGACTTCGCCTTCAACACCCTCGCCGTCCGCAACCAGGTCCGCTACAGCCCGCCCGCCGTCCCGCTGGAGCCCGGCCGGATGGCGGAGAGCGAGATCCTGGCCCGGCTGGTCCTGGCGGCCGGCGGCATGCACGGCGCCGAACCGTCCGCCGTCGACGACATGGTCATCGGCCAGACCCTCGGGAAGGCGGTCACCGAGGCCCATTCGCCCGCGCACGGCCGCGACCCGGGGGAGCTCGCCGCCCTGCTGACCGGCGACACCGGCCCCGAGCGCCGGCTCGACATGATGCTCCGCCTCGGCCCGTACGGCGACGGCTTCGGCGCCCGGCCCGACGGCCTCACCCTGGAGCGGCTGCTCGCCCACCCGCACGGCATCGACCTGGGTCCGCTCACCTCCCGTCTCCCGCAGCCGCTGAAGACCCGCAGCGGCAAGGTCGAGCTGCTGCCGGGGCCGATCGCCGGCGACCTGCCCCGGCTGCGCGCGGCCCTCGGTGACCGGCCCGACGGGCTCGTCCTGGTCGGCCGCCGGCACCTGCGCTCCAACAACAGCTGGATGCACAACGTGCCCGCCCTCACCGGCGGTTCCAACCGCTGCACCCTGCACATCCACCCCGAGGACGCCGAACGGCTCGGGGTGCGCGACGGGGCGGACGTACGCGTCAAGGGCGCCGGGGGAGAGGTGGTCGCCCCCGCCGAGGTCACCGACGGCGTCCGGCGCGGTGTCGTCAGCCTCCCGCACGGCTGGGGCCACGACCGCCCCGGCACCCGGCTCAGCCACGCCGCGACCGCCCCCGGGGTCAACGTCAACCAGCTCCTCGACGGCACCCTGCTCGACCCGCTGTCCGGCAACGCGGTCCTCAACGGCATCCCCATCGAGGTGACCGCAACGCTGTGACCTGGAGTTCTGCGCTTATTGCTCGCGTGTCAACGTCTTGTTAACGACGTTCGACGCGACCTAACGTCGTCGCACCGCCGGCCCTGGTGGGAGTTCAAGGGCGAACGTTAGGTGTTCCACTCATGCTGACCATCCTCGGCTTCGCCATGATCGCGACCTTCCTGGTCCTGATCATGCTGAAGAAGATGTCGCCGATCGCGGCGCTCGTGCTGATCCCCGCGCTGTTCTGCGTGTTCGTCGGCAAGGGCGCCAAGCTCGGCGACTACGTCATCGACGGCGTCACGAGCCTCGCCCCCACCGCGGCGATGCTCATGTTCGCGATCGTCTACTTCGGTGTGATGATCGACGTCGGCCTCTTCGACCCGGTCGTCAAGGGGATCCTGAGGTTCTGCAAGGCCGACCCGCTGCGGATCGTCGTCGGCACGGCCCTGCTCGCCGCGATCGTCTCCCTCGACGGCGACGGCTCCACCACCTTCATGATCACCGTGTCGGCGATGTACCCGCTGTACAAGCGCCTGAAGATGAGCCTGGTCGTGATGACCGGTGTCGCCGCGATGGCCAACGGCGTGATGAACACCCTGCCCTGGGGCGGTCCGACCGCCCGCGCGGCGACCGCGCTGAAGCTGGACGCGAGTGACATCTTCGTGCCGATGATCCCGGCGCTCGCCGCCGGCCTGCTCTTCGTGATCGCCCTCGCCTACGTCCTCGGCCGCCGTGAGCGCGGGCGGCTCGGCGTGCTGACCCTGGACGAGGCGCTGGTGGCGGAGCGGGAGACCGAGACGGTGCTGGTCGGCGCGGGTTCCGGGACCGGGAAGTCCCCGTCGCGCACGGGCGGTTCGGGGCCCGGCGCCGATGCGGGACGGCCCGCGGAGGACGAGACCTTCCAGGGCCTCGACCCGCACCGCGAGACCCTGCGTCCCAGGCTCTACTGGTTCAACGCGGCGCTCACCGTCACCCTGCTCACGGCCATGATCATGGAGTGGCTGCCGATCCCGGTGCTGTTCCTGCTCGGCGCGGCCCTGGCGCTGACCGTCAACTTCCCGCAGATGCCCGCCCAGCGGGCCCGGCTCGCAGCGCACGCCGAGAACGTCCTCAACGTCTCGGGCATGGTCTTCGCCGCCGCGGTCTTCACCGGCGTCCTCCAGGGCACCGGCATGGTCGACCACATGGCCGAGTGGCTGGTCGGCAACATCCCCGACGGCATGGGCCCGCACATGGCCCTCGTCACCGGCGTGCTGAGCATCCCGCTCACGTACTTCATGTCGAACGACGGCTTCTACTTCGGCATCCTCCCGGTCCTCGCCGAGGCCGGCCAGGCGCACGGCGTCTCCACCGTGGAGATCGCCCGGGCCTCCATCGTCGGCCAGCCGCTGCACATGTCCAGCCCGCTGGTCCCCGCCGTCTACGTCCTGGTCGGCATGGCCAAGGTCGAGTTCGGCGACCACACCCGCTTCGTCGTGAAGTGGGCCGCCCTGACATCCCTGGTGGTGCTCGGGGCAGGGATCCTGTTCGGGATCATCTGAGCCGCCCGACCGAATCGACCGACCAGTGCGCGGGAGGACTTGACCATGACGCCCGGCAGGAACCGCGGCTGGCTGCTCCGGCTCGTCATCGCCTTCGGCTTCGCGCAGGGGGCGGTGTCGATGGCCCGGCCCGCCGTCTCCTACCGCGCGCTCGCGCTGGGCGCCGACGAACGGGCGATCGGGGTCATCGCGGGTGTCTACGCCCTGCTCCCGCTGTTCGCCGCCGTACCCCTGGGCCGCCGCACCGACCACGGCCGCTGCGCACCCCTGCTGCCGGTCGGCGTGGTGCTGATATCCGGCGGCTGCGCGCTCAGCGGACTGGCGAACTCGCTGTGGACGATGGCGCTGTGGAGCGGGGTGATGGGCCTCGGCCACCTCTGCTTCGTGATCGGCGCCCAGTCGCTGGTGGCCCGCCAGTCGGCCCCGCACGAACAGGACCGCAACTTCGGCCACTTCACCATCGGGGCGTCGCTGGGCCAGCTGATCGGACCGGTCGCCGCCGGTGCGCTGATCGGTGGGCCCGACATGGCGGGCAGCAGCGCGCTCGCGCTCGTGGTGGCGGGCGCGGGGGCGGCCGTCGCCCTCACGTCGCTGTGGCGCGTCGAGGACCGTACGGCGGTCACGTCCCGGACCGGGCACGGCGAGCCCGTGGCGGTCGGCCGCATCCTGCGCGCCCGGGGCGTGCCTGCGGGCATGCTGATCAGTCTCTCGGTGCTGTCCGCGACCGACATCCTCACGGCGTACCTGCCGGTGGTCGGCGAGCACCGGGGGATCTCGCCGGCGGTGATCGGCGTGCTGCTGAGCGTGCGGGCCGGGGCGACCATCGCGTGCCGGCTGGTCCTCACACCGTTGCTGAGGCTGCTGGGCCGGCCCGTGCTGCTGACCGTGACCTGCTTCCTGGCGGCCCTGCTGTGCGCGGGGATCGCGCTGCCGGTGCCGCTCTGGGTGCTCGGACTGATGCTCGGCGCGCTCGGGTTCTGCCTCGGGGTGGGGCAGCCGTTGTCGATGACGACGGTCGTCCAGGCCGCGCCCGACGGCGCCCGGTCCACGGCGCTCGCCCTGCGGCTGACCGGGAACCGGCTGGGCCAGGTGGCGGCGCCGGCCGCGGCGGGGCTGGTGGCGGGGGTGGCGGGGGTGGCCGCGCCGTTCGTGATGCTGGGGGCGTCCCTGCTGTTGTCGGCGGGGGTGGCGGTGCGCTCGCCGGGGGCGGCGGAGCGGTCCGGGGGCGCTCCGCCGGTGCCCCGGACGAGCCGCAGGGGCTCGGTGTTGCGCCGCCCGGGCGATATCTGACGGCGTGTCGGGCGCCGATGCCGTGGGTCATGGAGTGGGTGAGTGATAGTCCAGGCGAAAGGCCGATTTGTATGAAAATCGTCTAACTTGGAGGAGCTTGCATGCCGACCCTCACACTTCCACGCTCCGCCGGTTCCCGTGCGGGCGCCACCGTCGTCCTCACCGCCCTCGCCGCGGCGGGCGCGTCGTGGGTGGCGGCACCGAACGCGGTGGCCCAAGGGGAGAACGGCGACATCAGGATCCACCGGGTGGGCGTGCCCTTCGGCGTCTCGAAGGACGACCCGGTGGTCTGCCGGTTCTACCTCGACGCCGTCAACTTCGACGTGCTGCCCGCCATCGCCTACACCATCACCCCGCAGCCACCGCTGCCCACCGCCGCCACCGTCGCCGGCACCATCCAGCTCGCCGGAGGCGCCGGCCACACCGATCCGCTCGGCCTGGCGGACGGACAGTACAAGCTCACCTGGGTCGTGGCGGGCGCGTTGAAGGAGAAGGTCTTCCGGCTCAACTGCCATGACGGCAAGCCGGACGGGGCGCAGGGCCCGAACGGCCAGAACGGCCAGAACGGCCAGCAGGGCCAGAACGGCCAGATCGAGGACAACCAGCACGGCGACAGCAGCTGGGGGAAGGGTGACGACCACGACGGCCCGCAGGGTGGCGTGCACGCGGGCGGCGGCGGCCTCGTCGACACCGCGGCGGCGTTCTCGCCCGTGGCCGCGGCGGCGGCCGTGGGGCTGGTCGCGGCCAGCGGTGTGGTGTACATCCGGCTGATCCGCCGTCGGCCCCATGGCGCCGCGTAGACGCGGACGCAGGCCCTGGCACCGGACCCGCGCCTACCGCCTCGCCAGAACGACCCTGCTGGCGATCGTCCTGGTGGCGCTGGTCCGGTGCGGGGGGCACGACGACGGGCCCGGTGGCCCGGACGCCGTGGCCGGCGGGGGGCGGGACGGGTCCGACGGGACCCGTGCCGCCGCCCGGCCGTTGCCCCCGCCCCGCCCGCTCTCCCGGTCCCGGCCGACGTCGGTGCGCATTCCCTCCCTGGGTGTCGACGCGCCGGTCGTCGGCGTCCGGCTCGACCGGGGGCGGCAGTTGGAGACCCCGCCGGTCGACGAGCCGAAGCTGATCGGCTGGTACCAGGGCGGCGCGACTCCGGGCGAGTCCGGCCTCGCGGTCGCCGTCGGCCACCGTGACACCAGGACGGGACCCGCCGTCTTCGCGGCGCTCGCCCAGGTGAAGCCGGGTAAGCGGATCGAGGCCAAGCGCGTGGACGGCCGTACCGCCGTCTACACCGTGGACCGGGTGAAGGTCTACGACAAGGCCGGCTTCCCCGACAAGGAGGTGTACGGACCGACCCGGCGTCCCGAACTCCGCGTGATCACCTGCGGCGGACTCTTCAGCCGGCGGACGGGCTACACCAGCAACGTGGTGGTCTTCGCCCACCTGACCGAAACGGACTGACCGAGACGGGGTGGCCGAGGCGCGGTGGCCGCGTGGTGCGGCCCGTCGTCCGCACCGTCCGGCCGCGGGCGCCCTCCGCACCGCTCGGCCGCGGGCGCCCTCCGCACTGCCCGGCTGAGGGCGCCCTCCGCACCGCCCGGCCGCGGCCGCCCTGCGCACCGCTCGGCCGCGGCCGCCCTCCGTGCCGGTTGGCCGTCCTCGCGCCCCCGCCCCGCCGAATGCGATCGTCCGTTTTTCCCGCTGCCTGCGCCCTGGTCACCGATGCCGCGGAATGTCTTCCCCGGCCCGGCACATTCCGTTAACTTCCGTGACCCACAGGCCCGTACGACCCGCACGCGGCCCTCGGACACGGAGCTGCGGCATGACACGCGCCATCTCTCTGCACAACGTGAGCAAGGCCTTCGCGCGCGGTGTCCGCGTGGTGGACCGGCTCTCCCTCGACATCGACCCCGGCGAGTTCCTCGTGCTGCTCGGGCCGTCCGGCTGCGGCAAGTCGACCGTGCTGCGCATGATCGCCGGCCTGGAGGAGGCCGACGAGGGCGAGTTACGCCTCGACGGCGAGTACGCCAACGATCTGCTGCCGGCCGACCGGAACATCGCGATGGTGTTCCAGAGCTTCGCCCTCTACCCGAGCATGACCAGCCGCGACAACATCGGCTTCCCGCTGCGCATCGAGGCCCCCGGCACGGATCCGCGCCCCCGGGTCGACGCCACCGCCCGCATGCTGGGCATCGAGGACCTCCTCGACCGCTTCCCGAGCCAGCTCTCCGGCGGCGAACGCCAACGGGTGGCGATGGGACGGGCGATCGCCCGGCACCCCTCGGTCTTCCTGATGGACGAGCCGCTGTCCAACCTGGACGCCAAGCTCCGCAACCACCTGCGTGCCGAGATCTCGCGGCTGACCCGGGAACTGGGCGTGACCACGGTCTACGTCACCCACGACCAGACCGAGGCGATGTCGCTCGGCGACCGGGTCGCCGTGCTGCGCGGCGGGGTCCTCCAGCAGGTCGACACCCCGCGCGCGGTCTACGCGCTGCCCCGCAACGTCTTCGTCGCCGCCTTCATCGGCACCCCGCGCATCAACCTCCTGCGTGGTGTGGTCCGTGCCCCGCTCGACGGCGCCATGACCGTCAGCCTCGGCAAGCAGGCCCTGCGGCTGCCCGAACCCCTTTCCCTGGACCACCGGTTGCTGCGCGTGCAACAGGGCCGGGAGGTGATCGTCGGGCTGCGTTCGGAGGCGGTGCGGATCGCCAGGCACGCCACCGCGCGGCCGGGCGAGGTGCCGCTCACCGGGCTGGTGGAGCATGTCGAGTTCCAGGGCCACGAGGTGCTCGTCCACTTCGACACCGGTTCCCGGCCCGCCGTCGTACCGGACCTGGAGGCCCCGCGCCCGACCGGCCGGCCGCCGCGCCGCCGGCGACGGGACGGGGCGACCGTGCTGGACCGGCTGCGGGACCGGGCGAGTTCGAAGCGGGCGGGACCGGTCGTCGTACTGGAGCATCCGGCGGACACGGGGCCCGAGCCCGCGCCGCCGGAGGGGCGGCTGCCCGGGGACCTGGTCGTCCGCACCACGCCCGACATCCAGCTCCGGCACGGCATGCAGGTCCCGCTCCTCGTCGACCTCGCCCATCTGTTCGTCTTCGACCAGCACGGCGAACGGATCTGCCCGTCCCCGGCCCGGCTGCCGGACCTGGACGAGTGAACCCGGCGGGAATCCGGCACCGCGACGGCACGGAAACCATAGGAAAGGGGCATGCGCCCACAATCTCTCCGTAACCGGTCGGCCCTCGCGGTGGCCGGTCTGCTGCTCGCCGGTGCCCCGACCGCGTACACCGCGTTCGCCGCGGACACGCCCGCCGCGGCGCCCGCCCGCGGCAAGCCCTACCTCGAGACCCGGCTGTTCTTCGGCACCGCCCGCCCCGACGGCGGATCCGCCGTCACCGACCGGCAGTTCACCGCCTTCGTGGACAGGGAGGTCACCCCGGACTTCCCCGACGGCCTCACCGTGCAGACCGGGCGCGGGCAGTGGCGGGACGCGCACGGGACCATCGAGAAGGAGCGGTCCTACGAGCTGATCCTGTTGTATCCCGAGTCGGCGGCGAAGGGCGGCGACCGGAAGATCGAGGAGATCCGGCGGGCCTACGAGAAGGCCTTCGCGCAGGAGAGCGTGGGAAGGGTGGACGCCCGGGCCCGGGTCGACTTCTGACCGGGCGGCCGCCGATGCCGGCGGCCATGTCTGGCGCGGTAAAACTATCGCCGCTAGTTTGTGAGCCGGAGACCCAGCCCCGCCGGGAGGAAGCAGCATGAAGGCACACGACGGCCTGTACATCGAGGGCGCCTGGCGCCCCGCCGAGAGCCGGGACGTGATCGAGGTCGTGAACCCGGTCGACGAACAGGTCGTCGGCCGGGTCCCGGCGGGCGGCGCGCTCGACGTCGACACCGCGGTACGCGCCGCCCGTGCCGCCCTGCCTGGTTGGGCCGCCACCCCGCCCGCCGAGCGCGCCGCCCGGCTCGGCGCGCTGCGGGACGTCCTGACGGCCCGCAAGGACGAGATCGCCGAGACCGTCGGCACGGAGCTGGGCGCACCGCTGAAGTTCTCCCAGGCCGTGCACGTGGGCATGCCGATCGCGGTCGCGGGATCCTACGCCGAGCTGGCGGCCGCGCATCCCTTCGAGGAGAAGGTCGGCAACTCGACCGTCCACCAGGAGCCGGTGGGCGTGGTCGGCGCGATCACGCCCTGGAACTACCCGTTGCACCAGATCGTCGCCAAGGTCGCGCCGGCGCTCGCCGCCGGCTGCACGGTGGTCCTCAAGCCCGCCGAGGACACCCCGCTGACCGCCCAGCTGTTCGCGGAGGCGGTGCACGAGGCGGGTGTGCCGGCGGGCGTGTTCAACCTGGTCACCGGTCTCGGCCCGATCGCCGGACAGGCGCTCGCCGAGCACCCGGGCGTCGACCTGGTCTCCTTCACGGGCTCCACGGCCGTCGGCAGGCAGATCGGCGCCACCGCGGGGGCGGCCGTGAAGAAGGTGGCGCTGGAACTGGGCGGCAAGTCCGCGAACGTCATCCTGCCGAGTGCCGACCTCGCCAGGGCGGTCAACGTGGGCGTGGCCAACGTGATGTCCAACTCCGGCCAGACGTGCAGCGCCTGGACGCGGATGCTGGTCCACGCCGACCAGTACGAGGAGGCGGTCGAGCTGGCGGCCGCGGCCGCCGCCAAGTACGGCGACCGGATCGGTCCCGTCGTCAGCGCCAAGCAGCAGGCACGGGTGCGGGGTTACATCGAGAAGGGCGTCGCGGAGGGCGCCCGGCTGGTCGCGGGCGGCCCCGAGTCCCCGCGCGAGAAGGGCTACTTCGTCAGCCCCACGGTCTTCGCGGACGTCACCCCCGAGATGACGATCGCGCAGGAGGAGATCTTCGGCCCGGTGCTGTCGATCCTCCGCTACGAGGACACCGAGGACGCGCTCCGGATCGCCAACGGCACCGTCTACGGCCTCGCGGGCGCCGTCTGGGCCGGGGACGAGTCGGAGGCGGTGGCCTTCGCCCGGCGCATGGACACCGGGCAGGTCGACATCAACGGCGGCCGGTTCAACCCCCTCGCCCCGTTCGGCGGTTACAAGCAGTCGGGCGTCGGCCGCGAACTCGGCACGCACGGTCTCGCCGAGTACCTCCAGACCAAGTCCCTTCAGTTCTGAGGAGGTCGCTCCGATGGCCATCCAGGTCCGTGCCGCCGTACTGCCCGCCGTGGGCGCCCCGCTGACGGTCACCGGGATCGAGCTCCCGGACCCCGGCCCCGGCCGGGTCCGGGTCAGGCTCGCCGCCGCCGGTGTCTGCCACTCCGATCTCTCCCTCTCCGACGGCACCATGCGGGTGCCGGTCCCTGCGGTCCTCGGCCACGAGGGCGCGGGCACCGTGGTCGCCGTGGGCGAGGGTGTCACCCGGCTGGCACCCGGCGACCCCGTCGTCCTCAACTGGGCTCCCTCCTGCGGACGTTGCCATGCCTGTGCGCTCGGCGAGGTCTGGCTGTGCGCCGACGCGCTGGCCGGCGCCGCCGACGTGTACGCCCGCACGGCGGACGGCACCGACCTGCACCCCGGCCTGAACGTCGCCGCGTTCGCCGAGGAGACGGTGGTCGCCGAGTCCTGCGTGCTGCCGCTGCCGCCCGGCATCCCGCTCACCGACGCGGCCCTCCTCGGGTGCGCGGTCCTCACCGGGTACGGAGCCGTGCACCACTCGGCGCGGGTCCGCGAGGGCGAGACCGTCGCGGTGTTCGGCGTCGGCGGGGTCGGCCTGGCCACCGTCCAGGCGGCCCGGATCGCGGGGGCGTCCCGGATCGTCGCGGTGGACGTCTCCGAGGAGAAGGAAGGCCTCGCGCGCGCGGCGGGCGCCACGGACTACGTCGTCGCCTCCGACACCACTCCGCGCGCGATCCGCGCCCTCACCGACAAGCAGGGCGTCGACGTCGCCGTGGAGTGCGCCGGCCGCGCCGTCAGCATCCGCGCGGCCTGGGAGTCCACCCGCCGGGGCGGCCGTACGACGGTGGTCGGCATCGGCGGCAGGTCGGAACAGGTCACGTTCAACGCCCTGGAACTCTTCCACTGGGGCCGCACCCTCGCCGGCTGCGTCTACGGCAACTCCGACCCCGCCCGCGATCTGCCGGTGCTCGCCGAGCACGTCCGGGCCGGCCGCCTGGACCTGGGCGCGCTGGTGACGGAACGGATCACGCTGGAGGACATCCCGGACGCCTTCGGGAACATGCTCGCGGGCAAGGGCGGCCGGGCGCTGGTGGTGTTCTGAGCGGTCCTACCCGGTGGGCTTCAGGACGTGGCCGCAGACGGTGCAGCCCAGGCCCGCGACCAGGAGGACCCAGGAGTAGGTGAGCAGGCTCGCGACCTGGAGCAGCAGGCCCAGCCCCCACAGGCGCGGATTGCGCACGAGGCGGCGCAGCCCGCCGGGCACCCGGTTGCGGGTGAAGGCGTACATGCCCAGCGAGCCCGCGCACACCGAGACGGCGACGACCAGCCCGAGCCACAACAGCAAGAACGAGCCGTACCCCATGTCACTTCCCCCTTACTGGACCCACTGGACCCACTGGACCCACTGGACCCACTGGACCTTCTGAATCCACTGGACCTTCTGGATCCAGCGGTTTCATTTGACGTGCTCGACATCGTCTCCGGCCGCCTTGGCCGGAGGCTCGTGGTTCACCCGTGCGAACTGTTGGCCCAACCCGTCCAGCAGCGCCCGCAACCCCGTCTCGAACGCCCGCTCGTCGATCTTCTCCTGCTGGTCCGCGAGCAGGTGCGCCTGTCCCAGGTGCGGGTAGTCGGCCGGGTCGTACGCGCTCGCGTCGTCCACGAACCCGCCGGCGAAGGACCCCAGCGCCGAGCCCATGATGAAGTAGCGCATCAGCGCCCCGATCGACGTCGCCTGGGCGGCCGGCCACCCCGCGTCCACCATCGCGCCGTACACCGCGTCGGCGAGCCGCAGTCCGGCCGGGCGCCGGCCGGGGCCGCGGGCCAGCACCGGGACGATGTTCGGGTGGTCCCGCAGCGCGGCCCGGTACGACACCGCCCAGTCGTGCAGCGCGGTCCGCCAGTCCCGTCCGGCGTCCTGCCCGAGGTTCTCGAACATCGACAGGTCGACCTGCGCGCTGACCGAGTCCGCGACCGCCTCCAGGATCTCGTCCTTGGTGCGGAAGTGGTTGTAGAGCGAGGGCCCGCTCACCCCCAGTTCGGCCGCGAGACGCCGGGTGGAGAGGGCCGCCAGGCCCTCCGTGTCCACGAGTTCCCGTGCCGCCCGGACGATCCGGTCGGTGCTGAGGAGGGGCTTGCGCGGTCGGGCCATGGCGCACATAGTAGGTCGGGAAGAAGAAACTAGCAGTGCTAATTAAAAGGGCGGACGCATGGTGAACCTGGGGCTCGGTGAGGAGCAGACCGCCGTACGGCAGCTGGCCCGGGACTTCGTCGAGCGCGAGATCACCCCGCACGTGATCGCCTGGGACCGCGCCGAGGAGGTCGACCGGAACATCGTGAAGAAGCTCGGCGAGGTTGGCTTCCTGGGCCTCACGATCGACGAGGAGTACGGCGGATCGGGCGGCGACCACCTGTCGTACTGCCTGGTGACGGAGGAGCTGGGCCGGGGGGACTCCTCGGTCCGCGGGATTGTCTCCGTCTCCCTCGGGCTCGTCGCCAAGTCGATCGCCGCCTGGGGCGACGAGGAGCAGAAGCGGCGCTGGCTGCCGGGGCTGACCTCCGGCGCGTACGTCGGCTGCTTCGGCCTCACCGAGCCCGGCACCGGCTCCGACGCGGGCAACCTCACCACCCGTGCCGTACGCGAAGGCGACGAGTACGTCCTCAACGGCGCCAAGATGTTCATCACCAACGGCACCTGGGCCGACGTGGTGCTCCTGTTCGCGCGCTCCACCGACGCCCCGGGCCACAAGGGCGTCTCGGCCTTCCTGGTGCCGGCCGACGCGCCGGGCCTCACCCGTCGTGCCGTGCACGGCAAGCTCGGTCTGCGCGGGCAGGCCACCGCCGAGCTGGTCCTGGAGGACGTCCGGGTGCCGGCGTCCGCGCTGCTCGGACCGGAGGGCAAGGGCTTCTCGGTCGCCATGTCGGCGCTCGCCAAGGGGCGCATGTCGGTTGCCGCCGGCTGCGTCGGCATAGCCCAGGCGGCCCTGGACGCGGCCGTGCGGTACGCGGGGGAGCGGGAGCAGTTCGGCACGCCGATCGCCGGGCACCAGCTCGTCCAGGAGCTCATCAGCGACATCGCCGTCGACGTGGACGCGGCCCGGCTGCTGACCTGGCGGGTGGCTGATCTGGTGGACCGCGGGCTGCCGTTCGCCACCGAGTCCTCCAAGGCCAAGCTCTTCGCCTCCGAGGCCGCCGTGCGTGCCGCCAACAACGCCCTCCAGGTCTTCGGCGGCTACGGCTACATCGACGAGTACCCGGTGGGCAAACTCCTGCGCGACGCCCGGGTGATGACCCTCTACGAGGGCACCAGCCAGATCCAGAAACTGCTCATCGGGCGGGCGCTGACCGGCGTTTCGGCGTTCTGAGTACGTCCCTGAGTACCACGGCGGATGTGGTCCGGGCCGCTGTTGCCGAGACTCGACCCATGAGCGACACACCGGTAAGAAACCAGAGCACGGCTGCCTTCTACGGCCAGGCCGTCGCGTCCTTCGGCATCGCCATGGTGGCCACCGTCATCGGCATCTTCCGGCTGCACGCCGACGCCTGGGTGCGCGGCTTCCTCGGCATCGCCGTTCTGTACCTCGTCACCTCCGCCTTCACGCTCGCGAAGGTGATCCGCGACCGCCAGGAGGCAGGCCAGATCGTCAGCCGCGTCGACCAGGCACGGCTGGAGAAGCTGCTGGCCGAACACGACCCCTTCGAGAAGCTCTGACCCCGCGCGAGACACGGCGTGGGAACCGGCGCGAGGCCCTGCGCGAGAACCGGCGCCGGGCACGGCGTGGGAACCGGCGCGAGAAGCCGCCTGAAAAGCTCTGAGCGGGCACACTAAGCGCTCGCTCAGCTTCGGCGGTATGGTGGAGCTCCGGTATCGAGAGGGGCGAGCGAGCGATGAGTACGGCGGAGGAGACGACCGGCGGCGAGATCGAGCCGTGGGAAGAGGTCACCCCTGACGCGGCCCGGCGACTGCTGGTCGCCGCCGTGGAGGCCTTCGCCGAGCGCGGCTACCACGCCACCACCACCCGCGACATCGCGGGCCGGGCCGGCATGAGCCCGGCAGCGCTCTACATCCACTACAAGACCAAGGAAGAGCTGCTCCACCGGATCAGCCGCATCGGTCACGACAAGGCCCTGGACATCCTGCGGACGGCCGCCCGGCGCGAGGGCACCGCCGCCGAGCGGCTCGCCGACGCCGTCAGCTCCTTCGTCCGCTGGCACGCCGGGCGGCGCACCACCGCCCGGGTCGTGCAGTACGAACTGGACGCTCTCGGCCCCGACGCGCGTGCCGAGATCCTCGCGCTCCGCCGCCAGGTGGACGCCGAGGTGCGCGGGATCGTCCAGGAGGGCGTCGCGTCCGGCGAGTTCGACGTCATCGACGTCCACGGCACCACCCTCGCGGTGCTGTCGCTCTGCATCGACGTGGCCCGGTGGTTCAACGTGGACGGCCCCCGGACCCCGGAGGAGGTCGGCGCGCTCTACGCCGACCTCGTGCTGCGGATGGTGGGGGCCGAGCAGGACGCCCGGCGCCCGGCTCAGACGTAGTACCTGGACACCGACTCCGCGACGCAGACCGGCTTGTCGCCGCCCTCGCGCTCCACGGTGAACGCGACGGTCACCTGGACACCGCCCGGGACCTCCTCGGCGCCGGTGATCGTCGCGGTGGCGCGCAGCCGGGAGCCGACCGGGACGGGGGCGGGGAAGCGGACCTTGTTGGTGCCGTAGTTCACGCCCATCCTGACGCCCTCGACCTTGATCAGCTGGGGGCCGAAGAGGGGGAGCAGCGACAGGGTCAGATAGCCGTGCGCGATGGTCGTGCCGAACGGCCCCGCGGCCGCCTTCTCCGGGTCGACGTGGATCCACTGGTGGTCGCCCGTCGCGTCCGCGAACAGGTCGATCCGCTTCTGGTCGACCTCCAGCCAGTCGGTGAAGCCCAGCTGTTCGCCCACCGCCGCCTTCAGCTCGTCGGGGGAAGCGAAGATCCTCGGTTCTGCCATGGTGCCGGCCCTCTCGCGTTCGCGGGTCACCCCTGCATTGTCTAAGCAACTGCTTAGCATGGTCGGGTGCGGGCCCGCTGTCAACGGACCGCGGCCGGGCCCGGCGGGTAGTCTCTGCCGGATGCCGCAGATTTCCGAGGAGATCCACGAGCTGAGCGTCGGCCAGCTGTCCGCGCGCAGTGGCGCGGCCGTCTCCGCGCTGCACTTCTACGAGTCCAAGGGGCTCATCAGCAGTCGGCGCACCTCGGGGAACCAGCGCCGCTACACCCGCGACACGCTTCGCCGCGTGGCCTTCGTGCGGGCGGCGCAGCGGGTCGGCATCCCGCTGGCCACCATCCGAGAGGCCCTGTCGGAACTCCCCGAGGAACGCACCCCGACCCGGGAGGACTGGGCCCGCCTCTCCGAGGCCTGGCGCGCGGAGCTCGACGAACGCATCCGGCAGCTGAACCGGCTGCGCGACCACCTGACCGACTGCATCGGGTGCGGCTGCCTTTCGCTGGACACGTGCGTGCTGTCCAACCCGCACGACGCCTTCGGCGAACGCGCGGCGGGGTCCAGGCTGCTGCCGGAGAGAAAGCGGTAGTTCGGCTGCGCCCGCTACTCGAACTCGGTCCCGCCCTTGCGCGTCAGGTACGCGCCGCTCACCGCCTTGGCTATGGCGCGGCCCCCGGTCACCGGGCTGTACCGCTCCACCGTCGGCCGGATCACCACGCCCTCCCGCAGGTGCAGACCCCGCCCGGACACGGTCTCGCGGCCGGTGGCGACCTCCAGCACCCGCTCGATGTCGTACGGCCCCTCGAACAGCCGGGGCACCAGTGGCAGTTCCCCCTCCAGGAACTCCGCCGCGTCCAGCCACCGCACCGCCCCGTCGATCTCCGCGGAGACGTCGAACGCGGCGTACCCGAGCGACTCCCGCCGGCCGTCGGCGCCGTACGCCAGGTCCTGGACACCCGCGCCGTACACCTCGCCGAAGATCCCGATACGGCGGGCGCCCAGCCGGGCGGCGAGGCGCGCGGCCGTCCCGGCGACGTCGTGGGCCCGCACGGCCCGCCAGTACAGGTTGCGCGGGTCCTCCTTGAGCGCCAGCGACCTGGCGCCGAAGCCCTTGGAGGAGACGTGCACCCGGTCCTCGTCGGCGAGGTAGGTGAGCAGGCACGCCGAGCCGTGGATCTTCTCGGTGAGGACCACCGGTTCGCCGGACTCGAAGATGCCGGGATAGCGCTGGATGTTCTCGATGTCGACCCACGGCATCAGTCCGGGCGCGGACTCGACCTCGCCGTCCATGGTCGGCGGAACGGGCGGCACCCACTTGACGATGCCCAGTGTCCCGGCGAAGTCGGTGCCCTCGGCCGCCGCGCGCGCCAGGTCCACGCCCGCCAGCGCCTTCGGCCGGCAGACGATCCCCTGGGACAGCTCACCGCGCAGCCGGACCGCCCGCACCCGGTCGGAGCCGCTGCCGGCCAACCGCCCGGTCAGCCCCAGCTCCTCGATCAGCCCGGCCGGGAGCACGGACTGCTCGGGGATGTACACGGCGGCCTCGCCGGTACGGTAGGCGCCCTTGGCGACGACCGCGCGGTACAGGCCCACCTGGGCCAGCTCCAGCGCGTCGGCGTTGGGGTGTTCGTGCACGGTCAAAACCTCGGCGGTGACGCGCAGCGTCGACATCGGTGCTCCTGCGGTTCCTCAGACGGGTGTCATCGCCCCCAACTGTCCGTACCGGAAAGGGGTGGAACCAGCGGTTTCACGACTGCTACCGTCTCCCGCGCAGTTGGGGGGTGCGGCATCCCCGACGCACCCCCACGTGGTCAGGCCGACATGAGCAGCCGCCCGCGCCTGGCGTAGGCCAGGGCTTCGGCGGTGAGTACCGGACGCGGCACCAGGATCCCGCAGTCCGCGCAGACCGGACCGGCGGAGGGCTCGTGGTCCAGGTCGTACTTCCAGATGAGGCGCTCCCCTTCGCACACCGGGCAGCCCGTACCCGGTTCGCGCTCCAGGGCGGCGATCAGCCGTCGCAGCACCTCGGCCAGTGGTTCGTCGGGGTGGACCCGTGGGTCGTCGCACCAGGCCACTCCGAATCCGCCCCAGGTCAGCCGGTGCCAGTCGTCCACGCTGCCCGGGCGGCGCAGCCCGTCGTGCTTCTCCTTCTTGCGGCGCGAGGCGAAGTCGACCTCGTAGGCGAGCCAGACCGCCCGCGCCTCCTCCAACTCCTCCAGCGCGCCCACGAGACGCACCGGATCGGGGGACCTGTCCTCAGGACCGAACCCGGCCCGCGCACACAGATGGTCCCAGGTCGCGCGGTGCCCGTAAGGAGCGAACCGCTCCAGGCACTTGCGCAGCGAGTAACGCCGCAGCGCCAGATCACACCGCGGGTCTCGCACCTGTCTCGCCAGACTCCGGAAACCGGCCATCGCCCTGCACCTCCGTCACACCTGCACCTGTACTTCGGTCACTTCGGCGTCGCCGCACGGACTTCGCGCGGCGTTGCTGTATAGACGTATCGACACTCGAATCGGCTCCATCCGATTTCCGATGCCGCCCATAAGGCCGCCCGCCTTGACCGGCGGCCGGTGTCGCCGGCCGGTCCGGCGACCATCCCAAAACTTGACGCATGTTCATCTTCAATCTCGGGGATACCGGCGGTAACGTCCGGCACCACCCCTCGTCCAGAGGAGATGTCATGCAACGACGCACCAGACATCACGCGTTGTTCGACAAGTTGAGAACTCCCCGCAGGCTCCCCGGGTTCCTGAAAGCCGCATCCGTATGCGCGCTGATAGCCGGGCTGCTCTCCCCGCTCGCCCAGACCCCCGCCGCGGCGGCGGCCTCCAACGACTACTGCGGCGGCCAGTGCTCGGACATCCTGCCGCCCGGCGAGAACGGCAACGCCACCCTCGCCCAGATCCTGCTCAACCAGGCCTTCGGCACCCAGCCCAGCCACGCCGAGGACCAGCTGGGCCCCTACGCCAACCTGGCCACCGGCTATTCCACCCTCACCGACGCGAAGATCAACACGTTCTTCAACGACGCGTCGTTCGGGGTCGCCTCGAGTCAAGTCGCCTCCACGGAGAGCCCGGCCGGCCGCAGCGACGTGACCATCGTCCGCGACAAGGCGACCGGGGTGCCTCATATCACCGGTACCACCAGATACGGCACCGAGTTCGGCGCCGGGTATGCCGCCGCTGAGGACCGGCTGTGGCTCATGGACGTGTTCCGGCACGTCGGGCGCGGCCAGCTCACCACCTTCGCCGGCGGCGTAGCCTCCAACCAGGGCCTGGAGCAGGAGTTCTACCGCAACGCGCCCTACACCGAGGCCGACCTCCAGGCCCAGATCGACAACGCCGTCGCCAACAACGGCACCCGCGGCCAGCAGGCCCTCGCGGACGCCGACGCCTACCTGGACGGCATCAACTCCTACATCGACGCCTCCGACAGCGGCCGCTACTTCCCCGGTGAGTACGTGCTGACCGGTCACAAGGACTCGATCACCAACGCCGGCACGATCGACCACTTCAAGATCACCGACCTGGTGGCGCTGGCCTCCGTGATCGGCACGCTGTTCGGCTCCGGCGGCGGTGGCGAGGTCAACAACGCCATCTCGCTGCTCGCCGCCCAGGAGCAGTACGGCGTGACGGAGGGCACCAAGGTCTGGGAGTCGTTCCGGGAACGCAACGACCCCGAGGCCGTGCTCACCGTCCACAACGGCGAGAGCTTCCCCTACGGCACCAAGCCCAGCAGCCCGCAGGGCGAGGCGCTGCCCGACGCCGGGTCGGTGACGACCGAGCCACTGGTGTACAACGCCACCGGCACCGGTGCCGACCAGAGCGCGAGCGCCGCCTCCGCCGCGGCGACCGCGACCGCGCTCAGCTCGGCCAAGCGCGGGATGTCGAACGCCCTGGTGGTCAGCGGCAAGTACACCGCGAGCGGGCACCCGATCGCCGTCTTCGGGCCGCAGACCGGCTACTTCGCCCCACAGCTGCTCATGCTCCAGGAGATCCAGGGCCCGGGCATCAGCGCCCGCGGCGCCTCCTTCGCCGGCCTGAGCATGTACGTCGAACTCGGCCGTGGCCAGGACTACTCGTGGTCCGCGACCACGTCCGGCCAGGACATCATCGACAGCTACGCCGTCGAACTCTGCCAGGACGACTACCACTACCTGTACCACGGCACCTGCACGGCCATGGACAAGGTCGAGCAGGCGAACTCCTGGAAGCCGACCACGGCCGACGGCACGGCCGCCGGCTCGTACACCATGCGGGTCTGGAAGACGAAGTACGGACCGGTCGAGTACCGGGCCACCGTCGGCGGGAAGAAGGTCGCCTACACCACCCTGCGCTCCTCCTACATGCACGAGGCCGACTCGATCATCGGCTTCCAGATGCTCAACGATCCCAGCTATGTGAACAGCCCCGGGACCTTCCAGAGCGCGGTGCAGCACATCAACTACACCTTCAACTGGTTCTACGCCGACTCCTCGCACACCGCGTACTACAACAGCGGCAACAACCCGGTGCGCCCGAGCGGGGTGGACCCCGAGTTCCCGGTCTGGGGCCAGGCCGCGTACGAGTGGCAGAACTGGGACCCGACCACCAACACGGCCGACTACACCCCGGCCTCCCAGCACCCCCAGTCCGTCGACCAGGACTACTACATCTCCTGGAACAACAAGCAGGCGCTCAACTACACGACCGCCAGCTGGGGCGACGGTTCGGTCCACCGGGGCAACCTCCTCGACGACCGGGTGAAGAAACTCGTGGCCGCCGGAGGCGTCACCCGCTCCTCGCTTGTCAAGGCCATGGCAGACGCGTCACTCACCGACCTGCGGGCCGAGGACGTGCTGCCGGACCTGCTGAAGGTGATCAACAGCAGTACGGTCACCGACTCCACCGCCGCCGCGGCCGTCACCAAACTCCAGACCTGGCTGACGGCGGGCGGCAAGCGCACCGAGACGTCGGCGGGCTCGAAGACCTACGCCAACTCCGACGCCATCCGGATCCTCGACGCCTGGTGGCCCCTGCTGGTGAAGGCCGAGTTCCAGCCCGGCCTCGGTGACGACCTGTACACCGCGCTCACCGCCAACCTGCCCATCGACGAGGCTCCCTGGGCCGCACACGGGCCCACCGGCTCGCACGCCGGCAGCTCCTACCAGTACGGCTGGTGGAGTTATGTCGACAAGGACGTCCGCTCCGTGCTCGGGCAGAGCGTGTCCGGACCGCTGGCCGAGCAGTACTGCGGTGGCGGCAGCCTCAGCTCCTGCCGCGACATCCTCATCAGCACCCTGAAGACGGCGGCCGGCACCAGTGCCTCCACCGTCTACCCCGGGGACTCGCTGTGCTCGGCGGGCGACCAGTGGTGCGCCGACTCGATCGTCCAGCGCACCCTGGGCGGCATCAAGCACTACAACATCAGCTGGCAGAACCGGCCGACCTTCCAGCAGGTGGTGGAGTACACGTCACACCGGTGACACGGCAGGACACGGGAACGGCGGCGGGTCACGCGACGCGCCCCGCCGCCAGCACCAACCGCGCCAGCTCGGGGTGCACGATGTCGCTGTGCGCCCCGGTCGGCGGCCCGCCCCGCCGCACCACCGCCGCCGCGTCGACGTTCACGCAACCCGGCGCGGCGAGCGGTCCGCGCAGCGCCGCCGCCAGGTCCAGTGACCGTGTACCCGGCACCGCCTGGACGCCGTCGTGGCCCATCGCGCCCCACCGGTCGCCCAGCATCCCCGCCAGGTCCGCGCCGAGCGCCGACTCGCAGTCGTCCGCCGTCCGGGAGGCCAGCGGATAGAACGTGCCGAGCGCCCCGTCGAAGTGGGAGTAACAGCACACCAGTGGCCCGTCGATGCGGTTCTGCTGGCCATGCAGCACCCCGCCCGCCCGCGGGTCGTGCGGCAGCCGGGCGGCGAACGCGTAGTGCGAGAAGGCCCCTTGCAGCAGCGTCACGGACTTCACCGTGCGCACCCCGTCGGGCAGCCCGCGCAGCGCGAACGACACCAGCCGACCGCCGAAGCTGTGCCCGACCAGATGCACCCGCACCTCCGGCGCCGCCTGCGCCAACTGCCCGACCACCCGGCCGAGGCCACGCTCCCCGACGGTCCCCGCCCGCCGTTTCATCGCCCAGTACGTCGCCTGCCGCAGCAGTTCCTTCGCCCCGTCCCACGGGTTCGGCAGGGCGAACCCGGCCGCGTCCGGGCCCTCCCGCGGGGACGTCAGCGCCTGCGCGAACTCCTCGCACAGCTCCGTGGCCGCCGTACCGAACAGCACCGGCTCGCTCTCCGGGACGCCCTCCGCGAGGGTGTCCGCCGCGAACAGGGGCTGCGGTCCGCCGGGGAGGACCTCGACCAGCAGCCGTACCAGGCGCCCGAACTCCTCCAGTTCGGCGGCCGGCCGCTGGTCCAGCATCCGGGAGAGCTGATCGACCACCGTGGCCCGCCCCGGGAAGGTCTCCAGCAGCGCGTGCCGGGTGTCCTTGTCGAGGACGGGCGCCGGGGACTCCTCGGCCTCCGTGGCCACCACCGACTTGGGGAAGTCGGGGATCGGCTCGTCGCAGAACCGCATCGACGGCCAGATCACTCCGACGTACCCGAGCGCCGCCCTCGGCGCGAGCTTCGGCATCGGGGCGAAGAACCGCCGGTACAGGGCGGTCGCGCCGGACCGGTCGTTGTTCCAGCCGTGCGCGAAGACGACCAGGTCGCGTACGCCGTGCCCCGTGACCTCGTCCAGCAGCCGGTCGCGTTCGGCGCCGTCCGGATCCCCGTCCGCGTCGAAGGTCAGCTCCCAGTAAGGAGCCACACTCATCCCAGGATCCGCCATACCAGGCTCCTCGTCCCCGAACCGGTGCGATGTGGGCGCATCGTCCCGCTCCGGGGCAACATTGGCCATACACCGCGCCTCACCTGTAGAGGAGAAATTCCTTTCGCGTCCGGCGGAACGCGGCGAGTTCGTCCTGCCAGGCGCCGGAGATCTCGTCCGGGCCGGCGCCCGCGTCGACCATCGTGCGGACGGTCGTGGATCCGGTGAGCGTGTCGATCCAGTGGTCCGGCCGCCAGGCGAACCCGCTCCACACCTTCTTCGCGGTGACGAGCAGGGCGACGCCGGTGCGCACGGGGTCGTAGGCGGCCCGGTCGTGGACGTGGATCTGCACCCCGCCGACCGTCCTGCCCTGGAACTTGGAGAACGTCGGAGCGAAGTACGCCTCCCTGAACCGCACGCCCGGCAGCGCGAGTCCGTCGGCCGCGGCGGCCCAGCGGGCGTCGACGCCCTCCGCGCCGAGGAGTTCGAAGGGGCGGGTGGTGCCGCGCCCCTCGGAGAGGTTCGTGCCCTCGAAGAGACAGGTCCCGGAGTACACCAGCGCGGTGTCCGGGGTGGGCATGTTGGGGCTCGGCGGGACCCACGGCAGGCCGTAGGCGTCGTAGAAGAGGTCGCGGTGCCAGCCGGACATCGCCACGACGTCCAGGGCGACCGGCCTGCCCAGGAAACGCGCGTTGAACAGCTTCGCGAGTTCGGCGACGGTCATGCCGTGCGCCTGCGCGATCGGCTGCCGGCCGACGAAACTGGCGAACTCCTTGTGCAGCACCGGGCCCTGGGCGGCGCGGCCGGTCACCGGGTTCGGGCGGTCCAGCACGACGAAGCGCTTGCCGGCCAGGCGCGCCGCCTCCATGCAGTCGTACAGCGTCCAGATGTACGTGTAGAAGCGGGCGCCGACGTCCTGGATGTCGAAGACGACCGTGTCGACGCCGGAGGCGGTGAAGACGTCGGCGAGGGGCTGACCGCTCTTGAGGTAGGTGTCGTAGACGGGGAGGCCGGTCGCCGGGTCGTCGTGGCGGCCCTCGGAGCCGCCGGCCTGGGCGGTGCCGCGGAAGCCGTGCTCGGGCCCGAAGACGGCCGTGAGTCGCACGCGGGGGTCGGCGTGCATGACGTCGACGATGTGGCGGACGTCCTGGGTGATGCCGGTGGGGTTGGTGACGATGCCGACCTTCTGGCCGCCGAGCAGAGAGTAGCCGTCGGCGGCGAGACGGTCGAAACCGGTGTGGAGGGTGCCGTGGGAGTCGGCTGTGGTGGCCGGCGTCGCCGTGAGTGAGGCGGTTGCCGTGGCGGCGGTGAGCAGAGCTCTTCTGGACAGGCGCATGGGGGTCGCCTCCGTGGTCGTCCGGGCGCGGGTCGGTGGGGGCTGGTCGCGCGGTTCCCCGCGCCCCTAGGTTGGACCGGTCACCCTTCCCTTTACACATACCGACTGGTTAGTCTGGCCGCTGCTGGGGCCGTGTCGTGTCGCGTCGTGTCGAAGGAGACCGATGGTGGGAGCCGTGCAGGATGCCGGAGTCGTGGTCACCGGGGCGGGAGGTGGCATCGGGGCCGCCCTCGCCCGGCGGTTCGCCGCCGAGGGGGCCCGGGTCGTCGTGAACGACCTGGACGGGGACAGGGCCGCCGCCGTCGCCGAGGAGATCGGCGGTATCGCTCTCGCGGGTGACGCGTCCGGCATCGTCGGGGCCGCCCGGGACGCGCTCGGCGGGACCGTCGACGTCTACTGCGCCAACGCCGGGCTCGGTTCCGGCGGGTCCGAGGCGGCCGACGCGGCCGTGTGGGCCTCGGCCTGGGACGTCAACGTCATGGCGCACGTACGGGCCGCCCAGGAACTGGTGCCCGACTGGCTGGAGCGGGGCAGCGGGCGGTTCGTGTCGACCGTCTCCGCCGCCGGGCTGCTCACCATGATCGGCGCGGCGCCCTACAGCGTGACCAAGCACGGCGCGTACGCCTTCGCCGAGTGGCTGTCGCTGACCTACCGGCACCGTGGCCTGAAGGTGCACGCCATCTGCCCGCAGGGCGTCCGTACCGACATGCTCGCCGCCACCGGCAGCGCGGGCGACATCGTGCTCCAGCCGACCGCCATCGAGCCGGAGGCCGTCGCGGACGCGCTGTTCAAGGGGATGGCGGAGGACCGGTTCCTGATCCTGCCGCATCCGGAGGTGGCCGGGTTCTACCAGGCCCGGGCGGCCGACCCGGACCGCTGGCTGACGAACATGAACCACATCCAGCAGAAGTGGGAGGCCACCCGGTGAACCGGCCGCACCCCGAGTCCCACTACGCCGCCCGGCCTTGGGTGGCGCTGCTCGACGAGGCCCAGCGCGGTCCGGTCGAACCGCCCGCCTCGCTGGTGCACGCCCTGCGGGCCGCCGCCGCCGAGGCGCCCGACCGGACCTGCCTCACCTACTTCGACGCCCGGCTCGGCTTCCGCGAGGTCGACGAGCTGACCGACGCCGTCGCCGCCCACCTGGCCGAACAGGGCCTGGAGCGCGGTGACCGGGTCGCCGTCGTCCTCCAGAACTCCCCGCACTTCGTGCTGGCGCTGCTCGGCGCCTGGAAGGCCGGGGCGACCGTGGTGCCGGTCAACCCGATGTACAAGTCGGGGGAGGTCTCCCACGTCCTGCGGGACGCCGAGGTGGCCGCGCTGATCTGCTCGCAGCGGGCCTGGGAGTCGTATCTGCGCGAGACGGCCGCCGGCTCGCCGGTACGGATCGTGCTCACGGCGAGCGAACTGGACTTCCAGACCCGCGACGACGCGCGCGTGCTGACCTTCGAACGGCTGCCGCAGGCCGCCGACGCCGAAGACCTGGTGGAGGTCGCCCGCAGGGGCGGCAAGGCCCCCGAAGGACGCGACCCGGTCCCCTCCGACATCGCGCTGATCAGCTACACCTCGGGGACGAGCGGCACCCCCAAGGGCGCCACCAACCTGCACGGCAACATCATGTACAACGCCGAGCGGCAGCGCACCGGGCTCGCCCTGCCCGACGGGCCGGTCTACTACGCCCTCGCGCCCCTGTTCCACATCACCGGCATGGTCTGCCAGCTCGCCGCCTGCGTCACCAGCGTGGGCACCCTCGTGCTGACGTACCGCTTCGAGCCCGGTGTGGTCCTGGAGGCGTTCGCCGAGCACCGCCCGCAGTACACGGTGGGGCCCTCCACCGCCTTCATGGCCCTGGCCGCCCACCCGGACGTCACCCCGGAGCACTTCGCCTCCTTCGCGAACATCTCCTCGGGCGGCGCGCCACTGCCGCCGGCCCTCGTCGAGAAGTTCCGGGCCGGGTTCGGACCGTACATCAGGAACGGGTACGGGCTGACCGAGTGCACCGCGCCCTGCGCCTCCGTGCCGCCGCAGCTGGAAGCGCCCGTCGACCCCGTCTCCGGGACCCTCGCGGTCGGGGTGCCCGGCCCGGACACGGTCGTCCGGATCATCGACGACGCCGGCGACGAGGTGCCCTTCGGCCAGCAGGGCGAGATCGCCGTGAGCGGGCCGCAGGTGGTGCCCGGGTACTGGCGGCGGCCCGAGGCCACCGCCGAGACCTTCCCGGACGGCGAGCTGCGCACCGGAGACATCGGGTTCATGGACCCGCAGGGCTGGCTGTACGTGGTCGACCGCAAGAAGGACATGATCAACGCGTCCGGCTTCAAGGTGTGGCCGCGCGAGGTCGAGGACGTGCTGTACACCCATCCGGCGGTACGCGAGGCGGCCGTCGTCGGGATCCCCGACGGCTACCGCGGGGAGACCGTCAAGGCCTACATCAGTCTTCGCCCGGGGGCTGCAACCGATCCGGACGATCTCGCCCTCTATTGCAAGGAGAGACTGGCGGCGTACAAATATCCGCGCCAGGTGGAGATCCTGCCCGACCTGCCGAAGTCGGCAAGTGGGAAGATCCTCCGACGGGAACTGCGTTCCCGACCGCAACAGGGTTAGTGGATCTACGAGAAAGGCAGGTGGCGGCAGTGCCCAGGACGACGGACGGAGACGGGGCTCCTGTTCCGCAGCGGCTTCTCGCCGCCGCCACCCGGCTCTTCGCGGAGCAGGGATACGACCGGACCTCCGTGCAGGAGATCGTGGAGGCCGCAGGCGTCACCAAGGGGGCGCTGTACCACTACTTCGGCTCCAAGGACGACCTGCTGCACGAGGTGTACGCGCGCGTGCTGCGCGTCCAGCAGGACCGGCTCGACGCCTTCGCGAACGCGGACGAGCCCATCGAGAAGCGGCTGCGGGGCGCGGCGGCGGACGTGGTCGTCACGACCATCGAGAACCTCGACGACGCGTCGATCTTCTTCCGGTCCATGCACCATCTGAGCCCGGAGAAGAACAAGCAGGTACGCGCCGAGCGCCGGCGCTACCACGAACGCTTCCGCGCGCTCGTCGAGGAGGGCCAGCGCGAGGGCGTCTTCTCCACCGCGACCCCCGCCGACCTGGTGGTGGACTACCACTTCGGCTCGGTCCACCACCTGTCGACCTGGTACCGCCCCGACGGGCCCATGACCCCCCAGGAGGTCGCCGACCACCTGGCCGACCTGCTGCTGCGGGCACTGCGCCCCTGAGGCCGAAGAACGGAGACGACCGGTGGCCCCGATCGAGGGACCGCCGGTCGTCTCCGTTCCCGGACCAGCGCCTACAGGTACTTCTTCAGCTCCCGGCGGGCCAGCGAGCGCTGGTGCACCTCGTCCGGGCCGTCGGCGATCATCAGCGTGCGTGCCGCCGCGTACAGCTCGGCCAGCGGGAAGTCCTGGCTGACCCCGCCCGCGCCGTGCAGCTGGATCGCCCGGTCGATGATGTCCACGACCGCGCGCGGCGTCGCGATCTTGATGGCCTGGATCTCGGTGTGGGCGCCCCGGTTGCCGACGGTGTCCATCAGCCAGGCCGTCTTCAGGACCAGCAGCCGCAGCTGCTCGACCGTCACCCGGGCGTCGGCGATCCAGTTGTGCACCACGCCCTGCTGGGCCAGCGCCTTGCCGAAGGCCTGGCGGGACACGGCCCGGCGGCACATCAGCTCGATGGCCCGCTCGGCCATGCCGATCAGCCGCATGCAGTGGTGGATCCGGCCGGGGCCGAGGCGGGCCTGGGCGATCGCGAAGCCGCCGCCCTCCTCGCCGACCAGGTTCGACACCGGCACGCGCGCGTGGTCGAAGACGACCTCGGCGTGGCCGCCGTGCGAGTGGTCCTCGTACCCGAAGACCCGCATCGCGCGCTTCACGGTGACACCCGGGGTGTCCCGCGGGACCAGCACCATGGACTGCTGACGCCGGATGTCCGGGCCGTCCGGATCGGTCTTGCCCATCACGATGAAGATCTTGCAGTCCGGGTTCATCGCCCCGGAGATGTACCACTTGCGGCCGGTGACGACGTAGTCGTCGCCGTCGCGTTCGATATGGGTGGTGATGTTGGTGGCGTCCGAGGAGGCCACCTCCGGCTCGGTCATGGCGAACGCCGAGCGGATCTCACCCGCCAGCAGCGGCTCCAGCCACTGCTTCTTCTGCGCCTCGTCGGCGAACTGCGCCAGCACCTCCATGTTGCCGGTGTCCGGGGCCGCGCAGTTCAGCGCGGTGGGCGCCAGGTGCGGGGAGCGGCCGGTGATCTCGGCGAGGGGCGCGTACTGGAGGTTGGTGAGGCCGGCGCCGTACTCGGCGTCGGGCAGGAAGAGGTTCCACAGGCCCTGCCTGCGGGCCTCGGCCTTCAACTCCTCGACCACGGCCGGGGTGTCCCACGGTGAGGCGAGCGCGGCCCGCTGCTCCTCCGCCACCGCCTCCGCCGGGTAGACGAACTCGTCCATGAAGGCGAGGAGTTGGGCGCGCAGTTCCTCGGTGCGCGCGTCGAACGCGAAGTCCATGGCCGGTCAGCCTTCCTGAAGAGTCGTCAGTCCGTGGTCGATGAAGACGGGGACGAGTTCGCCGATGCGGTCGAAGCCCTGCCCGAGCGTCTGGCCCAGCGTGTACCGGTAGTGGATGCCCTCCAGGATCACGGCGAGCTTGAACCAGGCGAACGCCGTGTACCAGGAGACGGCGGACACGTCCCGGCCGGAGCGGGCCGCGTAGCGCTCGACCAGCTCCTGCGGGGACGGGTGACCGGGCGCCTCCGCGGTGGTCGACACCGGCGAGTCGGGCGCGCCGAGCGGCTGGCTGTACATCACCAGCAGGCCGAGGTCGGTCAGCGGGTCGCCGAGTGTGGACATCTCCCAGTCGAGGATCGCCTTGATCGTGTCGTCGTCGCCGATCAGGACGTTGTCCAGGCGGTAGTCGCCGTGGATGACGGCGGGTGCGGGGGAGTCGGGCAGCCGGCGGCCCAGGGTGGCGTGCAGCTCGTCGATGCCGGCCAGCTCCCGGTTGCGGGAGGCGTCCAGCTGCTTGCCCCAGCGGCGCAGCTGGCGGTCCAGGAAGCCCTCGGGCCGGCCGAAGTCGGCGAGGCCCACCTCCGCCGGGTCCACGGCGTGCAGCTCCACCAGTGTGTCGACGAGGGAGAGCACGGCGGCGCGGGTGCGCTCCGGGCCGAGCGGGGCGAGCTGGCCGGAGGTGCGGTACGGGGTGCCCTCGACGAACTCCATCACGTAGAAAGGCGCGCCGAGGACCTCCTCGTCCTCGCACAGCAGCACGGGCCGCGGCACCGGTACCTCGGTCGGGTGCAGCGCGCTGATCACCCGGTGCTCGCGCTTCATGTCGTGCGCGGTGGCCAGGACATGGCCCAGCGGCGGCCGTCGTACCACCCACTTCGAGGTGGCGTCGGAGACCGCGTAGGTGAGGTTCGACCGCCCGCCCTCGATCAGCCTGCCGGTCAGCGGACCGCTCACCAGGCCGGGGCGCTCGCGGTCGAGCAGGCCGCGCAGCCGGTCGAGATCCAGTCCGGGCGGGTGGTCGGGGCTCATGCATCGCTCCTACGAACGAATGAACAGGTCCCGACTATGATGCCGACCGGTCGGTATGTCGTCCAGTGGATGAGTCGAACGTGACCGGGACCACCCTACGGCCCGGTGCCGGAAGGCGGCTCCCCGCGCGCGCAGAACGGGGAGCCGCCGATCGGGACGCGTCGCTCAGTGGTCGTCCCAGTGGCCGTCGTGCTCGGCGTGCCGGTGACCGTCGTGAAGGTAGTCGACGTGGTCGCCGTGCAGGACGCCGGTGTGCCCGCAGCCGTCGCCGTGCCGGTGGTCGTGGCCGTCATGGGTGACGTGCGCCTCGGGCTCGCACTCGTCCCAGTGGCCGCCGTGCTCGCGGTGCAGGTGCCCGTTGTGCGCGTAGTCGACGTGGTCGCCGTGCGGCACCTGGTCGTGCCCGCAGTCCGGTCCGTGACTGTGGCCGTGTGCGGTGTGTTCCTGGTGAAGGGTGGTCATGGTGCTCGCCTTCAGGGGTACGGGATCCGGGGAACGTGGCGTGACGCCGTCGCAAAGGCTGCCACGCGTACGCCGCATATCGGGGCATCCCGCTTGCGTGGCGTCCGAGTACCCCGGAGGGTCGTGGGCATGAAGGGCATCAGTTACAGCCGGTACGGCGGTCCCGAGGTGCTGGAGTACGGCGAGGTCGAGGACCCCACGGTCGGCCCTGATTCGGTGCTGGTGAAGGTCCGCGCGGCGGCCGTCAACCCGGTCGACTGGAAGTGCCGCGAGGGCCTTCTGGACGGCGTCCTGGACGCGGTCTTCCCGGTGGTCACGGGCTGGGACGTGTCCGGTGTGGTCGTCCGGCCGGGCGCCGCGGTCACCGAGTTCGCGGCCGGCGACGAGGTGATCGGCTATGTCCGCGAGGACTTCCTCTCCCGGGGCACCTGCGCCGAGTACGTCGCCGCGCCCGTGCGCACCCTCGCCCGCAAACCGCGCAACCTCGGCTTCGAGGAGGCCGCGGGGCTGCCGCTGGCCGGTCTCACCGCCTACCAGGTGCTCGTGCACGCCCTGGAGGTCAAGCGCGGCGAGACGGTCCTCGTGCACGCCGCCGCCGGCGGGGTCGGCTCCCTGGCCGTCCAGCTCGCGGCCCACCTCGGTGCCCGGGTCATCGGCACGGCGAGCGAGGGCAACCACGCGTTCGTACGGGGGCTCGGCGGCGAACCGGTGAGCCACGGCCGGGGCCTGGCCGAACGCGTCCGGGGGCTGGCCCCGGAAGGGGTGGCCGCGGTCTTCGACACGATCGGCGGGGACACCCTGGCCACCTCGGCGAACCTGCTCGCCCCCGAGGGCCGGATGGCCTCCATCGCCGACCCGGCCGTGGCGGACCTCGGCGGCCGATACTGCTTCGTGCGCCCCGACACCGAGGACCTCAGACGACTCGCGGCGCTCGCCGAACAGGGGGCGCTGGTCGTGCACGTCGCCGAGACGTTCCCGCTGGAGCGGACGGCCGACGCCCAGCGGCGCAGCGCGGAGGGACGGACCCGGGGCAAGCTGGTGATCACGGTGAGCGGGCCGGCGGAGGGCCAGCCCGGAGCCGGGCGTCCTCGCGGCCGGCGTCCTGTCGGGGCGTCCTAGACGACCAGGGCCAGCGCGCAGAGTGCGACGGCGACCGTGCACAGGACCGCCGTGGTCGCCTGCCGGGGAGGCAGCGCCGGGGGGCGGCCGGTGGCCGCGAGGGCGCGGATCCGGCGGTTGGCGACGAGCAGGAAGCCCAGCCAGAGGGCACAGCAGCCCGCGCAGGCGACGATCCCGGCGGCCGAGGTGCTGTCGTGCAGCGCGGTCTTCGCGGCGAGGACACCGACGACGGTGGCGGAGAGCGTGGTGCGGCGCCAGGCCAGCCGGGTCCGCTCCGGCTGGAGCCCGGGGTCACGGGCGGGCCCGGTCATCCCTCCCACCCGACGAGCACCACGACCACCATCGCCACGGCGACCACGGCGACGACCACGCTCAGCAGGGCCGGGAAGCGGGAGACCGGCAGGTCCTCACCGCGCCGCATCGCCCGCTCGCAGCGCATCCAGTGGTTCACGGCGCGCAGCGAGCACAGCACGCCGGCGGCGAGCAGCGCGAGCGCGAGGCCGACGCGCCAGCCCCAGCGGAGGTCGGGCAGGAACTGGTCCACGGCGAAGCCGCCGCCGATCAGGGCGAGAGCGGTGCGCAGCCAGGCCAGGAAGGTCCGCTCGTTGGCGAGGGAGAAACGGTAGTCGGGGGTCGTCCCCTCCTGCCGCACGGCCTCGGGGGCGAACCACAATCGGACGTTCCGCGCGAATTCGATCACGTGCAGGAAGCCTACCGGGGGGCCGCGGGGGGCCGCGCGGGCGTCCGGCCGCGGGCCGGTCGGGGCCGGTGGCGGCAGGTCGCGCGGTTCCTCGCGCCCTTTCGGAGCGTGCCCTTTCGAAGCGTGCCCTTTCGAAGCGTGCCCTTTCGAAGCGTGCCCTTTCGGAGCGTGCCCTTTCAGAGCGTGCCCTTTCCATGGGCGCTTCGCCACTCCCGCAGCCTGTCCCAGGCCGCGAAGCCGTCCGGCACCCACTCCCATTCCCCGAGGCGGGCCGTCAGTTCCTCGTCGGTCAGGAAGGTGTGCCAGGCCACCTCCTCCGCCTGTGGATGGACCGGCAGCTCGCAGCGGACCTCGTACACCGCCGACCACCAGCTCTGCCCGGCGCCGTTGTCGTACAGGAACTTGAACAGGAACGCCGGCCGGGGAAGCCCGGTCACCCCGAGTTCCTCCTCGGCCTCCCGGAGCGCGGCGTCGTCGTAGGACTCGCCCGCGCCCACCACGCCCCCGACGAACATGTCGTACAGGGAGGGGAAGACCAGCTTGGTCGCGGTGCGGCGGTGGACGAAGACGCGGCCCGCGGCGTCCCTGGCCTGGATGAAGACGCAGCGGTGGCGCAGGCCCCGGGCGTACGCCTCGCCGCGGGGGGACTGCCCGGTCACCCGGTCGTTCTCGTCGACGATGTCGAGGATTTCGTCAGCAGCGCTCATGCGGCCATCCAAGCAGGCCTCGGGCGGCGAGCGAGGGGCGTCGGCGCGGCTGGAGGTCGGGCGGCGAGCGAGGGGCGTCAGCGTGGCTGGAGGTCCAGGGACTGCTCCTTGGGCGCCGCACCGCGCGGCATCGCCGGGTGCAGCCCGAGCAGCACGATGCCCGCCACGACCGCCGCGAGCCCGGCCGCTTCCCAGGCCAGCGCCCCGGTGTCGGTGCGCAGCCGGTCCCCGAGGAAACCCACGCCGCACAGGATCCCGGCGAGCGGCTGGGCCGCGGTGAGCGCCGGCAGCGACATCCGCAGCTCCGCCGTCTCGAACGCGCTCTGCACGAGGATCAGCCCGGTGACTCCGAGCACGAGCACGCCGTACGGCTGCCAGCCGGTCAGCACCTCCATGATGCCGCCCTCGGAGAAGCGGGTGCTGGTGACGCGGGTCAGCGCGTCCTGGACGCCGTAGAGCAGGCCGGCGGCGAGGGCGAGCAGGGTGGGCCCGGCGCTCAGCCGGGACCGTTTGGCGTAGGTGGTGAGGAGCAGGGCGATGCCGACCACCAGGCCGATGATGAGCCAGTGGCGCAGCGGGTTGGCGATGGCGTTGCCACCGCGTGGCTCGCCCGCCAGGATGAACGCGGTGACCCCGCCCGCGAGCAGCAGCAGGCCGGCCCAGCCCTGGTGGCTGAGGGGGTGCTTGGTCTGGTGTCTGGAGAGCGCGAGGGCGAAGAGCAGGTTCGTGGCGAGCAGCGGCTCGACGAGGGAGATCTCGCCCTTGCCGAGGGCGACCGCTCCCAGGACCATGCCGGCCACCATCAGGCCGATCCCGCCCAGCCAGCGCGGCACCCGCATCAGGTCGAGCAGCAGCCGGGGCGAGAGGAAGTCGCTGAGCGGGGCCTTCTGGGCGACGTTCTGCTGGAGCACGAACCCGAAGCCGAGGCAACAGGCCGCGCTCACGGCGAGAACCAGAACCAGGACGGACACGCTGCGTACCTCGATCATGCGGCCGGGCTACGGGGTGCGTAGTGGCCGACTGTAGCGCTGCCGGACAGGTATTGCTCCGGGAGTACCCGGAACCGGGCGACGGACTCGGTCATGACGGCCGGGTCGATCGCGGAGGATGGATCGGAGCGGCGGCGGAACCGCACTGCCATGGTCCGACGCCCGGACGGCTCGCGCCATGGCGTACGCCACAGCAGGAACCCGAAGCCCTACGGTCACGGTACGCCAAACGCCGCCCGGCGCGCGTCAAGTTCCGTCTGTTCCAGGGTAGTTGAACTGAGGACCAGCGGTGTCCGGCTTGACGCAAAGTCTTGGCTGGGGGTTTGCTGTGCGTGATCGGCCGATGGCAGCCCGACAACCAGGAAGTTCCGCGGTGCCCCCAACCCCGCCCCTCGTAGGCCCAGGCCGGGCCGTTGCCGAAGGCCACCCCGCGGCAGCGCACCCCAGGTGCGAACACTGCCCCGACGACGCCCTCGGCGACGCCGAACTCATCTCCGCCCGCGCCGCGTTGGCCCAGGGCCGCTGGCAGTCCGCCCGCTCCCTGTTGCTCCACACGGGTGAGGACTGGGACCGCCGGGGCCACCGGGTCACCGTTCTCGCGCGCGAGCCCTACGCCATCGCCTGGTCCCGCGAGTGGCTGCTGGCCGAGCCCGGCTCCCCGGGCGCCGCCTGCCTGTACGCGCTGACCCTGGTCCGGCGGGCGCTGCGCGGCAAGGAGCCGCCCGAGCGGGCCCGCGACGCCTGCGGCAGCGCCGCCGCGCTGGCCCCCGCCGACCCCACCCCCTGGCTCGGCCTGCTCCTGCTGGCCCGGCACCTGGGCACCGACGAGGAGGTCCGGGGCGCCTTCGCCGAGGTGCGCCGCCGGCACCCCGAACACCATCACGCCCACCACCTGATGACCGCCCGCCTCGCGGAGACCGAGCCCGGGACCCGGGGGGCGTACGAGCTGCGCGCCTTCGCGGAACGCTCGGCCGCCGAGGCGCCGGCGGACTCCCCGCTCGCGGTCCTCCCGGTCGTCGCGTACAACGAACGCCACCGGGCGCTGGCCGCCACCGGAAGGGCGCCCGCCGCCCCGGCCGGCGCCGCGCACTGGGCCGAGCCGGCCGCCCGCCGCGCCCTGAGCGCCGCCTTCGACTGGTGGCTGGAGTGGGGCATCGAGGAGCACCCCCGCCGGCACGTCGACCTCAACCACCTCGCCCAGGCCACCTGCGACGCCGGCCGGTACGCCGAGGCGGCCGCCCTTTTCCAGCGCATCGGCCGGCACACCACCGAGGTGCCCTGGTCGTACCCCGACCGCGACCCCTGCGAGGCGTTCCGGGCGGCCCGGCACCGGGCGCTGGGAGGTTCATGAGAAGAGGTTGTGGATTCCTTACGGCCGCCGGATTTCGTGGCCGGACCCGCCCGGACGGTGTTCGAATGGGTACGTGAATTCTGAACCGACCGGGGAACCACGGCCCGGCGAGGACGGCAGGCCGATCGGCCGCCGGGTGTTCCTGGGCACCCTCGGCCTCGGCGCGCTCGGCGTGGTGACCGCTCCCGTGCTCCAGCGGGTCACCGAGACGGTCCTCGGCACCTTCTCCGGCAAGGACCCCACGGGCCTGACCGGGCTGCTGCCGAACGGCGGCGGGTTCCGCTACTACTCGGTGACCGGGTCGGTGCCGGACAGGACCGCCGCCGACTACCGGCTGAAGATCGACGGGCTGGTCGACGAGGAGCGCACCTACACCCTCGCCGACCTGCGCGCCCTGCCGCAGACCAAGCTGGTCAAGGACGTCCAGTGCGTGACCGGCTGGCGGGTGCCCGACACGCCCTTCGAGGGCGTCCGGCTCTCGCACCTGCTCGACCTGGCCGGCGTCCGCGACACCGCCAGGGCGATCCGCTTCACCTGCTTCGACGGCGCCTACACCGAGAGCCTCACCCTCGACCAGGCCCGCCGGCCGGACGTCATGGTCGCCCTGCGCATGCAGAACAAACCCATCGGCCACGACCACGGCGGCCCGGTCCGCCTCTACGTCGCCCCGATGTACTTCTACAAGTCCGCGAAGTGGCTCTCCGGGATCACCGTCACGGACAAGGTGGAACCGGGCTACTGGGAGAAGCTGGGCTACGACGTCGACGCCTGGGTCGGCAAGTCGAACGGACGGGACGATGAGCCTACGGGTTGAGGCGCCGGCCGCCACGGACCGGCTGCGCCGCTTCACCGCCGCCGAGCGCTGGATCCACCGCACGACGGCGGCGCTGATGGGCGTCTGCGTCCTGACCGCCGCCTGCCTCTACATCCCGACGCTGGCGGTTCTCGTCGGCCGCCGGGAACTGGTCGTCCGGATCCACGAGTGCGCGGGCCTCGCCCTCCCCGTCCCGGTCCTGCTCGGACTCGCCTCCCGCGCCTTCCGCAGGGACCTCGGCTTCCTGAATCGCTTCGGCCCCCACGACAGGCTCTGGCTGCACGCCGTCCTGGCCCGCGACAGGCGCCGCTCCTCCCGCCCGGCGGGCAAGTTCAACGCCGGGCAGAAGATCTACGCGAACTGGATCGCCGGCGCGACCCTGGTGATGCTCGCCACCGGCCTGATGATGTGGTTCACCCACCTCACCCCGCTGATGTGGCGCACCTCGGCCACCTTCGTGCACGACTGGCTGGCCCTGACGATCGGCGTCGTCCTGGCCGGCCACATCGGCATGGCCCTCGGCGACCCGGAGGCGAGGCGGGGCCTGCGGACCGGGTCGGTGAGCCGGGACTGGGCCAAGCGCGAGCATCCGCTGTGGCGGCCCTGAGGGGCGTGTTGCGAAAGTCCCGCCTGCCTCACGACGCCGTGCACGCGCAACACGCCCTGGCGGGGTCCGGCTAGATCACCAGGGACAGCAGGAGGACCAGGGCGCCCGCCACCACCGAGATGATCGTCTCCATCACGGACCAGGTCTTGATGGTCTGGCCGACGCTCAGGCCGAAGTACTCCTTGACCAGCCAGAACCCGGCGTCGTTGACATGGCTGAAGAACAGCGAGCCCGCGCCGATGGCCAGGACCAGGAGGGCCGTGTGGGCCGTCGACATGTCGGCGGCCAGCGGAGCCACCAGGCCCGCCGCCGAGACCGTGGCCACCGTCGCCGAGCCGGTGGCGAGCCGGATCGCGACCGCGATCAGCCAGGCCAGCAGCAGTGCCGGGATCGACCAGTCCTTGGATATGTCCAGGATCATCTGGCCCACCCCGCAGTCGATCAGCGTCTGCTTGAAGCCGCCGCCGGCGCCCACGATCAGCAGGATGCCCGCGATGGGCATGAGCCCCTTCTCGACCGTCTGGGAGATCCGCTCCCGGGAGAACCCGGCCGGCCGGCCCAGCGTGAACATGCCGACGATCACCGCCGCGAGGAGAGCGATCAGCGGCGAGCCGACGACGTCGAAGACGCGCTGCACGGTGTGCGCCGGGTCGTCCACGACGATGTCCACCAGCGCCTTGGACAGCATCAGGACGACCGGGAGCAGGATGGTGGCGAGTGTGGCACCGAAGCCGGGGCGCCGCTCCAGCTCCTCCGACGCGCGCTGCGGGAGCATCCGGTCGGGTGCCTGGACGTCCACCCAGCGGGCCGCGACCTTGGAGAACAGCGGACCGGCGACCACCACGGTGGGAATGGCGACCAGGACGCCGAGGGCCAGGGTCACGCCGAGGTTCGCGTGGACCGCGTCGATCGCGACCAGCGGGCCGGGGTGCGGGGGCACCAGACCGTGCATCACGGACAGACCCGCGAGCGCCGGGATGCCGATGCGCATCAGGGAGTAGTTGCCGCGCCTGGCCACCATCAGCACGACCGGGATCAGCAGCACGATGCCGACCTCGAAGAAGAGCGGCAGCCCGACCACGGAGGCGATCAGCACCATCGCCCACGGCATCGCGCGTCCGCCCGCCTTGGCGAGGATCGTGTCGACGACCTGGTCCGCGCCGCCGGAGTCGGCGAGCAGCTTGCCCAGGATCGCCCCGAGCGCGATCAGGACGCCCACGCCGGCGACGGTGGTGCCGAGCCCGGTGGTGAAACTGGTGATCACCTTGTCCAGCGGTGCCCCGGCGAACGCGCCGAGCGCGAGCGAGCCGACGGTCAGCGCCAGGAAGGCGTGGAGCTTGAACTGGGTGATGAGCAGGATGATGACCGCGAAGCCCGCCAGCACGGCGATGCCCAGCTGGGCATGTCCGGCCGACGTGATGGGCGCGACGGGGTCCGCAGCCAGCAACTCGACACTGAGTCTGGTCACAGGGTTTCCTCTGGCGGTATGGGTTACTGGTCGGTGGGGTCGGGAAGGGCGTCCAGCGCCCGGACGGCACGGGCGGTGATCTCCTCGGGAGTGCCGGAGACCTCCACGGCGACGCCCGCCTCGTCCGCCGCCAGCGGCTGGAGCGTGGCGAACTGGGAGTCCAGCAGCGCGGTCGGCATGAAGTGACCCTGCCGGTGCGACATCCGGTCCTCGATGAGCTTGCGGTCGCCGGTGAGGTGCACGAACACCACCCCGGGCGCGGCGGCCCGCAGCCGGTCGCGGTACGCCCGCTTCAGCGCCGAGCTGCTGACCACCCCGCCGAGCCCGGCCCGCCCGTGCGCCCAGGCGCCTATGGCGTCCAGCCAGGGCCACCGGTCGGCGTCGTCCAGCGGGTGACCGGCCGACATCTTGGCGATGTTGGCCGCCGGGTGGAAGTCGTCGCCCTCTGCGTACGGGACGCCGAGCCGGGCGGCGAGCAGAGGACCGATCGTGGTCTTGCCCGTGCCGGCGACGCCCATCACCACGACGACGTGGGGGGTCCGCATCACTGCCTCGCTGTCTTCCTCGACATCGGCACCGGCGAACGTCATCCGGTGCCGGCCCAAATGAAACCCATTAGGTACGACGAATTCAAGAGTGTGTGACAAATAAGTCTGACTTTTTGTGCCTGTGATCCGCTCTGTACGCTGAGTGCATGAGCACACCGGGCCGAGGGCTGCACGGCCGCGTACTGGACACCCTCGGTCCCGCCATCACCGCGGGCGAGTACCCGCCGGGCAGTGTCCTGCGCACGGACGAACTGGCCCAGCACTTCGAGGTCTCCCGCTCGGTGATGCGCGAGGCCGTCCGGGTCCTGGAGTCCATGCACCTGGTCGAGTCCCGCCGCCGGGTGGGCGTCATCGTCCGCGCCAAGGCCGAGTGGAACGTCTACGACCCGCAGGTGATCCGCTGGCGGCTGGCCGGCGCCGACCGCCCGCACCAGCTGCGCTCGCTCACGGTGCTGCGCTCGGCGATCGAACCGGTGGCGGCCCGGCTGGCGACGCGGAACGCCACCGCGGAACAGTGCGCCGAACTCACCGAGTGCGCGCTCGGCATGGTGGCCAACTCGCGCGGCCACCGGCTGGAGCAGTACCTAGTCCATGACATGGCGTTCCACCGGGTGATCCTCACCGCGTCCGGCAACGAGATGTTCGCCCGGCTCGGTGACGTCGTCGCCGAGGTCCTCGCGGGCCGCACCCACCACGAGGTGATGTTCGAGGACCCCGCCCCCGCCGCCGTCACCCTGCACGTGCAGCTCGCCGAGGCGGTACGGGAGGGCGACGCGGACCGGGCGGAGCGGCTGACCCGCGCGATCACCGTCGGCGCCCTCGAGGAACTGGACGTGCTCGCGCCGTAGCGCCGCTACGCCTGCGGGAATTCACCGTCCACGTACACCCACGCCCCGTCCACCCGCTCGAACCGGCTGCGCTCCACCAGCGAACCACCCTGGAAGGAGGCCCGGAAGGTGACCGTGCCGGTGGTGTGGAAGGCCGAGCCGTCGGTCGTCCCCAGGATCTCCAGGCCGGTCCAGCGCATCCCCGGCTCGAAGTCGATCCCCGGCGGACGCGTCCGCGGATGCCAGGTCCGCAGGAGGTACCCCTCGTCCCGCTCGACGAAGGCGCTGTAGCGCGAGCGCATCAGCCGCTCCGCGGTGGGCGCCGCCGCACCCCGGTGGAACCGGCCACAGCACCCCTCGTACGTCTCAGCGAGGCCGCAGGGACAGGGGGTGCCGTGAGCCGGTGCGGAGCCGGGCTGCCGCCGGGGCTGCGGGGTACGTCGGGCCATGCGCCTATTTTCGCCTACGCCGACTCGGCATTGGTGGGCGGCTGCGCCGGACGCGCCGGGACCGACTGGGTGGGCAGCGCGGGCAGCGGCGCCCGGTGCACCCAGGCGTCGAACAGCCCGTCCAGCGGTTCGTCGGCGAAGCGGTTCACGTGCGCCTGGAACGTCGCCGTGGTCACGGCCCCGCCCCGGTGCAGCCCCGCCCACGCCCGCAGCATGTGGAAGAACCGCTCGTCGCCGAGCGCGCAGCGGATCGCGTGGACCGTGACCCCGCCGCGCTCGTAGAGCCGGTCGTCGAACATGGCCTTCTTGCCCGGGGCGGCGATCCGGATGTCCTGCGGCAGCCCCGCCAGCAACCGGTGTGCGATCCCCGCCAGTTGCTGGGCGCTACGGCCACCGGACCGCTCCGACCACAGCCATTCCGCGTACTTGGCGAGCCCCTCGTTCAGCCAGATGTGCCGCCAGTCGGCGATGGACACGCTGTTGCCGAACCACTGGTGGGCGAGTTCGTGCGCCACCAGCCGCTCCGAACCCCGCGCCCCGTCCACGTGGTTGGCGCCGAACAGCGACAACCCCTGGGCCTCGACGGGGACGTCGAACTCCTCGTCGGCGACGACGACCGCGTACTCGTCGAACGGGTACGGCCCGAACAGCCGCTGGAACAGGTCCATCATCGCGGGCTGCCGCGCGAAGTCCCTGGAGAACTCGGGCAGCAGATGAGCCGGTATGTGCCCGTGCATCGGCACCCCGCCGAAGCCCGGGTCGCCCAGCAGCACGGTCTGGAACTTGCCGATCGCGAGGCTCACCAGGTAGCTCGACGTCGGCGCCGCCTGTTCGTACACCCAGGTCGTGGTGGACGCCTTGGTGGTCCGGGTCAGCAGCCGGCCGCCGGCCACCACCGAGTAGGCGGACGGGCAGGTGACCGAGATCAGATAGGACGCCTTGTCGGCGGGCCGGTCGTTGCACGGGAACCAGGAGGGCGCGCCGACCGGCTGGCTCGCCACCAGCGCGCCGTCCGTCAGCTCCTCCCAGCCGATCCCGCCCCAGGGGCTGTTCACCGGCCTGGGATTGCCCGACCAGTGGATCTCCACGGTGAACGCGGCCCCGGCGCGCAGCGGCTTCGCGGGCTTCACCCGCAGCTTGCCGCCGCGGTGCGTCCAGTGCGGCTGGCGGCCGTCCACCCGGATCCGGCCGATCTTGAAGTCGGCCAGGTTCAGCTGGAACTCGGGCAGCGCTGCCCGGCCCGCGATCGCGTTGATCCGGGCCATGCCGGACAGGCGGTTGGGTCCGGGCCGGTAGTCCAGCGTGAGCTCATAGCGATGCACCCGGTACCGGGCGTCGCCGTTGTCCGGGAAGTACGGGTCCGGACCCGCTGACTGCTGCACTGCCACTTCCGCGTTCGCTCCCTGCGCTGTGCTCGAACCGTCTCTCGGTGCACCGATGCCCGCGGCCACCGTCGGACGGCCCGCGCTCAGGGACGCCATGCCTCGATCGGGTTGCCGAGCCAGCGGGTGTCGTCGGGAACCGACTCCGCCGCCATGACGAGCGACGCGGGACCCAGGGTGGTACGGGCCCCGATCGTGCTGCCGGGCAGCACGATCCCGCCAGGGCCCAGCGTGGCGCCCTCACGGAGAACCACAGTATCCGTCCGCAAGATCCGGTCGTGGAAGAGGTGAGTTTGCAGGACACAGCCGCGGTTCACGGTGGCCGCGTCCTCCAGGGTCACCAGATCGGTCTCCGGGAGCCAGTAGCTCTCCACCCAGACGCCCCTGCCGACGCGCGCACCGAGACCGCGCAGCCAGGCCGTCATCAAGGGTGTACCCGGAACCGAGCCGGCCAGCCACGGCACCGCAAGCACCTCCACGAAGGTGTCCGCCAGCTCGTTGCGCCACACGAACGAACTCCACAGCGGGTGCTCCCCGCTGCGGTGCCGCCCGACCAGCAGCCACTTGGCCAGCACTGACACCAGACCCGCGGCCGCACCGGCGCCGAGCAGCACCAGGCCGGACAGCAGCGGCGCCCAGGCGCCCAGCGCGCACAGCGCGGCGACCGTCAGTCCGGCCAGCGCCACCGAGCACAGCACCGGCACGATCCGGCACGTCTCCACCAGCGCCCGTGCCCACAGCAGCCGCGCCGGCGGCTCGTAGGTGCGGCTCTGGTCGCCGTCGGCGGCGCTGCGCGGCAGCTTCACCGGCGGCAGCCCCAGGTACGACGTGCCCTTCTTGGCCTTCTTCGGCGTCGCCGACAGCACGCCCACCAGACCGCCGTCGGGCACGCTGCGGCCCGGCGCGGTCATCCCGGAGTTCCCGAGGAAGGCCCGCCGTCCGATCTCCGCGCGCCCGATCCGCACATAGCCGCCACCGAGCTCGTACGGCGCGGTCAGCGTGTCGTCGGCCAGGAACGCGCCCTCGCCGACCGTCGTCAGGCTCGGCAGCGCCAGCACCGTCGACACCTCGGCACCCCGCCCGATCCGCATCCCGAGCAGCCGCAGCCACACCGGCGTGACAAGCCCGGCGTACAGCGGGAACAGGGTCTCGCGGGAGCGGTCCATCAGCTGGGACACGGTCCACGCCTGCCAGCCGACCCGGCTGTGCGTGGGGTGCGTGCCGACCCGCAGACCCAGGCTGAGCAGCCGGACGGCGACCAGGATCAGCAGGGCGTACGCCAGCCCGAAGGCGAGGGTGGCCGGGACCAGGGCGACCGCCGCGCCCCGCAGAGCCTCGCCCAGACCGTCCCCGGGGGCCACGAAACGCCCGGCGACCAGCAGCGCGGCGGCACCGGACAGCACCGGGAGCGCGCTCAGCCCGAGACCCGTCAGGCCGTACATCACCCGCCAGTAGGTGCCGCGCTGCGGCCGGTGCTTGGGCCAGTTCCGCTTGGCCTTGCCCAGCTTGACCGCCGGGGCGCCGGCCCAGCGCTGACCGGTCGGGATCTGCCCGGTGACCGCCGAACCGGGGGCCACCTCGGCGCGCTTGCCGACCCGGGCGCCCGGGAACAGCATGCTGCGGGTGCCGACGACCGCGTGGGCGCCGATCCGGACCGGGCCGATCACCAGCCGGTCGCCGTCCAGCCAGGAGCCGGACAGGTCCACCTCGGACTCCACGGCGGCACCGCGCCCCACCCTGAGCAGACCGGTGACCGGCGGCAGCGAGTGCAGGTCCACGTCGGGACCGATCTTGGCGCCCAGCGCCCGCGCGTACCGCTCAAGCCAGGACCCCGTCAGCGCGGTCGCGCCGGCTGACTCGGCGAGCCGTTCGGCCGTCCACAGCCGCAGGTGGACGGAGCCGCCGCGCGGGTACGTGCCCGGCTTCACGCCCCGCAGCAGCAGCCGCGCGCCACCGGCCGCGAGCGCGATCCGGCCGGGCGGGGTGAACAGCACCAGGGCCCCGGCGGCGACCAGCCACCAGGAGGCCGTGGGCAGCCAGCCGTAGCCGCCCAGCACGTTGCCGAGCGCGGCGAGGACCACCGTCCAGCGCAGCCCGAGGAGGGTGAACAGGGGGAGCAGGAGCAACAGCTGCACCAGCTGGGCCCCGCGCGGCACCGGCGCGATGGTGCGCTCGGCGCCGTCGTCCTGCACGGACTCTTCCAGCCGGCGGGCCAGCTTGCGCAGCACCGGCTGCTGGTAGATGTCGAGGACGGCCGCGCTCGGGTAGCGGGTGCGCAGCCGGGTGGTGAGCTGGGCGGCGGACAGGCTGCCGCCGCCGATCGCGAAGAAGTCGTCGGAGGCGCTGGTCACCGGGATGCCCAGGACCTCGGTCCACTGCTCGGCGAGCCAGGCCTCGGTGCCGTACAGCTGCTCGGCCGGGCCGCCGCTCTCCAGGCCCTCCAGGGGCCAGGGGAGGGCGTTGCGGTCGACCTTGCCGGAGGTGCGGGTGGGCAGCTCGGCGACCGGCGCGAGCAGCGGCACCAGCGCGGCGGGCAACTCGGCGCGCAGCTTCTCGACGGCCGCCGCCTGGTCCCAGCCGTCCTGGGTGACGACATAGCCGACCAGCAGCTGGTTGCCGCTGCGCGCGGTCCGTACGGCCGCCGCCGCGCCCGCGACGCCGGGCAGCGCCTGAAGGGCCGCGTCCACCTCGCCGAGCTCGATACGCCGGCCGCCGAGCTTGATCTGCTCGTCGGCCCGCCCGAGGAACACCAGTCCCGCACGGTCGGCGCGCACCAGGTCACCGCTGCGGTACGCCCGCTCCCAGCCCAGCGACTCCAGGGGCGCGTACTTCTCCGCGTCCTTCTCGGCGTCGAGGTACCGGGCGAGACCGACGCCGCCGATCACCAGCTGGCCGCTGTCGCCCATCGCCACGGGCTCGCCCGCGTCGTCCACGACGGCGAGCTCCCAGCCGTTCAGCGGCAGCCCGATGCGGATCGGCTCCTCGCCGGTCATCAGGGCCGCGCAGGCGACCACGGTGGCCTCGGTGGGCCCGTAGGTGTTCCAGACCTCGCGGCCCTCGGTGACCAGCCGCTGCGTCAGCTCGGGCGGGCAGGCCTCACCGCCGAAGATCAGCAGGCGGACGTCGTTCAGGGTCTCGGGCTCCCAGAGGGCGGCCAGGGTCGGCACGGTCGAGACGACGGTGATCTCCTGCTCGACCAGCCAGGGGCCGAGGTCGGCACCGCTGCGCACCTGGGAGCGCGGCACCGGCACCAGACAGGCGCCGTAGCGCCAGGCGAGCCACATCTCCTCGCAGGAGGCGTCGAAGGCCACCGAGAGGCCCGCCATGACCCGGTCGCCGGGGCCGATCGGCTCCTCGGTCAGGAACAGCGCGGCCTCGGCGTCCACGAAGGCGGCGGCGCTGCGGTGGGTGACTGCGACGCCCTTGGGCTTGCCGGTGGAACCGGAGGTGAAGATGATCCAGGCGTCGTGCCCGGTGCCGGGCCGGCCGGCGGGTCTGCCGGAGTCGCGCCGGACATCGATCTCCAGGCCCGCGCCCACGACGGCGCCGACCTCCGCCTCCCCGAACACCAGCGCGGCCCGCTCGTCCGGGTCCTCGGCGTCCACGGGCACATAGGCGGCACCGGCGGCCAGCACGCCGAGCACGGCGACGTACAGGTCGTTGGTTCCGGACGGGACCCGGACGCCCACGCGGTCGCCGAGCCCGATCCCGGCCCCGGCCAGTCGCCGCCGCAGCCGCTCCACCTCCGCCGCGAGCGCGCGGTAGCTGAGCTGGGTGGTGCCGTCGTCCAGTGCGGGCTCCTCGGGATGGGCCCGTACACTCGCTTCGAAGACGTCCACGAGCGTGCGCGGCGACGCCGCCGGCCCGGCCGAGAACCGTGCCGTGTCCCCGAACTCCTCGCGGATCTCCTCGTCGAGCAGGCCGAGAGCACTGCTCTCGTCAGTCGCTGCCATCCGGTCCTCGCGTCTCGTTCCCGGAACCCTCCGGGGCGCCGGCGGGCCCTCAGGTCTGCCTGGGGTTGTCCGGCTCCGGCTGGGTAACAAACCGGAAATGTTAGTACGACGCTAGGCCGCCGTTCCTCTCGCGACCACTCGGAAGCGGCCGTTCGGGGCAGTCGGTTGAATCTTGAGCAAGCTCTGACCAGGGACTTCACGTGCCCGGCGAGAGATGGGCCACACAGCGTGATGCGGGCCAACTCCGTGTGTCCGGCGGCCCGCACCCGGCCCTCACGCGGCGCTGACCTCCGCCCAGATGGACTTGCCCCAGGGCAGGTTGCCGACACCCCAGCGGCCCGAGCAGAGCGCGTCGAGGATGAGGAGGCCGCGCCCGCGGTCCCGCTCCACCGAAATGGGGCGCAGGCGGGGGTGACGGCCCAGCGGGTCGTGCACCTCGACCCGGGTCCGGGCCGCGTCGCTGTCGATGACGAGACGCACCGGGTCGTCCGGGTCGGTCTCGTAGCGCAGGGAGTTGGTGACCAGCTCACAGGTGACCAGGGCGACGGCGTCGATGTGGTCACGGGAGGCGTCCGGGATGTGGTGCGTGATGAAGTCACTCACGTACCGCCGTGCCGCCCTGGCCGACTGGGGTTCGCTCGCCAGTAACAGGACGGGCGGCGGGGCGACTTGCAGTGCACGGGGTTCGGTCGCGGTGCTCCGCTGGCGTTCGATCATGTGGATCCCCTCACGGGCATGTCCCAACGCAGGCACGGTGGTTCGCCATGCGAGTGCGGTCACTTTCGTATTTCCCGGATTCATGGTGCCTTCCCGGCACAGTCGATCGCAATACGTCCCGCAGGATGTGAAAAATTGCGCGTGGTGTCGAGAGAGTTGCGGCACAAGTCGTCAGTCGGTGGCGAGGGTTGGGGCGGCACGGCAGACTGTCCGGCAGTTCATCGGACAGAAGGGGGAAGCCGTGAGCACGCCCACGGTGCGCCGGCGTCGGCTCGGTGCGAAGTTGCGCGACCTGCGCGGCGAGCTGACCCTCGACGAGGTCGCGGAGCACTCCGCAGGCGCGTTCGTCTCCTCGAAGCTGTCCCGGATGGAGACCGGCAAGACCGCCCCCAAGGCAGCGGACATCCAGGCGCTGCTCGACCTGTACGCGGAACTCGGCCGTGACGTCAGCGACGAGCTGCGCGCGGCCCTGATCATGCTCACCAAGGAGGGCGGCAGACGCGGCTGGTGGCATTCGTACCGGGGTGTGCTCACCCCGGTGTACGAGGACCTGATCAGCCTGGAGGCCGAGGCGGAGACGGTCTCCACCTGGCAGCTGGGCATGGTCCCCGGACTGCTCCAGACCGCGGAGTACGCCCGCGAGATCATCCGGGCGACCGCCATGTCCGAGGCGGTCGAGGCACGGGTCGACGCGCTCGTCGAGGTACGGCTGGCACGCCAGGCCGTCCTCACCCGGGACAGCGACCCGCTGGCGCTCTGGGCGATCATCTCCGAACAGGCCCTGCGCTCCACCACCGAGGATCCCGCCCTGATGTACGAGCAGTTGGGGCGCCTGCTTACGATGGGGCGGCGCCCGAACATCAACATCCAGGTGTTGCGATCGGACGCTCCCCTGCACGCCGGACTCACCGGCACCTTCAGCATCCTGGGCTTCGGTCCGCACACGGACCTGGACGTCGTCCACCAGGAAGGGCTGACCTCCGCCCTGTACATCGAGGAACGTGATCGGGTCTCCACGCACCGGGCCGCGTGGCAACGCCTCACGTCTGCCGCCGAGTCCGTCGAGGCGTCGGTGGAACTGATCACCCAGATAAGGAAGAACGAATAGCGAATGAAGCACGTTGACGACGCGTCGGCTCTGCCGGTCACCTGGTGGAAGTCCTCTGCGTCCGCATCACAGTCCGACTGCGTGGAATGCGGGATCGTCGACGGGGCGACGGTCGCCGTCCGGGACAGCAAGCGCCCGCACGGGCCCGCGCTGCTGTTCGGCCGGCCGTCGCTCTCCGCGTTCACCACGGCGCTGGCGCTCGGTGACGGCCGAACAGGCGACCGCCTCGACTGAGAGGCTCGACCGAAGGAATGGCGCCCACCGCGAGGTGGTCGCCTGCCGCTCTGCCCCGGAAAACCAAGAAACCCCTGCTCAGCAGGGGTTTCTTCGTGATTCCTTCATGGTGTCCGAGGGGGGACTTGAACCCCCACGCCCGATAAAGGGCACTAGCACCTCAAGCTAGCGCGTCTGCCATTCCGCCACCCGGACAAGGTGTCTGTCGTGCGGGGTTTCCCCCGCGGCGACGAAGGAAACACTACCAGGCTTTCCGGGGTGGCCGATCACACCCCGTTCCGGGCGGGGCCGGGCGTGAACGGCGTGTGACGGGCCGGGACCGCTCTTGGGGTCGGGACGGAAAGGGAGAGAGGATGGCCGGGACCGGCCGGCAGTGACAGCGGAGGGAAGCAGCGTGAGCGAGACGGACACGGCCAGGGGCGTCACCGGCGAGGACGAGGTCGTGGACCTCTGCCGCGAGCTGATCCGGTTCGACACCAGCAACTACGGCGACCACTCCGGCCCCGGTGAGCGCAAGGCCGCGGAATGGGTCGCGGAGAAGCTCGCCGAGGTCGGGCTGGAGCCGGAGATCTTCGAGTCCCACCCGGGCCGCGCCTCCACGGTGGCCCGCATCGAGGGCGCGGATCCCACCCGGCCCGCCCTGCTGATCCACGGGCACCTCGACGTCGTACCGGCCAACGCCGACGACTGGACCCACCACCCCTTCTCCGGCGAGGTCGCGGACGGGTGCGTGTGGGGCCGGGGAGCCGTGGACATGAAGGACATGGACGCCATGACCCTGGCGGTCGTGCGGGACCGGCTGCGCAGCGGCCGCAAGCCGCCCAGGGACATCGTGCTGGCCTTCCTCGCCGACGAGGAGGCCGGCGGCACCTACGGCGCCCGGTACCTCGTCGACCACCACCCGGGCCTCTTCGAGGGCGTCACCGAGGCGATCAGCGAGGTGGGCGGCTTCTCCTTCACGGTGAGCGAGGAGCGGCGGCTCTACCTGATCCAGACGGCCGAGAAGGGCATGCACTGGATGAAGCTGAAGGTGGCAGGCACCGCCGGGCACGGCTCGATGATCCACCGCGACAACGCGATCACCGAGCTGTCCGAGGCCGTCGCCCGCGTCGGCCGGCACAAGTTCCCGGTGCGGGTCACCAAGACCACCCGGGCCTTCCTCGACGAACTGGGCGACGCGCTCGGCACCCAGCTGGATCCGGAGGACATGGAGTCGACGCTGGCCCGGCTCGGCGGCATCGCCAAGCTCATCGGCGCGACGCTCAGCAACACCGCCAACCCGACCCAGCTGAACGCCGGTTACAAGGTCAACGTCATCCCGGGCGAGGCCACCGCGCACGTGGACGGACGGTTCCTGCCCGGTCACGAGGAGGAGTTCCTCGCCGACCTCGACCGGCTGCTCGGCCCGAACGTGGTCCGCGCGGACGTGCACTCCGACAAGGCGCTGGAGACGTCCTTCGACGGGGCCCTGGTGGAGGCCATGCAGTCCTCACTGCTCGCCGAGGACCCCACCGCGAAGGCGGTCCCCTACATGCTCTCCGGCGGCACCGACGCCAAGTCCTTCGACGACCTGGGCATCCGCGGCTTCGGCTTCGCGCCGCTCAGGCTGCCGCCGGAGCTGGACTTCGCCGGCATGTTCCACGGTGTCGACGAGCGGGTGCCGGTGGACGGCCTCCAGTTCGGAGTGCGAGTGCTCGACCGGTTTATCGACGCGTCGTGAATCACTGGCTTGGGCTAATCGAGCGACTGTACGAGTTCTCCTGAAAAGAGTGAATGCGACGATAAGCTCGTAGCTCCATTACTCCCTCCTCGTTACACCGGGTGCGATCCGCTACTTGGGATCGCATTGCCAACAAGGAGGAATAATGCTCAAGAAGGTCGTCGCTGCTGCGGCTGCCACTGGTGGTCTGGTTCTCGCGGGTGCGGGCCTGGCCGTCGCCGACTCGGGTGCCCAGGGCGCTGCCGTGGGTTCCCCGGGTGTCATCTCCGGCAACGTGATCCAGGTTCCCGTGCACGTCCCGGTGAACGTCTGCGGCAACACGATCTCCGTGATCGGGCTGCTGAACCCCGCCTTCGGCAACACCTGCATCAACAAGTGACGCCGGCTCCCTGAGGGGGCGTCTTTCCGTCGGCCCCGGAGCGCGCGCCACGCGCTCCGGGGCCGACCGGTTTTCCGCGGTTCTTTCCGCGCGGAATGCATACGGTCAGGATCCAAGGCAGGGGGGAATTCAGATAATGCGACAGGGTGCCCGTAAGGGCCTTATGACAGTGGCCGCGGCGACCGGCGTGATCGCCGCGGCGAGCGGCTACGCACACGCCGACTCGGGAGCCGTCGGCTCCGCCGGCGACTCACCGGGCGTGCTGTCCGGCAACACGGTGCAGGCGCCGGTGCACGTGCCGGTCAACGTCTGCGGCAACACCGTCAACGTCGTCGGCGCCCTCAACCCGGCGATGGGCAACAAGTGCGTCAACCACGGCACCCGCGGCGACGCGCCGGGCGGCTACGGCGACTCGGGCGGCCACGGTGGGTACGGCGACTCGGGCGGCTACGGCGACTCGGGCGGTCACGGCGACTCGGGCGGTCACGGCGGCGGTCACGGCGGCGGCCAGGGCGGCGGCCGGGGCGGTTCGCACGCGGGCGGCCACACCGGCGGCTCGCCCGGCGTCGGCTCGGGCAACACGGTGCAGGCGCCGATCGACGTACCGGTCAACGTGTGCGGCAACAGCGTCAACGTGATCGGCATCGGCAACACGGCCGCGGGCAACGACTGCGCCAACGACGGCGGCTACGGCGACCACGGCGGCTACGGCGGCTCGGGCGGTCACGGTGGCCACGGCGGTCATGGTGGCCACGGCGGTCATGGTGGGCACGGCGGTCATGGTGGCCACGGCGGTCATGGTGGGCACGGCGGTCATGGTGGGCACGGCGGTCATGGCGGTCATGGCGGTCATGGCGGTCACGGTGGTCACGGTGGTCATGGCGGTCACGGCGGGCACGGTGGCAACCCTGGAACCCCCGGAAACCCGGGGAATCCAGGGCACCCGGGTCAGCCGGGTACTCCGGGACACCCTGGTACTCCGGGACACCCTGGTACGCCGGGTCAGCCCGGTACTCCGGGGCACCCGGGCACTCCCGGTACTCCGGGCCAGCCGGGTACTCCCGGAAACCCCGGCACTCCGGGGCACCCCGGCACCCCCGGGCACCCCGGGGGCGGGAGTGTTCCGAGTGGGGGGCACGGGTCGTCCGTCGTCAGCCCGGTGGGCAGCAGTTCCGTGACGCAGCCCGGCAGCGGCGCCGCGCAGCTCGCGCACACGGGCAGTGACCTCCCGCTGGGCCTCGCGCTGCCCGCGGGCGCCGGCGCGCTGCTCGCGGGTGCGGTGCTCTACCGCAAGGCGCGCGCCACGGCGTAGCGCACGGACGGTGACGCACCGGCGGCGGTGCGTGGACCGGAACGGGCCCCGTCGACGCGGGGCCCTTTCCGTCAGTCGGCCAGTCTCACCATGTGGCACGCACCTGGCGGATGATCCGCCGGCGCAACCGCACCCTGCGGCTGCCGTCGCGCATGAGGCTCAGTCGGTCCAACTCCCAGTGTCCGTACTCGGCATGGTCCGTCAGCAGACGTGTGGCCTCCTTGCGGGACACCCCGCGAGGTACGTACACGTCGACAAATTCGTATTCCGGCATCGCATCTATTGTGCGGGCTGGTGCCCGGTACGGATAGCGTCTGCACTATGTCTGATGCTGCGCAGCCCACCGCTGCCGAGGTACGCGCCGCCGCCGAGGCGGTCAAGACCGCGCTCGACCGCCATCTGGCCGCGGTCGAACGCAGGTCGGGGGAGGACGACCCGGCTGTCTACGAGGCGTTCAACCAGCTTGCCGCGGCCGCCGAGGTCTACGACGAGCTCCTGTACGACCGCTACGACGAGGTCACGCCCTTCGAGATCCCCGGCACCGATGACTCGCTGCCGCCGTACGCCGGTCCCGAGGAACCGAACGCGATCAGCGTGCTGATCCGCCGCGACTACGCCGTGGCGGAACCGCAGCGACTGCTGGCGCAGGCCCAGCGGGTCCAGGCCGCGGAGTACGGCGACGGCCCCGGCGTGGGCGAGGACGCCGCCGGCACGATCCACGAGGCCCTGGGGGTCCTGTTCGGCGAGTTCGAACCGGACGAGATCGCCTCCCGGCACAAGGAGTTCGGGCTGGAGGAGGGCGACTCCACGCTGTGGGTGACCGCGGCGGAGGAACCGGCCGAGCCCGGCGAGTGGCTGGAGGCGCCGTTCGAGGGCGTCGATCCGCAGCTGGTGGTGTGCCGGTTCGACGTCAGCGCGGTCTTCGACGACGAGGACGACGGCGACGACGGCGACGACGGCGACGACGGGGACACGGAGGGGTCCGACGCGCTGGAGGACGACCTCGACCTCGACGAGGACCTGGAACCGCTGGACGCCGCCGACCGCTGACCCGCCCCGGCCGGTGGTGCCGGACCGGTCCTCCGTGACCGGTCCGGCACCGCCGCCGCGGGGTCCCGTGGCGGTCAGGGCGGTCAGCCCGCCGTCGGCACCAGCGTCCTGAGCAGCAGCGGGAGCCGGGTCGTCCGGGGCTTCGGCAGGGCCTCGGCCACCGCCCTCGGCAGGGCCTGCTCCACGCCGTGCACCACCGACAGATGCCGCTCCGCCCGGCTGAACGCCGTGTACACCCAGGGACGGCTGAGGGACTGGGCCGCGTCCCCCGGCAGCACCACGACCGCCGCCGGCCACCGGCCGCCCGCCGCCTGGTGGGCGGTCACCGCCCAGCCGTGCCGCACGGACTGCTCGACCTGCTCCTTGGACACGACGACGGGCCCGCCCGCGCACGACAGGTGCAGCCCGTCGCCGTCCGCCTTCACCACTCGGCCCGGCAGCGTACGGCCCGGTGCGGGGGAGTAGGCGATCCGGTCGCCCGGGTCGAAGCCGCCGAAGCGGCCCGGGCCCGGATTGAGCCGTTCCTTGAGAGCGGTGTTGAGGGCCCGGGTGCCCGCCGCGCCGCCGTGGCCCGGGGTGATCACCACGGTCTGCTCGGCGGGGACGCCGATGGCGCGCGGCACGGAGTCGGCGACCAGCTGCACCGTCCGGTGCACCGCCTCGCCGGCGTCCCGCACCGGCACGATCACGACCTCCTTGCCGGGCGCGTCGACCTGGAGGAGTTCACCGACACCGATCCCGGAGACCAGCTCGCCGAGCGGACCGGGGTCGGGCGTACGAGAGGCGAGCTGCGGGCACACGCGGGCCGCCAGCAGGTCGGCGAAGACCCGCCCCGGCCCCGCCGACCACAGCACCGCGGGATCCCCGCTGAGCACCAGCCGCGCCCCGTCGGGAAGCGCCTCCACGACCATGGCCGCGCTCTCCACGTCCAGCTGGGGCGCGTCCAGCACGATCAGCAGGTCGAGGTCGAGAGCGCCCTCCGCGTCCCGGCCGGGCCCCTCCGCACCGGCGAGCAGCCCGGCGACCGTGCCGACGGCCGCCGCGCCGTCCTCCTGCGGTGCCGTCAGCTGCCGGCACCCGTCGGGGGTGTGGGCGGCGGCGAAGGCACGCAGACCCGCGGCGCGGGCGGCGGCCAGCAGCGCGGCCGGCTCGGGGCGGGCCGCCTCGCCGCCCGTGTGCAGCACGAGCCCGTGTCCGGCGACCGCCCTCGCCAGCTCGGCCGCGCCCCCCGAGGCCGCCGCGGCGACCGCGTCCCAGGGCCCTGGCGCGTCCTTGGCCAGGGAGTTGACCAGCCGGGCCAGTCCGTCGGCGAGGCTCTCCTCGGCCAGCGCGTACCGCTCCAGACCGACCAGGACCCGGACCGGCCGCTCCTCCTCGTCGTCCGCGGGTTCCGGGGCGCCCGGATCGAGCGCGTCCTGGAAGACCAGGGCCTCGCCCTCGGCGAGCGCGCTCTGCACGGCCGCGTCCGGGTCCGGCACCGCCCGCTGGGCCAGCGCCGCGGCCAGCGTCGGCATCTCCAGCGCGGTGTGCCCGGCGAGGGCGGCCTGTTCGAGGAGCCAGCCGGTCAGCGCCCGGCCGCGCCGCTCGTCGTCCGGGCCGCACTCCGCGCCGAGCAGCGCCCGCGCGAACCCGTCGGCCTGGTCCGGGCGCACGCCGGGGACCCGCAGCAGCTGCCAGGGGTCCTCCCGCAGCAGGACGTCCGCCCCCTCGCCGAGGGCGGCGGCGACCTGGGGTGCGAGTGACTCCGGGGCACCGCCGTCGGCCAGGACCCCGCGTACCGCCGTGACCGTCTCGGCGGCGGGCCCGGTGGCGGCCGGGGCGGCGGGCTGCGGCCGACGGACCGGCTCCGGGGCGGCGGCCGCCCGGCGCGGAGCCGGTTCCGGGTCGCCGAACACGGTGGCCGCCGGCTTCTCGCCGCCCTCCACCGCCCGGATCGCCGCGAGCAGGTCGGCCGCCTTGCCGCTGAGCTTGCCGCCGCTCTCGACGGGACCCCTCCGCTCGGCCTTCCGCCGTTCGATCCGCTCCCGCTCGACCCGCTGAGCGGCCAGCTCGGCCTCTGCCTCAGACCGCTGAGCCGCGTCCGCCGAGTCGCCACCGGAGCCGGACCCACCGCCCGGCGCGGAGCCGGAGGCCGTCCCGTCGCCCTGAGCCCCGCCGCCGACGCCCTCAGGGCCGGCCGCCTCGGCTCCGTCACTCCCGGCCCCGCCGCCGACGCCCTCCGGGCCGGCCCCTCCGGCTCCGCTGCCTTCGGCTTCGTCGGCTTCGTCGGCGTCGGTTCTGCTGTCGTCGTCCCGGCTGTTCGTGCCGGTCGCGTCGGCGCCCGGCGAGTCGCTCGCTTCGGCTGGGCCGGCGGTGAGGTTCGCGGCCTCCGGCGTCCCCTCGTCGTCGGCCTCGGGCGTGGCGCCCAGCCCCGGCTCCGTGCTCACAGCGTGCTCCAGTCGTGATCGGGATAGCGGTGCACGGGCGCCGACACGTCGTCGAGGGCCCGGCAGATCTCGTCAGGAAGCGTAAGTGCCTCCACTGACAACGCCGCCGTGAGCTGCTGCGCGTTGCGCGCGCCGACGATCGGCGCGGCCACGCCCGGCCGGTCCCGCACCCAGGCGAGCGCCACCTGGAGCGGTGTCACCGCGAGCCCGTCGGCCGCGGTCTGCACCGCGTCCACGATCCGGGTCGCGGTGTCGTCGAGGTACGGCGCGACGAAGGGCGCCAGGTGCTCGGACGCGCCCCGTGAGTCCGGGGGAGTGGCGTTGCGGTACTTCGCGGTGAGCACACCCCGGCCCAGGGGGGAGGACGGCAGCAGGCCGATGCCCAGGTCCAGCGCGGCCGGCAGCACCTCGCGTTCGACGCCGCGCTGGAGCAGCGAGTACTCCAGCTGCGTGCTGGCCAGCCGGGTGCGGTGGCCGGGCGCCGCGAGCTGCCAGGTGGCCGCCTTCGCCAGCTGCCAGCCGCAGAAGTTGGAGACGCCCGCGTAGCGGGCCCGGCCGCTGCTGACGGCCAGGTCGAGGGCGTGCAGGGTCTCCTCAAGCGGCGTGTCCGGGTCGTAGGCGTGCACGTGCCAGACGTCGACGTGGTCGGTGCCGAGACGGGCCAGGGAGGCGTCCAGCGCGCCGAGCAGATGGCCACGTGAGCCGTCGAAACGGCGGTCGGGGTCGGGGACGCTGCCCGCCTTGGTCGAGATGACCAGGTCCCGGCGCGGCACCAGCCCTTCTATGAGCTGCCCGAGCAGGTACTCGGCCTCTCCGTCGCCGTACACGTCCGCGGTGTCGACGAGGGTGCCGCCGGCCTCCCAGAACGTCTTCAGCATGTCCGCGGCGTCGTGCTCGTCGACGTCCCGGCCCCAGGTGAGGGTGCCGAGTCCGATTCTGGACACGCGAAGGCCGGTACGGCCGAGATGCCTCTGCTCCATGTCCGCGAGATTACTGGCCAGAGTTGATGCGTTGGGTTGCCTGTGGATAACCGATTTCCCCAGCACGGGGGCTTCGAAGGTACGGGACTCACCCGGCCAAGGTGCGCGGGGCCGTATCGGTACGCGGCTGCGCCGCGCGAGCGGGACGAGCCTTCACCACTCGCAGTCCCGCAGTCGACGCGAACCTGTACCCCCGTGCCGGAATCCGCCACGCTAAGGTCTCTCGCGACAGCGACGTTACTGATCGGTAAGGGGATCGGCCATGCAGCTCGGGATCAACCTCGGCTACTGGGGTGCCGGGATGGACGGGGACAATCTGGCCGTGGCGCAGGAGGCCGAGCGGCTCGGGTACGCCGTGTGCTGGGCCGCCGAGGCCTACGGCTCCGACGCCGCCACCGTGCTCAGCTGGGTCGCCGCCAAGACCGAGCGCATCGACGTCGGTTCGGCCATCTTCCAGATCCCGGCCCGGCAGCCCGCGATGACCGCGATGACCGCCGCGACCCTCGACTCCCTCTCCGGCGGCCGTTTCCGCCTCGGCCTCGGTGTCTCCGGGCCGCAGGTCTCCGAGGGCTGGTACGGCGTCAAGTTCGACAAGCCGCTGTCCCGCACCCGCGAGTACGTGGAGATCGTGCGCAGGGCGATGAGCCGGGAGCGGCTGTCGTTCGAGGGCGAGCACTGGACGCTGCCGCTGCCGGGCGGCCCGGGCAAGCCGATCAGGCTGACCGTGCACCCGGAGCGGGAGCACATCCCGGTCTACATCGCCGCCATCGGTCCGAAGAACCTGGAGCAGACCGGCGAGATCGCCGACGGCGCCCTGCTGATCTTCCCGTCCGCCGAGCACCTGGAGGAGACGGCCGTCGGGTACCTGCGCGCCGGACGGGAGAAGGCGGGCAAGACGCTCGACGGGTTCGACATCTGCCCGACGCTGCCGCTCGCCGTCGGCGAGGACAAGGACGTGGCCACGCTCGCCGACACCTTCCGGCCCTACACCGCGCTGTACGTCGGTGGCATGGGCAGCCGCAAGCAGAACTTCTACAACCAGCTCGCCCAGCGCATGGGGTACGAGCGCGAGGCCGCCGAGATCCAGGACAAGTACCTGTCCGGGGACAAGAACGGGGCGGCCGCCGCCGTACCGCACGACCTGATCGACCAGACCACGCTGCTCGGGTCCGTGGACCGGATCGCCGACCGGATGAAGGCCTACGCCGCCGCCGGGGTCACCACCCTGTCCCTGGCCCCGGCCGGCTTCACCCTGGACGAGCGGCTCGCCTCGCTGCGGGCCGGCGCCGAGGCCCTGGAGCGGTCCGGGCTCGCGTAGGCGGCCCGGCGGGCGAGAAGTCCGCGGCCGTGGTGGGGGCTCGGGGGGTCTTCCCCGCCACGGCCGTCATGGAGAACAACGCGCCCGCGCCCGCGCGGTTACGCCCCCGGAGTGACCCCGGTGCTCCTCCTTTCGGCCGAGTCCGCCCGCACAGCTGTTGCAGCGCCTCCGATGCGGCATTTGACTCGTTCTTCCCGGGTCCGGTGAGTCCTCCGGAGAGGTGTCCACGATGCTTTCGGCCAGGAGTCTGTTCCAGGAGATCCTCGACGACGACGAGTCCTTCCGGCTCTTCTGCTCCATCGCGGCCAGCGGGGAGTCGCAGGGCGGCTGGGAGAACGCGCGGATCGCCGCGCTGGTGCCGGACGGCGAACGCGGCCTCGCCCCCAAGATCACCCGTCATGGCGCCGACGAGGACAAGCACGGACGCATCTTCCAGGCCCTGTTGAGGAAACGCGGACTCACCCCGGTCCCGGTCCCGCCCGACACCGACTACACGATGATCCTGGAACGGCACGGCATCGGACTCGCCCACGACCGGCTCCGGGACCGGCAGCCGCTCACCGTCGAGGACATCGTCACCTACCTCGCCCACAGCCGGGTCACCGAGCAGCGGGCGTCCGAACAGATGAACCTGCTCCGCAGGCACTTCGCCGACCACCCGGACGTCGGCCGCGCGGTACGGATGATCTCCGGCGACGAGGACAACCACCTGGCCTACTGCCACGAGGAGCTGCTGCGCTTCGCCGCCGCCGGGCACGGCCCGGCCATCCGGCGCACCCTGCGCGCGTGCGCGCTGGCCGAGATCCGCGTCTACCGGGACGTCAGCCTCGCGGTCATGACCCACATGGGCCGCATCCTCGGCTGGCCGAGGGGCAGGTCCGTGCTCCTCGCGGCCGCCATCCACGCCGTCTACGCCTACGAGCGTGCCGCAGGCTGGCGCCGCATGGTCTCGCTGCGGATGCCGGAGCGCCGCGACGCCCTGGGCGGCCCCGCGACCACCGCCCCCGAGTTCGCCTGAGCCGACGCCGACGCCCGCCCCCGAGTTCGCCTGAGCCGACGCCGACGCCCGCCCCCGAGTTCGCCTGAGCCGACGCCCGCGCCCGCGCCCGGTGCCTGGTGTCCGGGCCGCTCACATCCAGCCGCGGCGCTTGAACAGCCGGTACAGCACCGTCTCCAGCACGGCCATGATCAGGATCACCGCAGGGTACGACCAGAGCCAGTGCAGCTCGGGCATGTGGTCGAAGTTCATGCCGTAGATGCCGGCGATCATCGTGGGTACCGCCGCCATGGCCGCCCACGCGGAGATCTTCCGCATGTCGTCGTTCTGCCGCACGCTCATCTGCGCGAGATGGGCGCTGAGGACGTCCGACACCAGCCGGTCCAGGGCCTCCACCCCCTCGTTCACCCGCAGCAGGTGGTCGTTGACGTCCCGGAAGAACGGCCGGGCCTCCTCGTGCACGAACGGCACCGTCGTGCCGCCGCCGTACGGGCCCACCCCGGCCAGCTTGGTCATCGGCACCGCCAGCGGCACGGTCGCACGGCGGAACTCGAGGATCTGCCGCTTGAAGGAGTAGATCCGGGACGCCGTGTGCCGGGAACCGCCGCCGCCCGGCGAGAACACCTCGGCCTCCACCTCCTCCAGGTCGTTCTGAAGCTCGGTCGCGACCTCCAGGTAGTGGTCCACGACCGCGTCGGAGATCGAGTACAGCACCCCCGTCGGCCCGTGCTTGAGCAGTTCGTGCTGCTCCTCCAGGTGTCGCCGGATGTCCCCGAGCGGCGAGGGCGTCCCATGGCGCACGGTGACCACGAAGGAGTCCCCGACGAAGATCATCAGCTCCCCGGAGGTCACCGTGTCGCTCTTCGGCTCGTACGTCACCGGCTTCAGGACGACGAACAGCGAGTCGTCGTACACCTCCAGCTTGGGCCGCTGGTGGGCCGTCAGGGCGTCTTCCACGGCCAGCGGATGCAGCCCGAACTCGTCGGTGACCAGGTCGAACTCACGCTCGGTGGGCTCGTACAGACCGATCCACAGAAAACTGTCGCCCCGCGTGCGCGCCTCCGCGAGGGCGTCGGAGAAGTCCTGCGGGGTCTCCATGCGCTCCCCGCCCCGGTAGATGGCGCAGTCGACGATCACGGAGCGTATTCTCCCGTCGCCCGCCCGCCTGCGCACTTCGGCATGCGCCTACCCTGGGCCGCATGCCCACGCTGATCCTCGTAAGGCACGGACGCTCCACCGCCAACACCTCGGGCGTGCTCGCCGGCTGGACGCCGGGCGTCGCCCTCGACGAGCGCGGCGCCGCCCAGGCCGCCGCGCTGCCCGGCAGGCTCGCCGGGCTGCCGGTCTCCGAGGTGGTCACCAGCCCGCTCCAGCGCTGCCAGGAGACGATCCGGCCGTTCCTCGACGCCCGGCCCGGTCTCACCGCCCACACGGACGAGCGGATCGGGGAGGCCCACTACGGCGACTGGTCCGGCCGCAAGCTCGCCGAACTCAAGGACGACCCGCTGATGGACGTCGTACAGGCGCATCCGTCGGCGGCCGCGTTCCCCGGTGGCGAGTCCATGCGCGCCATGGCGACCCGCGCGGCCGAGGCGGTACGCGAGTGGAACGCGCGCGTGGAGCGCGATCACGGCGCCGACGCGGTCTATCTCATGTGTTCGCACGGTGACATCATCAAGTCCCTCGTCGCCGACGCACTCGGTCTTCATCTCGACCTCTTCCAGCGGATCTCCGTCGAACCGTGTTCCATCACCGCGATCCGTTACACCCGCCTCAGGCCGTTTCTCGTTCGTCTCGGGGACACCGGGGATCTCGCCTCGCTCGCTCCCCGCGCGGAACCTCCCGGGGAAGACGCACCGGTCGGTGGCGGCGCCGGCGCGCCGTGATCGTCAGCCGCAGTAGGGTGAAGCGACTCGTGCGAGCGGTCCCGTAGCCGCCGCCACCCCCGCCCGTTCCCACGCACCCCCGATTCCCATGGAGACAGGACGTGTCCCGTCAGGTGTTCCTCTACGATCCGCCGGACCGCTTCGTCGCGGGCACGGTCGGACTGCCCGGACGCCGTACGTTCTTCCTCCAGGCCACGGCCGGCCCCCGGACGACCAGCGTGGCCCTGGAGAAGACCCAGGTCGCCGCGCTCGCCGAACGCATGGACGAACTCCTCGACGAGGTCGTACGCCGTAGCGGAGGCAGCGCGGCCGTCCCCGCCGTCGCGCCCAACGAGATCACCGACACCGCCCCGCTGGACACCCCCATCGAGGAGGAGTTCCGCGTCGGCACCATGGCGCTCGCCTGGGACGGCGACGAGGAGCGCATGATCGTCGAGGCGCAGGCCCTGGTGGAACTGGACGCCGACTCCGAGGAGGACCTCGCCGAGGCCGAGGAACGGCTCCTCCAGGACGAGGAGAACGGGCCCCCGATGCTGCGGGTCCGGCTGAGCGGCGCGCAGGCCAGGGCCTTCGCCAAGCGCGCCCTGGACGTCGTCAACGCCGGGCGGCCGCCGTGCCCGCTGTGCAGCCTCCCGCTCGACCCGGAAGGACACGTATGTCCGCGCCAGAACGGATACCGCCGCGGAGCGTGACCGCCGCCGACCTGCTCGCCCGCGGTGAGCTGAAGGTACGCGGCCGGATCCGCGACGCCTCCAACGCGGCGCTGTTCTGCACGGTCGCGTTCGACGGCGAGGAGGCGTCCTGCGTCTACAAGCCGGTCGCCGGGGAGCGCCCGCTGTGGGACTTCCCCGACGGCACCCTCGCCCAGCGCGAGGTGGCCGCCTACGAGGTCTCCGAGGCCATGGGCTGGGACCTGGTCCCGCCGACCGTGCTGCGCGACGGCCCGTACGGCGAGGGCATGTGCCAGCTGTGGATCGACGTCGACCCGGAGGGCGCAGAACTGCTGGCGCTGGTCGACGCCGAGGAGCCGGAACCGGGCTGGAAGGCCATCGGGTTCGCGGAGGTCGGCGACGGGAAGACCGCGCTGCTGGTGCACGCCGACGACACCCGGCTGCGCCGGCTCGCCGTCCTCGACGCCGTGATCAACAACGCCGACCGCAAGGGCGGCCACCTGCTGCCCACCGCCGACGGCCGGCTCTACGGCATCGACCACGGCGTCACCTTCAACGTCGACAACAAGCTGCGCACCCTGCTGTGGGGGTGGGCGGGCGAGCCGCTCACCGGCGAGGCCGTCGAGGTGCTGGAGGGGCTGCGAGAGGCCCTGGCCGGGGCTCTGGGGACCCGCTTGGCCGAACTGATCACGACGGCCGAGCTGGACGCCGTGCGCGCCCGTGTCGAGGCGTTGCTCACCTCCGGGAAGCACCCGGAACCGAGCGGCGAGTGGCCGGCCATCCCCTGGCCGCCTGTGTAGCGCCCACCAGCACATTCGGTACCAGAGATCAAGAGTGCCTTCCCGGCCGTCCGGTTCGTATACCGAACTCGGGTCCGGTTACGCTCATGTACATGCATGCCTGGCCCGCTTCCGAGGTCCCCGCCCTGCCTGGTCAGGGCCGCGACCTGAGGATCCACGACACCGCGACCGGCGGTCCCGTCACCCTCGACCCCGGTCCCGTCGCCCGTATCTATGTCTGCGGCATCACGCCGTACGACGCGACCCACATGGGGCACGCGGCGACCTACAACGCGTTCGACCTGGTTCAGCGCGTGTGGCTCGACACCAAGCGGCAGGTGCACTACGTCCAGAACGTCACGGACGTCGACGACCCGCTGCTCGAACGCGCGCAGCGCGACGGCGTCGACTGGGTCGCCCTCGCCGAGCAGGAGACGACCCTCTTCCGCGAGGACATGACCGCCCTGCGGATGCTGCCGCCGCAGCACTACATAGGCGCGGTCGAGGCGATACCGGGCATCGTGCCGCTGGTCGAGCGACTGCGCGACCTCGGGGCCGCCTACGAACTCGACGGCGACATCTACTTCTCCGTGGAGTCCGACCCGCACTTCGGCCAGGTCTCCGGCCTCGACGCGGCCGCCATGCGGCTGCTGTCCGCCGAGCGCGGCGGCGACCCGGACCGCGCCGGCAAGAAGAACCCCCTCGACCCGATGCTCTGGATGGCGGCCCGCGAGGGCGAACCCAGCTGGGACGGCGGTTCCCTCGGCCGCGGCAGGCCGGGCTGGCACATCGAGTGCGTGGCCATCGCGCTGGACCATCTGGGCATGACCTTCGACGTCCAGGGCGGCGGCTCCGACCTGGCCTTCCCGCACCACGAGATGGGCGCCTCGCACGCCCAGGTGCTCACCGGCGAGTTCCCGATGGCCAAGGCGTACGTGCACGCCGGCATGGTCGGGCTCGACGGCGAGAAGATGTCCAAGTCCAAGGGAAACCTGGTCTTCGTCTCCCAGCTCCGCCGGGACGGCGTGGACCCGGCCGCGATCCGGCTCGCCCTGCTCTCCCACCACTACCGCGCGGACTGGGAGTGGACCGACCAGGTGCTGGCGGACGCGGTGGCCCGCCTCGGCCGCTGGCGCGCGGCGGTCTCCCGCCCGGACGGCCCGCCCGCCGAGGCCCTGGTGGAGGAGATCCGCGAGGCCCTCAGCAACGACCTGGACGCGCCCGCGGCCCTGGCGGCCGTGGACCGCTGGGCGGCACTCCAGCAGGAGCGGGGCGGCACGGACACCGGCGCGCCCGGGGTCGTGTCCCGAGCGGTGGACGCCCTGCTGGGCGTGGCCCTCTGAACTGACGCAGGCTTTCCCGCGCCCTTCAGGGGCGCGGGGAACCGCGCGCTCGACCTCCACCGGCGCGAGGCCGGCACTCGACAGGCAGGGGCGGTACGCACAACGCGTACCGCCCCTGCCGCACTCCTCGATGTCTGAGTCCCCGGAGGTCTCGGTCCCCGGGGCCGAACCGCTCGCGGAACCCCTCGCGGAACTCCCCCCGGCCGAATCGCTCGTCCCCGGGGAGGTCTCGGTCCCTGTCCCCGGGGAGGTCTCGGTCCCCGGAGGTCTCGGTCCCCGGAGGTCTCAGCTCTCGGAGGGATCCTCGCCGTCAGGTCCGGAGCCCCCTTCGGCGTCCTCGCCCTCCCCGGCGCTTTCCGCGTTTCCGGTGCTCCCGGGCATGTCGGGCTTCGGCGGGCGCGGCGGCCGGGCCTTGCCGCCCGGGTTCCCCGGGTTGTCCCGCAGATACGGCGCGCTGTCCGCGCCGTCCGCCGTGGCGTGCCCGCCCGGCGGGTTCACGTCCCGGCGCCGCAGATAACGCTCGAACTCACGGGCGATCGCCTCGCCGGACGCCTCCGGCAGCTCGGCGGTGTCCCGGGCCTCCTCCAGCGTCTGCACGTACTCGGCGACCTCGCTGTCCTCGGCTGCCAGCTGGTCCACGCCGACCTGCCAGGCGCGCGCGTCCTCGGCCAGCTCACCCAGCGGGATCCGCAGGTCGAGCAGGTCCTCGAGGCGGTTGAGCAGGGCCAGTGTGGCCTTCGGGTTGGGCGGCTGCGAGACGTAGTGCGGCACCGCCGCCCACAGCGACACCGCCGGGACGCCCGCGTGCGTGCAGGCCTCCTGGAGGACGCCGACGATGCCCGTGGGGCCCTCGTACTTGGTCTCCTCCAGATCCATCCGCTGCGCCAGGTCGGAGTCCGACGTGACCCCGCTGACCGGCACCGGTCGGGTGTGCGGGGTGTCGCCGAGCAGCGCGCCCAGGACGACCACCAGCTCCACGCCCAGCTCGTGGGCGAAGCCGAGCAGTTCGTTGCAGAAGGACCGCCAGCGCATGGACGGTTCGATCCCTCTGACCAGCACCAGGTCCCGCGGCTTCTCCCCGCCGACCCGGACCACCGACAGCCGCGTCGTCGGCCAGGTGATCTTGCGCACGCCGGCGTCCATCCACACCGTGGGGCGGTTGACCTGGAAGTCGTAGTAGTCCTCGGCGTCAAGGGCCGCGAACACCTCGCCCTTCCACTCGCGCTCCAGATGCGCGACCGCGGTGGAAGCGGCGTCGCCGGCGTCGTTCCAGCCCTCGAACGCGGCCACCATGACTGGGTCGATCAGCTCGGGAACCCCCTCCAGCTCGATCACCCAGTGCCTCCTTCCGACGTGCCCTCGCGTACGTCCCAACCTTACGGCGTCGAGCGGGGGCGCCCGCAGCCCCCTTGCACGGGGGAGTGAACGGATCACTGCCCCGTTCGCCCCGCTCGAACACCCCGTTCCGACCGGGAACCGGCCACGGGCGGCAAGCGCTTCACCGGCCCGCGGCGGCCGGCCGGCCTGCGCTTCACAGGCTGCTGCGCAGCCACTGCTCCACGCTCGCGATGTGCACGGTCGCCCAGGAACGGGCCGCCTCCGCGTCCCGGTCGCGCAGCGCGGCCAGGATCGCCCGGTGCTCGTGCAGCGTGCGCGCCACCGCGTCCTCCTGGGTCAGCCCGCGCCATATCCGGGCCCGGGTGGTCGGCCCCGACAGCCCGTCCAGCAGCGAGCAGAGCACCGAGTTCCCCGAGCTCTGCACGATGCCCCGGTGGAACTCCAGGTCGCACGCGACCAGTTCCTCCACCGAGGGCGCGGCCCCGAGCGCGTCCAACTGGGCACCCAGCGCGTCCAGTTGCTGCTCACTGATCCGGGAGGCCGCCAGCGCGGTCGCGGCCGGTTCCAGGATCCGGCGCACCGCCAGGAACTCCAGGACCGTGTCGTCACGGTGGAAGTCCACGACGAAGCTCATCGCCTCGAGCAGCAACTGCGGGTCCAGGCTGGTGACATACGTGCCGTCGCCCTGCCGTACGTCCAGGATCCGGATCAGCGACAGGGCCCGCACCGCCTCCCTGAGCGAGTTGCGGGACAGGCCGAGTTCGGCGGCGAGTTCGCTTTCCTTGGGCAACCGGTCACCAGGGCGCAGCGCACCGGAGACGATCATGTCCTTGATCTTCTCGATCGCCTCATCGGTGACTGCCATACCGGCCTCCCTGTAGTTGAGACCTCCGATGTCTCTGCCACATTATGCGGCCTAGAGAGGCCGGTCGCGGTGCTCCCTGACCGGTCCGTCAGGGGCTTCGCGGGGCCGGGGCGTGCCGCCGGCGGGAGCGGGGCCGGGGGACGGCGGGTCCTCGTGCGCCAGGTGGGCCTGGAGCCGCAGATGCCGGAACTCGAAGTACGCCCCGGACCGGCGCAGTACGCCACGGCGATGGGCGTCCTCCAGGAACGCCATCAACCGCCACGGCAGCCTGCCGGTGGCTCCGAGCCAGACCCGGGCGACGGCGAACCGGCCCCAGGCGCTCAGGGCCAGTGCCGTGGTGCCCATCGGAAGCCACAACTGGGTGCCGACGTGCACCAGTCCGCCCCAGTCGCCGGGCAGCAGCGTCACCGGCACGCAGACGCAGGCGACCAGCAGGGCGACGACACCGCCACGGGCGAAGGACGCCGTGCGGTCCGTACGCAGGGAGGAACCGGGGCCGGTGGCGCGCATGGCGTCGGACGGCACGCTCAGCGCCCGGTAGACCCCGCACACGCAGCCGCCCACCAGTCCGACCAGCACTCCGGCCGCCACGAACGGCGGCAGACACCGGGCCACGAACCCGGCGGCCGGGCCCTGGGTCAGCCAGGCGCGCGCCTGCGGCGGCAGCACCGACCGGAGGTCGGCCGCGTACGCGACCGTCACCGCCCCACCGGAGGCGGTCCCACCGGAGGCGGTCCCACCGGAGGCGGTCCCACCGGGCGCGGGCTCACCGGAGGCGGCCTCGCCGGACGCGGTCCCACCGGACATCGACCCGTCCGATCGGCCTGTGCTGCTCGCTCCGTCCGCGCGGCTCGCTCCGTCTGCGCGGCTCGCTCCGTCTGCGCGGCTCGCTCCGTTCGCGTGGCCCGCTCCGTCCGTGCGGCCCGCTCCGTCCGTGCGGTCCGTCCCGGCCGCCGCTTCATCCGCTCCGGTACCGCGGGACGGACCCGGCGCGGTGAGGTGTACCGTCACCGACCCCGCCCGGGACACGAACTCCGTCCTGCCCGAGTGGAAGGGGACGCAGCGGCGCTCCGGTACCAGCGGGAGCGTGCAGTCGGGCGGTACCGCGCCCTGCGGGTAGGCGATCGGCCGGGCCCCCGAACCGGGGAGCAGCAGCGTGCCCCGCAACGGCCGCGTCGTGCCCGCCGTCCTGACCCCGCGGTCTTGCGTGAACCACCAGCCGTCGACGTGGCGTCCGGCGAGGTCGGGCGCGGAGCCGGACTTGAGGAGGGTCACGCCGGTGGCGGCGAGCCCGGCGACCGCGCAGGCGGTGACCCCGGTCAGCAGGGTGACGGCCGTGCCCCGGACCATGCCCGTCGCGAACCGCCGGACCACTCGGCCGGGCCGGGCCGGCAGCGCGCTCTCCCGCCCGGCCCGGCGGGTGGCGCTCACCAGCAGGGCGGCCCCCGCCCCCGCTGCCGTGACGCCCACCAGCAGCGTCCACGGATCACCGGTCCGCCCCAGCAGGACCGTCCCCGCCGTGCCCGCCCCGCCGAGCAGCAGGACCGCCCCGGACAGCCGGGCCGTGGCGCGCTCCCCGGCACCGCTCCACGGCAGCCCGAGCGGCACCGGCCGCCGGGACAGCCCGGCGGTGCCGAAGAACAGCGTGAACAGCAGGGCGAACAGGGTCCCGCCGAGCAGATCGGGCAGCCGGCCGTCGGTCACCGAGCCGAACCGGAAGCCGAACCGCAGATCGTCGGCGTACGCGAAGGCCGCCCACAGCACCCCGGTCGCCCCGACGACGGTCAGCCCCTGACGGACCAGGAACCGCCGGCCCGGTCCGTTCTCCGACCCGCTCCCCGCCCCCGCCCCGGACCCGTCCTCCGGTCCGTCAGGCAGCAGCCGCGCCACCCCGAAGGCGAAGCCCAGGACCTGTCCCGCCAGCGTGGCGGCGAGCGACAGGAAGTCCTCGACGCCCGCGAGCCGGTGCAAGGCGCGGGCCACCGTGACGGGCACCAGCAGCGTCGACAGCACGGCCATCGACAGCAGCCCCGGCCCGAGGACCCGCAGCGGCCGGGGCAGCAGTGACTCCAGCTCCCACCACGCCAGCCGGGTGGTGTCCCGCCGCCGCAACGCCCGCGCCAGCAGGGCCAGCCGCCGTACCGCGTCCGAGGCGGCGGGCGGGTCGGCGTCCGCGTAGGCGGCCGGTACGAACGCCCCGAGCAGGTGTTCCTCGACGGCGCCCACCGAGCTGAATCGTTCCCGGTCGAGCAGTTCCGACGGATCCCGGGAGGTGTCGCCGTACACCGCGCGGGCGAGCGCCACCATCAGGGGCGTGCTGAGCGCCAGGGCGGCGGCGCACCGCGGACGCGCGGCGAGTGCGCGGAGCACCGGCGTCCACACGGTCCCGGGTGTCCCGTCCGCCGTGCGCAGCGGCCGTGCCGTCCGCTCCAGGTGGGCCGAGGCCTGGGCGAGGTCCAGGGGCAGGAGTTCGACCACCTCGGCGGCGGTGAGCACGTCGCCCTCGGTCACCGCGGTCGCCCACGCCGCCCGGCGGCTGGTGAGCAGCAGGGGCAGGTCGTCGTCGAGTTCGGCGTTGATCCGTCGTACCGCCTCCCCGTAGCCGGGCCGGGGCAGTTCGTCGAAGCCGTCGAGGACCGGCAGCACCAGCCCGGTGTCCAGCAGGCCGCGGGCGAGGGTGCGCGAGCCGTCCAGCACGGCACCCAGCGGCGGGTGGTCGGCGGCCAGCCGGTCCGCGAGCCAGTCGCGCAGCCCGGTCCGCCGCGGGTCCCAGCCGGCCAGCGGGAACAGCACCGGCACCGGTGCGCCCGGACGACGGCAGGCGAGCCGGGCGAGCACGAACCGCATCGCCAGTACCGACTTGCCCGAGCCGGGCCCGCCCAGGATCACCAGCCGCCGGCCCGGGAGACCGCCGAACCACGCCGCCATGTCCTCGACCCGCCGCGCGCGCGGTGCGGGGAGCCGGGCGCCGCGCCGGACGTTCTCCGCGTGGTCGGCCAGCCGCCGGTCCGCGGGCGCCCAGGCCACCTCGATCGGCTCCGGATCCTGTAGCCGCCGTAACCGGGCCTCCGCCGCCCACTGCTCGCGTACGGCCTCGGCCAGCGCGTCGGCGGCCCGGCGCCGGTCCTCCTCGGCCGAGCGCGGGGCCGGGTCGGCGTCGCCGCGCAGCACGTCGGCCACGAGCGCCGCGACCGACACCAGGGTGCCGATCGCCGACACCAGGACGCCCGCGGTGGCGACGTCGTCCCACCAGAACCGCAGCACGCCGGTGAGGGCCGCGAGCGCCGCCGCGCACGCAGACAACCCCAGGCGCCGCCGCACCCGGGCACCGTGCCATCCGCCGTGCATATCCCGCTCCCCGGAGCCGTGCCTGAGCGCGCACCGCGGTGGCCCCGTGCTGCCGTACCGCCGTGCCGGAACGATCCGTTGTAGTCGGCCTATCGGCGGGGAAACGCGATGTTCGAAACACGTCCGGGGGAGCGCGTGGAGGTGTTCGAGGGGCGGCTGGTGGTGCGACACACCTCGCGGGCAGATACCGGCGGCACAAGGCGACGGCATACGGCGGCACAAGGCGACGGCATACGACGGCGTGTGGCGACGGCGTGTGGCGGCGCGGCGCGGTGCCGGGGCGATGCCCGGTACGGCGAAAGGGCGATGCCCGGCACGGCGAAAGGGCGATGCCCGGTACGGCGAAGGGGCGGCCCCCCGGGGAAAGGGAGCCGCCCCTCGTGCCGCCCGTCCCCGGTACGGCGGGGCCGGGACCTCAGCGGTTGCCGGGACGGTCAGGGCAAGGACCCGGCAACCGCCAGTTCAGCGGGTCACTTCTTGTCGAGCAGGTCCTGGACCTTCGCCCGGACGTCGTCCGTGGCCAGGCCGCGGATGGTCAGGGTGGTACGGCGGCGCAGCACGTCGTCGGCGGTCTCGGCCCACTCGTGGTCGCGGGCCCAGGCGACCTGCGCCCAGATCTCCGGGGCGTCCGGGTGGACGCGCTCGCCCAGCTCCGGGTGCTCGTTGGCGATGCGGGCGATGTCGAAGGCCAGCGAACCGTAGTGGGTGGCCAGGTGCTTGGCGGTGTCGGCGGCCATGCGCGGGCCGGGCGCCGGGTTGTCCACCAGCAGCCGGTGGGCGACGGCGCGCGGATTGGCGACGCCGGGCAGCGGCAGCTTCTTCGGCAGCGAGGAGATCGGCTCGAAGTCGTCGCCCAGCGGGTGGCCCGGCAGCGCCTCCAGCTTCTGCATCACGGTGCGGCCGATGTGCCGGAACGTCGTCCACTTGCCGCCCGCGACGGACAGCATGCCGCCCCTGCCCTCGGTGACCACGGTCTCCCGCTTGGCCTTGGCGGTGTCGCCGGGGCCGCCCGGCAGCACGCGCAGACCGGCGAAGGCGTAGGTGATCAGCTCGCGCTTGAGCTGCTGGTCCCGGACGGAGAACGCGGCCTCGTCCAGGATCTGGGCTATGTCCTTCTCGGTGACGGACACGTCCGCGGGGTCGCCCTCGTACTGCTCGTCGGTGGTGCCGAGCAGCAGCATGTCCTCCCACGGGAGGGCGAAGGTGATCCGGTACTTGTCGATGGGGGTGGCCAGCGCGGCCTTCCACGGCGCCGTCCGCTTCAGGACCAGGTGCGCGCCCTTGGACAGACGGATGGAGGGGGCCGCGTTCGGGTCCTCCATCCGGCGCAGGTGGTCGACCCAGGGGCCGGTCGCGTTGAGCACCAGCCGGGCGTTGACGCCGAACTCCTCGCCGGAGAGGGCGTCCTTGAGGTCGGCGCCGGTGACCCGGCCCCGGGTGAAGCGCAGGCCGGTGACCTGGGCGTGGTTGAGGACGACCGCGCCCGCCTCGACGGCCGCGCGGACCGTCATCAGCGCCATGCGGGCGTCGTTCATCTGGTCGTCGCCGTACACGGCCACGGCCTTGAGGTTCTCGGTGCGCAGCTCCGGCACGTCCTGTGCGGCCTTCGCCGGGCTCAGCAGGTGCCCCACTCCGTCACCGAACGCGGAGAGCGCGGAGTAGGCGAACACGCCCGCTCCGAGCTTCGCCGCGCCGTGCGGACCGCCCTTGTACACGGGGAGGTAGAACGTGAGCGGGTTCGCCAGGTGGGGGGCCACCTGGCGGGAGACCGCACGGCGCTCGAAGTGGTTCTCCGCGACCAGCTTCACCGCACCGGTCTGTAGGTAGCGCAGACCGCCGTGGAGGAGCTTGGAGGAGGCGGAGGAGGTGGCGCCGGCGAAGTCGCCGGCGTCGACCAGTGCCACCCTCAGCCCGGACTGCGCGGCGTGCCAGGCGGTGGAGATGCCCAGGATGCCGCCGCCGATCACGAGAAGGTCGTACGACGCCTTGGCGAGCTGCTCCCTGGTCTCGGCCCGGCTCGGGTTGGAGCCGGAGGCCGGGTGCGTCCCCAGGGCAGGCACGGACTGGAGGGTGGACTGACTGGTCATGTCGGGTTCTTACTCCTCGTCAGAGCTCGATCGTCAGAGCTCGATCGTGAGAGCTGGTGCGCTCTCGTCAGCTCTCGTCGTCGTCGATCCAGCCCATGGTCCGGTCGACGGCCTTGAGCCAGTTCTTGTACTCACGGTCGCGGGTCTCCGCGTCCATGCGGGGGGTCCATTCGGCGGCCCGGCGCCAGTTGGCGCGCAGTTCGTCGGTGCTGGACCAGAAGCCGACGGCGAGGCCGGCGGCGTAGGCGGCGCCGAGGCAGGTGGTCTCCGCGACCATCGGGCGCACCACGGGCGCGTCCAGGACGTCGGCGAGCTGCTGCATCAGCAGGTTGTTGGCGGTCATGCCACCGTCGACCTTGAGGGTCACCAGCTCGTCGCCGGAGTCCTTGGTCATGGCGTCCGCGATCTCGCGGGTCTGCCAGGCGGTGGCCTCCAGGACCGCGCGGGCCAGGTGCGCCTTGGTGACGTACCGGGTCAGGCCGGCGATCACACCGCGGGCGTCGGAGCGCCAGTGCGGGGCGAACAGACCGGAGAAGGCCGGCACGAAGTAGGCGCCGCCGTTGTCCTCGACCGAGAGCGCGAGCGTCTCGATCTCGGCCGCGGTGGAGATCAGGCCCATCTGGTCGCGCATCCACTGCACCAGGGAGCCGGTGACGGCGATCGAGCCCTCCAGCGCGTACACGGTCGGCTGCTCGCCGATCTTGTAGCCGACCGTGGTCAGCAGGCCCGCGTAGGAGTTGATGATCTTGTCGCCGGTGTTCATCACCATGAAGGTGCCGGTGCCGTAGGTGGACTTGGTCTCGCCCTCGGAGAAGCAGGTCTGGCCGAACAGGGCCGCCTGCTGGTCGCCGAGCGCGGAGGCCACCGGGATGCCGCCGAGCAGGTCGCCGAGCTTGCCGCCGGTGACCTCGCCGTAGACCTCGGCGGAGGAGCGGATCTCGGGAAGGATCTGAAGCGGCACGCCGATGGACTCGGCGATCTTCTCGTCCCACTGCGTGGTGTGCAGGTTCATGAGAAGGGTGCGGGAGGCGTTGGTCACGTCGGTGACGTGCTTGCCGCCGTTGACACCGCCGGTCAGGTTCCAGATGACCCAGGTGTCCATGGTGCCGAAGAGGATGTCGCCCGCCTCGGCGCGCTCCTTCAGGCCGTCGACGTTGTCGAGCAGCCAGCGGGCCTTGGGGCCGGCGAAGTAGGAGGCCAGCGGGAGGCCGGTCTCGCGGCGGAAGCGGTCCTGCCCGACGTTGCGGCCGAGCTCGCGGCAGAGGGCGTCGGTGCGGGTGTCCTGCCAGACGATGGCGTTGTGGACGGGCTCACCGGTGTTCTTGTCCCACAGCACGGTGGTCTCGCGCTGGTTGGTGATGCCGATGGCCTTGATGTCGTCGCGGGTGATGCCGGCCTTCTGGATGGCCCCGGCGACGACTTCCTGGACGTTGGTCCAGATCTCGTTGGCGTTGTGTTCGACCCAGCCCGGCTTGGGGAAGATCTGCTCGTGCTCCTTCTGGTCGACCGAGACGATACGGCCGTCCTTGTCGAAGACGATGCAGCGGCTGGAGGTGGTGCCCTGGTCGATGGCGGCGATGAAGGGGCCTGCGGTGTGAGCGTCGGTCACTGTGTGCTCCTCGAAGATCCGTGGTGGACAGGCGGTACGGCGCGAGCCTGTGTCTTAAGCGAAGGCGACGTTGTAGATGCCTGCCGCGATGGCTCCGCCGATCAGGGGACCGACCACCGGGATCCAGGCGTAGCTCCAGTCGGAACCGCCCTTGTTGGGCAGGGGGAGGAGCGCGTGCACGATACGGGGACCGAGGTCACGGGCCGGGTTGATGGCGTAACCCGTCGGACCGCCGAGCGACAGACCGATCGAGACGACCACGAGGGCGGTGATGAGGCCGCCGAGCACACCGAGGCCGTTGCCCTTGTCGTTGAGGCCCTGGGTGAGGACCGCGAGGATCAGCACCACGGTGCCGATGATCTCCGTGGCGAGGTTCTGCACCGCGTTCCGGATCTCCGGACCGGTGGAGAAGATGCCGAGGACCGGGCCGGCGCCCTTCTCCTGGGCCTCGACGGCCTTGGCCGTGGTGGCCTGCGCGCCCGGGCCGCCGACGATCTCCTTGTCGGTGAGGTGCGCGTGGAACTGGCCGTAGTAGGCGACCCACACCAGAGCGGCACCGATCATCGCGCCGAGCAGCTGTCCGGCGAAGTAGACCGGGACGTTGCTCCAGTCGCTGTTCTTGATGGCGAGAGCGACGGTGACGGCCGGGTTGAGGTGGGCACCGGACAGCGGTCCGGAGATGTAGACGGCCGTCATGACGGCGAAGCCCCAACCGAAGGCGATGGCGAGCCAGCCGGCGTTGCGGGCCTTGGAGGCCTTGAGCGTGACGGCGGCGCACACGCCACCGCCGAGCAGGATGAGTATGGCGGTACCGATGGTCTCGCCGATGAAGATGTCGGAGCTGGACACCCGCGACTCCTTTGTCCTTCGTCCAGGGAAGCCGAACCCCGAGTCCCTTCGGGGTGTTGGCGCCCTCGGGGGTGAGAGCGAATCCGGTCCTTGGCGTTGTCACACTCTAGCGCGTATTGCCGGTAGGTGTTCGACAATGCCGACCGATGGACGGGAGTCTCGCCCCGGCGTCACACGTGCGTCAAGAGTTCTGTTATCGAAAGCACGATCGTTATTGATTGCTGTGAGTTATCGATCTTTGTCGGGTCCGCCCGGCCGGATGTGCTGCGAAAACCCCACTGAACTGCGGGTTTATCCTGCTTTGTCCACTTCAGGGTACGACTGAGGCCGGTCCACCGACAGGCGAACCGGCCTCGTACGACGTTCAGCGGCGCGCGGTCAGAACCGCCCCGCGCCCAGGTCCCGCGACACCGCGCGGGCGCAGTCCCGCACCGCGGCGATCAGCTCGGGCGTCAACTCCCCGTCGCGGCACAGCCGTTCCACGGCGCCCGTGATGCCCACCGCCCCCACCGGCATCCGCCGCCGGTCGTGGATGGGCGCCGCGACCGAGGCCACGCCCTCCCAGGTCTCCTCCACGTCGGCCGCGTACCCACGCGCGCGCGTGATGTCGAGGATGTGCTCGAAGGCGTCCAGCTCGCAGGTCGTGCGGTCGGTGAAGGGTTTGCGGTCGGCCTCCAGGGCCTCGCTGTGCGCCACCGGGTCGTAGGCCGAGAGCACCTTGCCCAGTGCCGTGGAGTGCAGCGGCTGCATCGCCCCGATCTCCAGCACCTGCCGGCTGTCGTCCGGCCGGAAGACGTGGTGCACGATCAGCACGCCCTGCTGGTGGAGGACGCCCAGGTAGACGCTCTCGCCGCTGGAACGGGCCAGGTCGTCCGTCCACACCAGGGCCCGCGCCCGCAGCTCGTGCACGTCCAGGTAGGTGGTGCCGAGCCGGAGCAGTTCCGCGCCCAGCTGGTAGCGCCCCGAGGCCTCGTCCTGCTCCACGAACCCCTCCAGTTGGAGGGTGCGCAGTATGCCGTGGGCGGTGCCCTTGGCGAGACCCAGTGACGAGGCGATGTCCGACAGGCCGAGCCGTCGCTCGCCGCCCGCGAGCAGCCGCAGCATCGCGGCCGCCCGTTCGAGCGACTGGATGTTCCGTGCCATCGCCGTTCCTGCCTCCGTCCCCTGTGGAACTCACCGTCACGACCGCCGTAACCGGCGTTCGGCAATGTCGAACACTACCGGTCGATGTCGACTCGCCGCCAATGGTTGGTCGACACCTGTTACATCACACGTGGCGGACCGGCCACCTCACCGGTCCACCCGTGACCACTCCGTGACGGGTCCGGGCAGGCCGACCCGCCCCGTGCATGATCCGCCCTCGCCGGGCATACGTCCCTGGTCGGCGCCCGCCTCACTCGTCCGCCACATGGACGCCCTGCCCATCCAAGCCCACTCCCGGTTACGCTGGCGCCGTGCGTCCGCACCCGGGTGAGCCCGGGAAGACCGCATAGCCGACAGCCGTCGCATCCAAGGGAGCCCCTTCATGGCCTCGTCGCCAACGTCCCCTTCCGCCGACAGCCGGACCCGGGTGTCCGCGCTCCGAGAGGCGCTCGCCAGCCGTGTGGTGGTCGCCGACGGCGCCATGGGCACCATGCTCCAGGCGCAGGACCCCACGCTCGAGGACTTCCAGCAGCTGGAAGGCTGCAACGAGATCCTGAACCTGACCCGCCCCGACATCGTCCGCTCGGTCCACGAGGCGTACTTCGCCGTGGGCGTCGACTGCGTCGAGACCAACACCTTCGGGGCCAACCACTCCGCCATGGCGGAGTACGACATCCCCGAGCGCGTCCACGAGCTGTCCGAGGCCGGTGCCCGCATCGCCCGCGAGACCGCCGACGACTTCACCGCCCGGGACGGCCGCCCGCGCTGGGTGCTCGGCTCCATCGGCCCCGGCACCAAGCTGCCCACCCTCGGCCACGTCCCGTACGTCACCATCCGCGACGGCTTCCAGCAGAACGCCGAGGGCCTGCTCGCCGGTGGCGCCGACGCCCTGATCGTCGAGACCACCCAGGACCTCCTCCAGACCAAGTCCTCCGTGCTGGGCGCCCGCCGTGCCATGGAGGCCCTCGGAGTCGACGTCCCCCTTGTGGTCTCCATGGCCTTCGAGACCACCGGCACCATGCTGCTCGGCTCCGAGATCGGCGCCGCGCTGACCGCGCTGGAGCCGCTGGGCATCGACATGATCGGTTTGAACTGCTCGACCGGCCCCGCCGAGATGAGCGAGCACCTGCGCTACCTCACCCGGCACTCCCGGATCCCGCTGCTGTGCATGCCGAACGCCGGTCTGCCGGTCCTCACCAAGGACGGCGCGCACTTCCCGCTCGGACCCGAGGGCCTGGCCGACGCCCAGGAGAACTTCGTCCGCGACTACGGCCTCTCGCTCATCGGCGGCTGCTGCGGCACCACCCCCGAGCACCTGCGCCAGGTCGTCGAGCGGGTCCGGGGCGTCACCCCGCCCGAGCGCAGCCCGCGCCCCGAGCCCGGCGCCGCCTCGCTCTACCAGACGGTCCCGTTCCGGCAGGACACCTCGTACCTGGCCATCGGCGAGCGCACCAACGCCAACGGCTCCAAGAAGTTCCGCGAGGCCATGCTCGCGGCCCGCTGGGACGACTGCGTGGAGATGGCCCGCGAGCAGATCCGCGAGGGCGCCCACATGCTGGACCTCTGCGTGGACTACGTCGGCCGCGACGGCGTCGCCGACATGGAGGAGCTGGCCGGCCGCTTCGCCACCGCCTCCACCCTCCCGATCGTCCTCGACTCCACCGAGGTCGACGTCATCCGGGCCGGCCTGGAGAAGCTCGGCGGCCGCGCGGTCATCAACTCCGTCAACTACGAGGACGGCGACGGCCCCGACTCCCGGTTCGCGAAGGTCACCAAGCTCGCCCGCGAGCACGGCGCCGCGCTCATCGCGCTGACCATCGACGAGGAGGGCCAGGCCCGTACCCCGGAGAAGAAGGTCGAGATCGCCGAACGGCTGATCGACGACCTCACCGGGAACTGGGGCATCCACGAGTCCGACATCCTCATCGACACCCTGACCTTCACCATCTGTACCGGTCAGGAGGAGTCCCGCAAGGACGGCATCGCCACCATCGAGGCGATCCGCGAGCTCAAGCGCCGTCACCCGGACGTCCAGACCACCCTCGGCCTGTCCAACATCTCCTTCGGCCTCAACCCGGCCGCCCGCATCCTGCTGAACTCCGTCTTCCTCGACGAATGCGTCAAGGCGGGCCTGGACTCGGCGATCGTGCACGCCAGCAAGATCCTGCCGATCGCCCGCTTCAACGAGGAGGAGGTGCGCACCGCCCTCGACCTCATCCACGACCGCCGCTCCGAGGGCTACGACCCGCTCCAGAAGCTGATGCAGCTCTTCGAGGGCGCCACCGCCAAGTCCCTCAAGGCCGGCAAGGCCGAGGAACTGGCCGCCCTCCCGCTGGAGGAGCGTCTCAAGCGCCGCATCATCGACGGTGAGCGCAACGGCCTGGAGGCCGACCTCGACGAGGCCCTGGAGACCCGAGCCGCCCTGGACATCGTCAACGAGACGCTGCTCGACGGCATGAAGGTGGTCGGCGAGCTGTTCGGCTCCGGCCAGATGCAGCTGCCGTTCGTCCTCCAGTCCGCCGAGGTCATGAAGGCCGCCGTCGCCCACCTCGAACCGCACATGGAGAAGTCGGACACCGAGGGCAAGGGCACCATCGTCCTTGCCACCGTCCGCGGCGACGTCCACGACATCGGCAAGAACCTCGTCGACATCATCCTGTCCAACAACGGCTACAACGTCGTCAACCTGGGCATCAAGCAGCCCGTCTCCGCGATCCTTGAGGCCGCCGACGAGCACCGCGCCGACGTCATCGGCATGTCCGGCCTGCTGGTCAAGTCCACGGTGATCATGAAGGAGAACCTGGAGGAGCTCAACCAGCGCGGCCTCGCGGCCAGCTACCCGGTCATCCTCGGCGGCGCCGCCCTCACCCGCGCCTACGTCGAGCAGGACCTGCACGAGCTCTACGAGGGGGAGGTCCGCTACGCCCGCGACGCCTTCGAGGGGCTGCGCCTGATGGACGCCCTGATCGGCGTCAAGCGCGGCCTGCCCGGTGCCGTCCTGCCCGAGCTGAAGCAGCGCCGGGTCCGGCAGACCGCCGCCGTCGAGGTCGAGGAGCGGCCCGAGGAGGGCCATGTCCGCTCCGACGTCGCCGTCGACAACCCGGTGCCCACCCCGCCGTTCTGGGACACCCGCGTCATCAAGGGCATCCAGCTCAAGGAGTACGCCGGCTGGCTCGACGAGGGCGCCCTCTTCAAGGGCCAGTGGGGTCTCAAGCAGGCCCGCACCGGCGAGGGACCGTCGTACGAGGAACTCGTCGAGACCGAGGGGCGGCCCCGGCTGCGCGGGCTCCTCGACCGGCTCCAGACGGAGAACCTGCTGGAGGCGGCCGTGGTCTACGGCTACTTCCCGTGCGTCTCCAAGGACGACGACCTGATCATCCTGGACGACCGCGGCAACGAGCGCACCCGGTTCACCTTCCCGCGCCAGCGCCGCGGCCGCCGCCTCTGCCTCGCCGACTTCTTCCGCCCGGAGGAGTCGGGGGAGACGGACGTGGTCGGCCTCCAGGTCGTCACCGTCGGCTCCCGCATCGGCGAGCAGACCGCCAAGCTGTTCGAGGCCAACGCCTACCGCGACTACCTCGAACTGCACGGTTTGTCCGTCCAGCTGGCCGAGGCCCTCGCCGAGTACTGGCACGCCCGCGTGCGCTCCGAACTCGGCTTCGCCGGCGAGGACCCCGCCGACGTCGAGGACATGTTCGCCCTGAAGTACCGGGGCGCCCGCTTCTCCCTCGGCTACGGCGCCTGCCCCGACCTGGAGGACCGCGCCAAGATCGCCGACCTGCTCCAGCCGGAGCGCATCGGTGTCCACCTGTCCGAGGAGTTCCAGCTGCACCCCGAGCAGTCCACGGACGCGATCGTGATCCACCACCCGGAGGCGAAGTACTTCAACGCACGGTGAGCCCTACGCCGACACCGAGACGTGTCCCACCGGGCACACTGATCGGATAAGTCGTACACTGGTCGGTCCACAGCAGGCCGGTTCCCCGCATGGGAACCGGCCTGATCGTCCCTCAAGGAGGTGCGCCCGGATGACCAGCACGGTCCCCGCGCTCGGAACCCGTACGGCCGAAGGCTCGGCCCTCCAAGCGGTCCTCCTCGACATGGACGGCACCCTGGTGGACACCGAGGGCTTCTGGTGGGACGTCGAGGTCGAGATCTTCGCCCGCCTCGGCCACGCCCTCGACGAATCCTGGCGCCATGTCGTGGTCGGCGGCCCCATGACCCGCAGCGCCGGTTTCCTCATCGAGGCCACCGGCGCCGCCATCACGCTCGCCGAGCTCAGCGTGCTGCTCAACGACGGCTTCGAGGAGCGCATCGGCGCCGCCCTGCCGCTGATGCCGGGCGCCCAGCGGCTGCTCGCGGAACTCCACGAACAGCAGATCCCGACCGCCCTGGTCTCCGCCTCGCACCGGCGCATCATCGACCGCGTCCTGACCGTGCTGGGCCCGCACCACTTCACCCTGTCCGTGGCCGGCGACGAGGTCTCGCGAACCAAGCCCTACCCGGACCCCTACCTCCTCGCCGCCGCCGGACTGGGAGTGGATCCGGCCAGATGCGCGGTCGTCGAGGACACCGCGACCGGCGTCGCGGCCGCCGAGGCTGCCGGCTGCCAGGTGGTCGCCGTGCCCTCCGTCGCGCCGATCACGCCGGCCGAGCGGCGCACCGTGGTCGCCTCCCTGGAGGAGGTCGACCTGGCCTTTCTGCACGGGCTGATGACGCATATGCGCTAGCCGTTCACCCAGCGTGCGAACCAATGCGTGAAATCCCGGCGGCGGTCACTCGGCGGTCACTCAACGGAATTCGCAAGTGTTCGACCGGCTGAATTCCAGTACCTGCCCCGGCGATCGAGTCCTGTGACGTTCCCCACGTGCGCGAGGCTCGACAACGTTGCCTGAATGTGCAGCCCACCCCCGTTCGGGGGGAAACGGGGTGACCTTGTGTCCCGATTGGGGAGAGGCTGCACTAATCCTGCCGCTGTCGGGTTTTCGGTCTGTCCGCACCCGGTTCCGCTGCGTGATGGGACCTCAACTCACGCTCCTGCGAACCCTCGTGCGGGCGCGGACTAATCTCGTCGCGAGAACATCGCCGTTACCCCCGTGATCCGCTTCGACACCCCTGTTTGTCGGATACACGGACTCGAAACAGCTCTGGAGAACTTCGAGCATGAACCGCAAGACTTTGGTGCTGCCGGCCGTGGTCGGACTGCTCACTCCGGTTCTCGCCGCGTGTGGTGGGTCCGGCAGTGGGAGCAATAGTGGCGACGCGATCGTCGTCGGCACCACGGACGGGTTCACCGCCACGAAGGACGCTCCGGCGCCCCTGGACCCCGCCTACTCCTACGACGTCGGTGGCTGGAACATCCTGCGCCAGACCGTGCAGACCCTCATGTCGCAGCCCAAGGGCGAGGGCGACCCGGTCCCGGACGCGGCCGAGAGCTGCTCCTTCACCGACAGCGGCAGCGAGCGCTACGCCTGCAAGCTGCGAGAGGGCCTGAAGTTCTCCGACGGCAACGCCCTCACGGCAGCCGACGTCAAGTGGTCCATCGAACGCGCCCTGCGCATCAAGGCCGTGGGTGGCCCGTACGGGCTGCTCACGAACATCGACACCATCGAGACCCAGGGCGACCGAGAGGTCATCTTCCACCTCAAGGCCGCCGACGCCACCTTCCCGTACAAGCTGTCCACCCCGGTCGCGGGCATCGTGAACCCGAAGGACTACGAGAAGGACAAGCTCCGCGACGGCTTCGCCGTCGACGGCTCCGGCCCCTACACCTTCAAGGCAGACGTCGAGGGCGACGAACTCGTCTCCGCGACCTTCACCAAGAACCCGAACTACAAGGGCAGCGTGAAGGTCAACAACGAGCAGGTCGTCCTGCGCTCCTTCAAGGACGCCGACGCCATGGGCGAGGCGATCGACAAGGGCGACATCGACGTCATGACCCGCACCATGTCGCCGGCGCAGATCAACAAGCTCAACACCGGCTCCGACGCCAACGTCGACCTCGTCGAGATGGCCGGCCTGGAGATCCGCTACCTCGGTTTCAACACCGACGCGCCCACGGTCAAGTCCAAGGCCGTCCGCGAGGCCATGGCCCAGCTCATCGACCGCGCCGCCCTCGTCTCCAAGGTGTACGGCTCCCAGGCCGAGCCGCTGTACTCGCTGGTCCCGGCCTCCATCACGGGCCACTCCAACTCCTTCTTCAACAAGTACGGCGACCCCAGCGTCTCCAAGGCCAAGGCCCTGCTGACCGCGGCCAACATCACCACCCCGGTGAAGCTGACCCTGCACTACACGACCGACCACTACGGCTCGGCCACCAAGCAGGAGTTCGAGGTCCTCAAGCAGCAGCTCAACGACAGCGGCCTGTTCGACGTCAGCGTCGAGGGCACCCTCTGGAAGACGTACCAGGTCGCGGAGCGCAAGGGGCAGTACGACGTCTACGGCATGGGCTGGTTCCCCGACTTCCCGGACGCCGACAACTTCCTCGCGCCCTTCCTCGACAAGGACAACTTCCTCCAGTCGCCCTACGTGAACAACAAGATCATCAAGACGCTGCTCCCGGAGTCCCGCCGCGAGGCCGACCGGGCCAGCGCCAGCGGCAGCCTGACGCAGATTCAGGACGCCGTCGCCGACGACGTCCCGCTGCTCCCGCTGTGGCAGGGCAAGCAGTACGTCGCCGCCCGCGACGACATCACGGGCGTCGCCTACACCCTCAACTCCTCCTCCAGCCTCCAGCTGTGGGAGCTCGGCCGCGGCGCCAGCAGCTGACGCCGGGTCCGGTACGACGCGAAGGGCGCCCCTCTCCCGCCGGAGAGGGGCGCCCTTCGCGTCGTACCCCGTCCTACTGCGCGCCCGGGCGCACCAGACCGCTCTCGTAGGCGTACACGGCCGCCTGCACCCGGTCCCGCAGTCCCAGCTTGGTCAGCACATGGCCCACATGGGTCTTGACCGTGGTCTCGCTGACGAACAGGTCCGCCGCGATCTCCGCGTTCGACAGGCCACGCGCGACGAGCTTCAGCACCTCCACCTCACGGTCGGTGAGCGTGTGCAGGGTGTCCGGCACCGGCTCCTCGCCCGACGGCAGGTGCGTCGCGTACTTGTCCAGCAGCCGGCGCGTGATGCTCGGCGCCAGCATCGCCTCGCCGTTCGCCACCACCCGGATCGCCTGCACCAGTTCGTTCGCCGGGGCGTCCTTCAGCAGGAAGCCGCTGGCGCCCGCGCGCAGCGCCTCCACCACGTACTCGTCCAGGTCGAACGTGGTCAGCACCAGCACCTTCGCCGGGCCGTCCCGGCCCGGTCCGGTGATCTGCCGGGTCGCCTCCACGCCGTCCATCCGCGGCATCCGGATGTCCATCAGCACGACGTCCGGCTGGAGGGCCCGCACCTGGTCGAGAGCCTGTAGGCCGTCGCCGGCCTCGCCCACGACCGCGATGTCCTGCTCGGCCTCCAGAATCATCCGGAACCCGGTACGCAGCAGCGGCTGGTCGTCGACCAGTAGGACACGGATGGCCACGGTGAGTCTCCTTCTGCTCAGTCCGCGCCCATTCTGCCCTGCGGGAGGTCCCCGGACTCGGCCGACCTGACCGGCAGCGGATACGGCGGGGGAGTGCCGCCGAACTCCGGGCAGTGCGCCTGGTGGTCGCACCAGCCGCACAGCTTCGTCGGACGCGGCCGCCACTCGCCCGACTCCGTGGCCTCCCGGATCGCCTCCCACAGCGCGAGCAGCTTGCGCTCGACCCGCTCCAGGTCGGCGGGCACCGGGTCGTACGTCAGCACGTCACCGCTGCCCAGGTAGACCAGTTGCAGCCGCCTCGGCACCACGTTCTTCAGCCGCCACACCACCAGCGCGTAGAACTTCATCTGGAACAGCGCGCCCTCCGCGTACTCCGGTCTGGGCGCCTTCCCCGTCTTGTAGTCGACGATCCGCACCTCGCCCGTCGCCGCCACGTCCACCCGGTCGATGATCCCGCGCAGCCGCAGGCCCGACTCCAGCTCGGTCTCCACGAAGAGCTCCCGCTCCACCGGCTCCAGCCGGGACGGGTCCTCCAGCGTGAACCAGCGCTCCACCAGCCGCTCCGCCTCACCCAGCCAGCGCGCCAGCCGCTCGCCCTCGGGATCGTCCGCGAACAGCTCACCCACCTCCGGCCTGCTCTCCCGCAGCCGGTCCCACTGCCCGGGGATCAGCGACTTCGCCCGCGGCGCCGTCCGCTCCGCCGCCGGCGCGTCGAAGAGCCGCTCCAGGACCGCGTGCACCAGCGTCCCCCGGGTCGCCGCCTCGCTCGGCTTCTCCGGCAGCCGGTCGATCACCCGGAACCGGTACAGCAACGGGCACTGCATGAAGTCGCCCGCCCTCGACGGCGACAGCGAGGCGGGCGGCCTCGCCTGCGCCGCCTCCGCCCCCGTGACCGGCTCTTCCCCCCGCGCGACGTCCGCGCCCCGCGCCCGCGCGGCGTCCTCGATGCTGCTGTCCATGACCACAGACCCTACGGCCCGCCACTGACAGTCACCCAACCCGCGCGGGCACAGGGGGTGCCGAGGGGGAACGCGCCCCGACGGCCGCATACCATCGACCAGAGACGGACCGCATCTAACGAGGGGACACCGTGGACGTGAGCGGCGGGAGCGGGCAGCCCCGGTCGGACGACGCCGAGCCGGCCGAGCACCCCGCGGGTCCTGAGGCCCCGGCCGAAGGCGGAGGCCCGGCCCCCACCGACGCCCCCACCCGGGGCGGGCCGCCCGCCGGGCAGGCCGCGCCGGAGAGCGGCGGCGAGCACGGGGGAAAGGCCCACCGCCCCACCGCCGAGCCGGCCGCCGCACCCGCCGAGACCCGCGCGGACGCTCCCGGCGGAGCCCCGGACGAGGCCGGCGAGCGCGGCCACGCGCACTCCGGCATCACCAAGGGACAGCCGCCCCAGCGCCCCAAGGAGCCCGGCGGCGGACTCCTCATGGGCCGTCCCTTCGGCGTCCCCGTGTACGTGGCCCCCAGCTGGTTCCTCGTCGCCGCCCTGATCACCTGGGTCTTCGGCGGCCAGCTCGACCGCGTGCTGCCCGAACTCGGCGCCGCCCGCTACCTCGTCTCCCTCTTCTTCGCGGTCGCCTTCTACGCCTCCGTCCTGATCCACGAACTCGCCCACACGGTCGCCGCGATCCGCTTCAAACTCCCGGTGCGCCGCATCCAGCTCCAGTTCTTCGGCGGTGTCTCCGAGATCGAGAAGGAGGCCGAGACCCCCGGGCGCGAGTTCGTGCTGGCCTTCGTCGGCCCGCTGCTCTCCCTGGTCCTCGCCGGCGTCTTCTACCTCGCCATGCAGCCCGTCGAACCCGGCACCGTCCCCGGCGTCCTGCTGGCCGGCCTCATGGTCTCCAACCTCATCGTCGCCGCCTTCAACCTGCTGCCCGGCCTCCCGCTCGACGGCGGCCGGATGCTCCGCGCCGTCGTCTGGAAGATCACCGGCAGGCCCATGAGCGGCACCGTCGCCGCAGCCTGGGTCGGCCGCGCCCTCGCCGTGTCCGTCCTCATCGGCCTCCCGCTGCTCAACCACTGGGGCGCCTTCGGCGGCGGCACCGACGACAGCAGCGGCATGGACGCCATCACCGACGCCCTGCTCGCGGCCATCCTCGCCGCGATCATCTGGACCGGCGCGGGCAACAGCCTGCGCATGGCCCGGCTGCGTGAACACCTCCCCGAACTGCGCGCCCGCACCCTGACCCGGCGCGCCGTCCCGGTGGAGACCGACACGCCCCTCTCCGAGGCCCTGCGCCGGGCCAACGCCGCCGGCGCCCGCGCGCTGGTCGTCGTGGACGCCGACGGAAACCCCCTCTCCCTGGTCCGCGAGGCCGCCATCGTCGGCGTCCCCGAGCACCGCCGCCCCTGGGTCGCCGTCAGCGGCGTGGCCCAGGAACTCACCGACGGCATGCGTGTCTCGGCGGAGCTGGCGGGCGAGGACCTCCTGGACGTCCTGCGCGCGACCCCGGCCACCGAATACCTGGTGGTCGAGGAGACCGGCGAGATCTACGGCGTCCTGTCCGCAGCCGACGTCGAACGCGCCTTCGTCAGGGCGATGGCAAGGCCGGCTTGATGACGCCCTGAGGCCGAGCGCGCCCCGTCAGGGGCGCGGGGAACCGCGTGGGCCACCACAACGCACCCGCACTGCTCCCACGGCCGAAGGCGCCCTCTGTTGGTCCGAGCCGCCCGCAGGGCCCGGTAGGCTGTTCACATGTCCGAACCGACCGGTGCCGCCCGCAGGCGCGGGCCCTTCAAGGTCGGGGACCAGGTACAGCTGACCGACCCCAAGGGTCGCCACTACACGTTCACGCTCGAAGCCGGGAAGAACTTCCACACCCACAAGGGCTCCTTCCCGCACGACGAACTGATCGGCGCTCCCGAGGGCAGCGTTGTCCGCACCACCGGCAACGTCGCCTACCTCGCGCTGCGCCCCCTGCTCCCCGACTACGTCCTGTCCATGCCCCGCGGGGCAGCCGTCGTCTACCCGAAGGACGCGGGGCAGATCCTCTCCTTCGCCGACATCTTCCCCGGCGCACGGGTCGTCGAAGCCGGCGTCGGCTCCGGCTCGCTCAGCAGCTTCCTGCTGCGTGCCATCGGCGACCAGGGCATGCTGCACAGCTACGAACGCCGGGCGGACTTCGCCGAGATCGCCCAGCAGAACGTGGAACGCTACTTCGGCGGTCCCCACCCGGCCTGGCAGCTGACCGTCGGCGACCTCCAGGACAACCTGTCGGACACCGACGTCGACCGGGTCATCCTCGACATGCTCGCCCCCTGGGAGTGCCTCGAGACCGTCTCCAAGGCGCTCGTCCCCGGCGGCATCCTCTGCTGCTACGTCGCCACCACCACCCAGCTGGCCCGGACCGTCGAGTCCATCCGCGAGATCGGCTGCTTCAACGAGCCGACCTCCTGGGAGACGATGATCCGCAACTGGCACGTGGAAGGCCTCGCGGTCCGCCCCGACCACCGGATGATCGGCCACACCGGCTTCCTGCTCACCGCGCGCCGCCTCGCCGACGGCGTGGAACCGCCCATGCGCCGCCGCCGCCCCGCCAAGGGTGCCTACGGCGAGGACTACGACGGCCCCAACGCCGACGGCGGCGCCGGCCGCTGACACACCAACGTACGAGCGCCGCCGCCG
>NZ_LBMU02000039.1 GCF_001005085.2 Streptomyces humi
GCAAGCTGGAGATGGAGCTGACGGTCGAGCGTGGCCGTGGTTATGTCTCGGCCGTGCAGAACAAGCAGGTGGGCCAGGAGATCGGCCGGATCCCGGTCGACTCCATCTACAGCCCGGTGCTGAAGGTCACGTACAAGGTCGAGGCGACCCGTGTCGAGCAGCGCACCGACTTCGACAAGCTGATCGTCGACGTCGAGACGAAGCAGGCGATGCGTCCGCGTGACGCCATGGCCTCGGCGGGCAAGACCCTGGTCGAGCTGTTCGGTCTCGCCCGCGAGCTGAACATCGACGCCGAGGGCATCGACATGGGCCCGTCCCCCACGGACGCCGCCCTGGCCGCCGACCTCGCGCTCCCCATCGAGGAGCTCGAGCTCACGGTCCGTTCCTACAACTGCCTCAAGCGCGAGGGCATCCACTCCGTGGGTGAGCTCGTGGCGCGTTCCGAGGCGGACCTCCTGGACATCCGCAACTTCGGTGCGAAGTCCATCGACGAGGTCAAGGCGAAGCTGGCCGGCATGGGCCTGGCCCTCAAGGACAGCCCGCCCGGATTCGACCCCACGGCCGCTGCCGACGCCTTCGGCGCCGACGACGACGCGGACGCGGGTTTCGTGGAGACCGAGCAGTACTGATCAGTACCTGACCGGTCGTTGCCGGTGGGCATCCGCTCACCGGGTTCCTGACCCCGGTACCTGACACGGCCGGGGCAGACACACAGGAGAAGAACCATGCCGAAGCCCACCAAGGGTGCCCGTCTGGGCGGCAGCGCCGCGCACGAGAAGCTGCTCCTCGCGAACCTCGCGAAGTCTCTCTTCGAGCACGGCCGTATCACCACCACCGAGGCGAAGGCCCGCCGCCTGCGCCCGTACGCCGAGCGTCTGGTCACCAAGGCGAAGAAGGGCGACCTTCACAACCGCCGTCAGGTGCTCCAGGTCATCACGGACAAGAGCATCGTGCACACGCTCTTCACCGAGATCGGCCCCCGCTACGAGAACCGTCCGGGTGGCTACACCCGCATCACCAAGATCGGTAACCGCCGTGGCGACAACGCGCCCATGGCTGTCATCGAGCTGGTCGAGGCGCTGACGGTCGCGCAGCAGGCGACCGGCGAGGCGGAGGCCGCCACCAAGCGTGCGGTCAAGGAGGCCGAGGAGGCCAAGGTCGAGGAGACCAAGGCCGACGAGGTCGTCGAGGACGCGGCGCCGGCCGAGGGTGAGGAGTCGAAGGAGGCGTAAGGCCGTCCTTTGGCTGCTGGTCCGTCGTGGCTGGTCGCGCAGTTCCCCGCGCCCCTGAAAGGGCGCGTGAGCGGGTCCGTTCCTTTCATGGGGACGGGCCCGCTTTTCTTGCCCTGAGAGGATTCTTCCGTGAGTGACGAAGTTCAGCCCGGCCATGTCCGTGTCCGACTCGACCTGTCCTACGACGGGACCGGCTTCCACGGCTGGGCCAAGCAGGCCGGTGGGAAGCGGACCGTGCAGGGGGAGATCGAGGACGCGCTGCGGATCGTCACGCGGTCGCAGGAGACGACGTACGAACTGACCGTCGCCGGGCGGACCGATGCCGGGGTGCACGCGCGCGGACAGGTGGCGCACGTCGACCTGCCGGCCGGGCTGTGGGAGGAGCAGGGCGAGAAGCTGCTGAAGCGGCTGGCGGGGCGGCTGCCGAAGGATGTCCGGGTGTGGTCGCTCACCGTGGCTCCGGAGGGCTTCAACGCCCGTTTCTCGGCCGTCTGGCGCCGCTACGCGTACCGGGTGACCGACGCCCCCGGCGGGGTGGACCCGTTGCTGCGCAACCACGTCCTGTGGCACGACTGGCCGCTGGACGTGGATGCCATGAACGAGGCGGCGGCCCGGCTGCTGGGGGAGCACGACTTCGCCGCGTACTGCAAGCGCCGGGAGGGGGCGACGACCATCAGGACCCTCCAGGAGCTGCGCCTGGAGCGGGGGGCCGACGGGATCGTCACGGCCACCGTGCGGGCCGACGCCTTCTGCCACAACATGGTGCGGTCCCTGATCGGAGCGCTGCTGTTCGTGGGGGACGGGCACCGCGGCCCGGAGTGGCCCGGCAAGGTGCTGGCCGCCGGGGTCAGGGACTCGGCCGTGCACGTCGTACGGCCGCACGGCCTGACCCTGGAAGAGGTCGGCTACCCGGCGGACGACCTCCTCGCCGCGCGCAACAAGGAAGCGCGCAACAAGCGGTCGCTGCCGTCCGCCGGGTGCTGCTAGACCGCCGCGGTCACTGGTTCGCCGCGGTCACTGGTTCGCCGCGGTCACTGGTTCGCCGCCGCCGAGGCCTGGGCCTCGCCGCGGCGGCGGATCTGCCGGAAGGTGAACTCCGCCAGGTCGTCACCGGTCTGGAAGACCTTGGTGTCCTTGGTGGTGACGTCCTTGCCGCTGGTGAAGCCGGTGGTGGTGAAGTAGGCGTAGCGGCCGTAGGAGTTGGCCGTGGTACGGCAGACCCCGGAGTTGCAGAAGGTCTTCACGCCGGCGCCCGCCAGCGAGCTGACGAAGCCCTTCTTGTCGGCCTCGCTCTTGGCCTTGGTGGCCTGCGCCTCGGTGTTGAAGACGGCCACGCCCACCGTCACCGCGACGCCGTCCTTGCTGTAGGTGACCCGCAGCAGCCGGGTGCAGTTGTTCTTGGTGAGCACGTTGACCAGGGTGCCCTTGGCGACCGACGCGCACTGCTTGGTGTCGGCCGTGGCGTTCTTCTTGTAGACCGTCTCGCCCATGGTCAGCTGGGTGCCCGGGAAGAGGGTCTCCGCGCTGAGCGGCGCCGTGTCCTTCTGGACGCTGGATATGAAGTCCTGCGGATCCAGCGGTGGCGGCGCGCTGGTCGGCGCGAAGGACGGCGAGCCCGCCGACTCACTGGGCAGCGAGGCGCTCGCGGGCAGGTTCGAGGGCGTGCCGGAGGCCTTGTCGTCGCCGTTCGCGGACACCACCGCCATCGCGACGGCGGTGCCGATCGCCAGCGTGGCGACCACGCCACCGCCGATGAACAGCACTCTGCGCCGCTTGTTCCGCGTTTCCGACGCGTCGGCGAGCGCGGCCCAGTCCGGCGTCGGCCCGGAGCTGTCGCGCCAGGGCTGCTGAGACTGCGGTTTCCAGGGATCCCACTGGGACTGGGGTCCCCCCTGCCCATAACTCATGGGGCGCATCTTAGACGGGCGAAGGGGGGTGCCGGTGCGACAGTACGAACGGTGATAGTGGACCTTTGGGGCACGGGGGAGCATCCTGGTACCGCTGAGCGCCTCCGATGTCCGGGGAGTGCCGCCAGGGGTTCGTTTTGACCCGTCCGGGGGCGTCCCGGTACGCTGGCTCTTCGTTGTGTATTGGCTCGCTCATTCTCACGGGAGTGGCCTCTACCTAGGTTCCCTGGAGCAGTTACCAGTGGGCGGCATACGGGCAGCGTCCCCGGCATTGTCGTCCCCAGCTGCACGATCGCTTCAGTGATGCCATGTGTCAGCACCCATCCACTGAAGAAGAAGGCTGCGAAGTGCGTACGTACAGCCCCAAGCCCGGCGATGTGACTCGCCAGTGGCACGTCATTGACGCTCAGGACATCGTCCTGGGCCGTCTGGCCACCACCGCCGCGTCCCTTCTCCGCGGCAAGCACAAGCCGATCTACGCCCCCCACGTCGACACCGGTGACTTCGTCATCATCATCAACGCCGACAAGGTGCACCTGTCCGGCAACAAGCGGACCCAGAAGATGGCGTACCGCCACTCCGGCTACCCGGGTGGTCTGCGCTCCGTCCGTTACGACGAGCTCCTCGACAAGAACCCCGAGAAGGCCATCGAGAAGGCCGTCAAGGGCATGCTCCCCAAGAACACGCTGGGCCGTCAGATGCTCTCGAAGCTGAAGGTCTACAAGGGTGACGTGCACCCGCACGCTGCGCAGCAGCCGGTGCCGTTCGAGATCACCCAGGTCGCGCAGTAGTTCCGGCCACCCCCTAAGACAGAAAAGAATCTGAGGAGCATCGTGGCCGAGACCACTGTTGAGCAGCCGGTCGAAGAGACCGAGACCGAGCTCGTCGACATCGACAGCTACACCACCGAGTCCGAGGTGCCCGTCGAGGGCGAGTACACCTCCGAGTCGCTCGCGTCCCGCTTCGGCGACCCGCAGCCGGCCGCCGGCCTGGGGCGTCGCAAGAACGCCATCGCCCGCGTCCGGATCGTCCCGGGCACCGGCAAGTGGAAGATCAACGGTCGCACCCTCGAGGACTACTTCCCGAACAAGGTGCACCAGCAGGAAGTCAACGAGCCCTTCAAGGTGCTGGAGCTCGAGGGCCGTTACGACGTCGTCGCCCGCATCGCCGGTGGCGGTGTCTCCGGTCAGGCCGGTGCGCTCCGTCTCGGTGTCGCCCGCGCGCTGAACGAGGCGGACGTCGACAACAACCGCGGCCCGCTGAAGAAGGCCGGCTTCCTCAAGCGCGACGACCGTGCGGTCGAGCGCAAGAAGGCCGGTCTCAAGAAGGCCCGTAAGGCCCCGCAGTACAGCAAGCGTTAATCGCAGTCGCCTGCACGTACTCCGAACGCCCCGGCGGCACGCCACATGTGCCGCCGGGGCGTTCGTTTATCCCAGCCAAGGGCGTATAACGACACAAGACGCTCAAAGGCTGGTGTGATCGCATGACAAAGCGCCTGCCATCATTTCCTGGCAGCAAGGACGCTTCCTCAGGAGGACAAGTGGGACGACTCTTCGGCACGGACGGCGTGCGCGGTGTCGCCAACGCGGACCTGACCGCCGAGATGGCGCTCGGCCTGTCGGTCGCGGCGGCGCACGTGCTGGCCGAGGCGGGCACGTTCGAGGGCCACCGCCCGAAGGCGGTCGTCGGACGGGATCCGCGCGCGTCCGGGGAGTTCCTGGAGGCGGCCGTGGTCGCGGGCCTGGCCAGCGCCGGCGTCGACGTCCTGAGCGTGGGCGTCCTGCCGACCCCCGCCGTGGCCTTCCTCACCGGCGCGCTCGGCGCGGACCTCGGTGTCATGCTCTCCGCCAGCCACAACGCGATGCCCGACAACGGCATCAAGTTCCTCGCCCGCGGCGGCCACAAGCTCGACGACGAGCTGGAGGACCGTATCGAGGCGGTGTACGAGTCCCACCGGCACGGTGAGCCCTGGGAACGGCCGACCGGTGCCGGCGTCGGCCGGGTGCGGTCCTACGACGAGGGCTTCGAGCAGTACGTCGGGCACCTGCTCGGCGTCCTCCCGAACCGGCTCGACGGTCTGAGGATCGTTCTCGACGAAGCGCACGGCGCGGCCGCGGGGGTCTCGCCGGAGGCGTTCCGCCGGGCCGGTGCCGAGGTCGTCACCATCGGTGCCGAGCCGGACGGCCTGAACATCAACGACGGCTGCGGCTCGACCCACCTCGGCCCGCTGAAGGCCGCGGTCGTCGAGCACGGCGCCGACTTCGGCATCGCGCACGACGGCGACGCGGACCGGTGCCTCGCGGTCGACCACACCGGCGAGGAGGTCGACGGCGACCAGATCATGGCCGTGCTGGCGCTCGCGCTGCGGGAGCGGGGCGAGCTGCGCGCCGACACCGTCGTCGCCACCGTGATGTCCAACCTCGGCTTCAAGCTGGCGCTGGAGCGGGAGGGGCTGCACCTCGTGCAGACCGCGGTCGGCGACCGGTACGTGCTGGAGGAGATGAAGGAGCACGGCTACGCCCTCGGCGGCGAGCAGTCCGGGCACGTCATCATCCTCGACCACGCGACCACCGGCGACGGCACGCTGACCGGACTGCTGCTGGCGGCGCGGGTCGCGGGGACCGGGAAGTCGCTGCGGGAGCTGGCGGACGTGATGAAGCGGCTGCCGCAGGTGCTGATCAACGTGCCCGACGTCGACAGGTCACGGGTGCGGACGTCGGGCGACCTGGCGGCGGCCGTGGCCGAGGCGGAGCGGGAGCTGGGGGAGACGGGCCGCGTGCTGCTGCGTCCCTCGGGGACCGAGCCGCTGGTGCGGGTGATGGTGGAGGCGGCCGACATCGAGCAGGCGCGGTCGGTGGCGGGGCGGCTGGCCGATGCCGTGAAGTCGGCGCTGGGATAGTTCTTTTCCGGGCACGGGGTGCCGGGGAGCGCGTGTCGCGGGCTGCGGGTCTCGTCGTGGCTTGTCGCGCAGTTCCTCGCGCCCCTAAGTCCGTTCACGTCGTCGCCTCCAGAAGAGCTTCTGGGCGATGAGGGTCGCCGTGCCCGCCAGGACGATGCCCAGCAGGTTCAGGAGGAGTTGTTCCGTCGAACCCCACGCCTGCCGGTACTCGCTGTAGGTGAAGGCGACCGCGGCGTTCGCCGCCGCCGGGACCGTCGTCACCGAGATGGCGACGCCCACCAGAGCGCCTGACTTCGCCGAGGTCAGGGAGAGGATGCCCGCGATGCCGGCCAGTACCGCGACCACGAACGAGAACGCGTCCGGGCGGTAGATGAAGTTGGTGTTGGGGCGTTCCGCCTCCAGCTGCACCTTGGTGAACAGGCCTACGCCGTCCATGAGGTAGCTGAACCCCACCGTCACGAGCATCGCCACGGCGAAGCCGACGAGCAGGGCGGTCAGGGAGCGCAGCGCGAGCCGTGGTCGACGCCGTATCAGCGCCGTGCAGATGCCGGCCAGCGGGCCGAACTCCGGGCCCACCGCCATCGCCCCCACGATCAGGATCGCGTTGTCCAGGACGACACCGCAGGCCGCGATCATCGTGGCCAGCGTGATGAAGGCGAGGTAGGTGACCGACAGGGTCGACTCCTCGTGGGTCGCCTCCGTCAGGCCCTCCCACAGCACCGCGTCCGCGCCCTCGCCGGGCGCCTCCTGCTCCGCCCTGTCCGCCCGGTGCGACAGCGACAGGTCGATGTCCTCCACGGCGATCGAACCGGTGCGGTCGAGATCGAAGGCCCGGAGCGCGCCGATGAGTTCGTCACCGGCCTCCCGGGCCACGTCGCACATCACGACGTCCCCGGCGGGATCGCGGGCGGCGCCCGGCAGGACCACCAGGTGGGCCGTGCCGACGGTGGTCTCGATCAGCCGTACCACGTCGTCGGTGCGGTCGGCCGGGGTGATCAGGCGCAGGTGCAGCATGACGCCTTTCTAACAGGCCGGGGTGTCAGAGCTTGCGGAGCCGCAGGCGCTGCACCTTGTGGTCCGGGCCCTTGCGGACGACCAGGGTGGCGCGGCCGCGGGTCGGGGCGATGTTCTCCACCAGGTTGGGCCTGTTGATGGTGCGCCAGAGGCCGCGGGCGTACTCCAGGGCGTCCTCCTCGGACACCTGGGTGTACTTCCTGAAGTACGAGTCCGGGTTCTGGAAGGCGGTCTGCCGGAGCTTCTTGAACCGGTTGAGGTACCAGCGCTCGATGTCCTCCTCGCTCGCGTCGACGTACACGCTGAAGTCGAAGTAGTCGGCGAGACCGACCCGGGTGCGGCCGTCGCTGCCGGGCAGGGCGGGCTGGAGGACGTTCAGGCCCTCGACGATCAGGATGTCGGGGCGCCGGACGGTGAGCCTGCGGTCCGGGACGATGTCGTAGATGAGGTGCGAGTAGACCGGGGCGGTGACCTCGTCCTTGCCGGCCTTGATGTCGGCGACGAAGCGGGTCAGGGCCCGGCGGTCGTAAGACTCGGGGAAGCCCTTGCGGGACATCAGGCCGCGCGCCTCCAGTTCCCTGGTGGGGAGCAGGAAGCCGTCCGTCGTCACCAGCTCGACGCGCGGGTGCTCGGGCCAGCGGGAGAGCAGGGCCTGGAGGAGCCGGGCGACCGTCGACTTCCCGACGGCGACCGAACCGGCCACGCCTATCACGAACGGGGTGCCGGACTGCGAGCCCTGTTCGCCGAGGAAGGTGTTCAGCGCGCCTCGCAGTCCGTCGGTGGCGCCGACGTACAGATTGAGCAGCCGGGACAGCGGGAGGTAGATGTCCCGCACCTCGTCGAGGTCGATGACGTCACCGAGGCCGCGCAGCCTCTCGACCTCGTCGGCGGTGAGCGGCAACGGCGTCTTGTCGCGCAGCGCGCTCCACTCGGAGCGGGTGAGGTCGACGTAGGGAGTCGCCTCCGGCCTGTGCCGGTGGGCGCTCCGGGGCATCGGGGAGACCGGAGAGATCACATTCCATTGTTAACGGAGTTTGAACGGGACGGCGGGTGGGGTCCGTCACGTGGGGGCATCGCTCGTGCGCCGTCCCGCCGGCCGCGTGTGAATTCTGAATTCGGGCACGCTGTGCCGTGTTCGGGTCGGGGGTGGCGCTTAGGCTGCCGGTCATGTGCGGAATCGTGGGATACGTGGGGGCGCAGTCGGCGCTCGATGTCGTGGTGGCCGGGCTGAAGCGGCTGGAGTACCGCGGGTACGACTCCGCCGGCGTCGCCGTGCTGGCCGACGGCGGGCTGGCCTCGGCGAAGAAGGCCGGGAAGCTCGTCAACCTGGAGAAGGAGCTGACGGAGCGGCCGTTGCCGACGGGATCCACCGGTATCGGGCACACCCGCTGGGCCACGCACGGCGGGCCGACGGACGCCAACGCGCATCCGCACCTCGACAACGCCGGCCGGGTCGCCGTCGTCCACAACGGGATCATCGAGAACTTCGCGGCGCTGCGGGCGGAGTTGGCCGAGCGCGGACACGACCTGGCGTCCGAGACGGACACCGAGGTCGTCGCGCACCTGCTCGCCGAGGAGTTCTCCGGCACCGCCGACCTCGCGGAGGCGATGCGGCTGGTGTGCCGCCGGCTGGAGGGCGCGTTCACGCTGGTCGCGGCGCACGCCGACGAGCCCGACGTGGTCGTGGGCGCCCGCCGGAACTCGCCGCTCGTGGTGGGTGTCGGCGCGGGCGAGGCCTTCCTCGCCTCGGACGTCGCCGCGTTCATCGCCCACACGCGGTCGGCGATCGAGCTGGGCCAGGACCAGGTGGTGGAGCTGCGCCGGGACGGCGTGACGGTGACGGGCTTCGACGGCGCCCCGGCGGACGTCCGCCCGTACCACGTCGACTGGGACGCCTCGGCGGCCGAGAAGGGCGGCTACGACTACTTCATGCTCAAGGAGATCGCCGAGCAGCCCAAGGCGGTCGCCGACACCCTCCTCGGCCGGATCGACGCGAACGGCTCGCTGACCCTGGACGAGGTCCGGATCGGCGCGGCCGAACTGCGCGAGGTCGACAAGGTCGTCATCGTCGCCTGCGGTACGGCCTTCCACGCCGGGCTGATCGCCAAGTACGCGATCGAGCACTGGACGCGCATCCCCTGCGAGGTGGAGCTGGCGAGCGAGTTCCGGTACCGGGACCCGATCCTGGACTCGCGTTCGCTGGTCATCGCCATCTCGCAGTCCGGCGAGACCATGGACACCCTGATGGCGCTGCGGCACGCGCGGGAACAGGGGTCGAAGGTGCTCGCCATCTGCAACACCAACGGCTCGACCATCCCCCGTGAGTCGGACGCGGTGCTGTACACCCACGCGGGGCCGGAGGTCGCGGTCGCCTCGACCAAGGCGTTCCTCACCCAGTTGGTCGCCTGCTACCTGGTCGCCCTCTACCTCGGCCAGGTGCGGGGCACCAAGTGGGGCGACGAGATCAGCGCGGTGATCCGGGACCTCTCGCACATCTCCGGCGAGGTCGAACGGGTCCTGGAGACCATGGAGCCGGTCCGGGCGCTGGCCCGTTCCCTCGCCGACAAGAAGACGGTGCTGTTCCTCGGCCGGCACGTCGGCTACCCGGTCGCCCTGGAGGGCGCCCTGAAGCTCAAGGAACTGGCGTACATGCACGCCGAGGGCTTCGCGGCGGGCGAGCTGAAGCACGGTCCGATCGCGCTGGTCGAGGAGGACCTGCCGGTCGTCGTGGTCGTCCCCTCACCGCGCGGCCGCTCCGTGCTGCACGACAAGATCGTGTCCAACATCCAGGAGATCCGGGCGCGCGGCGCGCGGACGATCGTGATCGCGGAGGAGGGGGACGAGGCCGTCGTCCCGTACGCCGACCACCTGATCCGTATCCCGGCCACCCCGACGCTGCTCCAGCCGCTGGTCGCCACGGTCCCGCTCCAGGTCTTCGCCTGCGAACTGGCCACCGCCCGCGGAAACGAGGTGGACCAGCCGCGCAACCTGGCCAAGTCGGTCACCGTGGAGTGACCGTAGGCTGCCGGGCATGAGCATCATCGGGGTAGGCATCGACGTCGCCGAGATCGACCGGTTCCGGGAGTCGCTGGCGCGCACCCCCGGGCTCGCCGGGCGGCTGTTCGTGGAGCGGGAGTTGTTCCTGCCGAGCGGGGAACGGCGTGGTGTCGCCTCGCTCGCGGCGCGGTTCGCGGCGAAGGAGGCCCTGGCCAAGGCACTGGGCGCGCCGCCGGGACTGCTCTGGACGGACGCGGAGGTCGTCGTCGAGGACAGCGGGCGGCCGCGGCTGCGGGTGCGGGGCAGCGTGGCCGCGTGCGCCGCGGAACTCGGCGTCCGGTCGTGGCATGTGTCGCTCAGTCACGACGCCGGGGTGGCCTCGGCGGTGGTGATCGCGGAGGGCTGATCCCGCGGGCGGTGGCGGATGCGTGGTCCGAGGGTTACGGGAGAGACTCGGGGCATGCGGACTGCTTACAGCGTGGAGACGGTACGGGCGGCCGAGCGGGAGCTGATGGCGCGGCTGCCGGAAGGGGCGCTGATGCAGCGGGCCGCCGCCGGGCTGGCCGCCGCCTGCGCCGACCTGCTCGGACGGGTGTACGGGAGCCGGGTGGTGCTGCTGGTCGGCAGCGGGGACAACGGCGGGGACGCGCTGTACGCCGGGGCCCGGCTGGCGCGCCGGGGCGCCGGGGTCGTGGCCGTGCTGCTCGCGCCGGAGCGCACCCACGCGGCCGGGCTCGCGGCGCTGCGCCGGGCCGGCGGTACCGCTGTGCCGGCCGATGCCGCGACCGAGCCGATCCTGCGGGCCGACCTGGTCGTCGACGGGATCGTGGGCATCGGCGGGAAGGGCGGGCTGCGGCCCGACGCGGCCGCGCTGGTGGCCGTGGTGGAGCGGTCCCGGGCGGCCGTCGTCGCCGTGGACCTGCCGAGCGGGATCGAGGCGGACACCGGCGAGGTACGGGGGGCGGCGGTACGGGCCGACCTCACCGTCACGTTCGGCACGCACAAGCCGGGGCTGCTGATCGATCCCGCGCGGGCGTACGCCGGTTCGGTGCGGCTGGTCGACATCGGGCTCGAACTGCCCCCGGAGGCCGAGCTGGAGGCGTTGCAGGACGTGGACGTGGCGCGGCTGCTGCCGGCGCCGTCCGCGGAGAGCGACAAGTACCGGCGGGGAGTGGTGGGCATCGCCGCCGGCTCGGCGCGTTATCCGGGCGCGGCCGTGCTCGCCGTCGCGGGGGCGCTGCGGGGCGGGGCCGGGGCCGTACGGTACGCCGGGCCGGCCGGGGACCAGGTGCTGGCCCGCTTTCCCGAGACGCTGGTGTCGGACGCCGGGCCGCGGAAGGCCGGGCGGGTGCAGGCGTGGGTGGTGGGGCCGGGGGTCGGCGACGAGGCGCAGGTGGTCGCGGAGGTGCTGGCGGAGGAGGTGCCGGTGCTCATCGACGCGGACGGGCTGCGGCTCGCCGACCGGGACGCGGTGCGCGGCCGTACGGCACCCACGCTGATGACGCCGCACGCCGGGGAGGCGGCCGCGCTGCTGGGGGTACGGCGGGAGGAGGTCGAGGCCGGCCGGCTCGCGGCGGTGCGGGAACTGGCGGCGGCGTACCGGGCGACCGTGCTGCTGAAGGGGTCGACGACGCTGGTGGCGGAGGCGGGCGGAGTGGCGGCCGTACGGGTGAACGCGACGGGGACGCCGTGGCTGGCCACCGCCGGGAGCGGGGACGTGCTGTCGGGGCTGGGGGGTTCGCTGCTGGCGTCCGGGCTGGACGGGCGGGACGCGGGGAGCGTCGCGGCGTATCTGCACGGGCTCGCGGGGCGGTTCGCGGCGGAGGGGGCGCCGACGGTCGCCCATGCGGTGGCGGAGGAGTTGCCGTCGGCGTGGCGGGGTGTCTTCCCGCCCACCCGCCCCACTCGACAGGCCGAGGGGATGCCCGTCTCGGGGCTGCGCCCCGGGCCCCGGTGAGGGGTGGTAGTTCGGGTACGGGCCGTGCGGGCTGATCGCGCGGTTCCCCGCGCGCCTGAAGGGGCGTTACAGGGGGCGGTGTCTGCATCGCTCGGGTGACCTGGCTGCGCGGCTCCCCGGAATCGTGAGGCCCCCGGGGTTGTCTGATCGCATGATTAGTGGACGAATCATGCATAAATGGCGCGGCGGTGCCGGAGTTCTCGTCGCCGCCGTGGCCGTGCTCTCCGTCGGTGCCGGGAGTGTCGCCGCCGACACCGGTGCCCCCAAGCCCTCGACCGTCATCCCCGAGTCCGAGCTCGTGCCGGGGGTCGCGCCCGGGCCCGCGCAGCCCTGGCAGCTCGACACCCCCGACCAGATGCTGCCGCCGAAGGTGTACACGCCCAGCGCCAAGGAGGACGCCGTCGAGCCGAAGGCGGCGGCACCGGGCACCTACGACCTCATCGAGTACGTGCCGCTCAGCGACGCCGTCTCCAAGGTCAGCTGCTCCAAGCTGACCGGGCCGTACCAGAAGCAGATCGAGCAGTGGCTGAAGCTGAAGGTGGACGGCAGGCAGTCCACCGCCGACTGCAAGGCCATCCAGAAGTTCCAGAAGACGTACAAGATCAAGCCGGCGATCGGGTTCGCGGGACCCGTGACCTGGTACCAGATGATGCTGCTGTCGGCGAAGAAGAACCCGAACGCCAAGAAGAACTGCCCCGTGAAGTCGTACCGGGTCGCCTGTGTCGATCTCAACCGGCAGGTCACCTGGGTGCAGAAGGGCAGCAAGGTGATCTACGGGCCGGTGCAGATGCGCAGCGGACGCAAGGGGTACGCGACCCGGGCCGGGTGGCACTCCGTCTACTGGCGGCACAAGAACCACTGGTCGACCCTGTACAACTCGCCCATGCCGTACGCCCAGTTCTTCGACGGCGGACAGGCCTTCCACGCCGTGTACGGCTCCATCTACACCACCGTCGGCTCCTGGGGCTGCGTGAACCTCAAGCTCGGCGACGCCAAGAAGCTGTGGAGCGTGCTGAAGAAGGGCGACAAGGTGTACGTGTGGGGGCATCGGACGGGTACCTGAGCATCCTGAGGCACCCGAACCCCGTACCAGGGCCTGCGCCGGAGGGCCGGCGGGGGCCTCTGAGACACTGGGGGCGCGATGAGTGACACACCGACCGCGCGGACGGCGCGGACCGCGCCGACGGCGCCCCTGCGCGCCCGCGCCGAGATCGACCTGGCCGCACTGCGGGCCAACGTGCGGACCCTGCGCGCCCTCGCGCCGGGCGCCGCCCTGATGGCCGTGGTGAAGTCCGACGCGTACGGCCACGGTGCCGTCCGGTGCGCCCGCGCCGCCGTCCGGGCGGGCGCGGGCTGGCTCGGCACGGCCACCCCGGAGGAGGCCCTGGCGCTGCGCGCGGACCCGGAGCTGCCGGCGGACGTGCGCATCATGTGCTGGCTGTGGACCCCGGGCGGGCCCTGGCGGGAGGCCGTCGAGGCCGACCTGGACGTGTCGGTGAGCGACATGTGGGCGCTGCGTGAGGTCGTCGAAGCGGCCGGGCGGGCCGGCCGTCCCGCGCGTGTGCAGCTCAAGGCCGACACCGGGCTCGGACGCAATGGCTGCCAGCCCGCCGACTGGCCCGAGCTGGTCGGCGAGGCGCTGCGGGCCGAGGCGGCGGGCTCGGTCCGGATCACGGGCCTGTGGTCGCACTTCGCCTGCGCCGACGAGCCGGGGCATCCCTCCATCGCCGCCCAGCTCACCGTCTTCCGCGACCTGCTCGCGTACGCCGAGGGGCGGGGCGTGCGCCCCGAGGTGCGGCACATCGCCAACTCGCCGGCCACCCTCACCCTTCCCGAGTCCCACTTCGACCTGGTCCGCACCGGGATCGCGCTCTACGGCCTCTCGCCCAGCCCCGAACTGGGCGCCGCGGGCGACTTCGGGCTGCGCCCGGTGATGACGCTGTCCGCCTCGCTGGCCCTGGTGAAGCACGTCCCGGGCGGACACGGCGTCAGCTACGGGCACCACTACGTCACGCCCGGCGAGACCACCCTCGGGCTGGTCCCCGTCGGCTACGCGGACGGTGTCCCGCGGCACGCCTCCGGGACCGGGCCCGTACTGGTCGGCGGCAAGTGGCGGACGGTCGCCGGGCGCGTCGCCATGGACCAGTTCGTCGTCGACCTCGGCGGCGACGAACCCGAAACCGGTTCCGAGGCGGTGCTGTTCGGTCCGGGCGACCGCGGCGAGCCCACCGCCGAGGACTGGGCCCAGGCCGCGGGCACCATCGCCTACGAGATCGTCACCCGCATCGGAACCCGGGTTCCCCGCGTCTATGTGAACGAGGAACCGAATGGGCAAGAACCAGGGGACGGCGACTGACCTCCCGGGTTCGCCGGCGGCACGACCTGGTTACACCTGTTGGCGGCGGCATCGGTCATCGCGTCGGCATCACCCGTGCCGCCGAACCGGCGAACCGCGGTACGGCGAGCACGGCGCGTCAGGGCGAGTACGGCGGATCACGGCGAGTACGGCGAAGACGGCGAAGAGGAGCGGTACGTGAGCGAGAGCAGTGCGGAGGCCGTAGCGGACGCCGCGGCGGCCGTCGTCTCCGCCACGGGGGTGGACGGCAGCTGGCGCAAGGTGACCGGTATCGCCGGGGCCGCCATAGGGGTGCTCGCGGCCGGGGCGGCGGCCGGCGTCGCCCTGGAGCGGATGACCGTCGGCCGCGGGATGCGCCGCAAGGCCCGGCTCGCCCTCGACTCGGCGGGACCGTACGGCACCCTGCGCGGTACGCCCGGCAAGGCGCAGGCCGACGACGGCACCGAGCTCTACTACGAGGTCGACGAGGTGGAACCCGACACGGGTCCGGCCGTCTCCCCGCGCCGCCGCCGGCTCTTCGGCCGCAAGGCACCCGCGCCCGTCACCGTCGTCTTCAGCCACGGCTACTGCCTCAACCAGGACTCCTGGCACTTCCAGCGCGCGGCCCTGCGCGGGGTGGTGCGCACCGTGCACTGGGACCAGCGCAGCCACGGCCGGTCCGGCCGGGGCGTCGCCCAGCACGAGGAAGGCGCGCCCGTCACCATCGACCAGCTGGGCCGGGACCTGAGAGCCGTCCTCGACGCCGCCGCCCCCGACGGGCCGATCGTGCTGGTCGGGCACTCCATGGGCGGCATGACCGTGATGGCGCTGGCCGCGCAGTACCCCGAGCTGATCCGGGAGCGGGTCGTCGCCACCGCCTTCGTCGGCACCTCGTCGGGACGGCTCGGCGAGGTCAACTTCGGTCTGCCGGTGGCCGGCGTCAACGCGGTGCGCCGGGTGCTGCCCGGTGTGCTCAAGGCGCTCGGTACCCAGGCCGCGCTGGTGGAGAAGGGGCGGCAGATCACCGCGGACCTGTTCGCCGGGATCATCAAGCGGTACTCGTTCGCGGGCCGGGACGTCGACCCGGCCGTCGAGCGGTTCGCCGAGCGGATGATCGAGTCCACCCCGATCGACGTGGTCGCCGAGTTCTACCCGGCCTTCACCGACCACGACAAGACCGCCGCGCTCGCCCACTTCCAGGACCTGCCGGTGCTGGTGCTGGCCGGGGTGCGGGACCTCGTCACGCCCAGCGAGCACAGCGAGGTCATCGCCGACCTGCTGCCCGACGCCGAGCTGGTGCTGGTCCCGGACGCCGGGCACCTGGTCATGCTGGAGCACCCGGAAGTGGTCACCGACCGCCTCGCGGACCTGCTCACCCGCGCGGGTGCGGTGCCGGCAGGGGCTACGGTAAGTGGCTATGGAAGCACCAGCAGCACGGCACGACCGGGCTGAGACCGAGCTGATCATCACCTCCCCCGAGCAGATGCGGGAGCTGGGCCGCCGACTGGCCGGGTTGCTGCGCGCCGGTGACCTCGTGATGCTCAGCGGGGAGCTCGGCGCCGGCAAGACGACGCTGACACGCGGTCTGGGCGAGGGGCTCGGGGTGCGCGGCGCCGTCACCTCGCCGACGTTCGTCATCGCCCGTGTCCACCCGTCCCTCGACGACGGCCCGCCGCTCGTCCACGTCGACGCGTACCGCCTCGGCGGCGGGCTCGACGAGATGGAGGACCTCGACCTCGACGTCTCGCTGCCGGAGTCCGTGGTCGTCGTGGAGTGGGGCGAGGGCAAGGTCGAGGAGCTGACCGACGACCGGCTCGCCGTGCGGATCCACCGGGCCGTCGGGGACACCGTGGACGAGGTGCGGCACGTGACCCTGACGGGTCTGGGGGAGCGGTGGGCCGAGGTCGGACTGGGCGCGCTGTCCGCCTGAGGACCGTGTGAACGTTCCGACAAGGCGTCGGCAAGATATTGCGCCGGACGTATCGGGCGTGGTCACATGGTACCCAGTTCGTAGTTAGGTGTACCTAACCACGTCCGCCCCCGTACCTCAGGAGGCGCCAGTGTCCGTGTCCCAGTCCGAGGAGCGGCGACCGGTCGCGGTCGCCGTGGTGTCCATGCGCGAGCTGCTGGCGTCCTGCGCGGCCGCCGACGCGGTGTCCCGGCCGCCGAGAGCGCCCGACCCGGTGGCGGGGCCGGCCGAGCGGAGCCGTGTCGGGCAGGGTCGTGTCGGGCAGGGCCGCGAGGCCGCCTAGCGGATCACGACCACCTTCACGCCGATCGTCGCGAACGTCCACATCGCGTCGCCGTCGGGGCGGGTCTCGCGGATACCGCCCGTCCTCACCGTCGGGTCGGGGGCCTCCGCGGTGCCGCGCCCGGTGGCGGCACTGAAGCCGATCGCCGAGCCGTCCTTCGTCGTCGCGAAGCGGACCACGTGTTCGATGGGCAGACCGTCCGTGCCCGTGACCGCCTTCGAGCGCGACGTCACCCAGTAGGTGCCCGGGATGGGGTCGATCGTGCCGGGGGTCACCTTGAAGGTACGTGCCAGGCGGCCCCGCTCGTCGACCAGCCAGACCCGGTCGTCGTCCACCGAGTACACCACCCGTTCACCCGTTCCGGAGCTGTTCGGGAGCGCGTCCGGACGACCGGGGTCCCGGGGCGCCCTGGACGCCGGTGCGCCGGGCGCGGGGCTCGCCGCCGAGCCGCTGCCCATACCGGGCGGTACGGTGGCCCAGGCCTGGTAGGCGAGGAGTCCGACCGTGCCGACGGCCGCCGCGGTCAGGCCTGCCACGATCGCCGAGCTGGTCCCTGCCACGTGCGCCACCTCTGCCTGGTCGGACGTCTCACCGGACGTCTCCTCGGATGTCCCGCCGCATATGTCGTACTTCGTACCGACCGTAGCAGTCAGTGACCGTCCGTCCCCGACGGCCGTGCTCGCGGCGCCGGAGCCGTAGGCTGTTCGCGTGCTCTTGCTCGCTCTGGATACCGCCACCCCCGCCGTCACCGTCGCGCTGCACGACGGTACGGCCGTCATCGCCTCGTCGAGCCAGGTGGACGCGCGCCGGCACGGCGAGCTGCTGCTGCCGGCCGTCGACCGCGTCCTCGCCGAGGCCGGGGTCAAGCTGGACGCCGTGACCGCGATCGCCGTAGGCGTCGGGCCCGGCCCCTACACCGGCCTGCGGGTCGGTCTGATGACCGCCGACACCTTCGGGCTCGCGCTCGGGGTGCCCGTGCACGGCCTGTGCACGCTCGACGCCCTCGCCTACGCGGCCGACATCGGGAGCGGCCCGTTCGTCGTGGCCACCGACGCCCGCCGCAAGGAGGTCTACTGGGCGACGTACGCCGACTCGCGCACCCGGCTCACCGAACCGGCCGTGGACCGGCCGGCGGACATCGCCGGGAAGGTCGCCGGGCTGCCCGCCGTCGGCGCGGGCGCGCTGCTCTACCCCGACACCTTCCCGGCCGTGCACGAACCCGAGCACGTCTCCGCCGCGGCCCTCGCCTCGCTGGCCGCCGAGAGGCTGGCCGCCGGCGAGGAACTGCCCGCGCCCCGGCCGCTGTACCTGCGCCGGCCGGACGCCCAGGTGCCCAGGAACTACAAGGTGGTCACACCCAAGTGACCGCACAGCTGCGCGAGATGCGCTGGTGGGACATCGACCGGGTCCTGGAGCTCGAGAAGGACCTGTTCCCCGAGGACGCCTGGTCCCGGGGCATGTTCTGGTCCGAGCTGGCGCACGCGAGGGGACCGGAGGCGTCCCGGCGCTACGTGGTCGCCCTGGACGGCGACCGGATCGTCGGGTACGCCGGGCTGGCCGCCCAGGGCGGCGCGTCCGACAGCGGGGCCGCGGTGGGCGACGTCCAGACCATCGCCGTCCGCCGTGACCAGTGGGGCACCGGGCTCGGCGGGGAGCTGCTCACCGAGCTGCTGCGGGCCGCCACCGCCTTCGAGTGCGCCGAGGTCATGCTCGAGTGCCGGGTCGACAACATCCGCGCCCAGAAGCTCTACGAACGGTTCGGCTTCGAGCCCATCGGGTTCCGCCGCGGCTACTACCAGCCGGGGAACGTGGACGCCCTGGTGATGCGGCTGACGACGAAACCCGACAGTGGCTCCGCCGGCGGACCCACCTCCGAACAAGGAACCGAGATCAATGGCTGACGAACCCCTGGTCCTGGGGATCGAGACCTCCTGCGACGAGACCGGCGTCGGCATCGTCCGGGGCACCACCCTGCTGGCCGACGCCGTCGCCTCCTCCGTGGACGAGCACGCCCGTTTCGGCGGGGTCGTCCCCGAGGTGGCGTCCCGGGCGCACCTGGAGGCGATGGTCCCGACCATCGAGCGCGCCCTGAAGGACGCCGGGGTGAGCGCCCGGGACCTGGACGGCATCGCGGTCACGGCCGGCCCCGGCCTGGCCGGCGCGCTGCTGGTCGGCGTCTCGGCGGCGAAGGCGTACGCGTACGCGCTCGGCAAGCCGCTGTACGGAGTGAACCACCTCGCCTCCCACATCTGCGTCGACCAGCTGGAGCACGGCCCCCTCCCGGAGCCGACGATGGCCCTGCTGGTGTCCGGCGGCCACTCGTCCCTGCTGCTGTCCTCGGACATCACCTCGGACGTACGACCGCTCGGCGCGACCATCGACGACGCGGCCGGCGAGGCCTTCGACAAGATCGCCCGGGTGCTGAACCTGGGCTTCCCCGGGGGCCCGGTCATCGACCGCTACGCGAAGGAGGGCGACCCGGAGGCGATCGCCTTCCCGCGCGGCCTCACCGGACCCCGCGACCCGGCCTACGACTTCTCCTTCTCCGGCCTCAAGACGGCGGTGGCCCGCTGGATCGAGGCCAAGCGGGCGGCGGGCGAGGAGGTCCCCGTCCGTGACGTGTCCGCGTCCTTCCAGGAGGCGGTCGTGGACGTCCTGACCCGCAAGGCCGTGCGCGCCTGCCGGGACGAGGGCGTCGACCACCTGATGATCGGCGGCGGTGTCGCCGCCAACTCCCGGCTGCGCGCGCTGGCGCAGGAGCGCTGCGAGGCCGCGGGCATCCGGCTGCGGGTGCCGCGTCCGAAGCTGTGCACGGACAACGGCGCGATGGTGGCCGCCCTCGGCGCCGAGATGGTCGCCCGCAACCGGGCCGCGTCGAGCTGGGACCTCTCCGCGGACAGCTCCCTGCCGGTGACGGACCCGCACGTCCCCGGCAACCACGACCACGTGCACGAGGTCAGCAAGGAGAACCTCTACTCGTGAGCGTCGCGCTGATGTGGGAGGCGCGGGCGGCCGAGGGCCGGGGTGCCGAACTCCTCACGTGGGCGCGGGCGCAGCGGCTCGCGCGGGAGCCGCTGCGCCGGGAGACCTTCCGTGCCCCGCAGGACCGGGTCCTGGTGATCACGTGGTGGGAGGCGCCGTACCACGAACCGGACCTCCCCGAACTCCCGGACCCGCCGGACGGCCTACTGGCCCGCCCGGCCCACCGCTGGCGCTTCGAGCCGGTCGACCAGGGAGACTGACGGCGGGCCGGTCGTCGGAAGGGAACCGTGACCGGCGGGGTGCGGTCGGCGGTGGGGTGTGGTCGGCGGTGGGGCGCCGTCGCCGGCGGGGTGCGGTCGCCGGTGGGGCGCCGTCACCGGTGGGGTGCGGTCGGCGGTGGGGTGCGGTCACTCCACCTTCGTCTCGCACCGCAGCACCCGGTCCGGGCCCGGGCGCCGTACCGGGCCCGTCAGTCGCAGCCGCACCGTGGCCCGTGTCTCCGCGCTCGACGCCGCCACCCGCAGTTCCAGCGCCCCCGGCTCCACCACCCGTGCCCCGTCCCGGTCCGTGAACGCCGACAGGTCCGCGTGGAAGCGGAAGGTCACCCTTCTCGATTCGCCCGGAGCCAGCTCCACCCGCTGGTAGCCGATCAGCCGGACGTCCGGGCGGGTCACCGACGCCACCGGGTCGTGCAGGTACAGCTGCACGACCTCCGCGCCCGCCCGCTCGCCCGTGTTGCGGACCGTGACCGTCACGTCGTGGGAGCCGTCCGTGGCGATCTCGGCCGCCCCCGGGGACACCGGCTCCCACAAGAAGTCCGTGTACGAGCGGCCGTGGCCGAACGGGTACAGCGGGGTCGGGTCCAGGTTGCTGACCTCGCCCGCCAGGCCCAGCGGGGGCTGGAGGTAGGTCCAGGGCTGGCCGCCGGGCACCCGCGGGACGCTCACCGGCAGCCGCCCCGACGGGTTGACGCGCCCCGACAGCAGGCCCGCGACCGCCGGACCGCCCTCCTCCCCGGGGAAGAACGCCTGCACCACCGCGCCCAGCCGGCCGTGCCAGCGGCCCAGTGCGTACGGGCGCCCGGTGAGCAGGACCAGGACCACCGGCACGCCCGTCGTGAGCAGCGTGTCCAGCAGGTCGGCCTGGACGCCGGGCAGCGCGAGGTCCGTGACGTCGCAGCCCTCGCCCGACGTGCCCCGCCCGAACAGGCCTGCCCGGTCGCCCAGGACCGCCACGCACACGTCCGCCTCCGCGGCCCGGGCCACCGCCTCCTCGAAACCCGAGGTGTCCGGGTCCGAGACGTCGCAGCCCTCGGCGAACGTCACCTTCGCGTCCGGGAGTTCGGAGCGCAGGGACTCCAGGACGGTGGGGATGGAGATGCCCGGGTCCACCTCGGGGTGGTGGGTCAGCACGTGCGACGGGAAGGAGTAGCAGCCGAGCATGGCCAGGGCGTCGGCGGCCCGGGGGCCCACCACGGCGATCCGGGTGTCGGAGGGCAGGGGGAGGACACCGTCCGGGTTGTCCAGGAGGACCACGGACTCCTCGGCCAGCCGGCGGGCCAGGGCGCGGTTGTCCGCCGAGTCGAGGTCGACCGGACCTTCCCGCGGAGGCTCCCAGTCCTCGTCCAGCAGGCCCAGCTCGCACTTCTGCCGCAGCACCCGGCGCGCCGCCCGGTCGACCAGCGCCTCCGGGACGGTGCCTTCCGCCACGGCCGCCACCAGCGGGCGGCCGTAGCACTTCAGGGTGGGCAGCTCCACGTCGATGCCCGCGGCGAGCGCCAGGTGCGCCGCCTCCGCCTCCGTGCCCGCCACCCGGTGCAGGGTCTGGAGGAAGCCGATGCCGAAGTAGTCGGCGACCACCGTGCCCTCGAACTCCCAGTCGGTGCGCAGGAGGTCGGTCAGCAGCCGCGGGTCGGCGGAGGCCGGGACGCCGTCGGTGTCGTTGTACGCGGCCATCACCGAGCGGGCCCCGCCCTCCCGCAGCGCCATCTCGAACGGGGGCAGGGTGATGTCCGCGAACTCCCGGACACCGGCGCGGACCGGGGCCAGGTTGCGGGCGCCCGCGGAGGAGGCGTAACCGGCGAAGTGCTTGAGGGTGGCGACGATCCCGGCCGACTCCAGGCCCCGGACGTAGGCGGTGCCGATGGTGCCCACGAGGTACGGGTCCTCGCCGATGGTCTCCTCGACCCGCCCCCAGCGCGGATCGCGGACCACGTCCAGGACGGGGGCCAGGCCCTGGTGGACGCCGACCGAGCGGAGGTCCTCGCCGATGCGCCGGCCCAGCTCCTCGACCAGCGGCGGATCGAAGGCGGCGCCCCAGGCGAGCGGGACCGGATAGGCCGTCGCCTGCCAGGCCGTGAACCCGGCCAGGCACTCCTCGTGGGCGATCGCCGGGATGCCGAAGCGGCCCGCGGCGGTGATCCGGCGCTGGGCGCGGGCCAGTGCGCGCGCGCCCAGCGCCGGGGCCACCGGGGCGGTGCCGAAGGAACGGGTCAGCTGGCCGAGGCCGAGGGTGATCAGCTCGTTCCAGTCGTAGTCGGCGGTCATCTCGCGTTGCAGCGGGGCGACTCCGTCGCCGTCCGAGGCTGCGCCCACCCACACGCCGTAGAGCTGGGCGGTCTTCTCCTCCAGGGTCATCCGGGAGAGCAGGTCGTCGACGCGGGTGGCGACGGGCAGTGCGGGGTCTCGCCAAGGAGCGGTGGTCATGAAACTCCCGTCTTCGCTTTCTGCGGGTTCTGCTGCGAACGCTGCGAATGTTTCGTACCACACACCGAATGTTCCGGGAACCTATGGCGTGCGCAGGTCTTCGTCAAGGGGGAGCGCAGGGATACGATCGCGGGCATGACGCCTTCGAAGCCCGCAGAAACGCAGACGGCGACGCTCGCCGAAATCGCCCGTGAGGCAGGCGTGTCCGCTCCGACTGTTTCGAAGGTCCTCAATGGACGTGCCGACGTCGCCCCGGCCACCCGCACCCGCGTCGAGGAACTGCTGCGGGCCTACGGCTACCGGCGGCGCCGCGCCGAGGCCTCCCGTTCCCCGCTGATCGACCTGGTCTTCCACGAACTGGAGAGCGCCTGGGCGATGGAGGTCATCCGAGGGGTGGAGAACGTGGCCCGGGACGCGGGTCTGAGTGTCGTCCTCTCCGAGTCCGCGGGGCGGCTGACCCCCGGGCGGACCTGGGCGGACCAGGTGGCGGCGCGTCGGCCGCACGGCGTGGTGCTGGTGCTGTCGGGGCTCGACGAGTCGCAGCGGGCGCTGCTGCTGAGCAGGTCGATCCCGTTCGTGGTGATGGACCCGGCGGGGGACCCCGGCCCGGACGTGCCGTCCATCGGCGCCACCAACTGGCAGGGCGGCCTGGCCGCCACCCGGCACCTCGTCGAGCTGGGGCACCGGCGCATCGGCGCCATCAGCGGACCGTCCCGGATGATGTGCAGCCGGGCCCGCGTGGACGGCTACCGGGCCGCGCTGGAGACCGCCGGGCTCCCCGTCGACCAGGGGCTGATCAAGGCCGGCGACTTCCACCACGACGCCGGCTACCGGCTCGGCCTGGAGCTGCTGCGCATGCCCGACCGGCCCACCGCGGTCTTCACCGGCAACGACCTCCAGGCCCTCGGGCTGTACGAGGCCGCGCGCGAGCTGGGGCTGCGCATCCCGGAGGACGTGAGCATCGTCGGGTTCGACGACCTGCCGGTGGCCCGCTGGGTGGGGCCGCCGCTGACGACCGTACGGCAGCCGCTGACCGAGATGGCCGAGGCGGCGGCGCGGCTGGTGCTGGAGATGGGGCGCGTGGAGGAGGCCACCACGGCGACCCGGGTGGAGCTGGCCACGAGTCTGGTGGTGCGGTCCAGCACGGCGGCCCCCGCGACGGGGTGACGCGGGCGCAGGGCGAGGCGGGCTTGGCCAGAAGTTGACGTATTGACGGGTGGTGCGGCCGCGCCCACACTCCTCCGAAGCCAATCGGTTGCACGACCGAAACTTTCGGAGGCACCCGCGATGAGATCTCTGAGACTCGGCTTACCCCTCGCCGCACTGTTCACCGGTGTGGCACTGCTCTTCACGGCTCCCACGGCGCACGCCGCCGACACCCCGCTGCGCGACCTCGCCGCGGCGCAGGGCAAGGTGATCGGCACCGCGGTGACCGGCTCCAAGCTCACCGGGACGTACGGCGACCTCGCCGGCGGCCAGTTCAGCTCGCTGACCCCCGGCAACGCCATGAAATGGGGGACGGTCGAGCCCACCCAGGGCACCTTCAACTGGACCGAGGCCGACCAGATCGTCGCCTTCGCCCAGGCCCACGACCAGCAGGTGCGCGGCCACACCCTGGTCTGGCACAGCCAGAACCCCGGCTGGCTGACCAACGGCACCTGGACCTCGGCCCAGCTCGGCAGCCTGCTCCAGAACCACATCAGCACCGAGGTCGGCCGCTACAAGGGCGAGATCGCCGCCTGGGACGTCGTCAACGAGCCCTTCAACGAGGACGGCAGCTACCGGTCGACGATCTGGTACAACGGCCTCGGCTCCGACTACATCGCCAACGCCCTGACCTGGGCACACGCGGCGGACCCGGCCGCCAAGCTGTACATCAACGACTACAACGTCGAGGGCGTCAACGCGAAGAGCACCGCCCTGTACAACCTGGTGAAGTCCCTGAAGGCGGCGGGCGTCCCGATCGACGGGGTGGGTCTCCAGGCCCACCTGATCCTCGGCCAGGTCCCGGCCACCCTCCAGCAGAACATCCAGCGCTTCGCCGACCTGGGTGTCGACGTGGCGATCACCGAGCTGGACGTCCGGATGGCGCTGCCGTCCGACAGCACGAAACTCGCCCAGCAGAAGGCCGACTTCAAGTCGGTGGTGGCCGCGTGCGTCGCGGTGAGCCGGTGCGTCAACGTCACCGTGTGGGGCTTCACCGACTCCGACTCCTGGGTGGACAGCACCTTCCCGGGGTACGGGGCGGCGACGCCGTACGACGCGAACTACGCGCCGAAACCCGCGTACCACGGCATCGCGGAGGCGCTCGGCGGGACCACGACGACACCGCCGACCGGCGCCTGCACCGCCGCCTACGCCGTGAGCAGCCAGTGGAACACCGGGTTCACCGGGCAGGTGACGATCTCGTGCTCCGGGGCCTCGCTGACGTCGTGGAAGGTGAACTGGACGTACGGCGCCGGACAGCAGATCACCCAGGCCTGGAACGCCACCTGCACCCAGTCGGGCGCGTCCGTGTCCTGCGCGAACGCCTCGTACAACGGCACGGTCGCGGACGGGAGTTCGGTGACCTTCGGGTTCAACGCGTCCTGGACCGGGAGCAATCCCGTGCCCACGGTGACCCTTGGGTAAGCAGGGACTGAGAAGCGTGAGATTTTCCGAAGAAATCCCCTTCACCGCGCTTCCACTAACACTCCCCTAATAATTCGGACTTACGTTCCTGCCCGTGACGGGACACGAGGAGCAAGACGAAGCGGGCAGACGGGTGGGCCGGCGGTCGCGCGTGCTGAAGATCGTCGGCCTCACCCTGGCGGGGGTCGTGACGCTCGGCGTCGCGGCCGCGGGGTGGGCCTATGTGCACCTCAACGACAACATCAAGAGCGTCGACATCAACAGCGCGCTCGGGGACGACCGGCCGGCGAAGGCGGTCTCGACACCGACGGCCGCCGCGTCCGCCTCCGCGTCCCCGCTGCCCACCGGGTCCGTGAACATCCTGGTGCTGGGCTCGGACTCGCGCAGCGGCAAGGAGAACGAGAAGCTCGGCGGGGGCAGCAGTTCGGGCGCCCGTTCCGACACGGCGATGGTGGTGCACATCGACGCGGGCCGGACCTCGGCGACCGTGGTCAGCATCCCGCGCGACACCCTGGTCACCCGCCCCTCGTGCCCACTGTCCTCCGGTGGTTCGACGGCGGTCGCCTACAACTCGATGTTCAACAGCGCCTACTCGGTGGGCGGGGCGGTGTGCGCGGTGAAGACGGTCGAGTCGATCACCGGCGTACGGATGGACCACTACCTGGAGATCGACTTCTCGGGCTTCGCGAAGCTGGTGGACGCGCTCGGCGGCGTGACCGTCACGACCGGCCAGGACATCGACGACGACGACAGCCATCTGCACCTGAAGAAGGGCACCCACCACCTGGACGGCACGCAGGCCCTCGCGCTCGCCCGCACCCGGCACGGCATAGGCGACGGCAGCGACCTCGGGCGGATAGGCCTCCAGCAGAAACTGGTCAAAGCCCTGCTGGACCGGATCGCCGCCATCAACCTCCTCACCGACCCGGCCAGGCTCTACGAGGTCGCCGACGCGGTCACCTCGTCCCTCACCACCGACACCGGCCTGGACTCGCTGAGCGAGCTGATGCGCCTCGGGCAGAGCCTGAAGGGGCTGACCTCCGACAGCGCCAGAACGGTGATGATGCCCGTGGTGACCGCACCCTCCGATCCCAACCGGGTGGTCGCGAAGGAACCGGCGGCGAGCGAGCTGTGGGAGTCGCTGCGGTAGCCACCCTGCCGCCCGCTGCCGCCCGCTGCCCCCCCCGCTGCCCACCTCAGCTGTCGCCCGCTGCCGTCCCGGCCGCGGGCGCCGGAAAAAAACTTCGGGGAATCTCGGCGGGCGTGTCGAACCCGGCGTTCCCCGTTCGACGCAAGGGTGAGATGCGGGGAGAGACCCCGCGGGAACCCGAGGAGTCACCATGCCCCGTTACCTGTCGCTCGTGCGGATCGACGAGAACTCCGCCCCCGCCGAGGGCCCCAGCGAGGAGCTGATGCAGCGGATGGGCGAGCTGATCGAGGAGATCACCAAGGCGGGCGTGATGCTGGACACCGCCGGTCTGACGCCGTCCGCCGCCGGCACCCGCGTGCACTGGGAGGGCGGGCAGATCTCGGTCACCGACGGGCCGTTCACCGAGTCCAAGGAGGTCGTCGGCGGCTACGCCATCATGCAGTGCAAGGACAAGGCCGAGGCCCTGGAGTGGACCAAGCGGTTCCTGAAGGTCCACGAGGAGTTCTGGACGGTGACCTGCGAGGTGCGGGAGATCGCCGAGGGCTGACCTTCCCGACCTTCCTGGCGTACGGCCGACGGTGGGTGTTGCATGGGGGGCTGTGAGCACACAGCCCCCCGCAGAGGCCGACGCCCGCCACGCCATCGAGACCGTCTTCCGCCTGGAGTCGCCCCGCGTGATCGCCGGCGTCGCCCGGGTCGTCCGGGACGTCGGCATCGCGGAGGAACTGGCCCAGGACGCGCTGGTCGCCGCCCTGGAGCAGTGGCCCCGGGACGGGGTGCCGGACAACCCGGGCGCCTGGCTCATGGCCACCGCCCGGCACCGCGCCGTCGACCTGGTCCGGCGCCGGGAGAACTACGCCCGCAAGCTCGCGGAGATCGGCCGCAGCACGGAGACGGCCGTCCCGCCCGAGGAGATCGCCGACCCGGACGACATCGACGACGACCTGCTCCGCCTGGTCTTCACCACCTGCCATCCGGTGCTGTCGCCGGAGGCCCGCACGGCGCTCACGCTGCGCCTGCTCGGCGGCCTGAGCACGGCCGAGATCGCCCGCGCCTTCCTCGTCCCGGAGCCGACGGTCGCCCAGCGGATCGTCCGCGCGAAGCGCACCCTCGCGACGAAGGACATCGCCTTCGAGGTGCCGTACGGACCCGACCGCGAGGCCCGGCTCGGCTCGGTCCTGGACGTCATCTACCTGATCTACAACGAGGGGTACGCGGCCACCGCGGGCGACGACTGGCTGCGCCCGTCGCTGTGCGAGGACGCGCTGCGGCTGGCCCGTGTGCTGTCCGCGCTGATGCCGAAGGAGCCGGAGGTGCACGCCCTCACCGCGCTCCTGGAGTTCCAGTCCTCCCGGGCCGCCGCCCGCACCGGTCCCGACGGTGAGCCGGTCCTGCTCAGGGACCAGAACCGCCGCCGCTGGAACCGCATGCTCATCGCGCGCGGCATCAGGGCCCTGGCCCGCGCGGACGCCACGACGACGGGTGCTCCCGGGCCGTACGCCCTCCAGGCGGCCATCGCGGCCTGCCACGCGCACGCGTACACCTACGAGGAGACCGACTGGCCGGCCATCGCCACCCTGTACCGGCTGCTCGCGGCCCGCTCGCCGTCCCCGGTCGTCGAGCTGAACCGGGCGGTGGCCGTGTCCATGGCCCAGGGCCCGGAGCCGGCCCTCGTGATCGTGGACGCGCTGGCGGCCGAACCCGCGCTCCGCGACTACCACCTGCTGCCGAGCGTGCGCGGCGACCTGCTGAACCGCCTGGGCCGTACGGCGGAGGCCCGTACCGAGTTCGAACGAGCCGCCGGACTGGCCCGCAACGAACGCGAACGCGTCCTGCTGCTGCGACGGGCACGAGGGCTCTGAAAGCAGGGGCCCCGGCGAGCGCCCTTCAGGGGCGCGGGGAACCGCGCGACCAGCCATGACGGCGCGGCGGACGCTCGACGCCACTTCACGCCACTTCACGCCACATCACGCGACATCAGACCAATCACGCCACTTCACGCCACTTCACGGCACATCGCGGCGCCCCGCTCAGGGCCGGCCCGGCCGGCCCAGCAGCATGGTCGGCGCCCCCGCCACGCGGGTCAGGAACACGGTCGCCGCGTTCCGCCCCTGCGGCTTCGGCAGGGCCTTCCGGCGCAGTTCCTCCGGCTCCACGGCCGACCCGCGCTTCTTCACGGTCAGGTTCCCGACCCCGCGCTCCCGCAGCAGGGCCTTCAGCTTCTTGACGTTGAAGGGCAGCTCGTCGGTGATCTCGTAGGGCGTCGCGTAGTCCGTGTGCCGGAGTCCGTCGGCGGTGATGTACGCGATCGTCGGGTCGACCAGGCCGCCGTCCAGCTCCTCGGCCACCTCGGCAACCAGGTGGGCGCGGATGACGGCGCCGTCCGGCTCGTACAGGTAGCGGCCGACCGGGCGCACCCGCGGGTCGGGCAGCCCTCTGCCGAGCAGGGTGCGGGGGCCGGGCAGCAGGGTGGCGCGCACCGCGCCCGGCTCGGTCCCGAACCACAGGACCGCCTCCTTGACGTCGCCCGCGTCCGAGATCCACTCCGCCTCGGCGTCCGCCGGGACCGCCTCGTGCGGGATGCCGGGGGCGATCTTCAGGGCCGCCACCCGTGCGGCCGAGGCCGCCGCGACCGCCCAGGACAGGGGCGGTGAGTACGCCTCCGGGTCGAAGATGCGGCCGCGGCCGCCGCGGCGGGCCGGGTCGACGAACACGGCGTCGTGGCCGGCCGTGTCCACCTCCGTGACGTCGGCCTCCCGGACCTCGATCAGGCCGGCGAGCCCGAGCGCGTCGGCGTTGGCGCGGGCGGCGGCCGCCGTCAGCGGGTCCCGGTCCACGGCGAGCACCCGGATCCCGGCCCGCGCGAGGGCGATCGCGTCACCCCCGATCCCGCAGCACAGGTCGGCGACCGAGGTCACCCCGAGCGCCGTCAGCCGCCGGGCCCGGTGGGCGGCGACGCTCGCCCGCGTCGACTGCTCGACCCCGTTCGGGGTGAAGAACATGCGTTCCGCGTCCGCGTCCCCGAACTTCGCCGCCGCCCGCTGCCGCAGCCGGGCCTGGGCCAGCGCCGCCGACACCAGCTCGGCGGGGTGTCCGCGGCGCAGCCGGGTGGCCACCGCGAGTTCGTCGGCGGGCGCGGTGCCGCGCACCTCGTCGAGGAGGGCGCGGCCCTCGGGGGTGAGAAGGGGGGAGAGGAGGTCGTTCACCGGGTCATTGTCGGCCAGTCGGTGGATGGTTCGCCTCGGACGGAGGTGTCTGCCCCGGTTCCGGGCGGGGGCCTGGAAAGATCCGACGCCATGCGAGCAGTCGTACAAAATGACAAAAACAGGTCCAAGAGGGGCGGAGTACGAAGGAGCGGAGTGCTGCTCTCGGTCCTCGCCCTCTCCGCCGGTGCCGTCGTGTGCGGCTGCGCCGGACCGCAGGAGGGGCCCGATGTCCGCCCCGCCGCCGGCCAGCAGGCCCACCGGGCGGCGGCCCCCGCCCCCGACTCCCACGCCGCCCTGGTCGCCGCCGCCCGGCGCTGGGGTCTTGACGCGGTCCCGCTGCGGCCCCCGGCCCCGCCGAAGCACAGACCGCGGATCACCGCTCGCGACGGGTTCGAGGTCGACGGACAGGTGGAGGACGACCTGCCGCCGGTCTTCACCACGATCCCGACCCGGCAGAAGGTCGTCTTCCTCACCATCGACGACGGCGCGAACAAGGACCCGGCCTTCCTGCGGATGATGAGCGAGCTGAAGATCCCCTACTCGGCGTTCCTCAGCAACTACCTGGTCAAGGACGACTACGGCTTCTTCCGCAGGATGCAGGCCGAGGGCCACACCCTCAACAACCACACCCTGACCCACCCCTACCTGCCGGGCCTGTCCTACGAGGAGCAGAAGCACGAGATCTGCGGCATGCAGTCGATCATGGAGAAGCAGTTCGGCCGGGCGCCGACGGTCTTCCGCCCGCCGTACGGCAACTACAACGGCGACACCCTGCGCGCCGCCAAGGCCTGCGGCATCAAGTACGCGCCGATCTGGGACGAGGAGGTGTTCGTCGACCACTGGGAGTACCGCGACTGGGACCGCAGCCTGCACCCCGGCGACATCGTGCTCACCCACTTCCGGGGCCGGGACGACTGGGACGGCACCATGGTCGACGACATGCGGCGCTTCCTGAACAAGGTCACCCGTGACGGCTACGCGGTGGCGCGCCTGGAGGACTACCTGTGAGCCGACCGGGGGCGACGGCCGCGCTGCTGACCGCCGCCCTCCTCCTGTCGGCCTGCGCCCCCTCCGTCGACCCCATCGAACGGCTCGGCATGAAGGCGGCCGACCGGGTACGGCCGCACGGTCCGGCAGGGCCCCAGTCGTACCGTCGCTGGGGCCTGAGCGCCCCGCTGTCCCCGCCCCCGCACCCGCCGCACCCCCCGTCCCGCCCGCTCGCCCTCCGGGCGGCCCTGCCTCCGGTCGTCGACCGCGTCGCCACCGCCGACCGGGTGGTGTTCCTCACCTACGACGACGGAGCCGAGAAGGACCCCCGTTTCGTGGACATGGTCCGCGAACTGCGCCTCCCGGTCAGCCTGTTCCTCACGGACAGCGTGGTCGGCCCCGGCTACGGCCACTTCGCCCGCCTCCAGTCGGTCGGCGCCAGCGTGCAGAACCACACCCTCGACCACCCCGCCATGCCCGGCCTGCCCTACGCCGGCCAGCGTGCCGAGATCTGCGGCCAGCAGGAGAAGCTGAAGTCCCGCTTCGGCATCCGCCCCCGCCTCTTCCGGCCGCCCTACGGCACCTACGACACCACCACCCTGCGGGCCGCGGCCGACTGCGGGGTCACGGTGGTGGTGCTGTGGCGGGCGGCCATGACCCCGGACGGCATCACCTACCGGGGGCGGGACAAGCAGCTCCGGCCCGGCGACATCATCCTGGTGGGCCCCGACGAGGCCATGGGGCCGGCCCTGAGGGAGCGCACGGCCCGGCTGCTGCGCCGGGTCCAGGCGAGCGGCCTGACGGTGGGGCGGCTGGAGGACTATCTCTGAGCGGGCCCGACGGTCATTTCGCGCGCCGCGCCGCACGTAATTGGCACTCCGCTTGACCGAGTGCTAATCGCGGTCATAGTCTCGGCTCTGGCACTCGGCAGATGAGAGTGCCAACAACGCGACGGGCAGGTCCGGCACCCGCGACGACGGATCCACCTGGTCGCCACCTCAGACAGTTAACCCCGTGAGATCTCCGAAGGGGGAGGTCGGATCGTGACGACCGCCAGCTCCAAGGTTGCCATCAAGCCGCTTGAGGACCGCATCGTGGTCCAGCCGCTCGACGCCGAGCAGACCACGGCCTCCGGCCTGGTCATCCCGGACACCGCGAAGGAGAAGCCCCAGGAGGGCGCCGTCCTCGCTGTGGGCCCGGGCCGTTTCGAGAACGGCGAGCGCCTGCCGCTCGACGTCAAGGTCGGCGACGTCGTGCTCTACAGCAAGTACGGCGGCACCGAGGTGAAGTACAACGGCGACGAGTACCTCGTCCTCTCGGCTCGCGACGTGCTCGCGATCATCGAGAAGTAATTCACCCAGTTCTAGTGGACTGCGCCCCTGGCCCCGCGACTCTGTGTAGCCGGGCGCCGGGGGCGCAGTTCGTTTCTTTCAAGCTTTCCGAGAGGGCTGAACCGCTCCCATGGCGAAGATCCTGAAGTTCGACGAGGACGCCCGTCGCGCCCTTGAGCGCGGCGTCAACAAGCTTGCCGACACGGTGAAGGTGACGATCGGCCCCAAGGGCCGCAACGTCGTCATCGACAAGAAGTTCGGCGCTCCCACCATCACCAACGACGGTGTCACGATCGCCCGCGAGGTCGAGATCGAGGACCCGTACGAGAACCTCGGCGCGCAGCTGGTGAAGGAGGTGGCGACCAAGACCAACGACATCGCGGGTGACGGTACGACCACCGCCACCGTGCTCGCCCAGGCGCTGGTCCGCGAGGGCCTGAAGAACGTCGCCGCGGGTGCCTCCCCGGCCGCCCTGAAGAAGGGCATCGACGCCGCCGTCGCCGCCATCTCCGAGGACCTGCTCGCGACGGCCCGCCCGATCGACGAGAAGTCCGACATCGCCGCCGTCGCCGCGCTGTCCGCCCAGGACCAGCAGGTCGGCGAGCTCATCGCCGAGGCGATGGACAAGGTCGGCAAGGACGGTGTCATCACCGTCGAGGAGTCCAACACCTTCGGTCTGGAGCTGGACTTCACCGAGGGCATGGCCTTCGACAAGGGCTACCTGTCGCCGTACTTCGTGACGGACCAGGAGCGCATGGAGGCGGTCCTGGAGGACCCCTACATCCTCATCAACCAGGGCAAGATCTCCTCCATCGCGGACCTGCTGCCGCTGCTGGAGAAGATCATCCAGGGCAACGCCTCGAAGCCGCTGCTGATCATCGCCGAGGACGTGGACGGCGAGGCCCTGTCCACCCTCGTGGTGAACAAGATCCGCGGCACCTTCAACGCGGTCGCGGTCAAGGCCCCCGGCTTCGGTGACCGCCGCAAGGCGATGCTCCAGGACCTGGCGATCCTCACCGGCGCCACGGTCATCTCCGAGGAGGTCGGCCTCAAGCTCGACCAGGTCGGCCTGGACGTGCTCGGCTCCGCCCGCCGCGTCACCGTCACCAAGGACGACACCACGGTCGTCGACGGTGCCGGCAACTCCGCGGACGTCACCGGCCGCGTCGCCCAGATCAAGGCCGAGATCGAGAACACCGACTCCGACTGGGACCGCGAGAAGCTCCAGGAGCGCCTCGCGAAGCTGGCCGGCGGCGTGTGCGTGATCAAGGTCGGCGCCGCCACCGAGGTGGAGCTGAAGGAGAAGAAGCACCGTCTGGAGGACGCCATCTCCGCGACCCGCGCCGCGGTCGAGGAGGGCATCGTCTCCGGTGGTGGCTCCGCGCTCGTCCACGCCGCGAAGGTGCTGGAGGACGGCCTCGGCAAGACCGGCGACGAGGCGACCGGTGTGGCCGTCGTCCGCCGCGCCGTCGTCGAGCCGCTGCGCTGGATCGCCGAGAACGCCGGCCTCGAGGGTTACGTCATCACCTCCAAGGTCGCCGAGCTCGAGAAGGGCCAGGGCTTCAACGCCGCCACCGGCGAGTACGGCGACCTGGTCAAGGCCGGCGTCATCGACCCGGTCAAGGTCACCCGCTCCGCCCTGGAGAACGCCGCCTCCATCGCCTCCCTGCTCCTCACGACCGAGACCCTGGTCGTCGAGAAGAAGGAAGAGGAGGAGCCCGCGGCGGCCGGCCACTCCCACGGCCACGCCCACTGAGCACCGTTCCGACGCTGCACGAAGCCCCCGTCCCCGGTCGTCCGCCGGGAGCGGGGGCTTCGCCCCTCGCGGGCTTTCACTGTGGTCTCAGTTCTCCAGCGCGTCCAGTGCTCCGAGCCGGCCCATCAGCCCGAGCCGGTCGTACTGCCACCAGCCCTCGGCGATCTTCCCGCTGTCGTCGAAGCGGTGCACGGTGGTGCCGGTCATGCTGACCTGGCGTCCCGCGTTCGGCAGTCCCAGGAACTCGCCCTTCTGCACCCCCGTCCAGATCCACCGGCTGCACACCCGGTCCTCCTGGGTGATCTGGTCCTCGACCAGGAACGTGAAGTCGAAGGCGTTCCGCCACATCCCGAGCTCGCGCCGCAGCGCGTCCATGCCGATGGTGTCCTGGTCGTCGGCCGGATCATGGCCGTGGTAGCCCTCGGCCACCAGACCGTCCAGCGGGGCCAGCGGGCCGGACGCGGCGACCGTCTCGAAGAACCGCCGCGCGGTGTCGGCGTACATCCGCTCGTCGCGCACCACGTCCAGATCGGTGAACTTCGGCATCTGGTCGCAGAGCGCCAGCATCTCGTGGAAGACCTCGTCGGTCTCCGGGAGCCGTGAGTTCCGCATCGCCTCCTCGTACGACGGGAACTCCACGATCTCGACGACGTGCGACGCGTCGGAGCGGTCCATGCCGACCACCGCGTGCGTCGCCGTCCGTTTCCCCTTGGTCTGCTCGACCCATCGGTCCAACAGCCGGTCCAGCTCCTCGAACCGGCTGGTCCTGCACTCGATGACCTGCATGAACGTCATACCGCAGCCTCCGGCCCCCCTGGGTCCGGTACCGTCACGCCCATTTTCCCACCGGCCCGGCCGGCGCTCCTACTGCGGCCCGTACTTGCGTCCGGTCCGCGAGCTGATGCCGCCCACCAGATTGCGCGGGGCCATCTTCGCCAGGCCCGTCAGCACCTTGTAGCGGGGATCCGGGACCGACAGCGACTTGCCGCGGGCCAGGTCGGCGAGGGCCGCCGCGACCAGTTTGTCGGCGTCCAGCCACATCCAGCCGGGGATGTTGTCGGTGCCCATCCCGGCCCGCTCGTGGAACTCGGTCCGCACGAACCCGGGCGCCAGCGCCATCAGACGCACCCCGCTGCCCGCCAGATCGCGCGCCGCGCCCTGGGTGAACTGCACGACCCACGCCTTCGAGGCGCCGTACGTACCGCGCGGCACGAACGCCGCCACCGACGCCACGTTCACGACACCGCCGCGCCCGCGCTCCCGCATCGCCTCGGCCGCCGCCGACGTCAGCCGCAGCACCGCCTCGCAGTGCACCTTGAGCATGCGCAGCTCGTCGGCCATGGAGACGTCCAGATAGCGGCCCTTGTTGCCGAAGCCCGCGTTGTTGATCAGCAGGTCGACGGGGTTCCTGCGGTCACCGAGACGGGCGGCGACCGACTCGATGCCGGCGTCCTCGGCGAGGTCGGCGGTGAGCACCTCCGCCTCGATGCCGTGCCGGTCGTGCAGCTCGGTCGCCTGTTCGCGCAGCCGTTTGGTGTCCCGCGCCACCAGGACGAGGTTGTGCCCGTCCGCCGCCAGCCGCCGCGCGAACGCGGCACCGATCCCCGCGGTCGATCCCGTAATCAGAGCCGTTGTCATGGCCCAAGGGTAGTTACCCGGACTGCCCGGGTCCGCTGTGCGCACCAGCTCTCCCGAAGGATGGAGCGCCGGTGAAGGCGGCCGCCGTGACGGCCGCTCAGCCGCCCTGCGCCGCCACGTACTTGCGCGCCTGCGCCAGCGCCTCCGGGTGCAGGGCCGGGCCCGCCGCGAGCAGCCGCGGCAGCAGCTCCCGCTCGGTGGTGGTGGCACGGAACTCCATCGCGGCCGTCACCCCGTGCTCCGGCAGATGCACGATCTCGATCGGGTCGCCGGTCCGTATCTCGCCCGGTTCGATCACCCGGAGGTAGGCACCGGTCGCACCCTTCCGCGTGAACCTCTTCACCCATCCCCGTTCGCCCAGATGGCCCTGGAAAGTGCGGCACGGGATGCGCCCGGAGGTGACCTCCAGTACGACCTCGGAACCGATCCGCCAGCGCTCGCCGATCAGCGCGCCGGACACGTTCAGCCCGTTTGTCGTGAGGTTCTCGCCGAAGGAGCCGTTGCGCAGGGTGCGGCCGAGTTCCTTCTCCCAGTCGTCGAGGTCCTCGCGCGCGAACGCGTACACCGCCTGGTCGTCACCGCCGTGATGGCGCAGCTCGCACACCGCGTCCCCGGCCAGACCGCTGCCCGCGACGCCCTTCGGCCCGGGGGCCGCCACCCGCACCGGCCCGTCCACCGGCTGCTTGTCGATGCCGGTCACGCCGTCCACCTGGTCCGTGTGGGGGGACGGGGTCGGGCGGCCGAGGTTCACGGAGAGAAGCTGCATGCTCCGAACCGTAATGGACCACGCCCCAAAGCGCCGACGCATTAACGGACGCCGTACCCAAGTCCGCCTTATGATCTGAGGGTGATCGAAGCACGTCATCTCCGCGTCCTGCGCGCCGTCGCCGCCACCGGTTCGTTCTCGGCGGCGGGGCGGGAACTGGGCTGCACCCAGCCTGCCGTCAGCCAGCAGATGAAGGCCCTGGAGGCCTCCGTGGGCACCCCGCTGCTGGTGCGCAACGGCCGCGAGATGCGCCTGACCCAGGCCGGTGAGGCGCTGGTGCGGCACGCCTCCGGGATCCTCGCCGGACTCACCGCCGCCGAGGAGGAGGTCGCCGCGATCGCCGGGCTGCGGGCCGGCCGGGTCCGGCTGGTCTCCTTCCCGAGCGGCAGCTCCACGCTGGTCCCCACCGCCCTCGCCGCCCTGCGCGCCGCCCATCCGGGCACCCGCGTCTCCCTGGAGGAGGCCGAGCCCCCGGACTCCGTGGACCTGCTGCGCGCGGGCGACTGCGACATCGCGCTCGCCTTCCGCTACGAGGGCGCGGCGGACGCAGGCGGCGCCGAGGAGTGGGCGGACCTGGTGGTGCGGCCGCTGCTCGCGGACCGCCTCGTCGGCCTGGTGCCCGAACGGCACCGGCTGGCCCACGCCGAGTCCGTCGCCCTCGGGGAGCTGGCCGACGAGCCCTGGATCGCGGGCTGCCCGCGCTGCCGGGGGCAGCTCGTCCAGGCGTGCGAGAGCGCGGGCTTCACACCCCGCATCGACTTCGCCACCGACGACTACCCGGCCGTGGTCGGCCTGGTGGGCGCGGGCCTGGGCGTGGCCGCGCTGCCTCAGCTGGCGATCGAGTCGGTACGTCCGAGGGGCGTGCGCACGGTGGCCCTGGAGCCGGCGGTGCGGCGGGAGATCGTCGCCCTCACCCTGCCCGACCTGGAGCAGGTGCCGGCGGTTGCGGCGACGCTGGAACAACTGAGCCGGGCAGCCCGACGCCCCTGACGCCCGGCGGCCGTGTGCGGTCGGCGGTCCCGACGGCCGGTGGCCGTGTGGGAACGGCGGTTCTGGCGGGTGCAGGCCGTGTGGCGGGTGCAGGCCGTGTGCTGGCGGCGGTTCTGGCGGGTGGCCGCGGTGGGCGGTGGTTCCGCGGGCGGCACGCGGTCTGCCGGGCACGCGCGCGTGCCCGGTGGTCGGAGAAGGATCGCCAAAAGACTGAAGAAACGTTCTTTCATGTGTCGGAGGCGGAGTCGCCGCTGGTCGTCGACGCCGACACCAGCCTGTTGCGCGCCCGCCCCATGAGCTCTTCGCGCTCGTCCTCGGTCAGGCCGCCCCACACGCCGTACGGTTCACGGACCGCCAGCGCGTGCGCCGCGCACTCCGCGCGGACCGGGCACCTCATGCAGACCTCCTTGGCCGAGTTCTCACGGGCACTCCGAGCCGCCCCGCGCTCGCCCTCGGGATGGAAGAAGAGCGAGCTGTCGACCCCACGGCAGGCGGCCAGGAGCTGCCAGTCCCACAGGTCCGCGTTCGGTCCGGGAAGGCGGGAGAAATCTGCCATTACGTGACCCCTTGTAGCCGTTCTGGGCGGATACGGTGCCAACGACCGTACATCTCCGGTCTAGAGAGATGAAAATATGACTCATTGGCAATCTAGCCCCAGACACTGTGAAACAGGAAGAAAAAGGTCTAAATGGGGCATTGGTTGTGATGAAAAGTTGAGGGTCTGACGTCCATGTCTGCACCGTGTCCGCGCCCTCACGTAGAGTGCCGAAGACGGCATGCAGCCCCGTAACTCTTTCGAGTGACCGTCGTTGAGAGTGCGGTGGCGGTTGAAGCAACAAGCGCTCGGGCAGGCGTCCGAGACGTTCGACCGCACAGGTGACGATTCCGTACCAGCCTGGAGGCTCAAGGTGACGCGCATCAGCTGCGGAGGGCGGTCATGACATCCGTCCTCGTCTGCGACGACTCCCCGCTTGCCCGAGAGGCGCTGCGCCGCGCGGTCGCGACCGTGCCCGGCGTCGAGCGCGTGACGACGGCGGCCAACGGCGAGGAAGTCCTCCGCCGCTGGGGCGCCGACCGCTCCGACCTGATTCTGATGGACGTGCGCATGCCCGGACTGGGGGGCGTCGAGACCGTACGCCGGCTGCTGTCAGCCGACCCCGGCGCGCGCATCATCATGCTCACGGTCGCCGAGGACCTGGACGGCGTGGCCCTGGCCGTCGCCGCCGGCGCCCGCGGCTACCTGCACAAGGACGCCTCGCGCGCCGAACTGCGCGCGACCGTCACACAGGCGCTCGCCGACCCCACCTGGCGACTGGCGCCCCGGCGCCTGCGCTCGGCCGAGATGGGCGCCGCGCCCACCCTCACCGCGCGCGAGATCCAGGTCCTGGAGGGCATGAGCCACGGCCGCTCCAACGCCGAGATCGGCCGCGAGCTGTTCCTCTCCGAGGACACCGTCAAGACGCACGCCCGGCGCCTTTTCAAGAAGCTCGGCGCCTCCGACCGCGCCCACGCGGTGGCCCTCGGGTTCCGCTGGGGACTGGTCCGATGACACGGCGGTGAGCTGCGCCGCAGCCGGACCGCGCACCGGCCGGACGCCCCCGCCTACCGCACGGTGGGCGGGGTCCGCAAGACGGATCGGCGCAGTGCCGCTGCTCGTTTCGGCGCGGATGCCGCATCCTTGAGGTGTGGAGTCTCTCGGGGACGAGTCGTTCGAGCGGAAGGGGAGGGCGCAGGAGATGAGTTCCGGCGCACCTGCTCATAACGCTTCGGTGCACAACGACGGACGCGGTGCCACCCAGCCGACGGCAGCAGGGCACCATGGACCGATGCGCGAGGACGAGGCAGTCACTGCCATGGGGACGATCGGTGCCCTCGTCCACCGCGCCGTAGACGGGGACGAGCAGGCCACGCACGACCTGCTCGCCCATGTCCACCCCCTCGCGCTGCGCTACTGCCGCACCCGGCTGTCCCGGCTGCCGGGGGACGCCCGGCACTTCGTCGAGGACCTCGCCCAGGAGGTCTGCGTGGCGGTCCTGCTGGCCCTGCCCCGCTATCGCGACACCGGCCGCCCCTTCGAGGCCTTCGTCTTCGCCATCGCCTCCCACAAGGTCGCCGACCTCCAGCGGGCCGCGATGCGCCACCCCGGCTCCACGGCCGTCCCCTCCGACGAGATGCCCGAGCGGCCCGACGACTCCCTCGGCCCCGAGGAGCGCGCGCTGCTCAGCAGTGACGCCGAATGGGCCAAGAAACTCCTCGCCAACCTCCCCGAGAACCAGCGCGAGCTGTTGCTGCTGCGCATCGCCGTGGGCCTCACGGCGGAGGAGACGGGTCAGATGTTGGGAATGTCACCGGGCGCGGTCCGGGTCGCCCAGCACCGGGCGCTGAGCCGGCTGCGGGCGCTCGCCGAACAGTGACCGGCAGCGGCCGGAACACCGACCGGCGGCGGCAGGAACGGTGGGCAGCGGCGGCAGGAACGGTGGGCGGCAGCGGCCCGAACGGTGGGCGGCAGCGGCCGAAGCAGTCGGCAGCGGCGGCCGAACGGGGTCACAGCCACCCACGATGAACAGCCCCCCGCCCGTTTCCGTACGAACATACGAAGCCCGGAGCCGGGTCGTACCGTGGAATTTGGGGCCTCTGGTTCCCGTTAGCATGGACATCCGCACCGTTCAAGGCCATTTGGGGAAGGTGTCATGACTGCAAACGTCGACGGAGTGCCCGACAAATTCGCGACACTCGGGCTGACCTACGACGACGTGCTGCTGCTGCCGGGTGCATCCGAGGTGCTCCCCAACGCGGTCGACACCTCGTCCCGTATCTCACGCAACGTCCGGGTCAACATCCCGCTGCTCTCCGCGGCGATGGACAAGGTGACCGAGTCCCGCATGGCGATCGCGATGGCCCGGCTCGGCGGCGTCGGCGTGCTGCACCGCAACCTCTCCGTCGAGGACCAGGTCAACCAGGTCGACCTGGTCAAGCGGTCCGAGTCCGGCATGGTCACCGACCCCATCACGGTGCACCCGGAGGCGACCCTCGCCGAGGCGGACGCGCTGTGCGCGAAGTTCCGCATCAGCGGTGTGCCCGTCACCGACCCGGCCGGCAAGCTGCTCGGCATCGTCACCAACCGCGACATGGCCTTCGAGTCCGACCGCAGCCGCCAGGTGCGCGAGGTCATGACCCCGATGCCGCTGATCACCGGCAAGGTCGGCACCTCCGGCGTCGAGGCCATGGAGCTGCTGCGCAGGCACAAGATCGAGAAGCTGCCGCTGGTCGACGACGAGGGCATCCTCAAGGGCCTGATCACCGTCAAGGACTTCGTCAAGGCCGAGAAGTACCCGAACGCCGCCAAGGACGCCGAGGGCCGCCTCCTCGTCGGTGCCGCCGTGGGCGCCAGCCCCGAGGCCCTGGAGCGGGCCCAGGCGCTCGCCGCGGCCGGGGTGGACTTCCTGGTCGTCGACACCTCGCACGGCCACAACAGCAACGCCCTCAGCTGGATGGCGAAGATCAAGTCGAGCGTGGACGTCGACGTGATCGGCGGCAACGTCGCCACCCGGGACGGCGCGCAGGCCCTCATCGACGCCGGTGTCGACGGCATCAAGGTCGGCGTGGGCCCCGGCTCCATCTGTACGACCAGGGTCGTCGCCGGCATCGGTGTCCCGCAGGTCACGGCCATCTACGAGGCCTCCCTCGCCGCCCGCCCGGCCGGCATCCCGCTGATCGGCGACGGCGGCCTCCAGTACTCCGGTGACATCGGCAAGGCCCTCGCGGCCGGTGCCGACACCGTGATGCTCGGCAGCCTGCTGGCCGGTTGCGAGGAGTCGCCCGGCGAACTGCTCTTCATCAACGGCAAGCAGTTCAAGTCGTACCGCGGCATGGGTTCGCTGGGTGCCATGCAGTCGCGTGGCCAGGGCCGGTCGTACTCGAAGGACCGCTATTTCCAGGCCGAGGTCTCCTCCGACGACAAGCTCGTCCCCGAGGGCATCGAGGGCCAGGTGCCCTACCGCGGCCCGCTGGCCAACGTGCTGCACCAGCTCGTCGGCGGTCTGCGCCAGACCATGGGCTACGTGGGCGCGGCCACCGTCGAGGAGATGGAGACCAAGGGCCGCTTCGTCCGCATCACCTCCGCGGGCCTCAAGGAGAGCCACCCGCACGACATCCAGATGACGGTCGAGGCACCGAACTACAGCCGTAAGTGACGCGCACGCGCGCGTGACGCTCGCTTCCAGGGCGGTCCCGGACACACCGGGGCCGCCCTTGTCGTGCCCGTCGGCGATACTGGAAGACGCTGAAACGCAGAGGGAAAGGCCACAGACGTGACTGAGATCGAGATCGGGCGCGGCAAGCGCGGCCGCCGGGCGTACGCCTTCGACGACATCGCCGTCGTCCCCAGCCGCCGTACGCGGGACCCGAAGGAGGTCTCGATCGCCTGGCAGATCGACGCCTACCGCTTCGAGCTCCCGTTCCTGGCCGCCCCCATGGACTCGGTCGTCTCCCCGGCCACCGCGATCCGCATCGGTGAGCTCGGCGGCCTCGGGGTGCTCAACCTCGAAGGCCTGTGGACCCGGCACGAGGACCCGCAGCCGCTGCTCGACGAGATCACGGGGCTGGACGCCGACACCGCCACCCGGCGCCTCCAGGAGATCTACTCCGCCCCCATCAAGGAGGAGCTGATCGGCGCGCGCATCAAGGAGGTGCGCGACTCCGGCGTGGTCACGGCGGCCGCGCTCTCCCCGCAGCGCACCGCGCAGTTCTCCAAGGCGGTCGTGGACGCGGGCGTGGACATCTTCGTCATCCGCGGTACGACGGTCTCCGCGGAGCACGTCTCGTCCTCGCACGAGCCGCTGAACCTGAAGCAGTTCATCTACGAACTCGACGTGCCGGTGATCGTCGGCGGCTGCGCCACCTACACGGCGGCCCTGCACCTGATGCGCACGGGCGCCGCTGGTGTGCTCGTCGGCTTCGGCGGCGGTGCCGCGCACACCACGCGCAACGTGCTCGGCATCCAGGTCCCGATGGCGACCGCGGTCGCGGACGTCGCCGCGGCCCGCCGCGACTACATGGACGAGTCCGGTGGCCGCTACGTGCACGTGATCGCGGACGGCGGTGTCGGCTGGTCCGGCGACCTGCCCAAGGCGATCGCCTGCGGTGCCGACTCGGTGATGATGGGCTCCCCGCTGGCCCGTGCGACCGACGGTCCGGGCAAGGGCCACCACTGGGGCATGGAGGCCGTCAACGAGGAGCTTCCGCGTGGCAAGAAGGTCGACCTCGGCACGGTCGGCACCCTCGAGGAGATCCTGACCGGCCCGTCCCACACCCCCGACGGTTCGATGAACCTGTTCGGCGCCCTGCGCCGCGCGATGGCCACCACCGGCTACAGCGAGCTCAAGGAGTTCCAGCGCGTCGAGGTGACCGTGGCGGACTCGCAGCACAAGCGGTAGGCCGCACGGCAGACGCACGGAGGGCCGGTCATCCCGCGTGGGTGACCGGCCCTCCCGCATGCCCGGGTGCGCCGGTCAGCGGGCCGCCTTCTGGGCTCCCGAGAACGCCGCCCAGGCCGCGATCGCGAAGAAGAGGAAGGTCAGCGGGTCGGCTTCCGCCTTCCAGGCCTGCTGGACGACGTCGAAGTGCTGGAAGAACACCTCGGAGAAGCCCACGCCCAGCTGGTCGGCGCCGATCATCGCCTCGCCGACGAGCTGGCCGAGGTAGACCGAGCCGAGCGCCAGCACGGTCGCGGAGATCGCGAGGACCGGGTTGCGGCCGCCGAGCCGGCCGGCCGCGAGGCCGATGACGAAGCCGACGCCCACCGCCGCCCACCCGATCTCGTGCTTGGTGACGCCGATGATCACGCCGTAGAGCGCCGCGGCGGCGACGGCCGCGACGACGGCGGCGACCAGGCCGACGGCCAGGTTGGACCGGGGCGGCACGGGCGGCGCTGCCGGCGCGGAGGGCGGGGGTACGGCGCCGGGCTGGGCGAACGGGTTGCCGTCGGCGGGCTGGGACTGCGGCTGTGTCTGGGACTGCGGCTGTGTCTGGGACTGCTGCTGGGACTGCGGCTGTGTCTGGGACTGCGGCTGTGTCTGGGACTGCTGCTGGGACTGCGGCTGCTGCTGGGGCTGCGGGTGCGGGTGCGGCTGCGACGGCGGCGGCGGTGGAGCTGACTGGCTCATGACAGGAATCCCCCCTGGTGTGACCACTCGAAAGCGATGGGACGAAGCGGCGTGCGCACAACTGTGCGACGAGTGGGGGGAGGCTAACAGGACCCTGTGACAACGCCCTCGCGGTTTTCGGTGTGCGGCCCCGCTCAGAGCCGGTGGGCCACCCCCGTGGGTGTCGCCCCGCGTGTGTCCAGCAGCAACTGGGCCTTCACGGAGAGACCTTGGAGGTCGTACGTGCGGTGCTGCTGGACCAGGATCGTCAGGTCGGCGTCGGCGGCCGCCTCGTAGAGCGAGTCCGCGCGGGGCACCGGGCGGTCCAGGACGCTCCAGGATCCGATGTGCGGGTCGTGGTAGCTGACGGAGGCGCCGAGTTCCATGAGGCGGGTCGCGATCTCCCGCGCGGGGGTGTCCTGCTGGTCGGCGAGGTCCGCCTTGTAGGTGACGCCGAGCAGCAGCACGCGCGCGCCGCGGGCCGACTTGCCGTGCTCGTTGAGGAGGGCGGCGGCGCGCTGGACGACGTAACCGGGCATCCGGTTGTTGACCTGCTGGGCCAGTTCCACCATGCGCAGGCCGCGGCCGGCGAGGCCGGACAGGTCCTGGGCGACGCCGTGGCCGCCGACGCCGGGACCGGGACGGAAGGCCTGGAAGCCGAACGGCTTGGTCTCCGCGCAGCGGATGACGTCCCACAGGTCGACGCCCAGGTCGTGGCAGAGGACGGCCATCTCGTTGACCAGGGCGATGTTGACGTGCCGGAAGTTGGTCTCCAGGAGGTGCACGGTCTCGGCCTCGCGCGGGCCGCGCGCGCGTACCACCTTGTCGGTGAGCCGCCCGTAGAACGTGGCGGCCGACTCCATGCACGCGGGAGTGAGACCGCCGATGACCTTCGGCGTGTTGGCCGGGGTGAACTCGCGGTTGCCGGGGTCCACCCGGCTGGGGGAGTAGGCGAGATGGAAGTCGCGGCCCGCGCGCAGCCCCGAGCCCTTCTCCAGCAGGGGGCGCAGGAAGTCCTCCGTCGTCCCCGGGTGGACCGGCGACTCCAGGATCACCGTCGTGTGCGGGCGCAGTCGCTCGGCCAGGGTGCGGGCGGCGGTCTCCACCTGGCCGAGGTCGAGCCCGCCGTCGGCGCCGCGTGGGGTCGGCGCGCAGATCACGGCCGTCCGTACCCGCCCCAACTCGGCCGGGTCCTCGGCCGTCCGGAAGCCCCCCGAGAGCATCCGGCGCAGCTCGGCCGGGCTGAGTGAGCCGGCCTCGGGGCCGGTGGCGTAGCCGATCGTGCGGACGCCGGCGGCCACGGCGGCCTGGGCCAGGGGCAGGCCGTAGGGACCGAGTCCGATGACGGCGAGATCTGCGGGCATGGCGTGTGGGCCGTCCTTCCCAGTAACCGAAGCGGGACAGGTGCGCAAGCCCGGTGGACAGGATGAGCGAAGCGCAATGTCAGACTAGGAGTAAATATGACCGTTATGTGGGATTGTGTTCGTGTGTCTTCCGCGGGTTCGGTGACCGTTGTCCACAGGCTGGGGGTGAGTGGTGGCTGAAGCCGGGCAACCCGGTCAGAATCTGGTCATGGGCTTCGCCTGCCGGGTGCGGCCTGCGCGACCGATGACCGACGACGAGCGATGACCGATGGCGGCAGAGCGGGAGGCAGCGGTGAGGACAGCGACACTGGGGCCGAAGCAGCGTGCGGAGTCCCTGGCGGCCATGGCCGAGCGCGAGCTGGACGTGCTGGTGGTGGGCGGTGGAGTGGTCGGCGCGGGCACCGCGCTGGACGCGGTGACCCGGGGCCTGAACACCGGCATCGTGGAGGCCCGTGACTGGGCCTCCGGCACCTCCAGCAGGTCCAGCAAGCTGGTCCACGGCGGCCTGCGCTACCTGGAGATGCTCGACTTCGCCCTGGTCCGCGAGGCCCTGAAGGAACGTGGCCTGCTCCTGGAACGCCTCGCACCGCACCTGGTCAAGCCGGTGCCGTTCCTCTACCCGCTCCAGCACCAGGGCTGGGAGCGCCTGTACGCCGGTTCGGGCGTCGCGCTCTACGACACGATGTCCATGGCCCGCGGCCACGGCCGGGGCCTGCCGGCCCACCGCCACCTGACGCGCGGTCACGCCCTGCGTGTCGCACCCGCGCTGCGCAAGGACGCGCTGGTCGGCGCGATCCAGTACTACGACGCGCAGATGGACGACGCCCGCTACGTGGCGACCCTGGTGCGCACGGCGGTGTCCTACGGCGCGAAGGCCGCCAACCGGGCGCGCGTGACCGGGTTCCTGCGTGAGGGCGAGCGGGTCGTCGGGGCGCGGGTGCAGGACGTGGAGGGCGGCGGGGAGTACGAGATCCGCGCCCAGCAGGTCGTCAACGCGACCGGTGTGTGGACCGACGACACCCAGGCGATGGTCGGCGAGCGCGGCCAGTTCCACGTGCGTGCCTCCAAGGGCATCCACCTGGTCGTCCCGAAGGACCGCATCCACTCCACGACCGGTCTGATCCTGCGCACCGAGAAGTCGGTGCTGTTCGTCATCCCCTGGGGCCGGCACTGGATCATCGGCACCACCGACACCGACTGGGACCTCGACAAGGCCCACCCGGCCGCCTCCAGCGCGGACATCGACTACCTGCTCAACCACGTCAACTCGGTGCTGGCGGTCCCGCTGACCCGTGACGACGTGCAGGGCGTCTACGCGGGTCTGCGCCCGCTGCTGGCCGGCGAGTCGGACGCCACCAGCAAGCTGTCGCGCGAGCACACGGTCGCGCACCCGGTGCCCGGCCTGGTGGTCGTCGCGGGCGGCAAGTACACGACGTACCGGGTGATGGCCAAGGACGCCGTCGACGAGGCCGTGCACGGGCTCGACATGCGGGTCGCCGAGTGCGTCACCGAGGACATCCCGCTGATCGGCGCCGAGGGGTACCGGGCGATGTGGAACGCGCGGGCCAGGATCGCCGCCCGTACCGGGCTGCACGTGGTGCGGGTCGAGCATCTGCTCAACCGGTACGGCTCGCTCGCCGATGAGATCCTCGACCTCGTCGCCGCCGATCCCGGCCTCGGTGAACCGTTGTCCGCGGCCGACGACTACCTGCGCGCCGAGGTCGTCTACGCGGCCTCCCACGAGGGCGCGCGCCACCTCGACGACGTACTGACGCGCCGCACCCGCATCTCCATCGAGACCTTCGACCGTGGCACCCGCAGCGCCCGTGAGGCGGCCGAGCTGATGGCGCCGGTCCTCGGCTGGGACAAGGACCAGATCGAGCGGGAGGTCGAGCACTACGAGAAGCGGGTGGAGGCGGAGCGCGAGTCCCAACTCCAGCCGGACGACCTGACGGCGGACGCGGCACGGCTGGGAGCACCGGACATCGTCCCGCTGTAGTGCCGGGGTGCCGGGGTGCCTAGGCGCGGGGCTGTGATGGTGCCGGGGGGCTGGATGCCGGGCCGTGGTGGTGCCTGGGTGCCGGGCTGTGGTGGTGCCCGGGTGCCTGGGTGCCGGGCTGTGGTGGTGCCCGGGTGCCTGGGTGCCGGGCTGTGGTGGTGCCCGGGTGCTGGCTCCCTGGGTGACGTGTGCTGGACGCTCCTGGTGGCGAGTCGCCGGATGTCACCCGATCGAGGGACCCGGGGTCGGGATCTTCCACCGGGCCCCGGCCGTTCTACTCACTGCGAGGGCAGAACTGGGCCGCGAGCAGCGCGGGTTCGAGGTCCGGGTCGGCGACCGCCGTCGTGTTCACGCGGAACGTGAGGACATGCCGGCCGTCGACCGACGCGGCGCTCCGTACGTAGCTGCCGGGGATCCGGCCGTTGTGTCCCCACACCGTGGTCCCGCACGGCAGCTTCACAGGAAAGATCCCCAGGCCGTACGCGCCATGTGCGGCACGGGTGTCGAGCATCTCGCGCAGCCGGCCCGGGGGCAGCAGCTCGCCGCCCAGCAGGGCCGCGTAGAAGCGGTCCAGGTCGTCGAGCGTGGTCACCAGCTCACCCGCCGCGCCGGCCACGCGCGGGTCCAGCTCGGTGACGTCGGAGCCGTCGGTGGCGTAGGCGCGGCCGTGCGGGGAGGGCAGCGTGGTGCGGGCGCCCGGGAAGGAGGTGCCCGTCAGACGGAGGGGGGTGATGATGCGGCGCCGGACCTCGGCGGCGTACGAGGCGCCGGTGACCTGATGGATCACCATGCCGAGCAGGACGTAGTCGGTGCTGGAGTACGAGTAGCGACCCGGCCGGGTCGGAGGGAGGGCGAGTGCGACACGTACGGCCTGAAGCGGCGTCAGGGGGACGACACCCCGGGTGACCGTGGTGAAGTCGGCGAGTCCGCTGGTGTGGCTGAGCAGGGCGCGCAGGGTGATCCAGCGTCCGTCGGTGCCGCGGCCGCGCAGCAGCCCCGGCAGGTGACGCTCGACGGGATCGGACAGGGACAGCCGGTGTTCCGCGGCCAGTTGCAGGACGACGGTGGCGATGAAGGTCTTGGTGATGCTGCCGGCGCGGAAGTGGTCGGCGCGGGCGATGCGCCGGCCGGCGGCCGCGTAGTGGACGTCGTCGCCGTCGACGTCGAGGAGGGCGGCGGCCGGTGCTCCGCCCGCGGTGACGAACTGTGACAGGAGCGGGTCCGTGGCCTCCGCCGAGGAGGCGGAACCGGTGGCCACCGGGGCGAACAGGAGGGCGAGAGAGACCGGTATGGCCGTCAGTGTCCGAAGCGGTGGCATCCGGCTACCTCCCTTGTCGCGGCCCATCATCCCGGTCCCTGTGACGCCCTCGTCACCGGGGGTTCCGGCCGGAGCCCCGATGTGCGGTCAGGGGCCCCCTGGGCGTCGGGCACTTGTCGGGTGAGGGACAATGGAGGCTCTGTCAGGGCGGGTTGCATGAGGGGACGCATGTCGGAGGCGGAGCGGGCGGGCACTTCTCGTCAGGGGACTCGTCAGGACAACAGTGAGCGTCTTCTCGCCGGGCGGTACCGGCTGGGGGGAGTACTCGGCCGCGGCGGGATGGGCACCGTGTGGCGAGCCGAGGACGAGACCCTCGGCAGGACCGTGGCCGTCAAGGAGTTGCGGTTCCCGTCGAACATCGACGAGGACGAGAAGCGGCGCCTGATCACGCGCACCCTGCGCGAGGCCAAGGCGATCGCCCGGATCCGCAACAACAGCGCGGTGACGGTCTTCGACGTGGTCGAGGAGGACGACCGGCCCTGGATCGTGATGGAGCTGGTCGAGGGCAAGTCGCTGGCCGAGGTCATCCGGGAGGACGGCCTGCTGGACCCGAAGCGTGCGGCCGAGGTCGGACTGGCGATCCTCGACGTGCTGAGGTCGGCGCACCGTGAGGGCATCCTGCACCGGGACGTGAAGCCGTCCAACGTGCTGATCTCGGAGCACGACGGCCGCGTGGTGCTCACCGACTTCGGTATCGCCCAGGTCGAGGGCGACCCGTCCATCACCTCCACCGGCATGCTCGTCGGCGCTCCCTCCTACATCTCCCCGGAGCGGGCCCGCGGTCACAAGCCCGGTCCGGCGGCCGACCTGTGGTCGCTGGGCGGTCTGCTGTACGCGGCGGTCGAGGGTGCCCCGCCCTACGACAAGGGGTCGGCGATCGCCACCCTGACCGCGGTGATGACCGAGCAGCTGGAGGAGCCCAAGAACGCCGGGCCGCTCAGGGACGTCATCTACGGGCTGCTCACCAAGGATCCGGCCCAGCGGCTGGACGACGCGGGCGCGCGGGCGATGCTCAACGCGGTCATCAACATGCCCGAGGAGGCGCCCGCGGACGCCACGCGGGTGGTGCCGTTGCCCCCGCAGCCCGACGCGCCGTCGGTGGAGAAGGCCACCCCGGCCAAGCGCGGTGAGGAGGCCGGGGAGAAGCTGCGTGGGGCGCTGCGTTCCGTCCGCAAGGCCGCGGGGGCGGCGAGCGCCTCGGCCGTGAGCAAGGCGAAGAGCGGTGGCGGTGCGGGTGCCCCGGCGGGCGGCACGGCGAGCGGAACGGCGGGCTCGGCCGGGGTGTCCGGTGCGGGCGGTCCGGCCGGCGCGGGCGTCGGGAACGGCACCGGTGCCCGCTCGGGTTCCGGCTCCGGGTCCGGCTCGGGTGCCGCGGCGGGTTCCGGCTCGGGCCCGGGTTCGGCGTCCGGTGGCGGCGCGCGTTCGGCCGTCGTGGGTTCGGCCTCCGTGGGTGTCGGTGGCGCGGCCGGTTCCGCCGGCGGTACCGCGGGAGCCAAGCCGGCCGCCGGGAAGCCGAGTTCGGGGTGGCCCGTGGTGCCGCCGCCGGACCTGGACCTGGCGCCCCGGCCGGTGCCCCGGGCACCGCTCACCGACGTGGTGCCCAAGCGCACCCTGGTGATCATCGCCGTGGTGGTGGTGCTCGCGGTGCTCGGCACCGTGCTCGCCCTCACGCTGGGCGGTGGGGACGACGGCGGCGGCAAGGGGAGCGGCAAGAGCGGCGGTTCCAAGGCGGTGGCGACCTCCGGGGCGAGCGCGAGCACCGGTTCCGGTTCGGGGTCCGGCAGCGGGTCGTCCACCAAGGAGGACACCAGCGGCGGCACCCGCACGGACGGCGACACGTCGGCGTCCGCGACCACCGGGAGCGGCTCGGACACGGACGCGGCGAGCGACGACGGGACCTCGGCGTCGAACTCCAGTGGCAGTGCCGACGACGGCGCGCCGGTGGTGAAGAAGTACACCGGGAGCCAGGGGTACTCGATCGGGCTGCCCAAGGGCTGGAAGTTCCAGACCAGCAGCTCAGCGGGCGACCGTTTCACCGGCCCCGACGGGCAGAAGCTGCTGATCGCCTGGACGAGCACGCCCAAGGACAACCCGGTGGCGGACTGGGAGAACCAGGAGCGCTACATGGTGCGTTCCCAGTACCAGAAGGTCCGCATAGCCGCGGTCGGCTACCGCGGCTGGAACACCGCCGACTGGGAGTTCACCTACGTCGACGGCGGCACCAAGTACCACACGATCGACCGGGGCTTCGTCGTCAGCTCGAGCCAGGGCTACGCGCTGATGTACACCGCGAAGGCCGCCGGCTGGAGCAGTGAGCTGCGCAAGGACACCTGGAAGACGCTGACGGCGTCCTTCGAGCCCAAGTGACAAATTCGCATCCCCACAATGCGAATTGCCTCCGGCACGTATCGTGAGTGGTTGCGGACCGTACGCATGCAGGTATGCATACAGAACGGGCCGCGAAACGAACGGATTTGACCAACCGGACGGCCGGGGGAGGCAACGTGGACGACTATGCGGGTCGGGTGCTCGCCGACCGCTACCGCCTGCCCCTGCCCCCCTCCGACGAGTACGAACTCACCGAGACCCGGGCCTTCGACACCTACAGCGGGCAGGAAGTGCTCGTCCGGCAGGTGCCGTTGCCGGAGGTCGTCGAGGCGGAGGTGCTCGACGCGGAAGGACTGCCCGACGGGTTCACAGCCCGTGACCGTGGCGCGCGCCGTCCGCCGTCGGCACGGACCGCGACACGCCGGCCCAGCGATCCGGCGGTGCGCCGCGCCGTGGAGGCCGCGCAGGCCGCCGCCCGGATCCCCGACCATCCCCGGCTCGACCAGGTCTTCGACGTGTTCGCCGAGGGCGGGTCGCTCTGGATCGTCAGCGAGTTCGTCGCGGCGCGGCCGCTGGCGGCGCTGCTGGCCGAGCAGCCGCTGACGCCGTACCGGGCGGCCGAGGTCGCCTCCGACGTGCTGATGGCGCTGCGGGTGCTGCACGCGCACGGCTGGGTCCACCGCAACATCACCGCCCGCACGGTCCTCGTCTGCGACGACGGCCGGGTGATGCTGACCGGCCTCGCGGTGGGGGCGGCGGAGGAGGCGCTGAGCGGGTACGACCCGGTGCCGTTCCCGGAGGGCGAGAGCGGCGGGGAGGCCGGCGGTGAGCGGCGCGCCGGGCAGACGGAAGGTTCCGGCACCCCCGGCACCCCCGGTGTCGCCGGTGCGCTCGACGTATCGCCCGCTTCGCCCGTTTCGGGTGGTTCCGCCGGTGCGGGAGCCCTCGCTGTCGGGAGCACGGGAAGCATCGGTGGTGCGTTCGGTGGTACGGGCGGCGCGCAGACGGCGCCCGGCGCGTCGGAGGCGGATCCCGAGGCCGCACGGCGCGCCGCGATACAGGCGCGGGCTGCCGGCGGGCTGCCGGGGGCCGGACCGGACGAGGGGTCGGGCGGCGCCGGTACGGGGGCCGTGGAACGGCGCGCGTTGGATACCGGCGCGGACGTCCGGGCGGCCCGGGCCGGGGCGATCGCCGCGTACCAGGCGGGGGCCAGGGCCGCCGCCCGCGTCCAGGAGGCCCAGCAGAACAGCCGGGCCGCCCTGCCCGGTGCCCGGCCGCCGGCCGACGGCGACACCGCGCCCTACGCACCACAACTGCCGTACGACCCGGAGCAGCCCGCCCCCGAGCCCCGGCCGCCCTACGCCACGGGGCAGTCCAACGGCGCCGCCCAGTCGCCCCACATCCCGGGGCAGGCGCCCGGCGAGTCCAGGGCGCCGTACGGTCCCGGACAGGTCAACGGCGAGTCGCAGTCGCCGTACGGCAGTGGGCGGGGGCAGGGGGCGGAGCCCGGTGCCGAGCAGCGGGGCGCCGGTGGCGTGCCGCCCGGCCGGATCGCCGACCCCTACGGAGTGCGCGGCGCGCCCGCGCCCTGGCACGGAGCCGCACCGCGCCCGCAACCCGGCGTGTCACCAGGCCCGCAGTCCGACGTGTCGCCGCGTCCGCCTTCCGACGCGTCGCCGCGTCCGCAGCCCGGCGTGTCGCCGCGCACGCGGCCCGGTGTGCCGCCGGCGCTCGCCGGGCAGGAGCGTTCCGCGCTGCCGCCCGCCGCGCCCGCCGCGGCCGGGCTCGAACTTCCCGGGGCGTTTCCCGGCGTGCTCGGGGGCGCTCAGGGGCAGCCGCACGCGGTCGTGCCCGCGCAGGGGGCCGGCGCCGCGCCCCGGTGGGGCGAGGCGGGTGCCGCCGTGCCCGGACGGCGGGGGCCCGCCACCGCGCTGGCCGCCGAGCGGGCCCGGCAGGTGCGGATGACCGTGGTGGGGCCCGTGACCGAGCGCTGGGCGCCGGAACAGGCCGTGCCCGTGCACGAGAACTGGCAGCTGGCGGCGCCGATCGGACCGGCCACCGACCTGTGGGCGCTCGGTGCGCTGCTGTTCCGCGCGGTGCAGGGGCACGCGCCCTACCCCGAGGAGTCGACGGCCGAACTGGTGCAGCTGGTGTGTTCGGAGCCGCCCGCCTTCGCGGAGGAGTGCGGTTCGCTCAGGCCGGTCGTCGAGTCGTTGCTGCGTCAGGACCCCACCGAGCGACTGGACTTCGAGGAGCTGCGCGGCTGGCTGCGCTCGCTGGTGCGGTCCGCGCCCGAGCCGGACGCGGGTACGCATGTCGTCGCCGCCCCGCCCGCCGACCCCAGGCGGCTGCCGATCGTCCGGCGCCGCGGTGAGCTGGTGCGCCGGCGCAGGGCCGGGCTCCCGGCGACGCACGGCCGGCACAAGCGGGCCCGGCAGGAGCCCAAGTCACCGCGCAGGCTGGGCCGTACGCTGCTTCTGCTGGTCCTGCTCCTGCTGGCGGCCGCCGTCGCGTACGCGATGCTGTTCCTGCCGAAGAAGACCGACACGGACGGCGCCGGCGAACGGACGGGGTCGGCGGGGTCGGCCAGCACCACGCCCAGCTCCCGGCCCAGCGCGACCCCCACCCCCACGCCCACGGCGGCCCCGTCCACGGAGACCCAGACCACCGCCGGTTCGACGGGCGGCGCCTCCGCCGGCGACGGCTTCACCCTGCGCGACGACCCGGACGGTTTCCGGATCGCCGTCGCCAAGGGCTGGAGCCGCACCCCGAGGAACGGCAGCGGCCAGGTGATCTACTCGCACGGGAAGTTCGAGCTGATCGTCGTGGCCGGGCGGGACAGCGCGGCGAGCTACGGCAGCGACCCGATGGCGTACCAGCGGGACAAGGAGCCGGAGCTCCAGCCGTACCGGGACTCCAGCTGGGCCACGGCCGGCGGGCTGCGGACCATCACGGTGGGCCAGCAGGTCTCCGCCGAGGGGCAGTTCACCTGGACGGACAGCGGACAGGGCGACCTGTTCGTGCGCAACATGGTCTTCCTGATCGGCGGGCGGTACCACATCGTGCAGGTGCGTGGCCCGGAGTCCGAGCGGGACGAGGTCACCGAGCTGTACGAGCAGGCGTCGACGACCTACAAGTACACGGGCTGAGCCGCGGAGACGCCTTCCCGGGCGGATCGGTTCCCGCCCCGGTGAGGGGATTTCGTCCGCATCCCGTAATGGAGGCGAAAACCGTCACAGTGCTGTCTCCGTGGCACCCCACTGGTTCCATGACCACAGGCCGGTCCTTAGTCTGGCCCTGACAAGAGCATTGCGGGGCAACGTGAATCAGATGCAGGGCCTGCTCATAGCGGGCCGGTACCGGCTCGCCGACACCATCGGCAGCGGCGGCATGGGCCGGGTGTGGCGCGCCCATGACGAAGTGCTGCACCGGGCTGTCGCCATCAAGGAGTTGACGGCCGCGCTCTACGTCTCCGAGGGCGACCAGGCCATCCTGCTGGCGCGCACCCGGGCCGAGGCCCGGGCCGCGGCCCGCATCAACCACTCGGCGGTCGTCACCGTCCACGACGTACTCGAACACGACGGCCGGCCGTGGATCGTCATGGAGCTGGTCGAGGGCCACTCGCTGGCCGACGCGGTCAAGGAGCAGGGGCGCATCGAGCCGCGCGAGGCCGCCCGGATCGGGCTGTGGGTGCTGCGCGCGCTGCGCGCCGCGCACAGCGCCGGGGTGCTGCACCGGGACGTCAAGCCGGGCAACGTGCTGCTCGGCCGGGACGGCCGGGTGCTCCTCACCGACTTCGGCATCGCGCAGATCGAGGGCGACACGACCATCACCCGGACCGGGGAGGTGGTCGGATCCGTCGACTACCTCGCGCCGGAGCGCGTGCGCGGGCACGACCCCGGGCCGTCCTCCGACCTGTGGGCGCTGGGCGCGACCCTGTACACGGCCGTCGAGGGGCGCTCGCCGTTCCGCCGTACCTCGCCGCTGACCACCATGCAGGCGGTCGTCGAGGACGAGGCCACCGAACCGCAGGCGGCCGGCGCGCTGGGACCCGTCATCACCGCGCTGCTGCGCAAGGAACCGGCGCAGCGACCGACCCCCGAAGAGGTCGAGCAGATGCTCGCCGAGGCCGCCGAGGGCCGGCGGCCCAGCGCGGCACAGGCGTACGTGCCGACACGGTCGCAGCTCGGCGGCGGCACCCGCCTGGACTCCGGTGTGCCCGGGGCGACCTCGCACCAGCCGTCGTACGACAGCCCGCGGGACGGGGCCTACGGCGGCGGCTCCCCCCAGGGTTCGCGGAGCGGCCCCCACCGGGGTTCGCACAGCGATTCGTACGACGGTCTCTACGGCGGTTCGTACGAGGTCCGGCCTCCCTCCGGGGGCGGTTCCACGACCCCGCGGACGGCCGTCGGCGGGCCGTCCGGTCCCGGTGCCGTGCACCCCAGACGGCGCCGGCTGCGCACGCTCGCGCTCGTCGTCGCCGTGGCCGCGCTGCTCGGCGGGGGCGCGGCGGTGGCGTTGCAGCAGTGGGGCTTCGGGCAGGAGAAGGACGACACCGGCAGCGTGGCCTCGCCCGCCACGTCGGGGTCCTCCTCGTCCTCCGCTTCCTCCTCGCCGGGCGCGACCCCGGACGGCGCGGTCCCCGCCGACTGGGTGACCAAGCACGACCCGCTCGGCTTCAGTCTCTCCCTGCCCAAGGGCTGGAAGCGCACCGTCTACGGCATCGACGGCGACCTGAAGCAGATCGACTACTCACCCGACAACGGCAGGCACTTCCTGCGCGTCGCCATCGACAGCTCGCCCGACTTCTCCGACGCGCTCGCGCACCAGCAGGACCTGGAGCAGCAGTTGCAGCGGCTGGTCAACTACCACCGCGTGACCATGCAGAAGAACACGTACCGGGACCGGCCCGGGGCGGTCTGGGACTACACCTGGACCGCGCTGAAGAAGGACGGGGCGAACGCGGCGGGACCGCGGCGCGCCATCGAGGAGACGTACTACTCGCGGGACGGCGTCGAGTACGCGATCTACATGTCCTCGCCCGCGACGGGCTGGGCGACCGCGAGCAAGCAGTTCAAGTGGGTGCTTCAGAGCTGGGACCCGGGGACTTCGGGCTGAGCCGCCGCCGGGCGTCCCGGCCGTGGGGCTTGGCCGGTCACCGTCCGGAAGCCCGGCGTCCGGTGGGGCATCATGGGCTCCATGGTGAATCCGGGGGACGACGCCGTACGTCTGGTCGCGGGGCGGTATCGCCTGGGGGCGCGGCTCGGACGCGGAGGCATGGGCGTCGTGTGGCGGGCCACCGACCAGCTGCTGGGACGGGAGGTCGCCGTCAAGGAGCTCACCGTCGACGACACCCTCTCCGAGGACGAGGCCCGGCTGCGCCGCGAGCGCACCCTGCGCGAGGCGCAGGCGGTCGCGCAGCTGCGCCATCCGCACATCATCGTCGTCCACGACGTGGTGGAGGACGGCGGCCGGCCGTACATCGTCATGGAATTGGTCGACGGCGGTTCGCTCGCCGACCGGATCTCCCGGGGCGGGCCGGTGGACGTCGCCGAGGCCGCGCGGATCGGGAGCGACCTGCTGAGCGCGGTGCGGACGGCGCACGACGCCGGGGTGCTGCACCGGGACATCAAACCGGCGAACGTGCTCGTCGAGGCCGGCACCGGACGGGCCGTGCTCACCGACTTCGGCATCGCCCAGGTCGCGGGCGCCACCACGCTCACCGAGACCGGTTCCTTCGTCGGGTCGCCCGAATACACCGCGCCGGAGCGGATGTCCGGCTCGCGGTCCGGCCCGGCGTCCGACCTGTGGTCGCTGGGCGCGCTGCTGTGCGCGGCGCTCAGCGGCGAGTCGCCGTTCCGGCGCGACTCGCTCGGCGGGATCCTGCACGCCGTGGTCTCCGACGAGATCCGGCCACCGGCCCAGGCGGAGCCGCTGCTGCCCGTCGTACGGGGGCTGCTGGAGCGGGATCCCGAGCGGCGGCTGGGCGCGGCGAAGGCCGAGCGGATGCTGCGCGAGTACCTGGCCACGGGGGCCGTGGCGGCCCCGGCCGCGACGGAGAGCGGCGGCGTGACGCCGTACACGCCGACCCAGCGGGACGTGCCGCGGCCGCCGCCCGTGGCCGCCGCCGCGCCGCGGACCGCAACGCGCGGGGTGCTGGTGGCCGCGCTGCTGGTCGCCGCCGTGGCCGGGGCGGGCGTCTCGGCGGCGACACTGCTGTTCCACGGGGACGGGGGCGGCGGCACGCCGGGCCCCGCCGCCACGACGGCCGTCTCCGCGTCCTATCCGGAGACCGACTCGCCCGCCCCGCCGCCGACCTCGTCCCCGGCCTCCCCCTCTGCTCCGGCCACCGGCTCCCGCACCGTGCCCTCCGGGTACCGCTTCGCGCAGGACCCGGCCGGGTTCTCGCTCGCGGTGCCGGCGGGCTTCACCCGCGATCCGCAGGGCGAGCGGGTCTTCTACCTGTCACCGGGGCAGACCTTCCGGCTCGGCGTCAAGGTCTCGGAGTCGCCGGCCGGCGGCCCGGGGACGGTGATGCGGCGGGCGGCGGCCGAGGGGCCGAGCACCAACCCGGGCTACCACGACGGCCGGGTCACCGACACCACCCACTCCGGGCACCCGGCCGCCTTCTGGGAGTTCACCTGGAAGGGCTTCAGCGCGACGGAGGGCCCTCGCCACACCTACGACCTCTGCTGGGAGGAGAACGGACGGCTGTACGACGTGTGGGTGTCGGCGCCGGTCGGGAAGGTGCGGGAGGCACGGGAGTACTTCGACGTCGCCCTGGACACGTTCACGGCGGGCTGAGGACGGGACGGCGGAGCCGGCCCGCCGCTAGCGGGGAGCGCGGCTGACGCGCCGCAGGCCGTCCGACGCCGCGTCCAGGAACCGGCGCGCCGGGTTCGGCCGGTACGCCGGACCCTCCAGGCGCAGCACCGCACCGTCCCGGACCACCGCGTACGCGACCGGCGCCGACGCCTTCGGGAGCGTGACCGGATGCCGGCCGGTGGGCACCTGGAGGCGTGCCGGGAGCCGCAGCAGTGCCGTCCCCGCCTCGGGCACCAGTTCCGCCCGCACCGTCACCGGGCCCACACCGACCTTGACGCGCGCCGCGGCGCCGCCCGTGGCCGCGATGTACGGCAGCGGGAGCGCCGCCCCCTCGCCGCGCCCGGCGTCGGCGGCACTCGCCAGGGCCGTGTCCGCGGCCAGCTTCCGCTGCCGCTGGTCGATGTCGAGGGCCAGCTGGCCGCTGCCCGTCCAGTACGGCAGGGCGAGCCGGCCGCCGGTCAGCGCGGGGCCCGCGGCCGGGGTGCCGGGCGTGCCGTCGCCGGTCACCCGGACCATCCGGTCGACGCCGAGCAGCTGCACGAACGCCCACACGTCGTGCACCCCGCGCTGCAACGGCCGGCCACCGGCGAGCCGTTCGGGATCGAGGCGCAGCCGGCCGGTGGCGACGAGCTGCGAGCGGCCCTCGCCGAGCGGCCGGAGCTCCACCGCGAGGTCGCCCTCCGGGTACCACCAGTCCTCCCGGTCCCGGTCCTTGACCACCAGTTCGGCGTAGGCCAGCCGGAACGGATCGCGGACCTCCCAGCCGTCCTCGGTCCCCGGCACGCCGGCCACCAGCTCCGGGTCGAGCCGGTGCTTCCCGTCCCGTTCGACGAGGACCAGCGGCTCGCCGTCACCGCGCAGCAGGCTGAGCGTGACGTCGGCGACCAGGCCGCCGTCGGCCCAGTGCGGGGTGCCCACCTCGGTGCGGGCCGTCACCTCGCGGACGCGTCCGGCGAGGGTGGCGGCTCCGTCGAAGTCGCCGCGTTCGAGGAGTTCGGCGCGGAGCCGGGAGACCGCGGGCAGGCCCTCGCGGACGGCCGCCGGGAACTCCGCCAGCGCCAGCTCGCGGGCGGCCTCGAAACGCGGACGCTGCTCGGCGGGGTCCTCGCGGAGGATCTCGGGCTCGCGGGCCCGGGACAGGACCTCGACGTGGTAGAGGCGGTGCAGGAGCCGGTTCTGAAGGGCGTCGAGGTCGTCGGAGGGCCGGGTGCCGTCCTTGATCTGGCGGACGACGGTGCGGGTGTTGGCCCAGAAGCCGTGCCGCGGGTTGAAGCGGTGCTGGGTGTTGTTGCCGCCGTCGTCCCGCTTCATCCAGTAGTAGCAGGGGTAGTCGGCGAGGACCGAGATCCGCTCGGCCTTGAGGTAGGCGGCGCTGACGAAGAGCAGGTCCTCCAGGATCCACGGCCCTTCCGGGAAGCGCAGGCCGTGCTCCTCCACGAAGGCCCGCCGGAACATCTTGTGCGGCGACATGCTCTGCATGAGCTCGTCGTTCTCGATGGTGCAGGCGTCGACGGTGTGCCGGAACAGGCGGCGGGGCCGGACCATGGTGCTGGACATCTTGCCGAGCACGATGTCGGCGTCGTTGCGTTCGGCGTGCTCGTAGAGCCGTTCCAGGGCCTCGGGGCCGAGCTTGTCGTCGTGGTCGACGAACTGGATGTACTCGCCCCGGGCGTGCCGCATGCCGAGGTTGCGGGGGGCGCCGGGCCAGCCCGAGTTCGGCCGCGTGTGCACCTGGACGTTCGGGTGCCCGGCGGCGATCTTCTCCAGCCGGGACAGCGTGTCGTCCGTCGACCCGTCGTCGACGTAGATGACCTCGTACTCGTCGGCGGGCAGGCTCTGCTCCAGCAGCGACGGCGCGCACTCGTCGACGTACTTCCCGGTGTTGTACACGGGAACGATGACGCTGACCTTGACTCTCGGCATTCACGGGACTTTACCGGCCCGGCCGCGGGGCGGGCCGGGAGTACGGTCCGGCGGCACGGGTTCCGCGCCGGCCCGCGGGCCTCTGACCGCGCCGCTTCGACAACGGCATGGTGTGCAAGGTACTCATGTGCCATGAGCGATGACGGCGAACAGCCGGTCGAGGGACGTCTGATCGGCGGGCGCTACCGGCTCGCCGAGCCCGTCGGCTCCGGGCCGGCCGGCACCGTGTGGCGCGCCCGTGACGAGCAGGACGGCCGCGCCGTCGCCGTCAAGGAGCCGCGGCTGTCCGGCGATCCGGACGGCGAGGAACGGCAACGCGCCGCGCATCGCCTGCTGCACGAGGCCCGCGCCGCCGCCCGCGTCGACCACCCGGCCGCCGTCACCATTCACGACGTCTTCCTGGAAGACGAACTGCCCTGGGTCGTCATGGAGTTGGTGGACGGCCGGTCCCTGGAGACGGCCCTCGCCGCCGACGGCCCGCTGCCGCCCGCCGAGGCCGCCCGTGTCGCGCTCGCCGTGCTCGGCGCGCTGCACGCCGCGCACTGCGTCGGGATCGTGCACCGGGACCTCAAGCCGTCCAACGTGCTCCTCGCGGCGGACGGCGAGCGTGTCGTCGTCACCGACTTCGGTACCGGCGCCGGGCCGGGGTCCGGCGGGTTCGTCGCCCCCGAGTACGGCGAGGAGCGCGGAGCCGCCGGGCCGGCCTCCGACCTGTGGTCCCTGGGCGCGCTGCTCCGTGCCACCGTGGCGCACGCGGACGGCGACCTCGGGGGGCACGCGGACGGTGCCCTCGGGGCGCACGCGGACGGTGCCCCCGGGGCGCACGCGGACGGTGCCCTCGGGGCGTTGCTCGAAGAACTCCTCGCTCCCGACCCCGAGGCCCGGCCGACGGCCGTCGACGCCGCCGCGGTGCTGGCCGAGGCCGCCGGCACGGACCTTCCCGCGTGGGTGACCGAGCCCTCGTCGGCACCGGCCCCGGTCCCTGCCCCGGCTGCGACGGCCGAACCGGTGGCGACGGCCGGATCGGAGGCGACAGCCGAGCCGGTGGCCACAGCCGGACCGGTGGCCACAGCCGGACCGGAGGCGACGGCCGGACCGGAGGCGACGGCCGGACCGGCCCGGTCGGCTGCGGAACCACGCCGCCTCACCCCGCTCGCCGCCCTCGGTCTCCTCCTCGCCAAAAAACCGGAGCGCGCTGATCGTCCCCGTCCGACCTCCTGATCAGCGCATTCCCTGCCAGTGATCACTGGCGGCGTGTGTGTACTCCGTGAAACCGGGTTACCCACGGGTACCCAAAGGCTTCGCTCCCGAATACCCTGCGGCTCATGACGGACTCGCAGGCCCCGGCGCACGCACCGGCCCCCACCGGCACGAACCCCCTCGCTCCCGCCCCCGCGGGGGCCCGAACGGCCGCCGACGTGGTCACGCCCGAGTTGGTCGCCCAGCTCACCAAGGGCGTCGTCGGCTCCGGACGCACGGCCAACCACACGCCGTTCACCGGCGAGAAGCTGGCCGACCTGCCCGAGTCCACCCCCGAGGACGTGGCGAAGGCCTTCGACGCGGCCCGCGCCGCCCAGGCCGTCTGGGCCAAGGTGCCGGTACGGCAGCGCGCCGCCGTCCTGCTCCGCTTCCACGACCTGATCCTGGAACGGCAGGCCGAGGTCCTCGACCTCATCCAGCTGGAGACCGGCAAGGCCCGCCTGCACGCCCACGAGGAGGTCCAGGCCGTCGCCGTCGCCTCCCGCCACTACGGCCGCAAGGCCCCTGCCTACCTCAGGCCCAAGCGGCACACGGGCGCCATGCCCACCCTGACCAAGGTCACCGAACTGCGCCACCCGCGTGGCGTGGTCGGCCAGATCGCCCCCTGGAACTACCCCCTCGAACTCTCCGTCGGCGACGCGCTCCCCGCCTTCGTCGCGGGCAACGCGGTCGTCATGAAGCCCGACACCGAGACCTGCCTGACCGCCCTGTGGGCGCGTGACCTGCTCATCGAGGCCGGCCTGCCCGCCGACGTCTTCCAGGTCGTCATCGGGGACGGTCCGGTCGTCGGACCCGAGGTCGTCCGGCACGCCGACTACGTCTCGTTCACCGGCTCCACCCGCACCGGCCGAGAGGTCGCCCAGGGCGCCGCGGCCCGCCTCGTCGGTGTCTCCCTCGAACTCGGCGGCAAGAACGCCATGCTGGTCCTGGAGGACGCCGACATCGAGAAGGCGGCCGCCGGCGCGGTCCGCGCCTGCTTCTCCTCGGCGGGCCAGCTGTGCATCTCCATCGAGCGGCTGTACGTCCACGAGTCGATCGCCGACGCCTTCGTCGAGCGCTTCGCCGCCCGTACCAGGGCCATGCGCCTCGGCCGCTCCCTCGCCTACGGCGCCGACATGGGATCCCTGGTCGGCGAACGGCAGTTGGAGACCGTCACCCGGCACGTGGCGGAGGCCGTGGAGAAGGGCGCGACCGTCCTGGCCGGCGGCACCGCCCGCCCCGACATCGGCCCCTACTTCTACGAGCCCACCATCCTCGACGGCGTCGAGGACGCGATGGCCGTCTGCACGGAGGAGACCTTCGGTCCGGTCGTCTCCGTCTACCGCTTCAAGACGGACGACGAGGCGATCGAGCACGCCAACGGCACGCCGTACGGCCTCAATTCCTCGGTCTGGACGAAGAACGGCGGCCGCGGCCGCGCCGTCGCCGCCCGCCTGCGCACCGGCACCGTGAACGTCAACGACGGCTACGCCCCGGCCTACGGCAGTGTCCAGTCCCCGATGGGCGGCATGAAGGACTCGGGCCTGGGCCGCCGGCACGGCTCGGAGGGCATCCTCAAGTACACGGAGGCCCAGACGGTGGCCCAGCAGCGCCTGCTGCCGATGGCCCCCTCACTGGGCATGGACGACGAGAAGTACGCCCAGTTCATGAGCACCAGTCTCCGGGTGATGAAGGCACTGAGGCTGCGCTGAGACGCCCCTCGGAGGCGCGGGGAACCGCGCGATCCACCACTGACGGCCCGCACGCGAAACTCAACGAGGAGCACCCGTGCCCCAGGACACCTACGACTACGACGTCATAGTCGTCGGCTCAGGCTTCGGCGGTTCCGTCACCGCCCTCCGCCTCACGGAGAAGGGCTACCGCGTCGGCGTCCTGGAAGCCGGCCGCCGCTTCACCCGCGACACCCTCCCCAAGAACTCCTGGGACATGAAGAACTACCTCTGGGCCCCGCAGCTCGGCTGCTACGGCATCCAGCGCATCCACCTCCTCGGCAACGTCATGGTCCTGGCGGGCGCCGGGGTGGGCGGCGGCTCGCTCAACTACGCCAACACCCTCTACATCCCGCCGAAGCCCTTCTTCGACGACCCCCAGTGGCGTGACATCACGGACTGGCAGGACGAGCTGAAGCCGTACTACGACCAGGCCCAGCGCATGCTCGGGGTGCGGCTCAACCCCACCATGACCCCCTCCGACGTCCACCTGAAGGCGGCGGCGGAGAAACTCGGCGTCGGCGACTCCTTCCACCTCGCCCCGGTCGGCGTCTTCTTCGGCGACGGCAAGGACGCCGACGGCGAGTCGAAGGCGGCCCCCGGCGACCCGGTGGACGACCCCTACTTCGGTGGCGCGGGCCCCGCCCGCAACGCCTGCACCGAGTGCGGCGAGTGCATGACCGGCTGCCGGCACGGCGCGAAGAACACCCTCAACGAGAACTACCTGCACCTCGCCGAACGGGCGGGCGCGGTCGTCCACCCCATGACCACCGTCGTCTCCGTCACCGACGACTCCCAGGGCGGCTACGCGGTCGCGACCCTCCCCACGGACGACAGGAAGAAGGCGGAGGGCCGGATCTTCAAGGCGCGCCGGGTCGTCGTCGCCGCCGGCACGTACGGCACCCAGACCCTCCTGCACCGGATGAAGGCGGGCGGCCAGCTCCCGTATCTCTCGGACCGGCTGGGCGACCTCACCCGGACCAACTCCGAGGCCCTGGTGGGCGCCCAGACCGACGACCGCCGCTACCGCAGGGCGCACGGCACCCCGAAGGCCGACTTCACCAAGGGCGTCGCGATCACGTCCTCCATCCATCCGGACGAGAACACGCACATCGAGCCGGTCAGGTACGGCAAGGGCTCCAACGCGATGGGCGGTCTGTCGATCCTCCAGGTGCCGTACGCGGACGGCTCCTCCCGGGTCCTCGGCTGGCTGGCGAACGCGGCCCGGCACCCGCTCCTGGTGCTGCGCTCGCTCTCCAACCGGCGCTGGTCGGAGCGGACCATCATCGGCCTCGTCATGCAGTCCCTGGACAACTCCCTGACGACCTACCTGAAACCGGACGGCGTCGGCAAGGGCCTGCTCACCGCCCGGCAGGGGCACGGCGCGCCCAACCCCAAGCAGATCAGGGCGGCTTCGGAGGCGGCCACCGTGCTCGCCGCCGAGATCAACGGCTTCGCCGGCAGCAACGTCGGCGAGCTGATGGGCACCCCGCTCACCGCCCACTTCCTCGGCGGCTGCCCGATCGGCGACTCCCGGGAGACCGGGGTCATCGACCCCTACCACCGGCTGTACGGCCACCCGGGCATCTCGGTCGTGGACGGCGCCGCCGTCTCCGCGAACCTGGGGGTGAACCCGTCCCTCACCATCACGGCACAGGCCGAGCGCGCGATGTCGTACTGGCCCAACAAGGGCGAGCCGGACCCGCGGCCGCCGCACGGCGAGGCGTACCGGCGCCTGCGCCCGGTCGAGCCGAACGAACCGGCGGTCCCGGCGGAGGCGTTCGGCGCCCTGCGACTGCCGTTCCTGGGGATCCCGGCGGTACCCCCGAAGAAGTAGCCGGTCAGGCGGCCGCACACCGACCCGATCAGGTGGCCACACACCGAAGAGGGACCTGAGCCCCCCTCCGAGCCCAGGTCCCTCTTCATCGGGTGCGCGGCCGCCGTGTCACGACGGTCCGGGCGACCTTGTCTATGCGCCGGCGCCGGCCTTCCGGCGGCGCACCACGAACACCGCGGCCGCGCCGGCCACCACGGCGGCCCCGCCGACCAGGCCGATGACCGGGAGCGCCGAGCTGGAGCCGGTCTCCGCGAGGTTGCCGGTCGGCAGGTCGGAGACGTTGCCCTGGGGCTTCTTCACGGAGTCCTTGCTGCCGTTGTCGCTCGGCGTGGCGGTACCCGGGTCGGGGTTGGACGAGCCGGCCTTGAGGACCGTGAAGTCGTACTGGGCCCAGCCCTCGGCGATGCAGTCCTGGCCGTCGACCTTGTCGAGGTAGGCACCGGAGCCGAAGGAGTAGGCGTCACCGGCGGGCGCCTTGGCGTCGATGGAGACACGCAGGTCGACCGACTTGCTCGCGCCCGACTTCAGCTTCTCCACGTAGAAGAAGTAGTCGCCGGCCCAGTCGTCGCTGCCGATCCGGTCCCAGGAGCCGCTGTCGGGGTTCTTGAACTCCAGGTCGACGTACGGGCTGAGGTACTTCGACTCGTCCAGCTCGTAGTTCTCGATCTCGGCGTAGAAGGCGACACCGTCCACGTCCGTCTTCGACTCGTTCGTCACGGTCAGCTTGAAGGCGTGGAAGCCGTCGCCCGCGACGATCTTGCCGGGCAGGCCCTTGATGTCGGCGGACACCTTGGCGTTGGCGAAGTTCTCGTCGAGGTCCTCGCAGTACGGCACGTCCGGGTCGGACGGGTCCTCGCTGGGCTCGGCCGACTCGGAGGGCTCCGTCGAGGCGGACGCCGACGCGGAGGCGCTGGCGCTCGCGCTGTCGCTGGGCGAGGCGGAGGCCGACGCGGACTCGGACGCCGAGGCGCTGTCGGTCGGTGCCACGGAGTCGGACGGAGAGGGCGACGCCGAGTCGCTGGGTATCTCGCTGGGCGCACTCTCCGTCGCCGTCGGCGTCGCGGTGTCCTCCGCGAACGCGGCCGGCGCGGACAGCAGGGCGAGCGGCGCGATGACAGCCGTGGCGGCTGCCGCGGCCATGGCGCGACGAAGCTTCATGCAAGGACCCCCGTGACTCAGGTGCGGCGGGCGGATGTGACCGCAGGTTCCGGTGATGTGACCGGTGAATGCTGTGAATGGTTGCGTCCACATTCACAGAATCCTTATGTGACGGTCGTCACTTCACCTGGTCGTTCGGTGGGGTGGTTATTCTCACCTCCGTCGAACGGCCGAGCGAGAGAGTGTCATGTCTGACAGACGGTCCGAGCAGTCGCCGGGGGACGAGCCGTCGTCGTCCTCCCCCATACCTGACGAGGTGTGGGAACAGTTCATGCGTGACAACGAGCGGGACATCCGCAAGTCCGCCCCCAAGGAGCCCTCCGCCCGCGCCCGCGAGGTGACCGAGCGGCTCAAGGGGCGGAAGGGGGAGCCCGAGGGGTGGCGGACCGGGCCCGCCTGGCAGGAGATGAACGGGCGGGCGGCCAGACGCCGCAAGGGGTGGGCGTTCGTCGGTGTGCCGCTGGCGATCGCGCTGGCCGTCGTGGCGATGCGCCCGTCCCTGATCCCCGGTGATCCGATCGGCTCGCTCACCGGCACGTCCTCGGGCACGGACACCGCCACCTCGTCCCTCCCCGACGAGACCGCCGCGCCGACGGCACCGCCCTCCGCGGTCGCCCGCGACACCCCGACCCTCGCCCACCCGTTCGCCGGTTCACCGGCGCTGCGCTGGGCCGACGGCGCGGCCGGCATCGTGCTGCCGAAGGCCACCGCGCTCGGCGCGATCCCCAAGGCCCGCGTCGAACTGGCCCTCCAGCAGACCAGGAAGCTGCTGATCGACGCCAACCTCAACCCGAAGGTGGTGGCCGGCGCCCGCCCCGAGACCGCGCTCTCGGTGCTCGACCCGGAACAGCCCGGCGTGCTCGACGACCTGAACACCTCACTGCGCAGCCCCAGCAAGACCCACGACCCGCTGTTCCTCTTCAGCCGCTTCGACCCGAAGGAGGTGCGGCCGGCCGGGAAGGTCATCAAGGTGCGCGGCCGGATCACCTTCAAGCAGGGCAAGTTCGAGGGCGTGGCCGTGCACGCCGACTACACCTTCGTCTACCCGGTGGTGCCCGCCGACGGCTCCACCGAGGTCGCCCGCACCATCGTGCGGCGCGTCGTCGACACCGAGCTGTCCGACCCCGCGCACTACCGGGTCACCCCCGGCCGGCTGAACCTCGTCCGCTACGACGAGTCCGCGGGCAACTCGTCCTGCGACGTGTACGACGGCTATCTGCACCCGCAGTTCCCGTCACAGCTGTCCAGCGGGGGCGGCGCCGACCCGACAGGGCCGTCCATGGACCCGTACGACCGCAGCCGCGACATCGGTGCGGTACCGGAGGGGTGCAACGCGTTGAGCCGTACCTGACCCGGGTTCTCCGGGAACAGGCGAAGGGCCCCGCGGGACGGAGCCGCGGGGCCCTTCTTCCGTCAGCACCGACGTCAGGGCAGCGTCGGTGCCGGGGAGCGGCGCCGGGGGGTTGCGCCGCTGGTCTCTGTGCCCTGTACCACCGTCCGTGACCCTGGGTCGGCGCCCGGCGCACTGGGGGTGTACGGCGGGTCTGGACCTTTGGCGGACGGTCCGCACACGGCAATACCGTTGCCTGAACTGGGACTTGGGAACCGCGAAGGCTTCGGCGGCCTTCTCTGCATCGTGCTGGATGTCCGCGGCCTCCGCAACCGTTTGACCCAGCCCTTGTGCATTTTTGCAATTTTCCGCCGGTCGGCCCCGGGCGTCCCCGGAGCCGGCCGTATCTTGGGTGACCGGGCTGCTGTCCCCTGCCGTCCGGTCACTTGACCGGAGCGAGGTCCCACGACGCACGGCACGTTCCGTACGTCTCATCGCTCCAGCGAGCCACGCGTGGTTCTTTCGGGCCCGCCCCTGGCTGGCACGGACACCCCACCAACGAAGCGGTCCGGGTGCCGGTCACGCGCCGTACGGGTGAGAGCCGTACCGAACTCAGATCCGCCCGACTCAGATCCGGCCCCGGCACAGCTCCAGCAACGTCATCGCGAGGGCCGTGCCGGGCCTGCCGAGCGCGTCCCTCCAGTGGCCGAGGATCTCCGTCTCGCGGGAGAGGTTCACCCGCCGGCCGCCGGAGGCGATCCGGGCCTCCTGGACGACGGCGGAGACGGCCATCCGTTCCTGGATCAGTCCGATGATCCGATCGTCCAGTGCGTCGATGCGCTCGCGCGCACCGCTGATCACGTCGGCGGCCTCGGGGGTACGGGCACCGGTCACATCGAGAGCGGTCATGTCGGGCTCCTCGTCCACGGGGGTCTACGGGGCCGTCCGGACCGGCACGATCCGGAGAAACACCAGGCGCCCCGGACCTTGTCGGCCCGGGGCGCCTGGGGAAGTCGCTTGTCAGTTGCTCAAGCAGCACGACCATGGCAGCCGGTGGGCCGGTCGCCATAGGTAAACAGGAAGGTCGTCTGGGTGAGCATGGGGGCGAGTATGCCACAGAACCCTGATCCGGGAGCCGTCCCGGCGAGCCCCGTTAGAATCGATGGCACAGACCCCCCGCCCAGACCGCCGGAAGGCACCCCGTGTCATCAGCGACTCCCGCTGCCGCCGCTCCCGACACCGTCCTGGTCGTCGACTTCGGCGCGCAGTACGCCCAGCTCATCGCCCGTCGCGTCCGCGAGGCCCGGGTCTACAGCGAGATCGTGCCCAGCACCATGCCGGTCGCCGAGATGCTCGCCAAGAACCCGGCGGCGATCATCCTCTCCGGCGGCCCCTCGTCCGTGTACGAGGAGGGCGCCCCCCGCCTGGACCGCGCGCTCTTCGAGGCCGGCGTCCCCGTCTTCGGCATGTGCTACGGCTTCCAGCTGATGGCGCAGGTCCTCGGCGGCACCGTCGACAACACCGGTGCCCGCGAGTACGGCCGCACCGACCTGCACGTCTCCAAGTCGGCCTCCACCCTGTTCGAGGGCACCCCCGCCGAGCAGCACGTGTGGATGTCGCACGGCGACGCCTGCTCCGCCGCCCCCGAGGGCTTCGCCGTCACCGCGTCCACGGACGTCGTGCCGGTCGCCGCCTTCGAGAACGACGAGCGGAAGCTCTACGGCGTCCAGTACCACCCCGAGGTCATGCACTCCACGCACGGCCAGCAGGTCCTGGAGCACTTCCTGTACCGCGGCGCGGGCCTCAAGCCCACCTGGACCACGGGCAACGTGATCGACGAGCAGGTCGCCGCGATCCGCGAGCAGGTCGGCGACAGGCGCGCGATCTGCGGCCTGTCCGGGGGTGTCGACTCCGCGGTGGCCGCCGCCCTCGTGGCCCGCGCCATCGGCGACCAGCTGACCTGCGTGTACGTCGACCACGGTCTGATGCGCAAGGGCGAGACCGAGCAGGTCGAGAAGGACTTCGTGGCCGCGACCGGCGTCAAGCTGGTCGTCGTCGACGCCGAGGCCCGCTTCCTCGACGCGCTGGCCGGCGTCTCCGACCCGGAGCAGAAGCGGAAGATCATCGGCCGCGAGTTCATCCGCGTCTTCGAGCAGGCCCAGGCCGAGATCATCGCGGACGCGGGCCCGGCCGTGGAGTTCCTGGTCCAGGGCACCCTCTACCCGGACGTCGTGGAGTCCGGCGGCGGCACCGGCACCGCGAACATCAAGTCGCACCACAACGTCGGCGGGCTGCCGGAGGACCTCGAGTTCAAGCTGATCGAGCCGCTCCGCAAGCTCTTCAAGGACGAGGTCCGGATGGTCGGCCAGGAGCTGGGCCTGCCGGAGGAGATCGTCCAGCGCCAGCCCTTCCCGGGTCCGGGCCTCGGCATCCGGATCGTCGGCGAGGTCACCAAGGAGCGGCTCGACCTGCTCCGCGACGCCGACGCCATCGCCCGCGAGGAGCTCACCGCGGCCGGTCTCGACCGCGACATCTGGCAGTGCCCCGTGGTGCTGCTCGCGGACGTCCGCTCCGTCGGCGTCCAGGGCGACGGCCGTACCTACGGCCACCCGATCGTGCTGCGCCCGGTCTCCTCCGAGGACGCCATGACGGCCGACTGGTCCCGTCTGCCGTACGACGTCCTCGCGAAGATCTCCACCCGGATCACCAACGAGGTCCGCGACGTCAACCGCGTCGTCCTCGACGTCACCTCGAAGCCGCCGGGCACCATCGAGTGGGAGTAGGCCCCGTCCCGGGCTCCCGGGGAGTTCCGGGCTTCGGGGCCTGGCCGGGCTCAGGTGCGCTTGACCGTGCGCACCGGCCCACCGGGCCGCCAGGACTCGACGACCAGGTAGGTGTCGTCCTCCACGTAGGTCCGCACGACCTCCGTCAGCTCGGTACGGAAGAGGTGGAACGGCCCCTCGGGCGGTTTCACCTCTTGCGCGTACGGACCCTTCACCGCCGGGTCCGTCACCTCGTACGCCCGGCCGCTGATCCGGATGTCCCCGGTGCCGCCCATCGCGGTGCCCTCCCCGGGGTTGGCCTGGAGCGCGAACCTCGGGTCCCGCAGCAGGTCCAGGGCCTTCACCGAGTCCGGCATCATGCCGAACCGGAGTTCGCCGTCCAGGAACTGGACCTCCAGTCCCGAGGTGCGGGGCGAACCGTCCTTGCGGAGTGTGGCGAGGACGTGGTGCCGGTAGGGGGCGAAGCGCTCCTGCGCGGTGTGCGCCAGCTCGGGCGCGGCGGCGGTGAAGGCCGCCCAGTTCGTACGCGTCATGAGTGCCAGTCTCGTAGCGATACCCGACATCTTCTGTCGTGAATTGCCCGCGCGCGTCATCTTTACGGAACAGCTCTGTTTTCCTGCACTGACCGGCGGTAACTTCCGCCCGTAACACAAACCCAGTGCTGGAGGACCTATGCACGGGCCCACGCCGCCCCTGCCGCTGCCCACCGATCAGCTCCGGTTCGCGATGCCGCCGATGCACGAGTCGCTCGACGACGAGCGCCGGCATCGTAAGGAGCGGCTCGCGGGCGCGCTGCGGATCTTCGGCCGGGCCGGGCTCGAGGACGGTGTGTCCGGGCACATCACCGCCCGCGACCCCGAGTACTCGAACTGCTTCTGGGTCAACCCGTTCGGTATGCCGTTCAAGCACGTCACCGTCAGTGACCTGGTGCTGGCCAACCAGGACGGCCAGGTCATCGAGGGCCGCTACCACGTCAACCAGGCCGCCTTCACCGTGCACGCCCAGGTGCACGCGGCCCGCCCGGACGTCGTCGCCGTCGCCCACTGCCACTCCGTGCACGGCCGCGCGCTGTCCGCCCTCGGCGACCTGCTCGACCCCATCAGCCAGGAGAGCTGCGCCTTCTACGAGGACCACGCCCTCTACGACGCCTACACGGGTGTCGCCGTCGACGCCGAGGAGGGCCGCCGGATCGCCGCGGCCCTCGGCTCCCGCAAGGCGCTGGTGCTGCGCAACCACGGGCTGCTCACCGTCGGCGACTCCGTCGACGCGGCCGCCTGGTGGTTCCTGTCGATGGAACGCTCCGCGCAGGTCCAGCTGACCGCGAAGGCGGCCGGCCGCCCGCTGCTCATCGACCACAAACTGGCCGTCGCCACCCGCGAACAACTCGGCGGCGACCTGGTGGCCTGGATCAACTACCAGCCGCTGTGGCAGGACATCAGCCGCAGCGAACCGGACCTGCTGAGCTGACCCACCGCTCAGAAACCCCGCAGCACGGCCGCCTTCGTCCGTGCGAACTCCTCGTCCGTGAGCACCCCGTCCCGGTGCAGCTCGCCCAGCTCCCGCAGCCGGCGCAGCAGCATGTCGTGGTGGTCGGCCGGCCGGCGCTGCACGGGAACCGGCGGCCGGTCCCGGTCGGCGCACTCGGTGGCCGGCCGGGCCGACGGATGCGGCAGCCGGGCCGTGACCGCCGCCGCGACCAGCGCCGTCAGCAGATCGCGGCGGACACTGCCCCACAGGTCGAGCGCGTACGGGTCGCGCTCCGCCGGCAGTTTCGAGAACACCGTCTCCCGGGTCACGAACCGCAGGAAACCGTCCTCGTGGCCGGAGTTGGGCAGCCACTCGACCTGCACCAGATCGCCGACGCCGATGATCCGCGGCCCGGTCGCCCGCTTCACCCGGTCCGAGGTGTCCGCCCAGTCGATCCTGACCCGGGTGCCGTCGAAGGACACCGTCCCGTCCGAGGACCGCACCGACACCGGCACCGGCGGCCCCGGCAGCAGGTACGCCTCCGTCGGCTCGCTCGGGACCTGGTCCAGCAGCAGCGACTGGCGGATCTCCGCGGCGACGTACTCGGCCACCCCGGACCGGTCCGCGTCCACCGTCAGCCGGTACGGATCCGCCGCCTCCGGCAGCCGGCCGCCGGTCGCCTGTAGCAACGGGTCCGCGCCCTCGCGCAGCCGCATCCGCAGCCGCCCCCGCTTGCGCTCCGGCTCGTACACCACCCCGGCCACCGCCTCCAGGGGTACGACGATCTCCCCGTAGGTCTGCCGGAACAGCGGTACGGACCGGTGGCGGCCCGGCGTGATCCGGACCGTACTGCCGTCGAAGGCCCAGGTCCCGTCCCGCTGGATGATCTCGGCCATGGGGGGATTCTCGCAGCCGGGTCAACCTGTCCTCCGTACCTTCACTCGTCGTGACCGGCCCACTGGCCGAGAACGGCGTGGCGTAGGGCACAATTCGCTCTCGACACATGGCAGTTGCACGGCGTCGTCCGGCCCCGGGGAGGGCCCCGCGCGCCGTGCCCCGGGCGTGGGGAAGGCTGGGGTCGGACGTGGCGGTGCAGGAGGCGAGGCAGGGCGCCGGTTCGGGTGTCCACGGCGGCGGCTGCGCGTGCGGGGACTGCCCGCACGGAGCCCGCGAGGGGCATCGGCGTGCGGTCGCCGAATTCCTCCTCAAACGGGACGAGTTCGCGGCAGGGCAGGGGCTGCCCGCGGCGGTGGCCCACTCGGCCTCCGCCTCCCGCCAGTGGGTCTCCGAGGAACTGGCCCAGTCCGCCGAGGCCGTCGCCGACCGCGGCCGCGCCGAGGGCGGGGCCTGGCTCGCCCGGCTCTGGCTGCGCACCGTGGTCACGGTGTGGGGCGCCGTCCTGGTGCTGCTCCTCGGCCAGGCCCTCACCGCGATCGGCGCGGGCTGGACCAGTGCCCGCACCGCGGGACTGCTCGCCGCCGTGACCGTGGCCCTCGCCGTCAGCGCCGCCTCCTGGTTCCACCGGGCGCGCGGCGGTGTGCTCGCGCCCGTCATCGGTGAGGACAACCGCATGTCCACCTCCCGCACCGTCGCCGCCTCCTGGGTTCTCCTCGTCGCCTACGCCGTCCTCGTCCTGGCCGGCCGCCTGGCCGCCGCCTCCTCGCCCGCCGACCGGGACGCCCTCATCTCCGGCCTCGACCTGGCCCGCGGCGCCGGTGTGGTGACCGTCCTCGCCGTGGTCAGCGGGATCGCCGTGCTCGTCCGCCGGGTGGTCGGACTGCGGATCCTCGGCCAGCGCCTTCAGAAGGTGCGCGCCCACCGCCCGCGCGCCGCCGACCTCCTCACCGACGACTCTGGCCGGGGCACCTTCGCCGACATCCAGTACGTCGTGATCAGCGCCGTCGCCCTGGTCTTCGCCGCGGTACGCCTCGCCCGCCGTCCCGACCAGCTCCCCGACCTGCCCTGGGGCCTCGCGACGGTGGTGCTGATCTCCGCCGCGACCTACCTGGCCGGCAAGTACGCCGAGGGCGGCCGCCCGATGATCCTCTCCGTGGTCCGCGCCCGCGAGGCCGGTGACCTGGACGCCCCGATCCGCACCGGCGACGACATCGAGATCCGCGGCACCGGCTTCGTCCCGCCCGGCGCCCAGACCGCCGACCGGCTCTCCCGCATGGTCGTCCGCATCGGCGCCGTCAACGTCCACGTCCCGCTGGTCCCCGTCGCCGGTGGCTTCAGCAACCCCACGGACGACGTCCTCACCGTCCCCGTCCCCGCCGAGGTGGAACCCGGTTCGGTGGAGGTCCAGGTGGTCACGGCGGCCGGGGTGGCCACCAACCGGTGCGTGGTTGAGGTGACGGACTGAACCGCCCGAGCGGAACCCGCGGGGTGAGTGACGGACCGGATGCGGACCGGATGCCCGCGCCTGCTCGCCGCTGACCCACCTTGCCCACCTTTCACCACTGTCCCGGGTGACGAAGACCAGCCGAAATTCGGAAAATCGTCCCGAGAAGGATTGAGCCGGTCGCCGCTGTCGTACGTATGGTCTGTTGAGGGGCCCGGGCACGGCGGCGAGAGGCGGCTACTGGCGATGACTCACGGCATTCGTACGGATACGCACTCCCCTTATCTCGACGGTGACCGAGGCCTGCGGGACACCGCCACCCGGTACGCCCTCCTTCCCCTGCGGATCTTCCTCGGCGTCACCTTCATCTACGCCGGGCTGAACAAGCTGACCGACAGCGCCTTCCTGAAGTCCGGCGGCTCCGGATCCATCGGCGACACCATGCGCGCCGTCCGGGACTCCGCCGCCATCCCGGCCCTGGTCGACCTGGCCCTGAAGAACCCGGTCGGCTTCGGCACCGCGATCGCCATCGGTGAGGTGGCCGTCGGCCTCGGCACCCTCTTCGGCCTGCTGGCCCGCCTCGCCGCCCTCGGCGGCGCGCTGATCTCGCTCAGCCTCTGGCTCACGGTCAGCTGGGCCAACTCCCCGTACTACTACGGGAACGACCTCGCCTACCTGATGGCCTGGCTCCCGCTGGTCCTGGCCGGCGCCCCCTACCTCTCCCTGGACGCGATGCTCCGGTCCCGGCGCCGACAGCGGTCCGGGGGACTGGGCTAGGGCGTACCCCCCGGGCGGGCGGTGGTGCGGCGGCGCCTGCGTATCGCCCGGGTCAGGGACGCCGTCACGGCGGCCAGCACGAGACCGGCCACCATCGCCGGGATGACCGCGAACCACTCGGTCTGCCAGAGGCCGCCCGCGTCGCCGGCGTAGGCGATCCCCGACGCCGTCAGGAAGACACCGACGATCAGCCGCCCGGGCTGGAACTCATGCCGCAGCACGGGTCACCTCCACCTGTCCGGCGCCGACCCGGAGGTCCAGGTCCAGCGTCCCCGTGTGCTTCGCGCCGCTCGCCGGCGGCAGCGTCACGTCCTTGTGCCTGCCCGGCTCCACGTCCACGTCCTTCTCGTCGTCACCGGGCAACTGGATGTCGCCCACCCCCACGTCGATGCGCATCCGCACCGTCACGTCCGCCGGCACCACGATCTTCAGCTGGCCGGCGCTCACCTCGGCCGCCGTCGACACCGTCTGTCCGTCGGCGACGCGTATGTGCCGCAGGTCCAGGGTGCCGACCCCGGTCCCCAGGTCGTACTCCGACGCCACCTGGGCCGCCGTCGCCGGGGTCCAGGACACGCGTGACCAGTGCGTGGTGATGTCGGACGGCAGGGCCGTCGCCCCGGCCAGCAGCGCCGCCGTGACGAGTGCCAGGAACAGCGAGCCCGCCCCCGTACGCCCCAGGAACGAGCTGACCGCCGTACCCACGCCGAACACGATCAGCGCCGCGGCCAGACCGGCCTGGAGGCTGGTGCCCAGAGGGTGCGTGTCCCAGGTCAGGCCTGTGCCCAGGGTGCCCGCCAGCAGCGCGAACAGGAAGATCCAGCCGCCGATCCAGTGCGGTCCGCGGGGCCCCCGGGGCCCGGGGGGCGCGCCACGGCGGGCGGAGACGTCCTGGCCGTGGACCCACGGGGTGCCGAGCCGGAAGTCGATCCCCGGGGCGTCGGGGCCGCGGACGTCGGCCGGACCCCACAGGTAGCCGGTGCCTCCGACATGGGTGCCGTCCTTCACGATCGGGTCGCGCCACCACGACGGGTAGGAGACCGGGACCGGCGGGGCCTGGGCCTCCGGCGGGGCGTCGGCGACCGCCTGGGCGGACAGCGGGTCCGGGTCGGGGGCACCGCGCCGCCGCGACCAGTACCCGGCCCCCGCCAGCAGTACGGACAGGACGACCGCGAAGGCCAGCACACCGCCGTTCTTGATCATCGTCAGCAGCACTCCGCAGCCGACCAGGGCGAACAGCACGGCCGCCAGGGCCTGCCCGTCGACCCGGCCGGTCAGCAGCTTGCGGACCTCGTTCTCCTCGTCGTCCTCGTACGGCACGAAGAGCCAGGCGAAGCCGTAGAAGAGGAGGCCGATGCCGCCGGTCGCGGCCAGCACGGCCAGGGTGATACGGAAGATCACCGGGTCCAGGTCGGTGTGGCGCCCGAGCCCCGCGCACACGCCCGCGATCATCTTGTGCCGGCGGTCCCGCCGGAACGGGGGGAAGTCCTCCCCGGCCGGTTCCGCGGGCGCACCGGGGGCGGCCCCCGGCGCGGTCGCCTCCGTCGCGGCGGGCGCGGCATCCGACGGCCCGGTGCCCGGGGCGGGCCGCGGGCCGGGGCCGGGTCCCGGACCCGTCGCGGCGTGCTCGTGATCAGTCATGAGTCAATGGTGACGGCCGCGCCGCCCCGACGGCAGTCGGGACGACCCTGGCAGAACCCTGAAATCCGCCCCGAGACCGGCCCGGGAAGCGTTCGAAGGGCCCGAGCCGCCCTGGCGGACGGGCGCCGCCGCGAGGCAATCTGAAGATCGGCCGCAGGAAAATCCGAAGATCAGCCGTAGGGAAATCCGAAGATCGGCTGAGGGGTGATCCGAAGATCAGCCGCGAGGGATCCGGAGACAGCCGCGAGGGGATCCGAAGAGCAGCCGCGAGGAATCCGAAGATCAGGGGAGTATCCGGGGTCGACCCTGATGCTCCGCGACTGCGGGCGTGTGAACATCGGTGGCATGCCGGAAGCCGCAGCAGTGCCCCTCGACGACCCGCGGCCGCCGCGCAAGCTCTACCGCAGCAGCGACGGCCGCTGGCTCGGCGGAGTGGCGCGGGGCCTCGCCGGGCACCTCGGGCTGCCCGTCGTCTGGGTCCGGCTCGTCTTCGTCGGCCTGTTCATGGCCAACGGCCTCGGCGCGCTGCTGTACGCCGCGTTCTGGTTCTTCGTGCCGCTCGGCGTCGGCGGGGTCGGCGGTCAGAAGCCGCCCTCCCTGGTCGCCACCGAGACCTCGGCGGACGGCCGCCGCAGACTCGTCGCCCGCAAACCGGACCGGGGCCAGATCGTCGCGCTGCTCCTGATGGTCGTCGTGTCCCTGGTGTTCGTGGGCAGCATCAACCTGACCGGCGGCGCCAAGGCCTATCTCCTGCCCGCGGTCCTGGTCGCCGCCGGTGTCGCCCTGGTCTGGCGCCAGGCGGACAACGCCCGCCGGGCCCGCTGGGTCGAGGTCGGCAGCCGGCGGCGGACGCTCAGCCTGCTGCGGGCGGGCTTCGGCGTCCTGCTCGTCACCGCCGGTGTCACGGGCGTCTTCGTCATGCAGGGCTCGGCCGCGCACATCGGCGCGGTGCTCCAGGCCGCGCTCGCCGTGGTCGTCGGCATCACGCTGCTCGCCGGCCCGTATCTGGTGCGGATGACCCAGGACCTCTCCGAGGAACGGCTGATGCGCATCCGCGCCCAGGAGCGTGCCGAGGTCGCCGCCCACGTCCACGACTCCGTGCTGCACACGCTGACCCTGATCCAGCGCAACGCGGAGAACGCCGGCGAGGTGCGCCGTCTCGCCCGCGCCCAGGAACGCGACCTGCGCACCTGGCTGTACAAGCCCGAGGGCACCGGCAAGGAGGAGGCCGACGAACCCGCCACCCTCGCCGACGCGGTCCGGCGCAGCGCCGCCGAGGTCGAGGACAAGCACGGCGTACCCATCGAGGTCGTGGTGGTCGGGGACTGCCCGCTGGACGAACGGACCGGCGCGCAGATGCAGGCCGCGCGCGAGGCGATGGTCAACGCCGCCAAGTACGGTGGCGAGGGCGGTGCCGTCCAGGTCTACGCCGAGGTCGAGGGCAGAACGGTCTTCGTGTCCGTCCGTGACCGCGGTCCGGGGTTCGATCCCGACTCGATACCCGCCGACCGCATGGGTGTCAGAGAATCGATCATCGGCCGGATGGAGCGCCACGGGGGCACGGCACGTCTGCGGTCCGTACCGGGCGGCGGCACGGAGGTCGAGCTGGAGATGGAGAGGGCGGAGAACACGTCATGAGCGACGCGACCGAGGCGAACGGCCCGGCGGAAGGCACGGAGAAGTCCGGGCGCCGGGTGCGGGTGGTGCTCGTCGACGACCACCGGATGTTCCGTACGGGTGTCCAGGCGGAGATCGGCCAGACCGAGCAGACCGGCGTCGAGGTGGTCGGCGAGGCCGCCGACGTCGACCAGGCGGTCTCGGTGATCACCGCGACACGGCCCGAGGTGGTCCTCCTCGACGTGCACCTGCCGGGCGGCGGCGGGGTCGAGGTGCTGCGCCGGTGCGCCCCGTTGGCGGCGGACGCCGAGCAGCCGGTGCGCTTCCTCGCGCTGTCCGTGTCGGACGCGGCGGAGGACGTGATCGGGGTGATCCGGGGCGGGGCCCGCGGCTACGTCACCAAGACGATCACCGGCACCGACCTGGTCGACTCGATCTTCCGGGTCCAGGAGGGCGACGCCGTCTTCTCCCCACGCCTCGCCGGGTTCGTGCTGGACGCCTTCGCTTCCACCGACGCCCCGCCGGTCGACGAGGACCTCGACCGCCTCACCCAGCGCGAGCGCGAGGTACTGCGCCTCATCGCCCGCGGCTATGCCTACAAGGAGATCGCCAAGCAGCTGTTCATCTCCGTGAAGACCGTCGAGTCCCATGTCTCAGCGGTACTGCGGAAGTTGCAGCTGTCCAACCGGCACGAGCTGACCCGCTGGGCGACGGCGCGCCGCCTGGTCTGAACCACCGGCGCGGGCCGCCGCGTGGGCCGCTCAGACGACCCGCGCGGCCCCCGCGAAGGGCATCTCGTCGACGGGGGCGATCCGCACCGGGGCCGACGGGTTGGGTGCGTGGATCATCTGGCCGTTGCCGATGTAGATGCCGACGTGGCTGATGCCCGAGTAGAAGAACACCAGGTCGCCCGGTTCGAGTTCGGAGCGGGAGACGCGGCGGCCGGCGTTGATCTGCGCGTAGGTGGTGCGGGGAATGGAGACTCCGGCGGAGCGGTAGGCGGCCTGGGCGAGGCCCGAGCAGTCGAAGGCGTCCGGGCCCGTCGCCCCCCACACATAGGGGCTGCCGAGTTTCGAGTAGGCGTAGGCGACGGCGGCCGCGGCACGGGCGTCGGGGGCGGCGACCCTGCCCGGGGTGAGGGTGTCGCGGCCGTCCGAGGCCGAGCGGGAGGCACGACCGGTCCCGCCGGGGCCGGGGCCGGAGCCGTCGCCGGCGTCAGCGCCGTCCGCCGTCGCCGCCGCCCGCTGCTGGGGCGACAGCCGGTCCAGCAGCCGCCGGGCCTCGTCGAGCTTGCCGTTGATGGTGGTCTTCTGCCGCTTCAGCTCGGCCAGCCGGGACCGCAGCGACGTCAGCTCGACGCGCGCCGCGTCGTGCAACTGCTCGACCCCCCGCAGCTGTCCGCGCACCCGCGACACCGCGGCGGCCTGCCGGTCGCCGACCCGTTCGGCGAACGCGGCGTCGTCCAGGTACCGGTCGGGATCGCTGGACAGCGCCAGCTGCCAGGCCGGGTCGATACCACCGTCGCGGTACTGCGCGGCGGCCGTCGCACCGAGCGCGTCCCGCGCGGAGTTGAGTTCCCCCTCCTGGCGGGCGGCCTCGTCCTGTAGTGACTTCAGCCGTCGCTGGGCCGCACCGGCTTTGTCCTTCGCGCCGTCGTACTTCTGGGTGGCCGTCTCGGCCTCCTGGTACAGCCGGTCCACCTTGGCCTTGACCTGCGCGGGCGTCAGTTGCGGCTCCGCGTGTCCGACCCCGTCGAAGCCCGCCGCGGTGGCCGCGCCCGCCAGGGCGAGGGTGACGGCCGTGCGGGCCGTATGACCGCCGAGCGGGCTCTGCCGGGGCTTGCGGTGCGCTGCCACCTGGGCTGTTCACGTCCTCTCGTACGACCGCCGGTCGTCCGTCCGAACGCCAGGGGGAGCGCACGTACGGCCGCGGGGGAGCGGATTGCGCGTCCGGCGGCGGCCCGCACAGGGGAGCGGGCCGCCGCCGGACTCTTTCGGCGGTGGTGTCCGACTGCCGCCCCTGGCCCGGGCGGCGGTGGGGAGTCGGTCACCTGGGGGAGGACGCTAGGCCCGACTGTGTCGTCCTGGTAACGCGATGCACGGAATTGACGTGACCGGATCGTTACCGGACGGTATATGGCCGGAGTTCCGGTCCGGAGCCGTCGGCTTCACGGGGCGGGATGACCGAAGCGCCGTTTCCGGGGCGGGTGGAGCGCGGGGGGTGCTATGGGGTGCATATATGCGGCGACCGGGAGCCGCGAGTCCGACCGCGCGGAAGGGAGGGGCCGGTGCCCGGCGCTCTCGTGGGCCCTGATTAGGCTCCGGGCCATGGACGTACTCATCCATCTCTTCGTCGGCCTGCACATCATCGGCATCGCCGCGCTCCTCGGCGGCTTCCTCACCCAGATGAAGGCGATGGGCCAGGGCACGGCCCGGTTCGTCCCCGGGATGCTGCACGGCGCGTTCACCATGCTCGCCACCGGCGTGATCCTGGTCGGCCTCAACGAGGCCGACGGCCACCACGTCAACACCGTCAAGATCGGCGTGAAACTCGCCCTGCTGATCGTGATCCTCGGGCTCGTCTACGTGAAACGCGACGAGGAGAAGGTGGAGAAGGGCGCCTTCGCGCTGGTGGGCGCGCTGACCATGGTGAACGTCTTCATCGCCGTCCTGTGGACGTGATCCTCGCCGACCACTCCGCCTGCCACGGCGCCGGCGACTCCCCCGACCACTCCGCCGACCACCCTCCTCAGGACGCCTTCCCGAGGGCCGCTCGGGTCGTCAGCACCGCCCCGGCGGCCACCGCGAGCCACGCCGCCACCGAGACCCACACCAGCACCCGGCCCAGCCCGTCCAGCCACGGCACGCAGACGGCCGCGACCGACAGCGTCGCCGCCGCCGTCATCCCCATCGGGAACACCGTCGCCCAGCGCCGCACGTCGTAGCGCAGCCGGGGCCTGGCCACCTCCGCGGCCAGCAGCACGACGTACCAGGCCAGGTCCAGGATCAGCAGCGCGACCGAGACCGTCCGCAGGACGCCGCGGTCGTCGTCGTTCCACAGGTACAGCCGCGCGCTGTCGGCGGCCAGCAGCTTCGCCCCGGCCAGCGCGGAGATCGCGAGCGCGCCGCCGGCCACCCACTGGTCGCCGGGCCCCTCGACGACCTGCCGCCACACGAAATGGGGCACCGCGAGGCCGTACAGGGCCAGCCCGAGCCAGAACAGCACGAGCGCCAGGTGCGCGAGCCACGCCGTGCTCAGGGCCGTCGCCAGCGTCGCGCCGAGCACGGCGAGCCCCTCGGTGGCCACACATCCCAGGAACACCGCACCGGGCATGCGCGCCTTCCAGTGCCGTACGACGAGGACGAGCAACGGCGGCCACAGCACCACCGCCAGCGCCAGCAGCGCCTCGGCGAGGGTCTGCCGGCCGAGCAGCGAGAACCGCGTCCCCAGCACGGTCGTGGCGGCCACCGCGGTCAGCGCGCCCGGTGTCCGCGCCTCCGTCAGCCACCGCGGACGGTCCAGGGTCAGCCGCAGGACGAAGTTCGCGGCCAGCCCCACCCAGGCCACGCAGGCCAGCACCAGAGCGATCCGGGACAGGGTCTCCGCCCCCGCCTGACGCAGTCCCACCGAGACGATGCCGGTGGCCATCACGGCGGCTCCGGCCGCCGGCGGACGCTGCGCCCACCAGGCGCGGACGGGTGAGATGCCGGACATGGTGCCGATGCTAAGGAGCACAGGGCGCCGTGCGAGCGGGCCACGCGCGCGTGGCCCGCGAAATACGCGCGGGCGTGGGAGGGGGGCTCAGGCCGGTCGCACCACGCTGTGGATGATCGACTCGCCGCCGTAGTAGATCGACTCCTCCCGGACGTACGCGCCGGGCTTGGGGGCGTGGATCATCATGCCGTTCCCGATGTAGATGCCGACGTGGCTGACGTCGTCGTAGAAGAAGACCAGGTCGCCCGGCTGGGCGTCGGCGAGGGAGACGGTCGTGCCGGCGTTCACCTGGTCGTAGGTGGTGCGCGGCAGGGAGACGCCCGCGGCCTTCCAGGCGGCCTGGGACAGGCCGGAGCAGTCGTAGGAGCCGGGACCGGTCGCACCCCAGACGTACGGTTTGCCGATCTGCGCCCGGGCGAAGGCGATCGCCTTGGCGGCCTTCGTGGCGTACGCGGAGCCGGAGGAGGACGACGAGGAGGAAGAGGACGATGACGACGACGTGGAGCCGCTGGAGGACGACGTCGACGAGGTGTCCTGTTCGGCTGCGGCCGCCGCCTGCTGCCTCGCGAGTTCCGCCGCCTTGCGGGCCGCCTCCTCCTGCTTCTTCTTCTCGATCTGCGCGAGCCGCGCCTTCTCCTCGGCCGACAGCTGCGACAGCAGCTGCCGCGCGGAGGCCAGTTTCGTCTGGACGGTGGCCTTGGCGGTCTTCAGGTCGTCCTGTGTCTCGGTCAGCGACTCGAGGTTCTGGGCGGCCTCCTGCCGCTTCCTCATGGTCGCCGACTGCTGGGTGACGTAGTCGTCGACCGCGTCCTTCTGGCGCGAGGCCAGCCGGTTCATCAGCTGCGACTGGTCGAAGTAGTCCTGCGGGTCGTTCGCGAGCAGGAAGGTCGCCGTCTGGGGGACCTCGGTCCCGGTCCGGTACTGCGCGGCGGCGAACGACCCCAGTTCCTCGCGTGCCTTGTTCAGCCGGTCCGTGCGCCTGGCCACGTCGTCGAGCATGGAGTCGACGCGCTTGCGCTGCTTGCCGGTCTTCTCCTTGGCCGCGTCGTACTTCTCGGTCGCCGACTCCGCCTGCCGGTAGAGGTCGTCGACCTTCTTCTCCACCTCCTCCAGGGTCGGCCTGCCGTCCTCGGAGGGCGCCGCGTTGGCCGTCTGGGAGAGCAGGGCCACGGAGGTGAGGGCGGCGGTGGCCAGGGCGGGGGTGCGTATGCCTGCTACGCGCGTTGCGGAGGGGCGGGACTTCCGGTGCGACGCCAACGGAGGCGACTCCTTCCAGTGCTCCGCCTACCGAGTTAGCTGTCGGGTTCGGGCGGGTGGTTCGGAAGGGTTGCCCTACGGTGCGTCCCCCGGAGGGGCAGCGGGACCGATTCACCCCAAGGTCGGTGTGGGTCCCCGGCTCCGGATGCGCGGCGGCGCCCCGGACTCGGCGGGGGCCGCGCGGCCCGGCGACGTTCGCCGGTGAGGTCGTGCGGCCTGCCCGGCACGCTAGCCAACTCGTGTGCTCCGTGTGAAGGTTGATGTGCGATATGCCCGATACATTTTCGTGACCTGAGTGTTGCGACTCATGTCACACGCCCGGTTCGTCGCGATGTGCGGCGCCTTGCCCGGAATCACCGAACGTGACGGGACGGGTTCCGCCGGTGGCGGGGGCGAGTTTCCGGGGCGGGGACCGGTTGTCGGTGGCGCGCCCTAGACTCGGAGAGCGATGAGCAGCCTCTTTGACGACAGCTTCCTGGCGAGCCTCCAGCCCCCGCGCGGCCACGAGGAGGAACCCCCGCCGCCGCCCGAGGACGAGCACGGACCGGAGCCGGTTCCGGACGACCTGTTCGGCGGGCGGTTCGACGTGCCCCCGGACCGGGACGCCTACTACCGCGACGGCGCCGCCCGCCCGGCCCTGGACGCGGCCGCGCTCCTGGAGGGGCTGAACGAGAACCAGCGGGCGGCCGTGGTGCACGCCGGTTCCCCGCTGCTCATCGTGGCCGGCGCCGGTTCCGGCAAGACGCGGGTGCTCACCCACCGCATCGCCCACCTGCTGGGCGAGCGCGGGGTGCACCCGGGCCAGATCCTCGCGATCACCTTCACGAACAAGGCCGCGGGCGAGATGAAGGAGCGCGTCGAGCAGCTCGTCGGCCCGCGCGCGAACGCGATGTGGGTGATGACCTTCCACAGCGCGTGCGTGCGGATCCTCCGCAGGGAGAGCAAGAAGCTCGGCTTCACCTCCTCCTTCTCGATCTACGACGCGGCCGACTCCAAGCGCCTGATGGCCCTGGTCTGCCGCGACCTGGACCTCGACCCCAAGCGGTACCCGCCGAAGTCCTTCAGTGCCCAGATCAGCAACCTGAAGAACGAACTGGTCGACGAGGAGGACTTCGCCGCCCGCGCGAGCGACGGCTTCGAGAAGACCCTCGCCCAGGCCTACGCCATGTACCAGTCGCGGCTGCGCGAGGCGAACGCCCTCGACTTCGACGACCTGATCATGACGACGGTCAACCTGCTGCGCGCCTTCCCGGACGTCGCCGAGCACTACCGCCGCCGCTTCCGGCACGTCCTGGTCGACGAGTACCAGGACACCAACCACGCCCAGTACGCGCTGGTGCGCGAGCTGGTCGGGACCGGTACGCACGACGAGGACACCCCGCCCGGCGAGCACGACCTGCCCCCCGCCGAGCTGTGCGTCGTCGGTGACGCCGACCAGTCGATCTACGCCTTCCGGGGCGCGACGATCCGCAACATCCTCCAGTTCGAGGAGGACTACCCGAACGCGACGACGATCCTGCTGGAGCAGAACTACCGCTCCACGCAGACGATCCTCTCCGCCGCCAACGCGGTCATCGAGCGCAACGAGTCCCGCCGCCCCAAGAACCTGTGGACCAACGCGGGCGCGGGCGCGCAGATCACCGGCTACGTCGCCGACACCGAGCATGACGAGGCCCAGTTCGTCGCCGAGGAGATAGACCGTCTGACGGACGCGGGCGAGGCCAAGGCGGGCGATGTCGCCGTCTTCTACCGGACCAACGCGCAGTCCCGGGTCTTCGAGGAGATCTTCATCCGCGTCGGCCTGCCGTACAAGGTCGTCGGCGGCGTCCGCTTCTACGAGCGCAAGGAGGTCCGGGACGTCCTCGCCTATCTGCGGGTGCTGGCCAACCCGGAGGACTCCGTCCCGCTGCGCCGGATCCTGAACGTGCCCAAGCGCGGTATCGGCGACCGCGCGGAGGCGATGATCGACGCCCTCGCCCAGCGCGAGAAGATCAGCTTCCCGCAGGCGCTCAGGCGCGTCGACGAGGCGTACGGCATGGCCGCGCGGTCGACGAACGCGGTCAAGCGGTTCAACACGCTGATGGAGGAACTCCGTACGGTCGTGGAGTCCGGTGCCGGACCGGCCACGGTCCTGGAGGCGATCTACGAACGCACCGGGTACCTGGCCGAGTTGCAGAACTCGACGGACCCGCAGGACGAGACCCGTATCGAGAACCTTCAGGAACTCGCCTCCGTGGCCCTGGAGTTCGAGCAGGAGTCCGAGGAAGGCGAGGCGGCGGGCGGCCTCGCCGACTTCCTGGAGCGCGTCGCCCTGGTCGCCGACTCCGACCAGATCCCCGACGACGACGAGAACGGCGACGGTGTCATCACCCTGATGACCCTGCACACCGCCAAGGGCCTCGAGTTCCCGGTGGTCTTCCTGACCGGCATGGAGGACGGCGTCTTCCCGCACATGCGCGCCCTCGGCCAGGCCAAGGAGCTGGAGGAGGAACGGCGCCTCGCGTACGTCGGCATCACGCGCGCGCGGGAGCGGCTGTACCTCACCCGGTCGTCGATGCGCAGCGCCTGGGGCCAGCCGTCGTACAACCCGCCCTCGCGCTTCCTGGAGGAGATCCCGGGCGCCTTCCTGGAGTGGAAGCGGACCGGGGCGATGGCGCCGGTGTCGTCCGGACCCGTGTCGGGCGTGGCCGCCTCGCTCTCCTCGACCCGCTCGCGCTCCTCGGCGTCGGGCGCCTCGGGCTTCGCCACCCGGCGGACCGCGGAGAAGCCGGTGGTCTCGCTGGCCGTCGGCGACCGCGTCACCCACGACCAGTTCGGCCTCGGCACGGTCGTCGCGGTGAAGGGCACCGGCGGGAACGCGGAGGCCACGATCGACTTCGGCGACACCAAGCCGAAGCGCCTGCTGCTGCGGTACGCGCCGGTGGAGAAGCTGTAGACGCGAGAGCCCCCGCCGTCGGCGGGGGCTCGTCGGGTCGGGTGATCAGGTGGGATCAAGTCCGTGGCTGCGCAGCCACGGCAGCGGGTCTATGGCGGCACCGCCCGCCGGCCGGACCTCGAAGTGCAGGTGCGGGCCGGTCGAGTTGCCGGAGTTGCCGGAGTACGCGACCGGGTCGCCGGCCTTCACGGTCGTTCCGGAGGCGACACGGTACGAGGAGAGGTGGCAGTACCACGTCTCCGTGCCGTCCTTCGCGGTGACGATCAGCATGTTGCCGTACGCGCTGTTCCACTTGGTGGAGACGACGCCGTCGGTCGCGGCCATCACCGTGGTGCCGTAGGAGACGGGGAAGTCGATGCCGGTGTGGACGGACATCCAGTTGACGCCGGCCTGGCCGAAGTAGGCACTGAGCCCCCGCTGCGTGACCGGGAGAACGTACTTGGGGCGCAGTCGCTCCTTGCGGGCCGCCTCCGCCGCCGCCTTCTTCTTCTCGGCCTCCTGCTGGGCCTTGAGGTCGATGCGCTCCTGGGTCCGGCTGGCCCGGTCGGCGAAGTCGTCGGCGCCCGCCGAGAGGGTCCTGAGCTGGGCGTCGAGCTTGCTGTTGGCGGCGGACGGTTTCACCGACTGCGCGTCGGAGGCCGAGGCCGTCGTGTCCTTGCCGTCGTCGGTCAGGCTCCCGACGGAGGCGGCCGCGATCCCGGCGACCCCCATCACGCAGGCCGAGGGCACGGCGATGGTCAGCAGGGCGGACCGCTTCGGGGGCGTACGACGGCGGGAACGCGCTCCCGCACGCGAGCCGGCGCGTGTCGCGGTCGGCGCCGGAGTGACCTCTTCCTGGTCCTCCAGCAGTGGCGTTACTTCAGGTAGCTCACCCGTGGCCGACAGCTCCCCCTCGGCGGCGGGAACCTCCTCGTACGGGCTCTCCTCGTACGCGTTGTCCTCGTACGCGTTGTCCTCATAGGACTCGTACGACGCCTCCTCGTAGGGAAGCTGCTCGAAGGAGCCGGTGGCCTGCGGTTCGTGCTCCGGCTCGGCGGCCTGCGCCGGGGTGCCGTCGGAGTTCCACTGCGTGGCGTCGTACGCGCCCGTGTCGAAGGCCTGGGTGCCCCACTCCCACTGCTGGGTGGCGCCGGCCATGGCCGACTGGTCGGGCTGGAGCCAGGCGCTGGCGTCCCAGTGGCCGCTGGTGTCGGCGACCGCGCCCTGCGTTCCCTGCGGCACTCCCTGCGCGGGAACGGTCCAGGCGGTGCTGTCGTAGGCGCCGGAGTCGTATGCGGCATGGTGCTGGGCGGCGTACGCGTCGTAGTTGAGCGTCTGGTCGCCGACCGTCTGCCACTGCGTGGCGTCGTACGTGCCGGTGGCCTGGCTCTGGCCGGGAAGACTGCCGAACAACGGGTCGCTGTGGAAGGGGGCACCGGTAGCGGACTGGTCGCCGTACGTGGTGAATTCGCCGTACTGGGCTTCCTGGGTGCCGTATGACGCGTAGTGCGCCGGGCCGGCGTCGGAAGCCGGAGCCGGGGTGGTCAAGGTCCCCGACGGGTGACGGTCGTTCACCAACTTCTCTTTCGCCTCGACAACAGGGGCTGCCAGAGCAGTGCGGCGACTGTACCCGGCGGTATGCGGGCGCGACAATCTTCAACAGGTTTCGCGGTTTCGGGAAACGGGCATTCGGCCGTGTTTCGGGGGACGGCGGGCGCGGGTTTGGCTTTGTGTTCGAGGAGTGTTCGAGATTGGCGCCGGTTCAGCGGCCCTGATTCGGTTGCGCCCGGCGCCCGTTGTGCGCCCGAAGCGAGCCGAATGCTCCCGCTGTCCGGATTGCCCTCACGCCATTGCCCTCACGCCATCGCCTTCACGCCGTCGCCTTCACGCCGTCGCCCTCACGCCACCGTCAGCCCGCCGGGTATCCGCTCCTCCGGGTGCGCCTCGTCGAGGGCCTGGCGTATGCCGGTCGCGACCGCCGGGTGGACCGGCAGGGCGAGGTGGCCGATCCCGGTCACGCGCACGTTCTCCGCGATGAGGTCCGGGTGCTCGACACGGGCCGTCTCCACCGGCTCCATCAGCGAGTCGAGGTCGCTCCAGAAGCTCACGAACCGGGTACGGCAGCCGGGCGCCGGGCGGGTCAGCTCCTCGATCACCTCGGAACCGGGACGCATCTGGCGCACGATCGGGTGCGCGTCGGCGAGTGGCGCGACGCGAGTGCCGGAGTGCGGGGTGCCGAGCGTCACCAGCGTGCGGACGCGCAGGTCGCCCCCGAGGCACTGGACGTAGTAGCGCGCGATCAGCCCGCCGAGGCTGTGTCCGACGATGTCGACGCGGCGGCTGCCGGTGCGCTCGCAGATCTCCTCTATGTGCCGGCCGAGCAGCTCGGCGGCGGTGCGGATGTCGCAGGTCAGGGGCGAGTAGTTGAGCGACTCGACGCGCTGGCCGCCGTGCTGGGCGAGGGCGCGGCGCAGCAGGACGAAGACCGAGCGGTTGTCGATGAAGCCGTGCAGCAGCACGACCGGCGGCGCCGCCCGGACCGGCAGCCGGTCGGTGCCGACGGGTTCCGCCGCGGGCACGCCGGGTGCCGGCGGGCGGCGCTCCGGGGTGAGGCCGGTCGGATAGAGCAGCAGATGCCCGGCGAGGATCGCGGCTTCCAGGGCGGTCGACTTCAGGAGGGCCAGCGACAGTCCGGCGAGTCTGCCCGGCAGGAGGCGGCGGCAGAGCGGGAGAAAGGGTTCGATCACCCCGGTGACCTTCATCGGCCGACCTCCTGTCGGCACGCGGAGGGCGGCTCCGTCCCCCGTGTGCCCTTGTGGGAGGCCGAGTGACGGCCGTGAGGGTACGACGGCAGGCCGCATCGCATGCCCCTGTCGCCCCCGCGGACCACGCTGCGGCTCCCTGACGTGTCCCACTGTGTGTGATTTCCCCCTCGGTAACCTCCGCGAAACTGCCGGTTGCGGGATGCTGGAGATAACGTTCGTTCACTTGAGACGGGTGGCGGAACGCGCCGAATGTGCGGTACTTCTCGGTACGGGTGGATGTCGGCGCGTTCGTTTGACGGTCATGGAGGCAGTGATGGGTGTGGCAGCCGGTCCGATCCGCGTGGTGGTGGCCAAACCGGGGCTCGACGGCCACGACCGCGGCGCCAAGGTCATCGCGCGGGCGCTGCGCGACGCGGGTATGGAGGTCATCTACACCGGGCTCCACCAGACGCCGGAGCAGATCGTCGACACGGCCATCCAGGAGGACGCCGACGCGATCGGCCTCTCCATCCTGTCCGGCGCCCACAACACCCTGTTCGCCGCGGTCCTCGAACTGCTCAGGCAGCGTGACGCGGAGGACATCCTCGTGTTCGGCGGCGGGATCATCCCCGAGGACGACATCGCCCCCCTCAAGGAGAAGGGCGTCGCCGCGATCTTCACGCCGGGCGCGACCATGGCGTCGATCGTGGAGTGGGTCCGGGAGAACGTCCGGCAGCCGACCGAGGCGTAGTTCCGCGGTCACGGGGGGCCGGCGAACCGGGGTGCGGGAAGGGGGCCGGCGGGGGCGGGGGAGTGCGGCGCGTGGTTCGGTGCGATGTTGTGGCTGGTCGCGTAGTTCCGCCCCCGGTCCTGGGCCGCGCCCCCGGCGTCCTTCCCGGGACGCTCATTCTCCCGTAGCTCAACGCGGACCGTCGAGTTCGCTCAGCATCGTCGCTCTCAGTCTGAGGGTCGTCACCAGGCGCTGGAAGGCCTCCGCCCAGTAGCCGCCGGCACCCGGCGCCGCGTCCTCCCGTTCGTCCGGGATCGCCAGTAGCGCGTCCAGCCGGCCGGCTTCCGCCGGGTCGAGGCAGCGTTCGGCCAGACCCATCACCCCGCTGAAGCTCCAGGGGTAACTCCCAGCGTCACGGGCGATGTTGAGGGCGTCCACCACGGCCCGGCCGAGCGGCGCGGGCCACGGTACGGCGCACATGCCGAGCAGCTGGAACGCCTCCGAGAGACCGTGCGCCGCGATGAACCCGGCCACCCAGTCGGCCCGTTCCGCCCCCGTCAGCGTGCCCAGCAGCTTGGCCCGCTCGGCCAGGGACACCGCACCGGGACCGCCCGCCTCCGGCGCGGCCGGTGCCCCGAGCAGGGCTCGCGCCCACTCGGCGTCCCGCTGCCGTACCGCGGCCCGGCACCAGGCGGCGTGCAACTCGCCCTGCCAGCCGTCCGCCACCGGCAGCGCCACGACCTCCTGGGGCGTACGGCCGCCGAGCCGTGCCGACCAGCGGGCGAGCGGGGCCGCCTCCACCAACTGCCCGAGCCACCAGGACCGTTCGCCGCGCCCGGCCGGCGGTCTGGCCACCACCCCGTCGCGCTCCATCCCCGGATCGCACTCCGGCGGCGCCTCCACCACGAGCACCGGTCCGCCCCCGGTGTGGTCGACCGCCACACACGCCCCGGCCCGTACCGCCATCCGGCCGGCCAGTGCCGAGCCGGGCAGTGCGGACAACAGCTCCGCCGCCGTGGTCCGCACGTTACGGCTCCGGTCCGACAGGGCCTGCTCCAGGAACGCCTCGTCGGCGGCGGCCAGTCCCGTGCGCAGCGAGTCGAGGAACATCAGCCGGTCCTCGGCCCGCTCCGTCGCCCAGGTGTCCGCCAGCAGCTCGCGTGCCGCCTCGGGCGTACGGGCGCGCAGCGTCGCCAGCAGCGCGACCCGCTCGGCGAACAGTCCCTCCTGCCACAACCGTCGTACCGCGTCGCCGTCCTCGGGGTCGGGCAGGGCCGCGCCACCGCCCGGTGCGGCGCGCAGCGCGAACCGCCAGTCCTGGTTGAGCCGCGCCAGCCAGAGCGCGCGCGGTCCGGCGAAGGCCAGCACGGCGGGCCGCAGGTCGGTACGGCCCCGGGCCGCGTCCAGCAGCGCCGGCAGGGTCTCGGGGGGCGCCGCGAACCCGCGCGCGTCGGCCGCCGCGAGCCACTGCGGCAGCAGCTCCACGAGGTCCGGCGAGGTACCCCGGCGGCCGCCGGTCCCCGCGCCGGGCCGGTCGGCGAGCAGCATCGCCAGTCTGCGCGCCGCGGCGGCCGGGAGCGCCGGGCGCCGGTCCTCGGGGGCCGGTTCGGGGCGCTGCGCGGGCGGTGCCGGACACAGGCCGGCCCGGCGCCGTACCGTCGCCACGGCTGCCTCGTCCAGCAGGGCCGCCGGGGCTTCCCGGCCGGGACCGCCGGCCGTGGGCGGCCGCCGGTCCGTGCCCAGCAGTGCCGTGGTGACGAGGTCCTCCCAGTCGGTCACGGGGGTGTCCCTTCTCGTATCCGGGTGAGCCGGGCGGGGCATCGGTGGATTGCGGCGCTCGGGTCCGCGTCCGGGTACCGGCGCTTTCCGTGAGCTGTCCCGGCCCGTCGTCGGTCGGGCTGTCTTGGCCGGTGGTCGGTCGGACTGTCCCGGCGGGTGGTCGGTCGGGCTGTCTTGGCCGGTGGTCGGTCGGGCCGTCTCGGCCGGTGGCGGGGTCAGCACAGCGGAACCGCCTCGCCGGCTCCCTCCGGCCAGGCGGTCAGCGGTGTGAAGCCGCGGTGGCCGCACTCGCCGAAGACCGTGACCGGGGCGCCGCCGGAGAGCGCGACCAGCCGCCACAGACCGGGGCGCGAGCGAGCGGCGGGGGCGAGCGGCAGTGCCGATTCGTACTCGGCGTCGGCGAGTTGCCAGGAGTCGCCGTCCGGGACGGGGACGACCCGGTCCAGCGTCACCGGCACCGACTCCAGCCAGGGGTCCTCGCGCAGTGCCTCTCCGTAGCGGGCCGCCGCCCGCGCCGTGGGCACACCGGGGGGCCGTGCCGACAGGGGTGCGGGCGCCGAGAATCGCTCGCCCAGCGCTGCCCGGTGCTGACCCGCCCCCGGGTACGCGGCCAGCTCCGCCTCCAGGGCGAGGCCGACCGGCAGCGCCAGTTCGGGAGCACGGCCGGCCGCGCCGTAGGAGAGGAGCAGCGCCGTGCGGCCCGAGTCCGTGCCGTGCAACCAGATCCGGCGGGTCGTCAGCTTCGCGTCCACCGTGTCGTACTGGGCGAGGACCAGCCAGCGGTCACGCACCGGCGGACCGTCCGCCGTGGCGGGCAGGCCGACCCGGGAGCGGACCGTGGCCGCTAGCTCCGACGGGAGCCGGTCGCGGCGCAGCCAGCCCTGATCGAGGAGGTGCAGCAGCGCGCACTCCTCAAGGAGCCGCACCGGCCAGCCCGGACCGGAGGCCGGTATCGCCCCCAACTCGCGGACCCTGGCCGCCAGTCCGGGAGCCTGGGCGTCGACCATGCGGGCCGCCGTCTCCTCCCACAGCCCGTATCCGGCCTGCTCGGCCGCGGCCAGGCCGCCGCGCAGCAGGTCGTACAGGCGCTGCTCCAGCTCCGTCGCGCCCGCCGTGACCCGCTCGGCCCGCTTCTCGGCCCGCCGCCGGGCCGCCTCGGGATCAGCGGGGGGCGCGGAACCCCCGGCGTCCGCGGGGCGTTTGTTCTCCGCGCGCTTGCGTCTGCCCGCGAGCCACTGCTCGGCCCAGTCCGGCGGCCGCGCCACCGTCGGCACCGCGTCGTCCCCGCCCGCCCACAGCAGGAGCAGTCCGAGGGCGTGCTTGCACGGGAACTTCCGGCTCGGACACGTGCACTTGCAGGCGGCCCCCGCCGGATCCGCCAGGTCGACGACGGTCTGGTACGGCTTGCTGCCGCTGCCCTTGCACAGTCCCCATACCGCCCCCTCCTCGCAACTCCCCGCCCCGGACCACGGCCCCGCCGCTCCGAGCTTGCTTCCCGCCTTGCGTGACGCGGTGTCAGGCGCCAGGGCCAGCACCTGGTCCGCACTCCAGCGCACCCCCTGCTGAGTCATGCCATCGAAGGTAGATCCCCCCACTGACAATCGCCCCGGCGAGAGCGTCTGTGCAGGTCAGAGCGATTGTCAGTGGCGTGGTGCACGGTGGACACCAGATCCGAACCGGCCGAGCTGGAGGGGGCCTCAGCCATGACTGTGTCCGTGGAACCGACCGACCCGACGACCGTCGAAGGCGCGCTGCGACCGCACGCCGAGCAGGCCTTCGCCGCCGAACTCGCGGCGCTGGCCGCGCAGGACGACCGGCCGCGCCCGGCCCGCTGGAAGCTGTCGCCGTGGGCGGTCGCCACCTACCTGCTCGGCGGCGTACTGCCGGACGGCACGGTGATCACACCGAAGTACATCGGTCCGCGCCGTATCGTCGAGGTCGCCGTCACCACCCTCGCCACCGACCGTGCCCTGCTCCTGCTCGGCGTACCCGGCACCGCCAAGACCTGGGTCTCCGAGCACCTGGCCGCCGCCGTCAGCGGTGACTCGACCCTGCTCGTGCAGGGCACGGCCGGCACCCCCGAGGAGGCCATCCGCTACGGCTGGAACTACGCGCGGCTGCTGGCCCACGGCCCGAGCCGGGACGCCCTGGTGCCCAGCCCGGTCATGCGGGCCATGGCGGAGGGCATGACGGCGAGAGTCGAGGAGCTGACCCGGATCCCGGCCGACGTCCAGGACACGCTGATCACGATCCTGTCCGAGAAGACCCTGCCGATCCCGGAGCTCGGCCAGGAGGTGCAGGCGGTCCGCGGCTTCAACCTGATCGCCACCGCCAACGACCGCGACCGGGGGGTCAACGACCTCTCCAGTGCCCTGCGCCGTCGTTTCAACACCGTGGTGCTGCCACTACCGGAGAGTCCGGACGCCGAGGTCGACATCGTCGCGCGCCGCGTCGACCAGCTCGGCCGCTCCCTGCGGCTGCCGGCCGCGCCCGACGGCATCGAGGAGATCCGCCGCGTCGTCACCGTCTTCCGCGAGCTGCGCGACGGCGTCACCGCCGACGGCCGTACCAAGCTGAAGTCGCCCAGCGGCACGCTCTCCACGGCCGAGGCGATCTCCGTCGTCACCCATGGCCTCGCTCTGGCCGCCCACTTCGGAGACGGCGTGCTGCGCGCGGGGGACGTCGCGGCCGGCATCCTCGGCGCGGTCGTCCGCGACCCGGCGGCCGACCGGGTCGTCTGGCAGGAGTACCTGGAGACGGTCGTCCGGGAACGTGACGGCTGGAAGGACTTCTACCGTGCCTGCCGCGAGGTGAGCGTGTGAGCGACAGCGCACGGCGGCCGGGACCGCTGCTCCTGGGGGTCCGGCACCACGGGCCCGGCTCGGCGCGGGCGGTGCGGGCCGCCCTGGAGGCCGCCCGGCCGAAGGCGGTGCTGATCGAGGGGCCGCCCGAGGCGGACGCGCTGATCCCGCTGGCCGCCGACCCGGAGATGCGGCCACCGGTCGCGCTCCTCGCGCACGCGGTGGACGAGCCCGGCTGCTCGGCGTTCTGGCCGTTCGCCGACTTCAGTCCCGAATGGGTGGCCGTCCGCTGGGCCCTGGAGCACGAGGTCCCGGCCCGCTTCATCGACCTGCCGGCCACGCACACGCTGGCGTGGCGGAAGGCGGAGGAGGAAGAGACAGAGGAGAGGCCCGCGGCCGCCGGCGCCGAGCCCGGCACCGGGCGGCGGATGCGCGTCGACCCCCTCGGCGCCCTGGCCGAGGCCGCCGGTCACGACGATCCCGAGCGCTGGTGGGAGGACGTCGTCGAGCACCGCGGCGGCACCGGGGAACGGGACGTGTTCGCGCCGTTCGCCGCGGTGGAGGAGGCGATGACGGCGCTGCGGGAGACGTACGGGGCCGAGGGCCGGGACCGCGACCCCGTGCGGGAGGCCCACATGCGGATCCGGCTACGGGCGGCACAGCGGGAGTTCGGTGACGAGGTCGCCGTGGTGTGCGGAGCCTGGCATGTGCCGGCGCTGCGCGCGAAGAGCTCCGTGGCCGCCGACCGGGTGCTGCTGAAGGGACTGCCCAGGATCAGGACGGACATGACCTGGGTGCCGTGGACCAACCGCCGGCTGGCCCGGACGAGCGGGTACGGCGCGGGCATCGACTCCCCGGGCTGGTACGGCCACCTGTTCAGCGCTCCGGACCGGCCCGTCGAACGGTGGCTCACCAAGGTGGCCGGACTGCTGCGCGAGGAGGACCGGATCGTCTCCTCGGCCCATGTCATCGAGGCGGTGCGGCTGGCCGAGACCCTGGCGGTGATGCGCGGCCGCCCGCTGCCCGGCCTGGGCGAGACGACCGACGCGGTGCGGGCGGTGCTGTGCGAGGGCTCCGACGTCCCGCTGGCGCTGGTGCAGGACCGGCTGGTGGTCGGGGACGTGCTGGGGGAGGTGCCGGAGGCGGCGCCCGCGGTGCCGTTGCAGCGGGACCTGGTGCGGGAGCAGCGCAGGCTCCGGCTCAAGCCGGAGGCGCTCGAGCGGGAACTCGATCTCGACCTGCGCAAGGAGACCGACGCCGGGCGCAGCCGGCTGCTGCACCGGCTGCGGCTGCTCGGCGTCGGGTGGGGGGAGCAGGTGCGGTCGCGGGGGAGTACGGGCACGTTCCGGGAGACCTGGCGGCTGTGCTGGGAGCCGGAGCTGTCGGTGCGGGTGGCCGAGGCCGGGGTGTGGGGGACGACCGTAGCCGGCGCGGCGACGGCCAGGGCCGAGGCCGACGCGGTGGGCGCGAGCGCGCTCGCCGAGGTCACCGCGCTCGCCGAACTCTGCCTGCTGGCCGGGCTGTCGGACGCACTGCCGGTGGTGATGGGGGCGCTCGCCGACCGGGCCGCCCTCGACACGGACGTCGGCCGGCTCGCCGAGGCCCTGCCCGCCCTGGTCCGCTCCCTGCGCTACGGCGATGTCCGGGGCACCGACGTCCGGGCGCTCGCCGAGGTCGCCGCGGGCCTCGCCGAACGGGTCTTCGTCGGGCTCCCGCCGGCCTGCGCCGCCCTCGACGCGGACGCGGCACAGGAGATGCGGGGCCATGTCGACGCGGTGCACACGGCGGTGGGGCTGCTCGGCGATACCGGGAGCGGGTCGGCGCCGGCCGGAAGCGCGGCGGGGGCCGGCCCGGGCCGCGGTGACCTCCGCCGCCGCTGGCGGGCCGTGCTGCGCACGTTGTCCGGGCGGGACACCGTGCCCGGGGTGCTCCGCGGGCGGGCCGTGCGGATCCTGCTGGACGAGGGGGAGCTGGATGCGGAGGAAGCGGCCCGGCTGATGGGGCTGGTGCTGTCCCCGGGGACCCCGCCGGCGGACGCGGCCGCCTGGATCGAGGGGTTCGTCGGAGGCGGCGGCGGGGGCGGCATGCTGCTCGTGCACGACGAACGGCTGCTCGGTCTGGTCGACGCCTGGCTGACCGGGGTACCGGCGGAGGCGTTCACGGACGTGCTGCCGCTGCTGCGGCGGACGTTCTCGGCGTACGAGCCGGGGGTGCGCAGGACGATCGGCGAACTGGTGCGCCGTGGGCCGGGGGAGCGGCCACCGGGGCGGGGACAGGGCGGCGGGACACCGGGGTTCGGCGCCGACGCGGACACCGGGCGCGCCGACGCCGTACTGCCGGTGCTACGGCTGCTGTTGGGACTCGACGACACGGCGCCCGACAACGACCTTGTGGGAGCGGGGAGATGACCACAGACGCGACGAACACCGACACGACGACCGACACCGGCGCGATGACCGGGGCCGGCGGGGCGATCTCTACCGGCGGGACGGCCGGTACCGGCGCCGGCGGGACGGCCGGCGCGGGCACGGTGACCGGCACCGGGGGCGGAGTCGGTGAGCCCGGGCGGGAGCGGTTGCGGCGGTGGCGGCTGGTGCTGGGGGGTGAGGCCGCCGACGGGACCGGGTGCGCGTTGTCGGGGCGGGACGCGGCCATGGACGGGACACTGGCCGCGCTCTACGGGAAGGGGGACAGACCGCAGTCGGGACGGGAGCGGTCCGCGGGGCTCGGGGCGTCGGCTCCGTCGGTGGCGCGCTGGCTCGGTGACATCCGGACGTACTTCCCCTCCTCCGTCGTCCAGGTCATGCAGCGCGATGCCATCGACCGGCTGGGGCTGGCGTCGCTGCTGCTGGAACCGGAGATGCTGGAGGCGGTGGAGGCCGACGTCCACCTGGTCGGCACGCTGCTCTCGCTCAACAAGGCGATGCCGGAGACGACGAAGGAGACGGCACGGGCTGTCGTGCGCAAGGTCGTCGCGGACCTGGAGAAGCGGCTCGCCACCCGCACCCGGGCCACCCTCACCGGCGCTCTCGACCGCAGCGCCCGTGTCAACCGGCCACGCCATCACGACATCGACTGGAACCGCACGATCGCGGCCAACCTCAGGCACTACGTCCCGGAGTACCGGACGGTGGTGCCGGAACGGCTCGTCGGATACGGGCGGGCGTCGCAGTCGGTGAAGAAGGAAGTCGTGCTCTGCATCGACCAGTCCGGGTCGATGGCCGCGTCGGTGGTGTACGCCTCGGTGTTCGGGGCGGTGCTGGCGTCCATGCGGTCGATCGACACCCGGCTCGTCGTCTTCGACACGGCGGTGGTCGATCTCACCGACCAGCTGGACGACCCGGTGGACGTGCTGTTCGGCACGCAGCTCGGCGGCGGCACGGACATCAACCGGGCGCTGGCGTACTGCCAGTCGCAGATCACCCGGCCCGCGGAGACCGTCGTCGTGCTCATCAGCGACCTCTACGAGGGCGGGATACGCGACGAGATGCTGAAACGGGTCGCGGCGATGAAGGCGTCGGGGGTGCAGTTCGTGGCGCTGCTCGCGCTGTCGGACGAGGGGGCGCCCGCGTACGACAGGGAGCACGCGGCGGCGCTCGCGGCGCTCGGGGCACCGGCGTTCGCGTGCACACCCGACCTCTTCCCCGATGTGATGGCTGCGGCGATCGAGAAGCGGCCTGTCCCGGTGCCCGACACGGTGTGAAAGGGGCACAAACGGGGCTCAGTTGTGAAGGGGCTGTCAGCAGGAAGAGGTCACGTAAAGCCAAGCCGGTCTCATCAGGCCAAACTTCTCTCACAAAACAGACATGAATACCCATCGGTAAGGCAGGGGTTGCGCAACCGTGGGCAGGGCGTGCAAGGATCGACGCACGCGCCGTGCCCCGTGTTCCACGCCCGCACGCCGTGTCCCTCGATTCGCGTCCTCGATCCGTCTTCCTGTCTTCCCACTCCGCTTCCTTGCTCCGCCGCACGGAGGGTCCGTCCCGTCTTGACCTCGCCAGCAGCACTGTCCGCAGACGCGGTGCGCGTGTCGCGTACCGCGTCGGGACGGCGTGCGCTCCAGCTGGCGTTGCTGGTGGGCGGACTGCTCGCGCTGGGCTTCCTCTGCGGGGGCCGGGCGCAGGCGGCCGAGGGGACGACACCGGCCACACCGTCGCTGTCGTCGGCGACCTCGGTCACCGCGGTGACCTCGACGGTGGGCCGGGAACCGGGAGTGCCCGAGGAGCCGCCTGCGCCGCACAAGCGCCTACGTGTGGCTTCCGGAACGCCCGTCGCTCCGGTGGTCGACCAGACCGTCCGGACGGCGACGGCGACGGTGGCGGGGACGGCCCGGTCCGTGACCGGCACGGTCGAGTCCGTGACCGGGACGGTCGAGTCCGTGACCGGGACGGTCGAGTCCGTGACCGGGACGGTCGAGTCCGTGACCGGGACGGTGACCCAGGTGGTCGGTGGCGTGGTGCAGCAGGTGTCGGAGTTGCAGCAGACACTCCCTGTGGTGTCCACGCTGCCTGCGCTGCCGTCGCTGCCGCAGACGGCGTCCACCCTGCCGGTGGTGCAGCTTCCCGGGTCGGCCGAGGCACCGGGCGAGACGGTTCCGCTGCCGGTCACCCCGGCACCCGGCGGTGACCGGGCACAGGCGTCGGACCCGCACAGCGCCGGGCACGAGAAGCCCCACGCCACGACGGACGCGTCCGTGACCGTGTCGTACGGGCCGCGGACCACCGTCACGGCCCCCACCGCCGAGGCCGCGGCGCACAGCCGTGCGCACCGGGGCACGCGTGCCGTGCACGCCCCCTCGCACCCCGCGCCCACCGGGGACCCGGACGGGGCGCTGGGCAAGTCGGCGGTGGACGGTTCCGCCGCCAGGCACGGTGACGCGCACGCCGTCACCCTGGACGGCCGGGCGCCGCTGAGGCTGCTGCCCGGTGCCGCCGCGCACGTCGACGCGGCAGGGACCCGGGACCGGTACCGGGACATCCCCGTCTTCCCCGGCTAGGACCGGCGACCACCTTCCCCGCCCCAGACCTGTCGCGCGGGGGCGGAACAGGTCTGCCCGTCCGTCCGGACTCCTGAGGATCCCCCTTCCGAATTCCCCCCTCGGGTCCTCCTCCGACCTTCTCCGGACGGCGTTGTCCCCAGCCGCGCTTCCGGCCCCTCCGGAAGCCCTCCCGGCTCCGCGTGCGCCCCAGGGCGCCGGAGCCCCGAAGGACTGACGCACGCATGAACGAGAACATCCGCCGCTCCATCGTGACCACCACCGGCCCGACCGGCGAAGGAACCGTGTCCGACCCGCGCGACGCGGTGCGGAGCACGGCCGCGGCAGGCCGGCAGGTCCGTACGGCACCCGCCCGTTACGCAGTGACCCCCGTGACGGACCTGGCGGCCGTCCGGGCGGCCAGGTTCCGCGGCGCCCAGGCCATCCTGGGCGCACGGGCGGGCCGGGCCGCGCAGGCCACGGCCAAGGCCCAGGACGCCGCCAGGGCCCAGGCCCGGGCCCTGCAAAAGCGGGCGGCCGCCATGCTCTCGAACACCATCGCCACCGGCACCGCCCCGCACGCCGCCGACCACCTGTTCGGTACAGCCACCGCGACCACCGCGACCACCGCGACCACGGCGACCGGCCCGAACGGTGTGACAGGTGTCGCGGGCACGACGGGCGCGGCGGGCATGACCAGCGGGGTCGGCGTGACCGGCGTGACCGGTGTGACCGGCGAGCCCGAGGGTGCGCACGGTCCGGGGCAGCCGGCCTGCTCCGTCTGATGACTCCGGGGGTGAGACGGCCGGCCGGCCGAACGCCGTCGGCGCGTGCGGCCGTGTCCCCGCGGTCCGGGCCTGCTGATCCCCATGGGGACGGGGATCAGCAGGCCGGCTCCGAGGGCTGATCGCTCTCGGGGTCTGAGGCCTCACCGGGTCAACCCCGGCCCGGTGAGGCCTCGCACTTCGCCAGCAAGACGGCACGCCGTGCCAGGAAGTCGCTGGATACCCGGCATCATGTGACAGGTATCACCGCTCAGGTGTGACCCTCGATTTAGGGAGCCCCCGCGAGCGGCGATAACCTGCGAGACGGACATGCCGCGCGCTCGGACACCGTGTGCGCTTCCCCTGTGACCCAAGCGGACGTCACGTTGCCCTTCGCGGCACGCCCACGCATCCAACGAACCGCGAGATCACTGATAGGGACGGAAGCGCGTGGACCTGTTCGAGTACCAGGCGAGGGACCTCTTCGCCAAGCACGATGTACCGGTGCTGGCCGGTGAAGTCATCGACACGCCTGAGGCGGCGCGCGAGATCACCGAGCGGCTGGGCGGCAAGTCCGTCGTCAAGGCGCAGGTGAAGGTCGGTGGTCGTGGCAAGGCCGGTGGCGTCAAGCTGGCCGCCTCCGCGGACGAGGCCGTCGCCCGTGCGACGGACATCCTCGGCATGGACATCAAGGGCCACACGGTCCACAAGGTGATGATCGCCGAGACGGCCCCGGAGATCCTCGAGGAGTACTACGTCTCCTTCCTCCTCGACCGTGCCAACCGCACCTTCCTCTCCATCGCCTCCGTCGAGGGCGGCATGGAGATCGAGGAGGTGGCGGCCACCCGCCCCGAGGCCGTCGCCAAGACGCCGATCGACGCGATCGACGGTGTGGACCTGGCCAAGGCCAAGGAGATCGTCGCCGCGGCGAAGTTCCCGGCCGAGGTCGCCGACAAGGTCGCCGACGTCCTGGTCAGGCTGTGGGACACCTTCATCAAGGAGGACGCCCTCCTCGTCGAGGTGAACCCGCTCGCGAAGGTCGCCTCCGGTGACGTCATCGCCCTCGACGGCAAGGTGTCGCTGGACGACAACGCCGAGTTCCGCCACGCGGACTGGGAGGAGCTCCACGACAAGGCCGCGGCCAACCCGCTGGAGGCCGCCGCCAAGGAGAAGAACCTCAACTACGTCAAGCTCGACGGCGAGGTCGGCATCATCGGCAACGGCGCGGGTCTCGTCATGAGCACCCTGGACGTCGTCGCGTACGCCGGTGAGAACCACGGTGGCGTCAAGCCCGCCAACTTCCTCGACATCGGTGGCGGCGCCTCCGCCCAGGTCATGGCCAACGGCCTGGAGATCATCCTGGGCGACCCCGACGTCAAGTCGGTCTTCGTCAACGTCTTCGGCGGCATCACCGCCTGTGACGAGGTCGCCAACGGCATCGTGCAGGCCCTGAAGCTCCTGGAGGACCGCGGCGAGGACGTCTCCAAGCCGCTCGTCGTCCGCCTCGACGGCAACAACGCCGAGCTGGGCCGCAAGATCCTCACCGACGCGAACCACCCGCTGGTGCAGCGCGTCGACACCATGGACGGCGCGGCCGACAAGGCCGCCGAGCTGGCCCACGCCGCCAAGTAAGCACTCAGGACGAGGACACAACACACCATGGCTATCTGGCTCAACAAGGACAGCAAGGTCATCGTCCAGGGCATGACCGGCGCCACTGGCATGAAGCACACCAAGCTCATGCTGGGTGACGGCACCAACGTCGTGGGCGGCGTCAACCCGCGCAAGGCCGGTCAGAAGGTCGACTTCGACGGCACCGAGGTACCGGTCTTCGGTACCGTCAAGGAGGCCATCGAGGCCACCGGCGCCAACGTCTCCGTCATCTTCGTGCCGGAGAAGTTCACCAAGGACGCGGTCGTCGAGGCCATCGACGCCGAGATCCCGCTGGCCGTCGTGATCACCGAGGGCATCGCCGTGCACGACTCGGCGTCGTTCTGGGCGTACGCCGGCAAGAAGGGCAACAAGACCCGGATCATCGGCCCGAACTGCCCCGGCATCATCACCGTCGGCCAGTCCAACGTCGGCATCATCCCGGGCGACATCACCAAGCCGGGCCGTATCGGCCTGGTCTCGAAGTCCGGCACGCTGACGTACCAGATGATGTACGAGCTGCGTGACATCGGCTTCTCGACCGCCGTCGGCATCGGTGGCGACCCGATCATCGGCACCACGCACATCGACGCGCTCGCCGCGTTCGAGGCCGACCCCGACACCGACCTGATCGTCATGATCGGTGAGATCGGTGGCGACGCCGAGGAGCGGGCCGCGGACTTCATCGCGAAGAACGTGACCAAGCCGGTCGTCGGTTACGTCGCGGGCTTCACCGCCCCCGAGGGCAAGACCATGGGCCACGCCGGCGCCATCGTCTCCGGTTCGTCGGGCACCGCCCAGGCGAAGAAGGAGGCCCTGGAGGCCGCGGGCGTCAAGGTCGGCAAGACCCCGACCGAGACCGCGAAGCTGGCGCGCGAGATCCTCGCCGGCTGAGCGTCGTTCTCGACGCCGGTCGACTGAACGTCGGTAGGCCCCTCCCCGGGTGGGGGTGGGGCCTACCGACGTATTGCTCGCCGGCGCTTGCCGGGTGCCTCCCCCAGCCTTCGGCCGGGGAGACCCCCAGCGCCCACCCGTGCGGCCCAAGCGGCACGACTGCCCCCGGCTGACAAGTGGCGACGCCCACGGCTGGATGAGGACGCGGCTGGACAGCGCCCCGTAAGGGGCGCGGGGAACTGCGCGGCCAGCCCCCGCCCAGCCGCACCCGACCGCACTACCTCGCCGACCGCACTACCTCGCCGACCGCACTACCTCGCCACCGGCACCAGCCTCTCCGGGCCGTTGTCGACGAGCCTCTGGAGCTTCAGCCGCAACGCCCGCTCGCCCGCCGACAACGGCCCCAGCCCCACCTCCGCCGGCACCCCGCTGATCGCCTGGGCCGGGCCGATCGGTGCCTCGTAGTGGGTCGGTGCCGTCCGCAACGTGAGGGTGGTCGCCGCGACGATCGTCGCCGTGAAGGCGAGCGCGGACCGGGTCCAGAAACGGGTCCGCTGTTCGGCGTACGTCCGCACGGTGGGCGGCTGGGCCGCCTGCAACCGCTCCGTCGAGGCCAGTTCGGCCAGCCGGCGGTGCAGTGCGGCCGGGTCGGCGAGTTCCGGCACCCGGTCGGCGACCAGCCGCCGCGCCCGGGTCAGCCGTCCGGCCGCCGCCGGTGTGCTCGCCTCCGTCTCCGCCGCCGTCTCCGGCAGGTCGAGCCCGACGCCGTCGTACAGCAGCAGCGTGCGGCGGTACGTCGGCGGCAGTTGCAGCAGCGCGTCCAGCAGAGCGCGGTCCGCCGCGTCGGCCGGCGGGGGTTCGGGGTGGCGGTGGCGCAGCCGGAAGCGGTGCCAGGGGGAGAGCGCGCACTCGTGTGCCACCGCCCGCACCCAGCCGGCCGGGTCCCGGTCGCGGGCCACCTGCGGCCAGTTCTGCCAGGCGAGTTGGAAGGCCCGCTCGACGGCCTCCCGCGCCAGCTCCCGGCGCCCGGTGAGCAGGAAGGTCTGCCGTACCAGGGCCGGGGCGCAGAACGCGTAGAGCGCGTCGAAGGCCTGAGTGGGCGTCAGGGCCGGGGACGGTGCCGCCTCGTCGGTGGGGGCAGAGGACTGCGTCGCCATGCTTATTTTCCTACCTTCCTACGAAAAAACACATAAACGTATATTGAGCGACACTTCGGTGGTTCGCCTGTTACGACGGAAAGGCGCGTGTCGTTGGGAGCATGGCGAGCGTGATTCGGATGACCGCCCGCCGACCGTCGTTGTCGCTGTTGCTCAGCCCGGTGCGCGACCGGGTGCGCGACCGTTCCCCCGGGTTCGCCGCGAGCCTGGCGGCCGGTGCGCTCGCGGCCGGGCTCGGGCTCGGCGCCTTCGCGGTCCTGGCGATCGCGCTGTGGGTCAGCTCGCCGTATCCCGACAGCGGTCCGGGCGGCGCGCTGCACGTCGCGGCGGCTCTGTGGCTGCTCGCCCACGGCGTGGAACTGGTCCGCACCGACACCCTCTCCGGGGTGCCGGCGCCGGTCGGGATCACGCCGCTGCTGCTGGCGGTGGTGCCGGCGCTGCTGGTGTACCGGGGTGCGCGGGACGCCGTGGACGCGCCGGACACGATGGACGCGGCGGACGGTGACGGGGCGGACGCACCGCCGCCGGTCCACGCCCCCACCGCGTGGACCGGGGTCGTCGCCGGATACCTGGGTGTCGGCGGCGGCGCCGCGCTGTACGCGTCCGGTGGTGAACTACGGCCCCAGTGGGGCTGGGTGACGGTGTGTCTGCCACTGCTCGTGGCGGCCGCGGCGGGCGGCGGGGTGTGGACGGCGTACGGCCGTCCGCGCGAGCCGCTGCTGGCCCTGGCGGGCCTGCTGCCGGGTCGGGTACGACGGCTGCTGCTCGGGCGGGACACCAGGGTGCGGTGGGGTACGGCCGCCCGCGCGTCCTTCGCCGGGACGGCGGTGTTCCTCGGCGGCGGCACCCTGCTGCTCGCGGTGTCGCTGGTGGGGCACGGAGACGTGGCGCGAGCGTCGTTCCTTCAGCTCACGGAGGGGTGGACGGGACGGTTCGCGGTCCTGCTGCTCTGCGTCTGTCTCGTCCCCAACGCGGCGGTGTGGTCGGCGTCGTACGCCGTCGGCCCCGGCTTCGCGCTCGGCGCCGGGCATGTGGTGAATCCGCTGGCCTCGGATCCGGCGCCGCTCCTGCCGCCCTTTCCGCTGCTGGCGGCGGTACCGCAGGCCGGTCCGGGCACGCCGGCCGACTGGCCGGCCGGGGTGGTGCCGGTGGCGGCCGGGGTGACGGTGGCGTGGTTCGTCGTGGGCCGGGCGGTGCGGCGAGGGTGGTCGGCCGGGCGTACGGCGGGCGTGGTGACGCTGGCGGCGCTGCTGTGCGGCCTGCTCCAGGCGACGCTGGCCGAGCTGTCCGGCGGCCCGCTGGGCGTCGCCGCGCTCCGCCGCTTCGGCCCCCTGTGGTGGCAGACGGGCACGGCGACCTGGGCCTGGCTCCTCGCGGTGGGCGTCCCGGTGGCCCTGGCGCTCAGGGCGTGGCGCGTCCGCACCCCGAGACCGGAACCGGCCCAGCCGACTCCGGCGACATCACCCGCGTCCGCACCCGCGGCAGCGCCCTCGCCCGCGGCACCGGCGCTGATCCCCCCACCGGACGAGGAAGACGCCTACGACCTGCTCCCCACCGACGACGGCACACCCCCCTTGCACCCCCTCCACCCACCCCCGGCGGCCCCACCCACCCCGACCGACTGAGCACCGGCCGCGGGGCCGACGGGGGTGGGCGGCGTCGAGAGCGGACCGGAACACCGGGCGCGCGAGCAAGCCACGGCCACCCGGTGCCGAGGTCGGCCGCCCGCGCAGCTCAGCAGTGAGAGGCGAAGAAGCCGCCCCCCGCGCCGGGGCCAGACGTCCGCACAGCCCCTCGGGAACAGCCAGATCGAAGAACTCGCCGTCCGGTCCGGGCGGTCGCGCAGCCCTCAGGGGCGGGCGGGCCGGAGAACCCGCCGCCTCGGTCGGGTCAGACGTCCGCACAGCCCCTCGGGAACAGCCAGATCGAAGAACTCGCCGTCCGGTCCGGGCGGCCGCGCAGCCCTCGGGGGCGGGCGGGCCGGAGAACCCGCCGCCTCGGTCGGGGCCAGACGTCCGCACAGCCCTTCGGGAACAGCCAGGGCGCACGGCCGCCGCCCGGAGAACTCGCTGCCTCGGGCGGGGTCAGCTGTTTGTGGTGGTCAGGAAGGGGCGGAGGTTCTTGGGGAGGAGGTGGTCGCAGGACTGTCTGGCCTCGTTGGTCAGGGCGTCCGCGGCGCAGGTGTAGTAGTCGCGGTAGACCATCTGGACGGTGAAGTTCGTGGCCACCAGGGCCAGCGCCAGGGAGGCCGTGACCAGCCCGCTGATCGCCGCCGTCGTCTGGGGCCGTCCGGTGGCGGCCTCCTCGCCCCCGGCCGGCTTCGCGCGCAGTGCGCTGACACCCCAGTAGACCGCCGGCGCCCCCAGCAGCAGCGCCACGTACGGCCAGCCGAAGAGCACGAAGAAGAAGGCCCACATGCCGCTCAGCAGGGCGTAGCGGGCGCGCCGCTGGACCGGGTCCGTGGGGTCCCAGCGCATGCCGGGACCACCGGGGCCACCGCCCTGGCCGCCCCCGTTGGGACCGCCGCCCTCGGGCCGGCGCTCACCGAAACCGCCGGACTGCCGCCCGGGCTGGCGGTCGCTCCACTGGCTGCCCCACGGCGACCCCTGGCCACCGTCGTGGTCGCCGTCACCCTCGCCGGCGGGGCGGCGCGGCCGCCACGGCGAGTCCGGAGTGCCCTCCGGCGGCGGGGCGAAGGGGTTGTCGTCCTGCTGGGGGCCCTTCGGCCGGTCCGAGGGCGCGTCCGGCGGCGAGGCCGGCCGCTCCCGCAACAGCACGGCGGAGCGCGCCCCGTCCTGTACCGACTGCGGGGGGAGCATACGGAGTCCCAGGCTGCGGTCCGGCATCAACTGAGCGTCTTCCCCTAGATCGACTACTGCTGGTGAGTACGGCTGATGATCACGGCTGATCGGTACGGCTGAGCAATACGGCGGATCGACACCCGGCCATCTAGTGAACGCGTCGCGCCCCGGACGCGTTCCCGCCGCGGTACCCCCCAGACGCTACCTTCCGGCCACGCCCCCGTCCCGTGGGGGCCGTCCGGTGTGCCGGTATCGTTGCTGACGGTCGGCCGCTTCGTAGACTTCCCCGTATCCCGGGGCGTGAAGCACTCGTACGAATGTACAAGCACCGCGAGTACAAGCTCGGCACGAGGCCGGCCGCCGTACCGACGCTCCCCCGAGAAAGGGCCCCGCCGTGGCCGCCAAGCCCGTGGCCAAGCGCCTCGTCGTGCTGGTCTCCGGATCCGGCACCAACCTCCAGGCGCTGCTCGACGCGATCGCCGAGAGCGGTGCCGAGGCCTACGGCGCCGAGGTCGTCGCCGTGGGCGCCGACCGCGACGGCGTCGAGGGCCTCGCGCGCGCCGAGCGCGCCGGGATCCCGACCTTCGTGACCAGGGTGAAGGACTTCGGGACCCGGGAGGAGTGGGACCGGGCGCTGGCCGAGGCCGTCGCCGCCCACCGGCCCGACCTCGTCGTCTCCGCCGGGTTCATGAAGATCGTCGGCAAGGAGTTCCTGGCGCGGTTCGGGGGGCGGACCGTCAACACCCACCCCGCCCTGCTCCCCAGCTTCCCGGGGGCCCACGGCGTACGCGACGCGCTCGCGTACGGCGCCAAGGTCACCGGCTGCACCGTCCACTTCGTCGACGACGGCGTCGACACCGGACCGATCATCGCTCAGGGCGTGGTGGAGGTCCGGGACGAGGACGACGAGAGCGCTCTGCACGAGCGCATCAAGGACGTCGAGCGAAGGCTGCTCGTCGAGGTCGTGGGGCGGATCGCCCGCAACGGCCATCGCATTGAGGGACGAAAGGTAGTTATCCAGTGACCGCCGAGAGCACTGTCACGGCCGAGAGCGGCAAGCGGGCCATCCGTCGCGCGCTCGTCAGCGTCTATGACAAGACCGGGCTCGAAGAGCTCGCCCGTGGACTGCACGAGGCCGGTGTCGCGCTCGTCTCCACCGGCTCCACCGCCTCCCGTATCGCCGCCGCCGGCGTCCCCGTCACCAAGGTCGAGGAGCTCACCGGCTTCCCGGAGTGCCTGGACGGCCGGGTCAAGACCCTGCACCCCAGGGTGCACGCCGGCATCCTCGCCGACCTGCGCCTGGACAGCCACCGCAAGCAGCTCGAAGAGCTCGGTGTCGAGCCGTTCGACCTCGTCGTCGTCAACCTCTACCCGTTCCGCGAGACCGTCGCCTCGGGTGCGAGCGAGGACGAGTGCGTCGAGCAGATCGACATCGGCGGCCCCTCGATGGTCCGTGCCGCCGCCAAGAACCACCCGTCGGTCGCCGTCGTCACCAGCCCGCAGCGGTACGCCGACGTCCTCGCCGCCGTCGCCGGGGGCGGCTTCGACCTCGCCACCCGCAAGCGGCTCGCCGCCGAGGCCTTCCAGCACACGGCGTCCTACGACGTGGCGGTGGCCTCCTGGTTCGCCTCGGAGTACGCCCCGGTCGACGAGTCGCGGTTCCCGGACTTCCTGGGCGCCACCTGGGAGCGCGAGAACACCCTGCGCTACGGCGAGAACCCGCACCAGCCCGCCGCCCTCTACGTCGACGGCAGCGGCGCCGGCCTCGCCAGGGCCGAGCAACTGCACGGCAAGGAGATGTCGTACAACAACTACACGGACACGGACGCCGCGCGCCGTGCCGCGTACGACCACGACGAGCCGTGCGTCGCGATCATCAAGCACGCCAACCCCTGCGGTATCGCGGTCGGCGCGGACGTCGCCGAGGCGCACCGCAAGGCCCACGCCTGCGACCCGCTGTCCGCGTTCGGCGGGGTCATCGCCGTCAACCGGCCGGTGAGCCGGGAGATGGCGGAGCAGGTCGCCGAGATCTTCACCGAGGTCATCGTCGCGCCCGACTACGAGGACGGCGCGCTGGAGGCCCTGGCCAAGAAGAAGAACATCCGGGTCCTGAAGGCGCCGGGCGCCCCCGGCAACCCGGTCGAGGTCAAGCCCGTCGACGGCGGTGTCCTGCTCCAGGTCACCGACCGCCTCCAGGCCGACGGCGACGACCCGGCCAACTGGACCCTCGCGACCGGCGAGGCGCTGAGCCCGGCCGAGCTGGCGGAACTCGCGTTCGCCTGGAAGGCCTGCCGCGCGGTGAAGTCCAACGCCATCCTGCTCGCCAAGGACGGCGCGTCGGTCGGCGTCGGCATGGGCCAGGTCAACCGCGTCGACTCCGCGAAGCTCGCGGTCGAGCGGGCCGGCGAGGAGCGGGCGCGGGGCTCGTACGCCGCCTCCGACGCGTTCTTCCCCTTCCCGGACGGCCTGGAGATCCTCACCGCGGCCGGGGTCAAGGCCGTGGTGCAGCCGGGCGGTTCGGTCCGTGACGAACTGGTCGTCGAGGCCGCCCGGAAGGCCGGCGTGACCATGTACTTCACGGGGACGCGGCACTTCTTCCACTGAGCCGCCGGCGCGCGGCCACCGGCACGCGGCCGAAAACACCAGGGCCGTGTCCCCCCGCGGGGGGACACGGCCCTCGAAGTGCGTGCGACCGCTCAGTTGCTGCGGATCACGATCGTGCCGCAGACCTTGTCGGCGAACGTCTGGCGCTTGGAGTCCCACGCCGGCCACAGCCAGCCCAGGTAGCAGGCGAGGCTGTCCAGGATGTGCGCGATGCGGCGCACGAACGCCATGCCGACGCCGATCGGCTGGCCGGTGGCCTCCTTGACCAGGCGGATGCCCAGCGCCTTCTTGCCGATCGTCTGGCCGGTGCGGCCCTCCTGGATCAGCTGCCAGATCGCGATACCGATGAGCGCGAGCCCGCCGATGATGCCCAGCACCGCCGCCTTGCTGCTGAAGAGCACCAGGATGTACGGCACGAGGAAGACCAGGCCGTCGACCAGCGTGCCCAGGAACCGCTGGCCCCAGTTCGCGTACGGCGGCGTCGCGCCGTAACCCTGCTGCGGGTAGCCGTAGCCGCCCTGCTGCGGGTAGCCGGGCTGCTGGGGGTAGCCGTAGCCCTGCTGCGGCGGCACGCCCTGCGGGGCCTGCTGGTAGCCGGGCTGGCCCTGCTGCGGGTAGCCGTAGCCGGGCTGACCCTGCTGGGGGTTCTGCGGCTGACCATAGGGGTTGTTGGGCGAGCCGAAACTCATGGCGGTCTTCCTCCGTTGGACCTGCGGGGACGCGCGGACAAGGACGGAGGTACGTCATGATCTGAGCGGTTTGCCCCCCAACCGGACCGCGATACTGCGCCGTTCATCGTCAAGTACGGCGGAGGTGTTGTCCAGTCCGATTCGCGAGGTGTTGTGCAAGTGCAACATCATCGATCATGACCGCACACCCGACTGGAACCAGGAGCCCGGCATCCGCGAGGATGGAGTCATGACCGCCCAGATTCTCGATGGCAAGGCCACCGCAGCCGCGATCAAGTCCGATCTGACCGCCCGCGTGGCGGCTCTGAAGGAGAAGGGCGTCACGCCCGGCCTCGGCACGATCCTCGTCGGGGACGACCCCGGCAGCCAGAAGTACGTCGCCGGCAAGCACCGCGACTGCGCGCAGGTCGGCCTCGCCTCCATCCAGCGTGAACTTCCGGCCACCGCGACCCAGGAGGAGATCGAGGCGGTCGTCCGCGAGCTCAACGAGGACCCCGCCTGCACCGGCTACATCGTCCAGCTGCCGCTGCCCAGGGGCATCGACGAGAACCGCATCCTGGAGCTGATGGACCCGGAGAAGGACGCGGACGGCCTGCACCCGATGAACCTCGGGCGGCTGGTGCTCGGCGAGCCCGCGCCGCTGCCCTGCACCCCGAACGGCGTGCTGACCCTGCTGCGCCGCCACGGCGTCGAGATCAAGGGTGCCGAGGTCGTGGTCGTCGGCCGCGGTGTGACCATCGGACGCCCGATGCCGCTGCTGCTCACCCGGCGCAGCGAGAACGCGACGGTCACCCAGTGCCACACCGGCACCCGGGACCTCGCCGCGCACCTGCGCCGCGCCGACATCATCGTGGCCGCGGCAGGCTCCCCGCACCTGATCCGCCCCGAGGACGTCAAGCCGGGCGCCGCCGTCCTCGACGTCGGCGTCTCCCGCAACGCGGACGGCAAGATCGTCGGTGACGTCCACCCGGGCGTGGCCGAGGTGGCCGGCTGGATCTCCCCGAACCCCGGCGGTGTCGGTCCGATGACCCGGGCGCAGCTGCTGGTCAACGTGGTCGAGGCGGCGGAGCGCGGTGTCGGTGCGGGCGAGTGAGACCGACGGGGGGCGCCGTACGACGCGGCGCTTCCCGTTGTTCACCCGGGACACGGCACGTCCGGAAGGGGGCGGCCGGGCGGCGTCCGGGGATCTGCCGGCGCCGGCCCGGCAGTGGCCGATGCTGGTCGTGCTCTCGACCGTCGCCGTGGGGTTGCTGCTGACCTCGCTGGACCAGTTCCGGGTGGGGGCGCTGCTGGTCGGGGCGGCGCTGCTGGCCGGGGGCGTGATGCGGTGGGTGCTGCCGAGCGTCGGCATGCTGGCCGTGCGGTCGCGGTTCACGGACATCGTGACGTACGGGGTGCTGGGGCTCGTGATCGTGCTGCTGGCGCTGATGGCACAGCCGAAGCCGTGGCTGGTGATCCCGTTCCTGAAGGACACCCTGCACTTCACCATGAAGAACTAGGGATTCGCCGTCGCCGCTGGTGCGCTGTGGCTGGTCGCGCGGTTCCTCCCGCAGACCCGGCTGTGGAAAGGCCCGCACCTCCCCCGGTGGGTGCGGGCCTGCTTCCCCCCGGGTTCGAAGGTAGGGATCCGGCGGGTCCGGCGAATCCCACGCCCGATTGAACCGTCTACAACTTCCGCGGTACGTCGGGTGATTGACTCGGCCGCTTCGAGCCCCGCGTTACGCTGCGCCGATGCGCCCGCGCACCCCGCCCCCGCTCGCCGTCGACACGCTGATCGCGTGCATGACGGTCGCGACGGCCGTGTCGCTGGGGCGCGAGTCGCCCGCGCAGGGCTGGCCGGCGCTGGACGCGCGGGCCTACACGCTGGTGGCCCTCGCGCATCTGCCCACCGCGCTGCGCGGACGGTGGCCGCTCCAGGTGTTCGCCGTCGTGCAGAGCGCGTCGATCGTCTACGTCAGCTTCGGCTACTGGCCCGTGGTGTGCAGCTTCGGCTCCATGCTGGCGCTGTACACGGTCGCGTCGGTGCGGCCGGTCCGGATCGCCGTCGGCTGCGCCGTGTGCATGGCGGGGACGTGGCTGTACGGCGGGCTCGTCAGCGCGCACTCCTCGATGCCCTCCGTCGTGCTCCAGGCACTGCTGTACTGCACGGTGCTGGTCTGGTTCGGGCACCTCGCCCAGCGCTCCGGTGAACTCTCCCGGCGACTGCGGGCCGAGCAGGCCGAGCGGGCGCGGCGCGCGGTGGCGGAGGAACGCGGGCGGATAGCACGGGAGTTGCACGACGTCGTCGCCCACCACATGTCGGTGATCTCGGTACAGGCCGGGCTGGCCAGGTTCGTCTTCGAGTCGGACCCTGGCAAGGCGCGGGGCGCCCTCGGCACCATCGCCGACACCAGCGGGGAGGCCCTGGAGGAGCTGCGGCGCATGCTCCAGGTGCTGCGCGAGGAGGACCCGCGGGCCGCCGAGCGGGCTCCGATGCCGACCCTGGAGCGGCTGGCCGACCTCGTCGAACGGGTGCGCGGCGGCGGGCTGTCCGTCGCGTACGCCGTCGAGGGCGAGCCCCGCCCGCTGCCGCCCGGCGTCGAACTGTGCGCCTACCGCGTCGTCCAGGAGGCGCTCACCAACGTCCTCAAACACGCCGGTCACGCCCAGGCGCGCGTGCTGCTGCGGTACGGGCCGCACGAACTGACCGTGTCCGTCCTCGACGACGGGGAGGGGGTGAATCCGGACAGAGTGCGAACGAGCGCAGGCCACGGCTTGATTGGCATGCGCGAGCGGGCCAAGCTCTACGGCGGGACGATCAGTGTCGGCCCACGCTCCGAGGGCGGCTTCGCGGTCGAGCTGACCCTGCCCACCTCGGCCGCACTCGCACGGCGGGGGGACGACCGTACCGGATGACCAGAGTGCTCGTGGTCGACGACCAGTTCCTCATCCGCGCGGGTCTGGTGGGGCTGCTGGAGGCGGCCCCCGGGTTCGAGGTGGCCGGCGAGGCCGGGGACGGCGCGGAGGCGGTGCGGCTGGCCGCCGAGACCCGGCCCGACGTCGTCCTCATGGACATCAGGATGCCGGGTCTGAACGGCATCGAGGCCACCGAGCGGATTCTCGCGCAGGCGACGGCACCCGCACCGCGCGTCCTCGTCCTCACCACCTTCGACCTCGACGAGTACGTGTACGGCGCCCTGCGGGCCGGCGCTTCGGGGTTCCTCCTCAAGGACTCCGGCCCGGAACGGCTGCTGGCCGCCGTCACCGCGGTGGAGGGCGGGGACGCCCTGTTCGCACCCAGCGTCACCCGGCGCCTGGTCGAGGCGTTCGCCCGGCAGCGCGGCCCCGACCCGGGCACCGGTCCGCCGCCCGACCTGGAGGTGCTGACCACCCGCGAGGTCGAGGTCCTCGAACTCACCGCGCGCGGCCTGTCCAACCTGGAGATCGCCGACCGTCTCTACATCAGCGAGGCGACCGTGAAGACCCACCTGAACCGGACCATGACCAAACTCGACCTGGGCAGCCGGGCGCAGGCGGTGGTGGTGGCGTACGAGACGGGACTGGTGAAGCCCGGCCGTCGGGGAGGCTGAGGTCGTGGGCGGCCCGTCCCCTCCCCCGAGCAGGACGGACCGCCGTCGGGATCCAGCCTTCCCACCGCGGGGCGGCTGTTCAACGCCGGTCCGCCGGCTGTGGCACAGAGGTGACGGTTCCGGTACGGGCCGTTACGGGCCGTCCGCACCACGACAACCTGCGGGAACCGTCGGGGCGCCGCACGTCGTCACCCGCTCTGAACCGGCAACGAACTGGCAACGAGGCAAGCCGTGGAGGTGCGTGATGGGCGGCTGGCAGCCGCTGCCCCAGGGGCTCCCGCCGGAGGTGCGGCACTTCGTCGAGCAACTGCGGCTCCTCAAGGACGACACCGGGCTCAGCCTGGTGGCGCTGGGCGCCCGGACCGCTTACAGCAAGTCCTCCTGGCAGCGCTACCTCAACGCCGTGCAGCCGCCGCCGCGGCAGGCCGTGGTCGCGCTGTGCCGGGTCGCGGGCCTGGCCGGCGCGGACGCCGAACGGCACGCCGTGCGCTGGGAACTGGCCGTCCAGGCCTGGCCGCGCCCGGCGACCGCCCCGGACCGCCCGCCGGGCACCGAGGAGTACGAGGACGACCCGACGCTCCCCTGGTGGGACCGGCCGGAGCCGGAACCGGCCCCGCGCCCGCACGGGCGGCTGCTGCTCTACGCGATCCTGCTGCTGCTCGTGCTGCTCCTCGGGGCGGTCGTCGCGGTCGTGGTTCTCGGGTGAACCGGGACCGCTGTGACCTGGGAGGTCACGACGGGATGACCGGTGTGTCGATGTGTTGACAAACGGGCGGGCGGATCACCGTGCCACCGCGCGACCCGGCTAACGTGTCCAACCGGGGTGGTCCGAGGGGCCGTTGAACCGTACGCGGGTCGGTGCTTCGGTGCGCCCCCCTGCCCGGGGACCGGGTTCCGGGGCCGCCGCGGTCCGGTGGGTAGGCAGAACCGGGGGACGACCGGGGCGAAGAGGACCGGGGTACGACCGGGGCGAAGAGGACCGGGGTACGACCGGGGGAAGAGGGGGAGCAATGCCTCGTTGGAAGGCCCTGCCGGATGAACTCGATCCGCAGGTGAAGGAGTTCACGACCCAGCTGCGGCGGCTCGTGGACCGCGGCGGACTGAGCGTCGCGGCACTGTCCGACCGTACGGGCTACAGCAGGACGTCCTGGGAGCGGTACCTGGGCGGCCGGCTGCTGGCGCCCAAGGGCGCGATCGTCGCGCTCGCCGAGGTCACCGGCACCGATCCCGTCCACCTCACCACCATGTGGGAACTGGCCGAGCGGGCCTGGAGCCGTTCGGAGATGCGCCACGACATGACCATGGAGGCGATCCGGATCTCCCGGGCGCGGGCCGCGCTGGGCGAGTTCGGGGCGCCGCCGGCCACCTCCGCGACCGGCGCCGGGGGCAAGCCGCCGCGGCGGGCGGCCGCCTCCGTCGCGACACCGGGGATCGCCGGACCCGCGGGGGTCTCGCCCACCATCCCGCCCCAGCCGGCCGCCCCCGACGCAGACCGGCGGGACCGCGGGGGAGCGGGCGGCCGGGGGCCGGCCGTACCCCGGGAGCCGATGCCTCCGGGAGGTGACAGACGCCGGCGGCTGACGATGTTCCTCGCGGGAGTCGTCGGGGTTGCCGTGATCGTCGCCGGCGTCCTCTTCCTCACCGGCGACGGCGACCACGGGAAGAGGAACCAGGGCACGGGGACCTCCGCCACCCCGTCGGCGACCGCCGGCACCGGCCTGCCGGCCGGGGTGAAGTGCGCGGGCGCGGGCTGCACCGGCAAGGACGCGGAGGCCATGGGGTGCAGCGGTGACCTCGTGACCACCGCGAAGACCGCCGCGGTCGGCGCGGTCACCCTGGAGGTCCGCTACAGCAGGACCTGCGGCGCCGCCTGGGGCCGTATCACCGGCGCCGCCCGGGGCGACTCGGTCCGGGTCACCGCCGGAACGGTCACGGAACGCGGCGACATCACGGCCACCGGCGACACCATCGCGTACACGCCGATGGTGGCGGTGAAGGACGCGGCGGCGGCGAAGGCCTGCGCGACGCTGGCGTCCGGGCCGGCCGGCTGCACGTCGTAGAAAACCCGGGGGCTCCGGGAATGCCGCGCCGATTCCCGGGCACGCGAACCGTAACCCCCACGGGAGTCCGGTCGACGGCACCCCCGAGCGGCGGCCGGCCTGTCCCACCCTCTCCCGGACAGGCGGCCGCCTCTTTTCGTGGCGGCGGCACCTCCCGGGGTGTGTGTGGGGTGAGCCACACCGACCCCTCCACGCCCGGCATCCGTGATGCGCGATAGCCTGACCGGTGGATCTCTTGATACCAAGAGATCGATCATTTGTACGTCCGCACCCCAGGGCACCCAGGGCAAGGACGCCCACCGCCAGCTGTCATACGGAGAACGCCATGACCCGCACTCCCGTGAACGTCACCGTCACCGGCGCGGCCGGCCAGATCGGTTACGCCCTGCTCTTCCGCATCGCCTCGGGCCAGCTGCTCGGCGCGGACGTGCCGGTCCGGCTCCGCCTCCTGGAGATCACCCCGGCGCTCAAGGCCGCCGAGGGCACCGCCATGGAGCTCGACGACTGCGCCTTCCCGCTGCTCCAGGGCATCGACATCTCCGACGACCCGAACGTCGCGTTCGACGGCGCCAACGTCGCCCTCCTGGTCGGCGCCCGCCCCCGCACCAAGGGCATGGAGCGCGGTGACCTCCTGGAGGCCAACGGCGGCATCTTCAAGCCGCAGGGCAAGGCCATCAACGACCACGCCGCGGACGACATCAAGGTCCTGGTCGTCGGCAACCCGGCCAACACCAACGCGCTGATCGCGCAGGCCGCCGCCCCGGACGTACCGGCCGAGCGCTTCACCGCGATGACCCGCCTCGACCACAACCGCGCGCTGACCCAGCTCGCGAAGAAGACGGGCTCGACGGTCGCCGACATCAAGCGCCTGACCATCTGGGGCAACCACTCCGCCACCCAGTACCCCGACATCTTCCACGCCACGGTGGCCGGCAAGAACGCCGCCGAGGTCGTCAACGACGAGAAGTGGCTGGCCGAGGAGTTCATCCCGACCGTCGCCAAGCGCGGCGCGGCCATCATCGAGGCCCGTGGCGCGTCCTCGGCCGCCTCCGCCGCCAACGCCGCGATCGACCACGTCCACACCTGGGTCAACGGCACCGCCGACGGCGACTGGGCCTCCATGGGCATCCCGTCCGACGGCTCCTACGGCGTCCCGGAGGGCCTGATCTCCTCCTTCCCCGTCACCACCAAGGACGGCAAGTACGAGATCGTCCAGGGCCTGGAGATCAGCGACTTCTCCCGCGCCCGCATCGACGCCTCGGTGCAGGAGCTGGCGGAGGAGCGCGAGGCGGTCCGCGCCCTCGGCCTCATCTGAGCCGACCCGCGGCCCACGGGCCCCGATCCGGTTTCGTCCGGATCGGGGCCCGTTCCCGTTTTCGCCGCTACCGTCGAAAGCGGTACTCGGCGCTGTGAATCGGGGGGTTCGCGATGGTCCGCTGGAACAAGGAGCACGACGGGAGAGACCGGCAGGGGGACCCGGGGCGCGACGGAACCGGCCGGGACGGCGGGGACGGCGGGGACGGCCAGGATGGGCCGACCGGTCCGGCCGCACCCGACCCGCAGGACCGGTGGCGGTCACCGGAGGAGCCGGGGCGGTCGGCCGGGCCGCTGTCCCTGGAGAAGCCGCGAGGAGCGGAGGGACCGGAGGTGCCGGGGTGGCCGCCGGTGGCTCCGCCCGCCGGAGCGCCCGCGCCGCCGGCCGGGTTCAGAGCATCACCGCCCGCGCTGCCCGACGGGTTCAGGGCATCACCGCCCGGCCCGCCGGACACGTTCCCGGCTTCGCCGCCCGCGCCGCCAGCCGGGTTCAGGGCATCACCGCCCGCGCTGCCCGACGGGTTCAGGGCATCGCCGCCCGGCCCGCCGGACACGTTCCCGGCTTCGCCGCCCGCGCCGCCGGACAGGTTCAGGGCATCACCGCCCGCGCTGCCCGACGGGTTTCCGGTGCCGGCGTCGGGGCTGCCGGATCTGCCCACCCTGGCGGCACTGCCCGCCACGTCCCCGCTGTCCCCGGACCGGGGTGACGGCTACACTCCGCCGCCCTGGTCGGATACCTCGCGGCTGCCCGCCACGCCGCCGCCCACCGGATCCGCCCGGGGCGGGCGCTCCCGCCAAGTGGCCCTCGCCGTCCTCGTGTTCGTGGTCGTCGCCGGGCTGTCCGGGCTCGGCGTCTGGTACTTCGGCCGGGACAGCGGCACCGGCGGCACCGGCGGCGCCGCGGCACCGAGCGCCGGTGACAGCGTGAAGTCGTCGGCGCCCGGGTCCCGTCCGCCCACGACCGCCGGCCCCACTCCCAGCACCACCCCCACGCCCGGACAGACCCCGGCCGTCCCCTCCGGGTACCGCGTCGTGCACGACCCCGTCGGCTACACCCTCGACGTTCCCGAGGGGTGGACCCGGCGCCAGGTGCAGGGCGAGAAGGCGCCGGTCGTGTACTACGACTCCCCGTCCGACGGAAGGCAGTTGCAGATCTTCGCCCTCTCCGAGGACACCCCGGCCGAATCGCTCGACCTCGCCGAGAACGACCCCGGCTACGGGTACGCGAAGCAGCCGGGCTACCGGGCCGGGCAGCGCACCTCCGGAGCCACCTGGGCCGAGCTGTCGTACCGCTACGACGACGCGGACAAGGGGCCCAGGCAGGTCGTCGACCACCGTTTCCAGGCCGCCGACGGCACGCTGTACGCCGTCCGCTCCAGCGGTCCCGAGAGCCTCGCCGCCGCACGGGTCCGAGGTCCGCTCACCGCGGCCGTCGACTCCTTCTGCCCCACCGGCGCCCCGTGTTCCTGAGCGTCACTCCATCCCCTTCTTCCCCGGCGTCCAGAACGGCTTGGTGAGCACGGCCCGCCGGTCCCACCCCACCTCCTGGACCAGCACCTTCCGCACCGCCTGCACGGTCCGCGCCTCCCCGGCCACGTACGCCACCCCACCGGGCGCGGGAGCGAGCCGCCGTACCGCGTCCGGCAGCGCCGTCCCGCCCCGGAGCGTCCAGTCGAGGCGGTCGCCGTGGGCCACGGGCAGACGGTCCGCGGCGGTCGCGGTCTCCACGCAGCCGGAGACCTCGGCGTCCGCCGGCAGCGCCGCGAGCATCGCGCCGAAGGCCACCGAGGCCGTCTCGTCGCCGACGAAGACGTGGTGGGCGGCCTCGGGGCGGAGCGTGAACGTGCCCTCGGGGCGGCGCAGCCGGACCTGCTCGCCCGGTCCGACGGTGCGCCCCCAGTGGGCCCCCGGACCGCCCTCGGGGTGGTCAAGCACGCACAACTCGACGACGCCGGAGGGGTCGTGGCGCCACACGGAGTACGTCCGCAGGGTCAGCCCGCCCACCAGGACCCGGACCTGCTGCCCCGGGCGGACGTCCAGTCCGGCGAGCTGGTCGCCGTCGATGCGCAGACGGCGCATCCGCGGCGTGAGCTGCTCGGTCTCCGTGACGGTGCCGCGCAGGGTCAGCAGATCGAGGACGGGGTTCAGCAGAGTGGGCATGGGGGCTCCTGGACCGGCCGTGTCGTGAAGGGAGTTGCTCAGGCACCGGACGAACGCGACAGTACGCGTTTCCGGCCGGACGCGATACTGCGTGTCGGGGTCCGGCCGCCGTATCCGGCCACCACGACCGCGGTCGCCGCGAGCACCAGCAGCGCGACCGTGCGCAGCGCCGGGCCCATGCCCGTCGCGAGGCCGGAGTGGGCGGACAGCACCGTGCCGGTGACCGCGACCCCGAGGGCCGCGCCGGTCTCCCGGGCGGTGGTGGCGAGACCGGAGCCGAGGCCCGCCTGGTGCGGCGGGAGCGAGGTGACGACACCGAGGGTCAGGGCCGGCATGGACAGCCCGGTGCCGGCCGAGATGACCAGCAGCCAGCAGGCGTACACCCCGTACGGCGTGGCCGCGCCGACGGTGGACGCGCCGAGCAGGCCGAGGCCGATCAGGGCGAGCCCGGCGCCGACGACCGCGCGCGGCCGGCCGGCCCAGCGGGCGGCGACCCTCGGGACCAGCGCCATGCCGATCGTCAACGGCATGATCGCGACCCCGGTGACGGCCGCGTCGTAGCCCTTGACGCCTTGCAGGTACTGGGAGTTGAGGAAGAACAGGGAGAACAGTCCGAAGAAGCCGGTGGCCGTGCCGAGGGTCGCGGAGCGCAGCCGGGCGGACCGGAACACCCGGGGGTCGAAGAGGGGCTTCGGCGAGCGCAGCGCGTGGGCCGTGAAACCGCCGGCCAGCACGCCGCCCGCCGTGAACGCGCCGAGGATGGCGGCGGAGGTCCAGCCGTACGTCGGGCCCTCGATGATGCCGAACAGCACCGCCACCAGTCCCGTGGTCAGGAGCAGGGTGCCGAGCGGGTCCAGGTTGCTGTGCGCGGAGCGCTCGGTGCGCGGGGTGGTGACGGCGACCGCGAGGGCGAGGAGGGCGGCGAGCGGCACCATCGCCGCGAACAGGGCCCGCCAGGACAGGAACTGGCCGATCAGCCCGCCGCCCATGTTGCCGGCCGCGCCGCCCAGGCCGATCGCCAGGGTCCAGGAGGCCAGCGCGCGGGCCCGGTGCTCCGGTGCGGCCAGGTGCATCAGGAGCGACAGGGTGGCCGGGGTGATCAGGGCCGCCCCGGCACCGGACAGGCCGCGGCCCGCGATCAGCACGGCGGGGTCGGGCGCGAGCGCGCTGGTGGCGGCACCCGCCGCGAACAGCGTGAGACCCGCGAGCAGGGCGCCCTTGCGGCCGTACCGGTCACCGGCCGCGCCGGCGGGGACCAGCAGACCGGCGAAGGCGATGACGTACGCGTCGACGGTCCACAGGATCTCGCTGTGCGACGGGTGCAGGGACGACGCGGCCAGTTCGGGGATGAGCAGGTTGATGGCGGCGACCATGCTCTGCGCGACCAGCACGCAGGCGCACAGGACGAGCAGGACAGGTCGTTTCAGGGCGTGCGGGGGCACGGCTCCTCCCGGGGAGCTGATGGGTGGTGTGGGATGCCCTGTCACCGTAGGCTCGGCACTGACCTGCTTTCCAGTGCAACTTGTGCAAGGGATGACTGCGTATGACGCAATCCGCGGCCGAACCGGCGGCGGGCGGCCCCCCGGGGCCCGGCGGCCTCGACCTGAACCTGCTGGTCGCCCTGGACGTGCTCCTCGAGGAGCAGAGCGTGCAGGGCGCCGCCCGGCGGCTGCACCTGTCCGAGCCCGCGATGAGCCGCACCCTCGGCCGGGTCCGCAAGGCCCTCGGCGATCCGGTGCTGGTGCGCGCCGGGCGCCGGATGGTGCCCACCCCGCACGCGCTGGCCGTACGAGCCGAGGTGAGCGCGGTGGTGGAGCGGGCGCGGGCGCTGTTCGCGCCGGGCCGGGACACCGACCTGCGGACCGTCTCCCGCACCCTCACGATCATCGGCCACGACGTGATCGCCGGCGCCCTCGGCCCGGCCCTGTTCGCCCGGGCCGCCGCGGAGGCTCCGGGCATCCGCATCCGCTTCCTCGCCGAGAGCCACGTCGACGCGCCGGTCCTGCGGCACGGCACCGCCGACCTGGAGGTCGGGGCGATCGACACGGCCCTGCCCGAGGTGCACGTGGAGCGGCTGTACGAGGACCGGATGCTCGGTGTCGTACGGGCCGGGCACCCGCTCCTCGACGGCGAACCGACCCCCGAGCGGTACGCGACCGTGGCCGGCCACCTGAACGTCTCGCGGCGCGGCAGGCTGCACGGCCCGGTGGACGCGGCACTGGCCGAACTCGGCCTGGAGCGCCGGGTGGTGGGCACCGTCGGCACCTTCCCGGCCTCGCTCTTCGTGGTCCGTGACTCCGACCTGATCGGCCTGATCAGCTCCTGGAGCGTGCCGCTGGCCGACGCGCTCGGCCTGGTCACCTTCGAGGTGCCGCTGCCGCTGCCGCCGATGGCCGTCGGGCTGGCCTGGCACCCCCGTCACGACGCCGACCCGGCGCACGCCTGGCTGCGGCGCCGCGTACGGGAGCTGATGGCGGCGGGGCGGGCCGCACAGGACCGCCGGCCGACTTCTGACCAGCGGTGACTTCGGTGAATTCCGTATCGCGGGTCACGGTCGTCCCCCTATGCTGATGGCCTGTCAACTCGCCGTCTGACAACGCACACCACACGCATCGGGGGATCGCGTGAGCACTGCTTACGTGCCACAGCAGCCGCAACAGCCGCAACAGCCACAGCCGTCGGGTTCCGCCGGGGCGCCGCCCGCACTGCCGCCCACGCCTCCGTACGCCAGCGAGGCCACCCGGCTGCTGTGCGCGGGGACCTATCTGGACTCCGGCTACCGGGACCGGGTCATCGAGGAACTCCAGCTCAACGAGCAGCGGATCGCGGCCCCCTCGCTCGGCTTCGACGCGGCCCGCGTCCTCGCCCACGCGCTGCGCGCCCGCCGTCAGGAACTGCTCTGGGCCGCCGCGATACTCGGGCTGTGGGCGGTCGGGCTGCCGCTCAGCGGCTGGCTGCTCGCGTTCTTCCTGCTGCCCAGCATCGCGCTCGCCGTGGCCCCCTGGATCGACGGGTTCACCGTGGTGCCCCCGCTGTACCGCCTGATCGCGGCCTTCCTGGTGCGCTGGTGGGGCCGCGTGTTCTTCACGATCGCCCTGGTGCTGACCCTGGTCATCGCCTTCGGCGGCGGCTCGGACGCGGGCTCGTCCTCCGGTTCGTACAACTCGTACGACTCGTACGACAGTTATTCCGGCTCGTCGCCCGGCTGGGGCGACCTGCTCGTCCCTGGCCTCAGTGACATCGGCGGCCTGGCGAAACCCTGGCACGCCTGGCTGGCGCTCGCCGCGCTGGCCGGCATCGCCCTGTGCGAGCACGCCCAGCGCACCCGGTTCACCCGGGTCCTGGCCGCCGAGCTCTCCCCGCAGCGCTTCCCGGACGCGGCCAACGACCCCGCCGAGAAGGCGGAGAACCCGCGCTTCCAGCGGCTCAAGCAGCGCATCCGCGTCGAACAGGACGCGCCGCTGATCATCTACAACGAGGCCGACCCGTTCTGCGGGGCCGGGGCCGCCTACAGCACCTGGGTGCTCGCCGTCGAACTCCGGCGCGACGAACTGAAGAAGGAGCAGCAGCCGATCGGCAACCGGGCGATCCTGGAGCGGATCCGCCCGCTGCTCGAACAGCTGCGCATCCCCGCGGAGTACGCCGGGCACGGCGTCCGCGACCGGCTGCGCCAGCTGGAGATCGACGAGTGCGTGTTCCTGCCCGCCGAGGGGCTGCCCAGCCGGGACCAGGCGCCGTACACCGCGCAGGCCTTCGAGGAGCACCGGGCGCGGGCCGTCGAGGAGGGCGGCGAGAAGCGCCGGCACTTCCTGCGCATCCGCGTCGGCGGCTGGGAGGAGGAACTCGTCGTCACGGTGTTCGTGCGCCTCCACACCCAGGGCCGGATGCTCGTGCTGGAGGTCGCCCCGCACGTCCTGACGCCAATCCGCGCGGACTTCAAGGACGCCGACCGCACCGCCCACCGGTTCCGGAACAACAACTGGCTCGGCAAGTCCGCCGCAGCGGCGGTCCGGGTCCCCGGCTCCGTGGGCCGTTCCCTCGCGCAGCTGGCCCGGGGCGTGGTGTACGTGTGGCGGCTGCTGACCGGCGGCCACGCGGGCGCGCTGCCCGAAGGGCCGGCGCTGTCCGTGCGCGAACTGGGTGCGGTGGAGGTCGGCTCCCACTTCCAGGAGATGGACGTGGTCCGCTACCTGCGCAGCATCCAGGACCGGGTGGCGCACGGGGTACGGGCCGCGCTCGCCGAAGCCGGGTACGAGACCGGCGAGTTCGTCCAGAAGATCGTCAATGTCAGCAACGACGTGAGCATCGGCCGCGTCGAGAACTCCACGTTCGCGGTCGGCAGCCACGCCACCGCGTCCGGCGCCGCGCAGCAGAAGGGGGCCGACAGCAATGGCCAGTGAAGAGCCGCGGGTCACCATGGGGAACGTGTCCGGGAGCACGTTCGCCATCGGCAGCCACGCACACGCCGAGAGCCACCACCACGGGGCCGGCGGCTCCGGGACCGACGAGGAACTCCTCGCCGCCGTACGGGACCTGCGCGCCGACCTGGCGCGGGTGCGGGGCACGGAGCAGACGGCCGTGCTGGGCACGGCGCTCGCCGAGACGGAGGACGAGATCACCAGCACGGGGCAGGCGGGGCCGACCCGCCGGGAGCGTCTGCGGGAGCTGCTCGCCGACTCCCAGGCGCTGCTGAGCGTGCTGGCCTCGGCGGGCGCCCTGGCCGGCCTGCTGGGGATGTGAGAGGGCGACGATGAGCAACGGGGGCACGGGCCACTGGAACGAGGCCACACAGCGCTGGGAGGACGACGACACGGTCCACCCCACCGCCACCCCGCCCACCCCACCACCGACCCCGGCGCACCGGCCCCCGGCGACATCGGCCGCCCCGGCCGAGTGGTGGACGGGCCCGAGGGACACCTGGGCGACCACGGCAGTACAGCCCCCGCCCCCGCCGCGACGACCGGAAACAGCACCGACCCAGCCGCCGGAAACAGCACCGACCCAGCCGCCGGGAACGGCACCGACCCAGCCGCCGGAAACAGCACCGACCCAGCCGCCGGAGTCGGGACTGGGGCACCCGTCGGAGCCGGGCCCCGCTCAGCCCCCGACAGCCGGCCCACCCCGGCCCCTGATACCGGACCCGGTCCAGCCGGGCCCGGTCCAGCCGGGCCCGGTCCAGGCGAGCCCGACCCAGCCGGGCCCGGTCCAGTTGGCGAAGGCGTGGCCGCCCCTGCCGCCGGCGTCGGTGGAACCGCCGCGGTCGTCGGGGGAGGAGCCCCGGGAGGCGGCCACCATCCCGCAGCATGGGACGACCGACCCCGCACCTCCGTCGGGGCCACCGGCGACCGGCCGGCCGTCCGTGGCCGACGGATCAGTTCTGCCGGTCCCCGCCCACGGGAACTCCCTGCCGCCCGCTGTCGGCCCCTCCGGTCAGGGATCGGCCCCGCCGTTCTCCGAGGACGGGTCCGGGTGGCGGCATGCGGCGCCCATACCTCCTCGGCCGCCCGCCGTGGGTGCGGGTGGGCGGGGGCCCGGTCGGCGGGTGGTGTGGTCCGTGGTCGTCGGGGCCGCCGTCGTGGGTGTGACCGTGAGCCTGGTGGCGACCCTGGTGGTCGGCAGGGGCGACGGTGACAAGCCCGCCGCGGCCGCCGCCTCCGGCAGCCCGAAACGTTCCGCCCCTCCGACGCCGTCGCCGTCGCCGTCGCCGACCTCCGCGTCCCCCACGGAGTCCGCCTCCGCGCCCCCGTCGGGGTACCGGCTGCGGCAGGACACCGAGGGCTTCCGGATCGCCGTCCCCGACGGCTGGACGCGGTCCAGCGTCGCCTCCTCGTACGGCTTCGCCGTGGTCAGCTACCGCAGCCCCGACCGTGAACACCGACTCCAGGTCTACCAGGTCGCCGAGAGCACCCCGGCCGCCTCCTTCGAGCTCTACCTCTCCGACCAGACCCCCAAGCCGGACGGTTTCCAGGAACTCGGCCTGACCACCCTCGACGACGGGGAATTCACCGGCTCCCGCCTGGAGTACCTGGCCGGCACCATCAAGGGGGAGCCGGACGTCGGCACCTGGCACGTCGTCGACGAGCGGTTCTTCGGCCAGGACGGCCGGGTCTACGCCGTCGCCTCGTACGGCCCGGACTCCGACGGCCGTGACGACGAACTGACCTATCTGACGACCGCGGTCGACTGGTTCTGCCCGCCGGACACGGTCTGTGACGCCCACCCCTTCGACACGGACTGACCCGGTCACATCGTCGTTCATTTCATTCTGCGTATTCACGGAATGTAACCGCCCGCATATTCACAATTTATTCGGTCGGGCGGCCGCAGGTATTTCAATAGGTTCTCTTCCGGGTGACGTGAATCCCCCGAACGCCCCAAATCCCGTCCCGCGCGCCGGTCGTTAGGTGACCGTGACGCGATTGGACTGGCGCATCGCCGAAGATCACCCGACGACCGTACTCCGCTGGCCCGGAAGTATGGATATCACCTCATGCTCGGACCTGCTCGATGATTTCCTGAAGAGAATCAATGCTATGGAAACTGAATATCGACGGTCCTTGGCGGATCTGTACGGGGCGGCCTGAAGCAGCGTGTGGAGGTTTATCCGATGGACGGGATTCAGCATGACACCGGCCTCTATGACAACACGGGTCTCTACGACCACCCCGGCCTGTACGACCACAGCGGTCTCTATGAGCACGCCGGTCTCTACGACCACTCCTGGGGCGCGCCGGAACCCGACGTCGCGCCGAACGACTGGGATCCGGTCGAGGAGCTGGCCCAGATGCTGTCCGCACCGGCCGGGGTGAGTGCGGCCACCACCCTGCTGGACGTGCCGGCCCCGCGCAGGTCCAGCCGCCGCCGGGTCCGTCAGGACTCCCACCTGCTGGACGGCGGCCGCCGCGTCACCCACATCACGCTGCTGATCATCGCGGTCTCGGTGTGCGCGGTCTGCATGCTGGCGTGGTCGGTCTGCTACTCCTACGGACAGCTGCGCGGCATCGCCTCCTCGGTACTGCCCGTGCGGCTCGCGCTCTACTGGCCGCTGACGGTGTACGGGCCGTGGTTCGTGGCGGCGCTCTCCGTGCTCCGGGCCACCGCCCAGCGGCGCAGCGCGCGCCGGTCCTGGTGCGTGGTGCTGGCGGCCTCTCTCATGGCGGTGGCGCTGTGTGTCAGCCACTCGTCGCACGCGCTGTTGTCGTTAGTGATTTTCGGGATCCCGCCCGTCACCGCGCTGGTGTGCTTCTGGGAACTCGTCGGTCAGATCTCGACCAAGACCCGCCCCCGGCACGCCTCGCACGGCGAGCCGTCCGGCGCCAAGCCCTGACGCCGGCCCCGAACGCCGACCTCGAACGCCACCCGAACGCCGCCCGAACGCCGCCCGAACGTCGTCCGCGCCCTTTCCGGGCGCCTGGTCCATGCTTTTTGCCCCGCTTTGCCCGAATGTTCAGTGATGCAGCGCACTTTCGGCCACCGATTGCGCATGCAATCCGAGTCCGAGGGCAGGCGGTGACGGTCCCCGAGTGTGACCTCAGGGTCACACAGGGGTACTGACCAGGAACGGAAGGCAATACCGATCATGGCGGACCGAACCGCACGAGCGACCATCCAGGTCGGAGGCGAGTGGCTGGAAGCCGCCTCCGGCGCGACACGCGAGATCATCGACCCCGCGGACGGCCTGCCCTTCGCCGTGGTCGCCGAGGGCGACGAGAAGGACGCGGAGTCGGCGGTGGCCGCCGCCCGCCGTGCCTTCGACACCGGCGACTGGCCCCGCACCCCCGTCGCCGAGCGCGCCGCCCTGCTCCGCCGGGTGGCCGACCTGCTCGTCCGCGACCGCGAGGAACTCGGCCTGCTGGAGAGCCGGGACGCCGGCAAGACCGTCGAGGAGGGCCGCGTCGACATCGACTGCGTCGCCGACGCCTTCCGTTACTTCGCCGACCTGGTGGCGGCGGAGGGCGCGGGCCGCGTGGTGGACGCCGGCTCGCCCGACGTCCACAGCGTCGTCGTGCACGAGCCGGTCGGCGTCTGCGCCCTGATCACCCCCTGGAACTACCCGCTGCTCCAGGCGAGTTGGAAGATCGCTCCGGCGCTCGCGGCCGGCAACACGTTCGTGGTCAAGCCGAGCGAGATCACCCCGCTGACCACCGTCGCCCTGATCGGCCTGCTGGCCGAGGCCGGGCTGCCCGACGGCGTGGCGAACCTCGTCACGGGACCCGGGCACAGCGTGGGCGCCCGCCTCGCCGGGCACCCCGACGTCGACCTGGTCTCCTTCACCGGCGGCCTGGTCAGCGGAGTCAGGGTCGCCGAGGCCGCCGCGCCCACCGTCAAGAAGGTCGCGCTCGAACTCGGCGGCAAGAACCCCAACGTCGTCTTCGCCGACGCCTGCGCCACGGACGAGGGCTTCGACACCGCCGTCGACCAGGCCCTGAACGCCGCGTTCATCCACAGCGGCCAGGTCTGCTCGGCCGGCGCCCGGCTGATCGTCGAGGAACCCCTGAGGGAACGTTTCGTCGCCGAACTGGCCCGACGGGCGGCGAAGATCCGCCTCGGCCGGGGTACCGCGGACGGCGTCGAGTGCGGCCCGCTCGTCTCCGAGCAGCAGCGCGCCAAGGTCGAGGCGTACGTGGCGTCCGCGCTCGCGGAGGGCGCGGTGCTGCGCTCCGGCGGCAAGCGCCCCGAGCCGTCCCCGGACCGGCCCGCCACCGGCTACTTCTACGAGCCGACCGTCCTCGACCAGTGCCATCGCGAGATGAAGGTGGTGCGTGAGGAGGTCTTCGGACCGGTCCTCACCGTCGAGACCTTCCGCACCGAGGACGAGGCGGTCGCCCTCGCCAACGACACCGAGTACGGCCTCGCGGGCGCCGTCTGGAGCACGGACGCCGGAAAGGCCCGCCGGGTCGCGGGCCGGCTGCGCCACGGCACCGTCTGGATCAACGACTTCCACCCCTACCTCCCGCAGGCGGAGTGGGGCGGCTTCGGAAAGAGCGGCACCGGCCGCGAACTGGGCCCCGCCGGTCTCGCCGAGTACCGCGAGACCAAGCACGTCTACCAGAACCTCGCGCCGCGGCCGGTGCGCTGGTTCGCCGGCTGAACGCCCACAACGCCCGGCCGGCGAACCCCCTGCGACCCGTTCTCCCACCCCCCAGGAGTAACCACCCCATGGCCGATCACACCCAGGAATTCGACTACGTCGTGATAGGCGGCGGAACCGCGGGTTCCGTCATCGCCTCCCGGCTCACCGAGAACCCCGACGTCACCGTCGCCGTGATCGAGGGCGGCCCCAGTGACGTCGGCCGCGACGACGTCCTCACCCTGCGCCGCTGGATGGGCCTGCTCGGCGGCGAACTGGACTACGACTACCCGACCACCGAGCAGCCGCGGGGCAACTCCCACATCCGGCACAGCCGCGCCCGCGTCCTCGGCGGCTGCTCCTCGCACAACACGCTGATCGCCTTCAAGCCGCTGCCCTCCGACTGGGACGAGTGGGAGGCGGCCGGGGCCAAGGGCTGGGGCGCCGTCCCGATGGAGGCCTACTACGCCCGCCTCCTCAACAACATCGTCCCGGTCGACGAGAAGGACCGGAACGCCATCGCCCGCGACTTCGTCGACGCGGCGCAGGCCGCCCTGGGCGTCCCGCGCGTCGAGGGCTTCAACCGCAAGCCGTTCACCGAGGGCGCCGGCTTCTTCGACCTCGCCTACCACCCCGAGGACAACAAGCGGTCCAGCGCCTCGGTCGCCTACCTGCACCCCGTCATGGACGAGCGCCCCAACCTCCGAATCTTCCTGGAGACCTGGGCCTACCGGCTGGAACTGGACGGCACCCGCGCCGACGGCGTCCGCGTGCGCACCAAGGACGGCGAGGAACTGCTGGTACGGGCCCGCGAGGAGGTCGTCCTGTGCGCCGGCGCCGTCGACTCCCCGCGCCTGCTCCTGCACTCGGGCATCGGCCGCCGGGCGGACCTGGAGGCGCTCGGCATCCCGGTCGCGCTGGACCTCCCGGGCGTCGGCGAGAACCTCCTCGACCACCCCGAGTCGGTGATCGTCTGGGAGACCGAAGGGCCGATCCCGGAGAACTCCGCGATGGACTCCGACGCCGGCCTGTTCGTCCGCCGCGACCCCGAACACCCCGGACCGGACCTGATGTTCCACTTCTACCAGGTCCCGTTCACGGACAACCCGGAGCGACTGGGCTACGAACGCCCCGCGCACGGCGTCTCGATGACCCCGAACATCCCCAAGCCGCACAGTCGTGGCCGGCTCTACCTGACCAGCGCCGACCCGTCCGTGAAGCCCGCGCTGGACTTCCGCTACTTCACCGACGAGGACGACTACGACGGCCGCACGCTCGTCGACGGCATCCGGATCGCCCGCGAGATCGCGCGGACCGAACCGCTGGCCGGCTGGCTCAAGCGCGAGGTCTGCCCCGGGCCCGGGATCGTCGGCGACGCCGAACTGAGCGAGTACGCCCGCAAGGTCGCGCACACCGTGTACCACCCGGCGGGCACCTGCCGGATGGGCGCGACCGACGACGAACTGGCCGTCGTCGACCCTGAGTTGCGCGTCCGCGGACTGGACGGCCTCCGGATCGCCGACGCCTCCGTCTTCCCGACCATGCCGGCCGTGAACCCGATGATCGGAGTGCTGATGGTCGGTGAGCGGGCCGTGGACCTGCTGAAAGGCGGTGCGTGATGAGTAGCACGACCTCGACCTCGACTTCGACCTCGACCTCGACTTCGACCTCGACCTCGACTTCGACCTCGACCTCGACTTCGACCTCGACCTCGACCCGGACCGGGACTCCCGTCTTCTCCGTCGACGGCCTGTGGAAGGTGTTCGGCCCCAAGGCCGACCGCGTTCCCGGGGACCCTGAACTGACCGGGCTGCCGCCCGCCGAACTCCGCTCCCGCACCGGCTGTACGGCCGCCGTCCGCGATGTCTCCTTCGACGTGCGCAAGGGCGAGGTCTTCGTGGTGATGGGGCTGTCGGGCTCGGGCAAGTCGACCCTGGTGCGCTGCCTGACCCGGCTCATCGAGCCGACCGCCGGCACGATCGCCATCGACGGCGAGGACGTCCGGGCGATGGACCGGGGCCGGCTGCGTGAACTGCGCAGGCACCGGGCCGCGATGGTCTTCCAGCACTTCGGTCTCCTTCCGCACCGGTCCGTCCTCGACAACGTGGCGTACGGCCTGGAGATCCAGGGCGTCGGCAGGGCCGAGCGGCGGGAGCGGGCCGCGGAGGTCGTCGCCAAGGTCGGCCTGGAGGGCATGGAGCAGCGCCGGCCCGGCCAGCTGTCCGGCGGACAGCGCCAACGCGTCGGTCTGGCGCGGGCGTTGGCCGTCGACCCGGAGGTCCTCCTCTTCGACGAGCCGTTCAGCGCGCTGGACCCGCTGATCCGGCGGGACATGCAGGAGGAGGTCGTGCGCCTGCACCGCGAGGAGGGCCGCACGATGGTCTTCATCACCCATGACCTGTCGGAGGCGCTGAAGCTCGGCGACCGCATCGCCCTGATGCGCGACGGGCGGGTGGTCCAGCTGGGCACCCCGGAGGAGATCGTCGGCTCCCCGGCCGACGACTACGTCCGCGAGTTCGTCCGGGACGTGCCGCGCGAGCAGGTGATGACGGTGCGGCGTGCGATGCGGGCCGCGGGGGCGGGGGAGACCGAGGAGGGGCCGGTGGTCAGCCCGGCCGCGACGGTCGCCGAGGCCATCGACGTGGTGGCGGGGGCCGGCGTCCCGGCACGGGTCGTCGAGGACGACCGGTGCGTCGGGATCGTGGACGCGGACGCGCTGCTCGGCGTCGTGGCGAAGTCGGACACGGCCGGTGCTTCGTCCGCGGCCGAGCGGGGGCCGATCGCGCAGTTCCCCGCGCCCCCGGGTGGGGACGAGCACCGCCCACCGGAGAGCGCCCCGGCGTCAACGGCCCAGCCCCCCACCCCCGCGGACGACCGCCCGGGTTCCGTGCCCTCTCCTGCGGATGCCGGACCAGTCGCGGGCAGTCGTGTCGCCGGGGCGGCGCTGGAGGGCGCGGCGGCATCCCGCGAGCGTGGGCCAGTGGAACCCCCCGCCCCTCGCACCAGTCCGGAGGGTGTCTGATGGCAACGATCAGTGTCCCGAGCCCCCGTCGCCTGACCCTCCCCGCCAGCCAGGCCGTCCGCAAGCTGCTCGTCCTGGCCGTGGTCGCCGTCGTCCTCGTGCCCCTCGCCAACGCCCGCTGGGCGTCCGCCGCCTGGCCGCACGGCCTCACCGTCGATCTCTCCAAGCCGCTGGCCTCCGCCAGCGACTGGGTCATCGACAACCGTGACACCCACCCCCTCTTCCTCTACTTCTTCGGCTACATCAGCGACGCCGTCGTCCTGACCGTCCGCGCCGTCTACCTCACCCTCCTCGCCGCCGGCTGGCCCGGCGTCACCGTGCTCGCCGCCGCGGTCGCACACCGCGTCGCGGGTGCCCGGCTCGCCGCCGGCACGGCCGTCGCGTTCCTGGCCTGCGGTGCCCTCGGCATGTGGGTGCCGACGATGCAGACCCTCGCGCTGATGGTCGTGGCCGTGCTGGCGTCCGTCGCCGTGGGCCTCGTCCTCGGCCTCGGCGGCGGCCTCTCCGGCCGGCTGCACCGCGCTCTGCGTCCCGTCCTGGACACCATGCAGGTGCTGCCCGCCTTCGCGTACCTCCTCCCCGTCGTCCTGGTCTTCGGCATCGGCGTCCCGGCGGCCGTCCTCGCCACCGTCGTCTACGCCGCCCCGCCGATGGCCCGGCTCACCGCCCTCGGCCTGCGCGGCGCCGACCCCGAGGTCCTGGAGGCCGTGGAGTCGCTGGGCGCCACCCCCCGCCAACGGCTGCTGACCGCCCGGATCCCGCTGGCCCGCAAGGAACTCCTGCTCGGCCTCAACCAGACGATCATGATGGCGCTGTCGATGGCGGTCATCGCCTCCGTCATCGGCGCCGGCGGCCTCGGTGACCGGGTCTACCAGGCGCTCGCCTCCGTCGACGTGGGCGCGGCGCTCGCGGCCGGCATCCCGATCGTCCTGCTGGCGGTCGTCCTGGACCGCATCACCGCCGCGGCGGGAGAGCGCGGAGACAGCCGTAGGCCTGCCGCCGGTCTGGCCTACGCCCTCGGCGCGACCCTCGCCGTCGCGCTCGCCGCCCGGCTCCTCGGGCGCCTGGACTGGCCCGCCTCCTGGACCCTGAACTTCGCCGAACCCGTCAACCGCGCCGTCGACTGGATGACCGCCCACCTGTACTCGGGCGTCCCGGTGATCGGCGGCACCGCAGACTGGGCGGGGCACTTCACCACCTGGGTGCTGGACCCGCTCCGCGACGGGCTCCAGTGGCTGCCCTGGTGGTCGGTGCTGCTGATCGTCGGCGCCCTGGCATGGCTGATCGGCACCTGGCGCACCGCGCTCACCGCCGTCCTCGCGATGGCCGCGATCGGTGTCCTGGGGGTGTGGGAGCCGTCGCTCGACACCCTCTCGCAGGTGCTGGCGGCCGTCGCCGTCACCCTCGTGCTCGGCTTCGCGACCGGTGTCGCCGCCGCCCGCAGCGACCGCGTGGAACGCGCCCTGCGTCCGGTGCTGGACGTCTTCCAGACGATGCCGCAGTTCGTGTACCTGATCCCGGTGGTCGCCCTGTTCGGGGTGGGCCGCGCCCCGGCCGTCGCCGCCGCCGTCGTCTACGCGCTGCCGGCCGTCGTACGGATCACCGCGCAGGGGCTGCGCCAGGTGGACCCGGCCGCCCTGGAGTCCGCGCGGTCGCTCGGCGCGACCGGGCGCCAGCAGCTGACGCAGGTCCAGCTGCCGCTCGCCCGCCCCGCGTTGCTGCTCGCCGTGAACCAGGGCGTGGTGCTGGTCCTCGCCGTCGTCATCATCGGCGGACTGGTGGGCGGCGGTGCCCTCGGTTACGACGTCGCCTTCGGCCTCGCCCAGGGCGACCTGGCGACCGGTCTGGTGGCCGGCGCCGCCATCGTCTGCCTGGGGCTGATGCTCGACCGGGTCACCCAGCCCACGGAACGCCGTGCCGGGAAGGGAGCGTGACCATGCGCCGCACCACTTTCGCCGCCGTCTCCTGCGTGCTGGTCCTCACGACCGGCTGCGGTGCCGCCGACATGACCAGGCAGGCCTCGCCGTTCGCCAACGCCCAGGGGGCGAAGTCGGTGACCCTGTCCGTGCAGTCCTGGGTCGGCGCGCAGTCCGACGTGGCCGTCGCCCAGTACCTGCTGGAGCACGAGCTCGGCTACCGGGTGGACACCGTGCAGGTCGACGAGGTCCCGGCGTGGGACGCGCTCAGCCAGGGCCGCGTCGACGCGATCCTGGAGGACTGGGGCCACCCGGACCAGGAGAAGCGGTACGTCGACGACAAGAAGACCATCGCGCGGGCCGGCGGTCTCGGGGTCACCGGGCACATCGGCTGGTTCGTGCCGACCTACCTGGTCAAGCAGCACCCGGACATCACGGACTGGAAGAACCTGAACAAGTACGCCTCGCTGTTCCGCACCGCGGAGAGCGGCGGCAAGGGGCAGCTGCTGGACGGCTCACCGTCGTACGTCACCAACGACAAGGCGCTGGTGCGCAACCTGAAGCTGGACTACCAGGTCGTCTTCGCCGGTTCCGAGGCCGCCCAGATCACCCAGATCAAGCAGTTCGCCAAGGAGAAGAAGCCCTTCCTGACCTACTGGTACGAACCGCAGTGGCTGTTCAAGAAGGTGCCGATGACCGAGGTGAAACTGCCCGCCTACAAGGAGGGCTGTGACGCCGACGCGGCCAAGGTCGCCTGCGCCTATCCGCACACCCCGCTCCAGAAGTACCTCAACGCGGACTTCGCGCGGAGCGGCGGCAGGGCGGCGGCCTTCCTGAAGAAGTTCAGGTGGACGACCGAGGACCAGGACCAGGTCTCCCTGATGATCGCCGAGCAGAAGCTGAGCCCCGAGGAGGCCGCGAAGAAGTGGGTGGACGCCCACCCCGACGTGTGGAAGCGGTGGTTGTCCTGACCTGACCGCCGGGCGCGGCCACCGCGTCACCGGTCCGGCCGTAGCGCGGTGACCCGAAGGTGTGTCCGGCGGTTACCCCTCCGCCGATGCCCGAGGGAGGCGCACGTGGTCCACGTCCGAAAGAACGTCAACAGACTGACCCGAGCCGAGCGGCGCCGGTTCGTGGGTGCTCTGCTGGAGGTCAAACGCCGCGGTGAGTACGACGAGTTCGTACGGGTGCACATCGCGCACAACTCCGCCGACCGGGAACACCGGTTGCGCACCGCCCACATGGCGCCGACCTTCCTGCCCTGGCACCGCAAGCTGCTCCTCGAACTGGAGCAGGCGCTGCGCAGGGTGGACGCGTCGGTGACCGTGCCGTACTGGGACTGGACCCGGGACCGGACGCCGAACTCCCGGCCGTGGACCGATGATCTGCTGGGCGGCAACGGACGGCGCTCGGACCGGCAGGTGATGACCGGTCCGTTCGCCTACCGGGCGGGCCACTGGAAGATCACCGAGAACGTGACCGACGTGCACTACCTCACCCGTGACCTCGGCCGGGCCCGCGCCCCGATCCAGCTGCCGACCGAGCGCGACCTGGAGTTCGCGCTGGCCGACCCGGTCTACGACAGCTGGCCCTGGAACTCGGCGGTCACCCGCGGGTTCCGCAACCGGCTGGAGGGCTGGGGGAGGGGCGGGGGCAGCGTCTCCTGGCTGAACCACAACCGGGTCCACCACTGGGTCGGCGGGGTGATGGTGAGCGCCGCCTCCGTCAACGACCCCGTGTTCTGGCTGCACCACTCCTTCGTCGACCTGCTGTGGACCCGCTGGCAGCGCCGGCACCCCGGCCACCGCTACCTGCCCGCCCGGCCACCCGGCACCGGCGACCCCCAGCACGGCCGGGTCGTCGCCCGGTACGAGCGGATGCCGCCCTGGGACGTCACACCGGCCCAACTGGAGGACGTGAGCGGGATCTACAGGTACGAGTGAGGCGGGGCGCTTGTCCGTTCGAGATGTCACACGTCCCGCTGAAACGGCGGCGACACACCGGCCATCGCGCGCGTACGGCGTCACCTTGATGAAGCTGGTGTCTTCTGCGAAGGAGACGCCACCGTGCGAATTTCTGACATCCAGCGCTGCGAAATCCGGCCGGGACGGCTCGTCGAGTGGAGGTTCAGCCCGGTGACCATCGCGGCCGCGGCAGCGCTGCCACCGGATCCGAGGCCGCCGGCGTACATCCAGGAGTCGCACATCAGGACGGCCCGGTCGGTGCGGGAGGACGGACTGTTCGTACCGACCTGGCTCGGTGCCGCGTTCGACCTGCCCGGCCGGGTCGATCTCGACGCGCTGGAGCGGGCGTTGTGCGACTGGACGCTCCGTCACGAGACGCTGCGCAGCGGCTTCCGGTGGGCCGGTGACGACATGCACCGGTTCACGCTCGACGAGGACGACGTGTCGCTGCACCGCGAGGTGGTCGGCGACTTCACCGACGCGGGGGCGCTGACCCGCTACCTACAGGATCGGTTCGACGCGGCGGCGGACGCGCTCGGCTGGCCGAACCTCATCTACACGGCCGTCGTACGCGAGGACTCCACCAGCGTCTACATGGCGTTCGACCACACCAACGTCGACGCCTACTCCATCCACCGGCTCCCGGACGAGATCCGCGGCCTGTACGCGGCGGCCGTCACCGGCAGGCCCGTCACCGGTCCGTCGGCGGGGAGTTACGTCGACTTCTGCGAGCAGGAGCGGGCCAACGCGGACGGCATCGACGACACCCACGCGATCGTCGCGCGCTGGCGGGAGTTCATCGCCCGGTGCGGCGGCCGGCTCCCGGAGTTCCCCGTCGACCTCGGTCTGCGGCCCGGCGGCGTGCTGCCCGCCCAGAAACTGGTGTGCGAGCCGCTCGTCGACGCGGACGCGGCCGCCGCGTTCGAGGCCTACTGCCGTCCCTACGGCGGCAGTCTGGTGGGCATCCTGGCCGCCACCAGTCTGATCGTCCACGAACTCGGCGGGCAGCCGGTCTACCGCACCGTCGTGCCCTTCCACACCCGGCTGAAGTCCGCGTGGTCGGACTCGGTGGGCTGGTACGTCGGCGGCGCACCCATCGAGGTGCCCGCCGCGCGCGACCTGGAGGGCGCGCTGGAGACGGTCCGTGCCGAACTGCGGGCCAACCGGTCGCTGGCGCGGATCCCGCTGGCCCGCGTACTGCGGCTGCTGGGCGCCGACTTCAGGCCGACCTCGCCGGACATGTACTCGATCATCTCGTACGTGGACGCCCGCCTCATCCCCGGTGCGGCGGACTGGGCCGAGCAGAAGGCGTACGGGCTGCTGCGGGTGTCGTACGGCGACCAGGTGTGCGCCTGGGTCAACCGGCTGCCCGAAGGTCTCTGGTTCGCCTGCCGGTACCCGGACACCGACATCGCCTACAAGAACGTGCGGCGGTACGTCGAGAGGCTGCGGGACCTGATCCTCTCGGTGCCCGCCCCGGACCATCCGAGGGCCACGGAGCTTGCGCTCTCCTGACCCAACTCGCCATATCCATAAGGTGATTATGTGCTGCTATGTCACCCTGGGGATGGATGTCCGTTGTGGAACCCCTTGTCCTGCTACTGCTAGTGTTCACCGAGTCACGCTAGGCAACCAATTCCCTGTATGAGCAAAGGACCGAGGGTTCCATGCGCAAGCTTCAGCAGGTCGTGATCGCAGCAGTGGCGGCGGCCGGTGGGCTGTCCGCCGTCGGCGCCACCCCCGCCGTGGCCGACTCCTACGACAGTGGGCCGACGGTGTCCAACCAGTACCGCCCGTACCAGGAGTGCAGCCCGCAGACGGTGTCCGAGAACGACGTCCCGGTCGCCGTGCTCGGCCTCGCCGACACCCTCGACACCACCTGTGGCCAGTACAACCAGGCTTTCGCCGGCTGAGTTCGGCGGGTGCCCTCACGAAGGAAAGCGCATCACATGTTCAGCGGGAAGAAGATCGCGGCCGTCTCGGGGCTCGTCGGCGGCCTCGCCGTGGCCTGTGCCGGCCTCGCCTCGGCGTCCGCGGTGGCGGGTCCGGGTGCGTGCACCGACGACCTCATGGGCAACCTCACCTGCACCCAGCGGATCAGGGGTGAGGTTCCCGAAGGCGGTTCGCTGCCGCACCAGGAGACCTGCAAGCCGGTGCAGCCCGTGCAGCTGCCGGCCGTCCTGGGCCAGGGCACGGAGCGGCTCGGCCCCGAAGTGACCTGTTCCCCGACGACCGTAGGGGTGGCGCCCGTGGAGAAGGGCGACGAGCAGGAGCCGGGCACCGGTCCGTTCGGTGTCATGAGCCGGATCCTCCCGGTCGGCGTCCAGTAGCGCTTATACGGCAGACGGGGCCGACGCGCCACACGCCGGGTGCAGATCCCAGGGTGACTACGGAACGTGTGTATATGCTCACATTAAGTAGTCAAGCCGGGCCTTCCAGCCTGGACGAGAAAGGGTCAATCATGCGTAAGTTTCAGCGCGTCGCACTCGTAGCGGCGACGGTTGCGGGGCTCTCCCTCCTCGGTGCCGGGGTCAGCTCCGCCGCCGGTGGCGAGGACGCGCCCCCGCAGATCACCGCCGTGGCCAACTCGACCGCCAACGCCCTGGCCGTCGGCGGCGGTTACTACGCCGCCCCGCAGGCCGAGCCGCAGGCCCAGCCGGAGGCGCAGCCGCAGGAGCAGGGGAACCCCGGCCCCGAGCAGGGTGGTTACGACGAGAACCAGGGTGGCGAGTAAAGACGCACCCCGCGCGAACTCGGCGTCACGCACCGGTACGGCAGTGATCTGCCCTCCGGTGTGCTGAGTGACAACCATGGCGAAGGCAGCCCGGACGCACCCCGACTCCGTCGAGGTTCGCGTCCGGGCTGCGTTGCATTCACCTCCGTAGAGAAAGACATCTCATGTTCACTGCACGCAGGATGGCCACCGTCTCGGGGCTCGTCGGAAGCCTCGCCGCGCTCTGTCTCGGCGCCGGGCAGGCCCACGCGGACGGATCCCCGGACGACTGCCGGACCACCGCCCAGGGCGGCACCGTCTGCGTTCACAAGAGCGAGGCCCGTTTCGACAAGAACGGCACGCACGTGCTCAAGCAGGCGCAGGACTGCTCGACCTCGGACCGTCCGCAGGTGATGTTGCCGGGCGACCAGCCGGAGGGCACGGGACCCGCCACCGTCGGAGAGGTGGTGGACTGCTCCAACAAGGCCGACCTGCCCAAGGGCTTCAAGCGGCCGCACATCGAGTTCTGAGCCCCCGGAAACGACAATCCCCGGTTTCCCGGCCGACGGCCGGGAAACCGGGGATTGTCGTTCTGCGTTACTTTCCGAACGAGTTGCTGCATCCCATGGACGAGCCCAGGGACGACTGCTGCGCACCCGAGTTGCCCTCGCCGTTCAGCAGGTTGCCGCCCAGGCCGTTGAGGATGCCGACCTCGCCGAGGATGTCCAGGTTCAGGTCGTGCGACCGGCAGCTGCTGCTCTGCTGGATGTTGAACTCGTCGCCGCCCTTCTTGCCCCAGCCCTGGTCGGCGTGGGCGGCGCCGGCGCCCAGGAACCCGAGGCTCCCGAATGCGGTGACGATAACGGCGGCGGTGCGGAGCTTGTGCATGTCATCTCCGATGTGGAATGGGGTGGATGCGATCCGGGGGGAAATCGCCATCTGTGTCATAAAGGCTGATACGAAATACCCGGTACATCCGGACGACGCGCCGAATACCGTTCGTATTTCGCTACCTTGGCGACCCCCGACACACACGAATGGTCCCGGCGCCCGGTGTTCCGCCCGGCGCCGGGACCATGTGCCGTCCGGCGCCGTGGCGCCGGACGAGACCTCGGAAGGCTGTGGTCACAGGCCTCAGAAGGCGCTGTTGTTGCAGCCCATCGTCGAACCGAGGTTGGTGGCCTGGGCGCCCGGGTTGCCCTCGCCGTTCAGGGCGCTGCCCAGCAGGCCGTTGAGCAGGCCGACCTCGCCGAGGACGTCGAGGTTCAGGTCGTGCGACTTGCAGTGCGAGCTCTGGTTGATGTTGAACTTGTCGCCCTGCCCGTGGCCCTCGCCGCCGGCGTAGGCCGTGCCGCTGACCAGGCCGATGCTGCTGAGGGCGGCGACCAGGACGGCGGCGTTGCGAAGCTTGCGCATGTCATCTCCGTGGAGTGGGGGGTGCGATCTGTGCCAGATCGACTTTTTACAGTTACGGGAGATTAGTACGTAATACGCCAAATCCGGCAGCGACGCGCTGTTTTCTTCGGCGTCTGACAGAAACACCCGAAAAGTCGTATGGCCCGTGCGCAGGCTGTCGCCCGCGGTTCGCCAAATGCCGGGGCCGAGCGCCGACTTCGGCCGTCAGCCCTGGCGCTGCGCGCTGGCGAGGGCGTTGGACTGGCTGTTGGCCTGGTTGCAGTCGACGCCCCGGGTCTGGGAGGCGGCGAGCAGGGCGACCGGGATGTTCGCGTCGAGCAGGGACTGCGGGCTGCACTCCTGGTACGGGCGGAACATGTTGCTCTGGGTCACCGGGCCGCCCTGGGCGACCTGCTGCGGGGCCTGGGGCGAGATCTGGGGGCTGATCTGCGGGTTCAGCTGGGGGTTGAGCTGCGGGGCGACCTCGGTGCCGCGCTGCGGCGC
>NZ_LBMU02000004.1 GCF_001005085.2 Streptomyces humi
GGACGGCATCCCCACCCCCACCGAACTCCGCGTCTTCGCAGGCCGGCAGCTGCCCGACCACATGATCCCCGCGTCCTTCACGGAGCTCGCGGAACTGCCGCTCACCACCAACGGAAAGATCGACCGAGCCGCCCTTCCGGCCCCCGACACCGCCCGCCGGCACCTCACGGGCCACGTCCCGCCATCGAACCCGGCGGAGGAACTGCTGGCCGGGATCTGGACCCAGGTGCTCGGCGTGGACCGCGTCGGCGCCACCGACGACTTCTTCGAACTCGGCGGCCACTCACTGCTGGCCACCCAGGTGGTCTCCCGGGTCCGTGAGGTCCTCGGAGCCGAGATACCCCTCGCCGCCCTGTTCGACCACCCGACGGTGCAGGCCCTCGCCGCCCTGGTCGGGACGGCGGCGACACAGACCCCTGCACCACCGATCGGGGCCGTCGGCCGGGGCGAGCGACTGCCGCTCTCCTTCGCGCAACAGCGGCTGTGGTTCCTCGACCAGATGGAACCCGGATCCGCGGAGTACAACGTCCCCGCCCCGGTGCCGTGGCCCGGCTCCCTCGACGTGGAGGCGCTGGGCTCGGCGCTCAGCGCACTCGTCACACGGCACGAGGTCCTGCGCACCAGGCTGGTCGCGGACTCCGGCGGCGTCCCGCACCAGGTGATCGACCCGTCGGCGCCCTTCCCGCTCTCCGTGGTCGACGTCTCCGGGAACACCGAACCCCACCTCGCCGCGCAGCAACTCATGGTCGCCGACGCCGCCACCCCGTTCGACCTGGCAGGCGACCCCCTGATCCGCGCCACCCTCATCCGGCTCGGGACCGACGAGCACGTGCTGGCGCTGGCCATGCACCACGTCGTCTCCGACGAGTGGTCGGGCCAGATTCTGCGGCGCGAACTCTCGGCGCTGTACGAGGCGTTCCGCGACGGCGGACCGGACCCGCTGCCGCCCCTACCGGTGCAGTACGCCGACTTCGCGGTCTGGCAACGGCAGTGGCTGGACGGAGACGTCCTCGACCGGCAACTGTCCTACTGGCGCGAGCAACTGGCTGACGCGCCGGTTCTGGACCTGCCCACGGACCGCCCCCGCCCGGCCGTTCGCTCCTCCGTCGGCGCCGTCCGACGGTTCACGGTTCCGCCGCGGACCGCACAAGCACTGCGGGCGTTGTCGCGGGACAGCGGCTCCTCGATGTTCATGACGCTGCTCGCCGCGTTCGACATCCTGCTGGGTCGGTACACGGGGTCCGAGGACATCGTGGTCGGCACACCGGTGGCCAACCGGAACCGGGCCGAGACCGAGAACCTGATCGGGTTCTTCGTCAACACGCTCGTCATGCGGACCGACCTGTCAGGCGACCCCACCTTCACGGAACTCCTCGCCCGGGTAAGGGAGACAGCCCTCGGCGCGTACGCGCACCAGGACCTCCCCTTCGAGCACCTGGTCGACGAACTCGTCACGGAACGGGACCGGTCACGGACACCGCTGTTCCAAGTGCTGTTCAGCTACGCCGCCGAGGACACGGACAGTACGGCCGACACTCCGTCGGCCGACGAGGCCACCACCACACCGGCGGCGCTGCCCGTGAAGTTCGACCTGGCCGTGACACTGAGCGACGCCGGCGAGGCCCTGACGGGAACGATCGAGTACAGCACGGCGCTGTTCGACGCGGGGACCGTGGAGCGGTTGTCGGGTCATCTGGTGCGGCTGCTGGGGGCGGTGGCGGAGGACGCGGGGCAGCGGCGGGTGGGTGAGTTGCCCGTGCTCTCGGCCGACGAGCGTGAGCGGGTGGTGCGGGAGTGGAACGGGGTGCCGGTTCCGCTTCCGTCGGTGGGTGGGGTGCATGAGCTGATCGCGGGGTGGGCTGCCGATACTCCGGATGCGGTGGCTGTGGTGTCCGGTGGTCGGGTCCTGAGCTACGGCGGGCTGCTGGCGCGGGCGAATCGGCTGGCGCATGAGCTGCGGGGCCGGGGCGTTGGGGCCGAGTCTGTGGTGGGTCTGTGTCTGCCGCGTGGTGTCGACATGGTCGTGGCCGTGCTGGGGGTGTGGCTGGCGGGTGGTGCGTATCTGCCGTTGGATCCCGAGTATCCGTTGGAGCGGCTGGAGTTCATGGTGGCGGACAGCGGGGCGCAGGTGGTGCTCCGCGAAGGAGATCTCGCGCAGACGGCTGCCCTGCCGTCGACGGCGCCGGACATCGTCGTAGCACGAGGCCAGTTGGCGTATGTGATCTATACGTCGGGTTCGACGGGTCGTCCGAAGGGTGTGCAGGTCTCGCACGGCAGCGTCGTCGGCATGGTGACGGCGCTCGGTCCCGAGCTCGGCGTCGACCCCGGGGCGCGGGTGTTGCAGTTCGCGTCGTTCAGTTTCGACGCGGCGGTGCTGGATCTGGCGGTGACCCTGGCGCGTGGGGGCACGCTGGTGGTGGCGCAGGCGGAGGAGCGGGGCGAGCCGGAGGCGCTGACCGCCATGATCGGGGCGGAGGGTGTCAGCGCGGCGAGCGTCGTGCCGTCCCTGCTCGGTGTGCTGGACCCGGAGCAGGTGTCCGGTATCGAAACCCTCCTGCTCGGTGCGGAGCGGCTGACCGAGCAGGTGGCGCGGGCGTGGGCGCCGGGCCGGCGGCTGGTGAACACTTATGGGCCGACCGAGGCGACGGTCATGATCACCGCGGGCGTGGTGGACGGCTCTGCGGGTGTGCCGCCCATCGGCGCGCCGGTCGCCAATGCACGGGTCCGTGTACTTGATGCATCCTTGCGCCCCGTGCCCGTCGGTGTGGCGGGTGAGGTGTTCATCGCGGGTCCGCAGGTGGCCCGTGGCTATGCCGGCCGCCCCGCTCTGACTGCCGAACGTTTCCTCCCTGACCCGTTCGCCTCTGACGGCTCGCGCATGTACCGCTCGGGCGACCGTGCCCGCTGGCTGCCCGACGGGCAGTTGGACTTCGTGGGCCGTGCCGATCAGCAGGTCAAGGTCCGCGGCTTCCGTATCGAGCCCGGTGAGATCGAGGCCGTCCTCACCGCGCATCCCCAGGTTCGTACCGCCGTCGTGCTCCCCTTCGGCGCCGAGGACGACCGCCGACTGGTGGCCTACCTGGTCCCCGAGGACGTGACGGCAGGCGTCCCGTCGGTCACGGAACTCCGCACGTACGCGGGCGCTCACCTGCCCGCCTTCATGATCCCGTCCGTGTTCACCGAACTCGCTGCTCTGCCTCTGACTCCGAACGGCAAGCTCGACCGGGCCGCGCTTCCTGCTCCCGATGGTGAACGTGTGGCGTCGGCGGGTGTGTATGTGGCGCCGCGTACCGAGGTCGAGCGGGTGCTGGCCGGGGTGTGGGCGCAGGTGCTCGGGTTGGAGCGGGTGGGTGTCGAGGACAACTTCTTCGATGTAGGCGGCGATTCCATCATCAGCATCCGGGTCGTGGCGCGGGCCCGTGAACTGGGGGTGCACGTCACCGTGGCGCAGCTCTTCGACCACCAGACGGTGGCGGGACTGGCGTCGGTGGCGACGAGGGAAAGCACCGTCGATGCCGAACAGGGCCTGGTCGTGGGGGACTTCCCGCTGACACCCGTACAGCGGGCCTTCCTGGACGGCGGGCAGGCCGACCCGTCCCATTTCAACCAGGCGGTGGTCCTCGACGTCTCCGACGAGGTCGATCCGGAGGTGCTGCGGATCGCCCTGCACGCCCTGGTCGAGCAGCACGACGCGCTGCGCTCCCGGTTCCTGCGCGAGGAGGGCCGGTGGATCGGCCGCGTGGTGGCCGCCGAGCCCGCCGACCTGCTCACGTCGGTCGATGCGGTCGGTGCGAGCACAAAGACCTTGGAGGCGCAGGCCACTGGGGTGCAGGCGAGCCTCGACCTGGGTGCGGGACCGCTGCTGCGTGCGGCGCTCTTCGAGCGTGGTGAGCAGGGCCGGCTGTTGCTTGTCGCCGTCCATCACCTGGTCGTGGACGCGGTGTCCTGGCCGGTTCTGCTGGAGGACCTGGCGTCGGCGTACGAGCAGGCGGCCGGGGGCGACTCGGTCGTCCTGCCGGTCAAGACGACGTCCTTCATGCGGTGGGCGGAGCGCCTGAGGGAGCTGGCCGGTGCCCCGGAGCTGGCTGAGGAGGCCGCGTACTGGCGGCGGACAGAAACAGCCGCCACCGCCCTGCCGCGCGAGCTGAGCGGCGTGAACACGACGGGGCTCGCGGGCCGGGTGGACGTGGTCCTCGGTGCGGAGGACACGGAGCGGTTGCTGCGGGAGGTGCCGCAGGCGTTCCGCACGCAGATCAACGACGTGCTGCTGAGCGCACTCGGCGTAGTGCTCACCGAGTGGTGCGATGCCCCGTCGGTGGTGGTCGATGTCGAGGGTCACGGCCGTGAGGACGTGGGTGCCGATGTCGACGTGTCACGGACCGTGGGCTGGTTCACGAGCGTGTATCCGGTGGCCCTGTCGGGCCCGGCGGACGGTGACCTGGGTGATCTGCTGCGGCGGACGAAGGAGTACCTGCGGGCGGTGCCCCGCAAGGGTCTCGGTTACGGCCTCCTGCGCCACCTGACGGACTGGACACCCGAGCCAGGCCGCCCCGGTGCTGAGGTCAGCTTCAACTACCTCGGCCAATCCGGCGGACGGGCAACAGCCGGCCCCGATCACCTCCCGGACCACGGCGAGTCGAGCCGTGCGTTCAGTCAGTTGCCCGGCGTACTCGGAGAGCTGGAGGCACCTCACCACGAGCGCTCGTACCTCATCGACGTCAACTGCCTGATCACTGACGGCGGTTTGCAGATGGTGTGGACGTACGGGGATGAGGTGCACGAGGAGGCGACGGTACGGGGGTTGGCCGAGCGCTACATCGAGGTCCTGACCGAGCTGATCGCGTACTGCTGCCGTCCGGACGTCGGCGGGCACACCCCGTCGGACTTCCCCCTCGCCCTCCTCGACCAGGCCGCCCTCGACCGCATCGAGCGACAGCTGCCTACCACAGTGGAGGACATCTACCCGCTGACCGCTCTGCAACAGGGCATGCTCTTCCATACCCGGCTGGCCGACGAGGCCGGCATCTACTGGGTCCAGAACGGGCTTCTCTTCGAGGGAGATCTGGACCTCGACGCGTTCAGGCAGGCGTGGGAGCTGGTGTTCTCGCGGCACGAGGTGCTGCGCACCACGGTCGTGTGGGACGGACTCCCCGACCCGTTGGCGGTGGTCTCCCGGTCCGTGCCCCTGCCCCTGCGGATTCTGGACCTCTCGCACCTGCCGGAGGACGAACGGCGCCGGACACTCGACGAATTCCTGGCAGAGGACTGGGCGCGCGGGGCCGACTTCTCCGCGCCGACGCTGGTCCGGCTGACCCTTGTCCGGTTCGCCGACGACCGTCACCAGCTGGTGTGGAGCCTCCATCACCTGCTGCTGGACGGGTGGAGCGTGCCCATCGTCCTCAGCGAGGTGCTGGAGGCATACCACGCCTTCCGGGAAGGCGCCGAGCCACGGCTGGCGACACGGGCGCCGTTCCGGGAGTTCGCCGCCTGGGCGGCCGGCCAGAACCTGGACGAGGCCCGGGCGTACTGGCGCGAGCGTCTGGCGGGCTTCACCGAGGCCACCGCACTGGGCGTGCGGAGCGTCGGGGGCGAGCCCGGTCAGGAGGAGATCCATCTCGCGCTCCCGGACTCGGTGGCGGGGGCCGGTCTGGCGGAGTTCGCCCGTCGCCACCGGCTCACGGTCAACACGGTGGTGCAGGGTGCGTGGGCCCTGGTGCTGTCCCTGTACGCGGGCTCGGACGACGTGGTCTTCGGCGTCACGTCCTCCGGGCGGGGCGGCCAGATCGACGGTATGGACGACATGGTCGGACTCCTCATCAACACCACGCCGGTCCGCGTCCACGTCGACCGGGAACGGACCGTCGTCGACTGGCTGACGGCAGTGCAGGACGAGCAGGTCCGGGCACGTCAGTACGAGCACACACCGCTGGTGGCGATCAGCGAGAGCAGCGAACTCCCGCCCGGACAGCCTCTCTTCGACACGCTCTTCGTCTTCGAGAACTACCCCGTCCGAGAGCTTGAGGAAGGACAGGAGGACTCCGCCCGGAGTGGTCTGCACACCGGCTTCAACCACGTGCGTGAGCAGGGCAGTTACGGCCTCAGCGTCGCCGCGAGCCACGCCCGCGAACTCGCGCTGCGCCTCACGTACGACCGGGCGCGGTTCGATGCCGACACGGTGCGGCGGTTGGGCGGGCATCTGGTCACCGTCCTGGAAGCGGTGGCGGAGGACGCGGGGCAGCGGCGGGTGGGTGAGCTGCCCGTGCTGTCCGCTGATGAGCGTGCGCGGGTGGTGCGGGAGTGGAACGGGGCCTCGGCCGTGCTGCCGTCGGTGGGTGGGGTGCATGAGCTGATCGTCGCCCGTTCGACCGAGACTCCGGACGCGGTGGCCGTGGTGTCCGGTGGGCGGGTACTGACCTACGCCGGGCTGCTCCAGCGGGCCGGTCGGCTGGCGCATCTGCTGCGCGATCGCGGTGTCGGGGCCGAGTCGGTCGTCGGGCTGTGCCTGCCGCGTGGTGTCGACATGGTCGTGGCCGTGCTGGGGGTGTGGCTGGCGGGTGGTGCGTATCTGCCGCTGGATCCCGAGTATCCGTTGGAGCGGCTGGAGTTCATGGTGGCGGACAGCGGGGCGCAGGTGGTGCTCCGCGAAGGAGATCTCGCGCAGACGG
>NZ_LBMU02000040.1 GCF_001005085.2 Streptomyces humi
GGGGGGCTTGGTCGGGGGGGCTTGGTCGGGGGGGCTTGGTCGGTTCCTGACCGGGTTCCTGGCCGGGGGGTCCTGGTCGGTTCCTGGCCGGGTCCTGGCCGGGTTGCTGGCCGGGGGCCCGGGCGCGGTCGGCAGGACGCTTCGGAGTCGCCTGTGTCTCATCTGTGCACTGTGCCGCACTGCCGTGCGGGCATATGCGCGAGAATGGCCCGGTGACCTCAGCGACCCGACAGCCCGAGACCCCTGCCTGCGCGACCCCGCCCCGGCTGATCGCCACCGATCTCGACGGCACCCTGCTGCGCGACGACAAGTCGGTCTCCGCGCGGACGGTCGCCGCGCTGGCGGCCGCCGAGGAGGCAGGGATCGCGGTCTTCTTCGTGACCGGCCGCCCGGCCCGCTGGATGGACGTCGTCAGCGACCACGTCCACGGCCACGGCCTGGCGATCTGCGGCAACGGCGCCGCAGTGGTCGACCTGCACGGCGGCCCCGGCGCCCACCGCTTCGTGAAGGTGCGCGAGCTGGCCAGGGAGAACGCGCTGGACGCCGTACGGCTGCTGCGCGACGCCGCGCCCGGCACGGTGTACGCGATCGAGCAGACGTACGGCTTCCACCAGGAGCCGGCCTACCCCAAGCTGCACATGGAGATACCGGACCACCTGCTGGCCGCCGAGGACATCCTCGCCGTCGACGGTCCGAGTGGCGGCGAGCCCGTGCTCAAGGTCCTGGCGTACCACCCCGACCTGGATCCCGACGCCTTTCTCACCCTCGCCCGGCTGGCCGTCGGCGACCGCGCCACCGTCACCCGGTCCAGCCCCAGCGCCCTGCTGGAGATCAGCGGCCCGGGTGTCTCCAAGGCCAGCACGCTCGCCCTGGAGTGCGCCGAGCGGGGTATCTCGCACGAGGAGGTCGTCGCCTTCGGCGACATGCCGAACGACGTCGAGATGCTGACCTGGGCCGGCCAGTCGTACGCGATGGGCAACGCCCACCCCGCCGTCATCGCCGCCGCCTCCGGCCGCACGGTCGCCAACAACGAGGACGGCGTGGCGGTCGTGATCGAACAGCTGCTGGCGGCACACGGCTGATCCGAACGCCGATCCGGCCGGTCCGGGAGGACGGTCCGGCCGGTCCGGGAGGACGGTCCGGCCGGTCCGGGAGGACGGTCCGGCCGGTCCGGGAGGACGGTCCGGCCGGTCACGTCGCTGCGACCAGCGACTCCGCCGCCGCCTCCCGCTCCGCCATCGTCCGCAACGGGCCGGCCACCGCGACCAGTTCCGCGTACGGCCCGCGCTGCACCACCCGGCCCTCGTCGAGCACGATCACCTCGTCCACCGCGGCCAGGCCCGCCAGCCGGTGCGTGATGAGCAGCGTGGTACGGCCCTCGGTCGCCGCCAGCAGATCCGCGGTGAGCGCGTCCGCCGTGGGCAGGTCGAGATGTTCGGCGGGCTCGTCCAGGACCAGCACCGGGAAGTCCGCGAGCAACGCCCGGGCGAGTGCCAGCCGCTGGCGCTGCCCGCCGGACAACCGCGCCCCGTGCTCACCCACCAGGGTGTCGAGCCCCTCGGGCAGCCCGTCCACCCAGTCGAGCAGCCGGGCCCGGTCCAGCGCGTCCCGCAGATCCGCCTCGTCGGCGCCCTTCCGGGCGAGCAGCAGGTTCTCCCGCACGGAGCTGTCGAAGAGGTGCGCGTCCTGGGCGCACAGTCCGACCAGCCGCCGTACGTCGTCGCTGTCCAGGCCGTACGCGTCCACGCCGGCGACCGTGTAGGTGCCCGCGTCCGGGTCGAGGAACCGCAGCAGGACCTGGGCGAGGGTCGTCTTGCCGGAGCCGGAGGCACCGACCACGGCGACCCTGCGTCCCTCGTGCAGGGTGAGGTCGACCCCGGCGAGCGCGTCCCGTGTCTGCCCGTGGTGCCGGGCCGTCAGCCCCTTCAGTACGACGGGGAAGGGCACGGCGGGCGCCTGGCGCGGCCGCTCCGGCTCACGTACCGGCTCGGGCGCGTCCAGCACCTCGTAGACGCGCTCGGCGCTCTTGCGCACCCGCTGGCGGTGCCGGACGGCCGAAGGCAGGCCCAGTACGGCCTCGAAGGCGGCCAGCGGAGTGAGCACGACGACGGCCGTCGCCACCCCGCTCAGCCGCCCGTCGGCGACCCCCTGGGCGCCCAGCAGCGCGGAGGCGGCCACGGTGAGCCCCATCAGCAGGGTGGTCAGGCCGTCTCCGAGCGCGGTGGCGGTGGCGCCCCGCGAGGCGATCCGGGTGAGCGTGCCGTCGGCCCGCCGGGCCTCGGCGCTCCGGGCGGGCAGCGCACCGGCGACGGTCAGTTCGGCGGTGCCGGTGAGCAGGTCGGTCACCCGGGTGGCGAGCAGCCCCCGGGCGGGTGCCAGCCGGTGCTCGGCCCGGCGGGCGACGGCTGAGGTCAGCAGGGGAACCCCCACGCCGGCGGCCAGCAGCCCCGCCGCGAGTGCCGCCCCGGCCTCGGGCAGCAGCCAGGCGGTGAACCCCACCGCGCCGGCGGACACGGCCACGGCGACGCCGACGGGCAGCAGCCACCGGAGCCAGTAGTCCTGGAGGGTGTCGACATCGGCGACCAGCCGGCTGAGCAGATCGCCCCGCCTGGTCGCCCGGAGCCCGGCCGGGGCGAGGCGCTCCAGCCGCCGGTACACGGCGACCCGCGTATCGGCCAGCATGCGCAGCACCGCGTCATGCGACACGAGGCGCTCGCCGTAGCGGAACACGGCCCGCCCGATCCCGAAGGCCCGGGTGGCCGTCACGGCGACCATCAGGTACAGCACCGGCGGCTGCTGCGAGGCCCGCGAGATCAACCACCCGGAGGTCGCCATCAGACCGACGGCGCTGCCGAGCGCGAGAGCCCCCAGCAGCAGTGCGAGCAGCAGTCGTCCCTGCCGGGCCCGGGAGGCGGCACGTACCCGGCCGAGGACACTCCGCCGACGCACGGACACCGGATCCACGGAGCCGTCCACGGCTCGCACGGACTGTTCCGCGGCCTCCCCGTCCGATGAACCGGGCCGGGTGACCGACGGGGTGTGGTTGGGGGCGTCCAGGGGGCTCCGCGTCCCGGGGACATCGCCGCCGGAGAGCCGCACCACCCGGTCCGCCGCCGACAGCAACGCCGGCCGATGCACCACCAGCAGCACGGTGCGACCCGCGGAGAGCCGCCGTACCGCCGCGACGACCTCCCCCTCGGTCGCCCCGTCCAGTGCGGCCGTCGGCTCGTCCAGCAACAGCACCGGCCGGTCGGCCAGAAACGCCCGTGCCAGCGCCAGCCGCTGCCGCTGCCCTGCGGACAGGCCCGCCCCGTCCTCGCCGAGGACCGTCTCCGCTCCGTCCGGCAGCGCGTCCACGAACTCCAGCGCCCCCGCGTCCCGCAACGCCTCCCGCACCGCGTCGTCGTCCGCGTCGGGACGCGCGAGCCGTACGTTCTCGGCGATCGTCCCGGCGTACAGGTGGGGCCGCTGCGGCACCCACGCGATCCGCGACCGCCACCTCGCCAGATCGACGTCGGCGAGATCCACACCCCCGGCCCGCACCCGCCCCTCGGTCGGCCGCACGAACCCCAGCAGCACGCTCAGCAGGGTCGACTTGCCCACCCCGCTGGGGCCGACCAGCGCGACGGTCTCCCCGGGTTCGACCGTGAACGAGACGTCGGTGACCGCGTCCGCCGACCGGCCCGGATAGCGGACCGTCACCCCTTCGAAAGCGAGGGAAGCCCCCGCAGGCGCCTCACCGGCGCCCGATACCGGTACCGGCGTCTCCAGTACCGCGAAGATCTCCTCGGCCGCCGCGAGCCCCTCTGCCGCCGCGTGGAACTGCGCGCCCACCTGGCGCAGCGGAAGGTATGCCTCGGGCGCCAGCACCAGAATGACCAGCCCGGTGTACAGATCCATGTCGCCGTGCACCAGCCGCATCCCGATGGTCACGGCGACGAGCGCCACCGACAGCGTGGCGAGCAGTTCCAGCGCGAAGGACGAGAGGAACGCGATCCGCAGGGTCCGCATGGTCGCCTGCCGGTACTCGCCGGTGATCCGGCGGATCGACTCGGCCTGCGCCTTGGCCCGGCCGAACACCTTCAGTGTGGGCAGCCCGGCGACCACGTCCAGGAAGTGACCGGACAACCGGGACAGCAGCCGCCACTGGCGATCGGTCCGGGACTGCGTGGCCCAGCCGATCAGGACCATGAAGAGCGGGATCAGCGGTAGCGTCCCGACGATGATCGCCGCCGACACCCAGTCCTCCGTGACGATCCGCGCCAGCACCGCGACCGGCACGACCACCGCGAGCCCCAGCTGCGGCAGGTACCGCGAGAAGTAGTCGTCGAGCGCGTCGACACCGCGCGTGGCGAGGGTCACCAGCGACCCGGTCCGCCGGCCGCTCAGCCAGTCCGGACCGAGGGCGGCCGCCCGGTCGAGAAGCTGCTCTCGCAGGTCGGACTTGACCGCCGCACTGGCCCGGTGCGCGGCGAGCTCGGTGAGCCAGGAGACCAGTGCCCGGCCGACGGCGACGGCGGCCAGCAGCAGCAGAGGAGTGCGGAGTTCGGAGACCGAGTGGCCGTGCTGGAAGGCTCCGACCACCACTTCCGCGATGAGCATGGCCTGGGCGATGACCAGTGCGGCACCGACGGCACCGAGTCCCACCACGGCCACCAGGAACCGGCGGGTGGCGTGCGTGTAGCGCAGCAGACGGGGATCGATTGGTTTCACGTGAAACATGCCCTTCGGTCCGGATGGGGTGTTTCACGTGAAACACCCCCGTCCTCGGACTCAGTGCGCGGCTTCGGTCGCGATGTGCTGCGTACCGATCCGCTTGCGGAACACCCAGTAGGTCCAGCCCTGGTAGAGCATCACCAGGGGCGTGGCGATCACTGCCAGCCAGGTCATGATCTTCAGGGTGTACGGGCTCGACGAGGCGTTGGTGACCGTGAGGCTCCAGTCCCCGTTGAGCGACGACGGCATGACGTTCGGGAAGAGCGAGAGGAAGAGCATCGCCACAGCGGCCACGATGGTCACGCCGGACAGAGCGAAGGCCCAGCCCTCGCGGCCTCGCAGGTTCGCCCCGAGAGCGGCGACCAGCGCGGCGACGGCCACGACGACGGCCACCAGGCTCTTGCCGTCACCACTGTCGATCTGGGTCCACAGCAGGAAGGCAAGCGCGATCACGGCGGTGAGCAGCCCGACCTTGGTCGCCAACTTCCGCGCCCGTACCCGTATGTCACCGACGGTCTTGAGCGCGGTGAACACCGCCCCGTGGAAGGTGAACAGGGTCAGCGTCACCAGTCCGCCGAGCAGCGCGTACGGGTTGAGCAGGTTCCAGAGGGTGCCGACGTACTCGAAGTTCCGGTCGATCTTCACTCCGTGGACGATGTTCCCGAAGGCCACGCCCCACAGGAACGCCGGGATCAGCGAGGTCCAGAAGATCGCGGTCTCCCAGTTGCGCTGCCAGTTCTCCTCGGGCCGCTTCGCCCGGTACTCGAAGGCGACTCCCCGGACGATCAGGCAGACCAGGATGACCAGCAGCGGCAGGTAGAAGCCGGAGAAGAGGGTGGCGTACCACTCGGGGAAGGCGGCGAAGGTCGCGCCGCCCGCGGTGAGCAGCCACACCTCGTTGCCGTCCCAGACGGGGCCGATCGTGTTGATCAGCACCCGCTTCTCCAGCCGGTCGCGGGCGAGCAGCTTGGTGAGGATGCCGACCCCGAAGTCGAAGCCCTCCAGGAAGAAGTAGCCGGTCCACAGGACGGCGATCAGGACGAACCAGACGTCGTGAAGTTCCATGACTGCGTCTCCCTCGGCCTAGTACGAGAAGGCCATCGGCTTGTCGGCGTCACGGGCCTCGCCGCCGATCTTCGTGGGCGGGTTCAGGTCGGCCTCGGTGAGCTCGGGCGGGCCGGCCTTGATGTACTTCACCAGGAGCTTGACCTCGACCACGGCGAGGACGGCGTAGAGCGCGGTGAAGGTGAGCATCGAGATGAGGACCTCGGTCTGGGAAACACCGGGGGAGACCGCGTCACGGGTCTGTAGGACGCCGTAGACGACCCACGGCTGACGTCCCATCTCGGTGAAGATCCAGCCCCAGGAGTTGGCGATCAGCGGGAAGCCCAGGGTCCAGATCGCCACCAGCCAGTACAGCCTGCCGAGCTTCGGGCTGAGGGCCTTGTTCCTGAAGAGGACCAGGTTCGGCACCTCGTCCTCGCCCACCCTCAGATGCTGCGGCAGCATGAACTTCTTGCGGGTCAGCCAGAGCCCGGCCAGGCCGATGGCGAAGGACGCCATCCCGAACCCGATCATCCAGCGGAAGGCCCAGAAGGTGACGGGGATGATCGGCCGGTAGTCGCCGGCTCCGTACTTCTGCTGCTCGGCCTTGTTGGTGTCGTTGATGCCGGGGACGTATGAGTTGAAGTCGTCGTCGGCGAGGAACGACAGCACGCCCGGGACGGAGAGCTCGACGGTGTTGTGGCCCTTGCTCACATCGCCGTAGGCGAAGATCGAGAACGGCGCCGAGTTCTGGCCGTCCCACAGGGCCTCCGCGGCGGCCATCTTCATCGGCTGCTGCTTGAACATGACCTTGCCGAGGGTGTCACCGCTGACAGCGGTGAGCAGACCGCCGATCACCACGGTGATCAGGCCGAGCCGCAGCGAGGTCTTCATCACAGAGATGTGCTTCTTGCGGAACAGGTGGAAGGCGGCGATGCCGACCATGAAGGCGCCGCCGGTCAGGAAGCAGGCGCTCAGCGTGTGGAAGGCCTGGGCCAGGGCGGTGTTCTGGGTGAGCACGGCCCAGAAGTCGGTGAGCTCGGCCCGCCCCTTCGCCTTGTCGATCTTGTAGCCGACGGGGTGCTGCATCCACGAGTTGGCCGCGAGGATGAAGTACGCGGACAGGACGGTGCCGATGGAGACCATCCATATGCAGGCCAGGTGGATCCTCTTGGGCAGTTTGTCCCAGCCGAAGATCCACAGCCCGATGAAGGTGGACTCGAAGAAGAACGCGATCAGCGCCTCGAAGGCGAGCGGAGCGCCGAAGATGTCGCCGACGAACCGTGAGTAGTCCGACCAGTTCATACCGAACTGGAACTCCTGCACGATGCCGGTGACCACGCCCATCGCGATGTTGATCAGGAAGAGCTTGCCCCAGAACTTGGTCGCCCGGAGGTACTTCTCCTTCTCCGTGCGCACCCAGGCCGTCTCCAGGCCGGCCGTGAGCGCGGCCAGCGAGATCGTCAGCGGGACGAACAGGAAGTGGTAGACGGTGGTGATGCCGAACTGCCAGCGCGCCAGTGTCTCCGGCGCCAAAGCCAGGTCCACGTCGTCAGTCTCCTTACGTCGCCGAGGTACAGCGGCATTCGCCCCCTTTGTCACGCGCATCACGCGACAAACAGGACACGCTTGTGAATGCATTCACATTCACAAGCCATTATGACGCACTGATTATCGAAACCCGAAGGGGGGTCGCGCTTGAGCCGTTCGGCACCCCCGCAGACGCACGTGCGGGGCCGCTCGGCCCTTGATCGGCCGCGCGACCCCGCACCCGTGGACACCGCCAGGGCTAGAGCTCCTTGCGGAAGCCCTCCGCCACCTTGAGGAAGATGTCGTTCGCCTCGTTCTCGCCGATCGTGACCCGCACGCCCTCGCCCGGGAACGGCCGGACCACCACACCGTGCTCCTCGCAGGCGCCCGCGAAGGCCCTCGTGCGCTCCCCCAACCGCAGCCACACGAAGTTGGCCTGGCTCTCGGGCACCGTCCAGCCCTGGGCACGCAGCGCACCGACCACCCGCTGCCGCTCGCACACCAGCGAGCCCACCCGGCCGAGCAGCTCGTCCTCGGCCCGCAGCGAGGCGATCGCCGCCTCCTGAGCGAGCTGGCTCACACCGAACGGCACGGCCGTCTTGCGCAACGCCGCCGCCACCGGCTCATGGGCGATCGCGAAGCCCACGCGCAGCCCGGCGAGACCGTACGCCTTGGAGAAGGTCCGCAGGACACAGACGTTCGGCCGCTCACGGTAGATCTCGACGCCGTCGGGCACCTCGGGGTCGCGGATGAACTCCCGGTAGGCCTCGTCGAGCACCACCAGCACGTCGCTCGGCACCCGGTCGAGGAATCGTTCCAGCTCCGCACGGTTCACGACCGTGCCGGTCGGGTTGTTCGGGTTGCAGACGAAGACCAGGCGGGTGCGGTCGGTGACGGCGTCCGCCATCGCGTCCAGGTCGTGCACGTCACCGGGGGTGAGCGGCACCTGCACCGAGCGGGCACCGCTGATCTGCGTGATGATCGGGTACGCCTCGAAGGACCGCCAGGCGTAGATCACCTCGTCGCCGGGGCCGCTGGTGGCCTGGATCAGCTGCTGGGCGACACCGACCGAGCCGGTGCCGGTGGCCAGATGCCCGAGCGGGACCCCGAAGCGGTCCGACAGTTCGTTCATCAGCCCGGTGCAGGCCATGTCCGGGTACCGGTTGAAGGCGGTGGCGGCCGCGGTGACGGACTCCATCACGCCCGGCAGCGGCGGATACGGGTTCTCGTTGGAGGAGAGCTTGTACGCGACCGGCCCGTCGGCCGCGGCCGGCTTGCCCGGCTTGTAGGTGGGGATACCCTCCAGCTCGGCGCGCAGCTTGGGGCTCGTCTCGCTCACCGCAGTCCTCCTCGCGACCACCGGCGGACCGTCCGCACCGCCGGCATCCAATACTGCTCACCTTATGAGGATTCGGCGCCACTGCGTACAGCCGCGGAGCGCGCGAGGGGCCGCGCGGGACGTGTCGGGAACCGGCCGTGGTCAACCTCGTACGTCCCACAGGCATCACGGGCATCACTGTACGAAGGCGCATTTATCGGGGGCGCGCCCTACATATATCTACGCGCCGGTGGCTCACGCCGTAGCGCGCATCACCCGTGCAGGTGAGTTGAGACCTCTTCGAAACATCGGGCACTTGGCAGGCCCATCCGTGCCGACAAGTCACGTCTCGCCATTGGATCGTTCAACTGACTTTCTTTCTAAGGTAGTTGACCCTGTTTGACCTTGCAGAAACGTGCCTGTCAACGCGTGCATATGCGTCCGCACTACCCCACCGCCTGAGCCCTACTATCGGCTCGCCATGACAGCAGCAGGGAAGCACCAGGTGAGCCGCGCGGAAACCTCTCGGCGAGGCAGCCGGCCGGGCCGGGCGGGCATCAGAGACGTGGCCGCCGCCGCCGGAGTCTCCATCACGACCGTCTCCGACGCCCTGAACGGCAAGGGCCGGCTTCCGGATGCCACCCGACGCCATGTCCGCGAGGTGGCCGACCGGCTGGGGTACCGCCCCTCCGCCGCCGCCCGCACCCTCCGTACCGGCAAGTCGGGACTCATCGGCCTGACCGTGACGACGTACGGGGATGAACCTTTCACCTTCACGGAGTTCGCGTACTTCGCCGAGATGGCCCGGGCCGCCACCTCGGCCGCGCTCGCCCGCGGCTACGCCCTGGTCATCCTGCCCGCGACCTCACGCCACGACGTCTGGTCGAACGTCGCCCTGGACGGCACCGTCGTCATCGACCCCTCCGACCAGGACCCGGTGGTCAGCGAGCTGGTCCGGCAGGGGCTGCCGGTCGTCTCCGACGGCCGCCCGGCCGGCTCGCTGCCGGTCACGGCCTGGGTGGACAACGATCACGAGGCCGCCGTACTCGGCATCCTCGACCATCTCGCCGCCGCGGGCGCCCGCCGGATCGGCCTGCTCACGGGCACCACGACGGACACCTACACGCACCTGTCGACCACCGCCTACATGCGCTGGTGCGAGCGCGTCGGCCAGGACCCGGTCTACGAGGCCTATCCCGCGCACGACCCGTGTGCGGGCGCCGTCGCCGCCGACCGGCTGCTCGCCCGCCCGGACCGGCCCGACGCCGTCTACGGCCTGTTCGACCCCAACGGCACCGACCTGCTCGCCGCCGCCCGCCGCTACGGGCTACGGGTCCCCGACGACCTGCTGCTGGTGTGTTGCAGCGAGTCCACCGTGTACGCCAACACCGAGCCGCCCATCACCACGCTCTCGCTGAAGCCGCGCCGGATCGGCACGGCGGTGGTGCAGCTCCTCATCGACGCCATCGAGGGCGTCGAGTCGGACCAGCCGGTCGAACAGGTGATACCGACCGAACTGATCGTGCGTACCTCCTCCCAGCGACGGGCGCCGCGCACCACGGTGAGCCCGCCGCGGGCACCGGAGGAGGAGTAGCACGGACACACGGAGGGGCCCCCGGCCGCCTGCCCGCCACCGCCGGGCGGGGGCCGGCAGGTGAACGGCCGACGGTCGAAGCCCTGCCCAACCGGGGCGAAAGCGGCACCGAACCGGTGGCCGGTCCCGATTCACCACCCCTGGGTCATCACACGGCGCGACCGGCATTCCTATGATGGGCCCACGACACCGCGGGCCGCTGCGACCAGGCAGTCCGAACCGGTGCAGTTGCGGCGCGATGGTGGAGGGGTCTGATGACTCAGGGGGCCGGTCAGGGACCCGAGGCGGAACGGACGGCGACGTTGCGCGATTTCCGGGTGCCCGCGTACGTCAACGAGACCGGTCCGTACGCCCACAGCACCCACCCCGGCGAGGCGGCCCCGGCGCTCGACGAGCCTTACCCCGAGGACTACCCGGAGGGGTACACCCCGACCGAGCGCGACCTCCCCGTGATCAACCGCGGCGACACGCTCCAGATGCCGGTCGAACCCGCCGCCGCCCCGGCCGCGCAGCCCGCGGACGGCCCCGGCCCGCTGTACGTCGTCGGAGACGTGCACGGCTATCTCGACGAACTGCTCACCGCGCTGCGCGAGCAGGGCCTGGTCGACGCCGACGGCCGCTGGTGCGCGGGCACCGCCCGCCTGTGGTTCCTCGGCGACTTCACCGACCGCGGCCCGGACGGCATCGGCGTCATCGACCTCGTGATGCGGCTGTCCGCCGAGGCCGCGGCGGCCGGCGGCTACTGCAAGGCCCTCATGGGCAACCACGAGCTGCTGCTCCTCGGCGCCAAGAGGTTCGGCGACACCCCCGTCCACTCCGGGGCGGGCACCGCCACCTTCCAGGCGGCCTGGCTGCTCAACGGCGGCCAGAAGACCGACATGGACCGGCTCCAGGACCACCACCTCCAGTGGATGGCGCGCCTGGACGCGGTGGAGGAGGTCGACGGCTATCTGCTGGTCCACTCCGACACCACCGCCTACCTCGACTACGGCGACTCGATCGAGGCGGTCAACGACACGGTCCGTGAGACCATCACCCGCAATGACGCGGACGAGGTCTGGGACCTGTTCCGTAAGTTCACCAAGCGCTTCTCCTTCCGCGACGAGGGGGGTGCAGACGCCGTCCGTTCCCTTCTCGATACGTACGGCGGTACCCGCATCGTTCACGGACACAGCCCGATTCCCTACCTGCTGGGCGAAGTCGGCTCCGAGGACGACGAAGAGGGCACCAGGCCCGTTGTGGAAGGTCCGCACATCTACGCGGACGGACTCGCCATCGCCATGGACGGCGGAGTGACCATGGCCGGAAAGCTGCTGGTGAGGCAACTCCCTCTGGACGTATGAGCGTTCTGTACGCTGTTCTGTCCCTCCGGCGTCGCACGCGGGCCACCCCCAATTTCGGGCAACCCCCTGTCACCGCGTGCCTTGACGGCTCTACCATCGGTTTATCCGTAGCAGGCTCCCCTCCGTTTCTGCCCGACGGTTCGCCGGCGTGCGAGCCACAAGCCCTACGGAGCATCGGGGGATGCACATGAACAGCGTTCCGCAGCACCTGCACAGCGAGGACCGCCAGGAATACGAGCGGATCCTCGATGAGGCGCTGCGCTCCGCCCCTTACCGTCCCGAACTGGCCCCCATAGGCCGGCATTTGAACTCCGAACAGCTGCGCACCATGGCGCTCAACGCCACCGCACTGATCACGGCGGCCGCGGCGACCGAGTACCAGCACTACGTGAAGGTCCGCGAGGAACTGCGCAATCCCGCGCGGTCCACCCCTGCCCCCGCCCAGCAGTCCGACTCCGCCGAGCCGGCCGTGGGCGGCGCCCTGGGGCTCGCCACCACCCTCGGCGAGGCCGCCGAGACCACCGGCGCCGGCGGCTTCGCCCTCGCCCTGGTCCTGGCGCCGGTGCTCGCGGGCACCGCCGCCGCGATCTTCCTGCTCGTCGGATACGTCCTGAAGATGCTGGACCCGGCCCCGGCGTTCGCCCAGACCATGCTCACCGCAGGCTGGGTGTTCGGCGCCGTGACCGCGGCCGCCATCCTCATGGCGGGCGCGGGGCTGCTGCTCACCGCACTGCGCAACAGCCCCTCGCTGGAGGCCGGAGCCTACGGCGAACCCGACGGGGAAGTGGCCAAGGCCCGGGAGGCCTGGCGGGACGCCCTGCTGGAGCGTGGCATCCTGCCCTTCCTGCGGGAAGCGCTGGCCACCGACGCGGGCCCGGCCGAACTGCACCGCACGGCACCGTCGGGTCCGGCGGGCCGGATGCCGCGCCTCGGCTACGACCGCCCCGGCTTCAGCACCGACGACGGCGCGACCCCCGCGTCCCGCCCGAGCTTCAGCAGCCCGGACTACACCAGCCCGGACTTCGGAGGCCCGGATCACCAGCCGGAATAGCCCGGTCCGCGCCCCCACCCGGGGGCGCGGACCGGACACCCGGCCAGATCAGTCCGCGATCGGCAGGTACACCCTGTTCCCGCCGGCCGCGAACTCCTTCGACTTCTGGAGCATCCCCTCCGCCGCCTCCTCGGGTGACGCCCCCTCAGCGGCCGCACCACCGAACCGCTCCGTGATGCTGTGACTGATCTTCATGGAGCAGAACTTCGGCCCGCACATGGAGCAGAAGTGAGCCGTCTTCGCCGGCTCCGCCGGAAGGGTCTCGTCGTGGAACTCACGGGCCGTGTCCGGGTCCAGGGCGAGGTTGAACTGGTCCTCCCACCGGAACTCGAAGCGCGCGTCGGACAGCGCGTCGTCCCACTCCTGCGCACCCGGGTGGCCCTTGGCGAGGTCCGCCGCGTGGGCCGCGATCTTGTAGGTGATGACACCGGTCTTGACGTCGTCCCGGTTGGGCAGGCCCAGGTGCTCCTTGGGGGTCACGTAGCAGAGCATCGCCGTGCCCCACCAGGCGATCATCGCGGCACCGATGCCGGAGGTGATGTGGTCGTACGCCGGCGCGACGTCCGTGGTCAGCGGGCCGAGCGTATAGAACGGAGCTTCATCGCAGATCTCCTGCTGAAGGTCGATGTTCTCCTTGATCTTGTGCATCGGGACATGGCCCGGGCCTTCGATCATGGTCTGTACGTGGAAACGCTTGGCGATCCGGTTGAGTTCCCCGAGCGTCCGCAGCTCCGCGAACTGGGCCTCGTCGTTGGCGTCCGCGATGGAGCCGGGCCGCAGACCGTCGCCCAGCGAGTACGTGACGTCGTAGGCAGCGAGGATCTCGCAGAGTTCCTCGAAGTTCTCGTACAGGAACGATTCCTTGTGGTGCGCCAGGCACCAGGCAGCCATGATCGAGCCGCCGCGCGAGACGATGCCGGTCTTGCGGTTCGCCGTGAGCGGGACGAACGGCAGCCGGACACCCGCGTGGACGGTCATGTAGTCCACGCCCTGCTCGGCCTGTTCGACGACGGTGTCCTTGTAGATCTCCCAGGTCAGTTCCTCCGCCCGGCCGTCGACCTTCTCCAGTGCCTGGTAGAGCGGCACCGTGCCGATGGGGACGGGGGAGTTGCGCAGCACCCACTCACGGGTGGTGTGGATGTTGCGGCCGGTGGAGAGGTCCATGACCGTGTCGGCGCCCCAGCGGGTCGCCCACGTCATCTTCTCCACCTCCTCCTCGATGGAGGAGGTCACCGCCGAGTTGCCGATGTTGGCGTTGACCTTCACCAGGAACCGCTTGCCGATGATCATCGGCTCGATCTCCGGGTGGTTGACGTTGGCCGGCAGCACGGCCCGCCCCGCCGCGATCTCCTCACGGACGACCTCCGGCGTGACGTTCTCCCGGATGGCCACGTACTCCATCTCGGGCGTGATCTCACCCCGGCGCGCGTACGCGAGCTGGGTGACCGCCTCACCGGTCCGGCCGCGGCGCGGCTGGCGCGGGCGGCCCGGGAACACCGCGTCCAGGTTGCGCAGACCGCCACGCGGTGAGGTGTGCTTGATCCCGTCGTCCTCGGGACGGACCGGACGGCCCGCGTACTCCTCGGTATCGCCGCGGCCGATGATCCAGTTCTCCCGCAGCGGGGGCAGGCCCCTGCGGACGTCGGTCTCGACGAGCGGATCGGTGTACGGGCCCGAGGTGTCGTAGAGCGTGACCGACTCCCCGTTGGTGAGATGCACCTGACGGACCGGCACCCGCAGATCGGGGCGGGAGCCCTCGACATACCCCTTGTGCCAGCCGATGGACTCTCCGGCCCCCTCGGACATTTCGCCCGCAATGGGCTGTTCGTCCTGGCTGAGGGCAGGCGTGCGTGCGTCCTTGTTGGTCATGAGACCTACTCCCTACGCCGGCATTACCCGGTAACAGGTTCGGCGGTCGACGCAGCGGCTTCCGTGGGGCGGCGCTTCCTGTGGAACATCACTCGTTCCACGTGAAACATCGCGAATACGGAGGTCAGCGCCCTCTCAGCCCGGTGCTCCGAGCTCCCGCGTGTGCAAAGGTGCCTCCACGCTAGCGTCAATTCGGGCGCGGTGAACAGGGGGCCCCTGCCGTTCTTGCGATGATCTGGCGGTGACCACGACACAGCAGTCCTCCTATCCGCCCCCTGACCCAAGGCGCGCCAACGGCGCGCCCCGTGGCGACGGACCCGGCCAGGGGCAGGCTCTTGGGGAGGGCCATGGAGGGCCCGGGCATCAGGAACACGGACCCGGTCACGGTCACGGTCACGGTCACGGTGGTTCCGGTGGCGGGCACGGCCACTCGCACGGCCACGGCCCCGCCGCACCCGTCTCGAAGCATCTCCGCAAGGTCATCGCGGCGATCCTCATCCCCTTCACCGCCGCGGTCGTGGTCGGTCTGGTGGTGCTGTGGCCCGGCGGCGCCCCGCCGCACGAGCGCACCGGTGTCGGTTTCGACCGGCAGACGCAGGCGGCCACGGTCGCCAAGGTCGTCTCGGTCAGCTGCAAGTCGGTCAATGCCTCCGGGGGCGGCGCGACGGGTGACGCCGCCACCGGCGACGGGACCTCCGCGGCGGAGGAGGACGGCGGCACCTGCAAGAAGGCCACGGTCCGGGTCGACACCGGCAAGGACAAGGGCCGCACCTTCACCGAGATCGTGCAGCCCGACCAGTCACGGCAGCTGCACCAGGGCGAGAAGGTCGTGGTCGCGTACGAGCCCTCGGCGCCCAAGGACTTGCAGTACTCGGTCACCGACGTGGACCGGAAGTTCCCTATGGCGCTGCTGGCCGGGATCTTCGCGTTCGCCGTCGTGGTGGTGGGCCGGCTGCGCGGTGTGATGGCGCTGGTCGCGCTGGCCGTCAGCTTCCTGGTACTGACCATGTTCATCCTGCCGGGAATCCTCCAGGGCTCGAATCCGCTGCTGATGGCGGTGGTCGGGTCGAGCGCCATCATGCTGATCGCCCTGTACATCTGCCATGGGCTGTCGGCCCGGACCTCGGTGGCGGTGCTCGGCACACTGGTCTCGCTGTGCCTGATCGGCCTTCTCGGTTCTGAGTTCATCGACTGGGCCGCGCTCACCGGAAACACCGACGACAACACCGGCCTCATCCATGGCCTGTACCCGTCGATCGACATGAGCGGTCTGCTGCTGGCCGGCGTCATCATCGGCTCGCTGGGTGTCCTCGACGACGTGACGGTGACCCAGACGTCGGCCGTCTGGGAACTGCACGAGGCCAACCCGACGATGGGCTGGCGCGGGCTGTACCGGGCGGGCATCCGTATCGGCCGCGACCACATCGCCTCCGTCGTCAACACCCTCGTGCTGGCCTACGCGGGCGCGGCGCTGCCGCTGCTGCTGCTCTTCTCGATCGCGCAGAGCAGTGTGACGACGGTCGCCAACAGCGAGTTGGTGGCCGAGGAGATCGTGCGCACCCTGGTCGGCTCGATCGGCCTGGTCGCCTCCGTGCCGGTCACCACGCTGCTGGCGGCCCTGGTGGTGTCGGCCGACCGGCCGGGCACGGCGGCGGTCGCGGCGGGGGAGGCTTCGGCGCGCGGCGGCCGGGGGCGGCGCCGGAAGCGCTGAGGGGCCAAGGACCCATGAAGGGCCCTCCGCGGCCTACAGGGGGCCCACAAGGGCTCGCAGAAGCGTTCCTGCCCTTCCTCGTCCGGCTCGGGCCGTGCGGCTCGCCCCCGGTGCCGTAACGCTTCAGCCGGTGCTCTGCTCCTCGGCGAGGATGCGGTCCAGCGCCTCGTCCAGATGGGCGTCGAAATCGGCGAGCGCGCCTTCCTGGCCGAGCGGGACCAGCTTGTCCGTACGGTCGAGGAAAGCCACCAGCGGGGGCGCCGAGGACCGAAACATCGCCTGGTCACCGCCGACCTGAAGCCGGATCAGCACCTCGCCCAGCACCTCGGTGTCGGCGGGCGCGATGTGCACATCGCCCTCGCCGCACGGCCGGCCCACCCCGTCGATCAGCAGCTCCCGGCCGAAGGCCCAGGTCACCGGCGCGTCACCGGGCAGATGGAAGGTGAGCCGTACGGCATACGGATCACAGGTCTCGTAGCGCAACTCCACGGGGATGCGGAAGGAGAGCTCCTCCGAGACGAGAAAGCTCATCATGACTTCTGCTTGTACGGACTCGCGCATCGTCTACCCCGTCATATGACGCCGACCGGCCGGGATTTACCCCTTCAATGATGGTCAAATCTTGCTCAACGTACACGGGAGATCACAAGGAGTGAGTTTTCAGATACTGATAGCGATGGCCAGGGAGCCCAGATGACGTCCGACTTCTCCCTGCAACTCCCGCACCGCCGGCAGCAGTCGGTCGGCCTGGTGGAGGGGAAGGGAGATGGCCATCGTGGCGGCCGTGGCGCCGACCGTGATGGGAATCGCCGCGCACACCGTCCCGAGCGCGTACTCCTGGCGCTCCACCACCGGCTCCATCCGCCGGGTGCGTTCCAGTCGGCGCAGCAGCGCGTGGCTGTCACGCACCGTGTACGGAGTGAGGGCCTGGACGGGGTACCGGTCGAGATGGTCGCGGCGGGCGTCCTCGTCCAGTTGGGAGAGCAGACACCGGCCGATGGCGTGGGCGTGGCCGGTCTCGCGGAAGTCCGCCCACTCCTCGACCGCCGGGGTGCCCGGAGCGTCGGAGACGCACCTGACCTCGATCTCGCCGTCCCGGTACATCGCGTAGTAGACCGGCACACCGATGGAATCGCGCCAGCGGGCGAGGGTGTCGACGACCGCGCTGCGACGTTTCTGCTGCGCTCCGCTGCTGCTCAGCCGTTCGGCGGCCTCGCCGAGGAAGAACAGCCCTTTGTCGCGGTGCAGATAACCCTCGTGCACGAGGGTGCGCAGCAGGTGGTAGGCGGTGGGCAGGGCGAGCCCGGTCTCGCGGGCCAGTTGTTTGGCGGGGGCGCCGTGTTCGTGTCCGGCGACGCACTCCAGCAGGCGCATGGCGCGTTGTACGGAGCCGATGAGAGTGGCCGAGTGCGGCTGTGCGGAGTCGGCCCGGGCGGGCGGCCGCTGCACGGGGGGTGTGCTGGAACTGCGTTGGGCGGGGGGTGGGCGGTGTTCCGTGGGTGCAGAGGTGGCGTCAAGCGTGGCCAAGAGTCGCTCCCGGAGCGCGAGGGGGTCAGCGACTCTAACCGTCTGTCGCCGCCTCCGGTCGGCCCGTTGGGGGAAACTTCCCTCGCCCGAGGGAACCGGCGATTACTGTTACCGGCCGCCGATTCCCTCGGTCCTCACCAGTCGCTCTTCGACGAGGAGCTCGACATGAACTTCCGCACGACGTAGATCAGTCCGCCGACCAGCGCCACGAAGATCAGCAACTTGAAGAGCAGGTAGGCCAGGAAGCCGACGATCGCGCCGATCAGGCCGCCGAACACCACGAGCGCGATGACCGGCACCGCGATCCACTTCACCCACCACGGCAGACCCGTGAAGATCTCTCGCATTGCCCAGTCCTCAGCTTTCTCGTGCGCTCGGCACGTATGTCTCGTGCGTCCCGCACGATGCGATGTCCTGCACTCGATGCTAGAGCCGCGAGGGGGCCGTTCGGGGGTCCCGGATCCCTTGTCCTCCCCTGACCCGTCCCCTAGGGAACCCCGAGAGCCGGAGTCAGGCCTCGGGCGGAGAGAAGACGACCAGGACCCGCAGATCCTCGCTGATGTGGTGGAACTTGTGGGCCACCCCGGCCGGTACGTACACGACGCTGCCCCGCGCGACCTGGGTGGTCTCCAGGCCGACGGTGATGGAGGCGCGTCCGCTGACGACGAAGTAGACCTCGTCCTGGTTGTGCGGCTGCTGTGGGTCCCGCTCACCCGCGTCCAGGGCGTAGAGGCCGACCGACATGTTCCGCTCACGCAGGAACTGCAAATAGGCACCGTCGTTGGCGGCGCGCTCCGCCTCCAGTTCGTCCAGCCGGAATGCCTTCATCGCCGTTGTCGCCCTCGTCTCTACTTGCTTTCGATCTCGTCTGTCACGATCAGACACATGAAGAATTTCGTAGTCAAGACGATCGCCAACGCGGGCGCCCTGGCGGTCGCCGTGTGGCTGCTCGACAAGATCACGCTGACCGGCGACAGCACCACCAAGAAGGTCTGGACGCTGATCCTGGTCGCCCTGGTCTTCGGCCTGGTGAACTTCGTGGTCAAGCCGATCGTGCAGGTCCTGACCTTCCCGTTGTTCATCCTCACGCTCGGCCTGATCACGCTGGTGGTCAACGCGCTGATGCTGCTGCTGACGTCGTGGGTCTGCGACAAGCTCGACCTGAGCTTCCACGTGGAGGGGTTCTGGACGGCCGTGCTGGGCGGCCTGATCATCTCGATCGTGTCCTGGGCCCTGAACATGATCCTTCCCGACTCGGACTGAGCGTCCGATGACCTACCGCGTCTGCTTCGTCTGCACCGGCAACATCTGCCGTTCCCCGATGGCCGAAGCCGTCTTCCGTGCCCGCGCCGCCGAGGCCGGGCTCGACGACCGGGTGGCGGCCGACAGCGCCGGTACCGGCGGCTGGCACGAGGGCGACGGGGCCGACCCCCGTACCGTCCGCGTCCTCGAGGAGCACGGTTACGACAGCGCCCACACCGCTCGCCAGTTCCAGGCGTCCTGGTTCGCCCGCCTCGACCTGGTGATCGCGCTCGACTCCGGCCACCTCAAGGCCCTGCGCCGCCTGGCCCCCACCGAGGAGGACGCGCACAAGATCCGGCTGCTGCGCTCCTACGACCCGGCGGCGGGCGACGACCTCGACGTACCGGATCCGTACTACGGCGGTCTGGACGGCTTCGAGGAGTGTCTTGAGATGGTGGAGAGGGCGAGCGAGGGGCTGCTCGCCGCCGTACGCGACGAAGTGGAGGGAACGGCCCTATGAGCGACTCGGGCTTCGACGCCGGTTCCGTGCAGGGCGAGGGCACACGCGCGGTGCGCGCGGGACTGCCCGAGCCGGTCAAGAACGAGCCGACCCTGCCCGGGCCGGTGTTCGCCGCGCACTTCCATCTGCCGGGCGAGGTGAGCGGCCCGTACGCCTACGGGCGGGACGAGAACCCGACCTGGACGCATCTGGAGCGGGCCGTAGGGGAGCTGGAGGCGCCCGGCGAGGACGTCGAGACGCTGGTGTTCGCCTCCGGCGTGGCGGCGATCTCGGCGGTGCTCTTCTCCCAGCTGCGCGCCGGGGACGCGGTCGTCCTGCCCTCCGACGGTTACCAGGTGCTGCCCCTGATCCGCGCCCAGCTGGAGGCGTACGGCATCGAGGTGCGCACCGCCCCGACCGCCGGCGACGCCCAGCTCGACGTCCTGGACGGGGCGAGGCTGCTCCTGATCGAGTCCCCCTGCAACCCGGGGCTCGACGTGTGCGACATCCGCCGGCTCGCGGGGGCGGCGCACGCGCGTGGTGCCCTCGTCGCCGTCGACAACACCCTCGCCACCCCGCTCGGCCAGCGGCCGCTGGCGCTGGGCGCCGACTTCTCCGTCGCGAGCGGCACCAAGCAGCTCACCGGGCACGGGGATGTCCTGCTGGGGTACGTCGTCGGGCGGGACGCGGAGGCCATGGCAGCCGTACGCCGCTGGCGCAAGATCATCGGTGCGATCGCCGGTCCGATGGAGGCCTGGCTGGCGCACCGCTCCCTCGCCACCCTCCAGTTGCGGGTGGACCGGCAGAACGCGACCGCCCTGCTGCTCGCCGAGGCGCTGCGCGGGCGGCCGGAGGTGACCGGGCTGCGCCATCCGGGGCTGACCGACGATCCCGCGCACAAGATCGCCTCGCAGCAGATGCGCCGCTACGGCTCGGTGATCTCGTTCACGCTGCCCTCGCGCGCGCGTGCCGAGCGGTTCCTTCAATCCCTGCGGCTGGTCGACGACGCGACGAGCTTCGGCGGGGTGCGCTCCACGGCCGAGCGGCGCCGGCGCTGGGGCGGGGACGACGTGCCGGAGGGCTTCATCCGGCTGTCGGTGGGGGCCGAGGATCCCGAGGACCTGGTGGCCGATGTGCTGCGCGCACTCGAGGAGTCGGCCCGGTGACCGGATCACGGACACCGGCACGGGTCCGGCTACGCATGACGGACGGTCCGAGCCTCCCCCCTCGTGGCTCGGACCGCCCCGGTTCTCGCGCGCCAAGAACCGCGCGACCAAGGCTAGTTGACTCTGCGTCAGTGTCCAATCACTGTAACGGCAGAGACCTATCGACTTATTTATAGTTGTGGACCTGTCCAGAGCCGGTGGACGAGGCGGGGCGAACGGGAGGGCGTGCGATGGATCTGGCCTTGCTGCGCACCTTCGTGACCGTGCACCGGGCCGGCTCCTTCACCCGCGCCGCCGCCCTGCTCGGCCTCTCGCAGCCGGCCGTGACCTCCCAGATCCGGACCCTGGAACGGCAGCTGGGCCGCCCGCTCTTCCTGCGCCAGGCCCGTGGTGTGACGCCCACGACGATCGGTGACGAACTCGCCCACAAGGCCGCTCCGCACCTCGACGCCCTCGTGGAGATCACGGAACGCGGCCTCGAAGACGACCTCTCGGTACGCACCCTGCATCTGGCCGGCCCGCCCGAGTTCACCGCCGAACGCGCTCTGCCCGCTCTCACGGAGCTCGCCGGCGAGGACGGCCAGGGCTTCGCGCTGCGCGCCTCCTTCGGAAACGCCGAGGAGACCCTGGAGGGGCTGTCCGCCGGACACCACGACCTGGCCATCAGTACGGTCCGGCCACGCGGCGCGCTGCTCACCGCCACCGCGCTCTGCGACGAGGAGCATGTGCTGGTCGCCGCTCCGCGCTGGGCCGAGGAGATCGGCACCGGGACGGTGGGCGACAAAGGGGCGCCCGCCCTGGAGTACCTGCCCGTGGTCGAGGTCCATGAGTCGCTGCCCTTCGTCTCCCGCTACTGGGGCTCCGTCTTCGACGCCCGGCCGGTCGCCTCCGGCACGGTCGTCGTGCCGGATCTGCGCGCGGTCCTCGCGTGCACGATCGCGGGCGCCGGACTCGCCGTACTGCCCCGCTATCTGTGCGCGGCCGCCCTGGAACGCGGTGCGGTGACGGCCCTGCACGATCCCGCGGTGCCTCCGCTGCGGACGTACTTCCTGGTGGTGCGCACCGGCACGCTCGCCATGCCCCATGTGGCGCGGGCACACGAATGGCTCCAGCACGCGGCGGTGGGCTGGGCCTGAGCGGTTTTCCCGGGTTCACGGGTACGGCGACCCGATGACGCTCCACGATGTTTCACGTGGAACCAGCTGGGCCACATTTCTCCCATGACCGTCCGACCCGTGGTCAAGCGCACCGCTCGTGCCGTTCTCCTCGACGGCGATGACCTGATTCTGATCAAGCGCACCAAGCCCGGTGTCGATCCCTACTGGGTCACTCCCGGTGGCGGGGTCGAACCGGAGGACAGCACCGTCGTCGACGCCCTGCACCGCGAGGTGGACGAGGAGCTCGGCGCCAAGATCACTGACGTCGTCCCGTGCTTCGTGGACACCGTGGAACACATAGGCGACAGCGGCAGCGCGACCGGTGTGAAGGTGCAGCACTTCTTCGTCTGCCGGCTGGAGTCCATGGACCCCGCGCTGCGGCACGGCCCCGAGATCGAGGAGCCCGCGGGCGAGTACGAGATCGTCCGGGTCCCCTTCACCCGGGTCGGGATCGCCTCCGTGCACCTCGTACCGCTGTCACTGCGGCACTACCTGGACGGCAACATCGAGGGTGTCCGGGCCATGCACGCCCCCGACCTGGGGTGACGGCTCAGTGGACAACCAGTTCCTCGACCGAGTCGTGCCGTATCCGGTGGGCGGGGACGCCGGCCTCCCGGAGGGCGTGGACACCGTTGCGGATCATGCCGGGCGGGCCCGAGACATAGGCGTCGTACCCGTGCCACGGGCCGTGCCCGCGTAGGGCGTCGGGCAGTTGGACGCGCGCCTGCTGGTCGACGACCGCGTGCACCGCGAGCCAGGGGTGGCTCTGCTGGAGCCTGAGCAGGGTGTCGATGTCGTACAGGTCCTGGTCGGTCCGGGCGCCGTAGAACACCTCGACCGGGCGGTGGGAGCCGCGTTCGGCGACGTCCTCGACCAGCGCCCTGATGGGTGCGATGCCGGTACCGCCACCCAGGCAGAGGAGTCCGTGGTCCTTCGTGTGGTCGACGGTCATCGAGCCGGCGGGCGGCCCGAGGCGGACCACGTCACCGGGGCGGGCGCGGTGCACCAGGGCGTTGGAGACCCAGCCCGCCGGGACGGCCTTCACATGGAACGTGAGCAGGCCGTCCGGGCGGGGCGCGGAGGCGAAGGAGTAGTGCCGCCAGACCCGCGGCCACCAGGGAGTCTCCATGCCTGCGTACTGTCCGGCGAGGAAGGGGTACGGCTGGTCCGGGCGGAGCGTGAGCACCGCGACGTCCGCGGTCCTGAGCTCGTGTGTGACGACCTGTGCGTGCCACCAGGCCGGTGCCCGCAGCTCGTCCGTGGCCGCGGCGTCGATCATCATCTGGGACATCGTCGTGTACGTCCGTACCCAGGCCGCCTCCGTGTCGGAGTCCCAGGCGGCCGATGCGTACCTGCTCAGCGCGCCGATGAGGCACTCGCCGACGGCCGGGTAGTGCTCGGCGCGGGTGCCGTACTTGCGATGCCCGCGGCCCAGGTTCCGGAGGTACTCGGCCAGGACGGGCGGGTTGTCGATGTGCTCGGCGGCCGTGAGCAGCGCCTTCAGCAGCCGGTCCCGCTGAGTGTCCATGGCGGCCGGAAAGAGCGAACGCAACTCGGGATGGCGGACGAAGAGCAGCGCGTAGAAGTACGAGGTGACCTTGTCCGCGATCGGGCGTATCTCCGCCATGGTGGCGCGCACGCGGACCGCGTCCGGAGAGGCGTCGTACCGCGGCGGTGCGCCGCGCTGCGGCGGGACGTGGTGTCCGGGTGCCTCCCGCATGTCATCCGGCGCCACGACCGGCGGCCCGGCGGAGGGTTCGCCCGGAGGGCTGCCGTGGGGCGGTGTGAACCAGCCGCCTCCGCCTGCCCCGTCGTCGCCCGTCGACGTGGTGGTCGGAGCGTCCATGGTGTGCCTCGCCTCGAACATCTTGCGGTCGGTCTGCGCACCTCACTCGGAAGGTGCTTGCGTTCCCCCGTCGACGGCCGGCGGCCGGCCCCTCCTGGTCAGGCCCGAGGCCGACAGGGCCCCATTGAACCCGCGATCCGCGCGTCTACGGACAAGTAAGGCGAGAGTGTGACATGAGCCGCATTTGATCCCGGTGGAACACCTGATCGCCACCACGGACCGGACTCGACACTACCGGCCACCGCCCGGCGCACAAGTACCCCTGGCATCCCCCGCCAATCGCGCAACGGGCGTACCACGGCTTTCCTCAACTTCCTTTCTGCGCAGGCCGATTCATAGGCATCCCACAGATCCCGGCCCGTACAGGAGTACGTCGCGAGACCGGTCCGCACAGTAGTCCGCCGTGTTCCTGATCTCGGCCCAGACGTTCCGGACGTTTCACGTGAAACAACCGGTAGCTGTCCGGGGACTGTGCTCGGGGCTACGGCGTGACCAAAAGCGCGTGCGTCTCCCTTGAAACAGGTGGACGCGGGGGGTGCCGGTCGGCAAGCCTGACCTGCGTGCCAACTCCTTCCGTCACCGCTCTGCCCATTCGCCGACTGACGCCACGGGATCTCACCGCCTGCGCGGACCTGTCCGAGGATCGGGGGTGGCCGCGCGAGGAACACAAGTGGCGTCTCCTGCTGACGGCCGGGCAGGGATACGGCGTCGACGACCCCGGTGGCGGCCTGGTCGCCGCCTGCGTCGTCACCGAGTACGGCCCGGGAGAGCGCCCGGACCTGGGGGCGATCGGCATGGTCCTGGTCGCCGAACGGCATGCTCGTCAGGGCATCGGGCGCCGCCTGATGCGGCACGTCCTCTCGGTGATGGGGACGACACCCCTGACCCTGTACGCGACCCCGTACGGCCGTCCGCTCTACGAGGAGCTGGGGTTCAAGACCACGGGACGCTCGGAGATGCTGGCCGGACGCTTCACTCCCGGCGGACCGGACCCCCGGGTGGCGACCCGGGCGGCCACGGCCGAGGATCTGAGCGCCGTCCTCCGGCTGGACGCGGAGGTGTTCGGCACCGACCGCACCCCGCTCGTCACACGGCTGCCCGCGTTCTCGGATCAGCTGCGCGTGGCCGTGGACGGCGGCCGGATCGTGGGCTACGCGGCCGCCTGGCCGAACATGGACACCCATGTCGTCGGACCCCTGATCGCGCGTGACACGGAGACGGCGAAGTCCCTCATCACCTCGCTCGCCGCGCACAGCGACCGGCGGCTGCGAACCGATGTCGACGTGCGGCACGAAGAGCTGCTGGCGTGGGCGAAGGAGCGCGGGCTGGCCTCCGTCGCCATGAACGCCGTCATGACGTACGGCATCACGGAGCTGCCGGGCGACTGGACACGGCGGTTCGCGCCGCTGACGGTGGCGGCCGGCTGAGCGCTTCCCCGAACAGCGAACGCCGGCTCCCCGGGGAGCCGGCGTTCTGTGCTGAGCGGTGCTGCCGTCCGGCCGGTGCGTGCCGTCAGGCCAGTGCCTTCACGGCGGTGGTGGCGAAGCCGTGGTCCTGGTCGGGAGCACCGCCGCCGACGCCGATCGCGCCGACCAGCCTGCCGTCGCGCTGGACCGGGACACCGCCCGCGATGAAGAGCAGCGGCCGGTCGAGTGCCGTCGGCAGGGTGTGGAAGAGGCCGCCGGGCTGAACGGCGTCGACGAGGTCGGCGGTCGCGGTGTTCAGCTGAAGCGCGGTGTACGCCTTGCGGGTGCTGGTCTCGCCGGAGATCAGTACCGCGCGGTCGTCCCGCCGGAAGGCCAGCAGATGCCCTCCGGCGTCCAGGACGGTGACGCTGACGGTGACACCGGCGGCCTCGGCGGCACGCCGGGCCTCGGCGATCAGCAGCTCGGCGTCCTCGATGGTGAGCGGGGTGACGGTGGTGGTGCTCATGAGGTGGTTCTCCTAGGGGTGTCGCTGAGGTGGCACGGAGTGAGTCGCGTGCGGTGCCGGACCGGGACTCAGTGGCGGACCGGGAGTCAGTGCCGGACCGGGAGTCAGTGGTGGGCCGGCTCGTGCTGCCGGACGGGTGCGCCGTCGGCGGTCACGGCGGCCGGGGAGGTCCCGCGGCGCTCCAGCGCGGCCGACAGGAAGGCGAGGACGAGGGCGGCCGCGGCGAGGGCGGCGCCGACCCAGTTCGGGGAGGTGTAGCCGTAGCCGGCGGCGATGACGATGCCGCCGAGCCAGGCGGAGAGTGCGTTGCCGAGGTTGAAGGCGCCGATGTTCACGGCCGAGGCCAGGGTGGGGGCACCGTGTGCCTGGTCGAGGACGCGCTTCTGGAGCGGCGGCACGGTGGCGAAGCCGAGGGCACCGATCAGGGCCACGGTCACGGCGGCCGCGATCTTGTTGTGCGCGGTGAGCGTGAAGAGGGCGAGGACGACGGCGAGGGCGCCCAGGGACACGTACAGCATGGGCATCAGGGCGCGGTCGGCGAACCTGCCGCCCACGAGGTTGCCACCGACCATGCCGAGGCCGAAGAGGACCAGCAGCCAGGTGACGGATCCGTCCGCGAAGCCGGCGACACGGGTCATCATCGGGGCGATGTAGGTGATGGCCGCGAAGACACCGCCGAAACCGAGCACGGTCATCGCCATGGCGAGCAGAACCTGGGCGTTCTTGAAGGCGGCCAGTTCGTGCCGCAGGTGCACGCCCGCCGACTTGGGCAGTTCGGGAACCAGCTTGGCGATTCCGGTCAGACCGACGACACCGAGAGCGGCGACGACCGCGAACGTGACGCGCCAGCCGACGTGCTGACCCACGAGGGTGCCGAGGGGGACGCCGATCACGTTGGCCACGGTCAGGCCGGTGAACATCATCGCGATGGCACCCGCCTTCTTGCTCGGGGCGACCAGTTCGGCAGCCACCACCGAGCCGATGCCGAAGAACGCGCCGTGGGCGAGGGAGGCGACCACGCGGCCGATCAGCATGACGGCGAAGACGGGGGCCACGGCGGACAGCAGGTTGCCGGCGATGAACAGGCCCATCAGCAGCATCAGCATCCGCTTGCGCGGGACCTTGGTGCCGAGGACGGTCATCAGCGGGGCGCCGATCACCACACCGAGGGCATAGCCGGTCACCAGGAGCCCGGCGGTGGGGATGGAGACCCCGAAGTCGCCCGCGACCTCAGGCAGCAGGCCCATGATCACGAACTCGGTCGTTCCGATTCCGAAGGCCCCGATCGCGAGGGCCAGAAGCGCGAGAGGCATGGGGGTAGAACCTTCCCAGACGATTGCAGGTGCGCTTAACGTGCGTCCACAATAGTTGCAGACGCTGGTTATGCGCAACAGAGGGATATTGCGAACCTGCTCTATCCTGGGTTCACCCGCTCCGGGACGGAGGAAAAGCCCCATGACTGCCACGGACCCCGCACTGACAGCCCTCGCCCAGGGCTGGTGCGCCCTCTCCTTGCTGCACGGGAGGATCGAGGCCCACATCGAACGCGCTCTTCAGGCGAACCACGACCTGAGCGTGCGCGAGTACTCCCTGCTCGACGTCCTCAGCCGGCAGCACGACGACGAGGGGGGACATCTCCAGATGAAGCAGGTCGCCGACGCGGTCGTACTCAGTCAGAGCGCGACCACCCGGCTGGTGACCCGGCTGGAGGACCGCGGCCTCCTCGAGCGCTACCTCTGCCCGACCGACCGGCGGGGCATCTACACCAATGTCACCGAAGCCGGGCTGCGCCTGCTCGAAGAGGCCCGCCCCACCAATGACACAGCGCTGCGCGAAGCCCTCGACGCGGCAGCGAGGAACCCGGAGCTGGCTCCCCTGGTCCAGGTCGTGGAGTCGCTGAGCGCGTCCGCATAGGCTGCGACCATGGGTGATCTTGAGATACGCGCCGCAGAAGCCGACGACCTCCCGGCCGTTGTCGGCATGCTCGCCGACGACCCGCTCGGCGCCGCGCGGGAGTCGCCCGACGACCTCGCGCCCTACCTGAGCGCACTGGAGCGCCTCAGTGCCGACCCCAACCAGCATGTGGTCGTCGCCGTACGCGAGAGCCGCGTCGTCGGCACACTTCAGCTCACGATCATCCCCGGCCTGTCACGGCGCGGCGCCACCCGCTCGGTCATCGAGGGGGTACGGATCCACGCCGACGAACGCGGCAGCGGACTGGGCAGCCGTTTCATCGAGTGGGCGATCGAGGAATCCCGCCGTCAGGGCTGCCGGTTGGTGCAGTTGACGTCGGACAGTTCACGCACCGACGCCCACCGTTTCTACGAACGGCTCGGCTTCACCGCGTCACACGTGGGCTTCAAGCTGGAGATCTGAGCGCCACAGAGGCACGGACGGTGTCGCGGAGAACGGATCGGGGTGGTGTTTCACGTGAAACACCACCCCGATCCGTTCTCGGCTAGCCGATTCCCCGCCACCCCTCCGGGTCCACTCCGCCGGGCACGGAAGACGTCTCGTCGTACGGCTGACGCGTGAACACGAACGATCCGAGGTCCAGGTGGTCGAGCGTGCCGTCCGGCCGCCGCAGGGGCCGTAGAAGCTCTCCGGCGTAGTAACCCTCCAGGCCGGTCCAGGTGCCGTCGCCGTTGGCCCGGAAACGGGCCCGCCGGCCGGCGCCCGAGAGGGGGCCCAGCGAGACCAGGCCGTCGGCCGCCACCCGCAGCACGAAGGAGTGTGTGCCCCAGTACCACTGCCCCGCCAACTCCAGCACCGCCGGATCGACTTGACTCAGTGGCCGCCAGGGCTCGGGGATGCGCGGCTCGGCCTCCGCGACGATACGGACGAGGTCGGCACCGACGGTGGACGTCAGCGGGCCGGAGGTGCAGTTCGTCAGCACCACGGCCGCCACGTCGTCGTCCACGCTGATGGTGAGGCTGGCCAGGAAGCCGGGCAGCGAGCCGCCGTGCCCGACGAGCAGCCTGCCGTCACGGCGCTGGATCTGGAGGCCGAGACCGTAGGTGCTGCCGTCCAGGACGTCGGCGGGCTCGGCGGGCGCCGCCGGAGTCCGCATCTCACGCAGGGACTCGGCGCTCAGCACCCGGTCGTCGCCGGCCACCAGGAAGACGGCGAAGCGGGCCAGGTCTCCGGTGGTCGACCAGAGTTGTCCCGCGGGCGCCATCCGGCCAAGGTCCTCCAGCGGCTCCGGGAGCAGGACGTCGGCCCAGGGATGCACCGCCCAGCCACCCGCGTGCGGCGCCTGCGGCTCTCCGCTCGTGCGGTCGAGGCCCAGGGGTTCGAGCACCTCCCGCCGTAGGACCTCCTCCCAGGGGGCACCGCGGAGTTCCTCGACCAGCGCGCCGAGCAGGGTATAGCCGGGGTTGGAGTAGTGGTGCCGGCGCCCGACGGGATGCAGGAAGGGCTGCTCGCCGAGGACGTCGCTCAGTTCCGGCCGCAGCGAGCCCGGGGTCCGCTCCCACCAGGGCGCCGGTGACTCGGCCGCCAACCCGGCCGTGTGCGCCAGGAGTTCGGCGATCGTCGCCTCCCCCGCCCCGGTGCCCGGCAGGTGCTTCTCCAGCGGGTCACCGAGGTCCAGCAGCCCTTCGTCACGCAGCCGGAGCACCAGGACGGCCGTGAACGTCTTGGTGATGGAGCCGATCCGGTACTGCACGTTCTCGTCGGGTCCGTGCCCGTCCACCGAGGTGCGCGCCCCGTGCCAGACGGCCCGGCCGCCTCGCACGACCGCGGCCACCAGCGACGGGGCCCTGCCGTCGGCCTGGGCCACGGCGATCCGATGCAGCAGCGCCCGCCGCGTGGCGGGGAGCAGCTCTTCCTGGAATGTCGTCATGCGCCCAGTCCACCCGGTGCACGGACCGGCGTCGAGTTCATTTCACCGGCACGGACCCGTCGGCCCCTCAGTCGAGACAGAACTCGTTGCCCTCGACGTCCTGCATCACGATGCACGACTCGTTGTACTCGTCGGCGACGAGCAGCCGTTCGCATGTGGCGCCGAGGGCGACCAGTCGCGCGCACTCGGCCTCGAGTACGGCGAGGCGCTCCTCACCCACGAGCCCGGTGGCCACCCGCACGTCGAGATGGACCCGGTTCTTGACGACCTTCCCCTCGGGAACGCGCTGGAAGAACAGGCGCGGGCCGACACCCGACGGGTCGGCACAGGCGAACGCCGCACCCTGACGCTCCGGCGGCAGCGTGCGGTCGTAGTCGTCCCAGTCGGCGAACCCTTCCGGCGGTGGCGGTACGACGTACCCCAGCACCTCGCACCAGAACCGGGCCACACGCTCCGGTTCGGCACAGTCGAAGGTGACTTGGACCTGCTTGATCGATGCCATCAGCCCACCATGATCGGAAAAGGACACGGGAGCAGCGAACCTACCGGCATCGATCAGGTCTGTGCCATGTCCACGAAGCGGGAGTAGTGGCCCTGGAAGGCCACGGTGATGGTCGCGGTCGGGCCGTTGCGGTGCTTGCCGACGATGATGTCCGCCTCGCCGGCGCGCGGTGACTCCTTCTCGTAGGCGTCCTCGCGGTGCAGCAGGATGACCATGTCGGCGTCCTGCTCGATGGAGCCGGACTCACGCAGGTCGGACACCATCGGCTTCTTGTCCGTGCGCTGCTCGGGACCACGGTTCAGCTGGGAGAGCGCGATCACCGGGACCTCCAGCTCCTTCGCCAGCAGCTTGAGGTTACGGGACATGTCCGAGACCTCCTGCTGACGGCTCTCGGAGCGCTTGCCGCCGGACTGCATCAGCTGGAGGTAGTCGATGATCACGAGCTTGATGTCGTTGCGCTGCTTGAGCCGACGGCACTTGGCGCGGATCTCCATCATCGACAGGTTCGGCGAGTCGTCGATGTACAGCGGCGCGGCGGAGACATCCGGCATCCGGCGGGCGAGCCGGGTCCAGTCGTCGTCGGTCATGGTGCCGGAGCGCATGTGGTGCAGGGCCACCCGGGCCTCGGCGGACAGCAGGCGCATCGCGATCTCGTTGCGGCCCATCTCGAGGGAGAAGATGACGCTGGGCAGGTTGTTCTTGATCGACGCGGCCCTCGCGAAGTCCAGCGCGAGGGTGGACTTGCCCATCGCGGGACGGGCGGCGATGACGATCATCTGTCCCGGGTGCAGGCCGTTGGTGAGCGAGTCCAGGTCCGTGAAGCCGGTGGGCACACCGGTCATCTCGCCGGTGCGGGAGCCGATCGCCTCGATCTCGTCGAGCGCGCCCTCCATGATGTCGCCGAGCGGCAGGTAGTCCTCGCTGGTCCGCTGCTCGGTGACGGCGTAGATCTCGGCCTGGGCGCTGTTGACGATCTCGTCGATGTCGCCGTCGGCCGCGTATCCCATCTGCGTGATGCGCGTACCGGCCTCGACCAGGCGGCGCAGCACCGCCCGTTCGTGGACGATCTCCGCGTAGTACTCGGCGTTCGCCGCCGTCGGCACCGTCTGGACGAGGGTGTGCAGGTACGAGGCGCCGCCGACCTTGTTGATCTCGCCGCGCTTGGTGAGCTCGGCCGCGATGGTGATGGGGTCGGCCGGCTCGCCCTTGGCGTAGACGTCGAGGATCGCCTGGTAGATCGTCTCGTGTGCGGGCTTGTAGAAGTCGTGGCCCTTGAGGATCTCGACGACGTCGGCGATGGCGTCCTTGGAGAGCAGCATGCCGCCGAGCACGGACTGTTCGGCGTCCAGGTCCTGCGGAGGGATCCGCTCGAAGGTGGCGCCCGAGCCCTCCCAGTCGCCGCTGTCCCGGCCCCGGTCGTGCCGGTCGTCCCGGCCGCGGCCGCCCTCGCCGCGTCGGCGGGAGGCGGGCAGACGATCACTGGGACCGGCGTCGGCCCACGGATCGTCCAAGGGCTCGGAAATGCTCACCGAGCCACCTCCTCCCGTCCGCCCGGCGGACCTCGCCATGCCCTCTTTTCTACGGCACGGCACTGACAACTAGGTCGCCCCATTCCGGTTCTGACCACGTCGGTTTCGTGAGGTTTCCGGGGCCGTGACAAGGAGCGGGTGCCGGACCACGTTAGGCCCGTGGGCACCGTCAGCCAATCTGGTTATCCACAGGCCATGTGGACGACCGCCCGTATGCTGTGGAGAACTCCCCAAAACCTGTGCACGATGCGGTGGACAGCCCTGTGAACAAGCCCTCGATCCTTTCGAGCGACCTGCTCTGACCTGCTGATTTCCCGTCCACCGGCTGTGCAGAAGAAAAACTTTCCCAGTCGGACCAAGATCGCCTCGAACAGCGCGCGAAAGCGTGGCGCACACAACTGTCAGTAAGGGTCAGTACTCGATTGCATCTCTTACCTGTGGACGATTAGATTAGCGTCCATGCCACAGGCTCCCGCGATCCCCCAGGCCACCCGTCGGCAGCACGACCGAGAGATCGTCGCCCTCGCCGTCCCGGCCTTCGGCGCCCTCGTCGCCGAGCCGCTTTTCGTGATGGCGGACAGCGCGATCGTCGGCCATCTCGGCACCGCACAGCTCGCCGGCCTCGGGGTCGCCTCAGCCCTCCTCACCACCGCGGTGAGCGTCTTCGTCTTCCTGGCCTACGCCACCACGGCCGCGGTCGCCCGCCGGGTCGGCTCCGGTGATCTCCCAGCCGCCATCCGCCAGGGCATGGACGGCATCTGGCTGGCACTGCTGCTCGGCGCCGCGGTGATCGCCCTGGTCCTGCCCCTCGCCCCCGGCATCGTGGACGTCTTCGGCGCCTCGGCCACCGCGGCTCCCTACGCGACCACCTATCTGCGGATCTCCTCGCTCGGCATTCCGGCCATGCTGGTCGTGCTCGCCGCCACCGGTGTCCTGCGCGGTCTCCAGGACACCCGGACCCCGCTGTACGTCGCTGTCGCGGGCTTCGTCGCCAACGCCGGACTCAACGCGGCGCTCGTCTACGGCGCCGGACTGGGCATCGCCGGCTCCGCCTGGGGCACAGTCATCGCCCAGTGCGCCATGGCAGCCGTCTATCTGACCGTCGTCGTGCGCGGCGCCCGCAAGCACGGGGCCTCTCTGCGTCCCGACGCCGCCGGCATCCGGGCCTCGGCGCAGGCCGGTCTGCCCCTGCTCGTCCGGACGCTCTCGCTGCGGGCCATCCTGATGATCGCCACAGCCGTCGCGGCCCGACTGGGTGACGCCGACATCGCGGCCCACCAGATCGTGTTGTCCCTGTGGAGCCTGCTGGCCTTCGCCCTGGACGCGATCGCCATCGCCGGACAGGCCATCATCGGCCGCTACCTCGGTGCGGACGATGCCGCCGGTGCCCGCGCAGCCTGCCGGCGCATGGTCCAGTGGGGCATCGCCGCCGGTGTGGTGCTGGGTCTGCTGGTGGTGGCCGCCCGCCCCCTGTTCCTCCCGCTCTTCACGAGCGATCCCACGGTCAAGGAGACCGCGCTGCCCGCGCTCCTCATCGTGGCGCTCTCACAACCGATCTCCGGTGTGGTCTTCGTCCTGGACGGCGTTCTGATGGGCGCCGGAGACGGTCCGTACCTCGCTGGGGCCATGGTCGTCACCCTCGCCGTCTTCACCCCCGTGGCGCTTTTGGTCCCCGCTCTCGGCGGTGGGCTCACCGCCCTCTGGGCAACCATGACGTTGATGATGGCCGTACGGCTGACGACCCTGTGGCTTCGGGCACGCTCAGGCCGCTGGATCGTCACGGGCGCGACGCGCTGAGCGCCACGCCTCGCGCCACGCCTCATCGCCTGTTTCACGTGAAACAGCACAAGACCTCGCGTTTCACGTGAAACAAAAGGGGCCGCACCCATGACGGGTGCGGCCCCTTCCAGCTACTGCTCAAGCAGAGCGCAGCGTCAGGCCGCGACGACCTCGATGTTGACCTTGGCGGCAACCTCGGGGTGCAGACGGACGGACGTCTCGTGGGCGCCCAGCGTCTTGATCGCCGAGGCGACCTCGATGCGACGCTTGTCGACCTCGGGGCCACCGGCGGCCTTGATCGCCGAAGCGATGTCGGCCTGGGTGACGGAACCGAAGAGGCGACCGGCGTCGCCGGCACGGACGGCCAGACGGACCTTGACGCCCTCGAGCTGGGCCTTCACCTGGTTGGCCTGCTCGATGGTCTGGATCTCGTGGATCTTGCGAGCACGACGGATCTGCTCGACGTCCTTCTCGCCACCCTTGGTCCAGCGGATCGCGAACTTCCGCGGGATCAGGTAGTTGCGGGCGTAGCCGTCCTTGACGTCGACGACGTCGCCGGCGGCACCGAGGCCAGAGACCTCATGGGTAAGGATGATCTTCATTATTCGGTCACCCTTCCCTTAGCGCGCGGTGGAGGTGTAGGGCAGCAGCGCCATCTCACGGCTGTTCTTGACGGCCGTGGCGACGTCACGCTGGTGCTGCGTGCAGTTGCCGGTCACGCGGCGGGCACGGATCTTGCCGCGGTCGGAAATGAACTTCCGCAGCATGTTCGTGTCCTTGTAGTCCACGTACTGGACCTTGTCCTTGCAGAAAGCGCAGACCTTCTTCTTAGGCTTGCGCACAGGCGGCTTCGCCATGGTGTTTCTCCTGTGTGATCAAGAAGTTTGGGGTGTGCCCCGCGCCTCGGCCCGAGGGCCTAGAAGGGGGGCTCGTCCGAGTAGCCGCCGCCACCGCCGCCGCCGCCGGAGCCACCGCCCCAGCCGCCGCCACCCTGGTTGCCGCCCCCTGCGGGAGCGCTGGAGGCCCAGGGGTCGTCGTTGGGAGCGCCGCCCTGCTGGCCGCCGCCGGAGCCACCGCCCCAGCCGCCGCCACCCTGGCCGCCACCGCCGCCGTAACCGCCCTGGCCACCGCGGCCACCGCCACCGGCGGCGGTCTTGGTGACCTTGGCCGTGGCGTTCCGCAGGCTGGCGCCGACTTCCTCGACGTCCAGCTCGTAGACCGTGCGCTTGACACCCTCACGGTCCTCGTAGGACCGCTGCTTCAGCCGGCCCTGCACGATGACGCGCATGCCTCGCTGGAGCGACTCGGCGACGTTCTCCGCCGCCTGCCGCCAGACCGAGCAGGTGAGGAAGAGGCTCTCGCCGTCCTTCCACTCGTTCGTCTGGCGGTCGAAGGTGCGGGGAGTGGACGCGACGCGGAACTTCGCGACCGCCGCACCGGACGGGGTGAAGCGCAGCTCGGGGTCGTCGACAAGATTGCCGACGACCGTGATGACGGTCTCGCCTGCCATGGGGGAACCTCTCGGCGGGTTTGCTGCTGGCTGCTTGCTGCTACTCGAATCCCGAGATCAGCTGAGCGGGAGGCTCAGTGGGTCTCGGGGCGGAGGACCTTGGTCCGGAGGACCGACTCGTTCAGGTTCATCTGGCGGTCGAGCTCCTTCACGACCGCAGGCTCGGCCTGCAAGTCGATGACCGAGTAGATGCCCTCAGGCTTCTTCTTGATCTCGTACGAGAGACGACGACGGCCCCAGGTGTCGACCTTCTCCACCTTGCCGTTGCCCTCACGGACGACGGAGAGGAAGTTCTCGATCAGGGGGGCGACAGCGCGCTCCTCCAGATCGGGGTCGAGGATGACCATCACCTCGTAGTGACGCATGTGGAACCCACCTCCTTTGGACTCAGCGGCCACGGTCGTTCCGTGGCAGGAGGGTTGTGATGCGTACGCAACGGTATCGGCGGCCACTGACAATCGGGGGGTTCCCGCGGGATCCCCTGTCACGGCCTGGGCAGACACCGGTGCAGACGGTACAGACTACCTGCACACCTGCTTCCGGTTGAAATCCGGGCGCCCGGGCACGCAATCTGTACACATCGGGTGTGTATGGCGCTACGATGCGCCGCCTTCCGCAGGAGGTGCCCTATGGCACAGGCATTGCGACCCAACACCGCCGGATCCCTGTTCGCCACGGACGGCAAGAGCCATCCGCTCCAGGACTCACTGATGGCAGTGACCCTGGTGCTCGGACTGATCGCCTTCATCACGTGCTTCTTCCACGGCCTCCACCTGCTCAGCTCCTGGGCCGGTCTGATCGGCATCTTCACCGGCCTGTACGGGCAGTGGGTCTCGATCACCACACGCGAGCGCTTCGGTGTGATCCTGGGTCTCGGTGCCTCGGGCATCGGCTTCTTCATCGGGATGGCGAACGGCGGGCTGTTCGGCTAGCCCTCCGGCACCCCCCGCACCACAGCGGAACGTCCCGGCCGCGCACGGCCGGGACGTTGGTGCCGTACGCCCAGTCAGGCCGCGGGCGAGGCGCAGTAGGCTTCGGCGCGAGAGCCGGAGCCCCTGTACCCATGGGGACACACCAGCCCGAGGAGCGCCCCGACATGAGCCTGACCCTGAGGACCATCAGCCGCGAACAGCATCTGGCGTACATCCAGAGCCTGCCTGCGGCTAGCCACATGCAGGTCCCGGCCTGGGCCGATGTCAAGGCGGAGTGGCGTTCGGAGAACCTCGGCTGGTTCGACGAGCGCACCGGTGAGATGGTCGGTGCCGGTCTGGTCCTGTACCGCCAGCTGCCCAAGATCAAGCGCTATCTGGCGTACCTGCCCGAAGGTCCGGTCATCAACTGGTTCGCGCCGAATCTGGACGACTGGATCCAGCCGATGCTGGCCCACCTCAAGCACCAGGGCGCGTTCTCGGTGAAGATGGGCCCGCCGGTGATCATCCGGCGCTGGGAGGCCAACTCCATCAAGGCCGGCATCCAGAACCCGGACGTGAAGCGGCTGCGCGACATCGAGGCCGACTTCATCGAGCCGCGCGCCTTCGAGGTGGCCGACAAGCTCCGCCGGATGGGCTGGCAGCAGGGTGAGGACGGCGGCGCCGGCTTCGGCGACGTCCAGCCGCGCTACGTCTACCAGGTGCCCCTGGCGAACCGCTCCCTGGAAGAGGTCCACAAGAACTTCAACCAGCTGTGGCGGCGCAACATCAAGAAGGCCGAGAAGGCCGGCGTCGAGGTCGTCCAGGGCGGCTACCAGGACCTGGCGGAATGGCAGCGGCTGTACGAGATCACGGCCGTGCGCGACCACTTCCGGCCGCGCCCGCTGTCGTACTTCCAGCGCATGTGGACGGCCCTGAACACCGAGGACCCCAACCGGATGCGGCTCTACTTCGCCCGGCACAACGGGGTGAACCTGTCCGCGGCGACCATGCTGATCGTCGGCGGGCACGTCTGGTACTCCTACGGCGCCTCCGACAACATCGGCCGTGAGGTGCGGCCGTCGAACGCCATGCAGTGGCGGATGCTGCGGGACGCCTACGCGCTCGGCGCCACCGTCTACGACCTGCGCGGTATCTCGGACTCGCTGGACGAGACGGACCACCTCTTCGGTCTGATCCAGTTCAAGGTGGGCACCGGCGGACAGGCCGCCGAGTACCTGGGCGAGTGGGACTTCCCGCTCAACAAGCTGCTCCACAAGGCGCTCGACATCTACATGTCGCGCCGCTGACGTCACGCTCCGTGCTTCTATAGCCCTGACACAACGCAGTCCTCTGGCACCCCAGCCATCCAGAAAGGTCCCAGGTCCGGCCATGGCGCTCACGCTCTACGTCGACACCGCGCGCTGGCGGGCGCACCACAAGCACGTGCAGGAGCAGTTCCCGGGCCTGGTCCCGGTCTGCAAGGGCAACGGCTACGGCTTCGGGCACGAACGCCTGGCGGAGGAGGCCACGCGGCTGGGCTCGGACGTCCTCGCCGTGGGCACGACGTACGAGGCCGCCCGCATCAAGGACTGGTTCGGCGGGGACCTGCTGGTGCTGACGCCGTACCGGCGCGGCGAGGAGCCGGTGCCGCTGCCCGACCGGGTCATCCGCTCGGTCTCGTCGATCGACGGCGTGTACGGCCTGGTGGGCGCCCGGGTGGTCATCGAGGTGATGTCCACCATGAAGCGGCACGGCATCAGCGAGCAGGACCTGCCGCAGCTGCACTCCGCCATAGAGAACGTCCGCCTGGAGGGCTTCGCCATCCATCTGCCGCTGGACCGCACCGACGGCTCGGACGCCGTCGAGGAGGTCATCGGCTGGATGGACCGGCTGCGCGCGGCCCGGCTGCCGCTGCACACGATGTTCGTCAGCCACCTCAAGGCCGACGAACTGGCCAGACTGCAACAGCAGTTCCCGCAGACCAGGTTCCGGGCGCGGATCGGCACGCGGCTGTGGCTGGGGGACCACGACGCCACCGAGTACCGCGGTGCGGTCCTGGACGTCACCCGCGTCGCCAAGGGCGACCGGTTCGGCTACCGCCAGCAGAAGTCGGCCTCGGACGGCTTCCTGGTGGTCGTGGCGGGCGGTACGTCGCACGGGGTGGGCCTGGAGGCGCCGAAGGCCCTGCACGGCGTCATGCCGCGCGCCAAGGGCGTCGCACGGGCCGGCCTCGCCACCGTGAACCGGAACCTTTCCCCGTTCGTCTGGGGCGGCAAGCAGCGCTGGTTCGCGGAGCCGCCGCACATGCAGGTGTCGATTCTCTTCGTGCCCTCCGACGCGCCGGAGCCGAAGGTCGGCGAGGAGCTGGTGGCCCATCTGCGGCACACCACCACCCAGTTCGATCGCATCGTGGACCGCTGACGCGGTTTCAGGCACACCGACCGGACGCCGGAAGGGCCGTACACGGGACTCCGTGTACGGCCCTTCTCATGCCGTGGACCCCGGCTGTTCGCTCAGAGCGAACCACTCTCGGAGGATCGGCTTCCCCATTCCACCTGGGGCCCCTCGAAGGGGGCCGCGTGGGCGGCGGTGCGGCCGGCCGCACCGAGCACGAAGACGTCCTCCGCCCCGTCCAGCACCCCGCCCGAGGGGTCGTCGTCACCGGCGCGGCGCACCACGTCCCGCTCGGGCATGAGAATGTCGCGCACGACCATGGCGCACAGGTAGAGCGTGCCCAGCAGGTGCACGGCGATGGCCCAGTGGTAGCCGTCGGTCGGCAGCCCCTTGTGGGCGTCTCCGCTGGTCGTGTAGGCGAGGTACATCCAGATCCCCACGAAGTACGCCACCTCGCACGCCTGCCAGATCAGGAAGTCCCGCCACTTGGGCCGGGCGAGGACGGCCAGCGGGACCAGCCACAGGACGTACTGCGGGGAGTAGACCTTGTTGGTGAGGATGAAGGCCGCCACCACCAGGAAGGCCAGCTGGGCGAACCGCGGCCGGCGCGGTGCGGTCAGGGCCAGGGCGGCGATGCCCAGGAAGCAGAGCAGCACCAGGGCCATGGCCGCGTTGTTCACGAAGTCGGTGCTGAGCGGGCTGGTCGTGTTCTGTGCCCAGATCAGCCAGAACGAACCGAAGTCCACGCCCCGTTCCTGGCTGAACGTGTAGAACTTCGACCAGCCGTCGAAGGCGAAGATCATCACCGGCAGGTTCACGACGAACCAGGAGACGACCGCGCCACCCGTCGCGATGAAGAACTCCCGCCATTTGCCGGCGCGCCAGCACAGCAGGAACAGCGGCCCCAGCAGGAACACGGGATACAGCTTGGCGGCCGTGGCAAGGCCCAGGAGGACGCCGAAGGCGAGGGGGCGGCTCCGGGACCACATCAGCATCGCCGCGGCCGTCAGAGCAACCGCCAGGAGGTCCCAGTTGATGGTCGCGGTCAGCGCGAAGGCGGGCGACAGGGCGACCAGCAGACCGTCCCAGGGGCGCCGGCGATGCGTACGCACCACGCACACCGCGATGACGGCGGCGCAGATCATCAGCATCCCGGCGTTGACGAACCAGTACACCTGCTCCTGGAGCTGGATGCTGCCGCTGCCCGGCGTGAGCCATGCGGCCACCTCCATGAACACACCGGTCAGCACCGGGTATTCGAGGTAGTCCATGTCACCGGGCAGCTTGTCGAAGTACGGCACCAGACCGTCGGCGAAACCGCGCCCCTGGTAGAGGTGCGGAATGTCCGAGTAGCAGGCGTGGGTGTACTGGGAACTGGCGCCGAAGAACCAGGCGCCGTTGTAGCAGGGTGCCTTCTGGACCAGGCCCAGGGCGAACATGCCGATCGCGACGAGGACCACGACTCGTAGGGGCGTCCACCAGGACGTCCCGAGCAGGGCACGCCGGCCGATGGGGCCGCCGATCAGCTCACTCCCGGCCGCGGCGACCGCGTCTTCCCTGGTCGGCCGCACGGGCTCCGGCTCACGCACGCCCGCGGGCGTCGTCTCTGCACTGGGCATGGGGCCCATCCTGCCGTACCTCTCTAGGAATACGCCGAGGGCCGCCGCACCTCGCTGGGTACGGCGGCCCATGTTTCACGTGAAACACACTTCGGCGGGCGAAAAGGACACCAACCGGTCAGTCCGCGCGGCTAGCCGTTCGATCCGCCGAAGAGGTTCCCTCCTCCGTTGGCATTGCCTCTGGTGTTGCCCTCACCGGTCGTCTCGGTGGCTGTCGGTGAGGAGGTGGTCCCCGAGGTGCTTCCGGTGTCACCGCCGTCGGTCGAGCAGTTCCAGGCGAACCGGCAGGTCTCGGTCACGGTGGGCGAGGGCGAGGTGAACGTCTCGCTGGGCGTGGCGCTGGGCGTCTCGCTCGGCGTCTCGCTCGGCGTGATGCTCGGGCTGGGCGTCGGCGAAGGCATCCCCAGCTCGTCCGAGATCTCACCGATCTTGGTGGCGTCCGGGAAGCCGGGGTCGTTCTTGCCCTTCAGCGCGGCCTTCATGTACTCGGTCCACACCGAGGTCGGGATGTCACCACCGTGGATGGACGCCACGCCGGCGGTCCCGTTCATGGAGAGCAGCTCGGCGTCCTTCGGGTTCTCACGGAACATCGCCACCGACGTCGCCAGCTGCTGGGTGTAGCCGACGAACCAGGCCGACTTGTTGCTGTCGGTGGTACCGGTCTTGCCCGCCGCCGTACGGCCCAGGGCCTTGGCGTTGGTACCCGTACCGTTCTGGATGACGTTCTGGAGGACGTCCGTGACGTTGTTCGCCACGTTCTCGTCCATCGCCCTGGTCAGCTTGGGCTTGCTGAAGCCGGACAGCTCCTGCCCGTCCTGCTTGACCGCGGTCACGGAGTACGGGTCCACGTGTTCACCGGAGGCCGCGAAGGTCGCGTACGCGTCGGCCATGCGGATGGCACTGGGGGTGGACGTACCGATGGCGAACGACGGGTTCAGGTTCTGCGACATGCTGTTCGGCAGGATCCCGGACGCCTGGGCCATGTCCCGTACCTTCGTCATCCCGACATCCACGCCGAGCTGCACGAACGGGGTGTTGATCGACTGCTCCATCGCCTTGCGCAGGGTGATGTAGCCCCAGGGGTACTCGCTCTCGTTCCGCTGACGGAAGATCGAGTTGTCCTTGTTCAGGTAGTACGTACCGTCTGGCCTGCGCACCTTGAGGTTGTCGTCACCGTTGTACTTGCTCAGCGGCGACACCCCGACACCGTCGGTCTTGTACGTCCCGTCTTCCATGGCCGCCGCCAGTACGAACGGCTTCCACGTCGAACCCACGGGGACACCGGAGGTGTCGGCGTTGTTCGTGAAGTGGTTGTTCTCGTAGCCGGCGCCGCCGTACAGGGCGACGATCGCACCGTCCTTGGGCACCACCGAGGCGGCACCGAACTGGACGTACTTGTCCTTCTCCCGGTTCTTCGGGTCCAGACGCGCCTTCTGGATCTTCTGCACGGCCGCGCTCAGCGCGTTGACCTTGTCCTTGTCGAAGGTCGTGTAGATCTGGAAGCCGCCCTGGTCGAACTGCGTCTCGGTGATGTTGGAGTGCGCGAGGACGTACTTCTTGGCCGTGTCGGCGAGGTAGCTGATCTGGCCGGTCATGCCCTTGATCGCCTTGCGACCCTGGGGCAGCGGGTACTTCTTGACGGCTTCCTGGTACTCGGCGTCGGTGAGGTGCTGGTCCTTGTGCATCTCCTCGAGGATCCAGGCCCAGCGGTCGTGGGAGCGCTTGTAGTTGGCGTCCTTGGTGGCCGAGGGATCGATGTCCGGGTTGCCCGCCGGGTCGTAGTACGTCGCACCCTTGAGCAGCGCGGCCAGGACCGCGCACTGGCTCGGCTTGAGGTCCTTCGCGTCCACGCCGTAGTAGGTCTGGGCGGCGGCCTGGATGCCGTACGCGCCACGGCCGAAGTACGAGGTGTTCAGGTAGCCCTGAAGGATCTGGGGCTTGGTGAGCTTCGTGCCCACCTTGATGGAGATGAACATCTCCTTGAACTTGCGGGTGACCGTCTGGTCCTGGCTGAGGTAGGTGTTCTTCACGAACTGCTGGGTGATCGTCGAACCACCCTGCGTCTGACCACCCCGGGCCATGTTGACCAGAGCACGGGCGATGCCCATGGGGTCGACACCCGAGTCCGAGTAGAAGCTCTTGTTCTCGGCCGAGATCACCGCGTTCTGCATGGCCTTGGGGATCTGGTCGATGGTGACGTTCTGCCGGTTCGCACCGGTGCCCGTCGCGACCATCTGCTGGCCGTTGGCCCAGTAGTAGACGTTGTTCTGGGACTTCGCGGCGGTGTTCTCGTCGGGCACGCCCACCATGGCGTAGCCGACACCCACCAGCGCGACCAGACTGCCCAGGAAGGTCAGGCTCAGCCCGGAGACGAGCCGCCAGGAAGGCACCCAGCGGCGCCAGCCGAACCTGTTCGCCCTCGGGTAGTCGATGAGGCGCTTCTTGCCGGGCGCGGTTGACGGCCGGCCTCTGCCGCGCCCCGGCCCGGCAGGACCACCCGGACCGTAGCTTCCGTTGTCGGGCCCTCTGCGGCGGCCTCCTGTGGTTCTCTGCGCCGCCCGGCGGGCCTCGGCCCGACTGCCGTAGGGGCGCTCTTCACCTCCCGGGCCCTGGGAGTCCGACCCATAGGAAGGTGACCCATAGGAGTCGGAAGGAGACCCGGTGGCGCCTCGCGGTGCCGCACGGCGGCCGGAGGACGGGGCGGACTGACCGCGTCGGGCCGCGGCACGTCCGCCTCCGCCTCCCTGCGGCTGCGGCGGTTTGCGACGGTGCTCGCTCATCGAACGATTACTCCTCGGGCAGGCGCACCCTTGCGCGCCTGGAAACGGCGGCTGGTTTCCGGTCCCCCCGAAGTACGGATGTGGTCGGTCCTGCATTCACCCGTACTGCACCAGGGACGTCGACGCCCCCCAGGCGTCTCTTGGTTCCCGGTGGTCTGCATGCCGCACAGACTACGCACCGCTAAAACCCACCGAGCCCCGAAGTTCACCCCAAATCAGGCAAGTTGCCTCCTACGAAACGGTGATGTGATCCCGTTCACCGTCACTGCTCTTGTCGCACAGGGGAGGCCGATCTATCGTCGTGATGTATCGAGTCGATACATCAGAGCGAGATAAGCGACCTGCGGACGAGTGGAGGCGATCATGAGCCGGCGTTCCGGCATCCTTGAGTTCGCCGTGCTCGGCCTGCTCCGCGAGTCGCCGATGCACGGCTATGAGCTGCGGAAACGGCTCAACACCTCGCTGGGCGTGTTCCGTGCGTTCAGCTACGGAACGCTCTACCCCTGCCTCAAGACGCTGGTCGCCAACGGCTGGTTGATCGAGGAACCGGGGAACACCGGCGAGGATCCGCTCGCCGTCCCGCTCTCCGGCCGCCGCGCGAAAATCGTCTACCGGTTGACGGCGGAAGGTAAGGAGCACTTCGAGGAGCTCCTCTCGCAGACCGGCCCCGACGCGTACGAGGACGAACACTTCGCGGCGCGGTTCGCCTTCTTCGGGCAGACCTCGCGCGATGTACGCATGCGCGTGCTGGAGGGCCGCCGCAGCCGGCTGGAGGAACGCCTGGAGAAGATGCGCGCCTCGCTGGCACGCACCCGGGAACGCCTCGACGACTACACGCTTGAGCTCCAGCGCCACGGGATGGAGTCCGTGGAGCGCGAAGTGCGCTGGCTGAACGAGCTCATCGAGAGCGAGCGGGCCGGACGGGACCTGAAGGGCCCCGCCTCCGGGGGGTCCGCTCAGCAGAACACCACCAATGGAACGCCGGGCAACCTGCCCCGGTCCGAGGACACCCCTCGGCCGGATTTGCCCGGCGACACCGCCACGTGAGTCCCGCGCAGGGCCTCACTCGTACACACAGGGAGCAACCGGAATGGGTTCGGTTCGCGTAGCCATCGTCGGCGTGGGCAACTGCGCCGCCTCGCTGGTGCAGGGAGTCGAGTACTACAAGGACGCCGACCCGGCGTCCAAGGTCCCCGGCCTGATGCACGTCCAGTTCGGCGACTACCACGTCAAGGACATCGAGTTCGTCGCCGCGTTCGACGTGGACGCCAAGAAGGTAGGCCTCGACCTGGCGGACGCCATCGGCGCCTCCGAGAACAACACCATCAAGATCTGCGACGTGCCCCACACCGGTGTGAAGGTGCGGCGCGGCCACACCCTCGACGGCCTCGGCAAGTACTACCGCGAGACCATCGAGGAGTCCGCGGCCGAGCCGGTCGACGTCGTGAAGATCCTCAAGAAGAAGCAGGTCGACGTCCTCGTCTGCTACCTGCCCGTCGGCTCCGAGGCCGCGGCGAAGTTCTACGCCCAGTGCGCCATCGACGCCAAGGTCGCCTTCGTCAACGCCCTCCCGGTCTTCATCGCCGGCACCAAGGAGTGGGCGGACAAGTTCACCGAGGCCGGTGTCCCGATCGTCGGTGACGACATCAAGTCGCAGGTCGGCGCCACCATCACGCACCGCGTCATGGCGAAGCTCTTCGAGGACCGGGGCGTCGTCCTGGACCGCACGATGCAGCTGAACGTCGGCGGCAACATGGACTTCAAGAACATGCTGGAGCGCGACCGCCTGGAGTCCAAGAAGATCTCCAAGACGCAGGCCGTCACCTCCCAGATCCCCGACCGGGACCTCGGCGAGAAGAACGTCCACATCGGCCCGTCCGACTACGTCGCCTGGCTCGACGACCGCAAGTGGGCCTATGTCCGCCTGGAGGGCCGCGCCTTCGGTGACGTCCCGCTGAACCTGGAGTACAAGCTCGAGGTCTGGGACTCCCCGAACTCCGCGGGTGTCATCATCGACGCCCTGCGCGCCGCGAAGATCGCCAAGGACCGCGGTATCGGCGGCCCGATCCTCTCCGCGTCGAGCTACTTCATGAAGTCCCCGCCGGTGCAGTACTTCGACGACGAGGCCCGCGAGAACGTGGAGAAGTTCATCCGCGGCGACGTCGAGCGGTAGCTCGACACAGCGCTGAGCGCTGACGTCTCCGTAGCTCGCAAAAAACGCTCCTGCCAGGGCTCCGAGGGTCCCCGGGTCACCAGACCCGGGGACCCTTCCCATGGGTGCGACCCCATATGTGAGGCTGTGCCCCATGCCCGTCGTACGTGACCTGCGTGTCCTGCTGCGCCTGCGGGACTTCCGCCGCCTGCTGGCCGTACGGCTGCTCTCCCAGGGAGCCGACGGCGTCTACCAGGTCGCGCTCGCCGCCTATGTCGTCTTCTCGCCGGAGAAACAGACCTCACCGGGCGCGATCGCCTCGGCCATGGCGGTCCTGCTGCTCCCCTACTCCCTGGTCGGCCCCTTCGCCGGCGTCCTGCTGGACCGCTGGCGCCGCCGCCAGGTCTTCCTGTACGGCAATCTGCTGCGCGCGCTGCTGGCCGCGATCACCGCGGTCCTGATGGCCGGACAGGTGCCCGACTGGCTCTTCTATGTCTCCGCCCTGTGCGTCACGGCCGTCAACCGCTTCGTCCTTTCGGGTCTGTCGGCCGCGCTCCCACGAGTGGTCGACACCGACCGGCTGGTGCTGGCCAACTCCCTGTCCCCGACCGCCGGCACCCTCGCCGCGACCGCCGGTGGCGGCCTGGCCTTCGCCGTTCGGCTCATCGCCTCGGACTCCGACGCAGCGGTGGTGCTGCTGGGCGCCGCGCTGTATCTGTGCGCGGCCCTCGCCTCCCTGACCATGGCCCCGGGACTCCTCGGCCCCGACCGGCATCCGGCACAGCCGAGTCTCGCGGCGGCCGTACTCACCACCGCACGCGACCTGCGGGAGGCGATACGGCATCTCGCGGCACCCCGGCGCCGCGAGGCTGCCTGGGCACTGCTCACCATGACGGTGATGCGCTTCTGCTACGGCGCGCTGCTCGTCCTGGTGCTGATGCTGTGCCGCTACGCCCTCTCCTCCGACCCCGACGACGGCCTCGCCCTGCTGGGACTGGCGCTGGGTGTCTCCGGTGCCGGCTTCTTCGCGGCGGCCTTGGTGACGCCGGGGGCCGCCGGGAGGCTGGGTGCCGGCCGCTGGATCGTCGTGTGCGCCGCATCGGCCGCCGTACTGGAACCAGCGCTGGGTCTCCCGTTCGCGACCGCCCCCATGCTCGTCGCCGCCTTCGTGCTGGGACTGATCACCCAGGGAGCGAAGATCGCCACGGACACCCTCGTGCAGTCCTCCGTCGAGGACGGTTTCCGCGGCCGGATCTTCTCCGTGTACGACGTCCTCTTCAACGTCGCGTTCGTCGGGGCCGCCGGTGTCGCCGCCCTGATGCTGCCACCGGACGGCCGCTCCGCGACCCTCGTCATCACGGTCGCGTTCATTTACGCGGCGGTGGCGGCAGCCATGGCCCGCGCCGGAGCGAAGCAAGCCGTGGAGCGAGACCCGAGGCGGTGAGGAGGAACGGCTCGGGGGCGATGTTTCACGTGAAACATCGCCCCCGGCCGCTTCCCGGACGGTTCGTGTTTCACGTGAAACATGACCCCGGGCCGGGCACTCAGCCCTGCTCGGCCCACCACTCCTTGAGGGCGGCCACCGCGTCGTCGTGCTCCATCGGCCCGTGCTCCAGCCTCAGCTCCAGCAGGTGCTTGTAGGCCTGACCCACCTCCGGGCCGGGACGGATCCCCAGGATCTCCATGATCTGGTTGCCGTCCAGGTCCGGACGGATCGCGTCGAGCTCCTCCCTCTCCTGGAGCTCGGCGATCCGGTCCTCCAGGCCGTCATAGGCACGGGAGAGCGCCGCGGCCCTCCGCTTGTTGCGGGTGGTGCAGTCGGACCGGGTCAGCTTGTGAAGGCGGTCGAGCAGCGGGCCCGCGTCCCGGACGTACCGGCGGACCGCCGAGTCCGTCCATTCCCCGGTGCCGTAGCCGTGGAAACGCAGGTGGAGCTCCACCAGTCGCGACACGTCCTTCACCAGGTCGTTGGAGTACTTCAGCGCGGTCATGCGCTTCTTGGTCATCTTCGCGCCGACCACCTCATGGTGGTGGAACGAGACCCGGCCGTCCTGCTCGAAGCGGCGGGTACGCGGCTTCCCGATGTCGTGCAGCAGGGCGGCGAGACGCAGGACCAGGTCGGGGCCGTCCTCCTCCAGCGCCATCGCCTGTTCCAGGACGATCAGCGTGTGGTCGTAGACGTCCTTGTGCCGGTGGTGCTCGTCGCTCTCCAGCCGCAGGGCGGGCAGCTCAGGCAGCACCTGCTCCGCGAGCCCGGTCTCGACGAGCAGCGTCAGCCCCTTGCGGGGGTGGGCGGAGAGGATCAGCTTGTTCAGCTCGTCCCGGACCCGCTCGGCCGAGACGATCTCCAGACGTCCGGCCATGTCCGTCATCGCCGCGACGACCTCGGGGGCCACCTCGAAGTCGAGCTGAGCCGCGAACCGGGCGGCGCGCATCATCCGCAGCGGGTCGTCCGAGAAGGACTCCTCGGGCGTGCCCGGGGTGCGCAGCAGCCGCGCGGCAAGGTCCTCCCGGCCCCCGTGGGGGTCGATGAACTCCTTCTCCGGCAGAGCCACCGCCATCGCGTTGACGGTGAAGTCACGCCGGACGAGATCCTCCTCGATGGAGTCCCCGTACGACACCTCGGGCTTGCGCGAGGTGCGGTCATAGGCCTCGGAGCGGTACGTGGTCACCTCGATCTGGAAGGACCGGACGGTGTCGCCGACGCGGGCGTCCTTCTGCGCGCCGACCGTGCCGAAGGCGATCCCGACCTCCCAGACGGCGTCCGCCCAGGGCCGGACGATCTTCAGTACGTCCTCGGGGCGGGCGTCGGTGGTGAAGTCCAGGTCGTTGCCGAGCCGGCCCAGCAGCGCGTCCCGGACCGAGCCGCCGACCAGGGCGAGGGAGAACCCGGCCTCCTGGAATCGGCGGGCGAGGTCGTCGGCGACGGGCGCCACCCGCAGCAGCTCGCTCACCGCGCGCTGCTGCGCCTGGCTCAGGGCAGAGGAAGTGTCTTCATTGGCGTTCGGCACAACAGCACAGGGTACGTGCCCCCGGCCGCCCGAAGCGCCTCCATATTCCCGCCGCACTCCCCGCAGAGCGTCCATACACGGTGGCGGAGCAGTCCCTTCCATACCGGTGCAAGCCCTGTGCTCGACGCTTACCAGACCCTCTCCGCGATACTGGATATAGAGGACGGGCCGATACTCTTCTCCGATCTTGTGAAGCGGACCGCGGCACTTCAGCTCAGCGCGCCTCGTTACCATGCGTGGACGCACATTCCGACGACCACTGACGATGACGAGGGACGGACGAGCGCGTGGCCGAGGCGGCAGACTTCCAGGGGACGCCCTCACCTGCCCGCCGCTGGCTGCGGCGCACCGGGGCACTGCTCGCGAGCGCGCCTCTGCTGGCCGGACTGATGCAGCTGCCGGCCGCGGCCCCGGCCCAGGCGGCCGGGTCGAACGCGGTGTCCGTGGCCCTGGACTCGCTGAGCCCCAGCGCCCCCACCGACGGGGACACCCTGACGGTCTCCGGCACGGTGACCAACAACGGCAAGCAGGCCGTCACGGACGCCCACGTGGATCTGCGGGTGGGTTCCCCGCTCGGCACCCGGTCGGCGATCGACACGGCCGCCCGGCAGTCCGACGAGCTCCAGTCGGGCCTCGGCACCGAGATCGGCGGCAAGTACACCGAGGACTTCGACTCGCTGGCCCCGGGCGTCGCCGAGCACTTCAGCATCTCCGTGCCGGTCGACAAGCTCGACCTGGGACAGGACGGCGTGTATCCGTTCGGGGTCACGCTGTCCGGCAAGACGTCGGCGCAGCAGTGGGACCAGGTGCTCGGCATCCAGCAGACGTTCCTGCCGTGGCAGTCCTCCGAGGCCGACACGAAGACCAGGACGACGTACCTCTGGCCGCTGATCTCCACCGTCCACATGACGGCGAAGACGGGAGCGGGCGAGCTACAGACCCCGGTCTTCCTCAACGACGACCTGGCCAAGGAGATCTCGCCCGGTGGCCGGCTGGCCCAGATGCTGGCGCTCGGCAAGGACCTGGACGTCACCTGGGTGCTCGACCCGGACATGCTGGCCTCCGTGGACGCGATGACCCGCGGCTACCGGATCCAGGGCGCCGGTGACACCACCACGGCGGGCACCCATCAGGCGGTGGCCAAGCAGTTCCTGGCCGACCTTCAGAACGCGGTGGCCGACAAGGAGGTCGTGGCGCTCCCCTTCGCCGACCCGGACCTCGCCTCCCTCGCCCACAACGGCACCACCGTGACCGGTTCACTGAGCCACCTCAAGGACGCCACCGACGTCGCGGCCACCACGGTCGAGACCGTGCTCCATGTCACACCGAACACCGACTTCGCCTGGCCCGTGAACGGCGCCGTCGACCCGTCGATCATCAAGGTCGCCACCTCGGCGGGCGCCGACAAGGTGATCGCCCGCAGTGACAGCCTCCAGGAAACCGGCGGGCTGTCCTACACGCCCTCGGCGGCCCGCCCGATCGGCGGTGGCACGACGGCCGTGGTCGCGGACGCCCGGCTGTCCACGGCGTTCGAGGGCGATCTGACGCAGGCCGACGCGGCGACGCTCGCGGTACAGCGGTTCCTGGCCCAGAGCCTGGCGCTGAACACCCAGACCGACAAGCAGCGCAGCATCGTCGTCGCCCCGCAGCGGACGCCGTCGGCGAGCCAGGCACAGGCGATGGCGACGGCCATCACCGCGCTCCAGGACAGCAACTGGTCGCAGCCCCAGGACCTCACGGCGGCCGCCAAGGACAAGCCCGATCCCGGTGCGACCACGAAGATCCCGTCGTCGTCCGCCTACCCCTCCTCGTTGCGCAGGCAGGAACTGCCCCGAACGGCCTTCGAGCAGATCGCCCGCACCCAGGACAAGCTCGACAACTTCCAGGTGATCCTCAGCAACCAGTCCCGGGTGGTGACCCCGTTCGGACGGGCCATAAACCGGGAGATGTCCACGTCGTGGCGGGGCCGCGGGACCGAGGCGGACAGCTTCCGCACGGGCGTGGAGTCCTGGCTCGACGACCTCATCGGCCAGGTCAAGCTCATCGACAAGTCCGAGACCAAGCTCTCCGGACGCAGTGCCACCATCCCGGTCACCGTCCAGAACAACCTGGTCCAGGGCGTCGACCACCTCGTCCTGCGACTGACCTCCACGATGCCGACCCGGCTGGAGATCGGGGGCAAGCCCTACTACGAGCAGCGCGTCGAGGTCTCCGGCGGCCACAGCCAGTCCGTGAAGTTCTCCACCTCGGCCAACGCCAACGGCCGGGTCGAGGTCACCGCGCAGCTCTACACCGAGGACGGCCAGGAGTACGGCTCGCCCGTCCGGTTCGACGTGAAGGTCACCGAGGTCACGCCCACCGTGATGCTGGTCATCGGCGGCGGTGTGCTGCTGCTGGTGCTCGCCGGCTTCCGGATGTACACCCACCGCAAGCGCACGGCCGCCCGCCAGGCCGAGGACGGCGACGGGCCTGACCCGGCCGGCGGGGACGCCCCGGACACCCCGGAGGACGAGGGCCCCGAGAACACCGCAGGACCGGGGAACCCCGACACACGGGGCGATCGTCTCCCGGAAGAGTCCGGCCACCGGTCCGGGGCGGACGAGCCGGAGCAGCCGAGTGACCCGACACCGGACACCGCACCGGAAAGCGCCGACCCGTCCGGGACGGGTGAGAGAGTGGACCGTTGAGCGATGTCGTGGCCGGTGTGGCCCGGGACGATGAGGTGGGGTAACCATGAACGCGCCGTACGACGGTGAACGCGGCCAGGGCGCGGCCGGCTCGGGCTACCCCGAGCCACCGCCGGAGCCCGGCCAGGTCCCGCCGCAGCACGCGGCTGACATGTACCTCCAGGACGCCTACGACCAGGACCCCTACCGGGCACAGGACCTCTCCGCCCAGGACCCGGTCGCGGAGGCGCTCTACGACCGTGCCGCGCACCCCCCGCCGCCGCCGGGCACCTACCCCCAGCAGCCGCTCTACGGGCAGCCCGCCCAGTCGCCGTACGCCCCCGACCCCCAGGTGTGGGCCCAGACCCCGGCACCGGAGCCGGAGGGCCAGAACCAGTACCTGCCGTACGGTGACAACCCCCGCACGACCCAGTTCGTGGGCGTGGACGACCTGGTCTCGCACTCCGGTGAGGAACGCCACGAGCCGGACGCCTTCGCCCACCTCTTCCGGGACCAGCAGCAGAGCGGCTACCGGGATCCGCAGCAGGGCGGGGCACAGCTGCCGTCCGAACCCGCGTCGGTGCCCGGTCCGGCGGCCGCGCCGGGCGCACCCGGGCCCCGGTACCAGGCGACGACCCCTCCGGCCACCGACCAGACCCTGAACCTCGGTGCCGCGCCCGTTGCGGCGGCGGAGGTCCCCGCCCCGGCCCCGGCTTCCGCCGCTCCCGCGAAGAAGGGCGGGAAGGCGGCGGGGCTGCTCAAGTCGAGTGCCGTGATGGCCGCGGGCACCATGGTCTCCCGGCTCACCGGATTCGTCCGCTCCGCGCTGATCGTCTCCGCGCTGGGCTTCGGCCTGCTCGGCGACACCTTCCAGGTCGCCTACCAGCTGCCCACGATGATCTACATCCTGACCGTCGGCGGCGGCCTGAACTCGGTCTTCGTACCCCAACTGGTGCGCGCCATGAAGGAGGACGAGGACGGTGGCGAGGCGTTCGCCAACCGACTGCTGACCCTGGTGATGGTGGCGCTGGGCCTGCTCACCGCGGCCACCATCGCGGGCGCGCCCTTCCTCATCCGCCTGCTGTCCGACTCCGTGGCGAGCGACCCGGCGGCCAACGGCGTCAGCATCACCTTCGTCCGCTACTTCCTGCCCTCGATCTTCTTCATGGGCATCCACGTCGTGATGGGGCAGATCCTCAACGCACGGGGCAAGTTCGGCGCGATGATGTGGACACCGGTCCTCAACAACATCGTCATCATCGTCACCCTCAGCCTGTTCATCTGGGTGTACGGCACGGCCGCCCACTCCGGCATGAAGGTCACGAACATCCCGCCGGAGGGCCAGCGACTGCTCGGCATCGGCGTGCTGCTCGGCCTGGTGGTCCAGGCCCTCGCGATGATCCCCTACCTGCACGAGACCGGCTTCCGGCTGCGGCTGCGCTTCGACTGGCGGGGCCACGGCCTCGGCAAGGCCGCCACCCTCGCCAAGTGGACCGTGCTGTTCGTCCTCGCCAACCAGGCGGGCGCGCTCGTCGTCTCCCAGCTGTCGACCGCGGCCGGCAAGCACTCCCCGGTCAAGGGCACCGGCCTCACCGCCTACGCCAACGCCCAGCTGATCTGGGGCCTGCCGCAGGCGATCATCACGGTCTCCCTGATGGCCGCCCTGCTGCCGCGGATCTCCCGCTCGGCCGCGGAGAACGACACGGGCGCCGTCCGCGACGACATCTCCCAGGGCCTCAGGACGACCGCGGTCGCGATCGTCCCCATCTCCTTCGGTTTCCTGGCGCTCGGCATCCCGATGTGCACGCTGATCTTCGGTTCCGGCGGCACCAACGACGCCACCAACATGGGGTACATGCTGATGGCCTTCGCCCTCGGCCTGATCCCCTACTCGGTGCAGTACGTCGTCCTGCGCGCCTTCTACGCGTACGAGGACACCCGCACCCCCTTCTACAACACGGTGATCGTCGCCGCGGTCAACGCGGGCGCCTCGGTCGCCTGTTACGTTCTGCTCCCGGCCCGCTGGGCGGTGGCCGGCATGGCCGCCTCGTACGGCCTGGCCTACGCGATCGGCGTGGGGGTGGCCTGGCGGCGGCTGCGCAAGCGGCTCGGCGGGGACCTGGACGGCTCCCGCGTGACCCGTACGTACGCCAGGCTGTGCCTCGCCTCCGTGCCGGCGGCCGCCCTCAGTGGTGCGGCCTGCTACGGCATCAGCCACACTCTGGGGCAGGGCGTGATCGGTTCCTTCGCCGCGCTGCTGGTCGGCGGAGCCGTCCTGCTCGGCGTCTTCTACGTGGCCGCGCGGCGCATGCGCATCGAGGAGCTCAACTCCCTCGTGGGTATGGTGCGCGGGCGTCTGGGGCGCTGAGTCAGGGGTAAGCGCACAACCATCGTTCGCCGCCGCGTGTCGTGCATAGCGGGGGACTGTGGGCACAATTGGTTTCGGCGTCGAACAGCGTGCAACGGATGGGGAGGCAGGGAACGACGGTGGCGGAACGGAGCACGGCTGCCGTCGACGTGGCAGACAACAGCGGTGACAAGCCGCTGACCGCCAAGGCGGACCAGTCCACGGCCGACGGGGTGGCCCAGAACCCGGAGCGGGACACGGAAAGCGACGAGGCCCAGGGGAGCGGTACGGCCGCGGACCCTGGCAAGAAGACCTCACCTCCCGAACTGCACAGCGGTCACAAACTCGCCAGACGCTACCGTCTCGAGGAGTGCGTCACCCGTCTGGACGGATTCAGCAGCTGGCGTGCGGTCGACGAGAAACTCCGGCGTGCCGTCGGCGTCCACATCCTGCCCGCAGACCACGCACGCAGCCGGGCGGTGCTGGCCGCGGCCCGCTCCGCCGCACTGCTCGGCGATCCCCGGTTCGTGCAGGTACTGGACGCCGTCGAGGAGAACGACCTCGTCTACGTCGTGCACGAGTGGCTGCCCGACGCCACCGAGCTGTCCGCGCTGCTCGCGGCCGGTCCGCTGGAGCCGCACGACGCCTATCAGATGGTGAGTCAGATCGCCTCCGCGATGGCGGCGGCACACCGCGAGGGCCTGGCCCATCTCCGGCTCAACCCGAACGCGGTGCTGCGTACCTCCACCGGCCAGTGGCGCATCCGTGGGCTTGCGGTGAACGCGGCGCTGCGCGGCATCAGTTCCGACACGCCCCAGCGCACCGACACCGAGGCGATCGGCGCCCTGCTGTACGCGGCGCTGACCCAGCGCTGGCCGTACGAGAGCGACGCCTACGGCCTGGCCGGGCTGCCCAAGGACGTCGGCCTGATCGCACCCGACCAGGTGCGTGCCGGGGTCCACCGCGGCCTGTCCGAACTCGCCATGCGCGCTCTGGTCAACGACGGCGCCACCGCGTCCCGTCACGAGTCGGCGTGCACCACGCCCGAGGAGCTGGTGAAGGCGATCGGCGAGATGCCCCGCATCCGCCCGCCGGAGCCGACGTTCACGGGACCGCCCGAGTACCAGCGCACCACCTACCAGCAGGGCACCTACGGCCGCCCCACGCCCCCCGGCGCGACGCAGCCCATCCAGCCCCCGCCGCCCCCGCTCCAGAGCCGCACCGGCAAGGCCTTGAAGTGGGCTGTCTCGGCCCTTCTCATCGCGGCCCTGGGCCTGGGCAGTTGGCAGCTCGCGGACGCCCTGATGGACCAGGGCGACAAGTCCGACGGCAACACCACCACGCAGACGACGGACGACGGCGACAAGAACAGCGCCAGCCCCGCGCCCGTCACCGCGATAAAGATCCAGAACGCCCAGGAGTACGTGGCCGACGGCGGCGCGCAGCATCCGGGCGATGTGAAGCTGACCTACGACGGCAGCGCCTCCACCTTCTGGCGGACCAAGAGCTTCACGGACGGACCGGAACTCGCGCCCTACAAGGCCGGCGTGGGCATCGTCTACGACCTCGGCTCGGCCAGGGAACTCACCACGGGAACCATCTCCCTTCGCTACGCTGGCGATCACACGACGGTCGCGCTGTACGCCGCCGACTCGCTGAGCCCGGGGTCGATCGGCTCGATGACGAAGATCGGCGGTGTCACCACCACCGGCAGCACCGCCACGGTGAAGGTCAGCAAGAAGGTGAAGAGCCAGTACGTCCTCGTATGGCTCACCGCCATGCCGTATTCGGGCAACGACTCGAGCGCCTACGCCGGAGCCGGTTACAAGCAGGCCATCACCGAAGTGAAGTTCACGGGCTGACGTTCACCGGGGGCACCGAAGGCGGAGGGGGCAGATGGCGGAAGGCGCCGGATACGGCGGAGTGAGCGACCAGGATCTGCTCGCTCGGCATGTGGAGGGCGACCCCGATGCCTTCGGTGAGATCGTACGGCGGCACCGGGACCGCCTCTGGGCGGTCGCCCTGCGGACCCTTGGGGACCGCGAGGAGGCCGCTGACGCCGTCCAGGACGCCCTGGTGTCCGCCTACCGGGCCGCCCACACCTTCCGGGGCCAGTCGGCCGTCACTACCTGGCTGCACCGGATCACGGTGAACGCCTGCCTGGACCGCGCCCGCAAGGTCGCCTCCCGCAAGACCTCGCCGGTCGACGACACCGAGCGGCTGGAGCAACTGCTGGAGCCGCATGAATCGGCCTCCGCTCCAGCCGAACGCAACGACCTTCACCGCCAGCTTCTGGAAGCCCTCGGCACGCTGCCGCACGACCAGCGCGCCGCCCTCGTCCTGGTCGATATGCAGGGCTACCCGGTCGCGGAGGCGGCCCGGATCCTCGACGTGCCCACGGGGACGGTGAAGAGCCGCTGTGCTCGCGGCAGAGCCAGACTCCTGCCGCTGCTCACCCATCTCCGGCCGGAAAGCACCGGTGACGAGGACAACCCGGACGCGGCACGGAACCGGGCGGAGGGGACATCCGTCCCACCGGCAGCGGGTCCCCAGAACGGAGACCCACGGAACACCGGGCCGAATGACTCGGCCACAGTGAAGGGCGGAGGTGGACGAGCGTGACGTCGACGACGGACACGACCGGGCACCCGGACGTCTCGGAGATCTCCGATCTCACGGAAGGCCTGCTCCCGCCCGCCCGGGCCGCGGAAGTACGACAGCACCTGGACGCGTGCGAGCTCTGTGCCGATGTGCATGCCTCGCTGGAGGAGATCCGGGGCCTGCTCGGCGCGGTTCCCGGCCCGGTGCGCATGCCGGCCGACGTGGCGGGCCGGATCGACGCGGCGCTCGCCGCCGAGGCCCTGCTCAGCGCCACCATTCCTGAGGCCCATGTTTCACGTGAAACATCGCCCCGTCAGGCGCCGGCTCCCGAGAACCGCCCCGCCGGGCGGCCGAGCGCTACGACCGGCCCCGGACGCAAGGACCAGAAGGGCCGCAGGAACCAGAAGGACCGGATGGACAGGCTGGACCGCCCGGACCGTGGACGTGGTCGGCGTCGCCGGACCGTCGTCCTCGGCACCGTGTTCACCGCCGCCGTCCTGGGTGCCGGCGCGCTCTTCCTCCAGTCACTCGGAGGCGACGGAACGACGACCGCGCAGGGAACGCCCACCAGTTCCGCCGGGACCTTCTCCAAGGGCACCCTCCAGCATCAGGTCAACAATCTGCTCGACACCAAGAAGAACCTGCCGCGAGGCTCCCAGAAGCCCTTCGGTGTCGAGTCGCAGCCTTCGGAGTCGGCCACCACGGCCACCCCCTACACCACGCGGATCGACCCCTCGGAGTCGGTACCCGTGTGTGTTCGCGAGGGCGTCGGCCAGACCGGCGATGTCATCGGTGCGAAGAAGGGGACGTACCAGGGGAAGAGCGCCTACCTCCTCGTTCTCCCCGACTCCTCCGACGCCTCCCGGGTGACCGCCTTCGTCGTCGACGCCACCTGTGTCGGCAAGGCGGCCGCATCTCCTGGCAAGGTCCTGCTGACGGAGTCCCTGACCCGCCCCTGAGCTTTCTCCGTCACGGCTCTCGTGCCGTGACGCATCTCTTGTCCCAGCGCGGAAATCCGTACGGTGTGGGATGCCCGTGTGCCCGGACACACCGGGAATGCGCGCCCCGTAGGATCCGTTGGGTGGGGTGAGAGGTTCCGATGGAAACTCCCACCGGTCGACTGACACAGACCAGAGACGAGGAATCAAGCCGTGAGCGACGTCCGTAACGTGATCATCATCGGCTCCGGGCCCGCCGGCTACACGGCGGCGCTCTACACCGCGCGCGCGTCGCTGAAGCCCCTCGTGTTCGAGGGTGCCGTCACTGCGGGCGGTGCGCTGATGAACACCACTGAGGTGGAGAACTTCCCGGGCTTCCGCGACGGCATCATGGGCCCCGACCTCATGGACAACATGCGGGCGCAGGCCGAGCGCTTCGGCGCCGAGCTGGTTCCGGACGACGTCGTCTCCGTCGACCTGACCGGTGAGATCAAGACCGTCACGGACACCGCCGGCACGGTACACAAGGCCAAGGCCGTCATCGTCACCACCGGCTCCCAGCACCGCAAGCTCGGCCTGCCCAACGAGGACGCCCTCTCCGGCCGCGGTGTCTCCTGGTGCGCCACCTGTGACGGGTTCTTCTTCAAGGACCAGGACATCGCCGTGATCGGCGGCGGTGACACCGCGATGGAGGAGGCGACCTTCCTCTCCCGGTTCGCCAGGTCCGTGACGATCGTCCACCGCCGGGACACCCTGCGCGCCTCGAAGGCGATGCAGGAGCGTGCCTTCGCCGACCCGAAGATCAAGTTCGCCTGGGACAGCGAGATCGCCGAGGTCCAGGGCGAGCAGAAGCTGGCCGGCCTGAAGCTGCGCAACGTCAAGACCGGCGAGCTCTCCGACCTGCCGGTGACCGGCCTGTTCATCGCGATCGGCCACGACCCGCGCACCGAGCTCTTCAAGGGCCAGCTCGACCTCGACGAGGAGGGCTACCTCAAGGTCGCCGCGCCCTCGACGCACACCAACGTCACGGGTGTGTTCGCCGCCGGTGACGTGGTCGACCACACCTACCGCCAGGCGATCACCGCGGCCGGCACCGGCTGCTCCGCCGCTCTCGACGCCGAGCGTTTCCTCGCCGCCCTCGCGGACGAGGAGAAGGCCGAGCCCGAGAAGACCACCGTCTGATCATCCCCCTTCCGCCCCACCGCACCGTCAAGAAAAAGGAGCCCGCCGTGGCCGGCACCCTGAAGCATGTGACCGACGCCGACTTCGAAGAGGTCGTCCTCAAGAGCGACAAGCCTGTCCTGGTGGACTTCTGGGCCGAGTGGTGCGGCCCGTGCCGCCAGATCGCCCCGTCGCTCGAGGCGATCGCCGCCGAGCACGGCGAGAAGATCGAGATCGTCAAGCTGAACATCGACGAGAACCCGAACACGGCGGCCAAGTACGGCGTCATGTCGATCCCCACCCTGAACGTGTACCAGGGCGGCGAGGTCGCCAAGACCATCGTCGGCGCCAAGCCGAAGGCCGCACTGGTCCGCGACCTCGAGGCCTTCATCGCCGAGTGATGTTTCACGTGAAACACGAATGGGCCAACCCCTCGGGGTTGGCCCATTCGCTTTGCAGCGGCCGCTTCAGAGCGGCCGGAGCGCCGGTTCCTTCTGTACCGCCCCCAGCAGCCGGTCGAGCGCCAGCTCCACGTCCTCCTTCCAGGAAAGCGTGGTCCGCAGCTCCAACCGCAGCCGGGGATGCACGGGATGCTGCCGCACGGTCTTGAAGCCCACGGCGAGCAGATGCTCGGCGGGCAGCAGACAGGCCGGCTCCTGGTACCGGGCATCGCCGAACGCCTCGATCGCCTTGAAACCGCGCCGCAGCAGATCCTTGGCGACCGTCTGGACCATCACCCGGCCGAGTCCCTGCCCCTGATAGCCGGGCATGATGAAACCAGTGATGAGCTGCACGGCGTCCGGCGAGACCGGGCTCGTGGGGAACGCCGTGGAACGCGGGACATAGGCCGGCGGAGCGTAGAGCACGAAGCCCACCGGAACGTCGTCGACATAGACCACGCGGCCGCAGGAACCCCAGTCGAGCAGTACGGCGGAGATCCAGGATTCCTTCTCCAGCGCGGGCGTCCCCGCTTTTACCGCTGCTTCGCCGCTGACGGGGTCCAGTTCCCAGAAGACACACGAGCGACAGCGCTTGGGAAGGTCCTGAAGGTTGTCCAGCGTGAGCGGTACGAGCCGACGCCCCATGAAGGCTGTTCCTCGCTTCCTTCGCCCGCGGCGTCGCGAGCGGCTGTCAGAGCGCTGCGTTCCCTGAGCAGACTGCCGACGAATCCTACGGTCGCGCCCAGTCCCAGGCCCGCGCCCACCAGTCCGGTGCGGCTCATCGATCGCATGGCCCCCGCCTCCCACTCAGAGGTGCCGCCAGCTGTCGGATGGATGCGCCATACCGAACGCATCGTATCCACACAGCGATTCCATCGATACCGCCTGAAAGCAAAGAGCGGATCGTGTTCCGGTACACACCGGACACGATCCGCTCTCTGAGCGGCCAGGTCTCGACAGAACGCCGACCGGACGGGAAACACCCGGGAAGGTCAGTCCTCGGGCTCCTCCCCGGTGCCCGCGGTGTCGCCGTCCTGGAGCCCGTGGTGGAGGACCGGGCCCTCGCCCGGGGCGAGCGTGCCGAGGATTCGTTCCAGATCCTCCATCGACGCGAACTCGACCGTGATCTTGCCCTTCTTCTGGCCGAGGTCGACCTTCACCCGTGTCTCGAACCGGTCCGAGAGCCGGGTGGCGAGATCGGTCAGCGCCGGCGAGACCCGGGCGCCGGCCCGCGGACCCTTGGCCCGGGTCGTCGTCTGGGGCCGCGAGCCCATCAGGGTCACGATCTCCTCGACGGCCCGCACAGACAGACCCTCGGCGACGATCCGGTGTGCCAGTCGGTCCTGCTCCTCCGAGTCGTCGACGGAGAGCAGCGCGCGGGCGTGCCCGGCCGACAGGACCCCCGCGGCGACCCTGCGCTGAACGGACGGCGACAGCTTCAGGAGCCGCAGCGTGTTGGAGACCTGCGGGCGTGAGCGCCCGATCCGGTCGGCCAGCTGGTCATGCGTGCAGTTGAAGTCCTTCAGCAACTGGTCGTAGGCAGCCGCCTCTTCCAGCGGGTTCAGCTGGGCACGGTGCAGGTTCTCCAACAGCGCGTCCAGCAGGAGCTTCTCGTCGTCCGTCGCCCGGACGATCGCCGGGATCGCCTCCAGGCCGGCCTCACGGCAGGCCCGCCAGCGCCGCTCACCCATGATGAGCTCATAGCGCCCGGGAGCCAGCTGCCGTACGACCACGGGCTGGAGGAGACCGACCTCCTGGATGGAGGTGACCAGCTCCTGAAGGGCGTCCTCGTCGAACACCTCACGCGGCTGACGTGGGTTCGGGGTGATCTCGTCGAGAGGGATCTCCGCGAAGTGGGCACCCATCGGAGGCGCGGGCGTCTCCGGGGCTGTGCCGAAGACCGAGGGCTCCTCGGTCTCCTGCACCACAGGGGGCAGGGTGGTCACCTTGGCGGCCGCGACCCCGCGGTCGGTCAGCGCCGGCGCCGCGGCAGAGGAGGCGGCTGCCCCGCCCTCCATCGCGGTCTGCGCCGGGGTACGTTCGGTCGGGGCGGCAGGGATCAGTGCGCCCAGACCACGGCCCAGGCCAATCCTCCGTCGGTCGCTCACTGCATCCCCTCCACCATGTTCGGGTTGGTCTGTGCGCCGATATGGGCCTGCGTCGGGTCATAGCTGACCCCCACGCCCCTCAGCGCGATCTCTCGTGCCGCCTCAAGATAGGAGAGGGCACCGCTCGATCCAGGATCGTAGGTCAGTACCGTCTGCCCATAGCTCGGCGCCTCGGAGATACGGACCGAGCGGGGAATGCTCGTCCGCAGCACCTCGTCGCCGAAGTGGCTGCGCACCTCGTCCGCGACCTGGGAAGCGAGACGCGTCCGGCCGTCGTACATGGTGAGCAGGATGGTCGACACATGGAGGTCGGGGTTGAGGTGCCCCCGTACCAGGTCGACATTGCGCAGCAGTTGTCCCAGTCCCTCCAACGCGTAGTACTCGCACTGGATCGGGATGAGGACCTCGGCGCCCGCGACGAGCGCGTTGACCGTCAGCAGCCCGAGCGAGGGCGGGCAGTCGATGAGGATGTAGTCCAGCGGCTGCTCGTAGGCCAGGATCGCCCGCTGAAGCCGGCTCTCCCGGGCCACCAGGGACACCAGCTCGATCTCCGCACCGGCGAGATCGATGGTGGCGGGAGCGCAGAAGAGACCCTCGACGTCCACCACCGGCTGGACGACCTCGGCCAGCGGCTTGCTCTCGACCAACACGTCGTAGATGGAAGGAACTTCGGCGTGGTGGTCGATCCCGAGCGCCGTTGAGGCATTGCCCTGAGGGTCGAGGTCGATCACGAGGACGCGACCACCGTGCAGGGCCAGTGACGCGGCAAGGTTGACGGTGGTCGTCGTCTTGCCCACGCCGCCCTTCTGGTTGGCGACCACGATGACTCTGGTCTGCTCCGGACGTGGCAGACCTTCGCCGGCGCGGCCCAGAGCCTCCACCGCGAGTTGGGCAGCACGACCGATGGGAGTGTCGTCCATCGGAGGCGGTGTTTCACGTGAAACATCCGCCCCCAGCGACTCGGTACGGGGACCGGGGACCGGATCGGTCATCGGTCCCGCGATGTTGGCGTCGGACCGCAAGGATTCACTCTCCTCGACTTCAGGCTCGCAATGAACAGAGCCTCCCATGTCTTCGGGGTCATGAACCAGTGAGGCCTGTTGTTCTGTGGAGAAATCCACCTCTGTGGACAACTCCGTGCCCCGTGGGGAGGCCGGAGTGTCACCAGCGGGGCCCCCTCCCAGGGAACCGAGGGGCTTTCGGTCACGCGGTTCGGCCGCAGCGCGGCCCCGGCCGATGATGCCGTGCAACAAGGAACGACGTTTCACGTGAAACACGATGCACAGCCCGCAGGGCCGAAAAGCCGCGACACTCCGTCGTGCGTAGGTTTGGCAGCTTGTGTGGAGTACGCCTCACTGTCATCCGCGTCGGCGGCGGGCACGTCCCGTACGGGCCGCCTTCGCCCGTTTAGCCGCGAAGCGCACACCGCCCGGGCTCTCCCCGACCTCCACCCGGACGACGGTGGACAGCGGGTCCACCACTCCCTCGCCCACCTGGAGGACGGACGTGGAGACCGCACCGAGCTTGGTCAGAGCGGTCGACGCGGCCTTCAGCTCCTCCTCCGCCGTGTCCCCCTTCAGGGCCAGCATCTCGCCGTAGGGACGCAGCAGCGGAATCCCCCAGGCGGCCAACCGGTCCAGCGGCGCCACAGCACGGGCCGTCACCACATGCACCGGCGGCAGCTTGCCCATGACCTCCTCGGCACGGCCACGGACCACGGTCACATGGTCCAGGCCGAGCAGCTCGACGACCTCGGTCAGGAAGTTGGTGCGCCGCAGCAGCGGCTCCAGCAGGGTGATGTTGAGGTCCTCACGGACCAGGGCCAGTGGAATGCCCGGCAGACCGGCACCGGAGCCCACGTCGCACACCGTCACCCCTTCGGGCACGGCCTCCGAGAGCACCGCACAGTTCAGCAGGTGCCGCTCCCACAGGCGGGGTACTTCCCGTGGGCCGATCAGACCACGCTGCACGCCTGCCTCGGCGAGCAGCTCCGCGTAGCGGACCGCATCGGCGAAGCGCTCGCCGAACACTTCCCGCGCCTGTTCCGGCGCCGGGGGGAGCTCCGCAGCCTCCGTCACGGGGACCGTCCTTCCGTACAGCGCCGGTGCTCCGCGCACCGGCCACCAAGAACTACCAGGCTGACAAAGTTCGGCCCCGTCTGCGGACAGACGGGGCCGGTAAAGCGGGGGGACCGATCAGGCGGGCAGCACGACGACGAACCGCTGCGGCTCCTCGCCCTCCGACTCGCTGCGCAGTCCGGCGGTCTTGACCGCGTCGTGCACGACCTTGCGCTCGAACGGGGTCATCGGCTTGAGCTTCACGGGCTCGCCGGTGCTCTTCACCTCGGCGGCGGCCTTGGCACCCAGCTCGGAGAGCTCGGCGCGCTTCTTGGCCCGGTAGCCCGCGATGTCGAGCATCAGCCGGCTGCGGTCACCGGTCTCCCGGTGTACGGCCAGACGGGTCAGCTCCTGGAGCGCCTCCAGCACCTCCCCGTCACGGCCGACCAGCTTTTGCAGGTCGCGGCCGCCCGCGTCGCTGATGATCGACACGGAGGCGCGGTCGGCCTCGACATCCATGTCGATGTCGCCGTCGAGGTCGGCGATGTCCAGCAGACCTTCGAGGTAGTCCGCCGCGATCTCGCCTTCCTGCTCCAGGCGGGTGAGGGTGTCTGCACCCTCGGCAGCGGCGGAGGTGGTGCCTTCCGTCACGGGATGGGCTCCTTCTTACTTCTTGGACGGGGACTTGGGGCGCTGCGGACCGCCCTTGCGCTGACCGGACTGGGCCCTGCTGCGGCCGTTGGACCCGGCCTTCGGGGGCTGCGGGGCGGCCGGCTTGGCGTCCTGCGGCTCGTCGGACTTCTCCAGCGAGGTCGTCTTCTCCGACGCGTCGGACTCATCAGACGTGGAGTCGTCGGCCGCCTTCGGACCACCGGACTGTCGCTGGGCCTTGGACTGGCGCTTGGGCTGCTGACGCTTGGCGGCACCGCTGGTCACGACGCCGTCCTCGGTCTGCGCCAGGGCCTGGGCTTCGCCCTTCATCACGCTGCCGTCGGCCTGGGCCGCGAGACCCGCCTTGGTCAGGGCGTTGATGAACTTGCGCTCGAACTCGTTGCGGTCGCGGCCCTTGGCGACGATGGCCTTGATGATGGTGCGCTCGCTGCGCGAACGGGTCTTGCCGTGGTGCGTGACGTGCTTGGTGAGGCGCTCCAGGTAGGCGGCCTGGGCCTTGGAACCCGGGGTCGGGTTGTTGCGGATGACGTACATCTGCTGGCCCATGGTCCACACGTTGGTGGTCAGCCAGTAGACGAGGACACCGACCGGGAAGTTGATGCCGAAGACGGCGAACATGACCGGGAAGACGTACATCAGCATCTTCTGCTGCTGCATGAACGGCGTCTTGACCGTGGTGTCGACGTTCTTCGTCATCAGCTGGCGCTGCGTGTAGAACTGCGACGCCGACATCAGGACGATCATGATCGCGGTGACGACCCGGACGTCGGTGAGGGAGGCACCGAGCGCCTCCACCTTCGCGGAACCGTCCGTGAACTTCGCGGCGAGCGGTGCCCCGAAGATGTGCGCCTTCTGGGCACTGGCCAGCAAGGACTCGTTGATCACGCCGATGGTCTGGTTCGACGCGATGCCGTTGAGCACGTGGTACAGAGCGAAGAAGAAGGGCGACTGCGCCAGGATGGGAAGGCACGAGGAGAGCGGGTTGGTACCCGACTCCTTGTACAGCTTCATCATCTCTTCGGACTGGCGCTGCTTGTCGTTCTTGTAGCGCTCCTGGATCTTCTTCATCTCGGGCTGGAGCGTCTGCATGGCCCGGGTCGCCTTGATCTGCTTCACGAAGAGCGGGATCAGGCAGATGCGGATCAGGATCACCAGGGACACGATGGACAAGCCCCAGGCCCAGCCCGTGTCAGGACCGAAGATCTTCCCGTACACGGAGTGGAACTGGACGATGACCCATGAGACGGGTGTCGTGATGAAGCTGAAGAGGCTGGCAATCGTGTCCACTAATCATGCTCCTTGGGCATGGGACGAGGTCTCTGCGGCCGGGCTCGAAGGAAGCTCGGTGTGAGGCTCCTCTTCGGTGGCCGAGGCGGCGGAGGGCCCGCCCCTGCGTGCACGCCAGGCGTCACGCAGCATTTCGTGCCACCGCGGGCGCTTGCGCGGCGGAACATGGTCCACACCGCCGAGCGACCACGGGTTGCACCGCAGGATGCGCCAGGCGGTCAGTGCCGTTCCCTTGATCGCACCGTGCCGGTCGATGGCCGTGTAGCCGTAGTGGGAGCACGACGGGTAGTACTTGCACACCGGTCCGAGCAGCGGACTGATCGTCCACTGGTACAGCTTGATCAGAGCCAGCAGCGGGTACTTCATCGCGCGCCCCCTCCCAGCAGCCGCTCGACGGCGGCGTCCAGGTCTCGGGCCAGCTGTGCGTGGTCGGCGTCGCCCGCTCCGGGCAGCGCTCGTACGACTACCAGGCTACCGGGGGGAAAAAGGGCGACTCGGTCACGCATCAGATGGCGAAGTCTGCGCTTCACTGTGTTGCGCACGACCGCACCACCCACAGCCTTGCTCACGACGAAACCCGCACGCGTCGGGGGAGCGCTCTCCCCAGGCGCGTGCGGGTCCGTGGCACCGCTACGAAAGTGGACGACGAGGGACGGGCGACCAGCCCGGCGCCCCCGTCGTACTGCGGTCGCGAAGTCCTCGCGCCGCCTCAGCCGATGCTCGGTAGGCAGCACGACGTCATGACCTGATCGGATCAGGCGGACAGGCTGGCGCGACCCTTTGCACGACGGTTCGCGAGAATCGCGCGGCCGGCACGGGTGCGCATCCGCAGGCGGAAGCCGTGGGTCTTGGCGCGACGACGGTTGTTCGGCTGGAAGGTGCGCTTGCTCACTCGGGGGCTCCAGAAATCAAATCGGTGTGGCGGGTGCCGTCCTGGCTGTCACCGTGCGCCCACGAGTAGCTCGTATCACGCCCGAGTGCACCGCTTCCCGATCACCTTCAGCGATCTGTGCCCATCGGAGGCAGGCGGCAGCAGCCATCGACAACTCGACCTGGTTACGGTACGCGGGGCTACGCCATTCGGTCAAACCAGCAGTGACGGAGAGACACTATCCACAGGCTGGGGACAACAACTTGAACCGCAGCCGCCACGCTGACTACCGTGGCTGAACTCCGATTCGTTCCTTTATCCCCGCCCGACCTGATTTTCATCCCTACCCGTCCTCGAACCACACGTTCGTGGGACCTGTGAGAGAGCGTGCCCTGTGGCTGACGTACCTGCCGATCTTGCCGCAGTGTGGCCACGAGTACTGGAGCAGCTCCTCGGTGAGGGCCGCGGTCAGGGTGTGGAGACGAAGGACGAGCACTGGATCCGGCGCTGCCAGCCGCTCGCGCTGGTCGCGGACACCGCCCTGCTCGCCGTACCGAACGAATTCGCGAAGAACGTACTGGAAGGCCGTCTCGCGCCGATCGTCAGCGAGAGCCTGAGCCGGGAGTGCGGCCGCCCGATCCGGATCGCGATCACCGTGGACGAGTCCGCGGGTGAGCCCCCGGCCCCGCCGGCGCCTCCCCTCCAGACACAGCGCTACGAGGAGCCCGAGCTTCCGTCGGCACCGCAGTACGACGGCGGGTACGGCCGGCACCGCGCCGAGCACCGGCCCGAGCCCCTCCCCGACCAGGGTGGCCGCGACGGCGGCCGGGACGCCGGACGCGACCAGCTGCCGACCGCCCGTCCGGCCTACCCCTCCGAGTACCAGCGTCCCGAACCCGGCGCCTGGCCGCGCCCCGCACAGGACGAGTACAGCTGGCAGCAGCCGCGGCTCGGCTTCCCCGAGCGCGACCCCTATGCCTCACCGGCCCAGGACTCCTACCGCTCGGACGGCTACGGCGACTCGTACGCCCAGGAGTACCGCCCGCAGCAGCCGATGGACCGGCCGTCGTACGAGAAGCAGCGCGCCGAGTACGAACCGCCCAGGCCCGAGTACGACCGTCCCGAATACGAGCGTCCCGAGTACGACCGCCCGGACTACGAGCGCGGTGACTACGACCGGTCGGACTACGAGCGCCCCGACTACGACCAGCGGGACACCGGGCGCCGTGAGCCGTCCGGCCCGTCGGGCGGACCGGTCCAGGGCCACCGCGGCGGCACCGGGCGCCCGGACCTGCCGGCAGGCGGCGGCGCGCCCGGCCCGCTGGGTGCCAAGCCCGCACCGGCCACGGGCCCCGGCGAGCCGACCGCCCGGCTGAACCCCAAGTACCTCTTCGACACGTTCGTCATCGGCGCGTCCAACCGCTTCGCCCACGCGGCCGCGGTCGCCGTCGCCGAGGCGCCCGCGAAGGCGTACAACCCGCTCTTCATCTACGGGGAGTCGGGGCTCGGCAAGACGCACCTGCTGCACGCGATCGGGCACTACGCGCGCAGCCTCTACCCCGGCACGCGTGTGCGGTACGTGAGCTCGGAGGAGTTCACCAACGAGTTCATCAACTCGATCCGCGACGGCAAGGGCGACAGCTTCCGCAAGCGCTACCGCGAGATGGACATCCTGCTCGTCGACGACATCCAGTTCCTCGCGGACAAGGAGTCGACGCAGGAGGAGTTCTTCCACACCTTCAACACGCTCCACAACGCGAACAAGCAGATCGTGCTGTCCAGCGACCGGCCGCCCAAGCAGCTGGTGACCCTGGAGGACCGGCTGCGGAACCGTTTCGAGTGGGGTCTGATCACCGACGTGCAGCCGCCGGAGCTGGAGACGCGGATCGCGATCCTCCGCAAGAAGGCGGTGCAGGAGCAGCTGAACGCCCCGCCGGAGGTACTGGAGTTCATCGCCTCCCGCATCTCCCGCAACATCCGTGAACTCGAGGGCGCGCTGATCCGGGTGACGGCGTTCGCGTCGCTCAACCGGCAGCCGGTCGACCTCGGGCTGACGGAGATCGTCCTCAAGGACCTGATCCCGGGCGGTCAGGACACCACGCCCGAGATCACCGCGACGGCCATCATGGCGTCGACCGCCGACTACTTCGGCCTCACCGTCGAGGATCTGTGCGGCAGCTCGCGGGGCCGGCAGCTGGTCACGGCACGGCAGATCGCCATGTACCTGTGCCGGGAGCTGACGGATCTGTCACTGCCGAAGATCGGGGCGCAGTTCGGCAACCGCGACCACACGACCGTGATGCACGCCGACCGGAAGATCCGGGCGCTCATGGCGGAGCGGCGGTCGATCTACAACCAGGTGACCGAGCTGACCAACCGCATCAAGAACGGGTAGCCGGTCCGGCGTAGCCGGCGGTTCCACGGCACTCAGGGCGCCCTTGGGAGAGATCCCGGGGCGCCCTTTTGGCGTCCTGGGGTGGTGCCGAGGCGTGGTCCGCTGCGGGTCCGTGGGGGCTTGTCGCGCAGTTCCCCGCACCCCTGACGGGGCGCGGGGACTGAACGGGGCCGCAGGCAAACGCCCCCGCTGTTCGATTACTGGCCTGGTTACGGCCGTCCTCCACAGATTTGCTGACTTTCTTGCGTCCACACCCTGGGGACTGTGAAGTTGTCCCGAACGTCGTCCACAGGCTGGCGGCCTAGAGAGCATCGGGGCAGCTCAGGGGGCTGTGGAATCGTGGACGACGGATCTCCACAGCTTGTGGACGACAAAAGCTTCCACAGGCTGTGCATGAAGTTGTCCACCGGTAGCCCACAGGCTGAGGGGCGGTTGTCCCCAGCATCCGCCCCCTTCTCCACACCTCTGTCCACTGTTCGGCAACGTGACGCGCCCGCTCACCGGGTCGAGTGAAAGGCGTCACATGAAGGTGCCGGATTGGCCTGTGGGAAAGCTGAGCAAAGCTGGGGACGACGCTGGGGAGAAGTCCCCGCGTCCTGTGCACGGTGTGTGCAGAACTTTCTGTTCTCCACAGAGACGGCAAGTTGTCCACCGGTGTCACCCACAGGGGCAGTGGACAAAATCTCGGCCCTGAGCTGGGCAAACGAGGTTATCCACGGTATCCACAGCCCCTACTACTACTGACAACTAGAGAGAGCTCGGAATCCGTTTCGAAGAGGGCCCTGTGCACAACTCGCTCTTCGGCCGCCGACCGCGCCTCGTCACGACTTGACCCCGAGAGGCACCAGCTGTCAGTGCGGTGCGTCAGACTGGTCCCCGGTGTTCTTCCCCTCCCCGGGGCCAGCGACACCGGGACAGACGACGAAGACGCAGCAGGGCGAGAAGCCCCGGCAACAGCAGGAGGCGGGCTTACGGTGAAGATCCGGGTGGAACGCGACGTACTCGCGGAGGCAGTCGCCTGGGCGGCACGCAGCCTCCCGGCCCGTCCGCCGGCGCCGGTCCTCGCGGGCCTGCTCCTGAAGGCCGAGGACGGCCAGCTGAGCCTGTCCAGCTTCGACTACGAGGTCTCCGCGCGGGTCAGCGTCGAGACCGAGGTCGACGAGGAGGGCACGGTCCTGGTCTCCGGCCGGCTGCTCGCCGACATCTGCCGTGCGCTCCCCAACCGGCCGGTGGAGATTTCCACAGACGGTGTACGGGCCACGGTGGTCTGTGGATCCTCGCGGTTCACGCTGCACACGCTGCCGGTGGAGGAGTACCCCTCGCTGCCGCAGATGCCGAACGCCACGGGCACGGTCCCCGGCGAGGTCTTCGCCTCCGCCGTCTCCCAGGTGGCCATCGCCGCCGGCCGTGACGACACGCTGCCCGTGCTCACCGGTGTGCGCATCGAGATCGAGGGCGACACGGTCACCCTGGCCTCCACCGACCGCTACCGCTTCGCGGTCCGTGAGTTCCTGTGGAAGCCGGAGAACCCGGAGGCCTCCGCGGTCGCCCTGGTGCCCGCCAAGACGCTCCTGGACACCGCCAAGGCCCTCACGAGCGGCGACAGCGTCATCCTGGCCCTGTCCGGCTCGGGTGCGGGCGAGGGCCTGATCGGTTTCGAGGGCGCCGGCCGTCGTACGACCACGCGGCTGCTCGAGGGCGACCTGCCGAAGTACCGCACGCTCTTCCCGACCGAGTTCAACTCCGTCGCCGTGATCGAGACCGCCCCCTTCGTGGAGGCCGTCAAGCGCGTCGCCCTGGTCGCCGAGCGGAACACCCCGGTGCGGCTCAGCTTCGAGCAGGGGGTGCTGATCCTGGAGGCCGGTTCCAGCGACGACGCACAGGCTGTGGAAAGGGTGGACGCCCAGCTGGACGGCGACGACATCTCGATCGCCTTCAACCCGACGTTCCTGCTCGACGGCCTGAGCGCGATCGACTCTCCGGTCGCCCAGCTGTCGTTCACGACGTCCACGAAGCCCGCGCTGCTCAGCGGCAAGCCGGCGCTGGACGCCGAGGCGGACGAGGCCTACAAGTACCTGATCATGCCGGTGCGACTCAGCGGCTGAGTTGTCCACAGCTGTGCACGGTGCCGGGTGCCCCCTGTGGGTACCCGGCACCGTGGCGTGGTGGGTCACCCCAGGTGAGCGCCTATGCCCACAACTGTGCGCAAAGGGCCGGGATTAGGCTCGGGCCCGGCACGAAAGTGCCTCTCCTGCCACACCGCAACCTAAGGAACCAACTGATGGAGCTCGGTCTCGTCGGCCTCGGCAAGATGGGCGGCAACATGCGCGAGCGGATCCGCCGCGCGGGCCACACCGTCGTCGGATACGACCGCAACCCGGACCTCGCCGACGTCCACAGCCTGGAAGAGCTTGTGGGCAAGCTCAGCGGGCCCCGCGTGGTGTGGGTGATGGTCCCGGCCGGGGCGCCGACCCAGTCCACCGTGGACGAGCTGGCCGCGCTCCTGGAGCCCGGTGACGTGGTCGTCGACGGCGGCAACTCCCGCTGGACGGACGACGAGCGGCACGCCGAGGAGCTGGCGGCCAAGGGCATCGGCTTCGTGGACTGCGGGGTCTCCGGCGGTGTCTGGGGCCTGGAGAACGGCTACGCGCTGATGTACGGCGGCGACGCCGAGCACGTCGAGAAGGTCCGGCCGGTCTTCGACGCGCTGAAGCCGGAGGGCGACTTCGGCTCGGTACACGCCGGCAAGGTGGGCGCGGGCCACTTCGCGAAGATGGTCCACAACGGCATCGAGTACGCGATGATGCAGGCCTACGCTGAGGGCTGGGAGCTGCTGGAGAAGGTGGACTCCGTCACGGACGTGCGCGAGGTCTTCCGCTCCTGGCAGGAGGGCACGGTCATCCGTTCCTGGCTGCTCGACCTCGCGGTCAACGCCCTCGACGAGGACGAGCACCTGGACCGGCTGAAGGGCTTCGCGCAGGACTCCGGCGAGGGCCGGTGGACGGTGGAGGCCGCGATAGACAACGCGGTGCCGCTGCCCGCGATCACCGCCTCGCTGTTCGCGCGGTTCGCGTCCCGCCAGGAGGACTCGCCGCAGATGAAGATGATCGCCGCGCTGCGCAACCAGTTCGGCGGCCACGCCGTAGAGGCGAAGTAGAGAAGAAGTAGCAGGTCACGGGGAGGTCGGCGAAACACCCATGCACGTCACGCATCTGTCGCTGGCCGACTTCCGCTCCTACGCCCGGGTCGAGGTCCCGCTCGACCCGGGCGTCACCGCCTTCGTCGGCCCCAACGGCCAGGGCAAGACCAACCTGGTCGAGGCCGTCGGATATCTCGCCACCCTCGGCAGTCACCGGGTGGCCACCGACGCCCCCCTGATCCGCATGGGTGCCGAGCGCGCGATCATCCGGGCGCAGGTCAGGCAGGGCGACCGGCAGCAGCTGGTCGAACTGGAGCTGAACCCGGGCAAGTCCAACCGCGCCCGCATCAACAGGTCCTCGCAGGTCAAGCCCCGGGACGTGCTGGGCATCGTGAGGACCGTGCTGTTCGCGCCCGAGGACCTCGCGCTGGTCAAGGGCGACCCCGGCGAGCGCCGCCGTTTCCTCGACGAGCTGATCACGGCCCGCTCCCCGCGAATGGCCGGGGTGCGGTCGGACTACGAGCGGGTCCTCAAGCAGCGGAACACCCTGCTGAAGTCGGCGGCGCTGGCCCGGCGGCACGGCGGGCGTTCCATGGACCTGTCCACGCTCGACGTGTGGGACCAGCATCTCGCGCGGGCCGGCGCCGAGCTGCTGGCGCAGCGGCTGGACCTGATCGCGGCGATCCAGCCGCTCGCCGACAAGGCGTACGAGCAGCTGGCGCCCGGGGGCGGCCCGGTGGCGCTGGAGTACAAGCCGTCGGCGCCCGGTGAGGCGCACGCGCGCGAGGACCTGTACGCCCAGCTGATGGCGGCCCTCGCGGACGCCCGCAAGCAGGAGATCGAGCGGGGGGTGACCCTGGTCGGTCCGCACCGCGACGACCTGGTCCTCAAGCTGGGGCAGCTGCCCGCGAAGGGCTACGCCTCGCACGGTGAGTCCTGGTCGTACGCGCTGGCGCTGCGCCTCGCGTCGTACGACCTGCTGCGCGCCGAGGGCAACGAGCCGGTGCTGGTGCTCGACGACGTGTTCGCCGAGCTGGACGCCAGGCGCCGGGAGCGGCTGGCCGAGCTGGTCGCGCCCGGCGAGCAGGTGCTGGTGACGGCCGCGGTGGACGACGACGTGCCGCACCTGCTCTCCGGTGCGCGGTACTCGGTGGCCGACGGGACGGTGGAGCGGGTATGAGCACCGACGGGCCCGCTTCCGGAGACCGGCAGGAGCCGTCCGGCGTCGACCTGGCGCGGGTGGCGCTCAGGGCGGCGAAGGAGGCGGCACGCGCGCGTGGCGACGCGGCGCAGCAGAAGAAGCAGGCGCGGCGCGGTGGTCTGCGCTCCGGCGCGCGCGCCGACGGCCGTGACCCCATGGCGCTCGGATCCGCCATCAACCGGTTGATCACCGAGCGGGGCTGGGAGACGCCGGCGGCGGTCGGCGGTGTGATGGGCCGCTGGCCGGAGATCGTCGGTGAGGACCTGGCCAAGCACTGTGTGCCCCAGCGGTACGACGAGGACGAGCGCGTGCTGGTGGTGCAGTGCGACTCGACGGCCTGGGCGACCCAGCTGCGTCATCTCGCGCCCGCGTTGGTCGCACGGTTGAACGAGGATCTGGGGCACGGCACGGTCCGCCTGATCAAGGTGCTGAACCCGGGTGGTCCGGTGCGCCGCTACGGCCCGCTGCGGGCCCCCGGGAGCACCGGGCCCGGCGATACCTACGGGTGACTTGCGTCACGCCCACAGCCGGGTGCGGTGCCGTCGTACGGCCCTCCCGGCCGATGGTCGTACAACCGCACGCGGTTGCGAATCGCGACCTGACCCCGGAGTAGTCAAGGGTTGACAGCCGGAAGCGCTGGGTGCCTCCGTGAGCCCCTTGGAGCCCCCATCCGTATATCGGGAGTCGGTGGAGGCGGGTTCAGGGCGGCACATGCGGACTCAGGTACCGGCAAACCCCCATCACTGTCGGCGCTACCGGTAGACTGGGAGACAATCCCGCCCCGAACCTGGGGACCGTCCGGGAAAAGCTGAGCAACGCTGATCAAGGCTTACCAACGCAACATGCCGCAGCCGCTCCGGCAGCCCTCCCCCAAGGGGGTATCCCCAGGAGCCCGGCTCGTGCTGTGCCAGTGCCAGAAAGGGCGCTTCGTGGCCGATTCCGGCAACCCCAACGAGAACATCCCGTCCACCGACGCCGGCGCCAACGGTGAGGTCACCGCCTCCTACGACGCCAGCGCCATCACCGTCCTCGAAGGGCTGGACGCGGTCCGCAAGCGACCCGGTATGTACATCGGCTCCACCGGCGAGCGCGGTCTGCACCACCTCGTCTACGAGGTCGTGGACAACTCCGTCGACGAGGCTCTGGCGGGCCACGCGGACACCATCGACGTGACGATCCTGGCCGACGGCGGCGTGCGCGTCGTCGACAACGGCCGTGGCATCCCGGTCGGCATCGTGGCGTCCGAGGGCAAGCCGGCCGTCGAGGTCGTGCTGACCGTGCTGCACGCGGGCGGCAAGTTCGGCGGCGGCGGCTATGCGGTCTCCGGTGGTCTGCACGGCGTCGGTGTCTCCGTCGTGAACGCCCTGTCGTCCCGGGTCTCGGTCGAGATCCGCACGGACGGCCACCGCTGGACGCAGGACTACAAGCTGGGCGTCCCGACGGCTCCGCTGGCGCAGCACGAGGAGACCGGCGAGACCGGCACCTCGGTCACGTTCTGGGCGGACCCGGACATCTTCGAGACCACCGAGTACTCCTTCGAGACGCTGTCGCGGCGCTTCCAGGAGATGGCGTTCCTCAACAAGGGCCTGACCATCCGGCTCACCGACGAGCGTGAGTCGGCGAAGGCCGTGGCCGGCGCGGACGAGGCCGGCGCGGACGAGAAGTCCGAGGTCAAGACGGTCACCTACCACTACGAGGGCGGCATCGTCGACTTCGTGAAGTACCTCAACTCCCGCAAGGGGGACGTGGTGCACCAGACGGTGATCGACCTGGAGGCCGAGGACAAGGACAAGAGCCTGTCCCTCGAGGTCGCCATGCAGTGGAACAGCGGCTACAGCGAGGGTGTGTACTCGTTCGCCAACATCATCCACACGCATGAGGGCGGTACCCACGAGGAGGGCTTCCGCGCCGCGCTGACCTCGCTGATCAACAAGTACGCGCGCGACAAGAAGCTGCTCCGTGAGAAGGACGACAACCTCACCGGTGACGACATCCGCGAGGGCCTGACCGCGATCATCTCGGTCAAGCTGAGCGAGCCGCAGTTCGAGGGTCAGACGAAGACCAAGCTGGGCAACACGGAGGCCAAGACCTTCGTGCAGAAGGCGGTCTACGAGCACCTGAACGACTGGCTGGACCGCAACCCGGTGGAGGCCGCGGACATCGTCCGCAAGGGCATCCAGGCGGCCACCGCGCGCGTGGCGGCCCGCAAGGCGCGCGACCTGACCCGTCGCAAGGGTCTGCTGGAGAGCGCGTCGCTGCCGGGCAAGCTCTCCGACTGCCAGTCGAACGACCCCACCAAGTGCGAGATCTTCATCGTCGAGGGTGACTCCGCCGGCGGCTCGGCCAAGTCCGGCCGCAACCCGCAGTACCAGGCGATCCTCCCGATCCGGGGCAAGATCCTCAACGTCGAGAAGGCGCGGATCGACAAGATCCTTCAGAACCAGGAGATCCAGGCGCTGATCTCCGCGTTCGGCACCGGTGTGCACGAGGACTTCGACATCTCGAAGCTCCGCTATCACAAGATCATCCTGATGGCGGACGCCGACGTCGACGGCCAGCACATCAACACCCTGCTGCTGACCTTCCTGTTCCGCTTCATGCGGCCGCTGGTCGAGGCCGGCCACGTGTTCCTGTCCCGCCCTCCGCTGTACAAGATCAAGTGGGGTCGGGACGAGGTCGAGTACGCGTACTCGGACCGCGAGCGCGACGCCCTCCTGGAGCTGGGCCGGCAGCGCGGCAAGCGGGTTCGTGAGGACTCCATCCAGCGCTTCAAGGGTCTCGGCGAGATGAACGCCGAGGAGCTGCGCGTGACCACCATGGACGTCGACCACCGCGTCCTCGGCCAGGTCACCCTCGACGACGCCGCCCAGGCCGACGACCTGTTCTCGGTCCTGATGGGCGAGGACGTCGAGGCCCGCCGCCAGTTCATCCAGCGCAACGCCAAGGACGTCCGCTTCCTCGACATCTGAGTCGGTCTCAGCTGACCGCACCAGGAAGGATCTTCACCAGCAATGGCCGACGAGAACACTCCTGTCACCCCTGAAGAGGGCGGCGACGTCGTGATGCGGATCGAGCCCGTCGGGCTCGAGACGGAGATGCAGCGCTCGTACCTCGACTACGCGATGTCCGTCATCGTCTCCCGCGCCCTGCCCGACGTCCGGGACGGTCTCAAGCCCGTCCACCGGCGCGTGCTGTACGCGATGTACGACGGCGGCTACCGGCCCGAGCGCGGCTTCTACAAGTGCGCCCGTGTCGTCGGCGACGTCATGGGCAACTACCACCCGCACGGCGACTCCTCCATCTACGACGCCCTGGTCCGCCTGGCGCAGCCGTGGTCGATGCGGATGCCGCTGGTCGACTCCAACGGCAACTTCGGTTCCCCGGGCAACGACCCGGCGGCCGCCATGCGGTACACCGAGTGCAAGATGGCGCCGCTGTCGATGGAGATGGTCCGCGACATCGACGAGGAGACCGTCGACTTCACGGACAACTACGACGGCCGCTCCCAGGAGCCGACCGTCCTGCCGTCCCGGTTCCCGAACCTGCTGATCAACGGCTCCGCCGGTATCGCGGTCGGCATGGCCACCAACATCCCGCCGCACAACCTGCGCGAGGTCGCGGCGGGCGCCCAGTGGTACCTGGAGAACCCGGAGGCCTCCCACGAGGAGCTGCTCGACGCGCTGATCGAGCGCATCAAGGGTCCGGACTTCCCGACCGGCGCGCTGGTCGTCGGCCGCAAGGGCATCGAGGAGGCGTACCGCACCGGCCGTGGCTCGATCACCATGCGGGCGGTCGTCGAGGTCGAGGAGATCCAGAACCGCCAGTGCCTGGTGGTCACGGAGCTGCCGTACCAGGTGAACCCCGACAACCTCGCGCAGAAGATCGCCGACCTGGTGAAGGACGGCAAGGTCGGCGGTATCGCGGACGTCCGTGACGAGACCTCGTCGCGGACGGGCCAGCGTCTGGTCATCGTGCTGAAGCGGGACGCGGTCGCCAAGGTCGTCCTGAACAACCTGTACAAGCACACCGACCTCCAGACCAACTTCGGCGCCAACATGCTGGCCCTGGTCGACGGCGTGCCGCGCACCCTCTCGCTGGACGCGTTCATCCGGCACTGGGTGACGCACCAGATCGAGGTCATCGTCCGCCGGACGCGTTTCCGGCTGCGCAAGGCCGAGGAGCGGGCGCACATCCTGCGCGGTCTGCTCAAGGCGCTGGACGCGATCGACGAGGTCATCGCGCTGATCCGGGCCAGCGACACGGTCGAGATCGCGCGCACGGGCCTGATGGAGCTCCTGGAGATCGACGAGATCCAGGCGAACGCCATCCTCGAGATGCAGCTGCGCCGGCTGGCCGCCCTGGAGCGCCAGAAGATCATCCAGGAGCACGACGAACTCCAGGCGAAGATCACCGAGTACAACGCGATCCTTGCCTCGCCGGTGCGCCAGCGCGGCATCGTCAGCGCCGAGCTCGCCGCGATCGTGGAGAAGTTCGGCGACGACCGCAAGACCATGCTGGTGCCCTACGACGGTGACATGTCCATCGAGGACCTGATCGCCGAGGAGGACATCGTCGTCACGGTCTCGCGCGGCGGGTACGTCAAGCGCACCAAGACCGTCGACTACCGGGCGCAGAAGCGCGGCGGCAAGGGCGTGCGCGGCACGAAGCTGAAGGAAGACGACATCGTCGACCACTTCTTCGTCTCGACCACGCACCACTGGCTGCTGTTCTTCACCAACAAGGGCCGGGTGTACCGGGCGAAGGCCTACGAGCTGCCGGACGCCGGCCGGGACGCGCGCGGTCAGCACGTGGCGAACCTGCTGGCCTTCCAGCCGGACGAGGCGATCGCCGAGATCCTCGCGATCCGCGACTACGACGCGGCGGACTACCTGGTGCTCGCCACCAAGGCCGGTCTGGTCAAGAAGACGCCTCTGAAGGATTACGATTCGCCCCGCTCAGGCGGTGTGATCGCGATCAACCTGCGGGAGCGCGAGGACGGTTCCGATGACGAACTGATCGGTGCCGAACTGGTCTCGGCAGACGATGATCTGCTTCTGATCAGCAAGAAGGCGCAGTCGATCCGGTTCACCGCCTCCGACGACACGCTGCGTCCCATGGGCCGGGCCACCTCCGGTGTCAAGGGCATGAGTTTCCGCGCGGACGATGAACTTCTGTCGATGAATGTTGTTCGACCCGGTACGTTCGTGTTCACTGCCACCGACGGGGGGTACGCGAAGCGGACCCGCGTCGACGAGTACCGCGTCCAGGGCCGCGGCGGCCTCGGCATCAAGGCCGCCAAGATCGTGGAGGACCGCGGTTCGCTGGTCGGCGCGCTGATCGTCGAGGAGAACGACGAGATCCTCGCCATCACCCTGTCCGGCGGTGTGATTCGTACGCGAGTCAGCGGGGTCAGGGAGACGGGCCGTGACACCATGGGCGTCCAACTGATCAACCTGGGCAAGCGCGATGCCGTCGTCGGTATCGCACGTAACGCCGAGGCCGGCAGCGAGGCGGAGGAAGTCGACGGCGTGGACGCCGTGGACGAGTCCGCCGAGGGTGTCGCGACCAGCGGCACGGACGAGGGTGAGGCGCCCTCGGCCGAGTAGGCACGAGGAGTGAGTCATCGTGAGCGGAGCCACGGGCGCCGGATCGGCCGGTACCTCTACGGGTACGGATGCGGACGGCGGCGGCCGTGGCTCCGCCGCGTCCGGCGGGGGCGGCGCGCCGCAGCCGCAGCCGGCGGACACGCACACCACCCAGCTGAAGGCGATCAAGGCGCCCGCGAAGGGGGCCGGTCCGGACGCTCAGGGAACCCAGGGGGGAACCGTGACCGACAGCCGAGGCCCGGGTGCACCCGGGGCGCCGGGCGCCCAGCCGGCGACCGCGCAGCCGCAGCAGGCCCCTTCCCCGCTGCCCGGGGAGCGCCGCCAGGAGCAGCCCGCCGGGCCCTACCACCCGCCGCAGGCCTACCCGGCGACGGAGGCCGCGCAGACGCCCACGGGGGCGGTACGACGGCCCCGCACCGGTGCCGGCGCGCGCACCGCGCCGCGCACCCGCAAGGCCCGGCTGCGGGTCGCCAAGGCCGACCCGTGGTCGGTGATGAAGGTCAGCTTCCTGCTCTCCATCGCGCTGGGCATCTGCTCGATCGTGGCGGCCGCGGTGCTGTGGATGGTGCTGGACGCGATGGGCGTGTTCTCCACGGTCGGCGGCACGATCTCGGAGGCGACCGGATCCAACGAGTCGAACGGCTTCGACCTCCAGTCGTTCCTGTCCCTGCCGCACGTCCTGATGTTCACGGCGATCATCGCGGTCATCGACGTCGTCCTCGCGACGGCGCTGGCGACCCTCGGCGCGTTCATCTACAACCTCTCCGCGGGTTTCGTCGGCGGCGTCGAGCTGACCTTGGCCGAGGACGAGTAACCGGGTTCAAACCTCTCCTGTCGGTCCCCCGACAACCGATTTTGGGACTGCCCCGGTCGTGCGCTAATCTTCAGGAGTCAGCGCGCGGGACACACACCGCAAAGCGCGGCGGGGCTATAGCTCAGTTGGTTAGAGCGCATCCCTGATAAGGATGAGGCCACAGGTTCAAATCCTGTTAGCCCCACCAGCGAGGAGACCCCCGGTCCATCAGGACCGGGGGTCTTCTGCGTGTGGTCCTGGAAGGGAGGACAGGGCACAAAAAACCCGACCGCTGGCGACGGGGGATGCACCAGCGATCGGGCTGTGGCCAGCGTAACAAGGTGGCCTGTGCGGTGGGAGTCAACTTCTCAGCCGTCATGAGCAGTTGTGATCGGGATCACTCAAAGACGGTCTGATATGGGGTCGGATCAGTCGTCGCAGGGCGGGTCGTAGGTGAGGCGGGGGAGGTACTCGCGCCATCTGGCCGGGGTGAGCACGTTGCGGGTGGCCGAACAGATGCGGGTGACCGCCTCGTCGACGTCCAGGCTCCACAGGCGGACCGTGTCGGCGCCGCTGGAGACGCCCAGCATGTCGCTCTGCGGGCCGAAGGAGAGGAAGTTGCCGGTCTTGGCGTTGGGGCTCATCGACTGCCCGATGGGGTGGGCGGCGGCGGGGTCGGAGACGTTCCACAGACGGACCGTGTTGTCGTTGCCGCCGCTGGCCAGGGTCCTGCCGTCCCGGCTGAAGGTCAGGGAGACCACGGCCTCGGTGTGACCGGTGAGGACCGCGCCGAGCCGCCTCGCGTGCTCCGGGTCGGAGACGTCCCAGAGCCGGACCGTGTCGTCGTCGCTGCCGCTGGCCAGGGTGTGCCCGTCGGGGCTGTAGCCCAGGGTGTTGACCGGGCCCAGGTGTCCCGTGAGGGGGCTGCCCAGGGACTTGGCCGAGGCCGGGTCGGAGACGTCCCACAGGCGGACGGTGCCGTCCGCGCTGCCGCTGGCCAGGGTCCGGCCGTCCGGGCTGAAGACGAGCGCGTTGACGTACCCGGTGTGGCCCTTGAGGGGTTCGCCGAGGCGCCTGGGCCGGGCCGGGTCGGAGATGTCCAGGAGCTGCACCGTGCGGTCGTCGTAGTCGGCGGCCACGGTGTGCCCGTCGGGGCTCAGAGCCAGTGCCTCGGCGCCTGCGTAGCGGGTGTCCAGCCGGACCGGTCTGCCGTACTGCGCGGGGTGCGCGGGGTCGGAGACGTTCCACAGCTGCACCCAGTTGACGTTGTTCTCGCCGGTCAGGATGACCAGGGTGCGGCCGTCGCGGGTGAACACCATCGAGCGCAGGTCCCGCCACCCGGTCCGGAACGGCTCCCCGAGCGCCGTGGGCCGGGCCGGGTCCGTGATGTTCCACAGCCTCATCCGGCTGTCGCCGCCCCCGGTGGCCAGGACCCGCCCGTCCGGGCTGAACGTCCCCGACTCGCCGATCATGTCCGCTCCCGGGACCGACCAGAGCCGCACCTTGCCGTCACCGCTGCCGGTGACGAGGGTGTGGCCGTCCGGGCTCCAGCCGACGGCGTACATCTCGCCGCTGCTGCCCGCGAGCGGCTCGCCCACCTGGGAGGGGAACGCCGGGTTGTCGACGTTCCACAGGCTGGCCGTGGAGTCCGCGCTGCCCGCAGCGAGCATGGAGCCGTCGGGACTGAAGGCCACCGACCAGACGGGCCCGGTGTGGCCGGTGAGCGGACCGCCGAGGGCCTTGGCGTGGGTCCGGTCGGAGACGTCCCACAGCCGTACGGTGTCGTCCTTGCTGCCGCTGGCCAGGGTCCGGCCGTCCGGGCTGAAGGCCACGGAGTGCACGGTCATGGAGTGTCCGAGCAGCGGAGCGCCGACGCGTCCGGGGTGCCGTGGGTCGGACACGTCGTAGAGCAGGATCGAGTTGTCGTCGCTGCCGGCCGCGAGCGTGTGGCCGTCCGGGCTGAACGCGATGGAGCGTACGGCCTCGGTGTGGCCGGTGAGGGTGCCCAGCGAGGCCGGCCGGCGTGGGTCGTGCACGTCCCACAGGCGTACGGTGCGGTCCTCGTCGGCGGTGGCCAGGGTGCGGCCGTCCGGGCTGAACGCGGCCAGGTAGATGGTGCCGTCGTGGCCGGTCAGGGGGGCGGCCAGGGCAGTGGGGTGCGTCGGGTCGGAGATGTCCCACAGGCGTACGGTGCCGTCGTCTCCGGCACTGGCCAGGGTGCGGCCGTCCGGGCTGAAGACCGCGCTGGAGACCCAGCTGGTGTGGCCGCGCAGTGGCTTGCCCAGGGGTTCGGGCCGGGTCGGGTCGCTGACGTCCCACAGCCGTACCGTGCGGTCGTAGGCGGCGGTCGCCAGCAGCTTGCCGTCGGGGCTGAAGGAGGTCAGGTAGACGGCGCCGGTGTGACCGAGGAGAGGTGTGGCCAGGGGCGCGTTCACGATCGATATCAGGCGGTTGCCGGCGCCCTCGTCGTCCCGGCGCAGGCCGTGCGCGACCAGGTCCAGCTGGGCGGAGAGCGACGGGTCCGAGTACTGGAACCGGTCGGCCTCCGCGATGACCTGCTCGAACACCGCGTCGTCCCGCTGCTGCCGGGCGATCACCGCGGAACCCGCGGCCAGGACCGCGAGCACGACCAGCGCCGACACCGCGGCCCGGCTGAGCCAGACCGTGCGCCGGCGCAGCCGGACCGAGGCGGCCAGGAACTCCACCGCGCTGCGGGTCAGGGAGGTGTCACCGGCCGACTTCGCCCAGGTGTGGGCCTGCTCGAGCCGTGAACCCCGGTAGAGCAGCGCGGAGTCGTGGTGTGAGTCGTCCCAGGCCCGGCCGTCCTCCTCCAGCCGCTGGCGCAGCAGGTTGCCGTTGCGGTCCTCGTCCAGCCACTCCCGTAGCCGGGGCCAGGCGTGCAGCAGGGCCTCGTGGGTGATCTCCACGGTGTCCGCGTCCAGTGTCACCAGCCGGGCCCGGACCAGGGCTTCGAGGGACTCCTCGGTCTTGTTCGGGTCGGTGGACTCGGCGGCCAGCTGGCGGCGGGTGCCGCGTCTGCGGGTGGCCTGGGTGTCCTCGCCGAGCCGCACCAGACGGAGCAGGAGCAGCCGGGCGGCGGTCCGGGCGGCCGGGTCGAGCCCGGACCAGGCGCGTTCGGCGGTCGCGGCGACGGCACCCTGGATGCCCCCGGCCGACCGGTAGCCGGCCAGGGTCAGCCGGCCGCCCTTGCGGCGCTGCCAGGTGGCGAGCAGGGCGTGGGAGAGGAGCGGCAGGACACCGGCGTCGTGGGCGCCGCGCGGGCCGTCGGCACTCACCTCACGGACGATCAGTTCGGGCAGGCCCGACTCCAGTTCCAGACCCACCGCCCTGGCCGGACCGGTCACGGCCTCGCGCAGTTCGGCGGTGGTCAGCGGGCCGAGCACCATGTGCCGGTGCTGGAGCGCGTCGGCGAGCTCCGGGTAGCCGAGGCACTGCTCGTAGAAGTCGGCACGGATACCGAGGACGACCAGGGCGGGGGCCGGCCGGCCGGAGGGGGCGGGGGTGCTGGCCGAGTGCAGGAGCTGGACGAAGGTGCGCCGGTCCGCCTCGTCGGCGCAGAGGGTGAAGGTCTCCTCGAACTGGTCCACGATCAGGACCGGACGGGGCGGGGCGGCGGGCGAGGGGGATGTTTCACGTGAAACATCGCCTATCGGCTTCCGAGCCCAGTTCCTGACCGCTTCCCGGACGGCGTCCGGGTCGTCCGGGTCCGCCAGCTCGGCCAGCTGGGGTATCCGGCGGGTCAGCTCCTTCACCGGGTCCGCGCCCGGGACGAGCTGAAGGATCTCGCGGGGGCCGCTCGCGTCACCGTCCAGGGCGCCCTGCTGCAACGCGGTGACCAGGCCGGCGTTCAGCAGTGAGGACTTCCCCGCGCCCGAGGCGCCGACCAGCATGACCAGGCCGCCGGCCGTCCGTACCGAGCGGAGCTGGGCGACCAGGGCGTCGGTGCTGCGTTCCCGGCCGAAGAACCAGCGGGCGTCCTCACGACGGTAGGAGGCCAGACCGCGGTACGGGCAGACGCTGTCGACCGGCGGTGCCTCCGCCTCCTCGGCCGCTTCCGGCACGGGTGGTTCGGCGACCGGGTCGGCCAGGGCCCGCTCCCACAGCTTCTGCCAGTGGGGCAGCTCGTACAGGCCGGGAGAGACCGGCGTCGGCTGGGAGCGGCGGGCCTGCGGGATGAGGACGTGGAGTACGGCGGAGAGCGCGGCGAACTGCGCGGGGACGTTCTTCGCCCGCCGCCAGTCGCTGATCCGCTGGGCGGAGACCCGTACGGCCCGCCCCCGCTCGTCCATGCGATGCAGCCGGTCGACCGCCTCCGCGACGCGTTTGAGCGGAGGATTGCCGGCCTCCTTGTACAGCAGCGCGAGACGTTCCGCGAAGGCTGTGCGTGCCCCAGCGTCGGGACCCAAGGCGCTCCACCCCTTACTTCCCCCGCTGCTGGACATCCGGACCGGAAAACTCACTTTATACGGCTGACCTGCGGTGAAGCCCTGAGCCGGATGTCGTGGCCTCCTCAGATCCGGGCCTGGGCTGGCAGGATTTCGCCTCAGCAACGCGGTAATCGGGTGTCGCCCGACGGGCCGACCAGCTCAGCAGTGGCTGAGACAGTTCACGGCACCGCACGTTCTCGGTCACCTTCGCCCGACGCCACCCGCGCCGTTCGGCGCCGGTCCCCACGTGGGGAGGGACCGGCGCCGAACGGCACGGGAAACCGCGTGCCGCCGCCCGGCGGGACGCGGCTCCGCCGGACCGCCGGTGACCTCAGTGTCGTGTCCAGCCTGCCGCGCGTGCCGTCTCCGTCGCGTGTTCCTCCGCCTCGTCGGCCGCCGCGTTCAGCGCGGAGTCCTGTCCCGCCGCCATACCGCCGGCCGCCTTCGCGGCCGCCTGGGACGCGGTGAGGGCGGCGCGCAGGGCCGTGGTCGCGGCGGGGCTGTCGTCCAGGGTTCCGGCGACCTGTGCGGCCAGTGCCGCGGCGGCGGCGGCGTTGCGGGCGCAGCGGGCGGCTGCCGCCGGGTCCGCCTCGGCGCCGTCCAGGGTGGTGAGGGACTGGGCCGAGAGCCGCAGTGCGTTCGCGGCCCGGCCGACGGGGGTCGTCGGGACGGTCTGGGCCGCGTCGGGGGTGACTCCCGCGTGGTGGCAGGTGGCTGCCGCGCGTTCGTATGCGCTGCGGGCGCGGGCCGCGTGCAGTTTTCTGAGGGTGTCTGCCGCGGAGGTGGTCATGGGTGTCTCCTCGCTGACAGGGTCGTAGCGGGACGGCGGGACGGCGGGACGGCGGGACGGCGGGACGGCGGGACGGCGGGACGGTGGGGCGGCGGGGCGGTGGGATGGCGGGACAGTGGGGCGGTGGGTCGCTGGGGGTGCGTTGCGGCTGGTCGCGCAGTTCCTCGTCCGGCCTTCGGCCGGGGGACCCCCAGCGCGCCCTTCGGGCTGATGCGCCGGTCAGCCGAACAGGCCCAGTGCGTCGTCCAGGGACCAGGTCTGCCAGCTGATCGCGAACAGGCCGGTCAGCGAGATCAGGGCCATCATCAGGTTCTGTCCCTGTTCCGCCCAGTCGTGGATCATGAGGACCAGGTAGATCAGGTTGAGCAGGAACCCGGCCACCAGCGCGATCGGCGTGAGGAATCCGGCGATCAGGCCGAGGCCCAGAGCGAGCTCCGCGTACGCCACCACGTGGGCCATCAGCCGGGGCCGGGGCGCCACGACGGTGTCGAAGCCCCGCCGGACCACCGGCCAGCGGTGTTTCTCCGCGACACCGGCGGCCCACCTGATGCCCCCGCCGCCGAACCACTGCTTCTTGTCCTTGTGCCGCCAGCTCTCCAGCCACCACAGGCCGAGCCCGATGCGGAGCACCGCGAACCATTCGGCACCGCTCAGCAAGGCTGATCGCATTCCGCACCCTCCCCGGATCCCTGCATGTACCTGACGATCCGTCAGTTCAGCGGAAGGCGGCGCGGGTCGCAAGGGGTCCGGCGGCCCTTGCTGGTACCGGCTTGCGGGCCTAGCCTGAATGCCGACGCCTTATCTGATGGGCCGTCAGATTTTTCTGGGACTCCGCAGGCAGCAGGGGGTAGGCATGGCAGACGACGCGACCGGCACCCGGGATCTGCCCAGGGTGATCAGCGTGGACGACCACGTGATCGAGCCCGCGCACCTCTTTGAGAGGTGGCTGCCGGGCAAGTACCGGGACAAGGGGCCCAGGCCCTTCACCGCCGGCATCGGCGAACTCGCCTACGTCGGCGGCAAGTACCGGTTCACCACCGACCCCGAGGGCCAGATCACCGACTGGTGGGAGTACGAGGGCCTGCTCTTCCCGTACAAGCGGATCATCGCGGCCGTCGGCTTCTCCCGGGACGAGATGACGCTCGACGGCATCACCCGGGAGCAGATGCGCCCCGGCTGCTGGGATCCCAAGGAGCGCCTCAAGGACATGGACATCAACCATGTCGAGGCCTCCCTCTGCTTCCCGACCTTCCCCCGGTTCTGCGGACAGACCTTCGCCGAGGCCGAGGACAAGGAGGTCGCCCTGGCCTGCGTCCGCGCCTACAACGACTGGATGGTGGAGGAGTGGTGCGGGGACAGCGGCGGCCGGCTGATCCCGCTGTGCCTGATCCCGCTGTGGGACATCGACCTGGCCGTCGCCGAGATCCGGCGCAACGCGGCGCGGGGCGTCCGCGCGGTCACCTTCAGCGAGATCCCCACCTATCTCGGCCTGCCGTCCATCCACTCCGGCTACTGGGACCCGTTCTTCGCGGTCTGCGAGGAGACCGGCACGGTCGTCAACATGCACATCGGGTCGAGCTCCCAGATGCCGGCGGCCTCCCCGGACGCCCCGCCCGCCGTGCAGGCCTCGCTGAGCTTCAACAACGCCATGGCCTCGATGATGGACTTCCTCTTCTCCGGGGTCCTGGTGAAGTTCCCCCGGCTCAAGCTGGCCTACAGCGAGGGCCAGATGGGCTGGATCCCGTACGCCCTGGAGCGCGCCGACGACGTCTGGGAGGAGCACCGGGCCTGGGGCGGGGTCAAGGACCTGATCCCGGAGCCGCCGTCGACGTACTACTACCGGCAGATCTTCTGCTGCTTCTTCCGTGACAAACACGGCATCGAGGCGATCGAGACCGTCGGGGTGGACAACGCGACCTTCGAGACGGACTACCCGCACGTCGACTCGACCTGGCCGGAGACCAGGCGGGTGGCCGAGGAACACGTGGGCGGCCTGGACCCCGAGGTTGCCTACAAGCTGCTGCGCGGCAACGCCATCCGGATGCTGGAACTGCCCTTCGCCTGACCCGGCCGGTTCAGCGGGCCGTCCGGTGGGCAGGGGAGTCGGCATGAGGGTCTCCGTCGATGCCGACGTCTGTTACGGGTCGGGTGAGTGCGCCTTCCGGGCACCCGCTGTGTTCGGTTTCGCGGACGGGTACGGTTTCGTCCTGCCCGGACGCGCGGAGAACGGAACGGACGCGGGGACCGGACGGGACGGGGAGCCCGGGCAGGATGCCGGGTCCGGGCGGGACGGGGAGTCCGTGGACGACGAACTGCTCCGGGACATCGCCGAGCGCTGCCCGTCCCAGGCGATCCGGATCGACGGCAAGAGGGTCACTGACTAACGGATGAGCAGCACCGGCACGGAACTCACCGACCTCCTGGCCACGTTCGGCCGCCGCTACGTCCGCGACCTCCCCGGTCCGTGGGGCAAGGCCCGCGCCGCCCGCGTGCTCAACGCGTACCTGCGCGACCACCCCCGCCGGCGGGTCGTGGAGACGCTCTCCGGCGACCGGTTCGCCGTCGACACCCAGGACCTCATCCAGCGCTACCTGTACCTGTTCGGGGTGTGGGAGCCGCACATGACCCGCTGGCTGCGCGGCCGGCTGGCGCCCGGGGACTGCTTCGTCGACGTCGGCGCCAACATCGGCGTCTTCAGCGTCCTCGCCTCCCGGCTGGTCGGCCCGCGGGGCCGGGTGGTCGCCGTGGAGGCCTCCCCCGCCTTCCACCGACGGCTGCGGCAGCAGAGCGCGCTCAACGGCTGCCGGAACATCCGCGCGGTCAACGCCGCCGTCTCCGACAGCCACCGCACCCTCACCTTCGTGCTCGTCAGCTCCCGGAACATGGGTGCCAACAGCATCGTGCCGTGGGACGGACCCGCCGAGTCCACCTTCGACATCGAGGCCGTTCCCCTGCCCGAACTGCTGCTGCCGGAGGAGATCGAGACGGCCCGGGTCGTCAAGATCGACGTGGAGGGCGCCGAGGGCGCGGTGGTACGCGGGCTCGCCCCGCTGCTGGAGAAGCTGCGGCCGGACGCCGAGATCACCGTCGAGGTCACCCCTGAGCGGATGGCCCAGCTCGGCGACTCGGCCGACGACCTGCTGCGCACCATGACCGACGCGGGCTACCACGTCTACCGGCTCGCCAACAGCTACGCGGCCGACAGCTACCCCCGCGCCCTGCACGGCGAGCCGGTGGTGCCGGTGCGCTGGGAGGGACCGGTGACACAGGAGAGCGACCTGGTGTTCTCCAGGGTGGACGCGACGACCCTGCCCTAGCCGCTGGTACGACGCCTCGCCCCAGCCGCTGGTACGACGCCTCGCCCCAGCCGCTGGTACGTCGGACACCTCGCCCTGGCCGCTGGTAGCCGACGCCGTCCTGGCCGCTAGTAAGCCGGCGGGTACTGCCACTTGTAGTCCGCCAGCGCTCGGGCCCGGGCCGCCACCACCGCCATGCGGGCCTCCCGCTCCGCCGGGTCGGTGTGTGCGGACTGGCCGGTGACCTGGCCCTCCCATTTGCGGTACAGCAGCCCCACCCGGGCCGAGAACCAGCCCCGGCTCACCGCGTTCAGCGCGAGCAGCAGCCCGGTGTCCTCGGAGGCCGGCAACGCCATCCAGCCGCCGAGGGCGAGCAGCAGCTCCCGGCGGACGCAGAGGGTCGCCGGGTGGACCTGGGCCCGGAAGTCGTTCGCCGTCCAGAAGTCCAGCACCACGCCGCGCTCGATCGGGCCCTCGTCGGGGTCGCCGGGGAAACCCGCCGTCGTACCGTCGGGCAGCAGGTCGAGGGCGCGTGCGGTGGACCAGCCGATACCGGGGTCGGCCTCCAGCGCCGCCAGATCACGGGCCAGCGCCCCCTCCGGCAGCTGGTCGTCGGCGTCGAGGATCTTGACGTACGGCCCTTCGGCGCGCGCCAGGGCGATGGTGCGGGCGACTCCGGGGCCGCCCGGACGGCCCTGCCGGAACGACACCCGGGCGTCGTCGGGGACGTACGGACGGACCTCGTCCCCGTATCCGTCCTCCTGGATCAGCCACCGCCACTGCCAGCCGGCCGGCAGCCGCTGCCCGCACAGGGACCGGTAGGCGTCCGGCAGGAAACGGGCCGCGGGGGCATGGACCGCGGTGACGACGGTGACGACCCGGACAGGCCCGCTCACGGCCGCGCTCACCACCTTTCCAGACGGGTCGTGAACAGCAGTTCGGTGCGGTCGCCGGGGAGCGTGACCGCGGTGACGTCCACGACACGGTCCCGGGTGTCGTACGACGTCTTGCGCAGCACGATCACCGAGGTGCCGGCCGGCAGGTCCAGCTCGCGGGCCTCCTCGGGCGTCGGCGGGCGGGCGGTGCAGCGCTCCTCGACGCGGTCGACCTCGATGCCGACGGTGTGCAGCTGGTGCTGGGTGCCGCCAGGCCAGGGTTCCCTGGTCTCGTCCAGGAGAGCCGGGTTCGCCGCGACCAGGTCACGGACGAGGTAGGAGGTCACCAGGCTGAAGGGGGCGGTCTCGGCCGTGTGCCGGGTGCGGTAGGTGCGCTCCAGGAGAACGGTGCCCTCGGGCACCCCGAACGCGTCGGCGAGGTCCGTGGGCGCGGTGAGCTCGCGGTACCGGGCGAAGAAGACCAGGTCGTCGAGGACCAGGCCGGTGTCGTGCTCGGTGGCGCCGGTCTGGGCCCGGGTCGCCTCCGGCATCCGGGCGCGGTCCTTCTCCCACTGGTACCGGCCGTTGTCACGGATCGCGCGGGTGCGGGGGCGGCGCACGAAGGTGCCGCTGCCGTGCCGTCTGTCGATCAGACCCTCGGCGCCCAGCAGGCGCAGCGCGTTCTGGACCGTCGGCACGCTCCGGCCGTAGTGCCGGGCCAGCTCCGCCTCGGAGGGCAGCCGGCCGCCGGGCTTGCGTTCGCCGTCCCTGATGGACCGGCGGAGATCGTCGGCGATCTCCTCGTAGGCCTTGGGCACGGAGCCAGCCTACGACTCCTCAGCAGGAGTCGACGGGTCGAGTGGTTCCGCACGGGGGATGCGGGCGGTGTGCGGGGGTGGTGTGCGAAGGCCCGCGGCCGGTTCCCGGCCGCGGGTCTGAGTCGCAGTAGGCGCTGGTACGTACGCAAGTCGCCCTTGCGCCGTTGCGTCTGGACTGTCCGTGCGGCTCAGCAGTCGAGCGGGGCGGCGGGGTGGTCGTCCGTGGTCTCCGACTCGGTGCCGTCGAGGGGCCGGTGCCGGCAGCTGGGGGACTTTCCGTGGGCCTCGGCCCGGATGCGCTGCTTCATCGTGGGGGGCAGTGACCTGGCATGGGACCAGAGCCAGTGGGTCTGTGCCGGGATCATCACCCGGTCGGTGCCCTTGTCGTGGTCGTCACCGCTGCTGTTGCGCGGGGCCTCGGTCCCCGGTACGGCGGTGGCGGTGGTGGCGGCGACGAATCCGAGCGCCGTGAACAGCGCGAGGAATGCGGTGACGATGGCGGTCCACAGCTTCATGACCTTGGCGTTCCCGGCCATGGCCCCTCACTTTCGGGTTGGGCGATTTGCGTACTTTCCTCATGATGTGTATGGGGATCGCGAAGTGGGGGACCTCGACCCGTGGCGCGTCGATGTTCAGATGAACACCACCCGTATGGGCGCACGAAGGTCGGAAAACCTCTGAAACCCGGCGAGAGCGGAGCAAAGTAACCGTCCGTGGGGGTGTGATCACCCTCCGATCGGAACGGCGCCGTCCCGTGCAACGCCTTGCGACGGGCCGGAGTTGGGGCCCGGCGCCAGGTCACCGATCGGTCTCGGCCGGTGTGTATAGTCGGGCGCCAGAGGTCCCCTACGTCAAGGAAGAGACGAGGTCGCGCGGTGAAGAAGCTTCTCCTGGTCGCACTGGCCGCCATCGGCGGGCTCCTCGTGTACCGCCAGATCCAGGCGGATCGCGCCGAGCAGGATCTGTGGACGGAGGCGACTGACTCCGTGCCCACGGGTTCGTGAGTACTACCGACAGCAGACGACACTGAGACCCCGGCCGCCGTAGCGGTCGGGGTTTTGCGTTCCCCAGGGCGACACCCGCACGGCGGGTGTTTCGGACGGTCGTACGGATCCCCGGGTGGCGCGGGGGCGCGCGGGGCAGTATGGGCCCCGTCCGGAACTTCGACGGCGGGCGAGCGACGGCTGGGGGCGCGCGTGATACTGCGGTTGCGTACGGCGGGACGGCGGGGTGACCGTACGGCCGGCGCCCTCCGGTGGACGGCGTGCCTGGCCCGCCTGCTCCCGCGGGGGACGCCGGCCGTCCTCGCACCCGCCGTGCTGCTGACGGCGCTGCTGCCGGCCCCCTCGGCCATGGCGGACGGGGGCAGCGGATACGCCTTCGCCGCGCACGCCCGCACCGTCCGCGGGGCGACCGGCACCGCGGACGCGGTACCGCTGGAGCCCGGCACCGTCTACCGCAGCAGCCTCCCGGACAAGGGCGCACGCTACTACCGCCTGGAGCTGCCCGCCGCCGACACGGCCTACGTCCCCGTCACCGCCGTGCCGCCCGCCGACGCCACCGTCTCCGCGAGCGACGGCATCGCGGTCTCCGTCGAGAACGCCAACGGGACCTCCTGTGACTACCAGGGCGCCCGCTTCGGCGCCGGACTGAGCCCCCGGCCGGTCACCGCGGTGGGACGACGGGACGCGGGCCGGGCGCTGTGCCAGGACGCGGGCACCTACTACGTGGTCGTCGAACGGCTCGTGACCGGCTCGAAGACCACGACCCCGGGCAGCTGGGACCTGGAGATCGCGCCCGTCACCGAACCCGCCCTGGCCAGAGCGGCCGCCACCACCGCGCCGCAGTCCTGGAACTCCGCGTCACCCCGACCCCTCACCGGCGACCCCCGCCGCCGCACCGGGGGCGCCGGCTTCAGCACGGCCCGCACCCTCGGCGAGGGCGTCTGGGGGACCGACATCACCCCCGGCCAGACCCTCTACTACGCCGTCCCGGTCGACTGGGGACAGCAGCTCCACGCCACCGTGGACCTGGGCAGCACCAGCGGCGACGCCCACGGCTACGTCAGTGCCGCGCTCAACCTCTCCCTCTACAACCCCGTCCGCGGCTACGTCGACGACCTCTCCCTCGGCTACGACGGCACCCAGAAGTCGTCCTCCCTCGACCCGCTGCCACCGGTGACCTACGCCAACCGGTACGCCGTCTCCGGCGAGGAGAACGCCGTCCGCTTCGCCGGCGCCTACTACCTCGTCGTCCATCTCACCGGGCAGACAGCGGACACCTTCGGGCAGGGACCGTACGGTGTGACCCTCCGGATCCGGGTCGACGGCACCCCGGACTCCGGCCCGGCGTACGCCGGTTCACCGGTACCGAAGGACGTCTTCGACGCGCCGGCGGCGGACCGGGGAGACCTCGTCGGCGCGGCCGGCGGCGACGACCCGGCGATGCGGGCGCTCGCGGTCGCCGGGATCGGCACGGGGACGGCGCTGCTGCTCGTCCTGGGCGTGTGGACCCTGACCGCCAGGCGCGCTCAGACCCGGGCCAACGCCCAGAAACCCACGGCGTAACAGGCCAGCGCGAGAAGCAGGATCGGGACCGCGGCCCTCGCCGGCGGACCGGCCCGCCGCACCCGCCGCCGACGCCGGCCGTGTGTCCGGGTGGCCGGCGGCGGACTCGGGCGGTCACGGGCGGTGTAGGTGGCGGTGGTCCCGTCGGCGTCCGGTGTGCGGGCCGGGGGGAGCGGCTGCGCCGGAGGCCAGGGCGTGACGGCCGGCTGCTCCGGTCGAGGGTGCGACGGGGGCAGAGGCAGGGGCAGGGACTGCGGTTGGACCAGCGGCTGCTGCTCATCCAAGGGCTGTGCCTGCGGCTGTGCCTGCGGCAGGGGCTGTGGCTGGGGCTGTTGACCGGCGGACGGCGTGGGGGGCGTCGGCGCCTGCGGTGGGGGGAGGCGGAAGCTGCCGGTGTCGGACATGGAGACGGGAACCTGACCGGTACCGGCGGCAGGCGGAGCGTCCGGGTCGCCCGTCCCGGGCCGGGACTCCGCGGAGGCGGGGGCGCGATACGACGGCGTTCCCGGACCTGTCGTGTACGTCGTTCCCGTCCTCGTGTCTGAACCCGGGCTGGGGCTCGGGCCCGTACTCGCCGCCCCCCGCCGCGCATCCACCCCGGAAGCGGGCCTGGTCGGGCCCGACGGTCCGAATCCCTCGGGCAGGGGCCCCAGTTGGTCGAAGATCTCGATCGACTCGTCGTCCGCGTCCGTCTCCGGGAGAAGCTCCCTGGCCTCGGCGAGCGCCCTGCGGGCTCCGGTGGCCGTGTGGAAGCGCGCGCGGGGGTCCGGCTGGAGGAGACTGGCGACGACCTGCCAGAGCGGATCGGGGATGCCCTTGGGGGCACCCGGGGTGCCGTGTTCGGCGAAGTACTGGACGAGCGCCTTGGCGTCGGGCTTGGCGCCTTCGAGGAGATACAGGGCGACCAGGCCCACGGCGAACAGGTCGGCCGTGAAATCGGGCTCTGCGCCCAGGAGTTGCTCGGGGGCGATGTAACCCGGCGTACCGACCACGAGGTTGGTCTCGGTCAGCCGGGCCTCGCCGAGCCGCATCGCGATGCCGAAGTCGGACAGTCTCAGCCGGGGACGGCCGGTGCCGGTGGCCTCCAGCAGGATGTTGGCGGGCTTGACGTCCCGGTGGACCACGTCCTCCGCGTGCACCGCCGCGAGACCGGAGAGCAACTGGTCGAGCAGGACGCAGACGAACGACGGGGGCAGCGGACCGTAGTCCCCCACGAGGTGGACCAGCGAGCCGCCGGCGACCAGGTCCATCGTGAACAGGACCTTGTCGTCGTCGGCGGCCCAGCTGGCCGGTGCCAGCACATGGGGATGGTCGATGCGCAGCGCCTGCTCCCGCACGAAACGCAGCAGCGCGTGGGCGTCGCTCTGCTGGAGCACCTTGGCCGCCACGTAGCGCTTGCGCCGGTGGTCCCAGGCACGCCAGACGGCGCCCACTCCGCCATGACCGATCGGGTCGGCCAGTTCGTACCGGCCCGCGAAGACCTCACCCATGACTGCCCGCAGCCCTCCCCCTCGAGTCCCCCCGGCAACCCCCGTGCCCGCTACCCCCCTTGCTTCCCCCGGATGAGCGATACGACCCCTCTCGTGTGACCCCCACGCCAGGACCGCGTCCCGCCCGGTGCACCGGACCCCCTCCGGTGTACCGGGCCGAGGCTCAGCTCTGGTGCGACTGGTAGTGCGTGACCGCGTCCGAGGTGCGGCCGGCGCCGTACACCCGGAGGAACTCCGCGAGCTCCGGGTGGGTCGGCGCGAGCGTGTCGGCGGCGTCGATGATGTCCCCCGCGGCGGCCACCGAACGCAGCAGCGACTGGATCTCGCGGACCACCCGCTTGACCGTCGGCGCTCCCGAACCGCTCGTCGTCTGCGTGGTGTTGCTGAGCACCGAGCCCCCCTGGGACTTCTTGATCTCGTCCATGCGCTCGGTCGCCTCGGCCGCGCTCACGCTGCCGTCGGCCACCTGGGCCGCCAGGTCCTGGAGCAGCTGCACCCGCTGGACCACGGCCGGGTTGCCGATCTTCGCCCGCTGGCCGCTCATCAGCTGCGACAGCATGGGCGCGGACAGTCCGAGGACCGCCGCCAGACGAGCCTGGTTGAGCCCCAGGTCGTCGATGAGCTTACGGAAGAGCGCCCCCAACGGCTCTCCGTACCAGTTCCGCTGTAGCTCCCGCGCTCTGGCGGTGGCTTCCTGCTGTGCGGCGTCCATTGCGTCTCCCCATCGCTTCCCCAAAAAAACCACGGTTCGCTACAGCGAACCTCGTCGAGCATCTTACGGAGAGTGGTCATCTGCGGGGACCCCCAATCTTTTTGCGAGGTACGGGGGGTGACCCGGTACTCTGGTGTGCGGCACCGACCGGCGGACCTCCCGCTCGGCCGGTCGCTTCCCGTACGGGGCCTTAGCTCAGTTGGTAGAGCGCCGTCTTTGCATGGCGGATGTCAGGGGTTCGACTCCCCTAGGCTCCACAAAAAACCCCTCTGACCTGCGTAAAAGCGGGTCAGAGGGGTTCTTCGTGTTCAGGTGTGTCCACAGGCCGTTTCACGTGAAACACCGTGGCGGGACGAGTCAGCGCTGATCGTCCGGGGACGCGCCCTCCTCCGCCTCCTTGGCCTGGACCTCGGGGTCGAGGGGAGAGGTCCCGTCCACCGAGTCGAGGCGGCCCGCCTCCGGGACCTCCGTCGCGGCGGGCGGCTCGACCAGCCAGTCCGGGTTGGCCTGCTTGTCCCACCACTTCCACGCGGCGAAGGCCGCACCGGCCGCCGCGCCGGCCACCACGAGCGCCCTGAACACCCGGCCGTACACCGAGCGCCGTGCGTTGCGGCGCGACAGCTTCTCGATCTGCTCGGCCGATACGTTGCCGCGCAGCGCGGCCAGCGCGGCGGCGCCCCGCGTGGTGGCCTCCTCGCGGACCGGCCCGGCCGCCGCCACAGCCTGCTCGATCTTCGGACGTGAGTAGTCGGCGGCCTGCCGGGCGGCCTTACGCGTCAGGTCGGCGGCGTCGTGCGCGGCCTGGTCCACCATCGGTGGCACATGGGCACGGGCCTGTTCCAGACGGGGCACGAGACGGGCGTCGTACTGGACGCGGGCCTGCTCAGCGGCCTGCGACACCACGGGCGCGAGCCGTACGCGTGCCTCCTGCGCGTAGTACGCGGCACGCTCCTTGGCCGTGTCGGCGTAGGGCGCCACCACTTCCGCGGCGTGCCGCACGCTGTCCTTCGCCGAGCTGGTCGCGGCGCGCACGCTCTCTTTGCGGGTCACGGGTTTTCCTCCTCCTCGGTGGCGTACGGTAATTCGACTTTCCACCCTTTTACGGATCATGCCTGCCGACGGGCCGAGCGGCGCGCGAGGACGGGCATACGGGTGCAACCAGAGCTAAGAGGGGCTTGCCGACGACAATGCCACGGATCGGCTCCCCACGCTCCCGTGCGACGGGGACTCCGCCGGGTTTCCGCAAGCGATTGGTGAGGATGTCCGCCAGGAGGCGGCCGACGGGCTCCGCGGCCGCCGTACCGTGCGAGGATCGTCGCGTCACATCCAACGTGGGGCCGAACCCCGCGCACACGCGAGCACGACGGAAGGCGGATCGTGGCCGAGCAGCTGTACGCCACCCTGAGGACCAGCCTCGGCGACATCGAGGTCCGGCTCTTCCCGAACCACGCGCCGAAGACGGTCAGCAACTTCGTCGAGCTGGCGCAGGGTGAGCGTGAGTGGACCCACCCGGGAACCGGCGAGGTCTCCACGAACCGGCTGTACGACGGCACCCTCTTCCACCGGGTGATGAGCGGCTTCATGATCCAGGGCGGCGACCCGCTCGGCAACGGCCTCGGCGGCCCCGGCTACAAGTTCGAGGACGAGTTCCACGTAGAGCTGCGCTTCGACCGCCCCTACCTGCTCGCCATGGCCAACGCCGGACCCCGGACCAACGGCTCCCAGTTCTTCATCACGGTCAACCCCGCTCCCCACCTCAACCGCAAGCACACCATCTTCGGCGAGGTCACCGACGCGGCCGGCCAGAAGGTCGTGGACGCCATCGCCGCCGTCCCGGTCACCGGGCCCAACAAACGGCCGGTGAAGGACGTGGTCCTGGAGACCGTCGTCATCGAGAAGCGCGAGGGCTGAGCGGCCGGTACGGAGCTCCGAAGGGAACCAAACGCCCCGCCCGTCCGTAAGGATGTGCGGGGCACAATGTCGCCCACGACGAACGAGGGGACCCCATGGAGGACCAGGCGGCAGGCAGCACGCACGACGCGCACAGCCTGCCCAAGTGCTACCGGCACCCGGACCGGGAGACCGGCGTGCACTGCACCCGCTGCGAGCGCCCCATCTGCCCCGAGTGCATGGTCAGCGCCTCCGTCGGCTTCCAGTGCCCCGAGTGCGTCCGCGGCACCACCGCCGGCCAGAGCGGCCCGCCGGCCGCCGCCTCCCGGCCGCGCACCCTCGCCGGCGGTACCGTCACCGCCGACCCCAGGCTGCTCACCAAGATCCTGATCGGCGTCAACATCGCGATCTTCCTGGTCCAGCTCTCCGTAGGGGACAGCTTCACCAACCGCTTCGATCTGATCGGGCAGGCCTGGTTCCCGCAGTTCGGCGATGTCGAGGGCGTCGCGCAGGGCCAGTACTACCGGATGCTGACCGCGATGTTCCTGCATGACAGCTCGAACTACATGCACATCGTGTTCAACATGCTCAGCCTGTGGTGGATCGGCGGCCCCCTGGAAGCGGCCCTCGGCCGTGCCCGCTACCTCACGCTCTACTTCGTCTCCGGCCTGGCCGGCAGCGCCCTCAGCTACCTGCTCGCCGCCCAGAACCAGCCCTCGCTCGGAGCGTCCGGCGCGATCTTCGGCCTCTTCGGCGCGACCGCGGTGCTGATCCGCCGGCTCAACTACGACATGCGGCCGATCATCGCCCTGCTGGTGATCAACCTCATCTTCACGTTCAGCGGCGGCATCGCCTGGCAGGCCCACATCGGCGGTCTGGTCGCCGGTGTGATCACCGGGTACGCGATGGTGCACGCCCCGCGCGAGCGGCGGAACCTCGTCCAGTACGGCACCTGCGCACTGGTCCTGCTGGTCACAGTGGTGATCACGGTCATCAGGACCGCACAGCTCACCTGAGCCTGGTTCACGGCGGCTCACCGCACCTATACCGAACCGTTGTCCACAGTCGGTGGCCGATCTTGTGCACAACGTGCGCGTACACCTGTGCCCCCTGTAACTCACCTGCGTCTCCGCAGGTCAGGCAGGGGGCACAGGGGTGGGCGGCGAACGTTGTGGTAGTCGTACCGGCGTCAATGGCTGATGGGTTATCCACAGATCGTCGTCTTTTCCCCAGGGGGGTGTGGACAGCAGATCAGGGCTGTGGATAACTCAGCGAACAGCCCTGGGGAGAGCTGTCGGCCGGGCTACTTCCACTGGGTGGAGACGCCGAAGCCGGCCGCGATGAAGCCGAAGCCCACGACGATGTTCCAGTTGTCGAGGCTGTCGATGGGGAGCGAACCGTCGGTCACGTAGAAGACGACGATCCAGGCCAGTCCGATGAGGAACATGGCCAGCATCACCGGCGCGACCCAGGCACGGCTGTTCAGCTTGATGGCGGTCGCCTGCTTCGCCGGGGGCGGCGTGTAGTCGGCCTTCTTGCGGATACGTGACTTCGGCACGAGGGTCTCTCCTGTCGATGCGCTGCGTGGCCGCGCAGGTAACTGGGTCGGGCTCGGGGCAGCGTACAAGGGGACAGTAAGGGCTCACTGAGCGCTCCCCCGGGCGTCCGTTAGCGTAGTGCTTCTACGGCGCCGAAGGAGATAAGGGTACGTTGAGCAATTCTGCCGACTCCAACGCGACCGGATCAACGCCTTCCGGGCCTCCTTCCGGGCCGGCTCCCAGGCGGGGCTTCCGACCGGTGCGGATTCTCACCGTGGGCGTCTTCGCCCTCGCCGGTCTCCTCTTCTTCACCAGCTTCAACACGGCCAAGGGCACCGACATCCGCTCGGACGACAACCTGCTGAAGCTGTCCGACCTGATCCAGGAGCGCAGCCGCAAGAACAAGGAGCTCGACGAGTCCAACGCGAGCACCCGCGACGGCAACGAGAAACTCGCCGAGCGCGACGACGGCTCCACCAAGGCCCAGGACGACAAGCTCACCGGCCTGGAGAAGGACGCGGGAACCCGGAAACTCACCGGCAGGGCGATCACGGTCACGCTCAACGACGCCCCGCCGAACGCCACCGCCAAGCTCCCCGGCTATCCCGAGCCGCAGCCCGACTACCTGGTCATCCACCAGCAGGACCTGCAAGCCGTGGTGAACGCGCTCTGGCAGAGCGGCGCCCGGGGGATCAAGGTCATGGACCAGCGGCTGATCTCCACCAGCGCGGTGCGCTGTGTCGGCAACACCCTGATCCTCCAGGGGCGGGTCTACTCGCCGCCGTACAAGATCCAGGCGGTCGGGGACCCGGCGAAGATGCAGCAGGCGCTCGCCGACTCCGAGGCGATCCAGAACTACATGGTGTACGTCAACGTGTACGGCCTCGGCTGGAAAGTCACCGAGGACGGGACGGTGACTCTTCCGGGCTACTCGGGCACAGTGGACCTGCACTACGCGAAGCCCGTGAAGTAAGCAGCTCGTCACTTTCTGGAGCCGCCGGTGCGCGTGATCGTCAGGACCGTCAGCGAGCTCTGCATCACCGTCGGCGCGCTCATCGTGCTCTTCGTCGCGTACGTGCTGTTCTGGACCGGGGTGAAGGCCGACAGCGTCATGCACGACCAGATCGACCAGTTACAGAGGCAGTGGTCGGACAGCGCCACGGTGCGCCCCACGGCGCGGGCCTCCGCCGTCGCGGTCCGGCCCGCCGCGTACCACTACGGCAGGCCTTTCGCGATCATGTACATCCCGCGGTTCGGTTTCACGTGGAACAAGCCGGTCCTCGAGGGCACCGGCACCGACGTGCTGAAGAAGGGCCTCGCCCACTACGCCAGGACGGCCCGGCTCGGCGGGCAGGGCAACTTCGCGGTCGCCGGCCACCGGCGTACGTACGGTGACCCGTTCCTCGACTTCCCGGAGCTCCGTAAGGGTGACGCGATCGTCCTGACCGACGGGACGACCTGGTTCACGTATCGGATCGACAAAGGCCCTTACAAAACAGTTCCGACGGACGTTGAAGTGATCGACCCTGTGCCACGTAAGTCGGGGTATACGCGTCCGGGGCGCTATCTCACGCTGACCACGTGCGATCCGGAGTGGGGGCACAGTCATCGGCTGATCGTCTGGGCGCATCTGGACTCCACACAGCCTGTGGAGGCAGGCAGACCGGCGGCGCTGCGCCGTTAGTCTGGTGCAGTACGGCGGGATTCTGGTGCCGTGGCGGAACGGAAGGGACGGCATGTACGGCTGGATCTGGCGGCATCTGCCGGGGAACGTGTGGGTGAGGGCGCTGATCTCGCTCGTACTGGTCCTGGCCGTGGTCTACGTCCTGTTCCAGTACGTCTTCCCCTGGGCCGAACCACTGCTGCCCTTCAACGATGTGACGGTGGACAACCAGTGAGTGCGCGGATTCTCGTCGTCGACAACTACGACAGCTTCGTCTTCAACCTGGTCCAGTACCTGTACCAGCTGGGCGCCGAGTGCGAGGTGCTGCGCAACGACGAGGTGTCGACGGCGCACGCCCAGGACGGCTTCGACGGCGTCCTGCTGTCGCCCGGCCCCGGCACCCCGGAGCAGGCGGGTGTCTGCGTGGACATGGTCCGGCACTGCGCCGCGACCGGCGTCCCGGTCTTCGGGGTCTGCCTGGGCATGCAGTCGATGCAGGTGGCGTACGGCGGTGTGGTGGACCGGGCGCCCGAGCTGCTGCACGGCAAGACCTCGCTGGTGGAGCACGCGGGCAAGGGGGTCTTCGCCGGCCTGCCGACCCCGTTCACCGCGACCCGCTACCACTCGCTCGCCGCGGAACCGGCCACGGTCCCGGCCGAGCTCGAGGTGACCGCCCGCACCCACGACGGGATCATCATGGGGCTCAGGCACCGCGAACTCCCGGTCGAGGGCGTGCAGTTCCATCCCGAGTCGGTGCTGACCGAGCACGGGCACCTGATGCTGGCCAACTGGCTGGTGGAATGCGGTGACCAGGGGGCCGTGGCGAGGTCGGCGGGGCTCGCCCCGGTGGTGGGCAGGGCCACGGCGTGACCGCGCTGCGCCCCGAGCGCGAGACCGATACCCCGTACGGGGGTCAGTCGTACGGGGGATCCGGCGCGCACGGGGAGACGGCGTTTCTTCCGCCGGTCGGGGAGCCGACGGCGTACCTCCCGCCGATCGACGAGGAGACCGTCGCCCTGCGGATCCCCGATCCGCCCCCCATATCGGCTTCTGCGGGCACGGCAGCCTCTCTCACCACGGGAGTCCCAGGGGGCGGCCGAGCGGCCCGCAGAAAGGCCGCCAAGCGCCGCGGTGGCCGTCACGGCGGGGCACCGGAGACTCCGGCCCAGGAGGCGCAGGGGAACCGGGCGTCGGGGCGTCCCCTGTCCCGGGTGGAGGCGCGTCGCCGGGAGCGGCTGCGCAAGCCCGGTCCGGCGGTCGTGGCGAGCCGGGCGATAGGCGAGGTGTTCATCACCACCGGTGTGCTGATGCTGCTCTTCGTCACCTACCAGCTGTGGTGGACGAACGTGCGCGCGCACGCCCAGGCCGGCAGCGAGGCCAGTTCGCTCCAGAAGGACTGGGCGAGCGGCAAGCGTGCCCCCGGGGTCTTCGAGCCCGGCCAGGGCTTCGCCATCCTGCACATCCCCAAGCTGGACGTGGTGGCGCCGATCGCCGAGGGCGTCAGCAACAAGAAGGTCCTCGACAAGGGCATGGTCGGGCACTACGGCGAGGGTGCGCTGAAGACCGCGATGCCGCAGGACAAGACCGGCAACTTCGGTCTGGCCGCGCACCGCAACACCCACGGTGAGCCGTTCCGGTACATCAACAAGCTGGTGGCCGGGGACGCCGTGGTGGTCGAGACGCAGGACGAGTACTTCGTGTACAAGGTGACGTCGATGCTGCCGGTGACGTCGCCGAGCAATGTGAGCGTGCTGGATCCGGTCCCGAAGGGCTCGGGATTCACCAAGGCGGGCCGGTACATCACCCTGACCACCTGTACGCCGGAGTTCACCAGCAAGTACCGGTTGATCGTCTGGGGCAAGATGGTGGAGGAACGCCCGCGCAGCAAGGGCAAGCCAGACGCGCTCGTCGAATAAGGGCTTAAGGGCTAAGGGCAGAGGAACAGTGGCAGCGACCGCCGACGACACCGCAGAGCAGACCGACGCGCCGGAGGCGGGGCCCGTGCCGGGCCGTCGGCCGATCGGCAGGATCGCGACCGCGGTCAGCGTCCTGGGGGAACTCCTCATCACGGCGGGCCTGGTGCTCGGCCTGTTCGTCGTCTACTCGCTCTGGTGGACGAACGTGATAGCGGACCGCAAGGCGGACCGGGAGGGCGACAAGGTGCGTGACACCTGGGCCCAGCAGGACACCGGCCCCGGCGCGCTGGACACGAAGGACGGCATCGGGTTCCTGCACGTGCCGTCCATGAGGAACGGCGAGGTGCTGGTCGAGAAGGGCACCTCGACGGAGATCCTCAACGACGGCGTGGCCGGCTACTACACGGACCCGGCGAAGGCGACGCTGCCCACCACCGGGAAGGCCGGCAACTTCACGCTCGCCGCGCACCGGGACGGCCACGGCGCGAAGTTCCACAACATCGACAAGGTGAAGGTCGGCGACCCGATCGTCTTCGAGACCCGTGACGACTGGTACGTCTACAAGGTCTACGACATCCTCCCGGAGACCTCGAAGTACAACGTCAAGGTCCTCTCCCAGGTCCCGACGGAGTCGGGCAGGAAGAAGCCCGGCCACTACATCACCCTGACCACCTGCACCCCGGTCTACACGAGCCGCTACCGCTACGTCGTCTGGGGCGAACTGGTCCGGGTCCAGAAGGTCGACAGCAAGCGCACCCCGCCGAAGGAACTGGGCTGACAGAGGTCCTTCGAGGACCTCTGTCGCCTGGCATGACGAGGGCCCGAAGCCGCAACTGTTCCTTGCGACTTCGGGCCCTTCCACGTCAGGCCGTACCTACTCCAGGATCCTGAGCGGTTCCCCGGTGCTCCACTCCTCCAGCACCCCGCGGTGGACGGCGGTGATACCGGCCTCGGTGGCGATGCTCAGGGCCTCGGGGGTGAACGGGCAGGTCGCCACGTAGAGCGCCACGTCCGCGCTGTACAGAACCTTGGCGGCGCCGATGAACTTCTGGACCTCGGGGCTGGTGATGTTGAGGTAGGGCGCGAACCTCTTGCACTGGACGACAAGGCGCCGGCCGTCGGCCGTGAGTCCGATGATGTCGACGCCCCGGTCGCCGTGGCCGCCCTGTACGACGACGTTGGTGCACCCGTCGCGGATCAGCAGTTTGGCGACGTGCCGCTCGAACGCGCGGCCGTTCATGGCGTCCATGGCTGCCATGACTCCGATGGTGGGGCGGTCGTCCCGGATTCCTTCGAGCCTTTTGAGCCGGGTGTGGTGCTGGTGGAGCCGCCGCTCGATGCGCTGGACTCCCGTCCGCAGCGCGATCAGCTCCGCGCGGTGTTCCCCTGATGTCTCGATCAGGGCGTTGAACATCGGGACGACGGTTTTTCCGAGGATGTGGGTGATGCGCCGGTCGATGCGGTCGTCGAGACCGGGGAACTCGGTCGGGGCAGAGTTTTCCACAGGCTGTGTTCGGGCCAGGTACTCCATGTCGAGGAGATACACACGCACCTGACGTGCGACTTCGCTGTCCCGGAGCAGCATGGCGATGTTGAGGATGGTGCGACGAGAGAGGAGGGCGAGGGACCTTGTGCGTGACTGGATCCCACTGAGTTCCTTGAAGGAAGTCAGTTCTGAACCTGTCAACACGCGGTAGCCGCTGGCTTCGAGTTCTTCCCGATGGTCATGGACGAGGGATGAGATGGCAGTGAGCCCTACCTCGAAGTACGCCGCCACCATCGCCGTAGTCACATGCGTCCCGTCCGGCAGCAGGGACAGCGCCTTCACCCTGTCGAGTACGTCGGTGCGGTCCAGCACGCTGCTGCGCAGGGTCTTCGACTCCAGCAACGCTGATTCGTTGATCATGTTCTGCCCTTCGGCTCGTGGTCGTGCGGCCGGGGCGGAGCTGTCGGTTCCCACCCCACCCGTTCAACGAGTCGCGACATGCGAAGGCACGACCGGTGAGGGCACTGAGGTGCGATTGCGGAGCGAAGTTCCACGACATGGAAGGGCCCCGCCTGGGAAGCCCAGGCGGGGCCCGTTCGCAGGTGCGGGGCGTCAGCCGGTGGTGCCGCCGAAGAAGTTGGTACCGCCGTTGTTGCCGCCGTTGTTGTTCCCGTTGCCCACGTTCACCGTGGTGAGGGTGATCTGTGTGCTGCCGGGGTCCTGGACGCTGGTGTTGGCCTGCGGGTCCTGGCTGGCGACGAGGGCGTTGTCGCCGGAGTCGCCGTTGAACTGGATGTTGGTGAAGCCGGCCGCCTGGAGGGTCTGCCTGGCCTGCTTCACGGTCTGGCCGACCACGCTCGGCACGGCCGTCTGCTGCTTGGCCTTGCCGATCTGGATGTTCACCGTGGAGTTCTTGTCGACCTGCGTACCGGCCTGCGGGTCGGTCGAGACGACCTTGCCGACCAGGTTGGCGTCGTCGGTCTCCACCTCGGAGCAGTTGCCGGTGAGGTTGTTGGCCTGCATCTGCGCCTTGGCGTCGTCACAGCTCTTGCCGCTGACGTCGGGGACCGTGGACTTCTCCTCGGCCTTGGCGACCTCCAGCGTGATGACCGAGCCCTTCTCCTTCTCGGTGCCCGGGTCGGGGTCCTGGCTGAGGACCGTACCCTCGTCCTGGGTGGAGACGGTCTTGGTGATCTTGACCTTGAAGCCCTTGTTCTCCAGCTGCGTGGTCGCATCGTCGACGTTCTTGCCGATCACGTTGTCGACCGCGACCTTCGGCGCGCCCGTCGAGATGACCAGGTTGACCGTCGAGCCCTTCTTGACGTCGGTGCCCGACTTCGGGTCCTGGTCGCAGACGCTGCCCTTGGGCTGGTCGGCGCAGGTCTTGCTGGTGGTCGCCAGGACGAGACCGATGTTGTCGGCCATCTTCTTGGCGGAGTTCTCGGTCTGCCCGACGAAGGCCGGCGTGGAGACCGTGTCGTTGCCGGCCCCGCCGCCCCCGAACGCCCACTTGCCGATCAGGATCGCGCCGACCAGCACCAGGACGCCGGCGACCACGAGCAGGATCGTCGACGTGTTGTTCTTCTTCTGCTGGCGGCGGCGGTCCGGGCGGTCGTCGTAGCCGTAGCCGCCGTCGTCCGGGTTCATGGGCGGCAGCATGGTGGTGGCGCCGGCGTCCGCGCGCAGCGCCGTGGTCGCCTGGTCGTCCGGGTAGCCGCCGTAGCCGACGGAGCCCATGGCGGCGGTGGCCGCGACCGGCTGGCCGTCCAGGCACGCCTCGATGTCGGCGCGCATCTCGTCGGCCGACTGGTAGCGGTAGTTCGGGTCCTTGACCAGGGCCCGCAGGACGATCGCGTCCATCTCGGGCGTGATCTCCGGGTCGAACACCGACGGGGGCTGCGGTTCCTCACGTACGTGCTGGTAGGCGACGGCCACGGGGGAGTCGCCCACGAAGGGCGGCCGTACCGTCAGCAGCTCGTAGAGGAGGCAACCGGTCGAATAGAGGTCGGAGCGGGCGTCCACCTGCTCGCCCTTGGCCTGCTCGGGAGAGAGGTACTGGGCGGTGCCGATGACCGCGGCCGTCTGGGTCATGGTCATGCCGGAGTCGCCCATGGCGCGGGCGATGCCGAAGTCCATCACCTTGACCTGGCCGTTGCGCGTCAGCATGACGTTCGCCGGCTTGATGTCACGGTGGACGATGCCGCTGCGGTGCGCGTACTCCAGGCCCTGGAGGATGCCGATGGTCATCTCCATCGCGCGCTCGGGCAGCAGCTTGCGTCCGGAGTGCAGCAGCTCGCGCAGCGTCGAGCCCTCCACGTACTCCATGACGATGTACGGGATCGAGACCCCGTCGATGTAGTCCTCGCCCGTGTCGTAGACCGCGACGATCGCGGGATGGTTGAGCGAGGCGGCCGACTGAGCCTCCCGGCGGAACCGGGCCTGGAAGGACGGATCACGCGCGAGGTCCACGCGGAGCGTCTTCACGGCCACCGCGCGGCCGAGCCGCGTGTCATGCGCGAAGTAGACCTCCGCCATGCCACCACGGCCGAGCACGTGGCCCAGCTCGTACCGGCCGCCGAGGCGACGCGGCTCTTCCATAGCTACCTACCAGCCCTCTCCGTCGGTCCCGGCCGCCACGGGTGTGTGGCCGGAGGCTGCCGTCCGGGCCTACCGTACCCGGCTGTGTTTGTGTGACCTGGCCAAGCCCGTAACCCGATACAGGACCGGTATCGCAACGTGCACCGATGTGAAGCGAACGTGATCGGGCTCACTTCTTGGAGTTGATGACCGCCTCCATCACGCTCTTCGCGATCGGGGCCGCGAGGCCGCCGCCGGAGATGTCGTCACGGTTGGCCTGGTCGTCCTCGATCACCACGGCGACCGCGACCGGCTTGCTGCCGTCGGGGAGCTTGGCGTAGGAGATGAACCAGGCGTAGGGGTTCTCGCTGTTCTCCACGCCGTGCTGGGCGGTACCGGTCTTTCCGCCCACGGTGACGCCGTTGATCTGCGCGTTCTTGCCCGTGCCGTCCTTGACGACGGTCTCCATCATGGACTGGAGGATCTGGGCGTTGGAGGAGGAGAGCGGCTGGCTCATCTCCTCGGGGTCGGTCTGCGAGATCGTGTCGACGCCCGACGACTGTAGCTTGTCGATCATGTACGGCTTCATCAGCTTGCCGTCGTTGGCGACCGCGGAGGCGACCATGGCCATCTGTAGCGGGGTCGCGGCGGTGTTGTACTGGCCGATCGAGGACAGCGCGGTCTGCGAGTCGTTCATGTCGTCGGAGAACACCGAGGCGCTGGAGCGGACCGGGGTGAACTGCTCGGAGTCGAAGCCGAACTTCTTCGCCTCGGCGAGCATCTTGTCGTTGCCGAGGTCGGAGCCGATCTTGCCGAAGACAGTGTTGCAGGAGACCCGCAGCGCGACCCGCATGGTCGCGTTCTTGCAGGGGATGTTGCCCTCGTTCTTCAGCTCGGTCGTGGTGCCCTTCATGATGTAGGGCAGCGGTGAGTCGGTGGCCTGGTCGGCCGAGGTGTACAGCCCGTTCTGGAGCGCGGCCGCTGCGGTGACCACCTTGAAGGTGGAGCCCGGCGGGTAGGTCTCGCGCAGCGCCCGGTTGAGCATCGGGTCGTTCGGGTCGTACTTCTTCTGAAGCTTCTTCCACGCGGCGGCGTCGGTGTTCGAGTTGCCGGCGAACACCGAGGGGTCGTACGACGGGTACGAGGCGAGTGCCAGGATCTTGCCGGTGGACGGGTCCAGGGCCACGACCGCGCCCTTGCCGCCCTGGCTCTTGAGACCGTTGTACGCGGCCTTCTGCGCGGCCGCGTTCAGCGTGGTGACGACGTTGCCGCCCTGCTTCTGCTTGCCGGTGACCATGTCGAGGGTGTTGCGGAAGAAGAGCCGGTCGTCGTTGCCGGTGAGGATGCCGTCCTCGAGGGACTCCAGCTGGTTGGCGCCGAAGGCCTGCGAGGCGTAACCGGTGACCGGCGCCCACATGGCGCCGTTCTTGTAGGTGCGCTTGTACTTGAGGTCGTTGAGACCGGACGAGCTGGACGCGGTGGAGCCGGTGATCGGGTTGCCGTCGACGATGATGTCGCCGCGCGGGGTGGAGTAGCGGGCGATGGTGACGCGGCGGTTCTTCGGGTCCGTCCGCAGGGTGTCGGCCTTGACGTACTGGAGCCAGTTGTCGCGCAGCAGCAGGGTGAGGACCAGGAGGCCGCAGAAGATCGCGATCCGGCGCAGGGGCTTGTTCATGACGGGCGGACCACCTGGGTCATCTCGGCGTCGGGGGTGGCGGCGGGGGCGGGTGCCGGGCGGCGTGCCGTGTCGCTGATTCTGATGAGGATGCCGATGAGGGCCCAGTTGGCGATGACGGAGGAACCGCCGTAGGCCAGGAACGGCATGGTCATACCGGTCAGCGGGATGAGGCCCATGACACCGCCGGCGACGACGAAGACCTGGAGCGCGAAGGCGCCGGAGAGGCCGACGGCGAGCAGCTTGCCGAACGGGTCGCGGGCGGCGAGCGAGGTGCGCACACCGCGTTCCACGATCAGGCCGTAGATCAGCAGGAGCGCCATGATGCCGGCCAGGCCCAGTTCCTCGCCGAAGGTGGCGAGGACGAAGTCCGAGTTGGCGGCGAACCGGATCAGGTCCGAGTGGCCCTGGCCGAGGCCGGTGCCGAGGGTGCCGCCGGAGCCGAAGGCCCACAGCGCCTGCATCGACTGCTCGGAGTGGCCGGCCACGCCCTGCTGGCTGAGCGTGTACTCCTTCATCGGGTCGAGCCAGGCCTGGACACGCTGCTGGACGTGCGGTTCGAAGCTGGCCACGCCGACCGCGCCGGCGCCGGACATCAGCAGTCCGAAGACGATCCAGCTGGTCCGCTCGGTGGCGACGTACAGCATGATCACGAACATGCCGAAGAACAGCAGTGAGGTACCGAGGTCGGTCTCGAAGACCAGGATGAGGATGGAGATGAACCAGACGACCAGGATCGGGCCGAGGTCGCGGCCGCGCGGCAGGTAGAGGCCGATGAAGCGACGGCTGGCGAGCGCGAGGGCGTCCCGCTTCACCATCAGGTAGCCGGCGAAGAAGATCGCCAGGACGATCTTGGCGAACTCACCGGGCTGGATGGAGAAGCCGGCGACCGAGATCCAGATCTTCGCGCCGTAGATGTTGGCGCCGAGGCCCGGGACGAGCGGGAGCAGCAGCAGGAAGAGCGCGCCCACCATGGAGATGTAGGTGTAGCGCTGGAGGACGCGGTGGTCCTTGAGGAAGATCAGCACCACGATGAAGAGCGCGATGCCCATCGCCGTGTAGAGCAGCTGGCGGGGGGCCGCGGTGCCGGCCTGCTTGATGGACTGGAGCAGTTTGGACTGGTCCAGCCGCCAGATGACGACGAGTCCGAGGCCGTTGAGCAGTGTGGCCAGCGGCAGCAGCAGCGGGTCCGCGTAGGGGGCGAACTTGCGTACGGCGAGATGGGCGACGCCGGCCATCAGGCCGAGGCCCAGGCCGTAGCTCAGCAGGCCCGCGGGGACCTTGTCGTCGATGGCGAGGCCCACGTTGGCGTAGGCGAAGACCGGGATGACGACCGCGAACACCAGGAGGGCGAGCTCGGTGTTGCGCCGGCTCGGCGCGCCGATCGCACCGATCGTGGACGTGTGGTGTGTCGAGGTGTTGGTGGAACTGCTCATGGTGTGACGGGGCCTCTCACGGCTTGCCTACTGCTTACCGCACAGCGAGACGACCTTCTGCTCATCCTCCGAGAGGGTGGGGCCGGGGCTGGGGGTCGCTGAGGGGGACGGGGACGGTGACGCCGTGGAGGACGCCGATTTCGAAGGGCTTGGCGAGGCCTTGGACGTGAGAGAGGTCTTGGTGGTTCCCGTGGTGCCGCCGGCCTCGCCCTGGCCGGTCTTGGAGCTGGTCTTCGACTCGGACGCGGCGCGCTCCGACTCCTTCTTGCAGGCGGACGCCTGCACGGACAGCTCCTGGACCTTGGACTGGGCGTCCTTGAGGCCGCCCTCGGCGATGGTGGCCTTGACCTGCTTCTGCTGGTAGGGCGGCAGGTACTTGAGTTCGATCTCGGGGTGGTCCTGTTCGACCTTCGACAACGACACCCAGGCCAGGTCCTGGCTGATGCCCTGGTACAGGGCGACGTGCTCGCCGTTGGCGCCGACGTAGTACTGGGTCTGGGTCCAGCGCCAGCCGCCGTAGAGGCCCCCGCCGATGACGGCGAGGGCGAGCACGCTGTAGAAGGATCTCTTCAGCCACTTGCGGCCCTTGCGGGGCTTCACGAAGTCGTCGTCGGTGTAGTCGCCGAAGCTGCCGTCCGGGACGTAGCCGGTGGTGTCGCCGGAGCCGGGGGGACCGAACTCGCCGCCTCCGCCGTGGCCCTGCCTGCCGAGGCTGGCGGCGCGGCCCGCCGGGGTCTGCATGAAGCCGTTGTCGTGCAGGTGCTGCTGGTTCTCGGCGACGGCGCCGACCACCACGGGGGTGTCGGAGAGCTGGCTCGCGAGGGTGTCGCCGGTGTCCAGGTCGAGGACGTCCGCGATGATGACGGTGATGTTGTCGGGGCCGCCGCCGCGCAGCGCGAGCTGGATCAGCTCCTGCACGGTCTCCTGCGGGCCCTGGTAGCTGGCGAGGGTCTCCTCCAGGGTCTGGTGGGAGACGACGCCGGAGAGTCCGTCGGAGCAGATGAGGTACCGGTCGCCGGCGCGCACCTCGCGGATGGAGAGGTCCGGTTCGACGTGGTCGCCGCTGCCCAGCGCGCGCATCAGCAGGGAGCGCTGCGGGTGGGTGGTGGCTTCCTCTTCGGTGATCCGGCCCTCGTCGACGAGCCGCTGCACCCAGGTGTGGTCCTGGGTGATCTGGGTGAGCACACCGTCACGCAGCAGGTACGCGCGGGAGTCGCCGACGTGGACGAGGCCGAGGCGCTGGCCGGTCCACAGCAGGGCGGTGAGGGTGGTGCCCATGCCCTCGAGCTGCGGGTCCTCCTCCACCATGGCGCGCAGCTGGTCGTTGGCGCGCTGCACGGCGTGGCCGAGGGAGGTGAGGATGTCGGAGCCGGGCACGTCGTCGTCGAGCGTGACGAGGGTGGAGATCACCTCGGAGGAGGCGACCTCGCCGGCGGCCTGGCCGCCCATGCCGTCGGCGATGGCGAGCAGGCGGGGACCGGCGTAACCGGAGTCCTCGTTGCCCTCCCGGATCATGCCTTTGTGCGATCCGGCGGCGAAGCGCAGTGACAGACTCATGCGCACCTCGCCCGTCGGCTCCGGGTACATCCGCACGGTGCCCACCCTCCGGTCGGGAGCGCGCAAGGGGCCGGCGTCCGGTCCGCCGCTGCGTGCTCGCTCCGCTCGCGCCTAATCATGATGTAGCACTACTTCCGCAGCTCGATGACGGTTTTCCCGATGCGGATCGGTGCGCCCAGCGGGATCGGCGTCGGAGTCGTCAGCCGGGACCGGTCCAGGTACGTGCCGTTGGTGGAGCCGAGGTCCTCGACGATCCACTGGCCGTCGCGGTCCGGGTAGATCCTGGCATGGCGGCTGGAGGCGTAGTCGTCGTCCAGCACGATCGTCGAGTCGTGGGCGCGGCCCAGGGTGATGGTCTGGCCCTGGAGGGCGACCGTCGTCCCGGTCAGCGTGCCCTCGCTGACGACCAGCTTGCTGGGGGCGTTGCGCCGGCGGCCGCCGCTCGCGGGCTGCTGGCCGCGCTGCTGCGGGGGCGCGGCCTGCTGCCGGGCGGCGGGCTGCTGCCGGCGGCCTTCTTCCCTACGCGATCCGCGCTGGGTGACGCGCGTACCGAACAGGTCGCTGCGGATGACCTGCACGGCCACGATCACGAACAGCCACAGTACGGCCAGGAAACCCAGCCGCATGACCGTGAGGGTCAGCTCTGACATTGCCCCCGCTTCACCCTTCGGCTTGCCGGTAAATGATGGTGGTACTGCCCACGACGATCCGCGAGCCGTCGCGGAGCGTAGCGCGGGTGGTGTGCTGCCCGTCCACCACGATGCCGTTGGTGGACCCGAGATCCTGGATCGTCGAGGGCGTTCCGGTCCGGATCTCGCAGTGCCGGCGGGAGACGCCGGGGTCGTCGATCCGCACGTCGGCCTCGGTGCTGCGGCCCAGCACGAGCGTCGCGCGGGAGATCTGATGGCGGGTGCCGTTGATCTCGATCCAGTAGCGGGTGCGGGAGCCGGGCGCGGAGGCGCCGACCGGGCCCGAGGGGCCGGCGGGGCGCTGGCCCGCGGGCTGCGACGGCTGTGGGTAGCCGTAGCCGCCGGGGCGCTGCGGGGCGCCGGGCGGCGGTGCGCTCGGCATCGGCGGGGCTGCGGCACCGCCGGCCGGCGGGTAGCCGTAGCCGCCCGGCCGCTGCGGGGCGCCGCCCGCGGGGGCCCGGTCCGGTGCCTGCTGGTTGCTGGAGGAGGCGAGCGTACGGCTGCGCACCCGGTACAGGCCGGTGTCGAGGTCGTCGGCCTTCTCCAGGTTGACCTTGATCGGCCCCATGAAGGTGTAGCGCTGCTGCTTGGCGTAGTCGCGGACCATCCCGGCGAGCTCGTCGCCGAGCTGCCCGGAGTAGGGGCTGAGCCGCTCGAAGTCGGGGGCGCTCAGCTCCACGATGAAGTCGTTGGGTACGACGGTCCGGTCGCGGTTCCAGATGGTCGCGTTGTTGTCGCACTCGCGTTGCAGCGCACCGGCGATCTCAACGGGCTGGACCTCGGACTTGAACACCTTGGCGAAGGTGCCGTTGACCAGACCTTCGAGACGCTGCTCGAACTTCTTCAGGACTCCCACAGGGCACCTCCTCTGTCGCCTTGCCCGTACTGCCTGCCGTTACCGCTACTGCTCACTGATCGTATCTACGCGCCCGGCAATCAGCCGGTTCCCCGAGCGGCCCCCCTTCGAACCGATCGGTTCGCTTCTCCTGTCAAGGATCGGCGCTTCTTCTTCCCAGGATCGTAGAGGTGGCTCACGACCAGTGTCCCGCACCTGACTGTGGACCCGATCCGTCTCCTGGACAGATGGCACGGACCGGTACGAGGTTGATACGTGAACGCCGACTGCTGGGTACGTGATCTTCAGGTGAGCGCTGCCCAGGGACAAGGGATGTGAACCCACCCTGTCCCACGTGCTAGTGTTCTGGATGTCGGAAGGGGCCAGCCCGGGAGAACGGGGCGGGAACCGGAGGACACACCCAATGCGCGGGTGGCGGAATAGGCAGACGCGCTGGATTCAGGTTCCAGTGCCCGCAAGGGCGTGGGGGTTCAACTCCCCCCTCGCGCACAGAGAGATACCGAAGAAACGGGTCTCCGCCGGTGACGGAAGTCACGGCGGGGGCCCTTTCTCGTTGTCCCGACTCCCGCCAGGCCTGTGAGCCATCGCACCCCCGACCGCGTCCCGGCCGGCCCGCCGTGCGCCGACTCGTGAGCTATCTCACGGGCGGTGCCTCGGCCGGGATGAACGCCGAAGAGACGGACCGGCCCTTCCGGCAGCGGTGGTCCGGGAAAGAAGGCGGAGAGCGTGGGGCGTGGGGTCGGTCGCTACCGGGCGGGGCGGAGTGCTGCTCCATCGGAGTGACGTCCGGTCGGCCATGGACGAGCGGGTTCGAGGGCTCGTACGTGCAGGTCACGGGCGGTTGTGGGGGCTGTTTCGCGCCATCGTGGGGGAGGCTTCTGCGCGAATCCGGTGTTTAGCTAGACCTAAAGGTGGCATCCTTGAGGAAGCGCCAACGTCCGCTGTGGCAGCTTGAGTTGGGGGTCGTACGATGAGCATATTCGCTCGTGGTGAAAGCAACGCCGAGTTAGTCGGAGCCCAGTTGGCACGGCAGGCGTCCGCATCCCTGGCCGGTCTGCTGGCCGGGCTCGGCACGTCGCGTTCCGACCTCGCCAAGGCCATGGGGGTGAGCCCTGGCCGGGTCAGTCAGATCATGTCCGGCGACGCGAACCTGACGATACGCACGCTGGCCGCCGCGGCGGAGGCGCTCGGAGCCGATGTGGAGATCAGGTTCTCGCCTCGGCTGCCGGAAACCGCCCAGGGCCTGCCGGTGACCGGCGCGGAGCCGTTGTCCCTGCACAAGAGCGGTGTCTCCGCGCACCGTTGAACGCGCCGGGTCGCCGCCGCTAGACGCGGTTGCGGCGGAGGCCGAACCGTCGTCGTTGCACGGGCAGCGCCGAACTGTGGAAGGCGTCGCTCGGCAGCGCGTCGGCCCGCAGTCTCTCCAGCTCGGCCTGCTCCGTGCGGCGCCCGTGCAGATAGGCGCAGAGCAACAGGTCCCCGCAGCGGTTGAAAGCCTCACCGAAAGCACTGCGGCACCGGTAGACCTCCTCGGCGGTGGGATCCCGCAGCCACCCGTCCACGTCCCGGCGGGCCTGGTCGGTCTTCGTCTGCACGTCGAGCGCGTGGATCATGGCTCGGTCGGCCGTGTCGAAGAGACCGTTGACCGTCTTGTGGAGCGTGGGATGCCGGTCCACCAGGTAGTTCCTGAGATCGTGCACGAACACGCGAAGCTGCGTCGGTTTCTCGAAGCCGTCCAGGAACCCGGTGCTCCAGCTGTGCGCGTCCAGCAGCATCCGGTACTCGAGCCGGTCCCTGAACCAGGCGATGCCGAGCGTCATGAACTTGACGTAGGGCTGGGTCGTGTCGTCCTGCCTCTTGCGGGGCATGGTCGTGACCCCGGTCGCCAGGCCCGCGGCCACCGGTGGCAGCTTGGCCAGATGGGGAAGGGCCAGCCCGGCGGCGACACCCACCGCACCCGTCAGCACGAGGACCAGGACCGTCAGGCCGGTGGACCGCCAGCTGCCCGTCAGCCGGCCCTTGCCGACGGAGTGCCGGACCAGGCCGATCCACGCGAGACCGGCGCTCAGCATGGCCGGTAAGGCGTAACCGGACAGCCAGCTGTGGTGGTACCAGGTCATGAACGGCCCCAAGTCGGCACGGACAGGGAGGACCGTCGCAGGCGAGCAGAGGGCGAGCCGGGCTCCCCGTCGGCGTGTGCGCCCGGCCCTCTCACCACAGGCCCGTCGCGGGTCGATTGCAGCGAGTACCGGAGATGATGTCACCCACCGCGTCCCCGTGGCGTTACTTTGCGCAACAGGCCGCCACGGAATGCGGCGATCCGGCCACCCCGGGGTTTCGCACGGCCGAGCGACCCGTGCCCGCAGGGAGGAGGTGACGGTCACTTCGCTACTGCGACCCGGGCCGAGTGTCCACATTCCGAGTCGGACCGGCCGCGGGGGACCGTGGCGACCGGATTGGCTCGATAACTTCGCTCGGCACCTACGGTCGACGGCCATGCTCGGCACCCGCTCGCCGGGGCTCGGTCCTGGGCCGGGGTGGTCGGTCGGGTGGTCGTCGGGTGTTCGTCGGGTGGTCGTCGGGTCTCCTCGGGCGGGTACACGCGGCGACACCGGCCCACCTCGCCCAAACCACCCCGAAGTTGTCCACAGGGTCTGACGGGTTTCGGCCCCCGCCTGTACCGTCTCCACGAGTTGATGTTCGAGCGTGTGCGGTGTGGCGTACGGGGGAGGCGGTCGACGTGACCGGAGTTGACGGGCCGACGACGGCGGGGGTGCGCGTGCTGCCCTCGCCGAAGGGCTTCGCGCAGTGGCCGCCGAAGGGCTCGCCCAAGGAGGAGGGCAAGGCGCTGCGTTCGGCTGTCCCGCGTGCCGCCCACGCCACCCTCGACCTGGACGCCTCCCGGCCCGACGCGGTGAGCGCGGTCGAGGAGTCCAACCGGGACCGCCTGGCGGAGCTGGTCCCGATAAGGGTCGGCAGGATGGCCGCGTCCCCGTTCGCGTTCCTGCGCGGTTCGGCCGGGCTCATGGCGCACGACCTGGCGCGCACCCCGATGACCAGGATCGCCACCCAGATCTGCGGCGACGCCCACGCGGCCAACTTCGGTCTGTACGGCGACCCGCGCGGCGACCTCGTCATCGACCTGAACGACTTCGACGAGACGGTGCGCGGCCCCTGGGAGTGGGACCTCAAGCGGCTCGCCGCCTCCCTGGTGCTGGCCGGCCGGGAGGCGGGCGCCGACGAGGACATGTGCCGCAAGGCGGCGGGCGACGCGGCCGGTGCCTACCGCCGCACCATGCGCCTGCTGGCCAGACTCCCGGTGCTGGACGCGTGGAACGCCATCGCGGACGAGGAACTGGTCTCCCACTCCGACGCCCACGACATGCTGGGCACCCTGCGCCGGGTCTCGGAGAAGGCCCGCGCCAACACCAGTGGCCGGTTCGCGGCCCGGTCCACCGAGCCCACCGAGGGCGGCGGCCGCCGCTTCGTGGACGCCGCGCCGGTGCTGCGCCGGGTCGCGGACGCGGAGGCGGCGGCGGTCACCGCGGCCCTGGAGCACTACGTCGGCACGCTCTCCGAGGACCGCCATCCGCTGCTCGCCCGGCACGCTCCGCACGACGTCGCCTTCCGGATCGTCGGCACCGGCAGCGTCGGCACCCGCTCCTATGTCGTCCTCCTTCTCGACCACCGCGGCGAGCCGCTGATCCTCCAGGTCAAGGAGGCCCGGCCGTCCGCGCTCGTGCCGCACCTCGCCACGGCCGGCTTCGAGACGCCGGTGGCCGACCACGAGGGCCGCCGGGTGGTGCTCGGCCAGAAGCGGATGCAGGTGGTCAGCGACATCCTGCTCGGCTGGACCACGGTGGACGGCCGCCCCTTCCAGGTCCGCCAGTTCCGCAACCGCAAGGGCAGCGTCGACCCGGCGGCCCTGTCCCCCGACCAGATCGACGACTACGGCAGGATGACCGGCGCCCTGCTGGCCCGCGCCCACTCGCACAGCGCCGACCCGCGCCTGATCGCCGGCTACTGCGGCAAGAACGAGGAACTGGACGAGGCGGTCGCCGCGTTCGCGGTCACCTACGCCGACCGCACGGAGGCGGACCACGAACACCTGGCGACCGCGGTGCGCACGGGACGGATCGCGGCGGAGCTGGGGGTGTGACCCGGAGGTGCGCAGATGAAGTACGTCGACATACGGGGCGACTGTGACCCCGGCCCCTACCTGGTGCGGCTGCCGGAACTCGCCGGCGGCCTGCCGCCCGGTGCCCGTGCCTTCGCCACCGACCCCCGTCACTACGCCCCGGGCGACCGCCACTGCGTCCAGGACCTGCACCCCCTGGACGCGCGGCGCCCCGCCCGGGACGCCGTGGAACTCCGTTTCCGGCACCACCGCGCCGGACCCGGCGAGGACCTGGTCGTCCGCTACACGGGTGTCTCCCGGTTCCAGACGGACATCCTGGGCGCCTGCGACCTGGCCTCGCTCGGCGAGGTCATCCTCGACGAGATCCTGCCGCACCCCGACGGCTGCACCCACGAGCTCGCCTGCCGACCCGGCACCCTGGTGGTGGCCTGCACGGACCTGGTCGCCGAGTGGGTCCCGGCCACCGACGACGAGAACAGGCCCTAGTCTGGTCGGGTGACGACCCCGGAAGCTGAGCAGTCCAAGGCACCGCGGCCCGAGGAACGCCTGGAGCGGGCCGTGCGGGCCGCCGAGCAGGCGTTGATCGAGTACGAGATCGCCGTCGAGACCTTCCGTGTCGAGGTCGAGAACTTCTCCCGCCTGCACGAACAGAAACTCGGCCCCCTCTACCTCCGCCTCGAGGAACTGGACGCGCGGATCGCGGAGGCCAAGGCCGCCCGCACCGGCGACCCCGCGGACATCCGCGCCGCCGAGGAGGCCCGCGCCCGGGTCATGCCCATCCCCGGCGTCGAGGAACTGCTGCACGGCTGGATGGACAGCGACGGTCTGTTCCCGGAGGCCGTGTCCATGCTCACCGAGCAGGAGGTACGGCCCCCGCAGCGGGTGCGGCCCAGCGAGGAGGCCCGTCGGCTCTACCGCGAGCTGGCCCGCAAGGCCCACCCCGACCTGGTGCAGGAGGGCGCCGAGCAGGAGCGGCGCGAGGAGTTCCTGAGCCGGGTCAACGCCGCCTACGCCCGTGGTGACGAGGCCCTGCTGCGCGAACTGGCCGAGGAGTGGGCGGCCGGCCCGGTCCCGCCGGAGCGCAAGCCGAGCCGCGCCGAGGAACTGTACGCCCGCCTCGAATGGCTCGCCCAGCGCAAGGAACTGCTCGGCCTGGTCGCCAAGGAACTGGAGGACGGCCCCATCGCCGGGCTGCTCCGGCTGGCCCCCGACGACCCGGACACCCTCCTCGACGAGATCGGCGAGCGGCTCCGCAAGGACGTGGCCGAGCGCGAGGCCGAACTGGCCACGCTGCTCGTACAGGAGTAGCGGTCGGGTAGCGTCGGAGCATGAACTTCGCAGCGCGTGTGCCCACGGTCGAGGTCACGGACCTCAAGGACGGCGACTTCCTGCTGGACGTCCGCGAGGACGACGAGTGGCAGGCGGGCCACGCCGGGGGCGCCCTGCACATCCCGATCAGCGAGTTCGTGGCCCGCTACGGCGAGCTGACCGAGGCCGCCCCCCAGGACGGCCGTGTCCACGTCATCTGCCGCTCCGGCGGCCGTTCGGCCCAGGTCACGATGTACCTGGTCCAGCAGGGCATCGACGCGGTGAACGTGGACGGCGGCATGCAGGTCTGGCAGGCGGCGGGCCGAGCGGTCGTGACGGACACGGGCGAAGAGGGCTTCGTCCTCTGAATCGCCCTGAAGCACCAAGCGCCCCGTCAGAAGCGCGAACCCCTGCGCAACCAGCCTCCTAGCGCCCCGCAAGTAGCGCGGGCCCCTGCGCGACCAGCCTCCTAGCGCCTCGTAAGGGGCGCGGGCCCCTGCGCGACCAGCCTCCTAGCGCCCCGTAGGGGCGCGGGGAACTGCGCGACCAGCCCCCACCCCGCCGCACTGAACACACGACCGGCCGCCCCCCCGTCTCTCCGCTCTACCCGTTTCTCCGCTCTACCCGTTTCTCCGCCCTACCCGTTTCTCCGCTACCCGTCCCTCTCCGCTACCCCAGCGGATAGGCGGCCAGCAGGTCCCCCAGCGCCTCCTCATGCGCCCCCGCCCCGCCGAGCGCCAGCTCGATCTGCTTCGCCCAGGCGTGGTACCGGTGCAGCACGTACTCCGTGTCGGCCCCGAACCCCCCGTGCAGATGCTGCGCGGTCTGCACCACCCGCCGCACCCCCTCCGCCGCCCAGATCTTCGCCACGGCCACGTCCCCCGCCAGGGGCAGTGCCCCGGCCGCCCCCGACGCGATCCGCCAGGCCGCCTGCCACAGCGTCGCCTCCATCGCCCGCAGGTCGATGTACCGGTCGGCGGTCTGCACGGCCACCGCCTGGAAGGTGGCGATCGGATGCCCGAACTGCTCCCGCTTCCCGGTGTACTCACTGGTCAGCCGCAGCACCCGGTCACCCACGCCGAGCGCCAGCGCACACGTCCCGGTCGCGAGCAGCTCCCGCAGCCACTCCCAGGCCCCCGGCTTCTCCAGCACGTCCCCCGCGGCGACCCGTACCGACTCCAGCCGCAGCTCACCGAGCCGTTCCCCGCTGGTCGACACCTGCTCGGCGAGCGTGACCCCGTCCGCTCCCGGGGCCCCCGGCGCCACCAGCGCCAGCACGTTCCGGTCGGTGCCGGTGTGCGCGGGTACGACGACGAGATCGGCGTCGTACGCCCATGGCACCGCCGTCTGCACCCCGTCCAGCACCCACTCGGCACCGTCCCGTCGCGCGGTCACCGCCAGTTCCGCCGCGTCGTGCCCGGTGCGTCCGCTCGCGGCCACGGTCAGCACCCGCTCGCCGCGCCCCGCCCGTGACAGCAGCCGGTCCCGCAACTCCTCGTTCCCGTAGGCCTGCACGGTCGCCAGGGCCGCGCTGTGTTCCAGCAACGGCACCCGGGCCAGCACCTTCGCCGACTCCCGCAGCACCAGGCACAGCGCGATGGCGTCCTGGCCCGACCCGCCGTACTCCTCTGCCAGCGGCAGACTCAGCAGGTCCGCGGCCGCCAGCCTGTCCCACAGTTCCCGGTCGAAGCCCTCGGCCACGGCGCCGGTGGTCAGCGCCGGGCTCGGCGCCGCGTCCGGCGCCACCCCGGCGAACACCCCCCTTGCCGCCTCGGCCGCCGCCAACTGCTCCTCGGTGAAGGTGAAGTCCACGGTCCTGTCCTCCCGGCGGTCCACGCTGATCTGACGGTCCGTCAAGATAGAACAGGTTCTAGAAGAAGGGAACCTAAAACCGCTGCGACCACCGGTGTCCGCCGTCGTACGCTGTCGGCCGCTGTCCGCCGACGGGGACGGACACACGAGGGAGGACACCATGGGGATCCGAAGCCTGACCCGTGCCGAGGCCGAGAGCCGGGCCGCGCTGATCTCGGTCGACCGGTACGACGTGGACATCGACCTCACCGCCCTGCCCGAAGGACCGGAGATCCGCTCTGTCTCCACCATCACCTTCACCTGCTCCGAGCCGGGCGCCGAGACCTTCGTCGACTGCGCGGCAGAGGTCCGCGCCGCCACCCTGAACGGCACCCCGCTCACCCCCTCCGGCGACGGCCGGATACCGCTGCCCGGCCTCGCCGCGCACAACGTGCTGCGTGTGGAGAGCGTCCAGGCCGACACCGCGGCCGGCGAGGGCGTGCACAGGGCGACCGACCCCGCCGACGGCGAGGTCTACGTCTGGACGAGCTTCGAACCCGACGAGGCCCGGTACGTCTGGGCCTGCTTCGACCAGCCCGACCTGAAGGCCCCGCACGCCTTCACCGTCACCGCCCCGGCCGCCTGGACCGTGCTCAGCAACTCCGGCGGTCCGCGGGTCGAGGAGCAGGGCGACGCCCGCCGGTGGACCTTCCCGGACACCCCGCCGCTGTCCGCGTACAACACCGTCGTCAACGCGGGCCCCTTCCACGGCATCCGCCGCGAGGCCGACGGCCACGACCTCGGCATCTACGCCCGCCGTTCGCTCGCCGAGATCCTCGAACGCGACGCCGACGAGATCTTCACCCTGACCCGGCAGGGCCTCGCCTTCTACGCCGAGGCCTTCGCGATGCCGTTCCCGCAGCGCAAGTACGACCAGGTGTTCATGCCCGAGTTCGGCGGCGCGATGGAGAACTACGGCTGTGTGACCTGGTCGGACGGGTTCCTGCGGCGGGCCGAACCGACGCCCGCCGAGCGGGAGCTGCTCGCCGTGGTACTGCTGCACGAGATGGCGCACATGTGGTTCGGCAACATCGTCACCATGCGCTGGTGGGACGACCTCTGGCTGAACGAGGCCTTCGCCGAGTTCGCCTGCCACTGGGCCGCCGAGGGCGCGACCCGTCACACCGACGCCTGGGCCGGCCACCTCGCGAGCGACAAGCTCAAGGCCTACCTCTCCGACCAGGGCCCGGTCTCGCACCCGATCCACCAGCCCATCCACGACGTCGCCCAGGCCGCGTCGATCTTCGACAACATCACCTACCCCAAGGGCGCCTCCGTCCTCCACCAGCTGATGACCTACGTCGGCGAGGACCGCTTCCGCACCGGCATGGCCGCCTACTTCGCCCGGCACGCCTGGGGGACCACCACCCTCCAGGACCTGATCGACGCCCTCGCCGAGGCGAGCGGACGTGACCTGACCGGCTGGCGGAAGGCCTGGCTGGAGACGGCCGGCACGGACCGCTTCACCCTGGAGCACGACGGTGACACCGTCACCCTGGTCGCCGACGGCACCCCGCGTCCCCAGGTCCTGGCGGTCGGCGCGTACGACCGTCACGGCGAGGCCCTGGAGCGCACCTCGCTCGTCCGCGTCGAGGTCACCGAGGCCCGCACCCCGGTCACCGGTCTGCCCGCCACCGCCGACCTGCTCCTCATCAACGACGACGACCTCACCTTCGCCACCGCCCGCCCCGACGCGGCCACCCGCGACACCTTCCTGCGCGCCGCCGCCCTGCTGCCCACGGCCATCTCCCGGGGCGTGGCCGCCGCCACCGTCTGGGACATGCTGACGGCGGGCGAGGCCACCGCCGCCGAGGCCGGGCGCTGCCTCACCGCGGTCCTGGCGGCCGAGACGTCCGACGCGGTGATCGAGCCCTGTCTGACCCTCACCACCAACATCGCCGAACTCTGGGCCCCGCCCGGCGAACGCCCCGCCCTGACGGCGGCCGTGGCCGAGGTCTGCCGGCGGCTCGCCGCCGACCCGGGCCGCCGCCAGGTCGCCCTGCGCGGCCTCGCCCGCACCGCGGACGCGGAGAGCCTCGCCTGGCTGCGCGACCAGGCGGGCGACGACATCGACCTGCGCTGGCGCGTCCTCGTCCGGGAGGCCGAACTCGGTGGTGACGTCGCCGCCGAGTCCGCCGCCCTGCTCGAACGCGACCCCGACCCGGAGGCCTGGGTCCGTGCCCTCACCGTCCGGGCCGCTCTCCCGGACGCCACGGCGAAGACCGAGGTCTGGCAGCGGCTGGCCGTGGACCGCGCGGTGCCCGTCCAACTGGTGGGCACGGTGGCCGCCTCCTTCTGGCGCCCCGGTCAGGACACCCAGCTCGCCCCCTACGCCGAGCACTACCTCGACGCGGTCCCCGGCCTGGACCAGGGCGGCATGATCCCGGCGATGACCTACACCTTCCAGCTCTTCCCGTTGTTCGCCGTCGACACCGCGTATGTCGAGAAGGCCCAGCAGGCCGCCAGGCAAGCGGCCCCCGTGGTCCGCAACTCCCTTCTGGAACGCTCGGACGCCGTCCGCCGGATGCTCCGCTCCCGGACCGCGGCCGTCTGACCTGCGGTGACCCCGGCTGCGGCGCCCCGGCACCGGTTGCCGGGGCACCGCGGCACCGGTTTCCGGGGCGCCGCGGCACCTTCCGGAGTGGTGACTGCCACGTCCACGGGACCGTCCCCGGGGCTGCGCCCGGCGGCCCGTGCTGAGTACCGTTCCGTGCGAGTGCCGGGCGGCGGCACACGGGCGGTCCCGGACCGGCCGTCCGGACAGTGCGGCGGGATCGGCGAACGGGGCGGGCATGGACGCGTACGACGAGGAGCCGGCCGGTGACCCGGCCGGCTCCCCTGGCCCACCCCCGGTCGTCGGCGTGGACGCACCCGCCGGCCCTCGTACCGGTGTCGCCGCGCTCTCGCCCCGCTACCAGGTCGGCGCGGCCCTCGCCCTGGCCCTGGTCGCGGTCGTCGTCTGTGTGCACCTCGGGATGGTCTTCCTGAGCGTCGCGCCGGCGAACACGGTGACCAGGCAGCACGGCAAGGCGATCGAGGAGTGGGTGTACCCGGAGTTCGAGCAGAACTGGAAGCTCTTCGCGCCCAACCCGCTCCAGCAGAACATCGCCGTGCAGGTGCGCGCCGACGTGCTGATGCCGGACGGCTCCACGACCACCACCGGCTGGAACGACCTCTCGGTCCAGGACGGCAGGGCGATCGACGGCAGTCTGCTGCCGAGCCACACCGTGCAGAACGAGCTCCGCCGGGCCTGGGACTTCTTCGTCACCACGCACGGCGCCGACAACCGCCCGATCGGTATGCGCGGCTCCCTGTCCGAGCAGTACCTGCGCCGGATCGTCGTGATGCGCATGTACGAACAGGACGCCACCAGCGAGAAGGGGACCATCCAGCGCGTCGAGGTGCGTTCCAGCACCACCAACGTGCCCCCGCCGGACTGGAGCGGCGAGAAGGTCTCGGACACCCCCGTCTACCGGGTGCTGCCCTGGTGGACGGTCACGTCCGACGAGGCGAACGGAAGTGTGCGGTGAGCCGTCTCGCCCTGTGCCTGTCCCGTGCCATCGCCCGGGTGACCGAGTCGGCGCTCGGCCCGTACCAGACGGCCGTCGTCCGGATCGGCTTCGCCGCCACCTGGCTGCTGTTCCTGCTGCGCGAGTACCCGCACCGGCAGGAGCTGTACGGCCCCGACGGCCCCTGGAGCTTCGGCCTGGCCCAGCGGCTGACGGCCGACAACCACGCCTTCACGGCGCTGCTGGTCTCCGACGGCCGGGTCTTCTTCGAGGTCTGCTACTTCCTGGCGGTGCTCTCCAGTGCCCTGCTGCTGGTCGGCTGGCGCACCCGTGCCACGTCGGTGCTGTTCATGGTGGGTGTGCTGTCCCTCCAGAACCGCAGCGTCTTCATGGGCGACGGCGGCGACAACGTGCTGCACCTGATGTCCGTCTACCTGGTGTTCACCCGCTGCGGCCAGGTGTGGTCCCTGGACGCGCGCAGGGCGGCCCGCGCGAGCACGGCACGCGCGCTCGGCGAACCGGTGCGCGACCGGGTGGGCCCCGCCCTGTGGGCGGTCTGCGGGCTCGTCCTGGGCGCGGCGGCCCTCACCGGCCGTACCGGAGGCGGCTGGCTGATCCCGGCCCTCATGTGGGCGACCTGGGCGGGTGCCGCCCTGTGGTGGGCGGTGGGCCGCTGGGCGCGCACTCCCCAGCCGCGGATCCTCCTGGACGTGATCGCCGACATCCTGCACAACGGCGCGATCTTCGTGATCATGGCCGAGGCCTGTCTGATCTACGCCACCGCCGGCTGGTACAAGATCCAGGGCTCCCGCTGGCAGGACGGAACGGCCGTCTACTACCCGCTCCACCTGGACTACTTCTCCCCCTGGCCGGCCCTCGCCGACCTGCTGTCCGCCAACGGCACGATGGTGATGCTGGTGACCTACGGCACCGTGATGGTGCAGGTCGCCTTCCCGTTCACGCTCTTCAACCGGCGTGTCAAGAACGTGCTGCTGGCCGCGATGATGACCGAGCACGCGGTGATCGCGGTCGTCCTCGGACTGCCGTTCTTCTCCCTCGCGATGATCGCGGCGGACTCGGTCTTCCTGCCGACGTCCTTCCTGCGCCGCCTCGGCGGCTGGGCGGCACGCGGGCGGGACCGGGTCCTGCGGCGCGAGGACCGGCCGCTGCCCGTGCCGCGCTCCCCCGAGGCCGACGAACAGCCCCGCGTAGGCTTCGGGGCATGACCGACCCCCTCGACCACTGGGCACGGCAGGCGGGCTCGGCCGTCCTGCTGGACGGCTTCCACGCCCTCAAGCACGCGCTGCGCTTCGGCGCGGAGGTGCCGGTGGCGGTCACGACGGACCGGACGGCGGCACTGGCCCTGGCCGGCGAACTGGCTCCGGACGTACGGGAGGCGCTGGACGCGCTGCTGACCGAGGTGGACGCGGCGTCGTACGCCACGCTCGTGCCGCGGCCGCACCCGACGGGCGTCGCCGCGTTGGCCGTACGACCGTCCCGCGAGGCCAACCTGCGCAGGCTGGCGCAGGCGCCGCGCACCGCCCCGATCGTCGTCCTCGACGAGCCCCGCAACCTCGGCAACGCGGGTGCGGTGATCCGCCTGGCGGCGGGCTTCGGGGCGACGGGAGTCGTCACGACGGGCACGCTCGACCCCTGGCACCCGACGGTGGTGCGGGGCGGCGCGGGACTGCACTTCGCGACGGCGGTGGAGCGCGTGCCGGTGGCCGAGCTGCCGGACGGGCCGGTGTACGCCCTGGACCCGGAGGGCGAGGACATCCGGGGCACGAAGCTCCCGGACGACGCCGTGCTCGCGTTCGGCTCGGAGCGCGCGGGGCTCTCGGCCGGGCTGCGCGCACGTGCCGACCATCTCCTCCGCCTGCCGATGCGCCCCCAGGTGAGCAGCTACAACCTGGCGACGAGCGTGGCGATGACCTTGTACCACTGGAGCGCGTTCTAGCGCGTTCTAGGGGACCCCGCCTGCGCCAGGGGCGGGGGGAACCCCGCGTCCGGCCCCGACGGCGCCGCACGATGCCGGCGGCCGGTACCCCAGAGCGCGGGCACCGGCCGCTCCGGCACCGCCGGTCACCACCGTCGCGGCCGCGCACCGTCGCGGCGGTCGAAAGCTGACGGCGATCGTAAGAAGCCGGCGTTCGAGAGAGGCGGCCGGCCGAGAGAGGCGGCCGGCCGGGGGCGGCGGTCCGGACGGGGGCGGCGGTGCGGAAGGTGACGGTGGTGCGGAGGGTGACGGCCGTCGGAAGGGGGCAATGGTGCGGAAGGTGACGGCGTCCGGAGGGTGACGGCCGTTGGAAGGGGACGGCCGTTGGAAGATGACGGCCGTCGGGAAGCGACGGCCGTCTGAAGGGGGCGGCGGTTCTACTTGGCGGTTATGCCTCTCGGCGGACCTCGATCACGCGGAAGCGGTTGGCTACGAACGCGCCGTCCGTCAGGGCCGCGTTCGCCGCCGCGTTGCCGCCCGACCCGTGGAAGTCGGAGAACGCGGCCGTCTGGTTCACGTACACCCCGCCGACCAGGTTCAGCGACAGCTGGGCCGCCTCCTCCAGGCAGACCTCCTCGACGGCGCGCTCCACGTCGGCGTCGACCGTGTACGCGCCGACCGTCATCGCGCCCTTCTCCCGTACCGTGCGCCGCAGCAGTTCCACCGCGTCGGCTGCCGAGTCGACGGCCACCGCGAAGGAGACCGGGCCGAAGCACTCGCTCATGTAGGCGGCCTCGTCGTCCGGCTTGGCCCCGTCCAGCTTGACGATCACCGGGGTGCGGACCACCGCGTCCGGGAACTCCGGGTTGGCGATCTCCCGGGAGGCGAGGGCGACCTCGCCGAGCCCGGCGGCGGCCTCCAGGCGGGCCTTGACGTCGGGGTTGACGATCGCGCCGAGCAGCGCGTTCGCGCGGGCGTCGTCGCCGAGCAGACCGTCGACCGCGCGGGCGATGTCGGCGACCACCTCGTCGTACGACTTCGGGCCCTCGTCGGTGCGGATGCCGTCGCGGGGGATCAGCAGGTTCTGCGGGGTGGTGCACATCTGGCCGCTGTAGAGGGAGAGCGAGAAGGCCAGGTTGGCCAGCGCCCCCTTGTAGTTGTCGGTCGACTCCACCAGCACCGTGTTGACGCCGGCCTTCTCCGTGTACACCTGTGCCTGCCGGGCGTTGGCCTCCAGCCAGTCGCCGAAGGCGGTGGACCCGGTGTAGTCGATGATCTTGATGTCGGGGTGGGTGGCGAGCGTCTTCGCGATGCCCTCGCCGGGGCGCTCGGCGGTCAGGGCGACCAGGTTCGGGTCGAAGCCGGCCTCGGCCAGGACCTGCCGGGCCACCCGCACGGTGAGGGCCAGCGGCAGCACCGCGCGCGGGTGGGGCTTGACCAGGACCGCGTTGCCGGTGGCGAGGGACGCGAACAGACCGGGGTAGCCGTTCCACGTCGGGAACGTGTTGCAGCCGATGACCAGGGCCGTCCCGCGCGGGACCGGCTTGAACGTCTTCGTCAGCGCGAGCGGGTCGCGCTTGCCCTGCGGCTTGCTCCACTCGGCCGTGTCAGGGGTGCGGACCTGCTCCGCGTACGCGTAGGCCACCGCCTCCAGGCCGCGGTCCTGGGCGTGCGGGCCGCCCGCCTGGAACGCCATCATGAACGCCTGGCCGCTGGTGTGCATGACGGCGTGCGCGAACTCATGGGTGCGGTCGCTGATCCGCTTGAGGATCTCCAGGCACACCACGGCGCGCGCCTCCGCGCCCGCGTCACGCCACGCGCGCTGCCCGGCCCGCATGGCCGGCAGCAGTGTGTCGACGTCGGCGTGCGGGTAGGTCACGCCCAGCTCGATGCCGTAGGGGGAGACCTCGCCGCCCACCCAGTCGTCGGTGCCGGGCTGGCCGAGGTCGACGCGGTTGCCGAGGAGGGCGTCGAAGGCGGCCTTGCCGGCCGCCGCGTCCAGGCTGCCGTGCTCGCCGTAGGCCTTGGGGTGCTCGGGGTGCGGGGACCAGTAGGCGCGCGTGCGGATCGCCTCCAGTGCCTGGTCAAGCGTGGGCCGGTGCTTGGCGATCAGCTCGTGCACGGTGAGTTCGGCGGTCATGCGGGACCAACTCCTCGTTCGGGTGAGCTCCCCTTCGAGCTCATGACCTGGGCAGAAACAGCCGGACAGGGTTAGAGTAACCGAACGATCGGTCGGGACAAGGGGGCCTGCCGCATCTGTGGAAAACCCCGTGCGGGAGGATCGCGCACATGACAGCACTCGACCTCAGCAGCACCGTGGGCGTCGTCGGCAGCGGCACCATGGGCCAGGGCATCGCCCAGGTCGCACTCGTCGCGGGCCATCCCGTCCGGCTGTACGACACCGTCCCCGGGCGGGCCGCCGAGGCGGCCGCGGCGATCGGCGCCCGCCTCGACCGGCTCGTCGAGCGGGACCGGATGACGGCCGGTGACCGGGACGCGGCCCGCGCCCGGCTGCTGCCCGCCGAGCGGCTCACCGAGTTCGCCGACTGCGCCCTGGTCGTGGAGGCCGTCCTGGAGCGGCTGGAGGCCAAGCAGGAGCTGTTCCGGGACCTGGAGGACATCGTCGCCGACGACTGTCTGCTCGCCACCAACACCTCCTCGCTGTCGGTGACGGCGATCGGTGGCGGCCTGCGCAGCGCCTCCCGGCTGGTGGGCCTGCACTTCTTCAACCCGGCCCCGCTGCTGCCGCTGGTCGAGGTGGTCTCCGGGTTCGCCACCGACGTCACGTCGGCCACGCGCGCGTACGAGACCGCCCGTTCCTGGGGCAAGACGCCGGTCGCCTGTGCGGACACCCCCGGCTTCATCGTCAACCGGATCGCCCGGCCCTTCTACGCCGAGGCGTTCGCGGTGTACGAGGCGCAGGCCGCCGACCCGGCCACGATCGACGCGGTGCTGCGCGAGAGCGGCGGCTTCCGGATGGGCGCCTTCGAACTCACCGACCTGATCGGCCAGGACGTCAACGAGTCCGTCACGCACTCCGTGTGGCAGGCCTTCTTCCAGGACGTCCGCTTCACGCCCTCGCTGGCCCAGCGCCGGCTCGTCGAGTCCGGCCGGCTCGGCCGCAAGACGGGACACGGCTGGTACGACTACGAGGACGGCGCGGAACGCCCCGAACCGCACACCGCCGAACCGGCCGAGCCACCCGCGTACGTCGTCGCCGAGGGCACCCTGGGCCCGGCCGCCGAGCTGCTCGCGATGATCCGCGAGACCGGCATCCAGGTCCGCGAGGAGGACGAGGACCACGGCACCCGCCTGGTGCTGCCCAGCGGCGGCCAGCTGGTCCTCGCCGACGGCCAGACCTCGGTGGAGTTCCGGGACGTCGTCTACTTCGACCTCGCCCTGGACTACCGCCGCGCCACCCGGATCGCCCTGTCCGCCGGGCACGACACGCTGCCCCGGACGCTCACCGAGGCCGTGGGCCTCTTCCAGGCGCTCGGCAAGCAGGTCAGCGTCATCGGAGACGTCCCCGGCATGATCGTGGCCCGCACGGTCGCCCGGATCGTCGACCTCGCGCACGACGCCGTCGCCAAGGGAGTCGCCACCGAGGAGGACATCGACACCGCGATGCGCCTGGGCGTCAACTACCCGCTCGGCCCCTTCGAGTGGAGCCGCCGTCTGGGCCGCGACTTCGCCTACGACCTCCTCGACGACCTGCACCTGCGCGACCCGAGCGGCCGCTACGCGCCCTCCCTCGCGCTCTACCGGCACGCCTACGCCACCGAGAAGCGGGAGGGCGCCTCATGACCACCGCCAAGCGCGACACCTACACCCCCGAGACGCTGCTCTCGGTGGCCGTCCAGGTGTTCAACGAGCGCGGCTACGACGGCACCTCCATGGAGCACCTCTCCAAGGCGGCCGGCATCTCCAAGTCCTCGATCTACCACCACGTCTCGGGCAAGGAGGAACTGCTGCGCCGCGCGGTCAGCCGGGCCCTGGACGGTCTGTTCGCGATCCTCGACGAGGAGGCCGCGCGCGTGGGCGGTGCCGCCGACCGCCTGGAGCACGTCGTGCGCCGCATGGTCGAGGTGCTGATCACCGAACTGCCGTACGTGACGCTGCTGCTGCGGGTGCGGGGCAACACCGACACCGAGCGGTGGGCGCTGGAGCGGCGCCGGGACTTCGACCACCGGGTGGCCGACCTGCTGAAGGCGGCCGCCGCCGAGGGCGACGTGCGCGGCGACATCGAGGTGCGGCTGGCGACCCGGCTGGTGTTCGGCATGGTCAACTCGATCGTGGAGTGGTACCGGCCGGACGGGCACGGCGCGAGCGAGCGCGAGGTCGCCGACGCGGTCGTGCGGCTGGCCTTCACCGGCCTGCGCGCCCACTGACGGCGCCCCCGGCCGCCGTCGGCGGGGGTCAGCCGTTGTCCAGGTCCAGGTCCTCCTCCTCGAACACCAGCAGCGTGCGGGTGCTGAGCACCTCGGGGATGGCCTGGAGCCGGGTCAGCACCAGCTCGCGCAACGCCCGGTTGTCGGGCGTGTGCACCAGCAGCAGTACGTCGAAGTCCCCGCCCACCAGGGCGATGTGGGAGGCGCCGGGCAGCTCCCGCAACCGCTCGCGGACCGTGCGCCAGCTGTTCTGGACGATCTTCAGCGTGATGTACGCCGAGGTGCCCTGGCCGGCCCGCTCGTGGTCCACCCGGGCGCCGAAACCACGGATCACCCCGTCCTCGACGAGACGGTTGATACGCGCGTAGGCGTTGGCGCGCGAGACGTGGACGCGTTCGGCGACCGCTCGTATCGAGGCGCGGCCGTCCGCCTGGAGGATTTGCAGGATGTCCTGGTCGATGGCGTCCAGCGGCCGGGCGGGCGGCAGCGCGGCACGGTCCTGCGGGCCTTCGGCCATTTGTTCAGGTGCCATGTCCCCCCGCCTCCCTGTCATGGACGTACTGCGTTCATTCCAGGTTGTGGAGAACCGTTTGTCCACAGCCTCGGGGCGCCTGTAGCCAAAATGTGTCGGCGACCGAACAATCGGTAGGTGGGACGGGTCACAGGCGATCCGTCTCCCGTACCCCCACGAGGAGGTGCCGTCATGACGGTCATGGAGCAGCGCGACGCCTACCGTCCGTCGCCGCCGCCCGCCTGGCAGCCCCGGACGGACCCCGCGCCGCTGCTGCCCGACGAGCGTCCGTACCGCGTCCTGGGCACGGCGGCGGCCGCCAAGGCCGACCCGGAGCTGCTGCGCCGGCTGTACACCCAGCTCGTCCGCGGCCGCCGCTACAACGCACAGGCCACCGCCCTCACCAAACAGGGCCGGCTCGCCGTCTACCCCTCCAGCACCGGCCAGGAGGCCTGCGAGGTCGCCGCCGCGCTCGCCCTCCAGGAGCGCGACTGGCTCTTCCCCAGCTACCGCGACACCCTCGCCGTGGTCGCCCGGGGCGTGGACCCGGTCGAGGCGCTCACCCTGCTGCGCGGCGACTGGCACACCGGCTACGATCCCGGCGCCCACCGCGTGGCCCCGCTCTCCACCCCGCTCGCCACCCAGCTCCCGCACGCCGTCGGCCTGGCCCACGCGGCCCGCCTCAAGGGCGACGACGTGGTGGCGCTGGCCATGGTCGGCGACGGCGGCACCAGCGAGGGCGACTTCCACGAGGCGCTGAACTTCGCCGCCGTCTGGCAGGCGCCGGTCGTCTTCCTGGTCCAGAACAACGGCTTCGCCATCTCCGTGCCGCTCGACAAGCAGACCGCCGCGCCCTCCCTGGCCCACAAGGCCGTCGGCTACGGCATGCCGGGCCGCCTGGTCGACGGCAACGACGCGGCCGCCGTGCACGAGGTCCTCTCCGACGCCGTGCGGCACGCGCGCGAGGGAGGCGGCCCCACCCTGGTCGAGGCGGTCACCTACCGGATCGACGCCCACACCAACGCCGACGACGCCACCCGCTACCGCGGCGACTCCGAGGTCGACGCCTGGCGCGACCACGACCCGATCCTGCTCCTGGAGCGCGAGTTGACCGACCGCGGACTGCTCGACGAGGACTTCGCGCGCCACGCACGCGAGGACTCCGAGACCATGGCCGCCGACCTGCGCGAGCGCATGAACCGCGACCCGGAACTCGACCCCATGGACCTCTTCGACCACGTCTACGCCGAGACCACCACGCAGCTGCGCGAGCAGCGCGCGCTGCTGCGGGCCGAGCTGGAGGCCGAGCAGGACGACCACCCGGAAGGCGGCCCGCGATGACGACCGTCGCCGTCAAACCGGCCACCATGGCCCAGGCGCTCACCCGCGCGCTGCGCGACGCGCTCGCCGCCGACCCGTCCGTGCACGTCATGGGCGAGGACGTCGGCACCCTCGGCGGGGTCTTCCGGGTCACCGACGGCCTCGCCAAGGAGTTCGGCGAGACCCGCTGCACCGACACCCCCCTCGCGGAGGCCGGCATCCTCGGCACCGCCGTCGGCATGGCCATGTACGGGCTGCGCCCGGTCGTGGAGATGCAGTTCGACGCCTTCGCCTACCCGGCGTTCGAGCAACTGATCAGCCACGTCTCCAGGATGCGCAACCGCACCCGGGGCCGGATGCCGCTCCCGATCACCGTCCGCATCCCCTACGGCGGCGGCATCGGCGGCGTCGAGCACCACAGCGACTCCTCCGAGGCCTACTACATGGCCACCCCCGGTCTGCACGTCGTCACCCCGGCCACCGTCGCCGACGCCTACGGCCTCCTCCGGCAGGCCATCGCCTCCGACGACCCGGTCGTCTTCCTCGAACCCAAGCGGCTGTACTGGTCCAAGGACTCGTGGAACCCCGAGCACCCGGCGGACGTTGAACCCATCGGCCGCGCGGTGGTGCGCCGTACCGGGCGCAGCGCCACGCTCATCACCTACGGCCCGTCCGTACCGGTCTGCCTCGAAGCCGCCGAGGCCGCCCAGGCGGAGGGCTGGGACCTGGAAGTCGTCGACCTGCGCACCCTGGTGCCGTTCGACGACGAGACGGTCTGCGCCTCCGTACGGCGCACCGGGCGTGCGGTCGTCGTGCACGAGTCGGGCGGGTTCGGCGGCCCGGGTGGAGAGATCGCGGCACGCGTGACCGAGCGCTGCTTCCACCACCTGGAGGCGCCGGTGCTGCGCGTGGCCGGGTTCGACATCCCGTATCCGCCGCCGATGCTGGAGCGTCACCACCTGCCCGGTGTGGACCGCATCCTGGACGCGGTGGCGCGTCTGCAATGGGAGGCCGAGGGCTGATGGCACAGGTGCTGGAGTTCAAACTGCCCGACCTCGGGGAGGGGCTCACCGAGGCGGTGATCGTCACCTGGCTGGTCCAGGTCGGCGAGGTCGTCGCGATCGACCAGCCGGTCGTCGAGGTCGAGACGGCCAAGGCGATGGTCGAGGTGCCCTGCCCCTACGGCGGTGTGGTCACCGCGCGCTTCGGCGAGGAGGGCACCGAACTGCCCGTCGGTTCTCCCCTGCTGACGGTCGCCGTCGGCGAAACCGCCAGCGTCCCCGAGGCGGAGGGCTCCGGCAACGTCCTGGTGGGCTACGGCACGGGTACGCCCCCGGCACGCCGCCGACGGGTGCGCGCCGCCGTCCCCGAGCGGCCCGACGGCACGGCCGACACACGTGTGCCTACACCGCCGGTCCAGGTCACCCAGTCCCCGGTCACCCAGACCAGGGTCGCCCAGACTCAGGCCACCCGGGCGCCGGTCGCCCAGACCCAGGCCACCCAGGCCCCGGTCGCCGAGACCCGGGTCGCCCAGGTTCCGGTCGCCCAGACCCCGGTTGCCGAGACCCTGCTCACCGAGGCCCCTGTCGCCGAGGGGCCCGTCCCGGTGATCTCGCCGCTGGTCCGCCGTCTCGCCCGGGACAACGATCTGGATCTGCGCCGGCTGTCCGGATCGGGTCCCGACGGACTCATCCTGCGCGCCGACGTCGAGGACGCCCTGCGGGTCAACGCGGCCCGTGCCGCCGTCAAGGCCGCACCGCCGAAGCCCGCGGGTACCCGCACGCCCCTCAAGGGGATCCGGGGCGCGGTCGCCGACAAGCTCTCCCGCAGCCGCCGGGAGATCCCCGACGCGACCTGCTGGGTGGACGCCGACGCGACCGAGCTGATGCGCGCGCGGACCGTGATGAACGCGGCAGCCGGTCCGAGGATCTCCCTTCTCGCGCTGCTCGCCCGGATCTGCACGGCGGCCCTCGCCCGCCACCCCGAGCTGAACGCCTACGTCGACACCGAGGCCCGCGAGATCGTCCAACTCGACCACGTCCACCTGGGGTTCGCCGCCCAGACGGACCGGGGCCTGGTCGTGCCGGTGGTCCGGGACGCCCACACCCGCGACGCCGAGTCCCTGACGGCCGAGTTCGCCCGCCTCACCGAGTCCGCCCACGCCGGCACCCTGACCCCCGGGGAACTCACGGGCGGCACCTTCACGTTGAACAACTACGGCGTCTTCGGCGTCGACGGCTCCACCCCGATCATCAACCACCCGGAGGCGGCGATGCTGGGCGTGGGCCGCATCGTCCCCAAACCGTGGGTGCACGAGGGGGAGTTGGCGGTCCGCCAGGTGGTCCAGCTGTCCCTCACCTTCGACCACCGGGTCTGCGACGGCGGCACGGCAGGAGGGTTCCTGCGCTACGTGGCCGACTGCGTGGAGAACCCGGCGGTACTTCTCAGAACGCTCTAGGCCCCGCCCACCGAGAGGCACGGGGAACCGACCGCCTGTTCCCCGTGATCAGAACGCACCCCATACTCGAAAGGTGACCGCCACCGACCCACCCCTCTACGACGCGATCGTGCTGGCCGGCGGCGCCGCCCGGCGCCTCGGCGGAGCCGACAAGCCCGCCGTCCGGGTGGGCGGCCGCCCGCTGCTCGACCGGGTCCTCGCGGCCTGCGCCGGTGCCGAACAGACCGTCGTCGTGGCGGACCCCCGCCCCACCTCCCGCCCGGTCCGCTGGACCCGCGAGGACCCCCCGGGCGGCGGCCCGGTCGCCGCCCTCGGCGCAGGTCTGCGCCACAGCACCGCCGCCTACGCGGTCGTGCTCTCGGCCGACCTTCCGTTCCTCGAAGAGGCCACGGTGCGGCGGCTGTTGACGGTCCTCGCCGCCTCCGGCGCCGACGCCGCGCTGCTCACCGACGTCGACGGCAGGGACCAGCCCCTGGTGGCGGCCTACCGCACGGCCGCGCTACGGCAGGCCCTCTCGGCTCTCGTCGTGGGCGACCAGGGCCTCACCGGCCTTCCCCTGCGGCGCCTCACCGCCGCGCTGAACCTCACCCGCGTCCCGGACCCCCTCGCGTCCTTCGACTGCGACACCTGGGACGACATCGCCGACGCCAGGGCACGTATCAGGGAGCATGGTCACGTGTTGGATGAATGGATCTCCGCAGTCAAGGACGAGCTGGGCATCGACCTGGACGTCGACTTCCGCCTGCTGCTCGACGTGGCCCGGGACGCCGCGCACGGGGTGGCCCGCCCGGCCGCCCCGCTGACCACGTTCCTGGTCGGCTACGCGGCCGCCCAGGGCAAGGGCGGCCCGGAGGCGGTCGCCGAGGCCGCGCACAAGGCCGCCGCGCTGGCGCTGCGCTGGGCGGAGGAGACGAAGGCCGCGGACAGCCCGGCCGCCGCCGACAGCCCGGCCGTGGACAGTCCGGCAGCCGGCGACCCGGCAGCCGGCGACCCGGGTTCCGAACCCCCCGCCCCCGGGCCCGGCCGGTGACCGCCCCAGGCGTCCGGACCGGCGCGCCCGCCGGGGACACCGACGACGAGCTCGACGTCGAGGAGGCGCTCGCCCTCGTGAGAGAGCCCCGAGAGCCCACGGAGTCCGGAGAGTCCAGGGACCCCCGGGACTCCCGAGGTCCCCGAGGGGACGCGGCCCCCGCTCCCCACGGCGAGCACCCGCACGACCGGCCCGCCCACGGCGACCCCGCGGCCCACCGCCACCGCGCCACCCCCTGGCCCCAGGCCCGCGAGATCGCCGCCCGCGCCGCCCGGGCCGGTGCCCGCCGCGCCCCCCTCTCCGTCCCGCTGGCCGACGCCCTCGGCCTGGCCCTGGCCGCCCCGCTGGACGCACTGACCGACCTGCCCTCCTTCGACACCTCCGCGATGGACGGCTGGGCGGTGGCCGGTCCCGGCCCCTGGGACGTCCGGGAGGAGCGTGTGCTCGCCGGACACACCCAGCCGGAGCCGCTCACCGACGGCGAGGCGGTCCGCATCGCCACCGGTGCCCGGGTCCCGGCGGACAGCACCGCGGTGCTGCGCAGCGAGCACGGCCGTACCGACGCCCAGGGCCGGCTGCACGCCACCCGCGAGACCGCGCACGGCCAGGACATCCGCCCGCGCGGCCAGGAGTGCCGGAGCGGCGACCAGCTGCTGCCCGTCGGCACCCTGGTCACCCCGGCCGTCCTGGGTCTCGCCGCGGCGGCCGGCTACGACACCGTCACCGTCGTCCCCCGTCCTCGCGCCGAAGTCCTGATCCTGGGCGACGAGTTGCTCACCGAGGGGCTGCCGAGCGAAGGGCACATCCGGGACGCGCTCGGCCCGATGCTGCCGCCCTGGCTGCGCGCACTCGGCGCCGAGGTCACCGCCGTCCGCCGGCTCGGCGACGATGCCAGGGCCCTGCGCAAGGCGATCACCTCCTCGACGGCCGACCTGATCGTCACCACCGGCGGCACCGCCTCAGGCCCGGTCGACCACGTCCACCCCACCCTGGAACGCCTCGGGGCCGAACTGCTCGTCGACGGCGTCAAGGTGCGCCCGGGCCACCCGATGCTGCTCGCCCGCACCAAGGAGGGCCAGCACCTCGTCGGCCTCCCCGGCAACCCCCTGGCCGCCGTCTCCGGCCTGCTCACCCTCGCCGAACCGCTGCTGCGCACCCTCGCCGCCCACCCGGCGCCCGAGCCGTACGCGCTGTCACTGGCGGAAACGGCGCACGGGCACCCGTACGACACCCGGCTCATCCCGGTCGTGCTGCGCGGGGACAGCGCGATCCCCCTGCACTACAACGGCCCGGCCATGCTGCGCGGGGTCGCCGCGGCCGACGCGCTCGCGGTCGTACCGCCGGGCGGAGCGCAGCGGGGTGCGGAGACGGAGCTTCTCGACCTGCCGTGGGCGGCCGCGGGCATCGGAGTGTGTTTCACGTGAAACTTCCCGGCCATGACGCCATAGCCCGCCAGGCGGACGAACACCTGGTGCCCCATCGGGTGAAACTGCCGAGGAAGGTGGTGGAGCGCCCGATCCGCCAGGTCGCCAAGCGGCTGATCATGGCCCTGCTGGTGCTCGTCGCCACCGCGTTGATCGTCTACGCCGACCGTGACGGTTACAACGACACCTCGGACAGCTCGATCGACCTGCTCGACGCCTTCTACTACGCGACCGTCACCCTCTCCACGACCGGCTACGGCGACATCACCCCGGTCAGCGACGGCGCCCGGCTCATCAACATCTTCGTCATCACGCCCCTGCGCGTGCTGTTCCTGATCATCCTGGTCGGCACCACGCTGGAAGTCCTCACCGAACGCACCCGGGAGGAGTGGCGGCAGAACCGCTGGAGGTCCACCTTGCGCGATCACACCGTCGTCGTCGGCTTCGGCACGAAGGGACGCTCGGCGATCCAGACCGTCTGCGCGACCGGGCTGAAGGCCGAACAGGTCGTGGTGGTCGATCCCAGCTCCAAGGTGATCGAGGCGGCCACCGCCGAGGGATACGCGGGGGTCATCGGGGACGCGACCCGCAGCGAGGTGCTGAAGCGCGCCGAGGTGCAGCGGGCCCGGCAGATCATCATCGCCACCCAGCGCGACGACACCGCGGTCCTGGTCACCCTGACCGCCCGGCAGCTCAACAAGGGCGCGAAGATCGTGGCGGCGGTCCGCGAGGAGGAGAACGCGCCGCTGCTCAAGCAGTCCGGCGCCGACGCCGTCATCACCAGCGCCAGCGCGGCCGGCCGGCTGCTGGGTCTTTCCGTGCTCAGCCCCGCCGCCGGCATGGTCATGGAGGACCTCATCCAGCAGGGCAGCGGCCTGGACCTGGTGGAGCGCCCGGCGGTCAAGTCCGAGGTCGGCAGGACCCCGCGCGAGACGACCGACCTGGTGGTCAGCGTCCTGCGCGGACACCGGGTGCTCGGTTACGACGACCCGGCCGTCGGCACCATCCAGCTGACCGACCGCCTGATCACCATCGTCCGCGCCTCCCCGGGCGCCCAGGTCGCGCCGGACATACGGCCGCTGCCCCGCGCCTGACCGGGCGAGCGGCCGGTCCTGCCACCGTCGGGGCCGGACCGGGTGGGGAGTAGCGTCGCCGGCATGCATGCGATCACGATTCCCGAACCCGGAGGACCCGAGGCGCTGGTGTGGGACGAGGTCCCCGACCCGGTGCCCGGCGAAGGCGAAGTGCTGGTCGAGGTGGCGGCCAGCGCCGTCAACCGCGCCGACATCATGCAACGACAGGGCTTCTACGACCCGCCGCCGGGCGCGTCCGTGTATCCCGGTCTCGAGTGCTCAGGGCGGATCACCGCGATCGGCGCCGGAGTCTCCGGCTGGTCGGTCGGCGACGAGGTGTGCGCGCTGCTCGCGGGCGGCGGCTACGCCGAGCAGGTCGCCGTCCCGGCCGGGCAGCTGCTGCCGGTCCCCGACGGAGTGGACCTCCGGCAGGCCGCCGCACTGCCCGAGGTGGCCTGCACGGTCTGGTCGAACGTCTTCATGATCTCCCACCTGCGCCCCGGCGAGACGCTGCTCGTGCACGGCGGTTCCAGCGGCATCGGCACCATGGCGATCCAGTTGGGCAAGGCGGTCGGCGCCAAGGTCGCGGTCACCGCGGGCACCAAGGAGAAGCTGGACTTCTGTGCCGAACTAGGTGCGGACATCCTCGTCAACTACCGCGAGCAGGACTTCGTCGAAGAGGTGAAGGCGGCCACCGACGGCGCCGGCGCCGACGTCATCCTCGACAACATGGGCGCCAAGTACCTGGACCGGAACGTGCAGGCCCTCGCGGTCAACGGACGGCTGGCGATCATCGGTATGCAGGGTGGCGTCAAGGGCGAGCTGAACATCGGCGCGCTGCTCGGCAAGCGGGCCGCGATCAGCGCGACCTCGCTGCGGGCCCGACCGCTCGCCGAGAAGGCGGCGATCGTCGCGGCGGTACGGGAGCATGTGTGGCCGCTGATCACCCAGGGTCATGTCCGTGCGATCGTCGACCAGGAGCTGCCGATGGCCGAGGCCGCCCAGGCACACCGGGTGGTGGAGGCCAGCACGCACATCGGCAAGGTCCTGCTGACCGTCGGCTAGCGGGCTCCCGGGCCGGGCTCCCGGCTCCCGGGCCGCGGTGGTCGGTCCGGGAGCCCGGACAGCACACCTAGCTCCGCCGCACCCGCAGTCCTATGAAGGCGAGGCCGAGTCCGAGGCCGACCAGGACCAGGCCGCTGCCGAGCGGCAGGATGTCCAGCACGGGCTCGGTGCCGTCGTCCTGGCCGGGGGCGATGGCCTGGTGGACGGGCGGCGGCTGCGGCGAGGCGGGGACCAGGACGGCGTCCCCGGGCGGCTGCGCGGCGGTGGCGGACGGTCTCCCGGCGTCGTTCCCCGCGGGCTCCGACGCCGTCGTCCCGTCCGGGTCGTCGTCCGGTACGGCGCCCGGGTCGTCGGCCTGGTCGGCGCCCGGGTCATCGGCCTGGCCGTCGTCCGGTGCCGCGTCCGGGTCGTCGTCACCCGCCACCGCCACCGCCGGTCCCAGGGGCCGCCCCGGTCGCAGCCGGCCCTCACCGGCCACGGTTCCGGCCAGGGACGGCTCGGGGGAGGCCGGGGAGCCGGTGGAGTCCGAAGGCCCGGGCCTGGGTCCGGGCTCGTGGGCGGTGGCCGTGCCGCAGGGCAGCAGGGCCGTCGCGAGCACGAGCAGCAGGCGGGCCGGCGTGAGCCGTATACCGCCGAGGGTGGTTCGCAGCCTTGGAGTCACGTCGGTGACCTCCTGGAGCACGGTCGAACGTCGGGGCCGACGCTCCTCAGACTCACATGTGCCGGCATACCCGGCATTTCTGGTTCGGCCGATGGGTCTACGGGCGGTCCTGGGCCCGTGGGAACGGTGGATCAGTCCCGATGGGGGGCGCCACGGTGGTGAGGTGTACGGGTGCGAGAGAATGGCGGCATGGAGATGCCGAGGAACGAACGGTCGCCCGAGAACCCGCAGATCCTGGTCGTGGGCCAGGACGGAATGGCTCTCGGCGGCGGCAACGGGGACGAGGACTCCCGCGAGATCCCGGTGACGGAGATGGTGGAGCAGCCCGCCAAGGTCATGCGGATCGGCAGCATGATCAAGCAGCTGCTGGAGGAGGTGCGGGCGGCTCCCCTGGACGAGGCCAGCCGGGTCCGGCTCAAGGAGATCCACGCCAGCTCCGTGAAGGAGCTGGAGGACGGGCTGGCGCCGGAGCTGGTGGAGGAACTGGAGCGGCTCTCGCTGCCGTTCACCGAGAACTCGACCCCCTCCGACGCGGAACTGCGCATCGCGCAGGCTCAGTTGGTGGGATGGCTGGAGGGGCTCTTCCACGGTATCCAGACGACCCTGTTCGCCCAGCAGATGGCTGCCCGCGCCCAGCTGGAGCAGATGCGCCGCGCGCTGCCGCCGGGCGTCGGTCACGACGGCGAGGAGCACGGCCAGGCCGGCCGCACCGGCGGGCCGTACCTCTAGCAGGACCTCGTAGCAGGACCTCGTAGCAGCACCCCACAGCAGGACCTCGTAGCAGGCGAAAGGGCCCGGCGCGCCACCGCCGGGCCCTTCCTATGTCCTCGTGCCTTTCTTACGCCCCCGTACCCCTCTTGTGTCCTCGTGCCTCAGCCGGTGGCCGGGTTGCCCGTGGACACCTTGAGCTCGATGGTCGGCACGTCCTTCGGGTCGACGTCCGTACCGGAGGACGGGAACTGGTCCATGATCGTGCCGTCGCCGTACGTGTTCTCGTCCACCGGGGTGACCTTCATCTTCCAGCCCGCGGCCTGGAAGCACGCCTTGACCGACTTGATGTACTTGAACTTGAAGTCCGGGACCCGCACCTTCTTGGGGTCGTTGTAGGACTCCTCGGGCTCGGTGCACTCGGTCGTCTCGATCGTCTTGGCGGTGTCGGGCCCGCGGTAGCCCGAGGCGTGGGAGGCCGAGGCGCTCGCGGTGCCGCTGCCGCCTGCGTCGTCCGAGCCGCCGCCGTCGCCGTTGTCGTTCAGCGTCAGGGCCACGACCAGGCCGATCACCGCGATCAGCGAGACCGCGATCGACCCGATGACCACCGGCCGGTTGCCCTTCCCGCCGCCACCGCCCCCCGCACCGGTGGAAACCGTCTGCGGGGTCATGTTGTACGGCGGCGGGGTCGACGGCGTCGGCTGGGCGTACCCGGCCGGGGTCGGGTAGCCCGCCTGCTGCGGATAGCCGTAGGCGGGTGACGGGGCCGGTGCCGGGGTGCCGTACGGATTCGGGCCGGGGGCCGGCTGGTACGGCGTCTGCACCGGCCCGGGAGGCGCCGGGGTGGCCTGGTCGACGGGCGGGAACACCGCGGAGCCGACCCCGGAGCCGCTCTGGGTCCGCGGGACGCCCGGCACGATGCTGGGCGCGGCCGGCTGGAGCGAGGCGGCCACCCGCAGGCACTCGTCGCGCATGGACTCGGCGGTCGGGAAGCGCTCGTTCGGGTTCTTCTTCAGGGCGCGGGCGATCAGCGCGTCCACGGCCGGGGGCAGGGAGCTGTTGATCGAGGAGGCGACGGCCGGCTCCTCCTGGACATGCGCGTACGCGATCGCCAGCGGCGAGTCCGCGTCGAACGGCAGCCGTCCCGTGACCAGCTGGAACAGCATGATGCCGACCGAGTACAGGTCGGAACGGGCGTCCACGCCCCGGCCGAGGGCCTGCTCCGGGGAGAGGTACTGCGGGGTGCCGACGACCATGCCGGTCTGGGTCATCGAGGTGACCCCGGACTGCATGGCACGGGCGATGCCGAAGTCCATCACCTTGACGACCCCGCGCTTGGTCATCATCACGTTGCCGGGCTTGATGTCGCGGTGGACCAGGCCCATCTCGTGGCTGATCTCCAGCGCGGCCAGCACATCGGCGGTGATCTTCAGCGCCTTGTCGGCGGGCATCGCGCCGTGCTGCCGTACGTCCTCGTCCAGCACCGAGCCGAGCGGGCGGCCCTCGACGTACTCCATGACGATGTACGGCATCGTGGCGCCGTCGAGCGCGTCCTCGCCGGTGTCGAAGACGGAGACGATGTTGGTGTGCGTGAGCTTGGCCACGGCCTGGGCCTCGCGGCGGAAACGCTCGCGGAAGGCCTGCTCCCGGCCGAGTTCGGTGTGCAGGGTCTTGATCGCGACCTGCCGGTCCAGGACCGAGTCGTACGCCAGGTGCACGGAGGCCATGCCGCCCTCGCCGAGCAGGTCGCGCAGCTGGTAGCGGCCGCCGGCCAGAGCCCGCCCCGTGTAACGGCCATGTGTGCCGTCCTGGCTCATTTTCCCCGTCCCCCGCCCGGCAACTCAGGCACCCTTGTTGATCGAATGTCTCATTCCCGCCCAAGTCTGCCCCAGGGCACTGACACGTCAAGCGCGGTGCCCGTTCCGTGACCGTACGCGAAAGAAGAGTCGCGGAAGCGTTACAGCGGGCGTACGCCCGGTACACAGAATTTGCACGACGGCGAGTGGTAGGGGTTTGATGACCGGTCCGTCCACGGGCCGGATCCCGGACCTGCGGGTTGCGCGGAGGCTGTAGCGTGGCCGACGGAGACCGTGACAACACCGCGCGCACCGCGGGCAGAAACGACGGCGAGGACCGATGGCACAGACGCACAGCGCCCAGGGCCCGTCCGACCCCGAGGCGACTGGCGGCGGTATGTCAGACGCGCCGGAGATGTGGGGCAACCAGGGCCTGGTCGGCGACGGCCGGTACCGGCTGACCCACCGTCTCGGCCGGGGCGGCATGGCCGAGGTGTTCGCCGCCGAGGACGTACGGCTCGGCCGTACCGTGGCGGTCAAGCTGCTCCGGGCCGACCTGGCGGAGGACCCGGTCTCCAAGGCCCGCTTCACGCGCGAGGCACAGTCCGTCGCCGGCCTCAACCACCATGCCATCGTGGCGGTGTACGACTCCGGCGAGGACGTCGTCGGCGGCCAGTCGGTGCCGTACATCGTGATGGAGCTGGTCGAGGGGCACACCATCCGTGACCTGCTGATCAACGCCGAGGCGCCGGGCCCCGAGCAGGCCCTCACCATCGTCTCCGGGGTGCTGGACGCGCTGGCCTACTCGCACCAGCACGGCATCGTGCACCGCGACATCAAGCCGGCCAACGTCATCATCACGCAGACCGGTTCCGTCAAGGTGATGGACTTCGGCATCGCCCGCGCCCTGCACGGCGCGTCCACGACGATGACGCAGACCGGCATGGTCATGGGCACGCCCCAGTACCTGTCGCCGGAGCAGGCGCTCGGCAAGGCCGTCGACCACCGCTCCGACCTGTACGCCACCGGCTGCCTGCTGTACGAACTCCTCGCGCTGCGGCCGCCGTTCATCGGCGAGACCCCGCTGTCGGTGGTCTACCAGCACGTCCAGGACATCCCGGTGCCGCCGTCCCAGACCTCCGAGGGCGCGGCCCCGCCGGAACTGGACGGCCTGGTCATGCGCTCGCTCGCCAAGGAGCCCGACGACCGTTTCCAGACCGCCGAGGAGATGCGCGGCCTGGTCCAGTACGGCATCCAGATGCTGTACGACCAGGGCGGCCACACCGGCACCTGGAACACCGGCCCGGTCGCCGTGCACGACGGCCGGCACACCCCGGCGGCGGGGTTCGCCGGTACGACCGTGATGCCGCATCCGACCGCCTCCGGGACCACGCAGATCCCGCAGCCGATCCTGCCGTCCGGCTACGGCGGCGGGGACGAGGGCGGTTTCGAGGGCCACGGCAACAAGGGCAGCGGGCGCGGCAAGCTGTGGATCCTGGCCGTCCTCGCGGTGATCGCCATCGCGGCGGGCGTCGCGCTGGCGCTGAACAAGGGCGGTGGCGGCGACGGCGGCGGGTCGGGGGCGACGGAGTCCCCGTCCGTCTCGCAGAGCACCAAGGACGAGACGCCCAGCTCCAGCCCCTCCGACGAGGCCAGCGACACGGCCACGGACACGGAGACCGGCACGAGCGGTTCGGGCACCGGCAACAACAACCACTACACGCCGTCGCCGACCCCGACGTACAGCCAGTCCCAGGAGCAGAGCAGCGAGCCGAGCGACGAGCCGAGCGACACGGCGAGCGCCTCGCAGCCCACCGACACGGCGAGCTCGCCGGACACCCAGCCCTCCGACACGACGGGCACGGGTGGCGACGACGGCGGGGACGTCGGCAACACGATCTCGGGCGTGGGCGGCGGTTGAAGGACACCCACACCCTTCGGTCACTGAGAAGGTGCCCTCCGGCGATCCGGGGGGCACCTTCTCGTGCGACGGGCCGGCGTCACGCCACGAACGCGTCGCACACCGCGTCGTACTCCCCGGTCCACCACACGGCGAGGGCCGAGGCGGCCGGGAACTGCGGGTCGGCGCGGGTGTCGCCGCGCTCGTAGTGCCAGCGCAGCATCCAGAAGTCGTTGAGCCGCTCCCACCACACCCGGTGCACGGCCGCCGCCAGTTCCGAGGGCGTGGCGCCGGCCGCGCGCCGGTACGCGCGCGCGTACGCGCGCACCTTGCGCAGGTCCAGCGCGCCCGCCGGGCGGACGAAGAAGATCACGGCGGCGCGTACCGCCTCCTCCGCGCGGGGCTGCACCCCGAGCCGGTCCCAGTCGACGATCGCGGCGGGGGCGTCGTCGTCCTTGTAGAGCAGGTTGAACGGGTGGAAGTCGCCGTGCACCCAGCCCACCGAACCACCGCGCGGCGGGCGCCGGCCGGCGTGCTGTTCCAGGAGCGCCCGGCGTTCGAGGAGCCGGTGGCGGGCGAGTTCGTCGAAGGCGTCGGCGGGGCGGTGGCGGCTGACCTGGGTGAGCAGGTCGTCGATGAGCGCGAAGGTGTCGGCGGGGTCGGCGCTCTCCACGGGATGAGGGCTGGTGGCCGGTCGGGTGCGCCCCTTGGGCGGCATCACGCGCTCCAGACAGGCGTGCACGGCGCCCAGGAGCGCACCGAGCCGTACGCACTCCCCGCGCGTGAGCTGTCCGCCGTGCCGGTGCCTGCCGTCGATCCAGGGGTGCAGCGCGTAGGCGTGCCCGCCGACCACCGCGACCGTACGGCCCTCGCGGTGGGCCAGCGGCGGGGCGACCGGGACGCCGAGGGCGGCGAGGCGCTGGGTGGCCAGATGACGGCGCTCGATGGCCGCCGGGTCGGCCGTGTCCGGGTCGAAGTGGTGTTTGAGGAAGTAGCGGCCGCGGGTGGTGCAGAGGCGGTAGCCGCGGTTGAGCAGGCCCTGTTCGACGGGCTCGCAGGCGAGCGCGGAACCGGCGGCGTACAGCCGGAGCAGGGCGCCCAGAGGGGGCGCGTGGGGCACGAGGGGTGGTACGGATAAGCGCGGCACGCGGGAGATGCTAGGGCACGTATTCCAGCCGTGACCTGGGGATTGTTGCACACAGTCGCTGATGGTCGCTTTCGGTCACAGCATGGACCGTGACGAACTCGGGTGCGACGGATTCGCGCTCGGGCGCGCCGACGCGGCGGGGCCGGTTACTCACTGGGACTCTTCCCGTCACCTGGTCCCGCGGGATAACGTGCCGTTGCTCCGGCGTCCTGCAAGGCTCTGACCAGCTAGCTTCCGGCCCGCGTCGCTCCACTGGGGAACCCAAGCGGAAAGTACTTGGATTTCCAAGCAAAAACGCAGGTCAGGAGGGGTTTCACAGAAATGTGGAGCACTGGGTAACGTGCATGTTGCAGGGCGCTCGCCGGGGCACCTGTCACGCCTGTTCCCGGCCGAGTGGCACACACCCCGTGCCACGGGTGTCGGAAGCAGGTGAGCCGCACTGGTTCACCCGGCAACCCCGGGGGCCGGACCGACGGAGGAGCACACGTGAGCGTGGACAGCAGTGCCGCGGGCACACCGCGACGCAGCGCCGCAGGCAAGGCCGGTACCACCGGCAGCAAGACCGGCACCAAGCGCACCACCAGCCGCACCACCAGCCGCACCACCACTCGTACCACGGCCAAGAAGAGCACCGATCCCGAGCTCGTACAGCTGCTGACCCCCGAGGGCAAGCGGGTCAAGAACGCCGAGTACGACGCCTATGTCGCCGGGATCACCCCCGACGAACTGCGCGGCCTGTACCGCGACATGGTGCTCACCCGCCGTTTCGACGCCGAGGCCACCGCCCTCCAGCGCCAGGGCGAACTGGGCCTGTGGGCCTCCCTGCTCGGCCAGGAGGCCGCGCAGATCGGCTCCGGACGCGCCACCCGCGAGGACGACTACGTCTTCCCGACCTACCGCGAGCACGGCGTCGCCTGGTGCCGCGGGGTCGACCCGACCAACCTGCTGGGCATGTTCCGCGGCGTCAACCACGGCGGCTGGGACCCCAACAGCAACAACTTCCACCTCTACACGATCGTCATCGGCTCCCAGACGCTGCACGCCACCGGCTACGCGATGGGCGTCGCCAAGGACGGCGCGGACAGCGCGGTGATCGCCTACTTCGGCGACGGCGCGTCCAGCCAGGGCGACGTCGCCGAATCGTTCACCTTCTCCGCGGTCTACAACGCGCCGGTGGTGTTCTTCTGCCAGAACAACCAGTGGGCGATCTCCGAGCCGACCGAGAAGCAGACCCGCGTCCCGCTCTACCAGCGTGCCCGGGGCTTCGGCTTCCCCGGTGTCCGCGTCGACGGCAACGACGTGCTGGCCTGCCTCGCGGTCACCAAGTGGGCGCTGGAGCGGGCCCGCAACGGCGAGGGCCCGACGCTGGTCGAGGCGTACACCTACCGGATGGGCGCCCACACCACGTCCGACGACCCGACCAAGTACCGGGCCGACGAGGAGCGCGAGGCCTGGGAGGCGAAGGACCCGATCCTGCGCCTGCGCCGGTACCTGGAGGCCGCAAACCACGCGGACGAGGGATTCTTCGCGGAACTCGAGACCGAGTCCGAGGCGTTGGGCAGGCGAGTGCGCGAAGCGGTACGGGCCATGCCGGACCCGGACAACTTCGCCGTCTTCGAGAACGTGTACGCGGACGGGCATGCGCTCGTCGACGAGGAACGAGCCCAGTTCGCCGCCTACCAGGCGTCGTTCGCGGACGTCGAGGGGGTCTGATCATGGCGGAGAAGATGGCTCTGGCCAAGGCGATCAACGAGTCGCTGCGCCGCGCCCTGGAAACGGACCCGAAGGTCCTCGTCATGGGCGAGGACGTCGGCAAGCTCGGTGGCGTCTTCCGGGTCACCGACGGCCTTCAGAAGGACTTCGGCGAGAGCCGTGTCATCGACACCCCGCTCGCCGAGTCCGGCATCGTGGGCACCGCGATCGGCCTCGCCCTGCGCGGCTACCGCCCGGTGGTGGAGATCCAGTTCGACGGCTTCGTCTTCCCGGCCTACGACCAGATCGTCACCCAGCTCGCGAAGATGCACGCCCGCTCGCTGGGCAAGGTCAAGATGCCGGTCGTGGTCCGGATCCCCTACGGCGGCGGCATCGGCGCGGTGGAGCACCACTCCGAGTCCCCGGAGGCGCTGTTCGCGCACGTGGCCGGCTTGAAGATCGTCTCCCCGGCCAACCCCTCGGACGCCTACTGGATGATGCAGCAGGCCATCCAGAGCGACGACCCGGTGATCTTCTTCGAGCCCAAGCGCCGCTACTGGGACAAGGGCGAGGTCGACACGGAGGCCATCCCCGGCCCGCTGCACAAGGCCCGCGTGGTCCGCGAGGGCACCGACCTGACGCTCGCCGCCTACGGCCCGATGGTGAAGCTCTGCCAGGAGGTCGCCGACGCGGCCGCCGAGGAGGGCAAGTCCCTGGAGGTCCTTGACCTCAGGTCCGTCTCCCCGCTGGACTTCGACGCCGTCCAGGCCTCGGTCGAGAAGACCCGCAGGCTCGTCGTGGTCCACGAGGCACCGGTGTTCTTCGGCTCCGGCGCGGAGATCGCCGCCCGCATCACCGAGCGCTGCTTCTACCACCTGGAGGCCCCGGTGCTCCGGGTCGGCGGCTACCACGCGCCGTACCCGCCGGCCCGCCTGGAGGAGGAGTACCTACCGGGTCTGGACCGGGTGCTCGACACCGTCGACCGTGCCCTGGCGTACTGAGGAGAGGGTCGTGACGACGATGACGGAAGCGTCCGTACGCGAGTTCAAGATGCCGGACGTGGGCGAGGGGCTCACCGAGGCCGAGATCCTCAAGTGGTACGTCCAGCCCGGCGACACGGTCACCGACGGCCAGGTCGTGTGCGAGGTCGAGACCGCCAAGGCGGCCGTCGAACTGCCCATCCCCTACGACGGGGTGGTGCGCGAGCTGCGCTTCGCCGAGGGCACCACGGTGGACGTGGGCACCGCGATCATCGCGGTCGACGTGGCGGGCGGGGCCCCCGCCGAGGCCGCGGCGGAGGAGCCCGCCGCCGCGGCGCCGGAGGCGGAGCCGAAGCCGGAGGGCCGCCAGCCGGTCCTCGTCGGCTACGGCGTCGCCGCCTCCTCCACGAAGCGGCGCCCGCGCAAGGGTCCGGAGCCGACGGCCGCCGAGGCCGCGGTCCAGGCGGCGGTCCAGGGCGAACTGAACGGGCACACCCACGAGCCCGCCGCCGCCCTCGCCCCGCAGGAGCGCCCGCGGCCGCTTGCCAAGCCGCCGGTGCGCAAGCTGGCGAAGGACCTCGGGGTGGACCTGGCCACGGTGACCCCGTCGGGTCCGGACGGCGTCATCACGCGCGAGGACGTGCACGCGGCGGTGGCGGCCGTGCCCACGGAAGCCCCTCAGCCGGCGGCCGTCCCGGCGGCCTCTGCCGCTCCCGCGGCCCCCGTCGCCGCGTACGACACGGCCCGCGAGACCCGCGTCCCCGTCAAGGGCGTCCGCAAGGCCACTGCGGCGGCGATGGTCGGCTCGGCGTTCACGGCGCCGCACGTCACGGAGTTCGTGACGGTGGACGTGACGCGCACGATGAAGCTCGTCGAGGAGCTGAAGCAGGACAAGGAGATGCAGGGCCTGCGGGTCAACCCGCTGCTCCTCATCGCCAAGGCCCTGCTGGTCGCCATCAAGCGCAATCCGGACATCAACGCGTCCTGGGACGAGGCGAACCAGGAGATCGTGCTCAAGCACTACGTCAACCTGGGCATCGCCGCGGCCACCCCGCGGGGGCTGATCGTCCCGAACATCAAGGACGCCCACGCGAAGACGCTGCCGCAGCTGGCCGGGTCGCTGGGTGAACTGGTCACGACCGCCCGGGACGGCAAGACGTCGCCGGCCGCGATGCAGGGCGGCACGGTCACCATCACCAACGTCGGCGTCTTCGGCATCGACACGGGCACCCCGATCCTCAACCCGGGCGAGGCGGCGATCCTGGCGGTCGGCGCGATCAGGCTCCAGCCGTGGGTCCACAAGGGCAAGGTCAAGCCCCGTCAGGTCACCACGCTGGCGCTCAGCTTCGACCACCGCTTGGTGGACGGCGAACTGGGCTCGAAGGTCCTGGCGGACGTCGCGGCCATCCTGGAACAGCCGAAGCGGCTGATCACCTGGGGCTGACCGTCTGCGAGAAGTGAGAGAAGGGCGGGACCGTGACTTCCAGTCACGGTCCCGCCCTTCTTCGAGCTGTCCCGGTATGCCGAAGGCCCGCCGCGCAAGTCGCGGCGGGCCTTCGGGAGGAGCGGGTCAGATCGTCGCGAAGCCGTAGTTCAGGAGCTTCGTGGCGTCCGTGGCGCGCTGGGTGATCGACGAGGAGGCGAGGACGGTGCCGATGACCGTCTTGCCGTTGCGGGTGGCGGCGAACACCAGGCAGTACTTGGCCTCGGGGCCGGAGCCGGTCTTGATGCCGATCGCACCGCTGTAGCTGCTGAGTAGCGTGTTGGTGTTGGTCCACGCCGACATGGTGCGGGTGGAACCGGTCTTGGTGATCGTCTTCGCCGTGTACTTCTTCGTCTTGACGACCGTGCGGAAGGTGGAGTTCTTCATCGCGCTGCTGGCGATCTTCGTCAGGTCGCGCGGCGTCGAGTAGTTGTTGCCGTTGCCGATGCCGTCGAAGGAGTCGAAGTGGGTGTGCGTCAGACCCAGGTTCTTCGCGGCGGTGTTCATCTTGCCGATGAAGTTGGAGACGCGCTTGGCTCGCGTGGTGCCGGAGCCGTACTTGTCGGCGAGGGCGTAGGCCGCGTCGCAGCCGGAGGGCAGCATCAGCCCGTAGAGCAGCTGGCGGACGGTGACCTTGTCGCCGACGATGAGGTGCGCCTGGGAGGCGTTGTTGGCGACGACGTAGTCGCTGTAGGCCTTCTGGATGGTGACCTTGGCGTCCAGGTTCAGGTTGGACTGCGCGAGCACGACCTTGGCGGTCATGATCTTCGTGGTCGAGCCGGTGGACAGCTTGGTGTCCGCCGCCTTCGTGTACAGCGTCTTCGCGTTGGCGTTGTTCATCACGTAGCCGCCCTTGGCCACGATCGAGGGCTTGGTGACGGCCTGCGCGGGCGCCGCGGTGAGGGCCCCGGTCGCCAGCATCGCGCCGGACGTGACGGCGACGGCGACGGCCTTGCGGAGGCGGGTGCCCTTAATACCGGTAATCAACTGAAATACCCCGAGTCGAGTCGAGTCGTAATGCCCCTGGCGTGCGGCCGAGTTGGGGGTGCCGAAGCGAGTGGGGCCGCATGTGTGTGACACGTAAGTAGCACAGATGGTTGTGCGGCCGCTGAGAGCGATTTACGTCACGTCCGGATGGTGGACGAAGGGGCCGCTTGCGTACGTGTTGTATCTATGCTGTAGGCATGCCTCTGGCCGTCAAACAGCCCCCTGCCGCCGACCGTGTCTACTCCCATGTCAAACAAGCAGTCCTGGACCGCCGTTACGAAGGCGGCACGCTGCTCACCGAGGGCGAGCTGGCCGAGGCCGTCGGGGTGTCCCGCACCCCGGTCCGCGAGGCGCTGCTCCGCCTCGAGGTCGAGGGTCTGATCAGGCTCTACCCGAAGAAGGGCGCCATGGTGCTGCCCGTCTCCGCGCAGGAGATCGCGGACGTGGTGGAGACCCGGATGCTGGTCGAGGAACATGCGGTGCGCAAGGCCGTACCGGCCTCGCCGACGCTGGTGGCCCGCCTCGGGGAACTGCTGGAGCGGCAGAAGACCGAGGCCGCCGCGGGTGACCTGGCCGCCGCGGCCGTCACCGACCGCTGCTTCCACGCCGAGATCGTCCGCGACGGCGGCAACGAGATCCTCTCCCGCCTCTACGACCAACTGCGCGACCGTCAGCTGCGGATGGGGGTCGCGATCATGCACGCCCACCCCGACCGGATCGCCAAGTCCCTGACCGAGCACGAGGAGATCCTGGACGCGCTGCGGGCCGGGGACGCCGACCGCGCCGTCGAGCTGGTGCACCGGCACGTCGACTGGTTCTCGCACCTGGCGCGGGGTGAGGTCCGATGAGCCGCAGCGGTACGACGCTGCCCGACGACCCTCCGGGCGGCCGCCGGGCCGCCGCCGTCTGGGGCATAGGCGTCTCGGTCTACTTCGTCGCCGTCATCTTCCGTACGTCCCTCGGGGTCGCCGGCCTCGACGCGGCCGACCGCTTCCACGTCGGCGCCTCGGCGCTGTCCACCTTCTCCATCCTCCAGCTGCTGGTCTACGCCGGCATGCAGATACCCGTCGGCCTGCTGGTCGACCGCCTCGGCACGAAGAAGGTGCTGTCCATCGGCGCGGTGCTGTACACCGCCGGACAACTGGGCTTCGCGTTCTCGCCCTCGTACGGCACCGCGCTCGCCTCCCGCGCGCTGCTCGGCTGCGGTGACGCGATGACGTTCATCAGCGTGCTGCGGCTCGGCACCCGCTGGTTCCCGGTGCGCCGCGGGCCGATGATCGCCCAGTTCGCCGGCCTCGTCGGCATGGCGGGCAACCTCGTCTCCACCCTGGTCCTGGCCCGGCTGCTGCACGGCATCGGCTGGACCCCGGCGTTCGCGGGCAGCGCGCTGGCCGGTGTGGTGGTGCTGGTCCTCGTGCTGTGCTTCCTCAAGGACCACCCCGAGGGGTACGAGCCGGAGCCCTTCCCGCACCAGGGAGCGGCCTACGTACGGAAGCAGATCGCCGAGTCCTGGCGGGAGCCGGGGACCCGGCTCGGCCTGTGGGTGCACTTCACCACCCAGTTCCCGGCGATGGTGTTCCTGCTGCTGTGGGGGCTGCCGTTCCTGGTGCAGGCGCAGGGGCTGTCCCGTGCCACGGCCGGGGAACTGCTGACCCTGGTGGTGCTGTCCAACATGGCCGTCGGACTGGTCTACGGCCAGATCGTCGCCCGGCACCACACGGCCCGGCTGCCGCTGGCGCTGGGCACGGTGGCGGCGACCGCGGCGGTCTGGGCGGCGACGCTGGGGTATCCCGGCGACCACGCCCCGATGTGGCTGCTGGTCGTGCTGTGCACGGTGCTCGGCGCGTGCGGGCCGGCGTCGATGATCGGCTTCGACTTCGCGCGGCCCGCCAACCCGCCCGAGCGACAGGGGACCGCGTCCGGGATCACCAACATGGGTGGTTTCGTGGCCTCGATGACGACGTTGTTCGTGGTCGGCGTGCTGCTGGACGCGACCGGTGACAACTACACCGTGGCGTTCTCCTGCGTGTTCGTGCTCCAGGCGCTGGGCGTGAGCCAGATCCTGCGGCTGCGGGCGCGGGCGGTCCGGCGGGAACGGGAGCGGTTGGTGGCGAGCCGGGTGGAGACGGTGCACGTACCCGCGTAGGCCTTCTCCCGCGGGCGATCGGCGGGCGATCGGCGGGCGATCGGCGGGCGAGCCGTGAGGGATCGGCGGGCGAGCCGTGAGCGGTCCGTGGGCGAGCCGTGAGCGGTCCGTGGGCGACCCGCTGGCCGCCGTGACGCGCTCAGGCGGTCGTCGGTACGAGCGTGAGGTAGGCGATGCCCAGGACGCCCCGGTACGTCAGCCAGGCCGCTCGGTGGCTGTCGAGGCGTTCACGGGTCTCCCGCGCCAGGGGATGGGCGGGGTTGGCCGCCAGCCAGACCTCCGTGTCCGCCTGGTAGCCGGACTCGAACTCCTCCCACTCGTCGGGGTTCGCCGTCTCGGTCCACTCGGGGCGGAAGCCCGCGGCCACCGCCAGGTCGACCAGCGCCGGGAGCCCGTGGTGGTCGTCGGCCGAGGCACCGGGCCACATCCGGGAGAGCTCCGCGTCCGTCGGGACGCGCTGCCAGAAACCCTCGCCCAGCAGGACCCGCCCGCCGTCGGCGACCAGGCGGCGCAGCTCCCGCAGGGCGGTCACCGGATCGTCGCCCAGCGCCTGGCTCGCGCCCAGGCACAGCACCACGTCGGCCGGTCCGCGCCCGGTCCCGGTAGCGGACTCCTCGGCGAACTCCACCCGGTCCGCCAGCCCCCGCGCCTCGGCGGCCCGGCGCCCCCGCTCCAGGTCCGCCGCGTTCAGATCCACCCCGACGCCTCGCGCGCCCGGTACGGCGGCCAGCAGCCGGAGCAGCAACTCGCCCCAGCCGCAGCCGATGTCGAGCACGGTGGCCGGACGGGTCGCGGCGAGGCGCCGCACCATCGCGGTCGCGCGGGTCTCGGAGAGCGGGCCGTGGAAGGTGAGGCGGGTGAGACGGGGCGGCAGGTCTTCGCGTGGCGTGGTGGCAGCGGTCATGCCGGGCAAGGTAGGCCGCGACGCCCGCTGGGGGACAGCGAATTACCGGCGCGCGCCGTGCGGTCGCCCTACTGCGTGACCGCGAAGTGCCGCAGGATCGCCGCGGTCAGTTCCGGGTCGCCCTCCGCCTTCACCCGGTCCGCGACCGCCTCCGGGGTGGTGCGGCCGCAGGCCAGCCGGACGTAGGTCTCCCAGTCCAGGGTGAAGATGGCGGCCGGCCCGAGTGCCGGAGTGGCCTCCAGGGTGCCGCGGCCCTGGATGTCGATCCGGATCGTGCGCAGGAACTCCACCGGCCCGTGCACGTCGAAGATGACGGACGAACTGCGGGGCGCGTCCGCCTCGGTGGCCACCACCCGGGGCAGCTCGCCGAGCAGTACGTCCCGGGCGACCTGGGCGCCCGGCGAGTCCAGGTTGCCGGGCCGGCCGAGGGCCGCCCGCAGGTCCTGCTCGTGCACCCACACGTTGAACGCGTGGTTGCGCATGGCCTCTTCGAGGGGGATCTCCTTGCCCATCGGCCCGCGCACGAGGTGCCCCGGCTCCCGCGACTCGTTGCGCAGCTGGCGGTTGCGGCGGATGACCGTGTACTCCAGCTCGGAGGTCATCTCCGGCGCCGTGTGGTGGCGTCGTACGTCGACCTGCATCTCCGTGTACCGCTGGTGCTCGTTCGTGACGTGGTAGAGGTCGCGCGGCAGGGTGTGGATGGGGCGCGGGTCGCCGAGCATCTCGGAGTCCATGCCGATGACATGGGAGACGACATCGCGCACCGACCACCCCGGGCACGGCGTCCGCCGGTTCCACTCGCCCTCGACGAGGGGCGTCACCAGCTCGGATATCGCTTCGATGGAGTGGGTCCAGGCGTCGGCGTAGGGCTGGAGGGTGGGATGCAGACTCACGGAAACGGGACCCCTCGGCGGTCGGTACTCGGGCAGGTTGTGGCGGCGCTGCCAGCTGGAGGTGGGCTGCTGTCGGCGGGTGTCTTGAGACGCTAAGTTACGCTGCTGTGAGGCACCCCGGCAGTGCTTTCGTGTGACGATCGTAGGCCCGTGTGGACGACTCGAATGCCAGGACGGTGGTAGTGTGCGCGCCTCGCTCATCCAGATCGATGTAAACGAGGGTGAATCGGTCGAATCTCGTCGGCAGCGCGTGACCGCACTGGTGCGCGAGCAGGCCGGGGCCGATCTGGTGGTGCTGCCCGAGCTGTGGACGACGGGCGCGTTCGCCTACGAGCAGTTCACCACGGAGGCCGAGCCGCTCGAGGGCCCGACCTACGAGGCCATGGCGAAGGCGGCGAGCGACGCGGGCGTCTGGCTGCACGCCGGTTCGATCCCGGAACGGGACCCTGACGGCCCCCTCTACAACACGGCTCTCGTCTTCTCCCCCTCCGGTGAGCTGGCCGCGGCGTACCGCAAGATCCACCGCTTCGGCTTCGACAAGGGTGAGGCGGTACTGATGGGCGCCGGGCAGGAACTGGTGACCGTCCGGCTCCCCGAGACCACCCTTGGCGTGACCACCTGCTACGACCTCCGGTTCCCCGAGCTCTTCCGCGGACTCGTCGACGCCGGCGCCGAGACCATGGTGGTCTCCGCGGGCTGGCCCGAGCGGCGACGCGGGCACTGGACGCTGCTGGCCCAGGCACGGGCGGTCGAGAACCAGGCGTTCGTGCTCGCTTGTGGAACGGCCGGCACGCATGCCGGAGTTCCGCAGGCGGGTCACTCGATCGTGGTCGATCCGTGGGGCGAGGTGCTGGCCGAGGCGGGCGCCGGCGAGGAGGTCCTCACCGTCGACCTCGACCCGGCCAGGGTCGCCGCGACCCGCGAACAGTTCCCGGCCCTCAAGGACCGCCTGCTCGGCCTGGACCCGCCCCGCCGCCGCTAGCCCCTCCCGCCGGCCGACGCCCCGTCAGTCCTCGTCCCGCTCCTTGTCGGCGAGGTGGATCACGCACACCGCGACGGCGATCAGCAGCGCCGGGTCCGCGTCGTCCCGTACGACGTCGACGCCGTAGGTCTCCCGTACGTGCAGCCAGCGCCGGGAGATCACGGCGAGCAGCTCACCGTCGTACTCGACGGCGAACTCGCGGTCGAGGATCTTGCCGCTGACGTCCAGTTCGGTGCCCTCGGCCAGCCGGACCCGGTAGTGGTTGCGCAGCAGCGAGAGCCGCTTGCGCCTGATGGTGGCCAGCGGCTCGCCCTCGCGCTCGATCACCATCGTGTCGCGCAGGGCGAACATCTTCTGGTGGAAGTCGACGAGGACCCGCCCGTGCCGGTCCTTCAGCTCGAAGGTGTCCCGCAGCCGCATGGCCTTGCCGTCGACGAGGAACACCTTGTCGCCGTGCTCGTCCTCGATCCAGTAGTCCTCGCCGAAGCCGAGGAGCCGGTCGCGCACCTGGAATCTCATGTCCGTACCCCTTCCCGGCCGACCGGCCCGAAACGCCGACGGTAGCCCGACGGGCTGAGCCCCGTCTCGCGCCGCAGCCGGGCGCGCAGGTTGGCGGCCGTACCGAGACCGCTGCGGGCCGCCACCACGTCCAGCCGTTCCTCCCCGCGCTCGATCAGACGGCAGGCCAGGGCCACCCGTTCGGCCGTCAGCCAGGCCAGCGGGGTGACGCCGAGCTGGGCGCGGAACCGTCGGTGCAGGGTGGCGGGGGAGACGGCCGCCCGCGCGGCCAGGTCCGCCACGGTCAGCGGTTCGCCCAGCCGTTCCTGCGCCCAGGCCAGCAGCGGGCCGAGCGACTCGGCCGGCACGTCGGGCACCGGCCGCTCCACGAACTGCCGCTGGCCGCCGTCGCGGTGCGAGGCGAACACCAGCCGCCGGGAGACCGCGTTGGCGACCTCGGCGCCGTGGTCCTGCCGCCAGATGTGCAGCCCCAGGTCGAGCGCGGCCGCGCTGCCGGAGGCGGTGAGCAGGTCGCCGTCGTCGACGAAGAGCACGTCCGGCCGGAGCAGCACCCGGGGGTGCAGTTCCCGGAACGCGTCCGCCCAGCGCCAGTGCGTGGTGGCCGGCCGGCCGTCCAGCAGACCGGCCTCGGCCAGCGCGAAGGTCCCGGTGCAGAAGCTCACCACCCGCGCCCCGCGCGCGTGCGCGCGCCGGACGGCGTCGAGGACGTCGGCACCGCGCGGGACGACGTTGTCGGGCCGTCCCGGTACGAGGACCGTGTCCGCCTCGTCCACGGCCGTCAGCCCCGCCACTCCGCTGAGCGTGAAGAAGCCGTGGTTCATGCGCACCTCGCGGGTGGGCGCGCAGAGCGTCACCTCGTACGGCGGCACGGGCAGCCCCAGCTCGGGCCGCGGCAGCCCGAACAGCTCGGTGGCCACGCCGACCTCGAAGGGATTGGTGCCCGCGTCGACGATCACGGCGACCCGATGGCTCGACCGCGCCGACTGAGAGGATCCTTGCGACATGTGCGATTTCTAGCACTCACGCGGGTGCCGGCCGAGGCTCCAGGATGATCGCCATGACCAGCCAACCCGTCTCCCTCGCCCACGCCCTCGCCTCCTTCGAGGACCTGTGGAGCCCGCGCATCGTCACCGCCGTGAACGACTACGACGTCCGCGTCGCCAAGGTCGAGGGCGAGCACCTCTGGCACGTCCACGACCACACCGACGAGTTCTTCCTGGTCCTGGCGGGCGAGCTGCGCATCGCCCTGCGGGAGCCGGCCGGTGAGCGCACGGTCGTCCTCCCGAAGGGCTCGGTCTTCACCGTCCCCCGTGGCACGGAGCACAAGCCGGCCGCCCCGGCCGGAGCGTCGATCCTCCTCTTCGAACCGACCGGCACCTCCACGGTCGGCGACCGCCACGACGACGTCCCGGACCACGTGGATGCCACGACGGGTCACGCACTGCCCTGACCAGCGAAGATCCCGGTTGTCCACAGGCTGGACCGCTTGTCGGCGGTGAGTGGCACCCTTGATCCATGAGCGACACATCCCCGGCCCCCACCCCGCGCCGCGTTCGCGTCCGTGCCCCCGAGCTGATCGGCAAGGGCGGCTGGCTGAACACAGGTGGCAAGCAGTACACCCTCGCGGACCTGCGAGGGCGCATCGTCGTCCTCGACTTCTGGACTTTCTGTTGCGTGAACTGCCTGCACGTCCTCGACGAGCTGCGTGAGTTGGAGGAGCGGCATCGGGACACGGTGGTGGTCGTCGGGGTGCATTCGCCGAAGTTCGTGCACGAGGCGGAGCACCGGGCCGTCGTGGACGCCGTGGAGCGGTACGGCGTGGCGCACCCGGTGCTCGACGACCCGGAGCTGGCCACCTGGAAGCAGTACGCGGTCCGGGCCTGGCCGACGCTGGTGGTGATCGACCCCGAGGGATACGTGGTCGCGCAGCACGCCGGTGAGGGGCACGCGCACGCGATCGCGCGGCTGGTGGAGGAGCTGGAGGCGGAACACGGGGCGAAGGGCACCCTGCGGCGCGGCGACGGCCCGTACGTGGCGCCGGAGCCGGAGCCGACCGCGCTGCGTTTCCCCGGCAAGGCGCTGCTGCTTCCCTCTGGGAACTTCCTGGTCAGTGACACCACCCGGCACCGGCTGGTGGAGCTGGCGGAGGACGCGGAGACCGTCGTGCGGCGGATCGGCTCCGGGACGCGCGGCTTCGCGGACGGCACGGCGGCCGAGGCCTCCTTCAGTGAGCCGCAGGGGCTGGCGCTCCTCGACGACGGTTCGGTGGTCGTCGCCGACACCGTCAACCACGCGCTACGGCGCCTGGACCTGACCACCGGTGAGGTCACCACCCTCGCCGGCACCGGACGCCAGTGGTGGCAGGGCTCCCCGACCGCGGGGGCGGCCCGCGAGATCGACCTGTCCTCCCCCTGGGACGTGGCGGTCTTCGGCGGAAAGGTGTGGATCGCCATGGCGGGCGTGCACCAGCTGTGGACGTACGACCCGCGGGCGGGGACGGTGGCGGTGGCCGCGGGCACCACCAACGAGGGGCTGGTGGACGGTCCGGCCGGTGAGGCCTGGTTCGCCCAGCCGTCCGGTCTCGCGGCCACCGAGGACCGGCTGTGGCTCGCGGACTCCGAGACGAGCGCCCTGCGCTGGGTCGACCTGGAGGGCCACGTCCACACCGCGGTGGGGACGGGGCTGTTCGACTTCGGGCACCGCGACGGCGCGGCCGGGCAGGCCCTGTTCCAGCATCCGCTGGGGGTGACCGTCCTTCCCGACGGTTCGGTGGCGGTGTCCGACACCTACAACCACGCGCTGCGCCGCTACGACCCGGCGACCGGTGAGGTCAGCACGCTGGCGACGGACCTGCGGGAGCCGAGCGGCGCGGTGCTGGCCGGCGACGACATCGTGGTGGTGGAGTCGGCCCGGCACCGGCTGACCCGGCTGCGCCTGCCCGAGGAGGCGGTCCGGGTGGCGTCGGTGGCCCACCGCACCCAGCGGGCGGCCACCGAGGTCGCTCCGGGCGAGCTCCGCCTGGACGTGATCTTCCAGGCTCCGGCGGGCCAGAAGCTGGACACGAGGTACGGCCCGTCGACGCGGCTCCTCGTGTCGTCGACCCCGCCGGAACTGCTCGCCGAGGGCGAGGGCGCCGACACCGGCCTGTCCAGAGCCCTGACGCTGAACCCGGCGGTCCAGGAAGGGGTCCTGCACGTCTCGGCCATGGCCGCCTCCTGTGACGACGACCCGGCGAACCAGTACCCGGCCTGCCATGTGCACCAGCAGGACTGGGGGGTGCCGGTGCGGATCACGGAGGGTGGGGCGAGCCGGCTGCCCCTTGTCCTGGCCGGGATGGATCAGGACACCTGAGGGCGGCGCCCCGGCAGGGGCGCGGGGGCGGTGCCGATCTGCGGCTACCGCCGTCGCGGGGCCAGCTTGAACAGGGCCACCCCGGCCGCCACCAGCGTCGTGGCCGCCACCACCATCGCCATGCTGTTGATCCACAGCCCGGTGGCGGCCAGGGTCGCACCTCCGGCGCCGGTCGTGCCCGCGCCGATCACTCTGCCGTACATCGCTTTTCTCCTATGCGAATTGAAGGGGTCTCACGTCGCCACCCACTTCTCCTCGCTGCGGCGGACCAGCCCCCACAGCGAGGTGAAGTAGACGGCGTGCTGGAAGAGGTCGTAGAGCATCTCCGGGACCATCAGCGCGGCGACCAGGACGGCCTTGGGCCCCGCCCGCCGTACGGAGACGGTCTTCTCGACCACGAAGATCAGGCCGATCGCCGTCCAGAACGGCGAGAAGCCGGGCCAGCCGTACAGCGCGGTGTAAGTGGCCATGTAGGTCAGGTAGATCAGGAAGGAGAGCGCGCCGAAACCCATCAGGAACTGCTGCATGAAGTAACGGGCGGTGACCCGGGTCCAGCCGTAGTCGCGGAGGTTCTCCAGCGCGCCGCGCTGCCAGCGCAGCCGCTGGTGCCACAGTTTCGGCAGGGTCGGCATGACCTCGGTGGTGACCGAGCAGCCGGCCGGGGACATGGCCCGGTAGCCGAGGGTCTTGACCGCCTTGGTCATCTCGTCGTCCTCGGTGAGCGAGGCGAGGCTGTAGTAGCTGGTGCCGCCGCCGAGTTCGCCGGCCCGCCGGGCCGCGCGGACCTCGCGCAGCACCCGGGCGCGGAACATCGTGCCGGTGCCGGTGAGGACCTGGGCCTTGCCGCCGGTGCGTTCCAGCTCCCAGGCGTAGCGGTGGAACTCCATGCGCTGGAGCAGGCCGAGGAAGCCGCCGCCGTCCTCGCCGTAGAAGACGCCGCCGACCGCGCCGACCTTGCGGTTGAAGGTGGCGATGGCGGTCTCGGCGAACCAGGGGTTGAGGACGGTGTCGGCGTCCTGGACGAGGACCAGGTCGCGGTCGTCCAGGTGCGGCAGTGCCCAGGAGATGGCCTGGTTGAGGGCGCCGGCCTTCTTGTGGGTGTTGCCCTGGGTCTGGAAGACCTGGGCGCCGTGCGCGGCGGCGATGACGGCGGTGTCGTCGGTGCAGTTGTCGGCGACGACCACGATCAGGTCGGGGCGCCGGGTCTGCTCCCAGAGGCCGTCGATCGCGGCGAAGATACGTTCCTGCTCGTTGTGGGCCGGGATCAGGACGACGAGTCTCGGCCGGTCGGCGGGCTCCTCCGGGGCGGCGTGGGCGCGGCGCGCGGCATGACGGCGCACGGCTCGTACCCCCCGTCGTGAAAAGCCGTGGTGGGCCCGGAAGGCGATATTCCGGACCCGTCAGTGATCCACAGTCTTCACCAAACCCCTACAACTCCGGTAGTTGAACCCTGTAACGGATTGCTCACGGTTGCCTGTGATGGCCCTGTGAGTACGGCCTTGTCCGTTACACGCCATACCCGTCCGTGTATCCGTCACGGTGGTGATGGTGCCGTTCCTCCTCGACGACCGTCGCGGCGGGCGGCACCATGACCCGCCGACGGCGGGCGATGCTGCTGAACGTGGCGACGCCGATGATGCCGACGGCCATCAGGATCAGGCCCACGACGTCGAGGTTGACGCCCTGCATGTGCCAGTCGGTCGCGAACGTGAGGATGGCCCCCACGGCGATGAGGATGATGCACCCGCCGAGCCCCATGAGCGTTGCCTCCCCTTCAGGTTCGGTGGTGGTTCCGGTGCACTCCGGGTACCCAGGGGCGGGCGGGCCATGTCAACTCCCCTGCCGCTACCCCTCCAGGAACGCCACCAGAGCGTTCGCCAGCAGGAACGGGTCGTCGGCGCCGCAGAGTTCGCGGGCGCTGTGCATGGAGAGGATCGCCGCGCCGATGTCGACGGTCCGGATGCCGTGGCGGGCCGCGGTGATCGGGCCGATCGTGGTGCCGCACGGCATGGAGTTGTTGGAGACGAAGGTCTGGAAGGGCACCCCGGCCCGCTCGCAGGCGGCGGCGAAGACCGCGCGGCCCGTGCCGTCCGTCGCATAGCGGTTGTTGACGTTGACCTTGAGGATCGGACCGCCGTTGACCCGGGGGTGGTGCGTCGGGTCGTGCCGCTCCGCGTAGTTGGGGTGGACGGCGTGACCGGTGTCGGAGGACAGGCAGACGGTGCCCGCGAAGGCCCGGGCCCGGTCCTCGTACGAACCGCCGCGCGCCAGCACCGAGCGCTCCAGGACGTTGCCGAGCAGCGGTCCGTCCGCGCCGGTGTCCGACTGGGAGCCGGTCTCCTCGTGGTCGAAGGCGGCCAGCACGGGGATGTACGGCGGTTCCGCGGCGCCGGTCGCCACGGCCGCCAGCGCCGCCGTTCCGGCGTGCACGGAGAGCAGGTTGTCCATCCGGGGACCGGCCAGCAGTTCCTCGGAGCGGCCCAGGTAGGCCGGCGGCTCGACGGCGTAGGTCATCAGGTCCCAGCCGGTGACCGAGCCGGGCGCCAGGTCCGCCTCCTGCTCCAGGAAGGCGATCAGGTCGCCGTCGCGGATGTCGTCGCCGAGGCCCCAGATCGGCTGGAGGTGGCGCTGCTTGTCCAGCTTGAGCCCGTCACTGCTGACCGTCCGGTCCAGGTGGATGGCGAGCTGCGGCACCCGCAGCAGCGGCCGGTGCACGTCGACCAGGCGGGTGGAGCCGTCCCGCAGGCTGAGCCGGCCCGCCAGCCCCAGGTCGCGGTCGAGCCAGGAGTTCATCAGCGGGCCGCCGTAGATCTCCACGGCGACCTGGCGGAAGCCGTGCGCCCCGGTGTCCGGGCGGGGCTTGACCCGCAGGTTCGGGGAGTCGGTGTGCGCGCCGACGATCCGGAACGGCGTGTGCGGCGCGGCCCCCTCCGGGACGTACCAGGCGATGAGCGCCCCACCGCGCAGGACGTACCGGCCGCCGCTCGCCCCCTCCCACGCATCCGTCTCGGCGACCTGCCGGAAACCGGCCTTCTCCAGCCGCTCGGCGGCGTTCGCCACCGCGTGGTAGGGCGTCGGACTGGCCGCGAGGAAGGACATCAGGTCGTCGGTGTGGCCGCGATCGAAACTCATGTGCTTCACCTTAACGACGTACGGAGGCCCGCTCCCCTCAAGGGGAACGGGCCTCCGGGAACGGACCGGTGGATCAGAAGGCGGCCTCGTCCAGCTCCATCAGGTCGAGGTCGACGTCGGCCGCGATCCTGCGGGCCAGGGTGACGCTCGGCAGCACGTTGGCCGCGAAGAACTTCGCCGCCGCGATCTTGCCGGTGTAGAACGCCTTGTCCTTGCTGGAGGCCGTCTCGAGCTTCTCGGCGGCGATCGCGGCACCCTTGAGGAGCAGGTAGCCGACGATCACGTCACCGGAGGCGAGCAGCAGGCGGGAGGTGTTCAGGCCCACCTTGTAGATGTTCTTGACGTCCTGCTCGGTGGCCGCGAGGTCGGTCAGCATCAGGCCGACGATCGCCTCCAGCTCGACGGCCGCCTTCGCGAGGTGCTCGCGGGCGCCCGCCAGCTCCTCGCCGCCGGTGCCGAGCGCGAGGAACTTCTTGATGTCCTCGGCGAGCGAGTTCAGGGCCGCGCCCTGGTTGCGGACGATCTTCCGGAAGAAGAAGTCCTGGCCCTGGATGGCGGTGGTGCCCTCGTACAGGGTGTCGATCTTGGCGTCCCGGATGTACTGCTCGATCGGGTACTCCTGGAGGAAGCCGGAGCCGCCGAAGGTCTGAAGCGACTGGGCGAGCTGCTCGTAGCCCTTCTCGGAGCCGTAGCCCTTGACGATCGGCAGGAGCAGGTCGTTGAGCGCGTGCTCGGCCTTGGCGTCCTCGCCGTCCGCCTCCTTGACCGCGATCGCGTCCTGGATCGAGGCGGTGTAGAGGACGAGGGCGCGCATGCCCTCGGCGTACGCCTTCTGCGTGATCAGCGAGCGGCGCACGTCGGGGTGGTGGGTGATGGTGACCTTGGGCGCGGTCTTGTCCATGAAGTTCGCGAGGTCCGGACCCTGGACGCGCTCCTTGGCGTACTCCAGCGCGTTGAGGTAGCCGGTCGACAGCGTCGAGATGGCCTTCGTGCCGACCATCATCCGGGCGAACTCGATGATCCGGAACATCTGGCGGATGCCCTCGTGCCTGTCGCCGATCAGCCAGCCCTTGGCCGGGTGCCGGTCGCCGAAGGTCATCTCGCAGGTGTTGGAGGCCTTCAGGCCCATCTTGTGCTCGACGTTCGTGGCGTAGACGCCGTTGCGCTCGCCCAGCTCGCCGGTCTCGAAGTCGAAGAGGTACTTCGGGACGAGGAAGAGGGACAGGCCCTTGGTGCCGGGGCCGGCCCCCTCGGGACGGGCCAGCACGTAGTGGAGGATGTTCTCCTCCATGTCGTGCTCACCCGAGGTGATGAAGCGCTTCACGCCCTCGATGTGCCAGGAGCCGTCCTCCTGCTGGACCGCCTTGGTACGGCCGGCGCCCACGTCCGAACCCGCGTCGGGCTCGGTGAGGACCATGGTCGAACCCCAGGTCCGGTCCACGGCGAGCTGCGCCCACTTCTTCTGCTCCTCGGTGCCCTCCTCGAAGAGGATGCGGGCGAACGCCGGGCCGGAGGAGTACATCCACACGGCCGGGTTGGCGCCGAGGACCAGCTCCGCGTACGCCCAGATCAGCGACGGGGGTGCGGTGGTGCCGCCGATCTCCTCGGGCAGGCCGAGGCGCCAGTACTCGGAGTCCATGAAGGCCTTGTAGCTCTTCTTGAAGGACGCCGGGACCGGCGCGGTGTTGGTCTCCGGGTCGAAGACCGGCGGGTTGCGGTCGGCGTCGGCGAAGGACTCCGCCAGCTCGTTCTCGGCGAGCCGGGTCAGCTCCTCCAGGACGCTCTTGGCGGTGTCGGTGTCCATCTCGCCGAACGGGCCGGTGCCGTACAGCTTGTCGCGACCGAGCACTTCGAACAGGTTGAATTCGATGTCGCGGAGGTTGGACTTGTAGTGCCCCATGGTGACGGCTCCGTATCCGGATCGGCGAGGCACTGAATCCTCGCGCAAGCGTTCACATACCAACGAGTGGCTCCGATGATGCTACCCGTCGGTAATAAGATGCAACCCCGATCGGCTGAAGTGTGAGAAGGGTCTACCTTCTCGTACGCACCGCGTGTCTCGGTAGGCTTGCGCGCATGTATGGATACGGCCAGCCCATGGACGGTGGGGCCGCGCAGCAGCAGTACGCCCAGCCGCAGCAGCAGATGCCGGGCGACCTCGGCGGCTACGGCCAGCAGGCGCCGCTCTATCCCGAGCCGTCCCCGCCGTCCCTCGCGGACGCGGTCCGTGCCTTCACCACCGGCCAGGTGACCGCCGAGGACTTCCAGCAGGTCTTCGCCACGTCCAAGGTGTACTGCCCGCGCGGCGACAACCCCGGGTTCCTCGCGCTGCACAACACCCAGCAGCCGGTGATCCCGATGTTCACCTCGCTGAAGGAACTGCGCCGGTACGCGGGCAAGGAGTCCAAGTACTTCGTCATCACCGGCGCCGAGGTCATCGACCTCCTGCCGACCGGCTACGGCTTCGTCCTCGACATGGAGGGCGAGCACCGGATGGTCTTCGACGCCAAGGCGGTCGAGCAGATGGTGGAGTTCGCGATGCGGCGGATGTATGGCTAGACGCCATTGCTCCGCGGACGGCTAGACACCGGATCCGGACGGCCCTCCGGAAGTCACCCCCTCTTTGTCACAGGCATGCCATAGGCTGCCCGGGCAGCCGCGCCCCGCGCGCAACCGCTCCTCCGCGGTCGCGTCCGGGTGCTGCGCGGCGCTCTCATCCACCCGGCGAACCCGGGTTCTCACTGGGGGTTGCATCACTGTGCGCATGCGCAGCACTTCGATCGCGACGGCGCTCGCGGTCGTCCTCGGCTCGGCGGCGCTGAGCGTCGGGGCGGCGGGGACCGCATCGGCGGTCCCCGTCACCATAGGTTCCAACGCGGGCATCGTCGTGGACGCGGCCCTGGGGCGGGTGTTCGTCGGCAACGACACCGACGACAGCGTCGTGGCCGCCGACTACAACGGCAACCGCGTCGACTCGGTGAGCGGCATCGACGGCGTCTTCGATCTCGCGCTGTCCGACGACGGTGCCACCCTGTACGCCGCCGCGCGGGTCAGCCACGAGATCGTGGCGCTCGACGCGGCCACCCTCGAGGTCAAGGCGCGGTACCCGGTGACCACGAGCATCGGGCCGCTCTACCTCGAGGTCGCCGCCGGGAAGGTCTGGTTCACCTACCAGAACGGCGACGGCAAGGCCGACCTGGGCTCGGTCGACCCGGCCCTGGATCCGGCCGGCGGCGACCCGGTGGCGCTCGGACTGTTCCCGCAGGACCAGGACCATTCCCTGATCGCGGGCGCGGCCCGGCTCGACACCGATCCGTCCGAGCCCGGACTGCTGGCCTTCGGCGCGAGCGACTACTACTCCGGCGACGGCATCAAGGACCTCATGGCCGTCCTCGACGTCTCCGGCGCCGCGCCGCGGCTGACCGCCTGGCGCGGCGACGACCATCCGATGTACCACGTCAACGACATCGACCTGGTGCCGGGCACCGCACAGGTCCTGGTGGACGGCACCGAACGGCACGCCCACGCGGACGGCGGGTTCAGCGCGGCGGGCTCCTACCCCTCCGGGCGGAGCGCCGACATCGCTCCGAACGGCCTGGTCGCCCAGTGGGACGAGGAGAAGGTCGCCGTCTACCGGCCGGACACGACCGTGCCGGTGCGCACGTACGCCGGTTACGTGGCCGACGCCGCCTGGGCGCCGGACTCCTCCCGGCTCTTCGCCCTGGTGTCCGCGCCCGCCGGCTACCAGCTCAGGGTGCTCACCGACCCCGCGCTCAGTGTCCCGGCCCTCACGGTCGCCGCGCCGGCGTCCGCGCCCCGCGCCAAGAGGCTCACCGTCACCGGAAAGCTCACGGCCAGCGTCCCGTTCCCGGCGGGCACGCGGCTCGCGGTCACCCGGACCGACCTGGAGTCCCCGAACGGCAAGGCGCTCGCCGCCGTCACGGTCGGGGCGGACGGCACCTACTCCTTCGCCGACACCCCGCCGGCCGGCGGCACGGTCACGTACAAGGTGAGCTTCGCGGGCGACGCCGGCCACACCGCGGCGACCGGCTCCGACAAGGTCGCGGTCTCCCGTGCGGCGACGGGCCTGAGCCTGAACAACAACGGCAAGCTGTACGACTACGGCACCGACGTCAAGTTCACCGCCCATCTCGGGACGACGTACAAGAACCGTTCGGTGAGGCTCTACGCGGACCCCTTCGGCGCCGACAAGCCGAAGAAGCTCGTCAAGACCGGCAAGGTGGACTCCCACGGGAACATCGCCGCCTGGGTGGACATGGCCCGGGACACGGCCGTCACCGCGGTCTTCGACGGGGACGCCCGCTACTCGCCGAAGACCGTGAAGGCCACGGCGTACGCGCGGGTCAGGGTCTCCACCGCCGTCTCCAAGCACTACCGGACGGCGAAGATCGGCTCGACGTCGTACTACTGGTTCCACAAGAACACCGACCCGGTGCTCACCACGTCCATGACCTACTACCAGGGCCGCAAGTACCGCCTCGACCTACAGGTCTACTACCAGGGCAGGTGGTACACGACGGACGCCGAGTACTTCGCGCTCGGCTCGAACGGCAGGTCGGCCGTACGGCTCGGGGCGCCGGGTGAGTCCGGGATCCGGGCGCGGATGCGGTCGGTGTACGTCAACGGCTCGTCCGGCGACACGGTGAACTCCACGACGTACGGCGCCTGGAAGTACCTGTACTTCAGCAACTGATCCCCCGGTCGGGGGGTGGGAGCCCGGAGGGAATGTCCTCCGGGCTCTTCCCGTTGAGGGTGGCAGAAAGTTCAATGCTCAACTAAACTGGGCGCACAAGGAGGAGCCAACATGCCAGCAGTGACTGTCGAGAACCCGTTGACCCTGCCCCGGGTGGCCGCGTCGGCCGACGCCGTGGCCCGTCCCGTGCTCGCGGTCACGACCGCGCCGAGCGGTTTCGAGGGTGAGGGCTTCCCGGTGCGCCGGGCGTTCGCCGGGATCAACTACCGCCATCTCGACCCGTTCATCATGATGGACCAGATGGGCGAGGTGGAGTACGCGCCCGGAGAGCCCAAGGGCACCCCGTGGCACCCGCACCGCGGCTTCGAGACCGTGACCTACATCATCGACGGCGTCTTCGACCACCAGGACAGCAACGGCGGCGGTGGCACCATCACCAACGGTGACACCCAGTGGATGACGGCGGGCGCCGGTCTCCTCCACATCGAGGCCCCGCCGGAGTCCCTGGTGGTGTCCGGCGGGCTCTTCCACGGGCTCCAGCTCTGGGTGAACCTCCCCGCCAAGGACAAGATGATGGCGCCGAGGTACCAGGACATCCGCGGTGGCCAGGTCCAGCTGCTGACGTCCCCGGACGGCGGTGCGCTGCTCCGTGTCATCGCCGGTGAGCTCGACGGCCACGCCGGTCCCGGTGTCACGCACACCCCGATCACCATGATCCACGCGACGCTCGCCCCGGGCGCCGAGATCACGCTGCCCTGGCGCGAGGACTTCAACGGCCTGGCGTACGTCATGGCCGGCAAGGGCTCGGTGGGCGCCGAGCACCGGCCGATCCACCTCGGCCAGACCGCGGTCTTCGGCGCCGGTTCGGCCCTGACGGTCCGCGCCGACGAGAAGCAGGACGCGCACACGCCGGACCTGGAGGTCGTCCTCCTCGGCGGACAGCCGATCCGCGAGCCGATGGCCCACTACGGCCCGTTCGTCATGAACACCAAGGACGAGCTGATGCAGGCCTTCGAGGACTTCCAGAAGGGCCGCCTGGGCACCGTCCCGGCCGTCCACGGCATGACGGAGACCGGCCCGCAGGCCTGACCGAGCCGACCGGAGAGGCCTGACGCATCCCCTGCGTCGGGCCTCTTCCCGGCTGTGCCCGTTCACCCGGGAGGGGGCGCAGCGCAGGGCGTCGACGCGGTGCGCGTGGTGCGCTGGACGCGTGTCCCTGCTGCCCGAGCCCGTGCGCCGGTTCGCCGCCTGGTGCGTGGTGATCCTGCTGGCGGCCGGCGTCGGCTACGTCGGGATCCGGCTCTGCTCGGAGTTCCGCACCGCGGTCACCCCCGTGCTGCTCGCCCTCCTCGGCACCGCGCTGCTCGGCCCCCTGTACCGGCGGCTGGTGCGGGTCGGGGTGCAGCGGTCCCTCGCCGCCGGGCTCACCTGTGTCGCGGTCGTCGCGGTCGTCGGGGGTGCCGTCTACATCGTGGTCGCCGCGCTCATCGACACCGGTGACCAGATCATCGCCTCGCTCAGGTCCGCGGCGATCTCGCTCGCCCGGCACTTCGGGGCCGCCGGCACCTCGATCGGCGACCTGGCCGGCAACGCCAGGAAGCTGCTCGGCGAGTTCGGCGGCACCGCGGCCTCCAACGTCATCAGCGGGGTGAGCGTGGTCGGCGAGAGCATCGCCCTGGCCGTGCTCGCCCTGCTGCTCGTCTTCTTCTTCCTGCGTGACTCGGACCGGGTCGTCGCCACCGTCCGGGCCCTCGCGCCCGGCTCCAGCGCCGACATGACCGAGGCCATGGCCCGCCGTGCCTTCGAGGGCATCGAGGGGTTCATGCGCGGCACCACCCTCATCGCCCTCATCGACGCCGTCTGCATCACCGTCGGCCTGCTGATCCTCCGGGTGCCGGGCGCCGTGGGCCTCGGCGCGCTCGTCTTCGTCGGCGCCTACATCCCCTACCTCGGCGCGTTCATCTCCGGTGCCGTCGCCGTCCTGGTCGCCCTCGCCGACCGCGGCTTCGTGATCGCGCTGTGGGCCCTGGGCGTCGTGCTCGCCGTGCAGGTGCTGGAGGGGCACGTGCTCCAGCCGGTCATCCAGAGCAGGACCGTGCAGATGCACCCGGCGGTGGTCATGCTGGCCATCACGGCGGGCGCCTCCGTCGCCGGGATCCTCGGCATGCTGCTGGCCGTACCCCTCACCGCGGCCGCCTTCGGCGTCGTACACGAACTGCGTGCCCGGTACGCGGCCCCGCGACCGCCCGGCAACGACGACGGGCCCCTGGGGCGCAACACGCCCTAGGACTCGGGAAGGTCGCCGTCGCCCTCGTGCAGCTCGAACCAGATGCTCTTGCCCTCGCCGCGCGGGTCGACGCCCCAGGCGTCCGCCAGGAGTTCGATCAGCATCAGGCCGCGCCCGGAGGAGGCCAGTTCACCGGGGCGGCGCTTGTGCGGGAGGTCGTCGCCACCGTCGGTGACCTCCACGCGCAGGCGCCGCTCGGGGGCCTGGCCGGCGACCTCGGCGAGCAGCAGGGCGTCCGCGTCGGTGTGCACCAGCACGTTCGTGAGCATCTCGGAGACCAGCAGGACAGCCGAGTCGACCTGGTCGGGCGAGCCCCAGTCGTGCAGCAGCTCGCGCAGCTGCTGGCGGGCCTCGGCGATCCGCTCGGGTTCGTCCTGGGCCACCGACAGGAGCGTGCGGCGGATCCGCGGCCGTACCGCGAGGGGCCCGGCGCCGGGGCGGGAGAGCAGCAGCACCGCGATGTCGTCCTCGCGGCGGTCGGCCAGCGGCCCGGTGGTGTGGTGCGAGGACGGCCCGTGCACGGCCTGGACCAGGGCGTCGGCCAGTTTCTCCAGGTCGCCGTCGTGCTCCTCCAGGATCGCCCGGATCCGCTGCCAGCCGCTCTCGATGTCGTGGCCGCCGGTCTCGATCAGACCGTCGGTGCAGATCATCATGGTCTCGCCGGCCTCCAGGGCGAACCGTGTCGTCGGGTAGTCGGCGTCGGGGTCGATGCCGAGCGGCAGGCCGCCCGCCGTCGGCCGCCGCAGCACCGTGCCGTCGGCCATCCGGATCGTCGGGTCGAGATGCCCCGCGCGGGCGATCTCCAGCACGCCGGTCGCCGGGTCCGCCTCGGCGTACAGGCAGGTCGCGAAACGCGGGTCGGACAGCTCCTCGTCGGCGGTGATCCCGTGCAGGAAGCGGGAGGCCCGGGAGAGCACCGCGTCCGGGCGGTGTCCCTCGGAGGCGTAGGCGCGCAGCGCTATCCGCAGCTGGCCCATCAGGCCCGCCGCGCGGACGTCATGGCCCTGGACGTCGCCGATGACCAGGGCGTACCGGCCGCCGCCCGCGGACTTCGCCCGGGAGGTACCGCCGGGCAGCGGGATGATGTCGTACCAGTCGCCGCCGACCTGGAGGCCGCCGCCGGTCGGTATGTAGCGGGCCGCCGCCTCCATGCCGGGGATCTCGGGGCCCAGCGTCGGCAGCATGGAGCGCTGGAGGCCGTCCGTCAGCTCCCGCTCGGAGTCGGCGATCCCGGCCCGGGACAGGGCCTGCGCCAGCATCCGGGCCACCGTGGTGAGCACGGAACGTTCGTCGGGGGTGAACGACACCGGGTAGGCGAAGCCGGCCATCCAGGCGCCCATGGTCCGTCCGGCCACCGTCAGGGGCAGGAAGGCCCAGGACTTGCGGGCGAAACGCTCGGCGAGCGGCCAGGTCACCGGGTAGCGGGACTTGTACTGCTCCGGGGAGGAGAGGTAGACGGCCCGGCCGGTTCGTACCACCTCCGCCGCCGGGTAGTCCGTCTCCAGCGGCATGCTGGTGAACGGGCTCTCCTCGTCGATCTGCTGACCGTGGTGGCCGATCATCGTCAGCCGGTCGCCCTTGGCCCCGAAGACGGCCAGTCCGTCCGGGGAGAAGCCGGGCATCGACAGGCCCCCCGCGACCCGCAGCACCTCCTCGGTGGACCGCGCCTCCGCCAGTGCGCGGCCCGCGTCCAGCAGGAACGCCTCGCGGGAGCGCCGCCAGTCCCCGGTGACCGGATGCCGGGCCGCGGAGCCGGGAGCGGGCTCGGAGACCTCCTGGATGGTGCCGGTGACCCGGTAGACGCGCTCGTCGGTGTCGTACACCGGTCGGAAACGGCTGCGGACGGTCCGGATCAGCCGGCCCCGCTCGTCCATGACCCGCAGCCGGACCTCGGCGACGGTTCCCTCGACGGCGGCCAGCCGGGTGATGCTGGTGTTCTCGTTCCAGTCGACGGGGTGGAAACGGGACCGGACCAGGGCCTCGGACAGGACGGAGGCCTCCGCGGGCAGCCCGATCAGCCGTGCCGCCTCCGCATCCGTGGTGACCAGCCCGGTGGCGGTGTCCCAGTGCCAGAGCCCGGTCGCGAGGGCGGCGAGGACGTCCTCCACGGCGGGCAGGGGCTCGCCAGTTCGCATTGCCCCACTTTAAGAAGAGCCGATCAAAAAATGCTACTGATCACCGACCCCGTAATGGGGGGAGGGGGCCTTGGGGCGCCCGGTACGCTGGGTGGTGTTTCACGTGAAACGTCAGGCTGGCAACACACCCCGATCCGCGAAGGCTGGATGAACCACGATGCATCGGTACAGGTCCCACACCTGCGGCGAGCTCCGCTCCTCTGACGTCGGCACCGACGTCCGGCTGAGTGGCTGGCTGCACAATCGGCGCGACCTGGGCGGCATCCTCTTCATCGATCTGCGCGATCACTACGGAATCACCCAGCTCGTCGCCCGTCCGGGTACCGCCGCCTACGAGGCCCTGGACAAGCTCAGCAAGGAGTCGACCGTACGGGTCGACGGCAAGGTCGTCTCCCGTGGCGCCGAGAACATCAACGCCGACCTGCCCACCGGCGAGGTCGAGGTCGAGGTCGGCGAGGTCGAGCTGCTCGGTGCGGCCGCCCCGCTGCCGTTCACGATCAACGCCGAGGACGGGGTCAACGAGGAGCGGCGCCTGGAGTACCGCTTCCTGGACCTGCGCCGCGAGCGCATGCACCGCAACATCATGCTGCGCACGGCCGTGATCTCGGCCATCCGCCACAAGATGGTCGCCCTCGGCTTCAACGAGATGGCCACCCCGATCCTCACCGCGACCTCCCCCGAGGGCGCCCGTGACTTCGTGGTGCCCTCCCGTCTGAACCCGGGCAAGTTCTACGCGCTGCCGCAGGCCCCGCAGCAGTTCAAGCAGCTGCTGATGATCTCCGGCTTCGACCGCTACTTCCAGATCGCGCCCTGCTTCCGCGACGAGGACGCCCGCGCCGACCGCTCGCCGGGCGAGTTCTACCAGCTCGACGTCGAGATGAGCTTCGTCGAGCAGGAGGACGTCTTCCAGCCCATCGAGCGGCTGATGACCGAGCTGTTCACGGAGTTCGGCGGCGGCCGCGAGGTCACCTCGCCGTTCCCGCGGATCCCGTTCCGCGAGGCGATGCTGAAGTACGGCTCCGACAAGCCGGACCTGCGCGCCCGGCTGGAGCTCGTCGACATCACCGACATCTTCGAGGGCTCCGAGTTCAAGGCCTTCGCCGGCAAGCACGTGCGTGCCCTCCCGGTGCCGGACGTCTCCGCGCAGCCCCGGAAGTTCTTCGACCAGCTCGGTGACTTCGCCGTCTCGCAGGGCGCCAAGGGCCTGGCCTGGGTGCGCGTCGCGGAGGACGGTTCGCTGTCCGGTCCGATCGCCAAGTTCCTCACCGAGGAGAACGTGGCCGAGCTGACCAAGCGGCTCCAGCTGGCCGCCGGTCACGCCGTGTTCTTCGGCGCGGGCGAGTTCGACGAGGTCTCCAAGATCATGGGTGCGGTGCGCGTCGAGGCCGCCCAGCGCGCCGGGCACTTCGAGGAGAACGTCTTCCGGTTCTGCTGGATCGTCGACTTCCCGATGTTCGAGAAGGACGAGGACACCGGGAAGATCGACTTCTCGCACAACCCGTTCTCGATGCCGCAGGGTGGCATGGAGGCCCTGGAGACCCAGGACCCGCTGGACATCCTCGCCTGGCAGTACGACATCGTCTGCAACGGCGTCGAGCTGTCCTCCGGCGCCATCCGGAACCACGAGCCCGACATCATGCTCAAGGCCTTCGGTATCGCCGGCTACGAGGCGGAGACCGTCGAGCGCGAGTTCGCCGGCATGCTGCGCGCGCTCCGCTTCGGCGCCCCGCCGCACGGTGGCATCGCCCCGGGTGTGGACCGCATCGTGATGCTCCTCGCCGACGAGCCGAACATCCGCGAGACCATCGCCTTCCCGCTCAACGGCAACGCCCAGGACCTGATGATGGGCGCGCCGACCGAGCTGGAGGAGGCCCGCCTGCGCGAGCTGCACCTCTCCATCCGGAAGCCGCAGCCGAAGTAACCCCGGGCGTCACGAAAGGCTCGAAACCGGCGTCGGTTTCGAGCCTTTCCCATGCGCACGCCGATTCACAGCTCTCTCCGATGTTCCCACAGGCCAGGCCTTGTCTACGGTCCCTGACCATGACAGACACCCACACCCCCGCAGACGAACAATCGCTCGAAGAGAAAAGGAAGTTGGCCCGCCGTACCGTGCTCGCGGCCGGCAGCGTGGCCGTGACCGCGGTGGGCGTCGGCAGCGCCTTCGCCGCGAGCGACGGAACGGCCGTGGAGCAGGGCACCGAAGCGGCGGCCGCCTCGGCCTCGGAGGGCGCCTGCTACACGCTCACCTCCGAACTGGTCGAGGGCCCCTACTACATCGACGCCGACAAGCTCCGCCAGGACGTCACCGAGGACCAGGAAGGCATCCCGCTGTTCCTCACCCTCAAGGTGATCGACGCGGACACCTGCAAGCCGCTGAGGAACGCGGCCGTGGACATCTGGCACTGCAACGCCTCCGGCATCTACTCGGGGTACGAGGAGATGGGCAGCGGCGGAGGCGGTGGCGGCACCCCGCCGACCGACGCGCCCACCGGGTCGCCCACCGCCACCCCGACCGACCTGCCCTCCGGGCCCCCGCCCGGCGGTGGCGGCGGTCACCAGGAGCCCACCGACGACACCCGCTACCTGCGCGGCACGTGGCACACGGACCGGCACGGGCACGTCGGCTTCAAGACCGTCTTCCCCGGCTGGTACCAGGGCCGGTGCGTCCACATCCACGTCAAGGTGCACGTGGACGGCGAGTGGACGGACGCCGGGTACGAGGGCGGTCACACCTGCCACACCGGCCAGCTGTTCTTCGACGAGAAGTCGGTGCTGCTGTCCGCGGAGGTGGAGCCGTACGCGAGCAACACCACCACCCGCACCACCCTCGACGAGGACACGATCTACCCGGACAACGGGCACGCGGGCGGCCTGCTCTACCTCAGGTACGACCGCCACCACATCGCCCGCGGCGTACACGCCCGCCTGACCCTGGGCGTCGAGCCGGACGACACGGACAACGGCTGAGCCGGTGGCTTCGGGGCGGCCGGTGCCTCAGGTGTCGTACCGGCCGTCCCAGGGCTCGCCGAAGCCCAGGTGGTCCGGGTAGAGCTCGGCCCAGGGACCGTCGTCGTCCTCCTTGGCGACCAGTCCGAAGAAGACGCCGTCCACCGTGAGCTGGAACGGGCGGATCGCGATGTCCGTGTAGGTGCGCCGCGGCAGGCTGCGCAGCATCGTCGCGAGGTGGGCGCGGGCCCGGGACAGCACCGAGCCGGCGCCCTCCGGGTCGCGCTGCTGCTCGGCCCAGCTGCCCGCGCACCAGATCTGGGAGTCCCGGTACCGGCCCTCGGCGTCGAACAGGTGGACCACCGAGTAGAGCCGTTTCTGCTCCTCCCAGCCCTCGTCGAGCCGGAACCCCTCGGGGAACGCGTAGGTGACCGACGCGAGGAACTGTCCGTCGGCGTAACGACCGATCGCGTCGGTACGGCCGTGCGGCTCGTAGGCGATCGGGATGAGCTCAGGGGGTGCCATGGCGAAACCATACGGATGTGTCGTGGACATGCGGGTATTGGGGTGGGCCGGTGACCGCCGGTCCGTCCGGCCGGAAAACGGCTGCCCGGGTCAACTTTCGCTGCCCGTACTCGAAAAGGCCGCCGTATCGCACAAAAAAAACACGGCAACCTTTTCGATCTCCACAACCACAGAGGAGTGAAGCCCGCCGACGCGGGCCCCCAAGCACTCCGGAAGTACGTAAGGACTCCTCTGTGGCCACTGCCTCTCATCGCCGGTCCCTCCGCACGCGCCGTACCCTCGTCGTCTCCGCCGCCGTCGTGGCCGCCGGTGTCGGTGCCGGCGCGCTCGTGCTGACCGCGAACGCCTCCGGTACGGACGTCTACCACCAGACCCTTGCGGCCAAGGACGGCTGGGCGTCGTCCGGTTCCGGTACGACCGGTGGCGCGAAGGCCGACTCCGCGCACACCTTCACCGTCTCCACCCGCGCCCAGCTGGTGAAGGCGCTCGGTTCGGTGAGCGACACCACGCCCCGCATCATCAAGGTCAAGGGCACCATCGACGCCAACACCGACGACTCCGGCAAGAAGCTGACCTGCGCCGACTACGCGGCGGGCACGGGGTACTCGCTGAGCGCCTACCTGAAGGCGTTCGACCCGTCGACGTACGGCCGCTCCAAGCTGCCCTCCGGCACCCAGGAGTCGGCCCGCGCCGCCGCGCAGAAGAAGCAGGCCGCGAACATCGTCTTCAAGGTGCCCGCCAACACCACGATCGTCGGCGTCCCCGGCACCAAGGCCGGCATCACCGGCGGCATGCTCCAGATCCAGAAGGTCGACAACGTCATCGTCCGCAACCTGACGTTCTCCGACACCGAGGACTGCTTCCCGCAGTGGGACCCGACCGACGGCGACAGCGGCAACTGGAACTCCGAGTACGACGCGGTCACCCTGCGCGGCGCCACGCACGTCTGGGCCGACCACAACACGTTCACCGACGCCGGGCACTTCGACAGCCTCAACCCGAAGTACTACGGCCGCGAGTACCAGGTCCACGACGGCGAACTCGACATCACCAAGAGCTCGGACCTGGTCACCGTCGAGCAGAACCTGTTCACCAGCCACGACAAGACGATGCTGATCGGCAGCAGCGACAGCGAGCCGAGCGGCAAGCTGCGCGTCACCCTCCACCACAACGTCTGGAAGGGCGTCGTCCAGCGCGCCCCGCTGACCCGCGTCGGCCAGGTGCACCTGTACAACAACGTCTACGACGTGACGCCCCTGAACGGCTACAGCTTGCAGTACAGCATCAACTCGCGCGCCAAGGCCCAGGTGGTGGCCCAGAACAACTTCTGGACCGTGCCCAGCTCCGTCAAGGTCTCCAAGCTGCTCAGCGGCGACGGCACCGGCTCGGTCGCGGGCAGCGGCAACCTCGTCAACGGCACGACGACCGACCTGGTCGCCGCCTACAACGCCTCGAACTCCAAGAAGATCAAGACGACGGTGAACTGGACCCCGGCCCTGACCGCGGGCCTGGAGTCCAGCGCCAAGAACCTGCCGGCGGAACTGGCGAAGACGGCCGGGGCGGGCGTACTGACGGCGAACTGAGCCGGGCCGTCACACATGCGGAGGCGGGCGCGTCAGTGAGGTGTCCGATGCCCTGTCGTGAGGGGAGCCCCCTGATGCGTACCGCCTACGTCGTCGTCACCGTTCTCGCCGCCCTGTCGGCCGGGTTCTCCGGAACCGTGCTGCTGCTGCGGGCCGAGTGGATCGTCAAGGCGCTCACCGACTACCGGGTGCCGCGAGCCTGGTGGACGCCGCTCGGAGTGGCCAAGGCCGCCGGGGCGGCGGGGCTGCTGGCCGGGCTGTTCGTGCCGGTCGTGGGGGTGCTGGCGGGAGTGGGGCTGCTGCTCTACTTCACCGGGGCCGTGATCACGGTGGCGCGGGCGAGGTGGTACTCGCACATTCCGTTCCCGCTGGTGTACGCGGCTCCGGTGGCGGGAGCGCTGGTACTGGGCCTGCTCAGCTGAGTGCCGTCTCGTGCGCCGGCCCCCGGATCCGTCTGTGGATCCGGGGGCCGGCGGATGCGCGGGGGCGTACGGCCGTCAGGCCTCCGTGCCGCCGAAGCGCTCCTTGTACGTCTCCAGGTCCTCGTCCGTCAGCTTGGCGAACAGGACCGGGGGAACCGTGAAGGAGGTGCCGGCCGGGACGGCGGTCAGCGACCTCGCCTCGTCGGCGGTGACCCAGGTGGCGGTGTCGTCGGCGAGGGCGAACGCCTCGCGCATCGTCTTCGCCGTCGCCGGGATGAAGGGCTCCGAGACCACCGAGTACAGGTGGATCAGGTTCATCGCCGTGCGCAGGGTCAGCGCCGCGCCGTCCTTGTCGGTCTTGATCTCCAGCCAGGGGGCCTTCTCCTCCAGGTAGGAGTTGCCGGCCGACCACAGGGCGCGCAGGGCGGCGGCCGCCTTGCGGAACTGGAGGGTCTCCATGTGCTCCTCGTACTCCGCGAGGAGGCGGGCGATCTCGTTGCCGAGGCGGGTCTCCGCGTCGCCCGGCTCGCCGCCCGCCGGTACGTCGTCGCCGAAGCGCTTGCGGGAGAACGACAGCACGCGGTTGACGAAGTTGCCGAGGGTGTCGGCCAGGTCCTTGTTCACCGTGGCCGTGAAGTGCTCCCAGGTGAAGGAGGAGTCGTCGGACTCGGGGGCGTTGGCGATCAGGAAGTAGCGCCAGTAGTCCGCCGGGAGGATGTCCAGGGCCTGGTCGGTGAAGACACCGCGCTTCTGGGACGTGGAGAACTTGCCGCCGTAGTACGTCAGCCAGTTGAAGGCCTTGACGTAGTCGACCTTCTTCCACGGCTCGCGCACGCCGAGCTCGGTGGCCGGGAACATCACCGTGTGGAACGGGACGTTGTCCTTCGCCATGAACTCCGTGTAGCGGACGGTGGTGTCCACGTCGTACCACCAGGACTTCCAGTCGCGGGTCGACGGGTCCTGGTCCGCCCACTCCTTCGTCGCGCCGATGTACTCGATCGGGGCGTCGAACCAGACGTAGAAGACCTTGCCCTCCGCCGCCAGCTCCGGCCAGGTGTCGGCCGGCACCGGGACGCCCCAGTCCAGGTCACGGGTGATCGCGCGGTCGTGCAGGCCCTCGTTCAGCCACTTGCGGGCGATGGACGAGGCCAGCTGAGGCCAGTCGTCCTCGTGCCGGGAGACCCACTCCTCGACCTCGTGCTGGAGCTTGGACTGGAGCAGGAAGAGGTGCTTCGTCTCGCGGATCTCCAGGTCGGTGGAGCCGGAGATCGCGGACCGCGGGTTGATCAGGTCGGTCGGGTCCAGCACGCGCGTGCAGTTCTCGCACTGGTCGCCGCGGGCCTTGTCGTAGCCGCAGTGCGGGCAGGTGCCCTCGACGTAGCGGTCGGGGAGGAAGCGGCCGTCGACCGGGCTGTACACCTGGCGGATCGAGCGCTCCTCGATGAAGCCGTTCTCGTTCAGGCGGCGGGCGAAGTGCTGGGTGATCTCGCGGTTCTCCGGAGAGGAACTCCGGCCGAAGTAGTCGAACGCGAGTGCGAAGCCGTCGTAGACCGCCTTCTGCGCGTCGTGTGCCTGGGCGCAGAACTCGTCGACCGGGATGCCCTGCTCCTTCGCGGCCAGCTCGGCGGGGGTGCCGTGCTCGTCGGTCGCGCAGATGTACAGGACGTCGTGGCCGCGCTGGCGGAGGTACCGGGAGTACACGTCCGCCGGGAGCATGGACCCCACCATGTTGCCCAGGTGCTTGATCCCGTTGATGTACGGAAGGGCGCTGGTGATGAGGTGTCGAGCCATCGGGGGCTGCTCCCAGGTCGGTGTGTTGCTGTTATTGCGAACCTTGAAATCGTAGCCGACATGTGTATGCCGCCCGCTTCCCGTTTTATTGGGTGAGAAGCGGGCGGCACGGGGTGTGCGGGTGGGGCTTACGGGCGCCAGTCGATCAGGAGGCCGTCGTACAGCTCCGCGTCCGTGAGCTCCAGGGGGGTCGGGCCCGCGTGGAAGAAGGCCGTGTTGCCGGTCTTCAGCTTGCGGAGGTAGTCGAAGGCCTTGTTCTCGTGCTCGCCGAACGCGACGAAGGAGAAGAAGACCGAGGGGTGGGACTTCGCGGCGTCCGTGAGGGACTGGGTGGCCGGGGTCTTCGCGTCCGGGGCGCCGTCCGTCTGGAAGACGACGAGGGCGGGGGTGCCGGGGGTGGTGTTCGCGTCGTAGTGGGCGAGTACGGCTTCCACGGCCGCGTGGTAGCTGGTACGGCCCATCCGGCCGAGGCCGGCGTGCGCCTCGTCGATGGCGTTCTCGGGGGAGGCCTGGGTGAGGTCCGTGGTGCCGTCGACCTCGGTGGAGAAGAAGACGACGTGCACGGTGGGGGTGTCACCGGGCGGGGTGAGGTGGGTGGCGAGGGCGAGGGTCTGGTCGGCGAGGGCCTGCGCGGAGCCGTCCTTGTAGTACGACCGCATGCTCGCGGAGCGGTCGAGGACGAGGTAGGTGACGGCGTCGGCGGTGGAGAGGCCGGCCTTGGTGAGGGCGAGGCGGGCGGCGTCGTCGCCACCGGCCTCGGCTTCGCCTTCGGCCCCCTCGTCCCCACCCGCACCACCCGTGACGGTTTCGTCGTCGGCCGCGGGTGGCCCCTGCGGGGCGGACTCGCCGTCGGCGGCTGCGGCGGGGGCCGCCTCATCCGTACCGGCCGAGAAGACATCAGGCTCCGGCGTCAGCCGAATAACAGCCTCGACGTCCCCCTGGGCCGCGGGTGCGGATTCACCGGCGACCGCGGTGGCGGGTTCGGCGGCGGCTGTGGTGACGGGGTCGCCGGTGGCTGTGGGCTCGCCGGTGGCCGCGGCTGCGGGTTCGGTGGTGGCCGCGGTGGTGGATTCGGTGGTCACAGCGGGTTCGGCCTCGGACGCCTCCACCGGCTCCGCCGTGACTCCGGCTTCCGGCTCGGACGCCTTCACCGGCTCCGCCGTGACTCCGGCTTCCGGCTCGGACGCCTTCACCGGCTCCGCCGTGACTTCGGCTTCCGGCTCGGACGCCTTCACCGGCTCCGCCGTGGCTTCGGCCTTCGGCTCGGGCTCGGCCACCGGCTCCGCCGTGGCTTCGGCCTTCGGCTCGGGCTCGGCCACCGGCTCCGCCGTGGCTTCGGCCTTCGGCTCGCCCGTGGCTTCGGGCTGCGCCTCGGGCACCGGTGCGGCCTCGGCTTCGGCGGTGGTCGGCTCCGCCGACGTCTCCGCATCGGCCTCGGGCTCGGCGGCCGGCTCGGCCGCCGCCTCGGCCTTGGTCTCCGCCTCGGCAGGGGTCGGCTCCGCCGTGGTGTCGGCGTCGGCTTCCGGCTCCGCCGTGGGCTCGGCCGTCGCTTCGGTGGTGGCCTCGGGCTCCGGTGCGGGTTCGGTCTCGGCGGTGGTCGGCTCTGCCGTCACCTCGGCCGAGGCCTCCGCCTCGGCAGGGGTCGGCTGCGCCGTGGTGTCGGCGTCGGCTTCCGGCTCCGCCGATGTCTCCGCGCCGGCCTCGGGCTCGGCTGTGGCGTCCGCCTCGGGCTCGGCGGTCGGCTCTGCCGTCACCTCGGCCGCGGCCTCCGCCTCCGCCTCGGCCGTCGGCTCGGGCTCCGGCTTGGGGGTCGGCTCTGCCGTCGGCTCGGGGGTCGGGGGCAGTTCTGGTTCGATCGTGCGGGATGCCTGCTTCGGCACCGTCACGTTGTCGAACGCCGCCGAGACGAGGTCGTGCTCGTCGTTCTCCGCCGGGCGGGGTTCCGGAACCGCCGTCGGTGTCTGAGCTTCCGCTTCTTGTGCCGATGTCGACTGCGAAGGGAGCTGGTCCGCACCCTCTGCTTCGGCGGGGCGCGGCTTTCGCGACCTGCCGAATGCGTTCCGCAGGAGAGTGAGAATGCCCATGTGCGCAACCCTTCGCGTGAGTTGATACCCGTCAATCGCTGGCCAGGACGGACACGTAAGGTTAGCGGCCCCAGGTTGCGATCTTGGGGAGGGTCGATGACTCCTGTCCGGCGTCCGGCGGTCGAGTCCGGGCGCGGCCGTCAACTTCCCCTCGGTTACTCGCGGTTCACCTTCCGTTCAGTGCGGGGAGGCGATCGCCCTGGCCGCCGCCACCTCCTGGCGGAGCGGTTCGAGAACGCTGTCCGGCGGGCCCGTGAGATCCGTGCGGACCGAGATCAGGGTCTCGGACTCACGGACGCCCGTCGCCAGCTCGCGCAGTTGCAGGGCGACCTGGTCCACCTCGGCCCGGGACGGCGGAGGCGCCCCGTGCCGTACCCGTACCCGGGCCGCCGTCGTCGCGTCGACGATCCGTTCCACGGCCACCACCAGCGGCCACCAGGCCGCCGCCCGGCGACCCGTGGGCGGCGGCTCTGTCAGGGCGCGCTGGAACTCGGTGCGGATGGTGGACAGGTCGCGGTAGAGGCGGCGGCGCATCCGCGCGCGGCCGGCGGCATCGGGGCCGTCGGCGCCGTCGGAGCCGTCCTTGAAGGCCAGCTCGACATAGGCCGCCGTGTCCGCCACCGCGTCGGCGAGACGGTCGCCGACCCGGGTGCGCCAGCTCTCCGGCCACAGCAGGTACCCGGCGACCAGGGCGATCGCGCAGCCCATCAGGGAGTCCAGGAGGCGGGGCAGGAGCAGCGCCGTGCCCTGGTGGTTCAGCACGTCGGAGAGGAGGAGGATCACCGGCGTGATGGCCGCCGTCTGGAAGCCGTACCCACGCGGGGTGAGAGCCGGGATCAGGGGGGCCAAAACCATCATCACCGGTACGTCCCACCAGCCGCGCGGCACCAGGGTGAGGACGGTCGCCGCCACCACCAGGCCCGCCACGGTGCCCAGCGCGCGCAGCAGGGCGCGGGAGAAGACCGAGCCGAAGTCCGGCTTGAGGACGAACGTGATGGTGAGGGCGACCCAGTAGGAACGGGGGACGGGGACGAGGGAGACCAGGGCCTGCGCGATGCCGATGCACAGGGCGAGGCGGATGCCGTAGCGCCAGGAGTTGGCGGAGAGCACGACGTTGCGGGCGGCGCGGGCGGTGCGGATGCCGAGCGCGGCCGGGCGGCCGAGGCGGTCGTCGATGCCCCGCGGGTCGACGTCGGGGCTGGTGGCGACCTCGGCGACGTGCCGCAGGGCATGGTCGACGGCCCGGCCGGTCTCGTTGACCGGTTCGGGCAGGTGGAGCCCGGTCGGGCCGGTGTAGCCGGTCTCGATGGCGTCGGCGAGGTGCCGGACCGCCGCCGGGACCTCGGGCGGCAGCGGTCGCGCCGCCAGCCGGACCGCGGGGGCGGCTTCCACCACCGGGGTGATCGCGTTCAACTGGGCGAGCATCCGGGTGAGTTCGCGGTTGCGGCCCCGGTAGCGGGCCCGCCGGGCCAGGATCAGGTCGTACGACTGGTTCAGTGACTGGGTGACGGTGTGCCGGGCGCGGTCGTACGCCTCGCCGTCGCCGGTGTCGCTCACGGTCAGCAGGTCGGCGACGGTGCGGTAGGAGGCGGCGACCGCCGAGCGTTCCGGTACGCCCGAGCGCAGCGGCCAGGCCAGCAGGGCGAGCAGGAGGACGAGCAGGCCGCCGCCGGTCATCAGGACGGGGGTCAGCCACCAGGCGCCGGGCAGCGGCAGACCGGCACCGATGACGGAGTTGAGCAGGAGGAGGAGGCCGGAGACGGAGGACACCGCGCCGATCGTCGAGATCATCCCGGAGAGCAGCGCGACGACGGTGACGACGGCGACCGTCAGCCAGCCCTGGCCGTAGACCAGGGAGCCCAGGGTGACGCCGACGGCGCCGAAGAGCTGGGGGACCGCGATGTTGAGGATCCGCATGCGGTAGGCGTCGGCGGTGTCGCCGATGACCCCGGACAGGGCGCCCATCGAGGCGAGCGCGCCGTACGCGGGCTGTCCGGCCGCGAGCCCCACGGCGAGCGGCAGGGCCATGCCGAGCGCGGCGCGGGCGAGGGCGGGCCAGTTGAGAGGCGCTGCCTGCTGGGGCCGGAGGTTCCTCACCAGCCAGTCGGGGGGTGTGAGGCCGATGGGGAACTCGCGGGACATGTGCCCATTATCGGGGTACGTGCTCGGGCTTACGGTGCTCGGTCCACGCGCGCCAGGAACTCCCCCAGCACCCGGTTGAACTCCGCCGGGCGTTCCAGGTTCGGCATGTGGGCCGAGCCGTCGATCACCCGGAGGGCCGCGTCGGGGAGGAGGGCGTGCATGGCCTCGGCGTCGGAGACGGGGGTGAACTCGTCGTCCGCGCCGACCACCACCAGGGCCGGGACGGTGACCCTCGTCAGCAGGGGACGGTAGTCGGGGCGTTCGGCCCGGCCGCGCAGGGCGGCCGCCGCGCCCTCGGGGTCCGTCGCCGTCATCATGCCGTGGACGTGGGCCCGCACGGCCGGGGCGGCGTCGGGGGCGACCATCTTCGCCAGCACCTCGTCGGCGTAGCCCCGCATGCCCTCGCGCAGGAGCCGGTCGGCCGTCGCGTTGCGGGCCCGCCTGCCCTCCGGGGTCTCGGGGGCGGGGAAGGTGTCCGCCAGGACCAGGCCGCGGACGCGGGCGGGGCCGAGGCGGTCGTAGCACTCCATCGCGATCTGGCCGCCCATGGAGAGGCCCGCGACGACACAGGCCGGTACGCCCAGTGCGTCGAGCAGGTCCTCGAGGTCGGCGGCGAAGCGGGAGAGCGGGGTGATGCCGGGAGTGACCGGGGAGGCGCCGTAGCCGCGCAGGTCGGGGGCGATGACGCGGCGGCCGGCGGAGAAGGCCGTCAGCTGGGGGCGCCACATCGTGCGGTCGAACGGGTGGCCGTGGATCAGGAGGAGGGGGGTGGGTGTGGCGGAACATGGACCTTTGTCGTCATATGCGAGGCAGGGGGGCATGTGATCGACCCTAGGTTCCGGTAACTCCTCGGTGCAATAAGATCTTTGCCCTCGGTGCAATGTGGAGGGGTCATGGACGACTTCCGGGGGATCGCCGACCGGATCGCTCTGGACATCGCGCGGGGGCGGCTGCGGGCGGGGCAACGGCTGCCCCCGCAGCGGGCGTTCGCGCGGCGGCACGGGATCGCCGCCTCGACGGCCGGGCGGGTGTACGCCGAACTCGTGCGGCGTGGGCTGGTGGTGGGCGAGGTCGGACGCGGCACCTTCGTCCGGGCCACGGCGGACCTGCCGCGGAGCTGGGCGCTCGTCGAGGACAGGAACGGCGACCGGAACGGGGGCAGGGGCAGGGACGGGGGCAGGGACGAGAACAGGAACGGGGGCAGGGACGGGGACGGGGACGAGGGGCCGGGCGGGGGCGGTGGAGGTGCCGGGCGCGTCAACCTGGAGCTCAACTACCCCGTGGTGGCCGGGCAGGCGGAGCTGCTGGCGCCGGCCCTCGCTCCCCTGCTCCGGGCCGACGCGCTCACCGTCGCCCTGCGGCCCGCACCCGCCGACGGCACCCCGGACGCCCGGGAGGCCGTCGCCGCGCTGCTGGCCACCGGCGGCTGGCGACCCGACCCGGGCCGTGTCCTCTTCACCGGCAACGCCCGGCAGGCCATCGCCGCCACCCTGGCCTCCCTGGTACCGCCGGGCGGCCGGGTCGGGGTGGAGCCGCTGACGTATCCGCTGGTCAAGGAGGTCGCCGGGCGGCTCTCCGTCACTCTCGTGCCGGTGGCCACGGACGACGAGGGGCCGGTCGTGGAGTCGGTGCTCGCCGCGCACCGGTCGGGGCCGCTCTCCGCCCTCTACCTCCAGCCGACCCTGCACAACCCGACGTCCCTGACCGTGCCGGCCGGGCGGCGGGAGCATCTCGCGCGTGCCGTCCGCGACCTGGGGCTGCCGGTCGTGGAGGACCGGATCTGGTCCTTCCTGCACGGCGGTGCCGAGCCGCCGCTGGCCGCCCTCGCCCCGGAGCAGGTCCACCTCGTGGACGGGCTCTCCAAGCGGGTCGCGCCCGGACTCACCGTCGGGTTCGCCGTCGTACCGCGGGACCGGGTGGCGGCGGTGGCGGACGCCGTGCGCTCCGGGGGGTGGGGCGCGGGGGCGTTCGCGCTGGAGGCGGCCGTGCGGTGGCTCGGGGACGGGACCGTGGCGCGGCTCGCCGAGGCCAAGCGGGCACAGGCCCGGCGCCGTCAGGGGATCCTCCGCGAGGCGCTCGACGGGTTCGCCGTACGGGCCGATCCCGGCGGGTACTTCGCCTGGTGGGAGCTGCCGGCGCCGTGGCGGGCCGACGAGTTCACGGCGGTCGCGGCGGCGCACGGGATCGCGATCACGCCCGGCACCGCCTTCCGTGTCGACCCGAGGCGGACACCGGACGCGGTACGCCTCGGGCTCGCGTCGACGGAGGAACCGGAACTGGCGGGCGCGCTGTGCACCCTGGCCCGCCTCGCGGCCCGACACCCCTGACGAGGGCTCCGACGCGGGCCGGCCGGTCACGTGACGGGCATGTTCTGGTCCGAGGACGGTGTGTCCGTCCTCAGCGAGCCGGGATCGGCCGTGCCGGTGTCCGGTTCCCGGAGCGCCGCCGGGCGGCGGCGGGCGTAGCGGCTGAGCCAGGCCAGCAGGGCGACCGTCAGGCCGAGGGCGAGGAGCAGCCAGGAGACCGTGCGGAGGGTGGCCGTCAGGGCGTCGTAGACGGCGGCCGCGGCCGGGTGCGGGACGTCGGACGGCAGGCCGGCCAGGGTGAGGGCGCGGCCGGCCGACAGGGCGAGGCCGAGCAGGGCGCCGCCCAGCGCCGTGCCCAGCGCGGTCGCGGTGACGGCGCGGCGGCGGCGGACGGCGAGGGCGATACCGCCGGCCGCGAAGACGACGGCGGCGACGGGCAGCCAGAACCCGGCGACTTCGAGCACGTGGAACCCCTTCCGGAGCCGGTCCAGTTCGGCGGCCGGGAGGACGGCGACCGCCGTGTGCTGGACCGGGATACGGGCCGCGAGCGGCACATGGTCGTGGGCGAGCTGGTCCCTGACCTGTGCGGTGACCGGGGCGAGGTCGACGGTCACGGCCTCCTCGCGCTCGTCCTGGAGGGCGCGCAGCACGGCGTCATGGGTGGCCCGGTTGCCGGCGTCCCAGGCCAGCCGGAAGGCCCGGGTCTGGGTGAAGGAGCGGACCGCCTCGTGGACGAACGGAGCCACCGTGCCCTGCATGGGCGGGCCGACGTCCACCTCGCGCATGATGCCGTCGCCGACGGTGTCCGCCACCGCGTCCCGGACGTCCGGGTCCTCGGCCAGCGGTGCCATCGTGGTGACGTACTGTCCGGTGTCCGCCAGCCCGTACGCCGCCCAGGCCGACAGCGCCCCGAACGGCAGGAGCAGACCCGACAGCGTGATCAGCAGGGCCGACAGGGCGTGCCGGAACCGGGGGCGCCGGGCGGTCCACGCCGGCCGCGCGCCACGGGCGGGCCGGAGGGCGCCGGCCGCCGCGCGCCGGGTGGTCCGTGTGGGCCACGGGGTCCGTGCGGCCCGTGCGCGGCCCGGCGGCCGCCGTACGGGCCCGGGGAGCACTGAGGGCACGCCTCCAGGCAATCCGCTGAGGGCCGGTCAGGCGAGCGGTACGACTGCATTCGGGGGTATCGCGGACACCGGCCGGGCCGAACGGGCGACACGGCGGCCGTCCGCGCCGGAAACCCCTGGCGCGCCGCGCTCCGGTGGAGGGCTGGGCCGAACGGGTGTTTCCTGGATCCGGGTGCGGCTTCCGGTCTTCCGGAGCCGGAGAGCCGGAGCCCCGCCGGGATGTCGCCGGGTGCCCGCATCGGCCCCGGTGACCGGTGAGGGAAAAAGGGGAACGCGTGGGCCCCGGCCGTGACGGCGGGGCCCACGCGTGTGCGGCGGAACGGCTCGTGTGCCGTGGAACGGCCGCGGGAGCCGCCCGCGGTGGCTATCGGATGCGGTGTCCGGCCGCGTCCTCGTGGGTGTAGAACCGGTAGAACATCAGGATCAGGGTGACGAAGGCGACGGTCAGGGCCATGCCGATGGACCGCAGGATCGCGTCGCCGGACGAGCTGTACAGGAAACCGAACGCGATGCCGGCGAACGCCGCCCACACCGCCGCGTGCAGTTCCCGGGGCAGCCGGGGGGCGTAGGTCATGACCGCCCACAACACGACCGCGAACACGATGGCGCTCACGAAGCCGGTCAGCAGGTTCCAGCCGGTGATCGGCCCGCCGGCCCGGCGGTTCGCCGCGACCCAGTCGCCGTAGATCAGCCCGGTCACGACGGAGATGGCGATCCGGGCCCGGGTGTGGGTCCGGGCGCTGAAGATGTCGGGAGTACGACCACCCCGGGTCATGCCCCCGGTCGTCGGTGCCGCTTGAGCCATGCGAGCGCTCCTCTCTCCTCGTCCCCACCTTCCAGGGCACACCTGCGGGTACCCCCTGGCAAGTCGGCCGCACCACATTTGTCACGCGGTTCCGGACGAGCCCCGACGGGCCGACGAGCCGTCCGGCGCACGACGCCCGTGCGACGGCGGTACGACGCCGGTGACGGGTGCTACGACGTGCGGTACGACGGCGGTGACCGGTGCTACGACGTGCGGTACGACGTGCGGCCCGTCCACGCCCGTGTTTCCCTGACTTCGTGACCGACCACCAGGCCCTGCGGCGGCGGCAGGACCTGCCGCGGGCCCGGGGCAGAGGCTTCGCCTGGGTGGCACCGCTCCTGCTGCTGGCCGGGATCACGGCGGTCGACCTCAACACCACGGAGCGGTTCCGGATCATCTCCTGGATCGTCCTGGTCCCGGGGATCGCGGCGGCGATCTGCGGGGTCTGGACGACGGCGGTCTTCTCGGTGCTGGCCGTCACCGTCTACGTCCTCGTGGACCACGCCTGGCCCAAGCAGTACCAGGCCGGGCTGCCCGACTTCATCCTGGTCGCCTTCGCGGGTGTGCTGGCCGTGCTCGCCTGTGCGGTCCGGCTGAAGAGCGAGCGCCGGATGCTGCACATGCGGGACATCGCCGAGACGACCCTGCGTACGGTGCTGCGTCCGCTGCCGCCGGGGTGGGCCGGGCTGGAGCACGCGGCGGTGTATCTCGCCGCCGACACGGAGGCCCGGGTGGGCGGCGACTTCTACGACATCCAGCCCGGCCCGCACGGGACCCGGGTGCTGGTGGGGGACGTGCAGGGCAAGGGGCTCGGGGCGGTCGAGACGGCGGCGGCGCTGCTGGGCACGTTCCGGGAGGCCGGGTACCACGAGACGGACCTGGCGACGGTGGCGGACCGGCTGGAGACGCGGATGCTCCGGCACCGGGGCCATACGGTGGCCCTCGGCCGCGGCGACGGCGACCGTTTCGCCACGGGGCTGCTGCTCGGTTTCCCGCCGGGCCGGACCGACGTGGTGGAGCTGGTCAACTTCGGCCACGAGCCGCCGCTGGCGGTCGGCCCGAGGGGCGTCCGTGCCCTGCCGCCGGACCACGGACTGCCGTTGGGGATGGGTGAGTTGCAGACGGGTGGCGGGCCGCCGCCGACCCTCACGGTGGCCCTCGACCCGGAGGAGACCCTGCTCATCACCACCGACGGCGTGACCGAGGCGCGCGACGGGGACGGCGAGTTCTTCGAGCTGACGGCCGAGGTCTCCCGGGCGAGCACGACCGACCCGGCCGCCCTGGTCGCCCACGTCCGCGACGGCGTACTGCGCCACAGCCGGGGCCGGGTCTCCGACGACACCACGATCTTCGCAGTACGCCGAACCCCTTAGCCCACCCCGACCGACCGGACAGAGGGGCCGGGCGAGGTGGAGAGAGTGGTCAGGCGGGGGTGGAGGAGATGGGGAGTGCGCCAGGCGGGGGGATGGGAGGGACCGGTGGTGGGTGGGGCCACGGGCAGGTCGGGCACCGCCGGGCTGCGCCGCCGCGGCTGAGCGCCGTCGCGGCGGACAGAGGGGGGAGGGCAGATGGGGAGCGTGGTCAGGCCGGGGTGGGAGAGATGGGGAGGGCGCCAGGCGGGGGGATGGGAAGGGCCTGTGGTGGGTGGAGTCATGGGTGGGTCGGGCACCGCCGGGCCCCGCCGCCGCGGCTGAGCGCCGTCGCGGCGGACAAAAAGGGGGAGGGGAGATGGGGAGGGTGGGGGAAGTGGCTGATCTTGGAGCAAAGGGCTCTTCGGGCGCACGCTTTGCAGGCGCAGCGGTTACCGTGCTGACGTAAGTGGACCTGGGGAACAAGGGGGAGGGCCGATGCCCGGAACCGTGCTGCTGCTCGCGGCCTCGCCGACGGGCAAAGGGCGACTGGTGGACGCGGCCTCCGTGCTCCCCGTGCTCGCGGCCGTGCCCCCGGCGATACTCTCCGGCACCGACACCGCCAACGTCGTCGAACTCGCCGACCCCCTGGAGCCGCAGGCGGTGCTGACCCGGCTGCGGGCCGCCGCGGCCGCCCCCGGACCGCTGACCCTGTTCGTCACGGGCCAGCTGCACCTGGACCGCAGGCAGCGGCTGCCGCATCTGGCCCTGGCGCGGACCACACCCGCGACGGTGCGGTACACCGCGCTGCCCTGGCACTGGATCCGGGAGGAGCTGCGGCTGCGCCCGCCCGGGGCGACGTCGCTGGTGCTCGACCTGCACGCGGACCACGAGACCTGGGCGCACCTGCGCACCGCTCCCCTGGACTCCGGGCGGAACAACGCCGTGCACGGGCGTATCGCGCCGCCGCCCGCCCGGCGGGAGGTCGCCGTGCCGTCGTACATGAAGGCCGTTGCGACGGTGCTCAGGAGCGGGCACCGGCCGGCGCTGGAGCAGCTGCACCAGCAGGTGCTCGTGCGGCTCGGTGCGGAGACCGCCACCGACATGCTGCTCAGCACGTACGGCCCGGACGGCGGCGATCCGCACGACGCCATCAGCTCGGCCGTACGGGACGGGCGGTACGCGGACGCGGACGGACTCGCCGCCCGCTGGGAGGAGGCCGCCGCGCGAGCGCACGGGCCGGCCTCCGAGGACGCGCTGCACTGGTCGGAGGTACGGGCCGACCTCGCGATGTTCGCCGGGGACGCGGTGCGCAGCTGCCGGACCTGGCTGACCGTGGCCACCACGCGGCTGGCCGCCGGGGAGCCCGCCGACACCCCTGCCGTGGAGGCGGCCGTGGACCGGGCCCACCACCAGTGGGGGGCCATCAAGGACGCGGCGCGGGCCCGTGAACTCGGGCCCGCGCTCGCGGAGTTGAGACTCAGGGTGCCGGGCCGCCGGGAAGGTGCCCTGGACCACGTCCAGCAGCACCTCCGGCAGCTTCAGACCAACTGACCGGGAGCCGGCCGGCTAGCTCGTGAAGGTGAAGTACTTCCAGGCGCCGTACGTCGTCGAGTTGACGGTGTCGCCGGACGAGCCGTTGATGTAGTCGGAGCGGACCCGGAAGCGCCAGCCGACGTCCTCCTTGTGGTTGCCGCCGAACTCGACCTTCGAGATCCCGCTGGTGGCCAGGGCGAAGTACTGGGAGGTGTCCGAGTACCAGCGGCCCTGGTAGTAGACCTGGAAGTCGAAGCGCTGGGCACGGCCGTCGTAGTACGGCATCTTGGTCGTGAACAGCGGGTTCTTGGTCTTGTGGAAGTAGTAGTAGGTCTGGCCCCAGGCCTTCTTCGACTTGTACTGGCGGCTGACCGACATGGAGACGCTGACCTTCGCGCCCACCGTGCTGGACACCGAGCGCGGCTGCCAGCGGGCGTCGCCCGAGAACTTCGCGGTGACCTTGGTGTCGCGCTTGAGGTCGAGGACGACGGACAGGTTGCCGTGCGAGTCGACCTTGCCGGACTTCACCAGCTTGTTGGGCTTGTCGGAGCCGAACGGGTCGGCCCAGATCTCCACCGAGCGGTTCTTGTACGTGGTCCCGAGGTGGGCCGTGAACTTCACGTCCTTCCCGTACGCGTACACCTTGCCGTTGTTGTTCAGCGTCAGCGTCGGCTTGGCGCGGGAGACGTCCACGGTGTCCTTGGCGGTGGCGCCCGTGTGCTCGGCGTCGCCCGCGTAGGTGACCTGGTACGTCACCTTGCCGCCGGCCGGCGGGGTGTCGGTGAACGAGTAGGTGCCGTCCGCCTTGACCGTGACCGCGGGCAGTGCCTTGCCGTTCGGGGACTCCAGGTCGGTACGGGTGACCGCGAGCTGGGTGCCCGCGGGCAGTGCGACCGTCGAGGAGAGCTTGCCGGTGACGGTGAGCTGCTTGGCGCGGGTCGCCGACGCCGGGGCGTTCACCGTGAGGGTGCCGGCGGCCTTGGCCGGGGCGTCGTACTCGCGCAGGGAGTACACGTCGGCGTCGTTGGACGTCACCGCGAACAGGCGGGAGGCGTCCGGCGCCCAGGCCAGCCCGCCGGTGGCGAGGGTGTCCGCGCCGCTGGAGTGGCCGGTGTTCGGGAAGTCGTAGGAGCGGACGGCCTCGCTGCTGCCCGGGTGGAAGATGTAGACGTCCGGGTCGTACCAGGCGAAGCTGCCGCCCGCGACCGTGCCGTCGGGCGCGATCGCGACGGAGTTCGGGTAGGCGGTGGTGGTGTACTTGCCGTCCTCGTTCAGGTCGGACGTCTTGAACACCTGGTGGTAGTAGGGCGCTCCGCTCGCCACCACGACGTCCTTGCCGTCGGGGGTGACCTGGAGGTCGCCGAGGTTGCTGCCGGCCTCGCGGGTGCTGGCCAGCTTGGCGGCGGTGCCCGAGGAGACGTCGTAGGACGCGACCGTGGCCGGGCTCAGGCCCAGCTGGCCGGCGACCAGGATGTCGGAGCCCGGCGCCGCGTCCAGGACCGGCGCGGAGTACCAGCTGTTGTCCTGGTTCAGGGTGACCTCGTGCTGGTCGCCGGCCAGGTCGACGGAGCCGATGTTGCCGCCCGCGTCGCCGCCGTAGCCGAACCACAGCTTGCCGCCCGCGAGGGCGACGCTCAGCGGCTTGTCGCCGACCGCGTAGCGGGTGGTCTCGGTGTCGGTCGCGGTGTCGATGACGGCGATGGCGTCCTTGTCCTGCACGGCCGCGTAGAGCGTGCCGGAGTCGGCGGACAGTTCGAGGCCGTCGACCCCGGAGAGATCGGTGGTGAGCTGCTTGAGCACGTTGCCCGAGTAGTCGGTGACGACGATCTTGCCGTTGCTCGGGTCGCTGATGAACACCTGCTGGTGGGCGCCGTCGACGACGATGTCACCGACCGACTTGACCGGCAGGAGCCCGCTGGTGTCGGCGTAGGCCGGAGCGGCCGCCAGGGCCGCGGAGCTGAAGAGGACCGCCAGGGTGGTGGCGGCCGTGACGGTGCGCATACGCACGCTGATTCGAACCCCCCGGATCGAATGAAGTGGGCGCCACAGAACGCGGCCCACGAATGTCCGGGTCCTCTTGTGTGAGTTCCCTGTGGGCCGCGTGTGGCGGATGCAACGAAGACTAAGTCATGCCACTGACAATCGGCATCCGGGATTCCCGGGCGGCGGCGGGAGTTCGGTCGCAGCGGGCGGGGGCGGGAGTTCGGTCAGGCGTACGCGTCGAAGGTGATCGCGCTCGGCTTGGCCTTGTCGAGGTGGTCGTCGAACTTGGCGTCCTGGAGCGGGAGGTTCGCGTCACCCCAGTCCGAGGCGTTCAGCACGTCCCGCAGGTTGGACGCCATGTTGTCCCAGGTCAGCAGGTTCTCCTGGTGCCAGGCGCCGTCGTCGTTCTCCGGGGTCTCGCCCCACTTGGCGAACCGGAAGTCGTGGGTGCTCAGACCGTCCTTGTGGTAGACGACCTGGACGCGCTGGCCGCTCATCGGGACGTCGGCGACCGCCTCGGTCTCGAAGTCGCCGTGCTGGGAGGCGGACAGGTACGACGGGTAGTCCGCGCCCTGCTTCACCCAGACGACGATGCACTCCCAGTCGTGACGGTGGCCGATGCCGGGGGAGGCCTCGTCCTTCTCGAAGTAGCTGGCGTAGATGATCCCGCACCAGCCGTTGTTGCACTTGGCCCGCGAGTAGGTGTTCGCGTGGTCGAGATGGCCGTCGCGGCACTGGCCGGTGACCGAGCCGGTCGGCTTGAGACCGCCGTTGAGGTTGCCGTCGGGGTCGATGGCGGCGGCGGGGTAGCAGCTGTCCGTGTCGTAGTCGTACAGCGGCTCGAAGAACTTCTGGAACGTGGTGGCGTTCTCCGGCAGGTTCTGTAGCACGCCCGCGGAGGCGCTGAACGGCAGAGCGAGGGTGAGCGCGGCGGCGCTGCCCACGACGGCGGCGGCTCGGCCGAGTCGGCGGGTCCTGGTTCGGGACATCGGGGGGCTCCAGTCGGTCCACGATCGGGTCCGGACATGACATCCGGCTGGAGAGAGAGTGTCGGTCCCGGGCGTGTGATGGAAGGGCTTTCTGTCAAACGGCGGGCGGCATTTCGCGGAACTGACCAACCCGCGTCCACAGGTGGGCAGTCGGCGTGTTCAGCGCGGTGCCTGGTCGGCCGCGGCCGGGGCGGTCGACCGCGGCCCGCTGTCCGCCGCTCCGGCCGGCCCCGCGTTGCCGGCCGTGATGAGTGCGACCACCGCGATCACGGCGGCTGCCACACTACGGACGGTGGGCGTGCCGCCGAACGAGCGGATCCAGGACGGGAGAAGCGCGGCGGGGCGTGCGGCAGGGCGTGCGGATGTGCGTCCGGGCACGGCGACCTCGCAACAACAGGGGCGGGTTAAGCAGGTTTAATCCGCCGTTTAACCTAGGGGCAGTCAGAGCTCAACGGCAAGAGGTTCAGGGGGAGTTGGGGGGAATGGCACCATGCAGGAACGGGACGACCCGGAGACCATAGGGCGACGGGTGCAGCAACTGCGCACCGAACGGGGGCTGACCCAGCGGCAGCTGGCCGAACCGGCCTACACACCCGCCTACATCTCCACGCTGGAGGCGGGCCGGGTACGGGCCTCCGACGAGGCGCTGCGGCACATCGCGGGACGGCTCGGCGTCGGCTTCGAGGAGCTGGCCAGCGGGCGCCCCGCCCACCTCGCCACCGACCTCAGGCTGCGGCTCACCGAGGCCCAGCGCACCCTCGCCACCGGCGCCGCCGAGGAGGCCGCCGCCCAGTACGCGGCCCTCTTCGAGGAGGCGGAGGCGCACGGGCTGGCCGTGGAACAGGCCACCGCGCTGCTCGGCATGGGCGAGTGCGCCCTCGACACCGGCGAGCTGGGCCGGGCCAGGGAGTTCTTCGAACGGGCCGAGCTGTGGACGGCCGGCGAACCGCTGCCGGTGCGTGTCCCGGCGATCCGCGGCCGGGCGGTCAGCCACTACCTCGCCGGTGAACTGCGGTACGCCGTGTACCTGTTGGAGTCCACCCTCGACGAACTCAACCGCGGCGGCCTGCACGACCCGGACGCGTTGCTGCTCCTCTACGCCTCCGCCATCGGCCCCTACATGGACATGGGCGCCCACGCCCGCGCCGCCCAGGCCGCCGAACTCGCCCTCGCCCTCGCCCCGCAGGCCGGCGACCCCGCCCTGATCGCCCGGATGCACCGGTCCGTCGCCCGTACCCTGCTCGCCGAGGGCCGGGTCGCCGAGGCCGACGCCTCCCTCGCCAAGGCCGCAGAGCTGTACCGCCAGCTCCAGCTGCGCACCGAACTCGCCAACTGCCACTGGATGCGGGGCTACGTATGCGCGCAGAACGGCGAACTGGAGCGGGCCGAGGCCGAGTTGCGGGAGGCGCTGGCGATGCTGTCGGAGACCCGTGCCGCCCTGTACCGCAGCCAGGCGGCCGTGGAGCTGGCCGACGTCCTGCACCGGCGGGGCAAGTCGGACGAGGCCGCCGGCCTCCTCCACGACGTGCTCGGCGACCTCAACTCCGAGCGCGGCGCGGTCCATTCGGCCGCCGCCCACCGGCTGCTCGGCATCATCGCCGAGGACGCCAGGGACACCGAGGCGGCCGAGGAGCACTACGTCCGGGCGCTGAGCCTGCTGGAGCGGGCGGGCGCGGCCGGCGACCTCGCGGACCTGTGCCGGCTCCTCGGCGACCTGCTGCGCCGCACCGGCCGGGTGGAGGCGGCCCTCGACGCGTACCGCACCGGCCTCGGTCACCGGACGGCCCCGGGTACGACGACCCTGGGCCCGGCACCGGCCCAGCCGCCGCTGTAGGGAGGATCTGGGTCACCGTCACCGTCACCGTCACCGGCACCTGGCACCCCGAGGGCCGACCGGGCACGGACGCGGCCTGGCCGCCGGTACTGGACGCGACGGCACTGAGGACGGTGCGGCAGCCGTCCGACCCCTATGAGACCCGCCGGCCCCCGGCCGCGGGACCGGGCCTCAGGCCTGGGCGCGGCCCTTCTCGCGGGCCTGGGCGAGGCGTTGGACGCCGGTGCCGAGGGCCTGTCCGGTGGTGTCCGAGGGGAGCGTGCCGAGGGCGCCGGTGGTGAGGACGATCGCGTCGTCGCCGACGCGGACCACGGCGAGGTCGAGGGTGAGGGTGCTGGGGTCGGTGTCGGCGGACCCCTGCCAGGTGACGGTGACGCGCAGGCCCTGTCGCGCGTCCCCCAGTACGGGCAGGCCGGCGTCGGCCACCTGGACGAGTTCGACACCGGAGCGGGTCGTCTGGGCCGTGAACCGTCCGCAGCTGCCGGGCAGGGTCCGCAGCCAGGCCAGTGTCCGGTCGAGGCCGGCGGCGTGGCTCGCGTCCACCTGGTAGCGGAGCTGGGCGGCGTCGTCGCCGTCGTCGAGGGTGACGACGGCCTGCGGTCCGGCCGGGGCGCCGACCACGTCGTCGGCGTACAGCGCGTCGAGCAGGCGCTGACAGTCCGGTTGCGCCGTGGTCGCCTTGAGCAGCCCGTCGTGCCAGGTGGCGGTGCCTTCGCTCGCCGTCCACGGCACCCCCAGGTCCGCCTCGCTGATCAGCGAGGCCTGCGCCTGGTCGACGGTGAGCGCCGGGGCGCCGGACGCGCCGGGCGAGGCGGCGGCGCTGGCCGGGGCGGGCCGGTCGGCGGCGGCCGGGGCGGACCCGGGCGCGTCGGCCCGCGGTGCCGGGCCCGCCGTGCACGCGGAGACGGCGAGCAGACCGGCCAAGGCAAGACCGGAGGCGGTGACTCTCATGGCGGGGCCTCCCGGGAACCAGGACCAGCGGCGGAAACGGCTGCTCCCACGCCACCACCGCACGACCCCGGACACCACCGCTCCGACCCGTCCGGGTGAGCCTGTCCGGCCGGACGGGCGGCCCGTGCGGCATTCACGACGGCTCCGCGGCATTCACGACGGCTCCGGATCCGTCGCATCCCCGGAGCACCGCGAGCGGTCCTCCTCCGGCCGGCCGCTCCGGCACTCGCCCCGCCCGCCCAGCCCCGCCCCCGAGCATCCCGGGTGCCGTATGACGGGTCCCGCCGTGCCGGTGCGGGCGCCGGTGCGCGTGTCGGTACGGGTGCGGGTGCGGGCGCGGTGTCGGTGCGGATGCGGGTCCGCATGCCGGTTACCGGTGTCGGTGCGGATGCCGGTCCGCGTGTCGATACGGGTGTGGGTGTCGGTGCGCTGTCGGTGAGGGTGTCGGTGTCGGTGTCGGTGAGCGGGGCTTGGCCGGGTGGGGGTTTCGGGGCGTGCGTAAGGTCGGGGCTGACGGAAGGAGCCCTCTGTGGCCGGTCAGCGCATTCCTGTGATCATCGACTGCGATACCGGGGTCGACGACGCCCTCGCCCTGTTGTTCGCCGTCCGGCACCCGGGGCTGGAGCTGCGGGCGGTGACCTGTGTCGCCGGGAACACGGACGTGGACGGGGTGGTCCGCAACACCCTGACCGTGCTGGAGCGGGTCGGCGCCGGGGACGTCCCGGTGGCCCGGGGCGCGGAGCGGCCGTTGCTCGAGGCGGCCCGGTCGGCCCGGCACGTGCACGGGACGGACGGGATGGGTGACCTGGGGCTGCCCGCACCGGCGGGGCGCCCCGTCGACGTGGACGCCGTGACGCTGCTGCGCCGCGAGATACTCGCCTCGCCCCGGCCGGTCACCCTGATACCCACCGCGCCGCTCACCAACATCGCCCTGCTGCTGCGCACCCACCCCGAGGTGACCCGGAACATCGAGCGGATCGTGTTCATGGGCGGCGCGGTCGCCACCGGCAACGCCACCCCGGTCGCCGAGTTCAACGTCTGGCACGATCCCGAGGCGGCCGCCGTGCTCCTCACCGCGGGCGTGCCGATCACCATGTACGGCCTGGACGTCTTCCAGCGGGTCGTGGTGCCGGGCGCGGAGGTACGACGGCTGCGCGCCAGTACGGAGCCCGGTGCCCGGCTCGCCGGCGACCTGCTCGCGCACCGGCCCGCCGCACCGGACCCGGACGGTGTGGCCGCGGCCGGCGACGACGCGGCCGGCGGTCTCGGTGACGCGGGCGCGGTGTGTGCCGTGGCCGACCCGGGCGGGCTGACCACCCGGCTGCTGCCGGTCGAGGTGTCGCTGGCGCCGGGACCGACCCGGGGCCAGACGATCGTCGACCGGCGCCCGCGCCCCGGCGAGGCCGAGATCCACGGCGGTGGCCGGGAACGGTCCCTGGTGGACGTGGCGCTGGACGTGGACGTGCCCCGGTACGTACGGCTCTATCTGCGGACGGTCGCGGCGACGACCCAGCGCGGGCCGGGGACCCAGGGCGGGCCGGGGACCCAGGGCGGGCCGGGGACCCAGGGCGGGCCGGGCGAGGTGACCTGAGGACACCCGCTGAACGGAGACACGCGTGTGCCCCGGCCGTCCGTGACGGCCGGGGCACCCGTCGGTGCGGGGCGGCGGCGCGTCAGCCGCGGGCCGCCTTCCGGCGCCGCGTCGCGACGACGATCGCGCCGCCGCCGGCCAGCAGCACGGCCGCGCCGGCGGCGAGGTAGCCGGTGCTGGAGCTGGCACCGGTGTGGGCGAGGTCGCCGCCACGGCCGGAGTCGGTGCTCGGCGCGGGCGCCGGGGTGGTGCTCGACTCGGACGCGGAGGGCGTCGGGGTCGCGGTACCGGTCGAGGAGCTTTCCGAGGGTGCCGGGGTGGTGGTCTCCGCGGCCGGGGTGGACGGCTCGGCCGGGGTGGACTCCGACTCCGAGGGCGCCGGGGCGGACGGGGACGGCGACGGGGACTCGCTCGTCGAGCAGTCCTTCGTACCGCCGTTCCAGGACGCGATCAGCTTGTCCTTGATGACCGCGTGGTCCGGGCCGGCCGGCAGGTCCCCGTGCTCGAAGCCGTCGTTGGCGCCCTTGTCGCCGTCGAACTTGACGGCACCCCGGTAGAGGTCGATCTGCGCGAAGCAGCCGGCGTCCGGAACCGAGATGTCGAGGGAGTCGGTCTGGCCCTGCTTGACCGTCACCGAGTCGAAGTCGACGAAGATCTGCTGCCCGGAGGTGGCGAAGGTGGGGCCGTGGGCGATGTAGGAGGCGAGCGAGGCGGTGCAGCTCGCGGCGCCACCGGCGGCGCGGACCTTGATGTGCACCTTGCCGTCGTCGGTGACCTTCAGGTTCTGGTCGTCGACCTTCACCGAGTCGAAGAAGTTCGAGCCGTCGACCGAGAACTGGCACTTGTCGGTGCCGGTCTCCGTGCCGGCCCCGGTGCCGGGGCTGTAGTGGCCGCCGGAGTTCCAGCCGTCGCCGCCGGGGGCACCGCCGTGGGCCCAGGCGCCGGACGCGCCCGCGACGGTGGCGGCACACAGGGCGAACGACGCGACGCCCGTCCCCAGCAGGCGGCGCGCGGTGACATGGCTGGCTATGGACATGGATATCCCATCGTGCGGAAGTCAGCGGATGCGGAGTGCGGCGAAGAAACACGGGGCTCATTGGTCACATGCGCCACGGTGTGCGGCCCATGGTGGTTGGCCCCGCCGAATGCTGTCAACCTGCCCTGAAGCAAGGTCCGTTCGGAGACCATCACAACTCCCTCACACAGGGAACGATCCGCTCCGGCCGGTGTGAAGGTTCGCTTTCGCGGCAATATGGACAGGCTTCCAGTCGGTGCCCCCGCCGGGTCCCGCCGTCCGGGTCCCGCCGTCCGGGTCCCGCCGTCCGGTCTCTTCGTCCGGGTCTCTTCGTCCGAAAGGAACAAGCGTGGTCGACCTCTCCTCCAGGAACCCCGACTGGTGGCGTCAGGCCGTGATCTACCAGGTGTATCCGCGCAGCTTCGCCGACGCGGACGGCGACGGACTCGGTGACCTCAAGGGCGTCACGGAGCGGCTGTCCCATCTGGCCGCGCTCGGTGTGGACGCCCTGTGGCTCAGCCCGTTCTACCCGTCCGAGCTCGCCGACGGCGGCTACGACGTCGCCGACCACCGGGACGTCGACCCGCGCCTCGGCACCCTCGACGACTTCGACGCGATGACCGCCGAGGCGCACCGGCTGGGCCTGAAGGTGATCGTCGACGTCGTCCCCAACCACACCTCGCATCTGCACCCCTGGTTCCAGGCGGCGCTGCGGGCCGGTCCGGGCTCCCCGGCCCGGGACCGGTACGTGTTCCGGCCCGGCCGTGGCAGGCGCGGTGAACTCCCGCCCTCCGACTGGCAGTCGGTGTTCGGCGGCAGCGCCTGGCAGCGGGTCCCGGACGGCGAGTGGTACCTGCATCTCTTCGCCCCCGAACAGCCCGACCTGAACTGGGAGCACGAGGAGGTCCGCGCCGACTTCCGCACCACCCTGCGCTTCTGGTCGGACCGGGGCGTCGACGGCTTCCGGATCGACGTGGCCCACGCCCTGGTGAAGGACCTCGCCGAGCCGCTGCGGGACGTGTCCGAGTTCGGGTCGACCGGCGAGGAGGCGCTGGAGCGGGTGCCGCCCGGCACCCACCCATACTGGGACCGGGACGAGGTGCACGAGATCTACCGAGACTGGCGCAAGATCTTCGACGCCTACAGCCCGCCCCGCACGGCCGTCGCCGAGGCCTGGGTGCCCGGCGCCCGCCGCGCTCTCTACGCCCGCCCCGACGAACTGGGCCAGGCCTTCAACTTCGAGTATCTGCAAGCTCCCTGGGATGCCGACGCGCTGCGTCAGGTGATCGCGGACTCGCTGGCCACCGCGGGCGCGGCCGGCGCCTCCGCCACCTGGGTGCTGTCCAACCACGACGTCGTACGGCACGCCTCCCGGCTGGTGCTGCCGCCCGGCACCGACGAGAACGCCTGGCTGCTGTCCGGCGGCCACGCCCCGCGGACCGATGCCGCGCACGGGCTGCGCCGCGCCCGTGCCGCCACGCTCCTCATGCTGGCGCTGCCCGGCTCGTCGTACGTCTACCAGGGCGAGGAACTCGGGCTGCCCGAGGTCGCCGACCTGCCCACGGCCGTCCTCCAGGACCCGATCTGGGAACAGACGGGCCATGTCCGCAAGGGCCGGGACGGCTGCCGGGTACCGCTGCCGTGGACGACGGGCGGACCGTCGTACGGCTTCGGGACGGCCGGCGCCTGGCTGCCGCAGCCGGAGTGGTTCGGGTCGTACGCCGTCGAGGCGCAGGCCGGTGCGGAGGGCTCCACCCTGGAGCTCTACCGCACCGCGCTGCGGCTGCGCCGCAAGCTGCTCGACGGCGAGACGCTGACCTGGGCCGAGGCGCCCGAGGGTGTGCTGCACTTCGCCCGGTCGGACGGCTGGCGGTGCGTCACCAACGTGTCGCACGTGCCGGTGCCGCTGCCGCCGGGCGAAGTGCTGCTCGCCAGCGTGCCGTTGCCGCTGGACGGCACGCTGCCGCCCGACACCACGGTGTGGCTGGGCGCCTGACTCAGCCTGCGGTGGGACTGGGGGTCCCGCCGTTGCCGACCCCGGCGCCGCTGCCCGTGAAGCCCGGCTCGCCCGGCAGCGCCGGCGGCTTCGTCGTGCTGTTGACCGGCGGGGTGAGCACGACCTGCGGCTGGCCCGGGTCCGGCGGCGGCGGGGTCAGGTCGGTGGCGGGCAGCTTCGGCGCGGTCGTCTCCTGGAAGAGGACCGAGGGGAAGTCGACCAGGCCGGTCTGCTCCATCACCGTGATGTGGTCGAGGACCGTGGCGTTGGCCTGGTCGGCGAGGGTGCGCACCAGGGTGTTCTCGGTGGTGGAGCGGATCTTCGCGATGGTGTTGAAGATCGAGCCGTGCGTCACGCGCAGGATGTTGGCGAAGTCGGTGTCGAACTTCTTCCCGCTGTCCGCGGTCAGGGTGCTGACGAAGCCCTGCTGCTGCGGCGAGGCCACGTTGGGGATGGCGATGTTGAGCATCTGGCTGATCTTGCGGCAGCTGATGTCCAGCGCCGCGTGGCCGTCGATCAGGTGCTTGCTCGCGGTGATGACCGCCGGGGTCGTGCCCTTCTTCAGCCCGAGCTGGCCCACCGGGTACTCCCAGAGACCGGCCGCGCGCACCTTCACCACGAAGTCGCGGTCGCCCTCGGTCAGCGGCCCCCACTGGGTGTTGGCGATGACTCTGGTGGTCGCGCTGGACGTGGTGTTGACGCCCAGCATGCTCGGGTAGGCGAGTGCCGCGAGGGTCAGGCTCAGGGCACCTCCCACGAAGAGAGTGCCTGTCGCGTTACGCGAAAAGGGCATCGGAGCCTCCGGCCCGGTCGGGGGTCCCGCGTGCCGCGGGGTCGGACGCAGAGAAGTACGGACAGGAAAGCGTTCGGAACCTTTTGGTTTGGCAAAGAACTTGTGAGGCCTTCCTCGGCCGGACCCGCCACCTGGCCATGTCTTCGCCAGCGGACGGTGATGATTTCCCCTGATCTATGTGGCCATGACAAAGCGGGCGGCAGGCTTCGCCGCATGCCCCCACACTCCTCGCCCCGAGTTCCCCGGCTGCCCAACGGCGCGGCTCCGCGGGGTCCGGCGACGCTCCCCGTGCTCCCCTACCGCAAGCCCACCAGGGGCCGTGACTACTGGGTGTTCGACGACGTCCTGCCGGACGTGGACGCCGTACGGGAACGGTGCCTGGCCAAGGACGACTGGGTCCAGGGCTACCCGTATACCGCGGAGACCTGGCCCGGCCTGCGCACCATGCCCGGTCTGGAGCCCGCCGAACTGGACGTCGTGGAAGCGCTGGTGCGGCAGGCCACCGGCGCCGGGAAGCTGTGGGTGCAGCAGGCGCCCGGCGGCGGCACCCTCAACCACAACTGCGTCCAGGTGGTGGGCGAGGGGGAGAGCGAGCCGCGCCCGCACACGGACTCGCGTGCGCTGTGCCGGTACGCGGCGGTGCTGTACCTCAACCCCGGAGTGGCGAAGGACTGCGGCACCGCGTTCTACCGCCAGTCACTGCCCGGCGGCCGGCTCGGCGGCAACATCGTGCAGGCCCCGCACAACAACCTCGTCGAGGCCCTCGGTACGCGGTTCGTGCCGGGCGACCACTTCGAGGAGGACGTGCGCGTCCCGCACAGGTACAACCGGCTGCTCCTCTACAACGCCAACCTCGTGCACAGCGCGACCGGTTACGCCGGGAAGACGCTGGAGGAGAAGCGGATGACGGCGGTGTTCTTCTGGATGGCGTGAGCGGCCGCGTCCGCGACGGCGGGCTGTGACGGCAGGCTGTGCGGCGGTCCGTGACGGCGGTTCGTAACAGCGGGCGTGACACGACCACGACGGGTCCGTGACGGCGATCTCCGAACTTCCCTCCAGGGGCTCGCATCGAAAGGGGTGTCCGGCAGAGAGCCGGGGAGATCACCACCGCTGGGGACACCATGCCGAAGCAGCTTCGCGACCGCCGTACGAACGTCCGCAAGAACGCCGTCGCCGTGACCGGCGCCGCCGCGCTGCTGGCGCTGCTGACCGCGTGCAACGGCACCGCGAGCGGCTCCGTCAGCGCGGACGGCGGCAAGGCCGCCCCGGTCGCGGGCGACTCCACGACGGCGGACGGTTCGAGCGGAGGTTCGAGTGGCGGTTCGAGTGGCGGTTCGACCGCCGGCTCGGGTTCCGGGAGCAGCGGGAGCGGGAGCGCCTCCGGGTCGTCCGCCTCCGGCGGTTCGTCCGCTTCCGGGGGCAGCTCCTCCGGGGGTTCCGCCGCCGGCTCGGTGCCCGTCTGCCAGTCCTCCCAGCTCTCCTACTCCTGGGCCGACCCCGGCAGCGGCACGGGCCAGCAGAAGCACGCGGTCGTGGCGTTCACCAACAAGAGCGGCCACACCTGCACGATGTACGGCTTCCCCGGCGTCGACCTGGTCAACAGCGGTCAGAAGTGGTCGCTCCAGCGCACCAGCGCCACCCCCCACCGGGTCACCCTGGCCAACGGCGCCTCCACCAACTTCACGATCACCTTCCTGGTGCCGGCACAGGGCGACTCCGGCACGTTCACGCCGACCACGGTCGTCGTCACCGCGCCGAACCAGCGCACCTCGTTCGACCTGCCCTGGCACGGCGGTGCCGTGGTGCTCCAGGACGGCGCGACCCACCCCGGGACGTACATCGGCCCCGTCGGCGAATGACCACGGCGCGCCCTCGGTTCACGGCGCGTCGCGCACGCACCGGAAGCCGGTGTGGCCGGTGGAGCTGTCGGGGGTGTTGGCGGTGCGGGCGGCGACCCGGTAGCGGTTGCAGTAGGAGGCGTGGCAGAGGTGGGAGCCGCCCCGGATGACGCGGCCGGCGGACCACCTGTCGGCGCACCACTCCCAGACGTTGCCCGAGGTGTTGTGGAGGCCGTACCCGTTGGGCGCGAAGGCGTCGACGGGGGCGGTGCCCCGGTAGCCGTCGGCGGCGGTGTTGCGGGTGGGGAAGGTGCCGCGCCAGATGTTGCACCGGTACTCCCCGTCCGGGTCCAGCTCGTCCCCCCACGGATAGCGGGCCTGCTCCAGACCGCCGCGGGCCGCGTACTCCCACTCCGCCTCGGTGGGCAGCCGCTTGCCGGCCCAGGAGGCGTAGGCGGCGGCGTCGTACCAGGAGACGTGGACGACGGGGTGGTCACCCAGCCCGTCCAGGCCGCTGCCGGGACCGGCCGGTTCGTGCCAGGCGGCCCCCGCGACCGCGCACCACCAGGGGGTCCCCGGCGGCCGGGGCGCGCCCCGGCGCAGTGCGGCGGGCAGGAACCCGGCGAAGACGTACGACCAGCCCAGCCGCTCGGCGTCGGTGACGTACCCGGTGTCGGCGACGAACGCGGCGTACTCGTCGTTGCGCACGGCACAGACGTCGATCAGGAACGGCGGCACCCGCACGGACCGTACCGGTCCCTCGCCGTCCGCCGGGAACCCGTCGGCGTCCTCGGTCCCCATCAGGAACGCGCCACCGGGGAGGGCGACCATGCCCCGAACGCCCCGCGCGGGGCTGCCCGGACCGGGCAGCGACCGGGTCGAGGGCCGGGCCACGGCCGGAACGGAGGGCGCGCAGCAGGCGGACGCCGACGGGTTGGTCTCCATGCCCGGAGTCTCCCGCAACCACCTGTGCCGGGCCCCGACGCCGGCCCCGGCACCCCACCACCCGTGTCCGCGCGGCGACGGGGCCACCCGCACGGCCCCCTTGCGGGTCCGCCCGCCGACGGAGGGCTGCGCGCTCCGGGTCCCGTGTCCGCGCGGTGGTCGGGGCCACCCGCACGCCCCCTTGCGAGTCTGCGCGGCGACGGAGGGCTGCGCGCTTCGGGTCCCGTGTCCGCGCGGCGACGGGGGCAGCCGCACGGCCCCCTTGCGGGTCCGCCCGCCGACGGAGGGCTGCGCGCTTCGGGTCCCGTGTCCGCGCGGCGACGGGGGCAGCCGCACGCCCCAGCACCCGAGTCCGCCCCTCGGCGGGGGACGCTCCGGGTCCCGTGTCCGTGCGGTGGTCGGGCTGCGGGCTCCGGGGGCTGTGGGTGGCCGGTGGGAAGGGGGTTCGTGGGTCGTGCCGGGTGGCGGTGGTGCGGTGCGGGCGGTCGGTGTGCCGACGTCGGGGCGCGGCCCGGCCGGTGATAATCGGGCCATGGTCCGATCTTGCCCGGCCGCCGGACGCCCGCACGGGACCCCGGTCGCCGCCCCGTGAACCTCGCCGAACCGTACTCCCGCCTGCTGCCCGACGTGCTGTCGGCCGGTGCCGCGTACCCCCTCGCCCTGACCGGAGACCACGCGGCCGTGGCCCACGGTCTGTTCGACCGCCCCGGCCGGACCGTGGACGTCGCGACGCAGCACCCGGCGCCCATGCGGATGATCGTCGGCACGGTGACGGCGGCCCTGCGCGAACACGGCTGGCAGGTCGTCGTCCGTGAGACCGACCCGCTCTCCGCCCGGCTCCTCGTCACCGACGCGGTCGCCGGGGACGAGAGCGAGGTCGACATCCTCAAGGAGGCACTCTGGCATCCGCCGGTCCGGACCGAACTCGGCCTGACCCTGGCCCTGGAGGACGTGGTCGGCATGCGGGTGTGGGCCCTGACCGACCGCGGTCTGCCCCGGGACCTGCTGATCGTGCGCGCCGCGGCGGACCGCTGGTCCCTCCCCGATCTGGAGGACCTGGGCCACCGTCATGCCCGGGACACCTTCGACCTCGCCGACCTCCAGTCCCGCCTGACCGGCACGGAGTGGATCGACGACCGGGAGTTCGCGGTCCTCGGCCTGGACGACCGGGCGATCACCGAACTGCGCCACTGGGCCCAGGCCTGGGCGGACGACATCGCGGAACGCCTGATCGAGGGCCGGCCGCCGGAGGACTGACGTGTGAAGTCGGGCGGCGCGCGGTACGGAGCTAGGTGCAGGCCGCCCTAGTCGTCAGGAGTCACGTCGTGAGCAGTGTCGCCATCGTGGGAGCCGGGCCGGGGCTGGGGGCCGCCGTCGCCCGGCGGTTCGGGCGGGAGGGGTACGCGGTCGCGCTCGTCGCCCGGGACGGCGGCCGGCTCGGGGTGCTCACCCGTGAGCTCGCCGGGCTCGGCATCGACGCCCGGGGGTACTCCGCCGACGTGCGGGACCCGGCCGCCCTCGCGGCGGCGCTCGCGCGGGCCGGTGAGGAACTGGGGACCGTCGAGGTCCTCCAGTACAGCCCGGTGCCGCAGGCCGACTTCATGCGGCCGGTGCTGGAGACCACCCACGCCGATCTGCTCGGGCCGGTCGAGTTCTCGGTGTACGGGCCCGTCGCCGCCGTGCAGCAGGTGCTGCCGGGGATGCGGGAACTGGGCCGGGGGACCATCTTGTTCGTCAACGGGGGGACCGCCGTCATCCCGCATCCGGACCGGGCCGGGACCTCCATCGCCTTCGCCGCCGAGAGCGCGTACGGACACCTCCTGCACGACCGGCTCGCCGGCGAGGGGATCCACGTGGGGCAGCTGGTCATCCCCGGGGCGATCGTGACCGGGCACGAGCGGAAGGACCCGGCCGTTCTCGCCGAGACGCTCTGGGCGATGCACCGCGACCGCCACGGATTCCGCCACTACGCCGACGACCTGGAAAGCTGACCCCCTCCCGCGTCCCCCGCGCTCCTCGGCCCCCTTGCCCGTCCCCCCTCAGCCCCTCCCCATACGCCCGTCCTGCCCCATCGTCGTGCCTTTTAGGCGGATCTGCGCGAACATCATTTGTGGGTCAAAATGGTTTTCGGCCTGATTGCTCCCCGCAGGGAGCCGGCGATGGCTAAAGGGGGCCAGCGATGGCTGTGGAAATTCCTCCGCTCGTCAAACCCTCCCGGCTCAGAAGCCGTGGAGGCCTGCTCGGTGAGTGCCTGGCAGAGTTTCTCGGGACCTTCGTGCTGATCTCGTTCGGCTGCGGGGTCGTGGCCATGGCGGTCGCGGCGCTGCCCGGGTCCGGGCGTGCCGCGACGCCCACGACGATCTTCCTCGCCGCCGGCGACTGGCTCCTGATCACCTGGGGCTGGGCGCTGGCCGTCACCTTCGGCATCTACGTGGCGGGTGGCGTCAGCGGCGCCCACCTGAACCCGGCGGTGACCCTCGCGTTCGCCGTCCGGCGCAGGTTCCCCTGGGCCAAGGTGGTGCCGTTCTGGGTGTCGCAGGTGCTCGGCGCGCTCGCCGGCGCCGCGCTGGTCTACCTCGTGTACCACGACGCGATCAACGCCTTCGACGCCATTTCCAAACCGCCCAAGGTCAACGGCCACACCGAGGCCACCTTCTCGATCTTCGCCACCTTCCCGGCGCCGTACTTCCACGGCGGGACCTGGGGGCCGCTGATCGACCAGATCGTCGGTACCGCCTTCCTGGTCATGTTCGTCGTCGCGGTCATCGACCTGCGCAACACGGCGGTGGGGTCCAACCTCGGCCCGTTCGTCATCGGCCTCGCCGTCGCCGCCATCGGCATGTCCTACGGCGCGAACGCCGGCTACGCCATCAACCCCGCCCGCGACTTCGGGCCGCGGCTGCTCACCTGGTTCGCCGGGTGGAAGAGCCTCGCGTTCCCGGGGGACGGGGCCTGGTTCAGCGGCTACTGGTGGATCCCGATCGTCGGTCCGCTGATCGGCGGTGTGATCGGCGTGCTGCTCTACGACCTGTTCATCGGTGACGTCCTGCACGCCCGGCTCAAGCTGGGCGAGTTGCCGGAGCCCGGCCGCACCCGGCCCACCACGGACGAGAACTGACCGTCGGGGCGGTGCCTAGGGCTGCGGATCCCCCGGTTCCCCGGCCTGCCTGCCCAGGCGCTCCACCAGTCGCTGTGCCTTGGTGACCCCCGTTTCGATCTGGTCGGCGTACTTGCCGTCGGTCCGTTCGTCGACCAGGTCGCCGGCCTTCTCCAGGCCGCTGTCGAGGACATCCCCGTGCTGTCGGGCGATGTCCTCGGCCTTGTCCTTCGCCTTGTCCGCCAGGTCCTTGAGTCCGTCGAGTCCATCGAACATGTGGTCATCGTCGCCAGTGCGGGCCGCCGCTGACAAGACCGCACGGAACGGCGCCCGGGGTGCCCGGCGGGGCGCGGAAGGGGCGCCCCGTGACGGACTCGCGCGGTCACGGGTGAAGTACGGTCACGAGGCTGATCCCGCATCCGGACCCGACGGGCGAGCGGCCCATCACCCCCTGGAGAGACGCCATGAACACCAGCCCCCTCCTGACCGGCCTGAGCGAGCGGCTGCCCAAGCTGCGCGCGCTCTACGAGGACGTGCACGCGCACCCGGAGCTGTCGTTCCGGGAGGAGCGGACCGCGGCGCTGGTCGCGAACCGGCTCCGGGAGCAGGGCTGGGAGGTCACCGAGGGGGTCGGCGGCACCGGCGTGGTGGGCGTGCTGGCCAACGGGGACGGTCCGGTCGTACTGCTGCGCGCCGACATGGACGCGCTGCCGGTCACCGAGGAGACCGGGCTGCCGAACGCATCGCGGAACGACGGGGTGATGCACGCGTGCGGGCACGACATGCACGTGGCATGGCTGCTGGGGGCGGCCGGGCAGCTGGCCGCGGTCCGGGACGGGTGGCGCGGGACGGTGGTCGCGGTGTTCCAGCCGGCCGAGGAGGTGGGCGGGGCGCCCAAGATGCTCGCGGACGGGTTCGCCGACCGGTTCCCGCGGCCGGACGTGTGCCTGGCCCAGCATGTGGCGGGCGCGCCGGCCGGTCTCGTCGGGACCAGGGCGGGGGCGTTGATGGCGGGCGCCGACAGCCTGCGGGTCACGCTGTTCGGGCGGGGCGGGCACGGGTCCACGCCGGAGGCGACCGTCGACCCGGTGGTGCTGGCCGCCGCCGTGGTGCTGCGGCTCCAGACCGTCGTCTCCCGGGAGGTGGCCGCGGGCCAGCAGGCCGTCGTCACGGTCGGCTCGATCCACGGCGGGACCAAGGAGAACATCATCCCGGACAGCGTCGAGCTGAAGATCAACATAAGGTCCACCACGGCGGCCGTACGGGAACGGGTGCTGGCGGCCGTCGAGCGGATCGTGCGGGCCGAGGCGGCCGCCTCCGCCGCGCCGCGGGAGCCGGAGATCGTGCCCATCGACTCCTTCCCGGTCACCCACAACGACCCGGAGGCGACCGAAGCCGTCCAGGCCGCGCTGGACGCCGAATTCCCGGGTCTCACCTTCGAGTTGACCTCACCGGTCCCCAACAGCGAGGACTTCGGCGCCTTCGGTACGGCCCTGGGCGTGCCCTCGGTCTTCTGGTTCGTCGGCGGCGCCGACCTCGCGCTCTACGCGGACGTCGACCTGGAGGCCCTGGTCCGCGACGGCATCCCGCCGCAGATCCCTTCCAACCACTCCCCGCACTTCGCCCCCGTCCAGGAGCCGACGATCGAGACGGGCATCCGAGCGCTCCTCGCAGCAGCCGCCCACTGGCTGACCCCCTGAACCCCGCCCCCTGAACCCCGACCCCTGATCCTCGATCCCTGATCACCGACCCCTGAGCCTTGGCCCCTGAACCCCGACCCCTGAAC
>NZ_LBMU02000041.1 GCF_001005085.2 Streptomyces humi
GGTTTGGGGTGAGGGGTGGGGCCGGGGGGGGCGGTGGGGTTGTGGTCTCATACTGGCGTGGATGGTGTCGTCTCGGCCTTGGTCGCCATTGTGGGCACGTTGTTGGGGTCCACTGTCACGTACGTCTTCCAGCGCAACGCCTCCGCGCGGGAGCAGTTGTTCGTGAGTCAGCAGCAGCTTCGGGCGGACCGGATGGCGGTGTACAGCGACTTCGCCGGGGCGTTGACGGAGTTCCGGCGCGGGCAGCAGGACCGTTGGCATCGCAGGGACGAGGATCCCGACGGGTCCACCTACCCCGCAGCCCGTACGGAGGCGCACCGGCTCCGCGGGGTCGCCCTGCACGCGCTGTTCAGGGTTCAGCTCATAGCCGGTGCACGGCCGCTCATCGAGATCGCGCAGGAGGCCTACGCCCTGACGTCCGACCTGCACAAGGCGGCCGACAAGACGGAGCTGAGTGCGTACGGCGCGCGGGCGCGAGAGGTTCTGGAGCGGTTCGTCGAGCTTGCGTCGGTGGATGTGCAGTGACGCCGACGCCGACAGAGGCTCAGGGCAAGGGGAATGAGCGTAGTGAGGCGTGCGTCCGCGCTCTTACGATCAAGTGTCCGGCGTCGCCGTCCGGGACGATGAGCAGGGGGTGTTCGCCGTCCCTCGTCTGCGGGTACGGCGCCGACGTGCCCGGTGCGGCGGAGCCGGCCGCCCGTGGGCCGGCGTGCAGGTCGACGGTGATCACTCGGCCCCGTGCGGCGCGGTCGTTGCCAGGAGTGAACGTCACGAACCGGCGGCCGGTCAGGGCCGCTTCGTCCGTGGTGGCGTAGTAGCTCCACAGCTTGCGCCGGCTTTCGAGGTCGTACGCGTTCCAGTCGCCGGCGCTCGTGTCCTCCGCGGCGGCCTCGTACAACACCAGCACCCCGTCGGCGGAGATCAGTCCGCGCACCGGCTTGTCGATCGTGGTCTTGGGGGTCGGCAGGGGCCGGAGCGTGTTCGGGTCCAGGCGTCGTACGGGCGGGAAGACGTCCCCCGCGGAGAACGGGCTGCCGGTGCACACCAGGTAGTGGCCACCGGAGACCAGGTGCGGGCACTCGGCGCTCGCGGGACTGACGGCCACGGTGGCGCCGGTGCGGGCGTCGCGGGCGGTGACCCGGGTGCCGTCGGTGGTGTAGACGCGGCCCCGGAAGGCGGCGACGCCCTCACCTGGGTCCCAGGCGACAGCGCGGTGCCACAGTGCCGTGCCGTCGGACGCGCGTACGGCGTCGAGGACGGCGGCACCGGACGCGGGGTCGAACGCTCCGACGGCGTAGACGACTCCGTCCGCCGCGCCGAGGGCCACATAGGCGCCGCCGGAGGGCTGCCGGTGCGTCCACGCCCTCGCGCCCGTCCGCAGATCCGCCGCGCGCAGTACACCGGCGACGCCGGTCACGGCCCGTTCGTCGGCCGCGTCGACGACCAGGCCGGCACTCTTGCCGTGGTCGTTCGCGGGCACCGTCCAGGTGATACGGCCGTCGGCGCGGGAGCGCCCGACGAATCCGCCGGAGCCGGTCGCGCAGACGACCTGATGGGCCGTCGCCCCGCAGGTGCCGGCGGCCTCCGCCCGGGAGAGCGCGACGTCCCAGGCACGCCACGGGCCGGACACCGCGGACGACGTGGACCCCGAGGCGTCGGCCGACGCACCGTCGGAACCGTTCCGCCCGGTCGTCGAGCAACCGGCGCCCAGCAGGCCGCACAGCGCCAGGGCCGCCGCGAGTGCCGCCCCGCGTATCCCCCGTCGTCCCCGCACCTTCGCCTCCCCGCGAGCACGGCCCCGGACATGAGGCCGATCGGCCGGCAACGGTAGCAAGACGGGCCTGAGGGCACGTCACCCAGCAGCGGACCAGCAGTGGATCAGCAGCGGCCACACCGCCTCAGCAGCGACTTAACGACGGCCCAGCAACGCATCAGCAGCGGCCTAACACCGGCCCAGCAGCGCATCAGCGGCGCATCAGCAGCGGCTCAGCAGCGGCCACCGTGGACTTCGACGGGGCGGCCGTACGTCATGCGGGGCGTTTGCGGGCGGTCGTCTTCTTCGCCGTCGGCTTCTTCTCGGCCGCCGACGTCTTCTTGGCCGTCGTCTTCTTCGTCGTCGCCGACTTGCTCGCGGTCCTCTTCGCCGGTGTCTTCGCGGTCGTCTTCTTCGCCGTCGGCTTCTTCTTCGGCAGCTGTGTCACCTGCGCCGGCTCGCCGCGCGACTCCTTCGCCGCCCGGACGCTGTTCTCCAGGGCCGCCATCAGGTCGAGGACCTTGCCGGGCTTCGCCGGTTCGGGGGACTCCGGTGGGCTCTCGCCGGCTGCCTTCGCGGCGATGACCTCCTCCAGAGCCTCCCGGTACTCGTCGTGCAGGTCCTTCAGGTCGACCTCGCCGAGGGTGTCCATCAGGGCGTCCGCCAGGTCGAGTTCCTTGTCGCGGACGGTGACGCCGGAGTCGGGGGCGACGCCCTCGGGGGCGCGCACCTCGTCCGGCCAGAGCAGGCCGTGCATGGCGATGGCGTCGCCGACGACCCGGAGCATGCCGAGGCGTTCCCGGCCGCGCAGCGCGTACTTGGCGATGGCCACCTTGTTGCTGCGCTTCAGGGCCTCCCTGAGGAGGGTGTACGGCTTCGCCGCCGGGGCGCCGCTAGCGGCGAGGTAGTACGCGGCGTCCATCTGGAGCGGGTCGATCCGGTCGGCCGGGACGAACGCGACGATCTCGATCGTGCGGGCGGTGGGGATGGGCAGGTGGGACAGGTCCTCGTCGGTCACGGGGATGATCGTGCCGTCGGCGTCCTCGTACCCCTTGCCGATCTCCGACTGGGTGACCTCGCGGTCCTCCAGCTCGCAGAACTTGCGGTAGCGGATGCGGCCGTTGTCCTCGGTGTGCACCTGGCGGAAGGAGATCGAGTGGCTCTCCGTGGCGTTCACCAGCTTGATCGGGATGCTGACGAGACCGAAGGAGATCGCGCCGTTCCAGATGGATCGCACGTGCGGTTCCCTCCGTCCGTCCGACGTGACTTTTGTATGAGATTGTCATGGTATGACGCCGATCACGGAGGTGGAGGGGCGGCGGGTGGCGCTCAGCAACCTGGAGAAGGTGCTGTATCCGGCGACCGGCTTCACCAAGGGCGAGCTGCTGCACTACTACGCGACGACGGCCGGGGTGCTGCTGCCGCATCTGCGGGACCGGCCGGTGTCCTTCCTCCGGTACCCGGACGGTCCCGACGGCCAGGTGTTCTTCGCCAAGAACGTGCCGCCCGGTACGCCCGAATGGGTCACGACCGCCGAGGTGCGCCGGTCGGAGGGGGCCGCGCGGATGGTGCTGGTGCAGGATCTCCCGAGCCTGATGTGGGCGGCCAACCTGGTCACCGAGTTCCACACGCACCAGTGGGTCGCCCAGGCGCCGGACGAGGCCGACCGGATCGTCTTCGACCTGGACCCCGGGCCGCCCGCCACGGTCGTGCAGTGCTGCGAGGTCGCGCTGTGGCTGCGGGAGCGGCTGGCCGCGGACGGGATCGAGGCGTACGCGAAGACCGCCGGGTCGAAGGGGCTGCATCTGCTGGCCGGGGTGCGGGGGGCGAGCAGTGAGCGGGTCAGCGAGTACGCGAAGGCGCTGGCGGTGGAGGCGGAGCGGGCCATGCCGCGGCTGGTGGTGCACCGGATGACGCGGAGTCTGCGGCCCGCGAAGGTGTTCGTGGACTGGAGCCAGAACGCGGGGCGCAAGACGACGGCCGCCCCGTACACGGTGCGGGCACGGCGGGAGCCGACGGTGTCGGCGCCGGTGACCTGGGAGGAGGTCGCCGAGTGCCGGTCCGCGGGTCGGCTGGCGTTCCGGGCGCAGGACATCGCGCCGCGCCTCCAGGACCACGGGGACCTGCTGGCCCCCCTGCTGGACCGGGAGCACGCGGCACCCCTGCCATGAGCCGTGACCGACCAACCCGCCGTGAACGCCGAGCACACCGGCACACCGGCACACCGGGGCCGCCGTGAACGCCGGACGCGCCACGCACGCCGGGCACCCCAGACACACCGAGCGCGCCGGACACGCCGGGGGCGCCATGCACGCCGGGCGCGCCGGATACGCAATGCACGCCGGACACGCCATGCACGCCGAGCACGCCGGACGCGCCATGCACGCCGGACACGCCGAGCACGCCAGACACGGATTACCCGCCCACCCCCTCGCGGCCGACGGTGTCCTACACCCTCCCCCACGTATTGCGGTCCCGTGCGATCGCGTGGAGGGCCTCCGCGTCCGCCGGTTTCAGGACGCCGCCCAGGCGGGACAGGCCCTCCAGGTCCCGGTCGCGCAGGACGCGGGCCTCGCGGGGCGGGGCGAGCACCGTCACGTCCGCCGGTTCGATCAGGACCAGGATCGGTCGGACCTCGGCCGTGAGGGCGTACGACGCCCGGTCGGCGTCGGCCCGCAGCCGGCGGAGCAGCGGCTGCGCGTCGCGGCGGCCGAGGGTGACCATCGGGTCGGCGACCAGCACCTTCTGCCTGCGGGCGGGCAGCGCGTGCACGCAGAAGACGCCCCCGGGGCCGATCAGCAGGTGGTGGATGCGGCCGCCGCCGGGCAGCGGCACGGAGTGCAGGACGTGCCAGCCCGCGCCGTCCAGGCGGTCCAGGGCGTCACCGACGGTCTGTTCCGCGGCCAGGGCGCGGCGGCGCGGGTCGGGGCGGAGGCGGCGGGCCGGACCCGGGTCCCGTTCGAGGGCGACCAGCAGCGCCTCGCCGGGACGGTTGGGCGCCAGGTCGTCGTCCGGGTGCAGGGTCAGCCGGGCCAGCTCGGCGGGCGTGGGCACGGGTGGCGGGCCCACCGTGACCGGGCCGGTCAGGAAGGGGCGCAGGGTTTCGAGTACGTCGTCCAGGCGCTCCTCGCTGAGCAGGTTCACCCGGCCCGCCTCGCGGTCGTACCAGGCGATGTTCCTGCCGTCCGTGAGGCAGACGTACAGCCTCTCCTGACCGTGGCGCCAGGCCGGCACGACGCGCAGTCCGCTCATTGCGTCATCACCCCTCGTCCATGGGAACAGGCGGGGTGCTCCAGGGGCAAGAACCCGGCTACCTTTGACAGGGGTTGGCGCGCGCAGCGGGGAGGCGCCGGTGCGGATCCGTGGGGAGCAGTACGACGTCCCGGCTCCGGACAGTCCGTGGAGCGAGGTGCTGCCCGGGCTGTGGATGGGCGGCCATGAGTTCCGGGGGCGTTCGGGACGGCTGGAGTCCGCCGTGGTGCGCGGCGAGTTCGATCTGGTGCAGAGTCTGCTGCGGCTGCCGGGGCACGGGCCCGACCTGGGCGTGGAGCACCACGTGTGGCCGATACCCGACGGGCCGCTGGACGGTACGCAGCTGGCGGGGGTGATCCGGCTGGCCCGGGCGGCGAGCGAGGCCCTGGACACGGGGCGGTCGGTGCTGGTGCGCTGCTACAGCGGGTACAACCGGTCGGGGCTGGTGGTCGCGCAGGCCCTGCTGCACCAGGGGTGGACGGCCGAGGAGGCGATCCGGCTGGTGCGGGCCCGGCGCTCGCCGTGGGCGCTGCACAACGAGCTGTTCGTCGCCTATCTGCGGGCCGGTCTGTCCACCGCCCGTCTCCTCGAGGACCTCGCCGAGTAGCCTCTCCTCTGCACCGGCCCCCGCGGGTGCAGAACAGACTTCCGTGCGGATCAGCGTACGAAAAGGATCTACGTCCCCATACCCCGTCGTCCCCATACCCCGTCGTCCCCGAGCCAGGAGCAGCGTGCCGAGCCGTCGCCCCCGTCGCCTCCTTCGCGGCGCCGCCGTCGCGGCCGCCGTCGCCCTGTCGGCGGCGGTGGTGGCGGGCTGTGGCGACTCCGGCGGGCTGCTGGCGGCCGGGGCGACGCCGACCGCGATCAGTCCGGCGAAGCTCTGGCCCGACCTGCGGCCGGCGTCCAGCCCGGCCTGGCCGTACGACGTGGGCAGCACGGAGACCGTGAAGGGGGTCACCGTGCCCGGCGACGACATCCGCACGGTGGATCCGGTGGCCGTCGTACGGGCGGAGATCGCCTCCGACCCGGCGGACTACGGCGCCAAGGGGACGTACCACGAGACCACGGACCGCATGAAGTCGTGCGGGGCGCACGGCGGCGGCGCCCGGTGTCCGCTGCTCAAGCCCTACTACCGGGACCTCACCGGGGACGGCCGGGACGAGCTGACGCTCGGCTTCCGGCTGTACCCGACGAACCAGACCGCGTTGCGCGTCTACACCGTCGAGAGGCACCGGCTGGTGCAGGTGCTCGACGACAACGACGCGATCATCGGCGTCGAGCTGGCCGGGCGGACGGTGATCGTGCGGTCGCCCGCCGGGATCAGCGGCTACGAGTACCGGACGACCTGGGCGTGGGACCCGGAGCAGCGGACGATGGTGTTCTCCCGGGACGAGTTCCTGCGTACGGGCAGGCTGCGGCACCACCGCACCCCGGCCCCGGCCCCGGCCCCGGCTCCGACCCCGACCCCGACGCCGGTTCTGACCCCCAGCTCGGACCTCACCGCCCCCACCTCGACCCCCGACCCCGGTCCGTCGGCCTCGGCGGGTGCCCGGTGAGGCTTCCGCACTGGGCCGGGACGCTGGCGGCGAAGTCGGCCGCGTTCATCACGGTGATGTGCTGTGCGCTGGCCGCGCTGCTCGGCGTCCTCGTCCATGTGTCGGTCACCGACCAGACCGTCGCGCAGGCGCGCGACCAGGCGCTGTCCCGGCTCGCGGAGGCGACGGGCGACTTCGAGGCCGGGGACACCCTGGTACCGGAGGCCAGGGTCGACCCGCGGGGGCTGCCGTCGCCGCTGCGGGCGCTGGCACTGGCCGGGCGGCGCGGCACGATGGTCTCCGAGGACGACGGCCGCCCCCTCATGTGGGCGGCGGGTCCGGCCGACCGCGACCGGGTCCTCGCGGTGGCCGTCGACTACTCCCAGCAGGCGCGCACCATCGCCGCGCTGGACCGCTCCATCCTCTGGTCGTCGGCCCTGGCCATCGGGGCGACACTGCTGGTCGGCGCGTTCGCGGTGACCCGGGTGACCCGGCGGCTGCACGGCACCGCGCAGGTGGCGCGGCGGATCAGCGCCGGCGATCTGGACGCGCGGGTGGACGACCCCCGTACGAAGGATCCGACCCGGCCGCAGGACGAGGTGGCCGCGGTCGCCGCCGCGCTGGACGGCATGGCCGCGTCGCTACAGGGCAAGCTGCTGAGCGAGCAGCGGTTCACGGCCGATGTGGCGCACGAGCTGCGGACCCCGCTGACGGGACTGCACGCGGCGGCGGAGCTGCTGCCGCCGGGACGGCCGACGGAGCTGGTCCGGGACCGGGTGGCCGCGCTGCGCACGCTGACCGAGGACCTGCTGGAGATCTCCCGTCTCGACACGGGCCGGGAGCGGCTGGAGACCGACGCGGAGGCGCTGGGCGCGCTGGCCGAACGGGTGGTGCAGGCGTCCGGGACGGAGACCGAGGTGAAGGTCGTCCGGGACGTGTGGGTGGAGACCGACCGGCGGCGGCTGGAGCGGGTGCTGGGGAACCTGGTGGCCAACGCGCACCGGCACGGGCGCGGGCCGGTGGTGCTGACGGTGGAGGGCAAGGAGGTCACCGTGCGGGACCGCGGGGACGGGTTCCCCGAGTACCTGGTGGCCCACGGTCCGCAGCGGTTCCGGACGGAGGGCGGTTCCAAGGGGCACGGGCTGGGGCTGACGATCGCGGCGGGGCAGGCGGAGGTGCTGGGCGCGCGGCTGTCCTTCGCCAACGCGCTCGACGGGGGTGCGGTGGCGGTACTGACGCTCCCGTAGGGGGTGCGGTGGCGGTACTGACGCTCCCGTAGGGGGTGCGGTGACGTTCTGACGTGCCCATAGGGGGTGCAGTGACGTTCTGACACTCCCCTAGGGGGGTGCGGTGGCGTTCTGACGCTCCCGTGGGGGCGCGGGTGCGTGGCGCGACTGCGGGAGCGCGGGGGTTGCTCGCGCAGTTCCCCGCGCCCCTGAAGGAAAGGGTCGCTGTCGTGCGCCCCTTCAGGGGCGCGGGGAACTGCGCGACCGGCCCCCATCGGCCCGCACCCGGACCACCACCCGCGCCGCGCGCGACATCGACACCCTCGGCCGCACGCCACGCTGGTGGCGACTCGCAGGGCGCTCAAGTCGCACTATTTGGGTAAGTTCCGGGCATGACCAAGGCCGGAACCACCCTGGCGGCAGAAAAGGCCCCCGCCTCCCCCGAACGTCTCCCCCGGCGCCGGGGTGTCGAACTCGCCCTGATCGTGCTGGCCGTGCTGCTCTCCGTGTACGGCTACTGCGCGGTCGGTCTTGCCAGGACCGGCTCCGTCCCGCCCGGCGCCGCCGGTTACGGAGCCGGCCTCGGGATCCTCGCGCTCGTCGCCCATCTCGCCGTACGCCTGCGCGCTCCGTACGCCGATCCGCTGCCGCTGCCGATCGGGGTGCTGCTGAACGGACTGGGTCTGGTCCTGATCTACCGGCTGGACCTGGAGACCCCGGGTGACCGCGCGGCCCCCGCCCAACTCGTCTGGTCCACCCTGGGCGTCGGCTTCTTCATCCTGGTCGTGCTGATGCTGCGCGACCACCGCGTCCTCCAGCGCTACGCGTACGTCTGCGTGGCCGCCGCCCTCGTCCTGCTGCTGCTCCCGATCTTCTTCCCGGCCGTCAACGGAGCCCGGATCTGGGTCCGGATCGCCGGATTCTCCCTCCAGCCCAGCGAGTTCGCGAAGGTGCTGCTCGCGGTGTTCTTCGCCGCGTACCTGGCCGCCAACCGCAACGCGCTCGCCTACGCGGGCCGCCGGCTGTGGTTCATGCAGTTCCCGACGGGGCGGGTGCTGGGCCCGATCGTCACCATCTGGCTGGTGAGCGTCGGGGTGCTGATCCTGGAACGTGACCTGGGCACCTCGCTGCTCTTCTTCGGCCTGTTCGTGGTCATGCTGTACGTCGCCACCGGGCGTACCGGCTGGATCGCCGTCGGCCTGCTGCTCGCCGTGTTCGGCGCGGTCGCCGTCGGCCGCCTGGAACCGCACGTGCACGGCCGTATCGAGGACTGGCTGCATCCGTTCGCCTCGGTCGACGCGGGGCAGGGGCCGAACCAACTCGCCCAGTCCCTCTTCGCGTTCGCCGCCGGCGGGGTGCTCGGCGCCGGGCTCGGCCTCGGCCACTCCGTCCTCATCGGCTTCGCCGCCAAGTCGGACTTCATCCTGGCCACCGCGGGCGAGGAACTCGGCCTCGCCGGTCTCTCCGCGGTCTTCCTGCTCTACGGTCTGCTCGTCGAACGCGGCTACCGGGCCGGCCTCGCCCTGCGCGACCCCTTCGCGCGGCTCCTCGCGGTGGGGCTGGCCTCGATCGTCGCCCTCCAGGTGTTCGTGATCGCGGGCGGGGTGACGGGCCTGATCCCGCTGACCGGCATGGCCATGCCGTTCCTCGCCCAGGGCGGCTCCTCGGTCGTCACCAACTGGGCGATCGTCGCCCTGCTGATCCGGGTGAGCGACTCGGCCCGCAGGCACTACGACGGGCGGGTGGCGCCGTGAGCCGGCAGCAGGGGACCGCCGCGTACGTCCGCCGCGCCCGCGCCCTGTGCGCCCTGCTGCTGTTCGCGCTCCTCGTCAACGCCGGGCGCGTCCAGATCGTGCAGGCCCCCTCCTACGACGGCAACCCGGCCAACCGCCGGGCCACGATCGCCCGTTACGGCCTGCCCCGGGGGGACATCCTGGTCGGCGGCGAGACGGTCACCGGATCCCGGGACAGCCGGGAGCAGCTGCGCTACGAACGCACCTATCCGCAGGGCCCGTTGTACGCCCCGGTCACCGGGTTCGCCTCCCAGCTGTACGGCACGACGTTCCTGGAGCACTCCGAGGACGGCCTGCTCGCCGGCACCGACCCGCTGCTGTCGCCGTTCCCGCTGTGGCACGACGGCAGCCGGGTGCCGACCCCCGGCGGGAACGTGGTGACCACCCTGAACCGGTACGCCCAGGAGGCCGCCTTCCGCGGTCTGGGCACCCGCAAGGGCGCGGTGGCCGCGATCGAACCGGCGACCGGCCGGATCCTCGCCCTGGTCTCCACGCCGTCCTACGACCCCTCCGAACTGTCCGGCAACGGCAGGCGGGTGGCAGCGGCCTGGGCTCGGCTCAACGACGACCCGGAGAAGCCGATGCTCAACCGGGCGGTACGGCAGACGTATCCGCCGGGCTCGACGTTCAAGGTGGTCACCGCGGCCGCCGCCCTGGACGCCGGGGTGGTCACCGACCTGGACGCGCCGACCGACTCCCCCGACCCCTACCGGCTGCCCGGCACCACGACCCGGCTGACCAACGAGGGGGACGGCTGCCGGGACGCCTCGCTGCGGGAGGCCTTCGAGTGGTCGTGCAACACGGTCTTCGCGAAACTGGGCGTGGACGTGGGGGTCGCGGACATGACGACGGTGGCCCAGGGGTTCGGCTTCAACGACACGCAGCTGCGGATCCCGTTCTCGGCCGCGCCCAGCACCTTCGACACCAGCGTGGACAGGGCGCAGCTGGCGCTGTCGTCGATCGGGCAGTACAACACCCGAGCCACCCCGCTGCAAATGGCGATGGTCTCGGCCGCGGTGGCGGACGGGGGGATGGTCCGGCCGCCGTATCTCGTGGAGCGGACCGAGCGGCCGACCGGTGAGACGGTGGGCACGGGCGGCGCGGGCCCGGTGCGGCAGGTGATGAGCCCCTCGACGGCGGTGCGCATGAAGGAGCTCATGGTCGACGTGGTCCAGGAGGGCACCGGCGGCAACGCGGCGATCCGCGGCGCCACGGTCGGCGGCAAGACCGGCACCGCGCAGCACGGGGTCGGCAACTCCGGGGTGCCGTACGCCTGGTTCGTGTCCTGGGCGCAGGCGGACACCGACGTGGAGCCGAAGGTGGCGGTGGCGGTGGTGGTCGAGGACGCGGCGGCCGACCGCGGGGAGATCAGCGGGGGCGGGGACGCGGCGCCGATCGCCAGGGCGGTGATGCGGGCGGTGCTCGGGTTCTGAACCAGGACCGCCCACTCCCCGCTCGCGACCGCGCCCGGGTTCTGAACCGGGACCGCCCGCCCCCGCTCGCGACCGCGCCCGGGTTCTGAACCAGGACCGCCCCCCCGCCCCCGCTCGCGGCCCCGCTCGCGGTAGACGCGGCGTCAACAAGTCGTGCGCGGGGGATTGACCGTCTTGCTGACACGCGGTCTCATAAGAGCGGACGACGACGTACCCCCGGGTAACGAGGTGAGGGAGCCATGACGACCCTGACGGAAGCCGACGCGGTCGACGGACTGCGGGACGCGCTCGGCCTGCTCAAGGACCGCGAACAGGTGGCCGAACGGCTGCTCGTCTCCTCCGCGAAGCACTCCTTCGACCCGGACAAGGAGCTGGACTGGGACGCGCCCTTCGAGGACGGCAAGTGGTTCTGGCCGCCGGAGCTGGTGTCGCTCTACGACACGCCGATGTGGAAGCGGATGAGCGAGGAGCAGCGGATCCTGCTGTCGCAGCACGAGGCCTCGGCGCTGGCCTCGCTCGGCATCTGGTTCGAGCTGATCCTGATGCAGCTGCTGGTCCGGCACATCTACGACAAGGCGGCGACGTCCGCGCACGTGCGCTACGCGCTGACCGAGATCGAGGACGAGTGCCGGCACTCGAAGATGTTCGCCCGGCTGATCGAGCGCGGGGACGCGCCCTGGTACCCGGTGAGCCGGGCCCACCAGAACCTGGGGCGGCTGTTCAAGACGATCTCGACCACGCCCGGGTCGTTCACGGCGACCCTGCTGGGCGAGGAGGTCCTGGACTGGATGCAGCGGCTGACCTTCCCCGACGAGCGGGTGCAGACGCTGGTGCGGGGGGTCACCCGGATCCACGTGGTGGAGGAGGCCCGGCATGTGCGGTACGCCCGTGAGGAGCTGCGGCGGCAGATGGTGACCGCTCCGCGGTGGTCGCAGGAGTTCACCCGGGTGACCTCGGGCGAGTTCGCGCGGGTGTTCTCCGTGGCGTTCGTCAATCCCGAGGTCTACACGAACGTGGGGCTGGACCGGCGGGAGGCCGTGGCGCAGGTGCGGGCGAGCGGGCATCGGCGGGAGGTCATGCAGACCGGCGCGAAGCGACTGACCGACTTCCTGGATGACATCGGGGTCCTCCGGGGGGCCGGGCGGCGGTTGTGGAAGAGCTCGGGGCTGCTGGCTTGAGGGTCGGGTGCGGGTGCGTGGGGGTTGTTCGCGCAGTTCCTCCCCCAGCCTTCGGCCGGGGGTACCCCCAGCGCCCCTAGGTCGATTCAGGTCTCGTCTGCTGTGAGGTGCCGAAGCTTTCGTCCGGGCCCTCCGTCGCCGCCTTCGGGATGGCCGGCGGTGCGTAGTGGGCCAACGGCCTTGCCTTCGGGTCCGGGCGTACCGCGCCCAGGATGGGGTTGGCGGCGATCGGGGAGACCTTGATCCTCGCGCCGGGGCGGGGCGCCTGGACCACCTTGCCGTCGCCCAGGTAGAGGGCCACGTGGGTGGCCTCGGGGAAGTAGACGACCAGGTCGCCCGGTCGCAGCCGGTTCAGCGGGACGTGCGGGAGGCCGGCCCACTGCTCCTGGCTGGTGCGCGGGATGGCGGTGCCCGCGTGGTCCCAGGCCTGTGAGGTGAGGCCCGAGCAGTCGTAGGACTTCGGGCCCGCCGCGCCCCACTGGTAGGGCTTGCCCAGCTGCCGCACCGCGTAGCGCACCGCGCGGTCGCCCTCCTGGGACGGCGGGAGCGTGGTGGCGCTCAGGGCGCCGGAGGCGGTCAGGGCGCGCTGGGCGGCCGCCGTGTCCGCCTGCTCCAAGGCGGCGACGGCGGTGAGCTGGGCGGGCGTGAGGGCCGCCAGCATGCGCTCCACGTCGGACAGCCGGGCCCGGACCTCGTCGCGCTGCTTCTTCTGGGCCTCGGCGAGGGTGAGCCGGGTGTCGAGCGCCTTGCGGGCCTTGCGGGCCAGGTCGGCCCGCTTGCGCTCGTCGTCCGCGAGACGCCCCACCGTCCGGGCCCGCTCGCGGGCCAGCCGGCCGATGACATGCCCCTCGTCGAGCGCGTGCTGGGGATCACGGGCGAGGAGCAGCCGGACGTACGGGGAGATCCCGGTGGTGCTCTGGTACTGCTCGCGGGCCAGCCGGCCGGCGTCGGTCCTGCTGGTGCTCAGCGAGCGCCGGGCCCGGGCCAGCTGGTCCTCCAGGCGGGCCACCTCGGCGCGCTGGCGCCGCAGCCGTTCGTCGGCCGCGTTGTAGCTCTCGGTGGCCTGTTCGGTCCCCCGGTACAGCCTCTGAAGGTCCGTCAGCAGTTCGGCCACCGGACGGTCGGGGCCCGGCGCGGCGAGTGCGGGCGCCGGCGCGAGCACGGCCTGGACCGCCACCGCGACCGCCCCGGCCAGGCGCAGAAACCTCTCTGACACGTCATCACCTCCGATGCCGGACGGCCCTTCCGTACGGCATCGCGATCATCAGACGTGATAATCAGATAGGTTTGCTGGCTTCGCGCGGCGTGTGTGCGCGGTTCGGCGCACATCTGTCACCCGTCGGTGTGATCCGGCTTGGACCACGGCCACTTCGGCCTGCCGCCGCCGGTGCCGCCGCCCCTGCCCGTCTCGTCGTACACGTACTTCCACCCCTGGGTCAGCCCCAGACGCCTGCTCCGACCGCGCGGGACACGGCGGTAGACCAGGACCGTCGGCGGGCCGCCGGCCGCGTCCGGGACCGGGATGCGGTACGTCTTCGGGGGGTGGCCGGTCATGCCGAGCAGCACGGGGAGCACCCGCCCGTCCATGGGGCCGCCCTCGAAGGGGGTGTCCTGACTCTTCACGGCACCAGTCTCAGCCATCCGCCGCGAGGGCGTCGACGAGGGCGGCCGTCTGCGGGTCGCGGCGCGCGGTCACGCTCAGTACGGCGACGAACTGGTCCACCAGCCAGTCCCGCAGCTCCGCCACGGGCGGCTGCTTCTCCTCGTCCAGCCAGATCAGGGAGGCCGCCTCGACCGCGGTGATCCACATCCGGACGGTCATCCGGAGCCGCGGACCGGGGTCGGCGACGCCGAGGTGGCTCAGGATGTGCCGCGCGGCGGCCCGGCGCACGCCGTCCACGATCGCCGTCGTCCGCGAGGTCTCCACCACGCTGCCGCCCTGGAGCAGGGCGCTGAAACCGGCGTCGTGCTGGTCGACGAAGGCCAGGTAGCGGTCGAGGGCCCGGGACAGGCGGGGCAGCAGCGGGCCCTCGCGGGGTTCGTCGAAGCACTGCTCCAGCTCCTCGGCGGCCGAGCGCAGGGCGGCCTCGTAGAGCTGCTGCTTGCCGCCGGGGAAGTACCGGTAGACCAGCGGGCGGGAGACCCCGGCCGCCTCCGCCACGTCGTCCAGGGAGACGTCCTCGGGCACGCGGTGCGCGAAGAGGGAGAGGGCCGCGTCGAGCAGCTGGCTGCGCCGCTCCTCGACGGACAGCCTGCGGTAGGCGGGGGTGGCGGCCTGCGGGGTCATATGTGCAGGGTATGTGTTCCGCCGATGGTGCCGCGATGGGTGGTGGTCGGGTGCGGCACCGTAGTGGCTGGTCGCGCAGTTCCCCGCGCCCCTGCGGGGGCGCACCGCGGCGCCCCTTCTCTCAAGGCGCGGGGAACTGCGCGAGCGACCACCACGCACCCGCGGCCGAAATCCGGCCCGATCAGGCAGCGCCTGCCACCGACGCCAGGTACGCCTCCGTCTTCTCCGGCTCGTAGAAGAAGTTCTCGAAGTCGGCGGGGTTGTCGAAGCCGTTGGCGAAACGGTCCGCCACCGGCTGGAGCTGGCCCGCGGCGCCGATCAGGTTGAGGATGTGCTCCGGCGGCGGCGCCAGCATCGCGTTCGTCCACTTGGTGACGTGCTGGGCCGTGTTCCAGTAGCGGTCGAACGTCCCCTGCATCCAGGTCTCGTCGAACTCCTTCTCGCCGTGTTCGAGGATCGAGGCGAGGTAGGAGGCCGCGCACTTGGCCGCCGAGTTGGAGCCCTGGCCGGTGATCGGGTCGTTGGCGACGACCACGTCCGCGACGCCCAGGACCAGGCCGCCGCCGGGAAGCCGGCCGATCGGGTTGCGGACGGTCGGGGCGTAGCGGCCCGCCAGGGTGCCGCCCGCGTCGGTCAGTTCGGCCTTGCCGGCCCGCGCGTACTCCCAGGGCGTGTACCGCTCCATGAGTCCCAGGGTCAGGGAGAGGTGCTCCGAGGGGTCCTTGACGCCGTTGAAGACGTCCAGCGGGCCGCCGGGTATGCCCTCCCAGAAGAGGATGTCGGCGGGTCCCGACGTGGTCAGGGTCGGCATGACGAAGAGTTCGCCGACACCGGGGACGAGGTTGCAGCGGACCGCGTAGAAGTCCGGGTGCTCGGGACGCGGGCCGAGCCCGTGGACGTAGGCGACGGCGAGCGCCCGCTGCGGCTCCGTGTACGGCGAACGGGAGGCGTCCCGGCCGAACATGGACACCAGCTCGCCCTTGCCGGCCGAGACCAGGACCAGGTCGTAGGCGCGGGAGAAGTAGTCGAGGTCACCGACGGCCGCGCCGTGGATGACCAGCTGGCCGCCGCGCTGCGCGAAGGTCTCCATCCAGCCGGCCATCTTCACCCGCTGGTCGACGGACTGGGCGTACCCGTCGAGCTTGCCCACCCAGTCGATCGCGCGGGCCGCGGGACCCTCGCCCCAGGAGCCGGGGGCGGCGACCGAGACACCGAGTCCTTCGATCTTCGGGGCCTGGGACTCCCAGAAGTTCAGCTGGAGATCGCGCTCGTGTTGCAGTGCCGTGTGGAACATGCACTGCGTCGACATGACCCGGCCGGAGCGGATCTCGTCCGCGGTCCGGTTCGACATCAGGGTGACCTCGTAGCCGTGCGACTGGAGGCCGAGGGCGAGCTGGAGGCCGGACTGGCCGGCCCCCACGACGAGTATCTTCCGCATACGGGGGACCGTTCTCCTACTCGGGGGTTTCGTCCAGCGCGTGGGCGACCAGGGACAGCAGCGTCTCGATCACCGGGACACGGCGGCGGGCATCCATGATCATTACAGGTATGTGCGGCGGAATCGTCAATGCCTCGCGCACGTCCTCCGGTTCGAAGCGCTCGCTCCCGTCGAAGTGGTTGACCGCGACGACGTACGGCAGCCCGCAGCTCTCGAAGTAGTCGAGGGCCGGGAAGCAGTCCTTCAGCCGCCGGGTGTCCGCGAGGACGACGGCCCCGATCGCGCCCCGCACCAGGTCGTCCCACATGAACCAGAACCGCTGCTGGCCCGGCGTGCCGAACAGGTAGAGCACCAGGTCGTCGTCGAGCGTGATGCGGCCGAAGTCCATGGCCACGGTGGTGGTGAGCTTGCCGGGCGTGGCGGTGAGGTCGTCGGTCTCCTCGCTCGCCTCGGTCATCAGCGCCTCGGTCTGTAGGGGCGTGATCTCCGAGACGGCGGTGACCAGCGTGGTCTTGCCGACGCCGAAACCGCCCGCCACGACTATCTTCGTCGCGATGGGGGCCCGGCTGCGGTCCGTCTGCCACGACCGGGCGTGCTCCTCCCCGTCGAGCAGCGGGTTGACGCCGGCGGCGTCAGAGACGGCGTAGTCCACTCAGCACCCTTTCCAGCAGAGCGCGGTCCGGGCGGCCGACGCCGTGCCCCGTCCCGGTTCCGTACACACGGATCTTTCCCTGGTCCGCGAGGTCACTGAGCAGGACCCGGACCACACCGAGCGGCATCTTCAGCAGCGCGGCGATCTCGGCCACCGTGCGCATCCGGCGGCACAGTTCGACGATGGCCCGCATCTCCGGCATCACCCGGGTGTTGAGGGAACCGTTCGTCAGTTCCTTGCGCTCCTCGGGGGCCTCCAGGGCCGCCACGAAGGTCTCCACGAGCAGGACGTGGCCGAAGCGGGTGCGCCCGCCGGTGAGGGAGTAGGGGCGGACCCGGGCGGGCTTGCGGTCGCCGCCCCGGACCGGGAGGTTCTGCCTGCGGTTCTTCGGCGCGCTGCTCATCGGCCGCTCCTCGGCGCGTCGGGCTCCAGCGATTTCCGTAGCTCACTGCGGAGTTCGGGGGTCAGGACGTGGCCGGCGCGGCCGACGAACAGGGCCATGTGGTACGCCACCACGCTCATGTCGCACTCCGCGCTGCCGTGCACGCCGAGCAGCGAGCCGTCGCTGATCGACATCACGAAGAGGCTGCCCTCGTCCATCGCGACCATCGTGTGCTTGACCGGACCGAAGTCCATCAGCTTCGCGGCGCCCACGGTGAGGCTGCCGATGCCGGAGACGATGGTGGCGAGGTCGGCGGCGGAGCCGCGGGGGCCCTTGCGCTTCTCGCTCTGTGCCTCGCGGGCCGCTTCGTTGCGGCTGGTGTCCGAGGACAACAGGAGCAGGCCGTCGGAGGAGACCACGGCGACCGACTGGATACCGGGCACCTCCTCGACGAGGTTGCTCAGCAGCCAGTGCAGGTTGCGTGCCTCACTGCTCAGTCCGAAGGTACTGGGCGCCGTCAACTGCTTGCCTCCTCGACTGTGCCCCCCGTGGCTTCTTCGGATGCGGTTCCGGGGCCGGCCGTCCTGGTGCTGGGCACCTGGTTCTGGCCGGTCTGTTCGGCGATCTCCGCCTCGACGTCACGCCGTCCGGCGTCGGCGCCGCGGCGGAACCCGCCCAGCCTGCGGCGGAGGGCTTCGGCGTCCACGCCGGTGCCGCGTTGCCGGGGTGGGGCGGCGGGTGCGGTGATCTTGGGGGTGCGCTTGGGGAGACCCTTGCTGGTGACCAGGTCCTCGGCGTCCGCGGGGGCGTCGTCGCCGGGTGTGGGCAGTGCGCGCGAGTGCTCCTCGGCTCCGCCGAACGCGTCCTCGCCGGTGCCACCCGTGCCGCTGCCGGACACGGTCGGCCCCAGCGGTGCCCGCTCGCCGTCCGCGTCCACGGACACCGGGCGGATCCGGGCCTCGGCGTCCGCCGGATGCGCGCCGCCGTCGCCGGTACCGGCCGACGGCCGCCCCCACGCCTCGGCGGCCCGCGGCCGCTGCGCCTCGGGCAGGCCCCCCGGCCGCCCGTCGGACGAGAAGGCCCCCGCCTCCGTGTCCGCCCGGTGCGTCGCGCCGTCGCCGGCACCGGCCGACGGCCGCTCCCACGCCTCGGCGGCCGGTGGCCGCTGCGCCTCGGGCCGCTCCCCGGTCGAGGGAGTCCAGGCCTGCCGCTCCCCCACGGGAACGCCACCCTGCTCCCCACCGGGCGCGGCCGAGCGGGGCTGGTCCGTCGCGGGTGCGGCTGCCGGCTGTCCGCCGGGCGCGGTGGTCCGGGGCCGGTCTCCCGTCGGTTCGAGTTCCGGCAGGAGGAGTTCCATCGTCGTCTCGGCGAACGTCTCCGGCGGGGCCTTCGGGCGGGCCGTCGGCTCGGGAGCCGCCGGCCCGGGCGGGGCCGCCTGCTCGTGCACGCCGTCCGACGCCACGCCGTCCGACGCCACGCCGTCCGGCGCTACACCGTCCGGCGCCGACGGCGGTTCCGCCGCGGCCTCCTCGTCGGCCTCCTGCACGGCCTTCTCCGCCAGCGTCACCAGCGGGTCGCCGGAGGTGGCGCGGCCGTGCAGGACGTTGGAGTTGACCTCCGCGTCCGCGCCGGGCAGGGAGAACGCGTGACCGCCGGCCGCGCCTGCCGAGGGCGCGGCGACCGCCGCCGGAGGCGCGGCCAGCAGGGTCTGGGGCAGGACGACGACGGCCGCCACCCCGCCCTGCTTCTGCTCGCGCAGCTGCACCCGGACACCGTGCCGGTGGGCCAGCCGGGCCACCACGTACAGGCCGAGGCCGAGGCCGTCCTCGCCCTCCTGGTCGTACGGCGACTCGGGGTCGAACTCGGCGAGCCGGCCGTTGAGGCGGACCATGCGGTCGGCGGTCATGCCGATGCCCTCGTCCTGCACGGAGAGCATGACCTCGCCGCTCTCCAGGAGCCAGCCGGAGATCTCCACGGGCACGTCGGGCGGGGAGGACGCGGTGGCGTTCTCCATCAGTTCGGCGAGGAGGTGGGACAGGTCGTCGGCGGCGAAGCCGGCCACGTGCGCGTGGGGCGGCAGCGCGGCGATGCGGACCCGCTCGTAGCGCTCGATCTCGCTGACCGCCGCCCGCACGACGTCGACCAGCGGGATCGAACCCGCGTGCTGCTGGACGTGCTCGGTGCCGGCGAGGACCAGGAGGTTCTCGCTGTGCCGGCGCATGACCGTGGCGAAGTGGTCGAGCTTGAAGAGGGTCGCGAGGCGGTCCGGGTCGTGCTCGCGCTCCTCCAGGCCCTCGATGACGGCGAGCTGGCGTTCGACCAGGCCCAGGGTGCGCAGCGCGAGGTTGACGAAGGTGCCGCCGATGCTGGTGCGCAGCCGCTCCAGCTGGGAGGCCGCGTCGGTCAGTTCGGCGCGCAGTTCCTCGCGGGCGTCGGCCATCTTCTGGCGCTGGCCGACCAGGTGCTTGCGGTCGGTCTCCAGGGTGGCGATGCGGTCGTAGAGCTCGACGCTGTGCGCGTGCAGCGCGTTGACGGAGCGGACGACCTGCGCGAACTCGTCGTTGCGGCCGGTGAACTTCACCGGTTCCTGGGTGCGCGGGTCCTCGGCCTCGGCGAGCCGGGCCGAGCCGCGGCGGAGCACGGACAGCGGGCGGGTGAGGCTGCGGGCCATGGCCGTGGCGACACCGACGGCCACCAGCATCAGGGCGCCGACCACCGCGATCCGGATCTCCAGCGCGGTGACGTCGTCGTCGCGGAGTGCGGCGAGGTCCTTGGTGCGGTGGTCGTAGAGGGCGGACTCCACGCCGCGCATCAGCTCGACCCGGGCGGACAGCGCCGCGTCCAGCTTCTTGGTACTGGTGCCGAGGTCGTCGTCGGAGAGGGCCGGCTGGTCGGTGAGGGCGGCCAGGTACTTGTCGGCGGCGTTGACGTCGTTGCCGGTGACCGTGGAGTCGTACGACTCGACCGCCGCCTTGGGGGCGGTCTCGTGGAAGTCGGCGAGGGCCGCGTCCGCGCGCAGCCGGGCCTGCTGGGCGGCGGCCGCGAGGGCGTCGCGCTGCTTCTTGCCGGCCTCGGAGGTGGTGGTGCTGGTGACCGGCAGCCCGGTGATCGGACTGATCGTGGTCTGGGTGCTGCTCGGGATGTTCAGGGCCGCCAGCAGCAGGCCGCGGGCGGCGGCGGACTGCTGGACGGCGGAGTCCAGTTCCGCGAGCGCGTAGGCGCCGGAGCCGGCCCTGGGGGGCATCTGCTCGGCCAGTTCCTCGGCGAGCCGGTGCAGTTCGGTGATCGTCCGCGAGTACGCGTCGTGCGCCTGGAGGGCGGTGCTCTTGCCGGTGAGGGCGGCACGGCGGACGGCCGCGATGCCGTCGAGGTCGTCGCGCAGCCAGCCGGGGGCGTCGGTGTCCGCGCGCAGGTCCTCGACCTGGCGGTCGACCCGGGCGCCGCGGTCCTCCGAGGGCGCCTTGGACTTGGGGCGGCCCGCGGCGATGTAGGAGGTGACCTCGTCCCGCTCGTCGGCGAGGGAGTTGGCGAGCGCCAGCGCGTCCTGGGTGCGTCCGGCGAGGGTCACCAGCTCCTGGGAGTCGCTGAGCTGCCCGGAGGCGGTCAGCAGGGCGGGACCGCCCGCTCCGGCGATCGCGGCGGCCACCACGGCCACGGCCACGATCAGCCGGGTCCGGACGTGCTTGGCGCGGCCGGAGCCGACGGGGGCGACGGTGCCCGTCTCGGAGACCGTCTTCTTGCCTGTGCGCCGAGGCCGCGTCTTCTGCACCGGTGCTCGCATTCCTGAACTCGTGTACCCAAGGGGTTGGGTGGCACCCCGTCATGATCTCCGGCATTCGGTGCCACGTGGTGCGTGCACCCGATGCGTGCACCGTATGTCGGTTCCCGACCCTCCCAGCGCCGGTGGGCGGTGGTCTCGCATCACCTGACCCGCCACCCGAAGGAGTGAACATCGGAGGGGAGTTGGCGGGCAAGTTCCGGCGGACTGTGCGGGGTCCTTTTCCGGCTGGCCGGTTGGACGCGGACGGCAGGCTTTGGCAGGATTCGCCGACACGCCTTCCCGGAGTACTCCATTCCAGCCCAAAACAGGCGGCTGACCTGCGGGACCGTACCGTTTCCCGGGTTGTTGCCAGCCTTTGGTGAAGCGTGTGAAGGGGTCGTGCAGACTGGCCGAATGCGTACTGAGGTCATTTCGGAACCCGGCGCCCGGGACCGCCCCAACGAGGACTTCGCCGGTGTCTGCCTTCCCGCCTCCGGACAGGGGGGTTGCGTGGTCGTCCTGGACGGCGTCACCCCGCCGACGGGCGGCACCGGGTGTCTGCATTCGGTCCCCTGGTTCACCGCACGGCTGGGCGGCGCGCTGACCGAACTGACCGTTTCGCGAGGAGATCTGACGCTGCGGGAGATCCTGGAGCGGGCGATCCGCCGCACAGCCGCCGCACATGCCGGCTCCTGTGACCTTTCTCACCCGCGTACGCCCCAGGCGACCGTGGTCCTGGCCCGCTGGTCCGAGGACGCCGTCGAGTACCTGGTCCTGTCCGACTCCGTGCTGCTCCTGCGCGCTCCCGGTGGCGCCCTCACGCCGGTCCTGGACGACCGGCTGGACCGGCTCCCCCGTTCCGCCCTGGCCTCGGACGCGATCGCCGACGCCACGGTCCGCAACAAGGAGGGCGGCTTCTTCACGGCGGCCGCCGACCCTTCGGTCGCGGCCCGCGCGGTGACCGGGACGGCGCCCCGCTCCGGGGTGGGCGCCCTCGCCGCGCTCACGGACGGCGCGACCCGCTGGACGGAGAAGTTCCGCGAGGGCGACTGGACTGCCCTCCTCGACGTCGTCCGCAAGGAGGGCGCGCGGGCGCTGGTGGACCGGGTGCGCGAGCTGGAGGCGGCCGACCGCGAGGAGCGGATGTTCCTGGGGCGGAGCAAGACGCACGACGACGCGACGGTGGTGTACGTCGAGCTGTGAGGGGCGCCCGGTGGCGGCCGTGGGCTACTTCTCCATGACGTCGTTCAACTGGTGGAGCAGCCGGGCCAGTTCGGCGACCTCGGGGCGCGGCCAGTGGGCGAGCTGGCGGACGTAGCGGCCGCGGCGGGCCTCGCGGACCGTGCCGACCCGGCGCCGCCCCTCGTCGGTGAGGGCGACCAGCCAGGCCCGTCCGTCGGCGGGGTCGGGCTCGCGGGCGATCAGGCCGAGCTCCTCCAGCGCGCGCAGCTGGCGGGACATGGTGGCCTTGCCGACGCCGATGTAGGCGGCGAGCTCGGTGGCGCGCCGGCCACCGCACTCGTCGAGCCGGACCAGCAGCCCGTAGGCGGCGGACTCCAGGTCGGGGTGGACCTCCCGGGCCATCTCGCCCTGGCTGGCGCGGGCGCGCCGCAGCAGCACCGTCAACTCGCGCTCCAGCGCCAGGAACTCCTGGTCCGCGCCGGTCGGCGGCAGCTCGGCGGCGGGTCGCCGGCCCTCGCCCTTCTCGTCCTCGTGCACGTCAGCACCCCTGATCGGTTTCGCAGTCCTGAAAGTTTCCGTCAAACCCCGTCGTCGCCGCAGCTCGCCAAGTATTTCGCAGGCGTAGACCAACGGCAGCCTCCGGACCCCCTTCACCGGCGGCCGCCCCGTGCGTACCTTCCCCACGCGGACCACCGATGGCATGCGCACACCAGTGGTCGAGCCGTGTGACCTCGTGCCCCGCGCCCTCGTGTCGCGCCGGTCATACCGGTCGGCTCTGGCATATCTGAGATCCCCTCACCCCACGGAGGCACGTCATGCCTGTGCTCAGACCCGTCCCCGCCCTGCTCACCACGCTCGCCGCCCTGCTGTGCGCGGCGCTCTCCCCCGCCCCCGTGTACGCCGACCCCGCCGTCCCCGCCCGCGGCTCGGCGTACATGGGCACGGGCGTGCTGGCCCACGACGGCCAGAACGGCACCCCCAGGACCGGCCTCGCCACCCAGACCGAGGGGGTGGACGTCGCCAGCTACCAGGGCGACGTCGCCTGGTCGACCCTGCTGGGCAGCGGGGTCCGATGGGCGTACGCCAAGGCGACGGAAGGCACGTACTACACGAACCCGTCCTTCGCCCAGCAGTACAACGGCTCCTACGACGTCGGCATGGTCCGCGGCGCCTACCACTTCGCGACCCCCGACACCACGGGCGGCGCGGCCCAGGCCGACTACTTCGTCGACCACGGCGGCGGCTGGTCGAAGGACGGCCGGACCCTGCCGGGCGTCCTCGACATCGAGTGGAACCCGTACGGCGACGCGTGCTACGGCAAGTCCGCGAGCGGGATGGTCGGCTGGATCACCGACTTCCTGAACCGGTACAAGGCGCGGACGGGCCGGGACGCCGTCATCTACACGGCGACGAGCTGGTGGTCCGACTGCACCGGCAACTACGCCGGGTTCGCGTCCGCCAACCCGCTCTGGATCGCCCGGTACGCCTCGGAGGTGGGCACGCTGCCGGCCGGCTGGTCGACGTACACGATGTGGCAGTACACGTCGACCGGTCCGTCGGTCGGGGACCACGACAAGTTCAACGGTGCCCTGGACCGGGTGGTGGCGCTCGCCAACGGCTGACCGCCCCGCCGGTCAGGGCGAAGGCCCGGGGCCCCTCGCGGGGACCCGGGCCCTCTGCGTCCGGCAGCGTCCGTCACGCCGCTGCCGGAACCTCCGGCGCCGCGCCGTTCGTGGCGGGCGCGAGCGCCAGCTCCAGGACCTGCCGGACGTCGGTCACGGCGTGGACGTCGAGCTTGTCCAGCACCTCGGCCGGGACGTCGTCCAGGTCGGCCTCGTTGCGCTTTGGGATGACGACGGTCGTCACCCCCGCGCGGTGGGCGGCGAGCAGCTTCTGCTTCACACCGCCGATGGGCAGCACGCGGCCGGTCAGCGAGACCTCACCGGTCATCGCCACGTCCGTGCGGACCAGCCGCCCGGAGAGCAGCGACGCCAGCGCCGTGGTCATCGTGACGCCCGCGCTCGGGCCGTCCTTGGGGACCGCGCCCGCCGGGAAGTGGATGTGCACACCCCGGTCCTTCAGGTCGCCGACCGGCAGTTCCAGTTCGGCGCCGTGCGAGCGCAGGAAGGACAGGGCGATCTGCGCCGACTCCTTCATCACGTCACCCAGCTGACCGGTCAGGGTCAGGCCCGCCGCGCCCGTCTCCGGGTCGGCCAGCGACGCCTCCACGAAGAGGACGTCACCGCCCGCTCCGGTGACCGCCAGCCCGGTGGCGACACCGGGGACCGCGGTACGGCGCTCGGCCGGGTCCTGGGCGGACTCGGGCACGTGGTGCGGCCGGCCGATCAGAGCGCGCAGGTCCGCGTCCGTGATCGTGAACGGCAGCTCCCGCTCGCCCAGTTCGTGCTGGGCCGCGACCTTGCGCAGCAGCCGCGCGATCGACCGCTCCAGGGTGCGCACCCCCGCCTCGCGGGTGTACTCGCCGGAGAGCTTGCGCAGCGCGCTCTCGTCGAGGACGACCTCGCCCTGGTCGATACCGGCCCGCTCCAGCTGGCGCGGGAGCAGGTGGTCACGGGCGATGACGACCTTCTCGTCCTCCGTGTAGCCGTCGAGACGGACCAGCTCCATACGGTCGAGCAGGGCCTCCGGGATGGCCTCGAGGACGTTGGCGGTGGCGAGGAAGACCACGTCCGACAGGTCGAGTTCGACCTCCAGGTAGTGGTCGCGGAAGGTGTGGTTCTGCGCCGGGTCGAGGACTTCGAGCAGGGCCGCGGCCGGGTCGCCGCGGAAGTCGGAGCCCACCTTGTCGATCTCGTCGAGCAGGACGACCGGGTTCATCGAACCGGCTTCCTTGATCGCCCGCACGATCCGGCCGGGCAGCGCGCCGACGTAGGTACGGCGGTGACCGCGGATCTCGGCCTCGTCCCGCACACCGCCGAGGGCGACGCGGACGAACTTGCGGCCCATGGCGTGCGCGACGGATTCACCGAGGGAGGTCTTGCCGACGCCGGGCGGGCCGACGAGGGCCAGCACGGCACCGCCACGGCGCCCGCCGATGACACCCAGTCCCCGGTCGCTGCGCCGCTTGCGCACCGCCAGGTACTCGGTGATCCGCTCCTTCACGTCCTCCAGGCCGGCGTGCTCGGCGTCCAGGACCGCCTTGGCACCCTGGATGTCGTACCGGTCCTCGGTCCGCTCGTTCCACGGCAGTTCCAGGACGGTGTCCAGCCAGGTGCGGATCCACGAGCCCTCCGGGGACTGGTCGCTGGACCGCTCCAGCTTGTCGACCTCCTTGAGAGCGGCCTCGCGGACCTTCTCCGGCAGATCGGCGGCCTCCACCCGGGCCCGGTAGTCGTCGGACTCCTCGCCGTCCTTGTCCTTCTCGCCGTTCAGCTCGCGCAGTTCCTTGCGGACGGCCTCCAGCTGACGGCGGAGCAGGAACTCGCGCTGCTGCTTGTCGACGCCCTCCTGGACGTCCTTGGCGATGGTCTCGGCCACGTCCTGCTCGGCGAGGTGGTCGCGCAGCTGCTGGGTGGCCAGCTTGAGACGGGCGACCGCGTCGACCGTCTCCAGGAGCTCGACCTTCTGCTCGGTGGTCAGGAACGGCGAGTAGCCGGAGTTGTCGGCGAGCGCGGAGACGTCGTCGATGGCCTGCACCCGGTCCACGACCTGCCAGGCGCCGCGCTTGCGCAGCCAGGCGGTGGCGAGGGCCTTGTACTCCTTGACCAGTTCGGTGACATGACCGGGCACCGGCTCCGGGACGTTCTCGTCGATGCGGGTGCCCTCCACCCACAGGGCGGCACCCGGGCCGGTGGTCCCGGCGCCGATGCGCACCCGGTAACGGCCGCGGATCAGCGCGCCCGGGTCACCGTCGGCGAGCCGGCCGACCTGCTCCACGGTGCCGAGCACACCGGTGCTCGGGTAGGTGCCGTCGATCCTCGGCACCAGCAGCACCCTGGGCTTGCCCGGCTCGTTACGGGCGGCGGCCTGGGCCGCCTCCACGGCGGCGCGGACGTCGGGATCCTTGAGGTCCAGCGGAACCACCATCCCGGGCAGCACGACTTCGCCGTCGAGCGGCAGCACAGGGAGGGTGAGTGATGCGGACGTCGAAGCCATGATCTCCCCTTCGGCAGTGAACTTGAGCTATGCCGACTCAATGCTTGGCCGCCCAGAAATGTTCCCATGCATATGTTCGCTCTGAGCGATCGAGCGGTGACCTGGCCGGAGCTGGTCCCAGCAGGGAGAACACACGGGAAAAACAGTTGATCGGCGGGGGCGCATTCCCCGTACGGTCTGCCGGTGACAGACACCGACACCACGGCGGCCCTGCTCGCCGCCTACGACGCCCAGATGCGCTCGCTGGAGCCCCCGAACCCGGCCCCGGGGGTCACGTACGAACACGACGGCCCCCTGCTGCGGGTGGTGGGCGAGCACCGCGGCTTCGTGGGCGGCCGGCACGACTGGGGCGGCCTGCGCGGCCGCGAACTGGACGCGCAGATCGCCCGGCAACGGGACTTCTTCGCGGCGCGCGGCGAGGCCGTGGAGTGGAAGGTGTGCGGGCACGACACCCCGGCCGACCTCACCGACCGGCTCCGCGCGGCGGGCTTCGAGCCCGAGCCCGAGGAGACGGTCCTGATCGCGCCGGCCGGCGACCTGGCCACGGCGTCCCCCGTACCGCCCGCCGGGGTGACGCTCCGCCGGGTCACCGGCGACGCGGACCTGGACCGCGTCGCCGGGATGCAGACGGCGGTGTGGGGCGAGGACATGACGTGGCTCGCGGAACATCTGCGGGGCCTGCTGACGGCGGAACCTGACGTCCTGGAGATCTACGTCGCCGAGGCGGCCGGCGAGGTCGTCTCGGCGGCCTGGGTGGAGATCCGGCCGGGCACCGACTTCGCCATGCTGCTGGGCGGCTCCACGCTGGCCGAGTGGCGCGGCAAGGGCGTCTACCGCGCGCTGGTGGCCCTGCGCGCGGCCCGCGCGACGGCCAGAAACGTGCCCCACCTCCTGGTGGAGGCCTCCCCCGACAGCACCCCGATCCTCCGACGACTCGGCTTCACAGCGGTGACGACAACGACCCCGTACGTCTGGACCCCGGCCGACTGATACGCGCCCCTTCGGGGCGCCGGGGGTACCCCCGGCCGAAGGCCGGGGGAGGAACTGCGCGACCAGCCACGACGGCGCAGCACCCGACAACCGACCGCCACGACCCCGCAACGGGACCGCCGCACGACCGCAACGCGACTCACAGGAAAACCCCGGAAACTGCCGAAGAGGCAGAGCGAACGGCCTCACGGCAACGAGGACCGGGGGGGCACATGCCGGAGCAGCCGACGTCCGCGCGGCCCGGCCGGCCAGGCCGTCGCGCCGTGCTCACCGGCGCCGCCGTCGTCGCGGCCGGCGCCGCCGTCCCGTTGGCCCTGCGCGCCGTCGGCGAGGACGGCGCCGGCACCCCCACCCGCACCGCCTCCGCGGCCCCCGTCGCGAGCCGTCCCGCGGTCTCGCCCCTCCCCCGCACCGACCCGCGCCCGAACATCCTCCTCGTCCTCACCGACGACCAGCCGAAGGAGACGGACTGGGCGGTCCGCCGTACCGCCGACTGGCTGGGCGGGCAGGGCGTGACCTTCGCGCGGGCGCACGCCAACACCCCGCTCTGCGCGCCCTCCCGGGCCTCGATCATGTCCGGGCGGTACGCCCACAACCACGGCGTCCTGGACACCCGGCACCCGTACCACCTCGACCAGCGCACCACCGTCCAGCGCCGGCTGCACGACGCGGGCTACCGCACCGGTCTGTTCGGCAAGTACCTCAACTACTGGCACACCGGCGACAACCCGCCGCACTTCGACGAGTGGCTCCTCCAGGAACCCGTGGCGTACTACGACGGCCACTACAACGACGGCGGCACGGTCCGGAACATCCCCGGCTACGACACCACCGTCATCAGGGACCGCGCCCTCGCGTTCATCGAGAGGTCCCGCACCGACACCCGGCCCTGGTTCGCCTACGTCGCCACGCGCAGCGCGCACGAACGCAACATCCCGGAGCGCGCGTACCGGCACGCGCGCGTGCCCGAGTGGCCGGGCCGGCCCTCCGTGTACGAGGGCGACAAGAGCGACAAGCCGCCCTTCCTCCGGGGTGCGAAGCACACCTACGAGCAGGGCAGGGCGCTGCGCACCCGGCAGTTGCGCACCCTGTTGTCGGTGGACGACGCGATGCGCGACTTCCGCGACAGGCTGCGCGCGCTCGGCCAGCTGGAGAACACGCTCGTGGTCTTCACCAGCGACCACGGGCTGTGCTGGGCGGACCACGGCTGGCTGCGCAAGTCGGTGCCGTACCGGCCGAGCCTGGAGGTGCCGTTCTGGCTGTCCTGGCCCGCGCGCGGGCTCGGCGGGGGCACGGTGGACGACCGGCTCACCGGTCACGTGGATCTGGCCCCGACGTTCCTGGACGCGGCCGGCCTCACCCCGGACACCCCGCACGACGGCCACTCGCTGCTCGACACCCGCAACGACCGCGACCGGCTGCTCGCCGAGTGGTGGTGGAACCGGCAGGACCAGGAGCCGATCCACACCTGGGCCACCCACATCGGGAAATCGACCCAGTACACGGAGTACTACCGGACCCTCCTCGACGGGCGGGGCCGCCCCACGCAGGGCGACGGCGAGGTCCTCTTCCGCGAGTTCTACGACCTGGCGGCCGATCCGTACCAGCTCACCAACCGCCTGCACGGCGCGACGGCGGAGCAGGAGCAGGCCCTGGGAACACCGGAGCGGGCCAGGAGCCTGGCGGCGGCCCGCCGCGCCTGAGCCTCAGGCGGGGACGGCACCGGCGCCCGCGCCGGCGGCGCCGTGCTCCCGGTGCCAGCGCCGTACCACCGGCCACAGTGCCGTCCCTATGCCGAGCGCGATCAGATGGCCCCAGTTGGTCATCGGGTCCTGGAAGGCGACGAGGTCGGCGAGCAGGGTGTAGCCGACCAGGGCGAGCAGCGGCCAGCGCAGCCAGGGGGTGAGCAGTCCGCAGAGCGCGCCGGTGCTGGCGGCGACGCCGAAGCTGATGCCGTAGTCGAGGCGGTGCAGGGAGGTGTCGGGGAGGTGGCCGACCAGTACCGCGAGGCCCACCGGGACCTCGGTCGCGAGGGTGGCGAGCACATGGCCGGCCAGGAAGACGAGGATCGCGCGGGCGCCCCCTGTCCGCCGTTCCAGCGCGGTCAGCACGAGCACGAAGGCGAGGGCGTACGGCGACAGCAGGCCGCCCGCGATCCACAGCGCGCTGGCCAGCAGGACGAAGACCGGGGTGCGCACCAGATGTGCCACGTCGGTGCTGGAGTCCTGGTAGACGGTGTGCAGCAGACCGGGACCGGCATGGCTCGCGAAGAGCGAGGTGAGCGCCAGTACGGCGGTGTAGGCGAAGGTGACGGGGGTGCCGGTGGGGGTGGGCAGCAGCCGCCAGGGGCGCGGCAGTGGGGCGGCTCGGGGAACCGGCGGCAGCGACACCGCGACCGGCACGCGCTGCCGCGGCACACCGTCCAGCAGCAGAGCGACCTCGGCGGCCGGCAGCGGCCCGGCGGAAGCAGCGGGCTCGGGCGGGGCCGTCGTCGCGGCCCTCGCGGTCCGTTCCACGGTGAGGCGCTCCTTCCGTTTCACTCCAGCCTTCGCCGTCCCACGAGCCGCTGTCTATGACCGAGGCCACGCGCCGAGCGATTCTCAGGATTTTCTGAAGAACCATGGGATGCCCGGAGGAACCATACGAGTCACCGCCCGCCGCCCGCGGACGCGAAGCGCCGTGCGACCCCTCGAACGAGTGACCCGAGTGCGACTGTCCGCCACCCGTAATTCGCGTGGCCGCAAAGCCCCGTTGGGGCAGGATGGCGGCATGACTACCGCTGCCTCCGCGTACGACGGCCGCCCCGTGGTCCTGGACCGGCGCGACGGTCCGTACGGGGAGGTGGTGCTGCGCAGGCACGGCGAGTTGTTGCAGATCATCGCCAACGGCTGCTTCCTGATGGACACCTCCGACGGCCGCTCGGAACGGCTGCTGGTGGACGCCGCGCGGGCGGCCCTGGACGGGCGGCCGGCGCCGGATGTGCTGATCGACGGGCTCGGCGTCGGCTTCTCGCTCGCGCACGCCGCACGGGACGCCCGCTGGGGGCGGATCACGGTGGTGGAGCGGGAGGCGGCGGTCGTCGGCTGGCACCGCGACGGCCCGTTGTCCGCGTTCTCCGCACGCGCGTTCGCCGATCCGCGCACGGTGATCGTGGAGGACGATCTCGTGGCGTTCGTCAATGAGACTTGCGACACGTTCGACGCGCTGTGCCTGGACATCGACAACGGGCCCGGCTGGACCGTCGACACGGCCAACGAGGGCCTTTACTCGCCGGCCGGACTCACAAGCTGCGCAAGGGTGTTGAGACCGGGCGGGGTACTGGCCGTATGGTCGGCGCAGCCGTCGGCGGAATTCGAAGAAACCTTGCGGAATGCCGGGTTCACGCAGGTGCGTACCGAAGAGATGCCGGTTGCCCGGGGCGTTCCGGACGTCGTTCACCTTGCCGTCCGCCCTGGATAGCGAGTGCGCCGTCTGTCCCCGTAATGTGCATCCCTGACGCGGATCATTCAAGCGTCAATCGCAGTCATGGGATCACCCCACTGGTTCCGGAAAGCACACAGGGGCGGGCGATGGAGCAGACACACACCTCCCAGAACGGCACGGCGACGGCGACTGCGGGCGCCCAGCGCCGTGTTCTGGTCGTCGAGGACGACCCCACGATCGTCGACGCCATCGCGGCCCGCCTGCGCGCCGAGGGATTCCTCGTGCAAACCGCGGGTGACGGCCCGGCCGCCGTCGACACGGCCGAGGCCTGGCAGCCCGATCTGCTGATCCTCGACATCATGCTGCCCGGCTTCGACGGTCTGGAGGTCTGCCGTCGCGTGCAGGCCGCCCGGCCGGTGCCGGTGCTGATGCTCACCGCGCGCGACGACGAGACCGACATGCTGGTCGGCCTCGGGGTCGGCGCCGACGACTACATGACCAAGCCGTTCTCCATGCGGGAGCTGGCGGCGCGCGTGCACGTACTGCTGCGCCGGGTGGAGCGGGCGGCCATCGCGGCCTCCACGCCCCGCTCCGGCATCCTGCGCCTCGGCGAGCTGGAGATCGACCACGCCCAGCGCCGGGTGCGGGTGCGCAGCGAGGACGTGCACCTCACGCCGACCGAGTTCGACCTGCTGGTGTGCCTGGCCAACACCCCGCGCGCGGTGCTCTCCCGTGAGCAGCTGCTGGCCGAGGTGTGGGACTGGGCGGACGCCTCCGGCACCCGCACGGTCGACAGCCACATCAAGGCGCTGCGCCGGAAGATCGGCGCCGAGCGGATCCGCACCGTGCACGGTGTGGGCTACGCGCTGGAGACCCCGTCGCCATGAGCGCCGGGCCGACCGGACCGAGAGGCCCCGGAGGGCCAGGGGGCCCCGGGGCCGGGCCCTGGGGCGGGGTGCGCCCGTTCTCGATCAAGACCAAGCTGGGCGCGCTGGTCGTCGTCTCGGTGCTGATCACCACGGGTCTGTCGATGATCGCGGTGCACACCAAGACGGAGCTCCGCTTCATCACGGTCTTCTCGATGATCGCCACACTGCTGATAACGCAGTTCGTGGCGCATTCGCTCACCGCGCCGCTGGACGACATGAACACGGTGGCCAAGTCGATCTCGCAGGGCGACTACACGCGCCGGGTGCGCGAGAACCGCCGGGACGAGCTGGGCGACCTGGCCGAGACGATCAACGTCATGGCCGACGAGCTGGAGGCCCAGGACCGCCAGCGCAAGGAACTGGTCGCGAACGTCTCGCACGAGCTGCGGACGCCCATCGCGGGCCTGCGGGCCGTCCTGGAGAACGTCGTGGACGGGATCGCCGAGCCGGACACCGAGACCATGCGCACGGCCCTCAAGCAGACCGAGCGCCTCGGCCGGCTGGTGGAGACGCTGCTGGACCTCTCCCGCCTCGACAACGGGGTCGTACCGCTGCGGCAGCGCCGTTTCGAGGTGTGGCCGTACCTCTCGGGGGTGCTCAAGGAGGCCAACATGGTCGCCGGGGCGCGCGGGCTCGCCTCCAACTCCGGCAGCCACACCCGGACGGACGTCCATCTGCACCTGGACGTGTCCCCGCCGGAGCTCACCGCGCACGCCGACCCGGAGCGCATCCACCAGGTCGTGGCGAACCTCATCGACAACGCGGTCAAGCACAGCCCGCCGCACGGCCGGGTGACCGTACGGGCGCGGCGCGGGCCGCTGCCGGAGTCGCTGGAGCTGGAGGTCCTGGACGAGGGCCCCGGCATTCCGCGCTCGGAGTGGCACCGGGTCTTCGAGCGCTTCAACCGGGGGGCCGTACGGCGGCCGCACGGGCCGGGCAGCGACGGCGGTACGGGGCTGGGGCTGGCGATCGCCCGCTGGGCGGTGGATCTGCACGGTGGCGGGATCGGCGTGGCCGAATCCGACCGGGGTTGCAGGATTATCGTCACTCTCCCGGGGCTTTCCTCCGTCCCAAGTTGACGTAAAGTTCGATCCGGAGCCTCAAGATCCACCTGTGCTCCGGACGGCCGTCGGCGCACCGGGACACGTGTGATCAGGCACGGCCCCCGCGCAGTTCGCGCCGGGGTCCGGAACGAGGCGATCTCCGGTATGGCGGAGCCATGCCCGGTTAGGTCCGATCACAGGGGAACCACGCTTGTTTCCCGCCATTTCAAGCCCTGAAACAAGTTTTCCGGTGTGACTTACGCGACGATGACCTTGCTCAGCCTGACCTTCCCGGCCATGGAGGCGTAGCCTTTATTCCCGCTGTCCATCACCTTGTGAAGCGGAAGAGGGCGGTTGCCGCCGTGTCGCCACAGTCCCCCAGTAACTCGAGCATCTCGACCGACGCAGACCAAGCGGGCAAGAACCCCGCGGCCGCGTTCGGACCGAACGAGTGGCTCGTCGACGAGATCTATCAGCAGTACCTCCAGGACCCGAATTCGGTAGACCGAGCCTGGTGGGACTTCTTCGCCGACTACAAGCCGGGAGCGCCCGCCGCCCCGGCTCCGGCGGGTACCGCGGCCGCGGGGGCCGCGGGCACCGGCACCACACCCGCGCCGGCCCAGCCGGCTCCGGCCGCGCCGGCGCCCGCGCAGCCCGCGCCCGCCGCCCAGGCGCCCGCGGCCCCGGCCGCGCCGGTCGCTCCGGCCGCCCCCGCGGCGCCCAAGGCGGCAGCGCCCGCCGCGGCCCCCGCTCCGGCGCCCGCGAAGCCCGCCGCCGCCCCGGCCGCCAAGCCGGCCGCCGCCGCCAAGGCCGCGCCCGCCGCCGCGTCCGAGGGCCCCGAGCTGATCACGCTCCGTGGCCCGGCCGCCGCCGTCGCGAAGAACATGAACGCCTCGCTGGAGCTGCCGACGGCCACCTCGGTCCGCGCGGTCCCGGTGAAGCTGCTCTTCGACAACCGGATCGTCATCAACAACCACCTGAAGCGCGCCCGGGGCGGGAAGATCTCCTTCACGCACCTGATCGGCTTCGCGATGGTGCAGGCCCTCAAGGCCATGCCGTCGATGAACTACTCGTTCGCGGAGAAGGACGGCAAGCCGACCCTGGTCAAGCCGCCGCACGTGAACTTCGGCCTGGCCATCGACCTGGTGAAGCCCAACGGCGACCGCCAGCTCGTCGTGGCCGGCATCAAGAAGGCCGAGACCCTGAACTTCTTCGAGTTCTGGCAGGCCTACGAGGACATCGTCCGTCGCGCCCGCGACAACAAGCTGACGATGGACGACTTCACCGGGGTCACGGTCTCCCTGACCAACCCCGGCGGCCTCGGCACCGTCCACTCGGTCCCGCGTCTGATGCCCGGCCAGTCGGTCATCATGGGCGTCGGCTCCATGGACTACCCCGCGGAGTTCCAGGGCACCAGCCAGGACACCCTGAACAAGCTCGGCATCTCGAAGGTCATGACGCTCACGTCGACCTACGACCACCGGGTCATCCAGGGCGCCGCCTCCGGCGAGTTCCTGCGCCAGGTGGCGAACCTCCTCCTCGGCGAGAACGGCTTCTACGACGAGATCTTCGAGGCGCTGCGCATCCCCTACGAGCCGGTCCGCTGGCTCCGGGACATCGACGCCTCGCACGACGACGACGTCACCAAGGCCGCCCGCGTCTTCGAGCTGATCCACTCCTACCGGGTCCGCGGCCACGTCATGGCCGACACCGACCCGCTGGAGTACAAGCAGCGCAAGCACCCCGACCTCGACATCACCGAGCACGGGCTCACCCTGTGGGACCTGGAGCGCGACTTCGCGGTCGGCGGCTTCGCCGGCAAGTCGATGATGAAGCTGCGCGACATCCTCGGCGTGCTGCGCGACTCGTACTGCCGCACCACCGGCATCGAGTTCATGCACATCCAGGACCCGAAGCAGCGCAAGTGGATCCAGGACCGCGTGGAGCGCCCGCACTCCAAGATGGAGCGCGAGGAGCAGCTGCGGATCCTGCGCCGCCTGAACGCGGCGGAGGCCTTCGAGACCTTCCTCCAGACGAAGTACGTCGGCCAGAAGCGGTTCTCCCTGGAGGGCGGCGAGTCCGTCATCCCGCTGCTCGACGCGGTCCTGGACTCGGCCGCCGAGTCCCGCCTCGACGAGGTCGTCATCGGCATGGCCCACCGCGGCCGCCTGAACGTCCTCGCCAACATCGTCGGCAAGTCGTACGCGCAGATCTTCCGCGAGTTCGAGGGCAACCTCGACCCGAAGTCGATGCACGGCTCCGGCGACGTGAAGTACCACCTGGGCGCCCAGGGCACCTTCACCGGCCTGGACGGCGAGCAGATCACCGTCTCGCTGGCCGCGAACCCCTCCCACCTGGAGACGGTCGACCCGGTCATCGAGGGCATCGCCCGCGCCAAGCAGGACATCATCAACAAGGGCGGCACGGACTTCACGGTGCTGCCGGTCGCGCTGCACGGTGACGCGGCCTTCGCGGGCCAGGGCGTGGTGGCCGAGACCCTGAACATGTCGCAGCTGCGCGGCTACCGCACCGGCGGCACGGTCCACATCGTCATCAACAACCAGGTCGGCTTCACCGCGGCCCCCGAGTCCTCGCGTTCCTCCATGTACGCGACGGACGTGGCCCGCATGATCGAGGCCCCGATCTTCCACGTGAACGGCGACGACCCGGAGGCCGTCGTGCGCGTCGCGCGGCTCGCCTTCGAGTTCCGCCAGGCGTTCAACAAGGACGTGGTGATCGACCTCATCTGCTACCGCCGCCGCGGTCACAACGAGTCGGACAACCCGGCCTTCACCCAGCCGCTGATGTACGACCTGATCGACAAGAAGCGCTCGGTGCGCAAGCTCTACACCGAGTCCCTGATCGGTCGCGGCGACATCACCCTGGAAGAGGCCGAGCAGGCCCTCCAGGACTACCAGGGCCAGCTGGAGAAGGTCTTCACGGAGGTCCGCGAGGCCACCTCGCAGCCGGCCGCCGCGGACGCCCACGAGCCGCAGGACGGCTTCCCGGTCGCCGTGCCGACCGCGATCTCCGCGGAGGTCGTGAAGCGCATCGCCGAGTCCCAGGTCAACATCCCGGACCACTTCACCGTCCACCCGCGTCTGCTGCCGCAGCTACAGCGCCGGGCGGCGATGATCGAGGACGGCACCATCGACTGGGGCATGGGCGAGACCCTGGCCATCGGCTCGCTGCTGATGGAGGGCACCCCGGTGCGCCTGTCCGGCCAGGACTCCCAGCGCGGCACCTTCGGCCAGCGCCACGCGGTCCTCATCGACCGCGAGACGGGCGCCGACTACACCCCGCTGCTCTACCTGTCGGAGGAGCAGGCCCGCTACAACGTCTACAACTCGCTGCTCTCCGAGTACGCGGTGATGGGCTTCGAGTACGGCTACTCGCTGGCCCGTCCGGACGCGCTGGTGATGTGGGAGGCGCAGTTCGGTGACTTCACCAACGGCGCCCAGTCGATCGTCGACGAGTACATCTCGGCGGCCGAGCAGAAGTGGGGCCAGACGTCCGGCGTCACCCTGCTGCTGCCGCACGGTTACGAGGGCCAGGGTCCGGACCACTCCTCGGCCCGCATCGAGCGCTTCCTCCAGCTCTGCGCCCAGAACAACATGACGGTCGCGATGCCGACCCTCCCCTCGAACTACTTCCACCTCCTGCGGTGGCAGGTGCACAACCCGCACCACAAGCCGCTGGTCGTCTTCACCCCGAAGTCGATGCTGCGTCTGAAGGCGGCGGCCTCGAAGGCGGAGGAGTTCACGAGCGGCGAGTTCCGTCCGGTCATCGGCGACTCGTCGGTGGACCCGAACGCGGTCCGCAAGGTCGTCTTCTGCACCGGCAAGGTCTACTACGACCTGGAGGCCGAGCGGCAGAAGCGTGGCGAGACGGACACGGCGATCATCCGTCTGGAGCGCCTGTACCCGCTGCCGGGTGCCGAGCTCCAGGCCGAGGTCAACAAGTACCCGAACGCCGCGAAGTACCTGTGGGTCCAGGAGGAGCCGGCGAACCAGGGTGCCTGGCCGTTCATCGCCCTCAACCTGATCGACCACCTGGACCTGGCGGTCGGCGCGGACGTCCCGGCCGGCGAGCGGCTGCGCCGCATCTCCCGCCCGCACAGCTCCTCCCCGGCCGTCGGTTCCGCGAAGCGGCACCAGGCGGAGCAGGAGCAGCTGGTGCGTGAGGTGTTCGAGGCGTAGGCCTCCCGGCACACCGGCCGAAGGGCCCGGTCCCCGTCACGGGGGCCGGGCCCTTCGGCGTGGCACGGAGATCAGCTGGCCTGGGGTTCGAAGTCCCAGTAGGGGCGGTTGCGGGCACGCGCCGAGATGGTGTGGATGTGCTGCCTGCCCAGGGTGGCCTCCAGGTCGGCGAGGGCCTCCCGCTCGACCTTCTCGGCCTGCGGGCCCGAGCGCAGCCCACGCAGGTCGGACGCGTGGGCGACACGCGCGGACAGGGTGAGGGGGTGGGCGCGGCCCAGGGTCTCGGTGGCCCGGACGATCGTGGTCCTGCTCAGTTCCGCCGCGGACTCCATGTCACCGACGAGGTTGCGCATCGCCGAGGCGTTGATGGCACAGCCGAGCGTGTAGGGGTGGTTCTCACCGACGGCGCCTGCCATGTCGGCGAGGGCCTGCTCGATCAGCGCATGCGCGTTCTCGCGCTCTCCCACGCTGCGCAGCACCAGGGCCTGGTTGGCCCGGGCGCCGATGATGAACGGGTGTCCCTCCGGCAGCAGGCGCAGGTAGCGCTCCAGGACGGAGTCGCCGGTCTCACGGGCCAGGTCGATGTCGCCGTGCTCACGGTGGAAGCAGCTGTGGCTGACGGCGGCGGCGAGGGTGAGGAGATGCCAGACGCCGAGTTTGCGTTCGAAGCCTTCCACCACCTTCGCGAGCATCGTTCCGGCCGCCGCGCGGTCTCCGCCGCGCAGCTTGCAGAGGGCCAGGTTGTGCTCGGCGCGCAGGGTGTTCTGGTGGTTCTCGCCCACGACGAGCCGGTAGTCGCGCACGTTCCTGGTCTGGATGGACTCGGCCTCCGTGTAGCGGCCCAGCAGCCGGAGACCGATCGAGTACGACACCTCGGAGAACAGCGTCCAGAGGTGCCGGCCCCTCAGCACCAGCCGGCGTTGCTCCAGTGTCTGCCGGTCGATCTCCAGGGCTTCCTGGTACCGGCCCACGAGTCGCAGGGCGAAACCCAGGTTGTTCAGGGCGTTGAGCGTACGGGAGTCCTGGTCGCCGAGGAGTTCGCGGTAGGCGGGGTGCAGCCACTGGTACAGCTCCAGGGCCTCGTCGTACCTGGCGAGGCTCCACAGGTCGGCGCCCAGCCCGTTGGCCGCGCGCAGGGCGTCCAGGTCCCGGTCCCCGCGCTCGCGGAACAGGTGTTCCATCGCGTGCCGGTCGAGTTTCTCGGTCTCCTCGAACTGGCCCGACGCCCGCAGCAGGTTGGCGTATACGTTGGTGGCCTCCCAGACGCGTTGGTGCGACTCGCCCAGCAGCTCCCGCCAGACCTCGACGGTCCGCCTGGCCAGCTTCCAGCCGGCCGTGTACTCGCCCGCGTAGTACATGTAGAACAGGCAGTTGAGGACGAGGCTCTGGACCCTGCGGTCGGTGCTGTTGATGACATCCGCGTACTTCAGGTGCGGCACGATCTCCGCGTACGCCTCCCAGTTGCGGGTGTCGGTCGGACGGCCGGGGTCCGCCTCGGCCAGCGCCCGCCGCACCACGTCGACGAACTCCCGCCGGTCCTCCTCCGGCATGTCCCTGCTGACGACCTGGTGCACCATCCGGTGCAGGTACGCCGACTCCCCGGCCGACGGCCCCGCGTCCGTACCGACCTCGTGGGACTCCAGACGGACCACGGAGTACTGGCGCAGCTGGTTGATCGCCCTGTTCCACAGGAGCGGATCGTCCAGCAGCCCGGTCAGCTGTTCCGGCAGGTCGTCGTGGGACATGTCGCGCAGCAGGCGCACGGGGATGAAGCCCGGCGCGAAGAACGTGCACAGGCGCAGCAGGTCGACGGATTCCGGGACCGTCTCCCGCAGCTTGTTCAGCAGGATCGACCAGGCGGTCTGGAAGGCCAGGGGGAAGTCGGCGGACACCCGGACCACGTCGAGGTCGACGCCGCCCTCCAGGAGCGCGATGTAGTCCTCGACGGTCAGGTCCGAGTCGTTCAGCCAGCCGGCCGTCTGGTCGAGCAGCAGGGGCAGGTCCTCCAGGGCCTCGGCGAGCCGGTCGGCCTCCTCCTCCGTCAGCCGGGGCGCGCGGCGCCGGATGAAGGCGACCGACTCATCCCGGTCGTAGACGTGCACTTCGAGCAGCCGGCTGTTGTGCTCGGCCCATTCCGGGTTGCGGGAGGTGATGATCACATGCCCCGGTCCGGTCGGGACCAGGTCCCAGATCTGCTCCGGCTCGTCCGCGCCGTCCAGGATCAGCAGCCAGCGGGAGAGCGGGGTGCCCCGGCGCAGCGAGTCACGGACCGCGCGAAGCCGCTCACCGTACTCGTCGCCCGTGGGCAGGCCGAGTTTCGGGGCGAGTTCGGCCAGCAGACGGCGGAAGGAGACCCTGCTCTCCGCATTGACCCACCAGACCACGTCGTACTCGGAACCGAAGCGGTAGACGTACTCGGCGGCCAGCTGGGTCTTGCCCACCCCGGACATGCCGTACAGCGTGACGACCCCGGCTCCCGGCTCGCTGCTCTGCAACAGGTGGTACGCGTCGTTCAGCAGCGGCTCGCGGCCCGTGAAGCGGGTGTTGCGGCGCGGCACACCGCCCCATACCTCGGGCATCTCGGCGGGGAAACGGGGTCCGCGACGGCCCTCGTCCGGCGGGCGGCCGTCGGCCGACAGGTCCAGGCGGTCCAGCAGCCGCCGTTCCGCCTCGTCGGCGCCCATGTTGGTCAGGTCGACCGGTGCCAGTACGGCGACGGCGGTGGGGGCGGGAGCGCTGGTGACGGAAACGGCGGCGAACCTGGCGTGCTCCGGCGCGACGACCTCGCGCAGTGCCGCGTTCCACTCCGCGAAGGTGCGGGAACCGAGCTGGAAGTAGTGCTCGCTCACCAGGACGAGCACCCGCCCCGGGGCGAGCGCGAGGCCGCGCAGGAGGTCCACCAGGGTCTCCTCCGGCGGGGCGTCCCAGCGCATGTAGACGACCCGGACACCCAGCCGCTCCAGCCTGTCCCCGATCCACATCGCCCAGGCCCGGTTGAACGGGGCGAAGCTGATCGTGATCGTCTGCCTCACGACCCCCCTCTCGGCCGGCCCGGCCGGCACCGGAGTTCCAGACCTGTCACGGCCGGCACGCGTGGCCATGGGCTTCGAACATGCAGCAGCCTCCCCTGGATCGCCAGAAATCGTAGGGCCTCCGCGCAGTTCTCCGGTAGGTGACCGACGCGGAGACGGCCGGCGGACGGCACTTCGTCACTCCTGCGGGTACCGGACCGCGGGGCCGTGCCGCCGGGTCCACAGGTCGCGCGCCTCGTTCACGGACGCCTCCGCCCGCGCCGTGTGGCCCCTGGGCGCGGGGAACTCGGCCAGACGCTCATGGGTGGCGACCAACTGGTCCACGAACCTCCGTCCGGGCGCGGTGAGTTCGGGCGACCCCACCAGTGCGGGCAGCGCCGCCGCCACCTGGGCGCGGTAGCGGGCGTGCTCGGACCAGGCGGTCTCACGGTGCCCGGGGTGCTCGGCCCGGAGGGCGCAGCGCTGGAAGAAGTCGGCCAGCGCGAGATGCGAGTACACGCCCTGCAACAGACCGTCGTACGGTCGTGGGTCCGGGCGCCAGGGCGCGAAGTGACGCCGCTGCGGCCCGGCGTGGTGCAGGTCCAGCATGTCGCTGAGCACGCAGAGCTTCGTGTGCTGGAGTTCGTGCACGATCGTCGCGGCGAACGTCGCCGGGGTGGGCGGTGCGCTGCTGAACAGCGCGCCGAAGGCCTCGCGACGCGTTCCGCTGCAACTGCCGGTCCCTCCCGTGTCCGTGGTGTCCGGGTCGGGCCGGGGCGGTTCGGCGAGCGGCACCAGGCAGCGCAGCAGGACGACGGCTTCGGTCACCCGGTGTTCGCCGCCCAGACGCAGCATGTCGGCGGTCCCCGACCAGGCCTCCAGCCAGCGTTTGCGGGCCGTCTCGTCGAGCGCCGTCGGGCCGCTCAGTTCGTGGTGCCGCGGGTCGCCGCGCACGGTGCGGTACGGATCCAGGTCGTCCAGCGGCAGCGGCGGGCCGTCGGGCAGCAGACCGGGCAGGGCGTACGCGGGAGTCCAGCCGGGCGCCGCGGACCAGGCGCCGATGCCGTCCTCCATCTGGACCACGACAGCCGCGGCGCCGGTTTGACGCAGCGTCAACCGTCCGTCCGCGCAGTCGACGTCGACCGGGACCTCCCCCGGTCCGGCCGTGCGCAGTGACCCGAGCGACGGCAGCACGAGCACGCCGTCCCGGGCGGTCAGCCGTACGGTGAAGGAGATCCCGGCGCGGGCGGCGGCCGCGGCGGCGAGCGTCCCGAGGTGGCCGAGATCGTGTCCGAGTTCGCGGACGCGCCGCTCGGTGGGCGGTCCGGCCTCCGGTCCCAGACCGCTCAGGCAGTGGCGGACCCAGAGGCCGACCAGGGGGTCGAGGAGACGGGCACGCGCGGGGGTCGTCGCGTAGGGCGGTGACGGGTTCCCCCGGTCCCCGGCGGGGAGCACCCGGTCGGCCGTCTCCAGCAGCTGCCAGTCCTCCCGCAGCCGGGCACGGGCGCCGGCCGGGAGCACCGCCGTGTCCGCGCCCTCGGCCGCGTCGAGCAGGGCGCGCAGCATGAGCAGGCGCCGGGTGTCCTGGTCGCGCACCAGCAGCGCCAGGGTCTCCGGATCGCCTTCGGTGCGGCCCAGTGCCTCCAGGGACCGGTCCGGAAGTGAAGGGAACAGCACGGGCGGGGGCCTCTCCTCGGACGTGGACACCACCGGGGCGGGGACGGGGGCCGTCGTGGCGGCCCCGGTGAGTCTCCTGTGCACGTGCCGGATGAAGCGTTGCAGGTCGGCGCAGTACACGGAGGGGTTCGTGAAGCCCTGCCCGGCCCGGTAGCGGTGGGCGTAGTGGCCGCCGCCGCAGACGTCGAGCAGGGGACAGGCGCGGCACTGGGCCGAGAGCGCCGCCACGCCGGCCTGCCGGGCGGCCACCCCGGGGTGCCGCAACGCGTCGTCGAAGCCGTGCCGGAACACGTCCAGGCCGGTCTCGGCGGCGCCCTCGTAGGCGGACTTCAGCGAGTCGACCTGTTCGATGGACCCGTCGGTCTCCACGACGACCGCGTCGAACGGGGCGAGTCCCAGCGACTCGGTGGCGGCGGGCAGGCCCAGCAGCAGCGCGATGCACTCCTCGAACAGCCGTACCCGTACTTCGCGGCGGCCGGAGCGCCACCAGCGGTCGAAGACCGCGCAGAGCCAGTCGCCGTAGCGGGTGGCCTCCAGGCGCGGCGGCGGCGCGGACCAGTTGCCGTGCGGCAGCAGCAGGTCGAGGGCGGGCGGTCGCAGGGCGAGCAGGGACTCGTAGGTCTCCACCGGATCGAGGGTGGGGTCGACGACCGTGAGGATTCCGGCGTACGCGTCCGGGAAGCGGTCGGCGACCAGCCGGGCCCCGCGCGAGGCGGCCGGCCAGGAGGGGCGTCCCGCGTGGTCGACGCGGCGGGCGTTGTGCGCGGCGAGCCCGCCGTCCAGGCTGATGCCGACCCGGATGCCGTGCCGGGCCAGCGTGGTCATCCGTTCCTCGGTGAGGAGGGTGGCGTTGGTCTGCACGGTGGCGTGGACCGTACAGCCGACGGGGACGCGCTCGCGGACGAGTCCGGTGAAGCGGGCCAGCGTGCCGGCGCCCGCCAGCAGGGGTTCACCGCCGTGCAGGACGAGCGAGACGGCTGTCAGCCCATGGCTTCGCGCGTGCTCGGCGATCCGGTCCGCCGTGCGGTCGAGCACCGCGTCCGGTGCCGCCGCGGGACGTCCGCGCCAGGTGTGGTCGGGGCCCTCGTACAGGTAGCAGTAGCGGCAGGCCAGATTGCAGCGGCCGTGCACTTTGACGATGAACTGACGGAACGGGGAGGGCCCGGCGCCCCCTCGTCCGCTCCCGGATCCGGCCGCAGCCTCTTCGGACACGTCGGTCACCCCCCGCTTCCACGGCCCGGTTCGGCGGGGCCGTCGCGCCGCCGCCTAGAACGAGTTGTTGAATCCCCACAGCATCTCGGTCGGCCGGGCCGCCCGTTCCGTCAGCTCCGCGAGCACCTGACGCAAGACGGGATGGTCCACCTCTTTCAGTTCCCCCAGGTCCAGTTCGAGCAGGTCCGGCAGGTCCGGCAGCGGCTCCGCCGCCCCGGCCTCCGGCAACGCCCGGTCCCTTGCGTCCACCCCAGGTTCCTCTCGCATCATGCTGCTGCTCAGTCCCGATCCAGCTCCGCCAGTCGCTGCGCCGTGTGCTGCGCAGTGGGCTCACCCGTGACCGCCCACCCCGCGGGCAACCTAGACCAGAGCGTACGGGCGAGCCGATAGGCCTCGCGCGCGGCCTGCGGGCGATGCGCCGCATCGTAGGACATACCACGCCAGTGGTGCGCCTGTGCACCGAGTTGCACCGCTTCCGAGCGCGCCCGGGCCGAGTCGCTGTACGCCTCGGCGTCCGCGGCCGCCTCCGCGGCGGCCCGGAACGAGTCGACGGCGGCGTCCAGACGGGTGGGCCGATCCGGGCTCCGGTGCGCCTCGTACTGGACGTGCCCCAGTTCGATCAGGCAGCGGGCCGACAGCAGCGGGTCGTCGAAGTCCGGCGCCGCCAGTCCGAAGATGTACTCGGCCTCCCGCAGGTCGACGCGTTCGCCCAGGGCGCGGTAGCGGAGCATCAGCCCACGCCCTAGCAGGAAGAGCCGAGGGGCGAGTCGGCGGCTGCCCGCCGGCGTCTCCGCGCGGCAGACCCGCAGCACCCGGATCGCCTCGGCCAACGGTTCGAGGACGTGGGAACCGGTCGGCGGGGCCGCCTGCCGGAGCAGGACCTCGCCCCATTCCGCGAGGACGTCCGCGTGCTCCGGCGCGTCCCGGGGCGTCGACTCCGCCGCCTGCTTGAACCGGGCCGCCGCCGCACCCAGTTCCCGCGGCTCCCCGGACCGCGCGTACCGAGCCGTCCTGATGCGCCCCGCCCGCACCAGCAGACGCGCGCGCGTGCTCTGCTTGCCGGGGACCAGGGCCAGACCCCTTTCGACGCACTGCTGGGCCTCCTCCAGGTCACCGTCCGAGCCGAGCAGGGCGTCGACGAGGTCCAGCAGGGCCCCGGCGCGCTCCGGGGAGGACTCGGTCCCGGGGCCGCCGTCGGGGTCCCGGTGGCCGGCCACGGCGGTACGCAGCGACCGCGCGCTCTGTGCCGCGTAGCCGCGGGCGAGTTCGGGGTCGGCCGTCGCGCCGGAGAGGCGCAGCAGGAGGCGGCCGTGGGCCAGCGCCAGTCCGGGTGGACGGTGCCGCTGGTCCGGCCGGCCGTCGGCGAACGCCTCCAGCATGCCGACCGCGCCCTGGAGCAGCGCGCTGTCGCCGCCGAGCCGCCACTGCTCCTCCAGCGCACCGGCCCGCTCCAGCGCGAGCTCCAACGCCTCCCGTTCGTCGAGTTCGGGGGCGCCGCAGGCCACCGCGTACTCCCGGTCGGCGCGGCGCAGCAGGTCGAGGGCGGCCGTCCGTTCGCCGCGCCGTCTGCGGTCGGTGGCGGCGGCCCGCAGCACCCGGGCCAGGACGGCCCGTTCGCGCCGCGCGTACGGGTGGGCCACGGCCCGTTCCGCCGCCCGCTCGGCCTCGCGCAGCAGATCGCCGCCGCCCTGCACCTCCCACAGCCGCAGGACGCAGGTCGCGTACTCCGCCCACAGCTCGGGTTGTTCCGAGCCCAGTGGTTCCTCGTCCGCGGTCGCCCCGCGCAGCAGCCGCACGGCGTCGATGAGGTCCTGCACCATGCCCTCGGCATGGAACCGGGTGCGCAGGTCGCGGGCCCTGCCGACGGCCCGGTGGGGGGCGCGCTCACCGGAGCGTACGGCGGTGTCACGGCCGTAGGGCCGGAACTGTTCGGGCAGCGGCATGAAGTGTTCGAGGACCCGGGCGGCGACCTCGGCGAAGGGCTGCGGTACCCGGGTCGCGTCCCCGTCGTGGTCCGCCTGGGCCGGCCGGCCGGTGCCCACCGGGGTGTGCGGCAGCCCGGCGCCACCGAGCTGGAGGAGGGCGAGAGCCGGGAAGTTGGGGCCGCTCCTGCGGAAGCGCTGCTCGATGTACTCCGAGCAGCGTTTGAGGACGAGGACTGCCTCGTCGCGGCCGAGCGGGGCGAGCAGGATCTCCTGGACCTCGGGCTTCATCTCGTACCACGGGGAGCCGTCCGCGCCCAGGTCGCCGTGGTCCTCGCGGGCACGGGTGACCAGGCCGCTGAGCAGCACCTCGGCTAGTTCGGAGGGGCCGGAGTCGGGCAGCATCGTCCGCTGCACCAGCTGCATCACCGGCAGCCAGAGCGGGGCGGCCGCCAGGTAGACGGCGAGCCGGACGGCGCCCGGCGAGGCGGTGGACCGGAACCCGCGGAACCGCTCGGCCGGGGACACGGCGCGCGCAGGGCGGGACGCCGGTGCGGCCGGCTGGTCCGGGCGCACCCAGCCCACCGCCCCCGGAACCGGTCCGCCGATCCCGGACAGCAGCCTCGCCCACGCCCCGAGCGCCACCGGCTCCGGCGGCAGCACCGGTACCGGTACGGCGCCCCGCGTTCCGCCCGAGGCGGTGCCCGACGCGGTGCGCACCCGTAGCACGCCGGCCCCGCCGAGCGTGTCACCCCGGCTGAGCTCTCCGTGCGTCACCGGCAGCCGGGTGCGGTGCCACATCCGCTGCGGCAGCGGCTGGAGCACGGCGACCGGGCCTTGCCGGGACAGCCGGTGGAGCAGCCGGTGGGCGCGGCCGCTGTGCCACAGCGGCCCGACGCAGTCGCTGACCAGGACGGTGATCCGGCGTCCGGTCGGGTCACTGAGGCGGTCGGCGGGATGCAGTGGGGCCGCGTGGACGTCCGCGCTGCGGCTGACCGCCACCGTGCCGTCGGGTCCGGTGTGCAGATGGCTCACCTGGATGTCTCCGAAGGCTCCCAACTGACTGAACACCTGGACCAGTTCGTCGAACATCCGGTCCCAGACCCGCATCGAGGTGGAGGCCTCCAGGATCAGTTGCAGCTGGGCGTCGCCCCGGGTCACCGCGCGGTACACGGGCATGATCAGGCCGCCCGCCCGGGCACTCTGCTCGGCGGTCGCCGTCTCGTCCAGCTCGACGCGCAGCGGCGGCGCGGCACCGCGGTAGGCCTGCAACGGCCGCAGCGCGCGCTGGAGTTCGAGAAGTGCGGGCAGGGCGGAGGCGGCGGGCACCGAGAACGGTACTCCGGCGAGCCGCCCGGCGGCCCGGCCGCGCCCCGCGCCGTGCTGCTGCGGCATGGGGTGGAGGAACAGCCTGCGGTCGGCTCCGGTGACGTCGTGGGGCACCGCGGACGGGCGGCCGGCGTCCGCCGCGGGTTCCGGATGCCGTACGGCGGCACCCCGGGGGTCCCCCGCCGGCGGGACGGCCGCCTCGGCGCTCGCCTCCGACGGGCCGGGGCGCGCGGCGGAACCCGGGCCCTGCGGACCGTCCGTGACCGCCCCGGCCGTGGGATGTGCGTACTGGGCCAGCCAGAGGACGTCGCACAGCCCTTCCGGGTCGGGGTCGAGCCCGCTTTCGCGCATCAGGCGGACCAGTCGGGCCAGCGGAGCGCCCTCGGTGCCGCGCGGGTCCGGTTCCGGTGGAACGGGACCGTGTCGCGATGTCGCCTCCGGCATCAGCGGCTCACCTCGGACGGTCGAGACGTTGGATGAGCAGTTCGGCGAGCCGGTCACGACTGGGCGGGGCGGCCGCGTCGGTGAGGTAGATGGCGTTGAGCAGCTGGTCGGTGGCGAGGAGTTCGCTGCGGGAGCGCTCCAGGAACCGGACGATCAGGTCGTCGCCCGCGCGGGCCGCCTCGTCGCCGAGGTGGGCACGGACGAAGGTGGCGAGGCGCTCGTGATCGGGGCGGCCCAGCTCGAGGTGGATGCAGCGGCGCATCAGCGGGGCCGGGAAGTCGCGCTCGCCGTTGCTCGTGAGGACGACGAACGGGAAGGCGCGGCAGCGCACCCGGCCGTCGCGGACCCGGACCTTGGTGCCGTCGTCGGTGAGCACCTCGGCCTCGCCGTCCGGCAGCCGGTCCGCGATCCGCTGCAACTCGGGAATCTCGAACTCGCCCTCCTCCAGCACGTTCAGGAGGTCGTTGGGCAGGTCGATGTCGCTCTTGTCCAGTTCGTCGATCAGCAGCACGCGCGGGGTGGCGGAGGGCAGCAGGGCGGTGCCGAGCGGGCCGAGCCGGATGTAGCTGCCGATCGCCTCCATGGCATTCGGGCCGCCGCCGGCCGCGCCGTACCCGCCCTGTGAGGCGATCTGGACGTCCTGGAGGCGGCCGATCGCGTCGTAGTGGTACAGGCCGTCCTGGAGCGTGGAGCGGCTGACGATGGACCAGCGCAGCACCTCGCCCAGGCCCAGTTCGTACGCCACCGAGTGCGCGAGGGTGCTCTTGCCCGCGCCGGGGCTGCCGGTGACCAGGAGCGGGCGGCGCAGGTAGAGCGCCGCGTTGATCATCTCCAGCTCCTCGGCGCCGGGCCGGTGCAGCTCGGCCAGGTACCGGTACCCGCCGAGCCTGCGGTCCTGGGAGCCGTCGCCGTCCGCCCCGTCCCGGCCCGAGAAGTCCCGCCAGGGAGGCGGTGGGGGCAGTCGGCTCATGCCGTCGTGGGGTTCCCCGGCACCACGGTAGATGAGCCACTCACTGGATTCGGTCATGTCCGGCCCTCGTCGTCCCTCGTCCGTCCCGTCCCCAGGACAGCCGTCGAAGCTGCTTCACGTTATCGACCTTCGGTAGCCCCGGTAAGGGCCTCACGAGCCCCGGTAAGGGCCTCACGCCGGCGCCGGGTTTCACGGCGCCTCCAGCAAGTCGTCGGTCCCGGGCAGGGGTTGCTGCGGATCGTCGTACAGCAGGGCGATGCCGTGGGCCCAGAAGGACTCCGTACGTCCCTCGCGCAGCCCGTTGCGCAGACCGTGCACCACTGCGGGCAGCTCCCCGGCGCCTGCCGCCTCGTCCACGATCAGCCTCGCGCCCCGGTGGAACTCCCCGCACACGGATCCGGTGTGCCGTCCCCCCCGGCGCCACAGCACCACCCCGAACCCGGCCCGGACGATCCGGCCGAGTGCGGTGTCGTCGTCCTCGTAGCGCCGGTCGCCCTCGCGGCAGAGCACCGGGATGACCCCGGGCGGGAGGCCGCGCAGCTCCGACACCCCCGGCACGGGCCGGCGCACCGAGTCGTCGCAGTCCAGCACTTCGGCCCGGGTCCGGACGACCGCGACGTGCACCCGGCGCCAGCGGTCACGGCGCTCGGCCTCCAGGTCGTCGCCGGAGAGCTCGTCGCCGTACCAGCTGTCCTCCCCGGGCAGCTGGTCGCGGTCCGAGCAGCGGACCAGGACCGGCCGTTCGACGCCCAGCGGCCGGCCGTCGGGCCGCAGCCGCCACTCGTCCACCGGAAGGTCGAGCATCCGGTGCGGCAGGGCCGCGTACAGCGCGGCGGGCTGCCCGGGTTCGTCGCAGTGCCGGAACGCCTCGGCGAGCGGCCCTGCGAGACCGCCGGGGAGACCGTCGAGGCCGGCCCCCTGGCCTTCGTCCAGCCGGGTCACGTCGCCGTCCGGCCGCATCACCGCCACCGACCAGTCGCACTGGTCGGGTTGCCAGGCCCGTCGTTCGACCTCGAGCAGCACGGAGTGGCGGTGGGATCGAGCGAGCGGCTCCCGCGCCGTGTCCCCGGTCAGGAACCGGGCGCCGCCGCCCACGCTCCGCTCGTGCAGCCGCCCGCCGAGGTGCTGGGCGCGTCTGTGGGCGAGGTCGCTGCGCGGACCGCTGCCCAGGCGGGTCGAGACCTGTTTGATCCACTCCCACAGGGCTTGTTCGGCGTCGAGCACGAAGGGTGTCGCCGGCCGCTCGGCGGTCATGACCCGCATCGCGTAGTCGACGACGAGCGGGAGCACGCCGTCGAACCGCGCGTTCTCGTAGAGCGCGCCGAGGCCGTCGCGCCAGCCGCGCGGCGCGGGCGACATCGCAGACGGCCGGAAGTCCGTCAGCGAGGCCAGGATGTCGAGCAGACCGCGGGTGCTTTCCGGGGGCGGCAGGTCGGCGAGCCTGCCGAGCAGCTCGACCCGCTCGTCCGGACTCAGGGCCCGTCCCGGGCGGGCACCGAGTTCGGTCTGGAGGTCGGTCCAGGTGGGGCGCCCGGAGTCGGAGGGCTGTCGGCGGTCCCGGTGGTACCGGTCGTGGGCGTGGCAGACAACCTGGTAGAGATCGCTCTGGTACGGGTCCTGCCGGTACGGGTCCTGGCGGTACGGGTCCTGCCAGTGCGAGTCCTGCCAGTGCGAGTCCTGCCAGTGCGAGTCCTGCCAGTGCGAGTCCTGCCAGTGCGAGTCCTGCCGGTACGGGTCCTGCCGGTACGGGTCCTGCCGGTACGGATCGGGTGGCCGGGCGCTCGGCGGCACCGGCAGGGTGCGCAGCCGCTCGATCCCGATCCACATGGCGCCCGCCCCGTGGTCGACGCGTGAGCTCAGCACACCGACGACCTCGCCGCGCACCGGGTCGATCACGGGCCCGCCGGAGAGACCGGGCGGGAGGCCGTGTTCGCCGAGGCGCAGCTGGACGCCGCCGGACCAGCCGCCGACGCCGCCGGGCACGGCCAGGAAGCCGTCCTGTGGCTGTGGCCGTCCCCGGAAGAGGGTCCAGCCGGCGTAGAACACCCGCCCCTCGCTGTAGTGCGGCGCCGGACGCTCGGACAGGTACAGGCACTCGTGGTCCACCGGCTCGCGCAGCCTGACGAGCGCCAGGTCGGGGGCGGGCCAGGCGCCCTGGCCGGGGCCGTCGACGTGCTCCGGAAGGGTGGCCGCGACCTCGCCGGGCACGGCGTACGGCTCCTCGCGGCCACCGGGCCGGCAGATCACCGCCACCTCACCCCCTGCCCCGCCGTCGATGACGTGGGCACAGGTCAGTACCCAGTTCGGCGCGACGAAGAAGCCACTGCCGAGGAAGTCCCCCGGCTCCTGCGGGGAATGCCCGGGACGCGTGCGGTGGATGCGGACGGTGGCGGCCGTCACGAGTTCACGCAGCGCCAAGAGGACCGCATCCCGGCCGACGGACGCGCCCTCGCCGGGCCGGCCCGTCACAGCGGCCGCCCGGGCACCGGAGCACCGCCGGACGCGTCCGCGAGCGGTCCGGGCACCTGTCCGGCCTCCGAAACCGGCCCGCTGCGCGCGGTGTCCTGTCCCATACCCTCCCCGCCCCCCTTCCCCGCGTGTGCCGCACGGGAAGACATCGCCCTTCCGTCCGGCTCCACCCACGGGAAAGGAGTCCTTCCCCCGCGGGGCGGGCCCTACCCATCACCGGCGGAAGGCCTTCGTCCTCCGCCTAGGCTGGTAGGCACCCATCACCGGGCATCCGACACGTGTACGCAGCAGGAGAGCACCCCATGTACTTCACCGACCGAGGCATCGAGGAACTGGAGAAGCGGCGCGGCGAGGAAGAGGTCACGTTCGAGTGGCTCGCGGAACAGCTCCGCACCTTCGTCGACCTGAACCCCGACTTCGAGGTCCCGGTCGAGCGCCTGGCGACCTGGCTGGCCCGGCTGGACGACGAGGACGAGGAGTAGGACGCCGGGGCCCGGCCCCCGCTGTCCCGTCGGTCAAGCCCGCGCTGTCCCGTCGGTCAAGCCCGCGCTGTCCCGTCGGTCAAGCCCGCGCTGTCCCGTCGGTCACTCCCTCGCTGTCCCGTCGGTCACTCCCTCGCTGTCCCGTCGGTCAGTCCCGCGGGAACACCGTCTCGTACGACAGCTCCAGCACCCCGTGCACCAACAGCACCGCCCCCGCCAGGACCCACGGCACACTGCGCCGCCGTGCGCCCCAGAGCACGGCCGGCACCCCCACGCAGACCTCGCCCCACGCGACCTTGGACACGTCCATCGGCATGCCCACAGGCTAAGCAGTTCGTCCTCCCCTTGCCTGTCATGTCACCCCACCCTCGTCAACTCCGCGACCGACCACTCACCCGTAAGAGCACCTTGACTTCCGAGGGCCACGATATATCGTGTTTCACGGAAGACGCGATATGGCGCGAGCCGCAGGCCGTGCGTGCGCATCCGCGTCCAGCCGCCATGCCCGGCCGAGGGAGGTCCGCACCATGTCCGAGTGGTCCGTCGCTGAACCCAGGAAGCTCGCCTTCGACACCCCCGTCAGCGATCTGCACGTCCGCATCGTCAACGGAACAGTCAACGTCGTGGGTACGGACGAGGGTTCCGCCCGCCTGGAGATCTCCGAGATCGAGGGGCCGCCCCTGATCGTCACCCAGCAGGGCGGCACCCTCACCGTGGCCTACGAGGACCTGCCCTGGAAGGGCTTCCTCAAGTGGCTCGACCGCAAGGGCTGGCGGCGCAGCGCGGTCGTCTCGCTGACCGTCCCGGCGGAGACCCGCGTGGAGGTGGGCGTGGTCGGCGCCGCCGCGGTCGTCTCGGGGATCAACGGCACCTCGGTGGTGAAGGGCGTCACCGGCGACACCACCCTGGTGGGCCTCGCGGGAGAGGTCCGCGCGGACACGGTCTCCGGAAACCTGGAGGCCCAGGCCGTCACCGGCGACCTGCGGTTCAACTCCGTCTCCGGGGACCTGACCGTCGTCGAGGGCTCGGGCTCCGCCGTGCGCGCCGACTCGGTCAGCGGCTCCATGATCATCGACCTGGACCCGGACGGCCCGACCGACGTCAGGCTGACCAGCGTCTCCGGTGAGATCGCCATCCGGCTGCCGCACCCGGCCGACGCCGAGGTGGAGGCCAACACCGCGAGCGGCACCATCTCCAACGCCTTCGACGGACTGCGGGTCCACGGCCAGTGGGGCGCCCACAAGATCACCGGCCGGCTCGGCGCGGGCAACGGCAAGCTCCGCGCCACCACGGTCTCGGGCTCCATCGCCCTGCTGCGCCGCCCGCCCCGGGAGGACGAGGACGAGAGGGCGGCATGGGAGAGGACCGCACCGCCCTCCGCCCCCACGGACCTCACAGAACCGACAGGGCCGTCCGACGACACGGCCCACCACACGACTGGCGACACGGCCCACGACCCGACGCGCGACACGGCCGACGACACGACCGGCGGTACGACCGACAAGAAGGTGCTCTGACATGCCTCCCGTCTTCGCCCACGGCCGCCTCCGCCTGTACCTGCTCAAGCTGCTGGACGAGGCCCCGCGCCACGGCTACGAGGTGATCCGGCTGCTCGAAGAACGCTTCCAGGGCCTCTACGCCCCGTCGGCGGGCACCGTCTACCCCCGCCTCGCCAAGCTGGAGGCCGAGGGCCTGGTCACCCACACCACCGAGGGCGGCCGCAAGGTCTACGCCATCACGGACGCGGGCCGGGCAGAACTCGCCGACCGCAGCGGCGAGTTGGCCGACCTGGAGCTGGAGATCCGCGAGTCGGTGGCCGAACTGGCCGCCGAGATAAGGGCCGACGTGCGCGGCGCGGCCGGTGACCTGCGCCGCGAGGTGCGCGCTGCCGCCTCCGAGGCCCGGCGCGGTGACGGCCGCGGTGACGACTCGCGCGCCGGGGAGTACGGCGACCTGGGCGACAAGGAGTCGTGGCGGGCCGCCAAGGAGGAGATGCGCCGGGTCAAGCAGGAGTGGAAGGAGCAGGCCCGCCGCGCCAAGGACGAGAGCCGCCGGGCCCGGGACGAGGCCCAGCGGGCCCGCCGACAGGCCCAGGAGGCGCAGGCCCGGGCCCGCGCCCAGGCCCAGGAGGAGATGCAGCGCATCGCCCGCCGGGTGCAGGAGCACGTCCAGGACCACTTCGCGCGCGGCGACTGGCCGACCGGGGTCCGCGAGGGCATCACCGAACTCGCCAAGGAGTTCGGTGACTTCGGGAAGGACTACGGCAAGGAGTTCAGCAAGGACTTCGGTAAGGACTTCGGCTTCGGCGGCCGCACCGAACCGGCGTCGGCCGCCGGCCCGGACCTGAGCAAGCCGGCACCGGCACCGGAGTATTCGCGGACACCGGAGGACTTCCCGGCCCAGTACGTCCCGTCCTGGTCGCACGGCGACGAGACCGGTACCGGGGACCCGGCCCGCGATCTCGACCGGCTCCTGGACCGGTTCCGCGACGACATCCGCGACGCGGCCCGCGACCACGGAGTCACCGCGGAACAGCTCGGTGACGCCCGCCGCCACCTGTCGACGGCGGCGGCCCACATCGGCGCGTTGCTGCGCGGCGGCGAGCACTGACCGGCACCGGACACCGCCGGCGCCGGCGAAGCACCCGGGCACGCGAACACCCGGGCGTCCGGGCCGCCCCGGCACTGCCCGGCCGCGTCAGGAGTTGGTGAGGACGATCTTCCCGAACTGATCGCCGGAGGCCAGCCGTTCGAAGCCCTCGCGGGCGCGGTCCAGCGGCAGCAGTTCGTCGATGACGGGCCGTACACCGGTGGCGGCGCAGAAGGCGAGCAGGTCCTCCAGCTCGTCCTTGGTGCCCATGGTCGAGCCGACGACCTTCAGCTCGAGGAAGAAGATCCGGGTCAGTTCGGCGTGCGAGGGGCGGTCGCCACTGGTGGCACCGGAGATGACGAGGGTGCCACCGGGTCGCAGCGACTTCACCGAGTGGGACCAGGTGGCGGCTCCGACGGTCTCGATGACGGCGTCCACGCGCCGCGGGAGCCGGGCGCCCGGCTCCACCGCCTCGACGGCACCGAGCTCCAGGGCCCGCTTCCGCTTGGCCTCGTCGCGGCTGGTGGCGAAGACCCGCAGCCCGGCGGCCTTGCCGAGCACGATGGCGGCCGTGGCGACACCGCCGCCCGCGCCCTGCACGAGGACCGCGTCACCGGGGCGGACACCCGCGTTGGTGAAGAGCATCCGGTACGCCGTCAGCCAGGCCGTCGGCAGACAGGCGGCCTCCGCGAAGGAGAGCTCCCTGGGCTTGGGCAGGATGTTCCAGGTGGGCACGGCCACCTGCTCGGCGAAGGTGCCCTGGTAGCGCTCGGTGAGGATGGACCGGGGCTCGTGCGGACCGACCCCGTGACCGCTCTGCCCGATCACGGAGTGCAGGACGACCTCGTTGCCGTCCTCGTCGACGCCGGCGGCGTCGCAGCCGAGGATCATCGGCAGCCGGTCCTCCGGGAGACCGACACCGCGCAGGGACCAGAGGTCGTGATGGTTGAGGGAGGCGGCCCGGACGTCGACGGTGCTCCAGCCGGGCCGGGCCGTTGGGGCGGGACGGTCCCCCAACTCAAGTCCGGAGAGCGGCTGGTCGCGGTCGATTCGGGCGGCGTAGACGGCGAACATAGGGCCGACGATAGGTTCCGGAAGCCGATGGCGAAACCGGGGGCTCCTGTGACACATCCCCTCTTGCGCGGGACGCCCCGCGTACGAGGCGCCCCGCAGGGGCGCGAGGCTGTGTCCGGCATGCGGCTCCGCCGCGCGGGCGCGACCAGCCCCACCGGCCGGCACCCGCCCACGCGACCGCCACCACCCCCGTGCGGCCGACCGGGGCGGGAGCCCCCACGCACCCGAACGGGTGGGCGGGCAGGCAAAGAAATGGCCCCGCCCGCCGGAAGCGGACGGGGCCACGAAAGCTACCGCCGGGCGACGCCCTCGGCGCGCGCGGCAGCCGCGACCGCCGCGGTCACCGCGGGCGCGACCCGCTCGTCGAACGGAGACGGGATGACGTAGTCGGCGGCGAGATCGTCGCCGACGACCGCCGCCAGTGCCTCCGCCGCCGCGATCTTCATGCCCTCGGTGATCCGGGAGGCCCGCACCTGGAGGGCCCCGGCGAAGATCCCGGGGAACGCCAGCACGTTGTTGATCTGGTTCGGGAAGTCCGACCGTCCGGTGGCCACGACCGCCGCGTACTTGTGGGCGACGTCGGGGTGCACCTCGGGGTTCGGGTTGGCCATGGCGAAGACGAAGGAGCCCTCCGCCATGGAGGCGACGGCCTCCTCCGGAACCGTGCCGCCGGAGACGCCGATGAAGACGTCGGCGCCGGCCAGCGCGTCCTCGAGGGTGCCCTTGAGCCCGGCCTTGTTGGTGAACCCGGCGACCTGGCGCTTGACGTCGGTGAGGTCGTCGCGGTCGGCCGAGATGATGCCCTTGCGGTCGGCGAGGGCGACGTCGCCGATACCGGCCTCGACCAGCATCTTGGCGATGGCGACCCCGGCCGCGCCGGCGCCCGAGATCACCGCCCGCAGCTGCCCGATCTCACGCCGGCTGAGCCGTGCCGCGTTCCGCAGCGCCGCCAGCGTCACCACGGCCGTGCCGTGCTGGTCGTCGTGGAAGACCGGGATGTCCAGCCGCTCCTGGAGCCGGCGCTCGATCTCGAAGCACCGCGGTGCCGAGATGTCCTCCAGGTTGACTCCGCCGAACGAGGGGGCGAGCCGGACGACGGTCTCCACGATCTCGTCGACGCCGGTGCAGTCGAGGGCGATCGGGACCGCGTCCACACCGCCGAACTGCTTGAAGAGGATCGCCTTGCCCTCCATCACCGGGAGGGAGGCCTCGGGGCCGATGTCCCCGAGTCCGAGCACGGCCGTACCGTCGGTGACGACGGCGACGACGGACGACTTCCAGGTGTAGTCGTTGACCAGCTCGGGCTGCTCCGCGATCGCGGTGCACACGCGCGCGACTCCGGGCGTGTACGCGAGGGAAAGGTCGTCCTTGTCACGGAGCGGCACGGTGGCCTGCACAGCCATCTTGCCGCCGCGGTGCAGCGCGAACGCCGGATCGAAGGAATCGAGGGGCTCGGCCCCGCCGTCCTGGTCCGCCGTGCTGTCGCTGCGAGGATTGACGATCTCCGCTGCCACTTGTCTTACCCCTTAGGTATGCATGGTTTGAGGGTCGGCCACTCCCGGTGAGGGGGTGGGCGGGCACCGCGCAGGGCCCGATCACTGATACGTACGAGGTGGCACGTACGAGCACCTGCGCGACGGGCGCGCCGCACACGCGCCCTGAGCCCCGGATGAGGGGTGTAATGACCCTTCTTACCGGACGGGCGGCACCCGCGACGAGTCGAATAGGTGCAAGGTCACATCACGGATGTCGTAGGTAGTCGACAGATGAGCGGCCGGACGGCCGCGAGACGGCGGCCGACCACAGCGTGAGATGGACCGGAGATGAACCGAAGATCTTCCGGTCAGAGCGTCGAATTCCCGCAGATGCGCGGGGGCGAGGGGCCGCAGAGGTGCAGCCTGACGCGGTTCGGGGTTCACCCGTTATCCGATTTTGACATCGTCGCACACCTGTATGGAGCAATCCCAATGGCAGGATGCCGTAAACCCACGAGGTCGCGACACCCGAAGGTGTGTGTTTCCGTCGACCCATCGGCATATCGACATATCAGACACATCGGTATATCGGCTTGTTCAATCCACCGCCGGAGGAACCCACCATGACCGCAAGCTCCACCCGTCGTACCACCGTCGCGCGCTCCAGGACCGCAGCGTTCGGTGCGATCGCGGTCGCAGGCACCCTGCTGCTCACCGGCTGCGGCGACCACACGGACAAGGGCAGTGACGGCGGCTCGTCGTCCTCCGCGGGGTCCTCTTCCGCCCCGCTGGCGAGCAAGCTGCCCGCCGACATCCGCAAGGCCGGTGTGATCAAGGTGGGCTCCGACATCGCCTACCCGCCGGTCGAGTACATGGAGAACGGCAAGGCCGTCGGTGTCGACCCGGACATCGCGGAGGCGCTGGGCAAGCAGCTGGGCGTGAAGTTCGACTTCCAGAACGGCAAGTTCGACCAGCTGATCGTGGGCCTCCAGGCCAACCGCTTCAACGTGATCATGTCGGCGATGAACGACACCAAGGACCGCCAGAACGGCATCGACTCCGACACCGGCAAGAAGGTCGGCAACGGCGTCGACTTCGTCGACTACTTCACCGCAGGCACCTCGATCCTGGTCCAGAAGGGCAACCCGAAGGGCATCAAGTCGCTGGACGACCTGTGCGGCAAGGTCGTGGCCCTCCAGAAGGGCACCACGTCCGAGGGCATCGCCAAGGCGCAGAGCACGAAGTGTACGAAGGACGGCAACAAGGCCATCACCCTTCAGACCTTCGACACCGACCCCGAGGCGCTGCTCCGGCTGAAGCAGGGCGCCTCCGTCGCCGACCTGAACGACTTCCCGGTCGCCGCCTACAACGCCAAGACCTCCGGCGGCGGCAAGGACTTCGAGGTCGTCGGCGACCAGATCGAGGCCGGCCCGTACGGCATCGCGGTCAGCAAGGAGAACACCCAGCTGCGCGACGCGCTCCAGGCCGCGGTGGACGCCATCATCAAGAACGGCGACTACCAGAAGATCCTCGCCAAGTGGAACGTCACCCAGGGCGCGGTCACCGAGGGCAAGGTCAACGGCGGCTCCTGAACGGCCTCGGGCACGACTGAGGGCCGACAAGGTCTATGAAGGGCTGTCACTGTGACTGACACGGTCGACAAGACTCCGGCGGCCTCGGTGCCGCCGGAGCAGATCAAGGCCATCCCGGTACGCCACTACGGCCGCTGGGTGGCCGCGGCGGTGGTCATCGCCGTCCTGGTGCTGATCGGTGTCGCGTTCTCCAACGCGAACATCAACTACGGCGTCGTCCCGGACTACCTCACCGACGGGACGATCCTGTCGGGTGCCTGGCACACCCTGTACATCTCGGTGCTCGCCATGGCGCTCGGCCTGGTCCTCGGCGTGATCCTGGCGATCATGCGGATGTCCTCGAACCCGGTGACCAGCACGGTGGCCTGGTTCTACGTCTGGTTCTTCCGGGGCACTCCGGTCCTGGTCCAGCTGCTGCTCTGGTACAACATCGCGCTCGTCTTCCCCATCCTGAACCTGGGGTTCTACAAGGACGAGATGAACCAGGTCATGACGCCGTTCCTGGCCGCGCTGCTGGGTCTCGGCCTCAACGAGGCCGCGTACATGTCGGAGATCGTCCGGGCCGGCATCCAGTCGGTCGACGAGGGGCAGACGGAGGCCTCGCACGCGCTGGGCATGACCCAGGGCAAGACCCTGCGCCGGGTGATCCTGCCGCAGGCGATGCGGGTCATCGTGCCGCCGACGGGCAACGAGTTCATCAACATGCTCAAGACCTCGTCACTGGCGTACGTGGTCCAGTTCAACGAGCTGATCAAACGGGCCACGGACATCTCCAGCACCTCGCTGGCGGTGGTCGAGATGTACTTCGTGGCCTCCATCTGGTACCTGCTGCTGACCACGATCTTCAGCATCGTCCAGTACTACATCGAGCGCCGTTACGCCCGCGGTTCCTCGCGCAGCCTGCCGCCGACCCCGTTGCAGCGCCTGCGCAGGAACCTGTCCCAGTGGGCTTCGTTCCGTCGCCCGGAGGTGGCCCGATGAGCTCTCTCGTCAAGGACATCACCCCGCCGAGCAGCGGCGCCCCGATGGTCAAGGCGGAGGGGGTGCACAAGTCGTTCGGACTCGCGCACATCCTCAAGGGCATCGACCTGGAGGTGCTGCCGCGTGAGGTGTTCTGCCTGATCGGCCCGTCCGGTTCCGGCAAGTCCACGTTCCTGCGGTGCATCAACCATCTCGAGAAGATCAGCGCGGGCCGCCTCTACGTCGACGGCCAGCTGGTCGGCTACCGCCAGCACGGCGACAAGCTCTACGAGCTGAAGGAGAAGGAGGTCGCGGCGCAGCGGCGGGACATCGGCATGGTGTTCCAGCGCTTCAACCTCTTCCCCCACATGACGGCGCTGGAGAACGTCATGGAGGCGCCGGTCCAGGTCAAGGGCGAGTCCAAGGCCGTGGCCCGGGAGCGGGCGCAGCGTCTGCTGGACCGGGTCGGTCTCGGCGACCGTACCGGGCACTACCCGGCGCAGCTCTCCGGCGGCCAGCAGCAGCGGGTCGCGATCGCGCGGGCGCTCGCCATGCAGCCGAAGCTGATGCTGTTCGACGAGCCGACGTCCGCGCTCGACCCGGAGCTGGTCGGCGAGGTGCTGGACGTGATGCGGGACCTGGCCGAGGACGGCATGACGATGATCGTCGTCACCCACGAGATGGGGTTCGCCCGCGAGGTGGGCGACAGCCTGGTCTTCATGGACGACGGCGTGGTGGTGGAGTCCGGCCATCCGCGTGACGTCCTGACCAACCCGCAGCACGACCGGACGAAGTCGTTCCTGTCGAAGGTGCTGTAGCACACAGCGCACAGCGCACGGCCAGTAGCGCGCGCCTCGGCGCGAAGGGGCGGTACGGGATGCCCGTACCGCCCCTTCGCGCTGCCGCCCGTTCTGCCGCCGCCGCTACTTGAGGGCCAGCAGCAGCGTGTCCGAGGGCGAGCACCACACCGGCCTGGCCTCCCCGAACCCCTTCTCGCGCAGCACGCGCGCGTGCCACCGGGCCGAGGGCATGTCCCCGTCCGCGTGCTCGCCGTAGATCTCGAACCGGCGGGCGGTCGGCCCGGCGAGCACCGGGTCCTGGGCGGCCAGCTGCCACCATTCGGCCCAGTCCAGTGCCCCCGCCGCCTTGGCCTGATCCATGTCACGGTGCCGCCGCGCCCGTTCCGCCGCGTTGATCCGGGGCGTGCTGTCGTCGATCATGTGGTCCGCGTTCATGAAGACACCGCCGTCGCGGACGAGTCCCGCGACCTGACCGTAGAGGGCCGCGAGGGGTTCGCTGTGCAGCCAGTGCAGGGCCGTGGCGGTGAGGACGGCGTCGTACGAGTCGTACGGCAGCCGCGCCGGCCACTCGGGATCCTTGAGGTCGGCGGTGACGAACGTGACCCGGTCGTCGCCCGCGAAGGTGCCCTCGGCGATGGCGAGCAGGGCCGGGTCGAGGTCGACCCCGGTGCTCACCGCGTCCGGGAAGCGGGCCAGCAGCCGGGCGGTGATGCTGCCGGTGCCGCAGGCCAGGTCGAGGACGCGGGGCGCCGTGCCGACGAACGCCTCGACCATGTCGAGCATGATCCGGAACCGTTCCTCGCGGTCCGGCATGTACCACTCCTGCTGCCGGTCCCAGCTCTCCTGCCAGGCGCCCCAGTCGGCTCCGGCCACGGCCGTCGTGACGTCGCTGATGTCGCTCATGGCAACCCTCCACCATCCCGGTCCCGTAATACCCTGGAAGCACGACCGGCTGTTACCCGACCGCACACCGACCATAGAGCGCCCCCGTAAGGACTACAAGTGGAACTGGCCTATTACTCGGATTACGCCGTCCGGCTCGTCAACAGTGAGGAACCGGGCCGGGGCAGGGACGCCCTGACCTCGGTCGAGGCCGTCCGCGACCTCTTCGGCGGCAACCAGCAGGCCGCCCGGCGCGCCACCGACGCCGACGTCACCCGCTTCCGCTCGGTACGGGGCCGGCTGCGCGCGGTCTTCGAGGCGGCCGACAAGGGCGAGGAGACCCTCGCGGTCGACCTGCTGAACTCACTCCTGCTGGAGTTCCCGGTCAGCCCGCAGATCTCCGGGCACGACCACCGGGACGAGGACGGCCGCCCGTTGTGGCACATGCACCTCGCCGACCACCCCTCCAACGCCACCGCCGGGTACGCGGCGATCGCGGCGATGGGCCTGGCCTTCCACCTCACCGAGTACGGCGTCGACCGCCTCGGCCTGTGCGAGGCGGCGCCGTGCCGCAACGCCTACCTCGACACGTCCACCAACCGCTCCCGGCGCTACTGCTCGGACCGCTGCGCGACCCGCGCCAACGTGGCCGCCTACCGGGCCCGCAAACGCCTGGAGGCGGAACGCCCGGACCGGCCCGCGCGATCGGGCAGCACCGGCCTCGCGGCCGAGAGCGCCCAGCGCGCCACCGCCAGCGGCGAGCGCTGACCGGCCCGCAGCGGCCGCCAGCGGAACAGGGCCCGGCCGAGGATCAGTTCCTCCGGCACGGTCCCGTAGTCCGTGCTGTCCCCGCCCGCGTACGCGTTGTCCCCGAGCACCCACCAGCCGCCCTCGCGCGGCTCCACGGCGCGCTTGACGACCAGCAGGTCCTGCTGGAAAGGATGACGCAGGACGACCACGTCACCGGGCCGCACCCGGGCCCCGTACCGCACCAGGAGCTGATCCCCCTGGTACAGCGTGGGCACCATCGACGGGCCGGTCACCTCGGCCAGCCCGAAGGGCGCGGCGCCCCTCCCCCGCTCGGTCTCCTGCGACAGCTCCGGCATCCCCGGCACCTCCCCGGTCCGTTCCTCCACCAGTCTCAGTCTGACCCTGGACTTTTGTCCTAAGCCCATGGGGGCACTCGCGAAATCACGCTTCCCAGGGAGTAATGTCCCACCTGAGAAGACGATCACGAGGAAGGAATGCTCCATGCTTTCCCGCCTGTTTGCCCCCAAGGTCAAGGTCAGCGCACACTGCGACCTGCCCTGCGGTGTGTACGACCCGGCCCAGGCCCGCATCGAGGCGGAGTCGGTGAAGGCCGTGCAGGAGAAGATGGCCGCCAACGACGACCCGCACTTCCAGGCGCGCGCCACCGTCATCAAGGAGCAGCGTGCCGAGCTCGCCAAGCACCACGTCTCGGTGCTGTGGAGCGACTACTTCAAGCCCCCGCACTTCGAGAAGTACCCCGAGCTGCACCAGCTCGTGAACGACACCCTGAAGGCCCTCTCCGCGGCCAAGGCCTCCACGGACCCGGCCACCGGCCAGAAGGCCCTGGACTACATCGCCCAGATCGACAAGATCTTCTGGGAGACCAAGAAGGCCTGACCCCGCGCCTTTTCGGTTGCGAAGGTCTGGTCCTGCCGCACCCGGCCCGTCGGCCCGCCGTCCACGGCGTACCGGGGGTTCGGGTGCGGTCTTTTTCCCGGCCCCTCCCGGCCTCTCCCCGCGTCCTCCCCGCGTTCTCCCGGCTACGGGGCGTCCGCCGCGGACGCCAGCGCGCTCAGGCCGTCGCCGGTGAGGCGGCAGACGCGCCACTCGTCCAGGAAGTCCGCGCCGAGCGACTTGTAGAAGCCGATCGCCGGTTCGTTCCAGTCCAGCACCCACCACTCAAAGCGCTCGAACCCGCTGCGCAGACAGAGCGCGGCGAGGGCGGCGAGCAGGGCCCTGCCATGGCCGCCACCGCGCGCCTGCGGTCGTACGTACAGGTCCTCCAGGTGCATGCCGCGGGTGCCGGTCCAGGTGGAGAAGCGCGGGAACCACAGGGCGTAGCCCACCGCCTCGCCCGTGGTGTCGTCCTCGGCGATCAGCGCGTGGGCCGCGGGGTGGGGGCCGAACAGCGCCTCGCGGAGCTGCTCCTCGGTGGCCCGGGCCTGTTCGACGGCCCGTTCGTAGGCGGCGAGTTCACGGATCATCGCGCGGATCGCGGCGATGTCGTCCTCGGTGGCGGCTCGGATCATGCGGCCGATCCTCGGTGGTCGCGCCGAGGCGTGTCCACCGCGTTCCGCCATGCGAAAGGGCCGGCCGGGGCCCGGCCGGCCCTCCGCGCTGCCGGCGTCGGCGCACGCCGTCCCTGCCCTCCGCGCTCCCGGTGCTAGCGCATGCCGTCCCGGTCGTCCTCACCGGCCTCCAGGAGGCCGGCCGCCGCGCCCACGATCCGGGGGTCGGGGCTGCCGACGACCTCCTCGTCCTTGTCGGCGTAGTCGAAGCGGGCCAGCACACTGCGCATGGCCTCGACCCGGGCCCGCTTCTTGTCGTTGCTCTTCACCACGGTCCAGGGCGCGTACTCGGTGTCCGTCTCCCGGAACATCTCGACCTTCGCGGCCGTGTAGTCGTCCCAGCGGTCCAGCGAGGCCAGGTCCATCGGGCTGAGCTTCCACTGCCGTACCGGGTCGACCTGGCGGATGGTGAAGCGGGTCCGCTGCTCGCCCTGCGAGACCGAGAACCAGAACTTCACCAGGTCCACCCCGTCGTCCACCAGCATCCGCTCGAACAGCGGCGCCTGGCGCATGAAGCGGCGGTACTGGTCGTCCGAGCAGAAGCCCATGACCCGCTCGACACCGGCCCGGTTGTACCAGGACCGGTCGAACATCACGATCTCGCCCGCGGTGGGGAGGTACTGGACGTACCGCTGGAAGTACCACTGCCCGCTCTCGCGCTCGGTGGGCTTCTCCAGCGCCACGACGCGCGCGCCACGGGGGTTCAGGTGCTCCGTGAAGCGCTTGATGGTGCCGCCCTTGCCGGCCGCGTCGCGTCCCTCGAAGACGATGACGATCCGGCGCCCGGTCTCCTTGATCCAGCTTTGCAGTTTCAGCAGTTCGATCTGTTGCAGCCGCTTGTGCCACTCGTACTCCTTGCGCTCCATGCGCTGGGCGTACGGGTAGTTCTCCCGCCAGGTGTCGATCGGGGAACCGTCCGGGCGGATGAGTACGGGGTCGTCCGGGTCGCTGTAGTCGACCTTCAGGTCGGCCAGATCGGCCAGGTCGGACAGCAGGTCCGGCGTCGTCATCCAGTCCTCCTCAGCGAGTCGGGGGGTCGGGGGTCGGGGTCAGTGGAACTGCGGCACGATCAGGTAGATGCCGTACGCCACCACCGCCGCGCAGGCGAGGAAGCACAGCCCGGCCTGGGCGATGCCGGCGGTGCTGGTGCCGCCCTGCTCCTTTGCGCCCTCGTAGCGGGAGAGGCCGAGGACGCCGAAGGCGAAGACGACCACCACTGCGAATGTAACTCCGATGCTCACCGCGGTGACCTGCCCGAGTGAGGTCCAGTCGATGCTCATGGGAACTCCCGGATTCAGGCGGCGGTGCCGACGTGGGACGGCGGTTCGGTGCGGATGGCGACCTGGTGGCCGTCGTTGACGTTCTTCGCGTCGATCGGGTTGCGCCGCGACAGCAGGACGATGCCGGCCGCGAGCGCCGCGCCGACCAGTGCGACCACGACCGTGCCGAAGTTGCCGCCGTGCTTGACGGCGTACGCGGAGATGCCGCCGACCAGTGCCGCGCAGGGCAGTGTGATCACCCAGGCGGCGACCATGCGGCCCGCGACACCCCAGCGGACCTCCGCCAGCCGCCGGCCGAGGCCCGCGCCGAGGATGGAGCCGGAGGCGACCTGGGTGGTGGACAGGGCGAAACCCATGTGGGCCGAGGTCAGGATGACGGCCGTGGAGGCGGTCTCCGCCGCGAAGCCCTGCGGGGACTGGATCTCGGTCAGGCCCTTGCCCATGGTGCGGATGATCCGCCAGCCGCCGATGTAGGTGCCGAGACCGATGGCGAGACCGGCGGTGGTGATGACCCAGACCGGCGGGCCGGCCCCGTCCGGCAGCGCGCCGACGGATATCAGGGTCAGGGTGATGATGCCCATGGTCTTCTGGGCGTCGTTGGTGCCGTGCGCGAGCGAGACCAGCGAGGCCGAGCCGATCTGCCCGAGCCGGAAGCCCTTGGTCACGGAGCCCGCACGGCCGCGGGCGGTGAGCTTGTAGGCGCAGTACGTCGCGATCAGCGCGGCCACGCCGGCGACCACCGGGGAGGCGAAGGCGGGGATGATGATCTTCTCGACCACCTTGTCGAAGTTCACGGCCCCGGAACCGGCACCGACCCACACCGCGCCGATCAGCCCGCCGAACAGGGCGTGCGAGGAACTGGACGGCAGACCCACCAGCCAGGTCAGCAGATTCCACAGGATCGCTCCCACGAGTCCCGCGAAGATCATGCCCGGCGTCACCTTGGCGTCGTTCACGATGCCGCCGGAGATCGTCTTGGCGACCTCGGTGGAGAGGAAGGCTCCCACCAGGTTGAGGGCACCACTGATCAGAACCGCCGTCTTCGGTTTGAGGGCACCGGTCGCGATGGAGGTGGCCATCGCGTTCGCCGTGTCGTGGAAGCCGTTGGTGAAGTCGAAAGCAAGCGCTGTGACGATCACGACCGCCACGAGGAACGTGATGTGGTCCATTCCTTAATGCAAACAAGCGATGGCCAATTACGCGAGAACTGAAGGGAAACGAACGTCCAAGAACAAACCCGGTCCGTGTGGCGAATGTGCGTGCCATGCTGGGGCGATGACCCTGGAGGACCTGCGGCGGCTGCGCCGGGCGCGCGACCGCATGGACCGCGAGTTCGCCGAACCCCTCGACATGGCGGAACTGGCGCGCACCGCCCTCATGTCGGCCGGCCACTTCCAGCGCAGTTTCCGCAAGGCCTTCGGGGAGACGCCGTACAGCTATCTGATGACCCGGCGGGTCGAGCGGGCCAAGGCGCTGCTGCGGCGCGGCGACCTCACCGTGACGGAGGTGTGCATGGCGGTCGGCTGTACGTCCCTGGGGTCCTTCAGCTCCCGGTTCACCGAACTGGTCGGCGAGACACCGAGCGCGTACCGGGCGCGGGACCACGAGGAGAGCACGGTGATCCCGTCCTGCGTGGCCCGTACGTTCACCCGGCCCCGCCGCCGGCCGTACTGACCGCGGTTCGTCCACGGCCCCGGTCACGGTTCGTCCACAGCCCCGGTCACTCCGCGCTCTCCCGCCGTACACTGACGGTCATCGTCGTATCAGTTGCCCGACAAGGTCTGTCAGAGCACCCGGGGGAGCCGTGGCAACCGCATTCATCTCCGTGCTGAGTCCCGATCCGGTCCGGCACGCCGAGTCCCTGACCGACTGGCTCAGGGGCGAGCCGGCGCTGACCGGCCGGGTCCGGCCGGTCGGCGGCGCACCGGTCGAGGGGCACCTGGGCGTCCCTCTCGACACGGTGTCCGTGCTGCTGGGCGCGGGCGGTCCGCTCACCGTGCTCGCGTCCTGCCTGCGTGCCTGGATCACCCAGCCGCGCCGCAGCGACGTGAAGCTGAGCATCAGACGCGAGCACGGCCCGGCGATCGAGATCGACGCCAGACGGGTCGACGGCGAGGACCTGGCCCGGCTGCTGCGGCAGGCCCTGGACGAGCACCAGGATCCGCGGGCGTGACGTGCGCCTCCCCGACCGCGGGCGCTCCCGGATCGTCCTGATCGGCGCGAGCCGCTACTCCGACCCGGCCCTGCCCGGCCTGCCGGCCGTCGCGCGGACCGTCACCGACCTGCGCGAGCTGCTCACCGACCCCGGTCACGGAATCGTCCCCGAGAGCCACTGCACGGTCCTGCTCGACGACGGCGACCTGCGCACGGTCGGCGACCGGCTGCGCTCGGCCGTCGCCGACGCCGAGGACCTGCTGCTGGTCCACTACGCCGGGCACGGCCTGGTCGCCGGCCGCCGCCACTCGCTGTACCTGGCGCTCCCCGACAGCCGCTGGGCGGCACCCGAGTTCAACTCGCTGGAGTACGACAAACTCCGCGACGCCGTGCTGGACTCCCCCGCCGCCGCCAAGGTGGTCGTCCTCGACTGCTGCTTCTCCGGCCGGGCCCTCGGCGACTCGCTCGGCGGCGGCACGGCCGAGCGGCTCGGCCAGCTGGAGGTGGCCGGCAGCTACGTCCTCACCTCCGCCCAGCGCGACCAGGTCGCCCTCGCCCTGCCCGGCGAGGAACACACGGCGTTCTCCGGCCGGTTGATACGGCTGCTGCGCGACGGGATCCCCGGCGGACCCGAGTTGCTCACGGTCGAGGACCTGTACCGCCGGCTGCGGGCCGTCATGGCCGCCGAGGGCCTGCCCACCCCGCTCAACCGGAGCGCCGGCACCGCCCACTCCGTCGCCCTCGGCACCAACCGGGCGTTCGCCGCGACCGCTCCGCCCGAGCTGCGGGGACGGCACGAGCACGCCGTCGCGCAGGGCAAGGCCGGGGACTGGGCGGGGGCCGCCGAGCAGCTCCGGGAGACCGTCGAGGCACAGACCAGGCTGCTGGGCGCCGAGCACCCCGACACCCTGCGCGGCCGTCAGTCCCACGCGCACAGCCTGGGCGGCGCGGGCGGCCCCGCCGAGGCCGCCGAGCTGCTGCGCCCGCTCCTCGGCGACCAGCTGCGCCTGCTCGGCCCCGACCACGAGGACACCCTGCGCACCCGCCAGTTCCTCGCCGTCAACCTCGGCGAGGCCGGGCACCGCGAGGAGGCGGCCGGGATGCTCCGGGTGCTCCTCACCGACCGGGGCCGGGTCCTCGGCCCGGACCACCCGCACACCCTGCGGACCCGGCATCTGCTGGCCCGCAACCTGGCTCTGAGCGGCGCCGAGGAGGAGGCACGGACCCTGCTGCGCGAGGTGGTGACGGTACGGGAGCGGGTGCTGGGGGCGGAGCATCCGCACACCCGCAGGGCACGGACGGACCTGGCGGACCTGACGGAGGCGGGCGATGGGGTACGAGAGGTTCGGTGACCGGGCGCTGGACGTCGTCGACGCCGCCGGTGCGCGGGCCCGGGAGCTGCGGCACTGGTACGTCGAGCCGGGACACGTCCTGCTGGCACTGCTCGACCTGGACGGGGCGGAGACGGTACGGGTGCTGGGCGCGCCCGCCGAGGCGCTGCGCGGCGGGGTGATCGACGCCCTCGGCCGGGGCACCGTGGAACCGGGCGACCACCTGCCGCTCAGCGGTGCGACCGGTGCCCTGCTGGCGCGGGCGCCGCAGGAGGCCGACCGGCTCGGCCAACGCCGTGTGGAACCGCTCCACCTCCTGCTCGCCCTGCTGTCGGCCGCGGACACCGTGGTCATGGACGTCCTCGCGGCCCACCGCGCCGGCCCTCGGCAGGCTCCCTTCGTCTCCGCCGACGCCCCACCCGCTCCCCGCCCCGCCCACGATCCCTACGTCTGGGCCATGAGCTGACCCGCCGTCCCGGCCCGGCTGCGCCTAGCCTGAGCCCATGGACGTAAAACTCGCGCAGTGTTTCATCGCCGTCGACGACCACGACAAGGCGCTGGCCTTCTACCTTGACGTCCTCGGCCTGGAGGTCCACAACGACGTGGAGTTCGAGGGGATGCGGTGGGTGACCGTCGGCTCGCCGCAGCAGCCGGGCGTGGAGATCGTGCTGGAGCCGCCCGGCGCCAACCCCGACGCCTCCCCCGCCGACCGGCAGGCCATGGCCGAACTGCTCGCCAAGGGCATGCTGCGCGGAGTGATCTTCTCCACCACCGACTGCGACGCGCTGTACGAACGGGTGCGGGAGTACGGCGGGGACGTCATCCAGGAGCCGATGGACCAGCACTGGGGCGTACGCGACTGCGCGTTCCGGGACCCGGCGGGCAACCTGCTGCGCTTCACCGAACGCCGCGACACGTAGTGCCCCTACGATCCCGTCCATGACCATCCGCTGGACGTACGCCTTCGCCGACCGCCCCGCCGACCGCCTCGGTGCCGCCCAGGCCTTCTGGACGGCCGTCACGGACACCCGGCTGTCCGCGCCGCGCGGCACCGACGGCGAGTTCACGACCCTGCTGCCGGTCGCCGCCGCGGACGCCTGCGTCAAGGTCCAGGGCGTCGGCGACGGCCTCGGCGGCGCCCACCTGGACCTGTGCGCCGAGGATGTGGCTGGCCTGGTGCGGCGGGCCCGGGAACTGGGGGCGGAGCCGGTCGCCGAGCACGAGGGCTGGGCCGTACTGCGGTCGCCCGCCGGGCTGTTGTGGTGCGCGGTGCCCTGGCACGGCGAGTCGGTACGGCCGCCGGTGGTGGCGGGCAGCCGGCTCGACCAGGTCAGCCTGGACATCCCGCCGTCCGCGTACGAGGCCGAGACCGTGTTCTGGGCGGAGCTGACCGGCTGGGAGCTGCTGACCGGCTCGCTGCCGGAGTTCCGGGTGCTCAGGCCACCGGCCGGGCTGCCCCTGCGGATCCTGCTCCAGCGGCTGGCCGCCGAACAGCCCGCCGCCGCCCACCTGGACCTGGCCTGCGCGGACATCGCCGCGACCCGGGCCCGGCACGAGGAACTGGGTGCCCTGCATGTGGCCGACGGCCGGCACTGGACGGTGCTGCGGGACCCGGCGGGCGGCGTCTACTGCCTGACCGGCCGGGACCCGGAGACCGGTGGCCTCCCTGCCGTCACCGCCAGGGCCGCACATCCACCACGGCCGTGACCGGGATCGGACCGTACACGTGCGGGAACTCCTCGCCACCCGGCTTCACCGCCTCCCACTTCACCGGTACACCGACCCGCGCCGGGTCCACGACCAGCACCACCAGTTCGTCCGGTCCGTCGTAGGACCCGTACAGGAACGCCGCGACCTGGGGGAGCTGGTCCTCGGTCGAGCAGTGGATGAAGCCCTCCTCCTGGAGGGTGCGGCCACGGGTGGAGATCTCGTAGGTGCCGCGTGCGCGGGCCTCCTCCCACCGGGAGTTCTCGGTGATGTGCAGGATGTTCGGCAGTCCGGTCATGCGCTCACGCTACGGCGTCGGCTCTCCCCGTGGGGCCTCCGGCGGCCTGCGCTCCGGACCCGGGGACGGCGGGGCCTGCGGAGACCGCGCCTGCGAAGACCGTGGGGTCTGGGGAGACCGCGGGGCCTGCGGAGACCGTGGCGGGCCGGGGTCCGGCTGCTCGGAGCGCTGCGGCCGGGACCGCGCGGGGGACCGCTTCGGGGCGCCGGATCCGGCGTACTCGCCGCATTCCGGATTGCGGCAGGCCCCGGGACCCCAGACCGGCACCCAGGCGCCCAGCGTCTTGTGCCGCCGCACGACACTCTCCACGGCCTGCCCGCAGACGGGACAGACCTGCTTCCGGCCGTCCATGTCCTCAGCGTAGGCGGGTACCGGGCGCGGCGCCTCGGGACGGTCCGGCACGGGGAGACGGCGGGCCCCGCACGCCGTGGGGATGTGCGGGACCCGTCGGACCGGAGTCCCCGGGGATCCGTGCGGGGTCAGGAGCCGCGCGGGCCCGGGGACTCCGGGGTCTTCATCTGCTGCGCCGGGTCACGAACTCGGCGAGCGCGAGCAGGCCACCGGCCGGCTCGGGGTCGGGCACGGCACGGGTGAGTTCCTGCATCGCCCGGGCCATCCGGTCGGCCGCCTCGGCCTGCGCCCAGTCCCGGCCGCCCGCCCGCTCCACGGCCAGCGCGGTACGCGCGATCTCGTCGGCGTCGGCCCGCACATGAGGTGTGGCGTACAGCTCGGCGAGTTCACCGGCGGCCGGACTGCCGGAGGTGAGGGCCGCGACGACCGGCAGGGACTTCTTGCGGGCGGCCAGGTCGGCACCGGCCGGCTTGCCGGTGCGCCGAGGGTCGCCCCATATCCCGATGACGTCGTCGATCAGCTGGAAGGCGAGTCCGGCCTGCCGGCCGAAGCCGTCGAGCGCCCCGACCTCCTCCTCGTCCGCCCCGGCGTAGAGGGCGCCCAGGGCGCAGGCGCAGCCGAGCAGCGCCCCGGTCTTGGCCTCGGCCATGTCGAGCACCTCGTCGAGGGTGACCTCGTGGGGCGCCCTGTTCTCCATGGCCGTGTCCGCGTGCTGCCCGGCGCACAGTTCGAGGACGCACTGCGCGAGGCGGGCGGCGGCCGGCCCGGACGCCGGGTGCGGGTCCTCGGCGAGCAGCCTGAGGGCCAGTGCCTGGAGCGCGTCCCCGGCGAGGATCGCGTCGGAGTCACCGAACACGGTCCAGACGGTGGGCCGGTGCCTGCGGGAGGTGTCCCGGTCCATGACGTCGTCGTGCAGCAGGGTGAAGTTGTGCACCAGCTCCACGGCGGCCGCGGCCCGTACGGCGGACGCGCGGGCCCGCGGGCCGCCGAGCGCTTCGGCGGCGGCGAGGACCAGCGCGGGCCGGATGGCCTTGCCTGCGCTGCCCACCGCGGGGGTGCCGTCCACGTGCTCCCAGCCGAAGTGGTAGCGCGCGATCCGCCGCATGGAACCGGGCAACGACTCGACGGCCGCGCGCAGTTCGGGGTCGACGGACCCCCGGGCCCGCTCCAGTATGGCCGCCGCCTCGGCCCCGTCGAGCGTCTCGGTCCTGCCCGGCGGCACCGCCGTGGCAGGGTGCTGCCTCTCCGTCACGAACTCGGTCATGGCCTCCCCCTCGCGGAGTGCGCGGACCGTGGCGTCTCCGCCCCGGCTCGGCACGTACCCCGAGGGTGTACCCGCCCCGGAGGGCGGGGACACGGCCGCCAAGTGCGGAAACGTCACCTCCACCGGCCGATCTCGACGTTCTCCAGCACTCCGAGGGCGTCCGGGACCAGGACGGCCGCCGAGTAGTAGGCGGTGACCAGGTAGTTGATGACGGCCTGCTCGTTGATGCCCATGAAGCGGACCGACAGGCTCGGCTCGATCTCGTCGGGGATACCGGACTGCCGCAGCCCGATGACGCCCTGCTCCGACTCGCCGGTACGCATGGCGATGATCGAGGTGGTCCTGGCCTCGGTGACCGGGATCTTGTTGCACGGGTAGATCGGGACCCCGCGCCAGGTCGGGATGCGGTTGCCGCCGATCTCGACGGTCTCCGGGACCAGTCCGCGCTTGTTGAGCTCGCGTCCGAAGGCCGAGATGGCGCGCGGGTGGGCGAGGAAGAGCTTGGTGCCCCGTCGGCGGCTGAGCAGTTCGTCCATGTCGTCCGGGCTGGGCACGCCGTCGTGCGGCTGTAGCCGCTGGTCGTACTGGCAGTTGCTGAGCAGGCCGAACTCCCGGTTGTTGATGAGTTCGTGCTCCTGGCGTTCCTTCAACGCCTCGACGGTGAGCCGCAACTGGTGCTCGGTCTGGTTCATCGGCTGGTTGTAGAGGTCGGCGACCCGGGTGTGGATGCGGAGCACGGTCTGGGCGATGCTCAGTTCGTACTCGCGCGGACGGGCCTCGTAGTCGACGAAGGTGTGCGGGATGTCGGGCTCGCCGCTGTGGCCGGCCGCGAGGGCGACCTCCTTCTCGCCGTACTTGTTGGTGCGCTGCTCGGGGATCGCGCGCAGCTGCTGAAGGTGCTCGCGCAGCGTGTCGGCGCGCTCGGCGACCTGCTCGAAGTCCTGCCGGGACAGGGTCAGCACGGTGCAGGCCGTGTCCGCGCGGGCGGTGTAGTCCCAGATGGCGTCCGAGTCGAGCAGACCGTGCTCGCCGAAGTAGCCGCCGTCGGCGAGGACGCCCAGCACCGCGTCGTCGCCGTACGGGCCGGTGCCGACCTTCTCCACCCGGCCGTGGGCGAGCAGGTGCACCTCGTCCGCCTGGTTGCCGAACGAGGCGATGACCTCGCCCGGGGCGAAGTCCCGCTGCCGGCAGCGCTGGGCCAGCTCCCCCAGTACCTCCTGGTCCTCGTACGCCCGCAGGATGGGGAGTTCACCCAGCTCCGCCGGGATGACCTCGACACGGTCGCCGGTCTTCAGGAAGGTGATACGGCCGTCCCCCACCGTGTAGGTGAGCCGCCGGTTCACCCGGTACGTGCCGCCCTGCACGTCGACCCAGGGCAGTGACCGCAGCAACCAGCGGGAGCTGATCTCCTGCATCTGTGGCGCGGACTTGGTCGTGGTGGCCAGGTTCCGCGCTGCCGCCGTGTCCAGAGACTGCTGCGGCTTGCCCTGATCCGTGCGGACCTCTTCGCCTACCGACATAAGGAAATGCCCTCCCATACCTGCGCAGACGCCGAACTGCCCGCGCATCGGTCTCACGGGCAACCCTGTCATCACCGAGCGTGTTCGTGCCATTACCCGAAAGAGCGGGAATAGATCATCGGACTACTGGGCATGACGACGCCTCACGCCCCCCTTGCCCTGCGGCGCAGCGACTTGCCCGGCTCGTCCGGATCGGCTCGCACGTGATCCGAACAAGCCCGGACCCCCTGGCAGGGAAAGCGGACTTATGTCGAAAATCCATCAGTTCATGGATTTCATCGCACTCACCACGAAAACGAAGGAGCCGGTCATGGCCCCACCCATGTCCGCGGGCGCCCTCCTCGACGCGTTGCGGGACGAGGGCGTCACCGTCGTCGAGGTCGGCGACTGGCGGGAACACAACCGGAACCACAAGGGCCCCTGGGGCCCCGTCCACGGCGTGATGATCCACCACACCGCGACCCACGGCGCCGACCGCGCCGTCCGGCTCTGCCGCTACGGCCGCCCCGGCCTGCCCGGTCCGCTGTGCCACGGCGTCATCACCAAGGACGGCACGGTCCACCTGGTCGGGTACGGCCGCGTCAACCACGCGGGCCTCGGCGACGACGACGTCCTGCGGGCCGTGATCGCCGAGAAGGCGCTGCCCCCGGAGAACGAGGCGAACACCGACGGCAACCGGCATTTCTACGGCTTCGAGTGCGAGAACCTCGGCGACGGCGAGGATCCCTGGCCACAGGCCCAGCTGACGGCGATCGAGAGGGTGGCCGCGGCGGTGTGCCGACGGCACGGGTGGTCGGAACGGTCGGTGATCGGGCACCTGGAGTGGCAGCCGGGGAAGGTGGACCCGCGCGGCTTCTCGATGGCCTGGCTGCGCGACCGCGTCCGGGACCGCCTGAAGTGACCCCCGGGCCGCCGACCGGGCGTCCGTCCCGGGCGACAATGACGACGTGACCAGCGCCGGCATACTCGACCCACGGCTGCCCTCCCCGCTCCAGGAGGTGGCCGACGACCGCTTCGACCGGCACGGGGTCCGGCTGCTGCTCAAGCGGGACGACCTGATCCACCCGGACCTGATCGGCAACAAGTGGCGCAAGCTGGTCCCGAACATCGAGGCGGCGGCCGGCCGGCCGCTGCTCACGTTCGGCGGCGCGTACTCCAACCACCTGCGGGCCACGGCCGCCGCGGGCCGCCTGCTCGGCTTCCCGACGGTGGGAGTGGTACGGGGAGAGGAACTGGCCGGCCGGCCCCTGAACCCCTCCCTCGCGCGGTGCGCGGCCGACGGCATGCGGCTGCACTTCGTCGACAGGTCGACGTACCGACGCAAGGCCGAGCCGGAGGTGCTGGCCGGTCTGCTGCGGGCGGCAGGGGCGCAGCACGCGTACGTGGTACCGGAGGGCGGCAGCAACGCGGCGGCGGTACGCGGCTGCCGCGCCCTCGGCGAGGAGCTCCGGGGGCGGACCGACGTGGTGGCCGTGGCCTGCGGCACCGGCGGCACGCTGGCCGGCCTGGCCGCGGGCCTCGGCGCCGGGCAGCGGGCCCTGGGGGTGCCGGTGCTCAAGGGCGGGTTCCTGGCAGCGGAGACGGCACGACTCCAGGTGGCGGCGTTCGGGGCCCGGAGCGGGGACTGGTCGCTGGACGAACGGTTCCACTTCGGGGGTTACGGGCGCACGACCCCCGCTCTCCATGCCTTCGCGGCGGACTTCGAGGACCGGCACGGGGTGCGGGTCGAGCGCCTGTACGTGGCCAAGCTGCTGTTCGGGCTCGTCGAGCTCGCGGCGGAGGGGGCGTTCGGGCGGGGCACCCGGGTGGCGGCGGTCGTCACGGCCTGACCGGCGCTGCCGCCGGCCGGGGCGCACGGGGTGGCTCAGCCCGCTTCCCGGTAGGCCGCCGCCTCCTCCAGGTCCAGTCGGCGCAGCAGGGTGCGCAGCATCTCGTCGTCGATGTAGCGGTGGTCGCGGAGGCGGACGAAGACCTCGCGCTCGGAGCTGATCATCTCGCGGGACAGCCGGCGGTAGGTGTCGTCGACCGTCTCGCCGGTGACCGGGTTGGTCTGGCCCAGACGCTCCCAGACGGCGTTGCGGCGGCGCTCCAGGACCGTGCGGAGGCGGTCGGCGAGCGGGGGCGGGAGCTGGTTGCGGTCGTCGGTGAGGAGTTCGTCGAGACGGGACTCGGCCGCGCGGGACGCCTGCGCCTGGGCGTTGGCCTCGGCGAGGGTCTCGGTCTGCGGGTCGCGGCCGGGGAAGTTCAGCCGGCGGATCAGCGGTGGCAGGGTCAGCCCCTGCACCACGAGGGTGCCGATGACGGTGGTGAACGTCAGGAAGAGGATCAGGTTGCGGTGCGGGAAGACGCCGCCGCCGTGCACGGTGACCGGGATCGAGAAGGCGATGGCCAGCGAGACCACCCCGCGCATCCCGGCCCACGACGTCACCATCGTGCCCTTCCAGGTGGGGTTGGTCTCGCGTTCCCTGATCCGCGCGGAGAATATCCGGGGCAGGAAGGTCGCCGGATAACACCAGGCGAAGCGGGCGGCCACGACCACCAGGAAGACGGCCACGGCGTACCAGGCCGCTTCGACGCCCTCGTACTGGCCGAGGCCCCGCAGGACGATCGGGAGTTGCAGGCCGATCAGCGCGAAGACCGCCGATTCGAGGATGAAGGCGACCATCTTCCAGACCGCCTCCTCCTGGAGGCGGGTGGCGAAGTCGACCTCCCACGCGCGGTGGCCGAGGTAGAGGGCGACCACCACGACGGCGAGCACACCGGAGGCGTGCATCTGCTCCGCGACGGCGTAGGCGACGAACGGGATCAGGAGCGAGAGCGTGTTCTGGAGGAGCGGCTCCTTCAGGTGGGTGCGCAGCCAGTGCAGCGGCGCCATCAGGAGCAGGCCGATGCCGACACCGCCGACCGCCGCGAGCAGGAACTCCTCGATGCCGCCGGCCCAGGTCGCGCCCTCGCCGACGGCGGCCGCGAGGGCGACCTTGTACGCCGTGATCGCGGTGGCGTCGTTGAGCAGGGACTCGCCCTGGAGGATCGTCGTGATGCGGGACGGCAGCCCCACCCGGCGGGCCACCGCGGTCGCCGCCACCGCGTCCGGCGGGGCCACCACCGCGCCCAGCACCAGCGCCGCGGGCAGCGGCATGCCCGGGATGAGCAGGTAGACGGACCAGCCGACCACGACCGTGGCGAAGAGCACGTATCCGACCGAGAGCAGCGCGACCGGTCTCATCTGGGCCCGCAGATCGAGGTAGGAGCTGTCGGACGCCGAGGTGTACAGCAGCGGGGGCAGCAGGAGCGGGAGGACGACCTCGGGGTCGAGGGTGTAGTCCGGCACCCCGGGTACGTACGACACGACCAGGCCGACCGCGACCAGGAGCAGCGGTGCGGGCACCGGGGTCCGCCGGGCGGCGGCGGCGATCACCGTGCTCCCCGCCACCAGCAACAGCAGTGGCATCACGTCCATGATCCTCGCCCACCCTCATTTTCCGCGCGGCCACCCGCACACCCGTCGTAATCTGGCAATCATGAAACAGTGCACGCATGCCGGCGCGCTGCCGCACCCGGAGCCAGACCCCCTGAACGCGACCTGTCCCGAGTGTCTCGCCAAGGGCTGGCACCCGGTCCAGCTGCGGATCTGTCTGACCTGCGGCCACGTGGCGTGCTGCGACTCGTCGCCGGGAAGACATGCGACGGGACACCACGAGACGTCCGGTCACCCGGTGATGCGGACGTTCGAACCCGGTGAGGACTGGCGCTGGTGCTTCGTCGACCACGTCCTCGTGTGAGACTGCACTACGGCCGCCGAAGACGGCCATAGCGACGGTTCGACGGTTCGACGCCGGGGTACGTCAACCCGGCGCGCGCTCTTCCCAATTGGGCAAGGCGGACCCCTAGACACGGAGCGTATACACAGGTTTACTGTGAGTGACGCCAGGGGTCGGGGTCCCGGGGACAGAAAAGTTCGGAGCGCGGTAGCGTCACCGCTGAACCACGTAGTGCGTTACCCCGGGGGGCGACCCTCGGCCCCGAGAAGCTTGTACCACCATGGAGGTGAGGGTGTCCCAGATCGCAGGCGAGCCCGCGACCCAGGACTTCGTGGAAGTCCGGCTGCCGGCTGCGGGTGCCTACCTGTCGGTGCTGCGCACGGCCACGGCCGGTCTCGCCGCCCGCTTGGACTTCACCCTGGACGAGATCGAGGACCTGCGCATCGCGGTGGACGAGGCGTGCGCGATCCTGCTCCAGCAGGCCGTCCCCGGCTCGGTGCTCAGCTGTGTCTTCCGCCTCGTCGACGATTCACTGGAGGTCACGGTCTCCGCCCCGACCACGGACGGCCACGCCCCCTCGCGCGACACTTTCGCCTGGACCGTGCTCTCGGCCCTGGCGGGCAAGGTCTCGTCGGCCGTCGACGAGGACAAGACCGTGTCGATCAGCCTCTACAAACAGCGCGGCGCGGGACCCGGGCCGGCGTGAGGAACGGGGACGGGCCGGTGCGGGACGAAGAGCGCGGCACGCGGGAACTGCCGGCCGGGGGCGAAGGCCCCGAGGCCGGCTCCCGCCGCATGGCTGACGGCATCGACGGCATCCCTGAACAGGCCAGGCCGCATCCGGAGGAGCCCTCCGCGCAGCCCGGTCCGGACGGAGCCGTACAGAGCGCGCCCCCGGAAGGGCGGAACGGGGTCGCGGCCCCGGACCGGGCAGGGGCGAAGGCTCGCGGAAGGGCGACGGGCGGGACGATGAGCGAGCACGAGCGATACGCCGAGGACGAGGCGCTGGCCGCGGAGGTAGTGCACGCGACCCAGCACGAACCTCAGGACCGCAGCGGGGCGCGCGCCAAGTTCGTCGAACTGCGCGCCCTCAAGGAGGGCAGCGCCGAGTACGCGGAGCTGCGCAACCAGCTGGTCCGGATGCATCTGCCGCTCGTGGAGCACCTCGCACGCCGGTTCCGCAACCGGGGCGAGCCGCTGGACGACCTCACCCAGGTCGCCACCATCGGCCTGATCAAGTCGGTCGACCGGTTCGACCCGGACCGGGGGGTGGAGTTCTCCACGTACGCCACCCCCACCGTGGTCGGCGAGATCAAGCGCCACTTCCGCGACAAGGGCTGGGCGGTCCGCGTCCCGCGCCGCCTCCAGGAGCTGCGCCTCGCGCTCACCACGGCCACCGCCGAGCTGTCCCAGCAGCACGGCCGCTCCCCCACGGTCCACGAACTGGCCGAGAAGCTGGCGATCTCGGAGGAGGAGGTCCTGGAGGGCCTGGAATCGGCCAACGCCTACTCCACGCTGTCCCTGGACGTCCCCGACACCGACGACGAGTCACCGGCGGTCGCCGACACCCTCGGCGCGGAGGACGAGGCACTGGAGGGCGTCGAGTACCGCGAGTCCCTCAAGCCACTCCTGGAAGACCTCCCGCCCCGAGAGAAGCGGATCCTTCTCCTCCGCTTCTTCGGCAACATGACCCAGTCCCAGATCGCTCAGGAGGTCGGCATCTCCCAGATGCACGTCTCGCGACTGCTGGCGAGGACCCTGGCTCAGCTGCGGGAGAAGCTGCTGGTGGAGGAGTAGGCCGTCACGCCGCCCCGCACCGGAGCGCCCCGCCGGGGGTGCCCCGGCCGAAGGCCGGGGAGGAACCGCGCGACCAGCCCCTGCCCGCCCGCTGATCAGCTACTACGCCCGGGCCCCTTGATGCCGAGGGCCTGGGTGGTAGCCGAGTTCACCAGCAACACCAGCGAAGCGATCGCCACCACCGCCAGCACGATCCCCACCGGGATCGCCACACTGTCGGCTTGCAGCAGGTTGTACGCCACCGGCAGCGCCATGATCTGGGTGATCACCGCCGGCCCCCGGCTCCAGCTCTTCCGCAGCAGCAGCCCGCGCGCGGCGAGCAGCGGCAGCAGCGCCAGCACGATCACGGTGACGCCCCCGGTGACGGCCTGCCCCCGGTCGTCCGGTGACCCGGTGAGGCCCAGCACGAGCATCCACACTCCGCCGGCCACCAGCGCGAGCCCTTCCAGCCCGGCCAGCGCGGCGGCATACGTCAGCCGCCGCGGGCGGGGGCCGTCGGTCACGTCGGCCCTCTCGGCCGTAGGCGCATCACTCACCCCAGCAGGGTAGCCCTCGGCCGGCACCCCCAAGTGTCGAGGCTCACGCCCCTGTCTCTTACCGGATCCCTAACTCGGTCTGGGATCGGTACTTTCCAGTAGGTACGCTGCAATCCATGCGTGCACTCCTCGTGGTCAATCCGGCGGCAACCACCACAAGCGCACGTAGGCGCGACGTTCTGATCCACGCGCTCGCCAGCGAGGTGAAGCTGGAGGCGGTCACCACCGAGTACCGCGGTCACGCCCGCGACCTGGCACGGCAGGCGGCGGCGAGCGACGACATCGACCTCGTCGTGGCCCTGGGCGGCGACGGCACGGTCAACGAGGTGGTCAACGGCCTGCTGCACGACGGCCCCGACCCGGACCGGCTGCCCGGTCTCGCCGTGGTCCCCGGCGGATCCACCAACGTCTTCGCCCGGGCCCTCGGCCTGCCCAACGACCCGGTCGAGGCCACCGGCGACCTGCTGGACGCGCTGCGCGAGAAACGGGAGCGCCTGGTGGGCCTGGGGCTGACCGCCGGTACTCCCGGCACCGTGGACGAGGCGGTCCCGGCCCGCTGGTTCACCTTCAACGCGGGACTCGGCTTCGACGCCGGCGTGGTCGGCCGGGTCGAGCAGCAGCGCGAACTCGGCAAGAAGTCGACACACGCGCTGTACGTACGGCAGGTGGTCCGGCAGTTCTTCGGCGAACAGCACCGCCGGCACGGCGCGATCACCCTCGAGCGGCCCGGTCACGACCCGATCAACGATCTGGTCGTGGCGATAGTCTCGAACACGTCGCCCTGGACGTATCTCGGCAATCGCCCGATGTACACGTCACCTAAGGCCTCGTTCGATAAGGGCATCGACGTACTCGGTCTCAGCCGCCTGTCGTCCGCCGCGGTTGCCCGGTATGGCACGCAGTTGCTCACTTCGTCCCCCGAGCGCGGACCCCATGGCAAGCATGCGGTGTCGTTGCACGACCTGGACCAGTTCACCTTGCATTCGAAGGTGCCCCTCCCCCTCCAGATGGACGGCGACCACCTAGGACTGCGTACGAGCGTGACGTTCACAGGCGTACGCCGCGCACTGCGTGTGATTGTGTGAGCGGAACGGGCTAAAGTCCTTTCACTCGAACGTTTAGGCCAGGATCCACCCCATGGAAGTACGGCTGTGACCCAGTCGACACCGAGGAATCAAAAAAAACTTTCCGGAAGGGGTTGTATCCGCCGCTGAGGTTTGCGAGGCTCTACGTGGCGGTCGGGACAGCCCGCAACATCGGCATCCACTGACCACCGGAATCCCCCTTCAACTCACAGGACCCCTGCCGGGAACCTGGCAGTCGGCCCTTCACTTGTTGAGGGATTCGTGAAAGCGTTCACATTCACAAGCACTGAGCATGTAATACCAAGGAGAGGTAGCAGCCATGGACTGGCGTCACAACGCCGTTTGCCGCGAGGAAGACCCCGAGCTCTTCTTCCCCATCGGCAACACTGGTCCTGCGCTGCTGCAGATCGAGGAAGCCAAGGCCGTCTGCCGTCGCTGTCCTGTTATGGACCAGTGTCTGCAGTGGGCGCTCGAGTCCGGCCAGGACTCCGGCGTCTGGGGTGGCCTCAGCGAGGACGAGCGTCGCGCGATGAAGCGCCGTGCCGCCCGCAACCGGGCCCGTCAGGCCTCCGCCTGACCCGACCCACCCCGCTAGCCTGAGCTTGGCGGCGCGTACAGCGAGTACGCATCTCCCGCCCCCGAGCCGCAGCGCGCAGTACCCCCGATGCGCTCAAGAGCAGCAACGAGCGAGCAGCCCCGGACCCACCAGGTCCGGGGCTCTTTGCTGTGCCCGGACCTTCGTGCCCGAACGGCCCGTCGGCGCGCCCTACTTCTGCGGGCGGACCGGCACGTCCAGGATCACGCGCGTTCCCCGCTCGGGCGCCGGCACCATGTCGAACGTTCCGCCCAACTCGCCCTCGACCAGCGTTCGTACGATCTGGAGACCGAGGTTCCCGGAGCGGTGCGGGTCGAAGCCCTCGGGCAGGCCCACCCCGTCGTCCTGAACGGTGACCAGCAGCCGGGCCTCCTTGGTGGTGCCACCGCGCACCGCCGTCACCTCGACCATGCCCGTGTCGCCCTCCCGGAAGCCGTGTTCCAGGGCGTTCTGAAGGATCTCGGTGAGAACCATCGACAGCGGGGTGGCGACCTCGGCGTCGAGTATCCCGAAGCGGCCGGTGCGGCGGCCCGCGACCTTGCCCGGTGAGATCTCGGCGACCATCGCCAGCACCCGGTCGGCGATCTCGTCGAACTCCACCCGCTCGTCCAGGTTCTGAGACAGCGTCTCATGCACGATCGCGATCGAACCGACCCGCCGTACGGCCTCCTCCAGGGCCTCCCGGCCGCGCTCCGACTCGATGCGCCGGGCCTGGAGCCGCAGCAGGGCCGCGACCGTCTGGAGGTTGTTCTTCACCCGGTGGTGGATCTCCCGGATGGTCGCGTCCTTGGTGATCAACTCCCGCTCACGGCGCCGCAGTTCCGTGACGTCCCGGAGCAGGACCAGCGAACCGATGCGGGTGCCCTTGGGCTTGAGCGGGATCGCCCGGAACTGGATCACCCCGTCCTCGGACTCGATCTCGAACTCGCGCGGCGCCCAGCCACTGGCGACCTTGGCGAGCGCCTCGTCCACCGGGCCCTTGGTCGGGGCGAGTTCGGCCGTGGTCTGGCCCAGGTGATGGCCGAGCAGGTCGGCGGCGAGCCCGAGGCGGTGGTACGCGGAGAGCGCGTTCGGGGAGGCGTACTGGACGACACCGTCCGCGTCCACCCGGATCAGGCCGTCGCCGACGCGCGGGGAGGCGTCCATGTCGACCTGCTGGTTGGCGAAGGGAAACGATCCGGCGGCGATCATCTGCGCCAGGTCCGAGGCGCTCTGGAGGTATGTCAGCTCAAGACGGCTCGGGGTGCGCACGGTCAGCAGGTTGGTGTTGCGGGCGATCACTCCGAGGACCCGGCCCTCGCGCCGCACCGGGATGGACTCGACCCGTACGGGGACCTCTTCACGCCACTCCGGGTCGCCCTCGCGGACGATCCGGCCCTCGTCCAGGGCGATGTCCAGCATGGGGCGCCGGCCGCGCGGGACCAGGTGGCCGACCATGTCGTCCTGGTAGGAGGTGGGGCCGGTGTTCGGGCGCATCTGCGCCACCGAGACGTACCGGGTGCCGTCCCGGGTGGGGACCCACAGGACCAGGTCGGCGAAGGAGAGGTCGGAGAGCAGCTGCCACTCCGAGACCAGCAGGTGGAGCCACTCGAGGTCGGAGTCGTCGAGGGCGGTGTGCTGGCGGACCAGTTCGTTCATGGAGGGCACGTCTGCGAGCGTACCCGCGGGTCTGTGCGTGGCCTAAAAACACCCGCGGGCCGCGGCGCCTGGGAGGGACCCTCAACCCTCCCGGCACCGCAGCCCGGAGCAGCAACGGCCGTGGGGTGTGCGGTCCCGGTCGGCCGAAGGTGAGGATCCGGGGCAGTCAGGGCAGAGAGCACCGGTTCCTCGGTCCGTCCTCCTGTGCGGGGAGGACGGAAGCGTTCGACTGTGCCGTACGGACCCGCCGTACCGCTTCAGCCCATGCACGCAATTGTGGACTAGACCACGGTGTGTGTCCATGCGTTGGAAGCTGTTCACAGTTGATGCGATCGCAGCCTAGCCCGCCGGGGTCGGCCGTGGGGACGGATGACCGAGGCAGTTTTCCACGCTGCGAAGTTTTTCCGCAATTCACCCCGTCTGATGTATTCACGTAACCTCGGCCCGGTCGCCTTTTCCCTGCGCCCGACCCGCGGCGACAGGGGCTGGTTCTGTTAGATTGGTCCCACTAGATTGGTCTAAACCACATAGACCCCGCAGACCCTCCAGCCCTCTTCAGAACGGCAGGCCCAGCGTGGAAGTTGTCATCGTTCCGGACGCCGCGGCGGGTGGCGAGCTGATCGCCGAGGCCATGGCGCGGCTGCTGCGGCGCAGACCGGACGCGCTGCTCGGGGTGGCCACCGGCTCGACCCCGCTGCCCGTCTACCAGGCCCTCACCGCCAAGGTCCGCGCCGGCGCCGTGGACACCTCCCGGGCCCGGATAGCCCAGCTCGACGAGTACGTGGGCCTGCCCGCCGAGCACCCCGAGTCCTACCGCTCGGTGCTGCGACGCGAGGTGCTGGAACCCCTCGGCATCGCCATGGACGCCTTCCTCGGACCCGACGGCACCGCCACCGACGTCCAGGCCGCCTGCGACGCCTACGACACCGCACTCGCCCAGGCCGGCGGCGTCGACCTCCAGCTCCTCGGCATCGGCACCGACGGACACATCGGCTTCAACGAACCCTGCTCCTCACTGGCCTCCCGGACCCGGATCAAGACCCTCACCGAACAGACCCGCGTCGACAACGCCCGCTTCTTCGACGCAGACGTCGAACAGGTCCCCCACCACGTCATCACCCAGGGCATCGGAACCATCCTGGAAGCCCGGCACCTGGTACTCCTCGCGACCGGCGAGGGCAAGGCCGACGCGGTCGCCGCGACCGTCGAAGGACCGGTCGCCGCGGTGTGCCCCGCCTCCGCCCTCCAGCTCCACCGGCACGCCACCGTGGTCGTCGACGAAGCCGCCGCCTCCAAGCTGAAACACGCGGACTACTTCCGGTACACCTTCGCCAACAAGCCGGAGTGGCAGGGGATCTAGCGTCGGGCGTCGGGTGCAGGTGCGTGGGGGTCGCTCGCGCAGTTCCTCGCGCCCCCGAGGGGCGCGGCACCTACCGGGGTGCGAGGAGTTCCGCCGCTGCCTGGCCGCACACCCTTGCCGCTCCGTGGGTGGCTATGTGGAGGGCGCCCCTCGGCGGGGCCTGGGGGACGCCCATCTCCACCACGATCGTGTCCGGGCGGGCCTCGAGCAGGACGTCCAGGGCCCGGCTCATCCACGGGTGGCGGTGTTCGTCGCGCACCACCGCGACGATACGGCGGTCCCCCGCCGCCACGAGCGCCGCGTGACCCGCGTCCTCGCCCGCGAAGGTGCCGGTCTCGGTGCCGGGCAGCAGGCGGGTCAGTTCCGCCGCCACTCCCCAGGGGGTCTCCGTGCCCACCGCGATGTTGGCCACCGGGGCGAGGGAGGCGACGAAGGGGGGCGCGGTCAGCGGGGCGGCGGAGTCGACGCGCGTCACATGAAGCGCGCGGCGGGCCGCGACCAGGCCGATGTCCGCGAGCGCGGGGTCCACCGGCGCCGGTCGTGTCGTCGCGGTCCAGCGGGCCAGTGACCGTACCCGCTGAGCCGCGTCGGCCAGGCGCTCCTCCGGCAGTTCCCCGGAGCGGACCGCGGCGACCAGGGCGTCGCGGAGCCGGCGTACCGTCCCCTCGTCCGACAGGCCGCCGCCCACGCAGATCGCGTCGGCCCCGGCGGCGATGGCCAGGACGCTGCCGTGTTCGATGCCGTAGGTCGCGGAGATGGCCTGCATCTCCATGCCGTCGGTGACGATCAGGCCGTCGTAGCCGAGTTCGCCGCGCAGCAGGTCGGTGAGGATCGTGCGGGACAGCGTCGCCGGGCGGGCCGGGTCCAGCGCGGGGACCAGGATGTGGGCGCTCATGACGGCACGGGTGCCGGCGGCGATGGCCGCGCGGAACGGGACCAGCTCGCGGGCGTGCAGGACGTCGGCGGTCACGTCGATGCGGGGCATGGCGTGGTGGGAGTCGACGGCGGTGTCGCCGTGGCCCGGGAAGTGCTTGGTGCAGGCCGCCACCCCGGCCGCCTGGAGGCCGGTGACGTAGGCGGCCGTATGGCGGGCGACCAGGTCCTGGTCGGCGCCGAAGGAGCGGACGCCGATGACCGGGTTGGCCGGGTCGGAGTTGACGTCGGCGGACGGGGCCCAGTCGAAGTTCACCCCGCAGGCGGCCAGCCGCCGGCCCAGTTCGAGGGCGACCTGGCGGGTCAGTTCCGGGTCGTCGACGGCGCCGAGGGCGTGGTTGCCGGGGAAGGAGGAACCGGTGCGCACCTCCAGGCGGGTGACGTCACCGGCCTCCTCGTCGATCGCCACCAGGACGTCGTCCCGTTCGGCCCGCAACTGGGCGGTGAGTGCCGCGAGCTGCTCGGCCGAGACGATGTTGCGGCCGAACAGGCCGACGGAGGCGAGGCCTTCGCCGAGGCGGCGGAGCAGCCAGTCGGGTGCGGTGGTGCCGGTGAAGCCGGGCTGGAGGACGGTCAGCGCGTCGCGCGTGATTGTGTCCGTACCGCTGGCGAATGTCGTCATCGGATGGGGTTATCCCTTCACGGCGCCCGCGGTGAGGCCCGCGGCCATCTTGCGCTGGACGAGGAGGAACAGGACGACGATCGGCACGGCCATCATGGTGGAGCCGGCCATCATCGGGGCGTATTCGGTGCCGTGCTTGGTGGTGAAGTTGGCGAGCCAGACGGTCGCGGTCTGGTGCTCCTGGCTGAGCAGCATCAGGGCGTACAGGTACTCGTTCCAGGCCTGGATGAAGGCGTAGACCGAGGTGGCGACCATGCCGGGCGCGAGGAGCGGGAACACCACGCGGATGAAGGCGCCGGTGCGGGAGCAGCCGTCGACCATGGCGGCCTCCTCCAGCTCCTTCGGGATGTTGACGATGAAGCCGCGCAGGGTCCACACCGTGAACGGCAGGATGAAGGTCAGGTACGTGATGATCAGGCCGCTGAGCTTGTCGTACTGGTCCAGGTCGTTGAGGAGCAGGAAGACCGGGATGATCATGGCGACGAGCGGGACCATCTGGACCGCGAGGATGCCGACGATCACGATCTTGCGGCCGCGGAAGGCGAACCGGGAGATGGCGAGGGCGGCGAGCAGGCCGATGACCATGCCGATCGCGACGACGGACAGCGAGACGATCAGGCTGCGGCCCACCGGGCCCCAGAAGTCGGCGATGTCCAGCGCGCGGCGGAAGTTGGCCAGGGTGATGCCCGTGGGCAGCAGGCTCGGGTCCGGGTCGATGGCGTCCTTCGCCGGCTTGAACGCCGTGTTCAGCATCCAGTAGACGGGGAAGCCCGCGGTGACGAAGACGAGCAGGCCGAGGATGTTCCAGCCCCAGCGTGAGCCCTTGCGGGCGGTGGCGACGGTGCTCATTCGACCTCTCCGATCTTCAGCATCTGGCGCATGTACACGGCGACGACACCGAGCAGGAGGAGCACGGTGAGCAGGGCGATCGCGGAGCCCTGTCCGTAGTCGTTGACCACGAAGGCGCGGTCGTAGGAGTAGGTGGTCAGCAGCTGGAACTCGGGTTCGGGGTGGCCGCCGCGCATCACGAAGACCTGCGGGAAGACACCCATGTCCCAGATCACCGAGAGCGTCGTGAGCATCACGATGATCGGCTTGAGGATGGGGAGGGTGACGTAGCGGAACACGCCCCAGGCACCGGCGCCGTCGAGGCGGGCCGCCTCCTCCAGTTCCTTGGGGACCTGGGTCAGACCGGCGCTGAGCGTGATGACCACGAAGGGCACGGCGCCCCAGACCACCAGGAGCATGATCACCGCCAGCCCCTCGGGTCCGCTGGCGAACCAGTTGTGGCCGATCATGTCGACCCCGGGAACCTTGCTGAGCAGGGCGTTGAGGATGCCGTAGTCGGAGTCGAAGAGCCACTTGAAGAGCGTGGTGGCGACGATGACCGGCATGCCCCAGCTGGCCACCAGCACGATGTTGACGAGGGTCTTCACCCAGCCGGAGACCTTCTGGAGCAGCAGCGCGACGAGCATGCCGACGACCATGGTGAAGACCACCGAGCCGACCGCGAAGACGATCGTGCGCAGCACCACCTGCCAGAACTCGGTGTCACCCAGGACCTGGGAGAAGTTCCCGAACCCGACCCAGTCGGCGGGCTTGAACCCCCACAGCTGGGACTGCCCGAACTCCTGGAAGGAGAGGGTGACCAGCCGGTAGAAGGGGTAGCCGAGGACGAGCGCGAGGATCGCCAGGCAGGGCGCGAGCAGCAGCCAGGGGACGGCGGGGCCGCCGGAACGCCGGTTCGCTGTTGGTCTCTTCGGGGACTCCGGTGGGGGTGCCGGCACCTTGGCGGGTGTGGTCGTGTCAACGGCACTCATCGCGCGCTCCTCAGCAGTTCAAGAAACGTCAGGTGACGCACCCCTCAGGCGCGGGGAACTGCGCGAACAACCCCCACGCGCCCGCAGCGGCCCCACCACCCGACGCGGCACTCTCTTCTGGAACCCACCGGCCGGACCCGTTCCCCCTGTTCCAGGCCCGGCCGCGGTCACCTACTTGGTGTTGATGACCTTGTCGATCGCGGCGTCCGCGGTCTTGGCGGCCGCCTCCACCGTCTGCTTGCCGGTGCCGATGTTCTGGAGCATGGTCTGGAGCACCTGGGCCTTCTCGACCTGGCCCCAGCCCGGCGCCATCGGCACGAACCAGTTGGACTCGGCCGCCTCGGCCGGCACCGCGGTCGCCGGGTCGTTCTTCAGCGTCGCGAGGTCGGTCTTGTTGTTGGGCAGGTTGCCCTTGGCCATCAGGCCCTTCTGGCCGGAGGGACCGGTGAACGCGTTGATCCACTCGGCGGCGACGGCCTGCGCCTTGGACTTCACCGGGATGGCGAGGTCGGAGCCGCCCAGGAAGACCGGCATGTTCTTGCCGGACGGGCCGGGCATCACGAAGTTGACGAGGTTGTCCTTCAGCTTGCCGCCGGTCTTGTCGTTCTTCGGGTCGGCCGCGGTCGCGCCCTCCCAGGCGGCACCGAAGATCATCGCCGACTTGCCCTGGCCGTAGACGATGTACCGGTCGGACTCGTCCTTGGTCTTGTCACCGTGCATGTACTTGTCGATGACGTTCTTGAACTCGGTGAGGCCCTTGATGGACTCCGGCGAGGAGAGGTTGCCCTTCCACTGGCCGCCGGACTCCGCGGCGATGGAGCCGCCGGCGTCGTAGACGAAGGACATGGCCGCGTACCAGTCGCGGGTCGGCTGGTACCAGGCGCTGAACTTGTCGCCTTCCTTCTTCTGGATCTTGTCCAGGTCGGCGGTCAGCTCGGTGTAGGTCTTCGGGGTGGTCTTGATGCCGGCCGAGGCGGCGATGTCCTTGCGCCAGTTGGCGACGCGGCCACCGGCGTAGTAGGGCACGCCGTAGGTCTTGCCGTCGTAGGTCACCGAGGCCTTGAGGCCGTCGAGCCACTGGTCGGAGCTCGTGAACTGGGAGGCGTCGACGGGGGCGAAGGCACCCTTCACCATGTAGCCGAGCATCTCGGTGTTGCCCATCTCGACCACGTCGGGGGCCTTGTCCGTGGCGAGGACGGCGTCCAGCTTGGTGTTCTTGTCCGGCCAGCCGTAGTACTCGTGCTTGATCTTGATGCCGGGGTGCTTCTTCTGCACGGCGGCGTCGGCGGCCTTCACCAGGTCGGGCCAGTTGTTCTGCGCGTCCACCGTGAGCCAGACGGTCAGCTCCTTGGCGTCCGAGCCCTGGGACTTGTTGTCGTCCTTGTTGTCACTGCCACACGCCGCGACGGAGAAGACCATGCCCGCGATACCAATCGCGGCTATCAGCTTGCGCTTCACGCCACCCTCCTCAGGGATGCCACAAACCCCCCTGCCTCCCCGCACGAGCGTTGGGCCGGGACCTGGACCAATGGTGTAGACCAGTGCGGGAAGCTTGGCCCAGACCACCAGGCCTGTCAAGGGTGGTCGAATGGGCTCCGACCAGCCGTTATGCGACCTACATATGCAAGAACCTTTAAGTAACAAGCCCTCGAAAACCCGACGCCCGGACGAGACAATTCCGGTAGACCACTCACGTGGTGGACTAGACCAGAAGGGCCCGCGACGGTATACAGAGGGGATCACGCAGCGTGCAGGGCGAATCCCGGTACGCTGCCGTGCCACGAGGCGAGCCGCATCAGGAGCCGGGAAGGCGGAGCATGAGCACCGACGTCAGCAGTGCGGAGAACGAGAGCGGGACAGCCGTCCGTACCGCGCGCGTGCCCAAGTACTACCGCCTGAAGAAGCACCTCCTCGAGATCACCGAGACCCAGGCGCCCGGCACCCCGGTCCCGCCCGAGCGCACCCTGGCCGCCGAGTTCGACACCTCCCGCACCACCGTCCGCCAGGCCCTCCAGGAACTGGTCGTCGAGGGCCGTCTGGAACGCATCCAGGGCAAGGGCACCTTCGTCGCCAAGCCGAAGGTGTCCCAGGCGCTCCAGCTCACCTCGTACACCGAGGACATGCGCGCCCAGGGCCTGGAACCGACGTCCCAGCTGCTGGACATCGGTTACATCACCGCCGACGACCGGCTGGCCGGCCTGCTCGACATAAGCGCGGGCGGCCGGGTGCTGCGCATCGAGCGGCTGCGTATGGCCAACGGCGAGCCGATGGCCATAGAGACCACCCACCTGAGCGCCAAGCGCTTCCCGGCGCTGCGCCGCTCCCTCGTCAAGTACACGTCCCTGTACACCGCCCTCGCGGAGGTGTACGACGTCCATCTCGCGGAGGCCGAGGAGACCATCGAGACCTCGCTGGCGACCCCCCGCGAGGCCGGCCTGCTCGGCACCGACGTGGGCCTGCCGATGCTGATGCTCTCCCGCCACTCCCTGGACCGCGACGGCCAGCCGGTGGAGTGGGTGCGCTCCGTCTACCGCGGCGACCGCTACAAGTTCGTGGCCCGCCTCAAGCGCCCACAGGACTGACGCGGACCGTCCTTCACGGAATCGACATACCGAGAGCCCGACTGCTACTTCCGCTGCGGTGACGCCGTGACCTAGATTGCCTGCGCATTACACAGGCGATCGGTGAGGGGACGGAGCCGCGGTATGTCGGATGTACCTGAAGTGAGGCAGTCGGTGGTGACACCCATACGCGTGGTCATCGCCGTCTGCCTCGTCGCGCCCTTCGTGGCGATGCTGTGGGTGGGCTCCTACGCCAGGACGGACCCGACGTTCATCGGGATCCCGTTCTTCTACTGGTACCAGATGCTGTGGGTGCTGATCTCCACCGCGCTCACCATGACCGCGTACCAGCTCTGGCAGCGCGACCAGCGCGCCCGCAAGGCCGACCACACGAGCGGGGGTGCGCAGCGGTGAAGGACGGCGTGAACGGCGTCGCGCTCGGCGTCTTCATCTTCTTCTTCCTGGCCGTCACGGTCATGGGATTCCTGGCCGCGCGCTGGCGCAAGGCCGAGAACGAACACAGCCTCGACGAATGGGGCCTGGGCGGCCGGTCGTTCGGAACCTGGGTGACCTGGTTCCTGCTCGGCGGCGACCTCTACACGGCGTACACCTTCGTCGCCGTACCCGCGGCGATCTACGCGGCGGGCGCGGCCGGCTTCTTCGCCGTGCCGTACACGATCCTGGTCTACCCGCTGATCTTCACGTTCCTGCCGCGCCTGTGGTCGGTCTCCCACAAGCACGGCTACGTGACGACCTCGGACTTCGTACGCGGCCGGTTCGGCTCCAAGGGCCTCTCGCTCGCGGTCGCGCTGACCGGCATCCTGGCGACGATGCCCTACATCGCGCTCCAGCTCGTCGGCATCCAGGCGGTCCTCGACGTGATGGGCGTCGGCGGCGGCGACGGCACCAACTGGTTCGTGAAGGACCTGCCGTTGCTGATCGCCTTCGGCGTGCTGGCGGCCTACACCTACTCCTCCGGCCTGCGCGCCCCCGCCCTCATCGCGTTCGTGAAGGACGGGCTGATCTACCTCGTCATCGCGGTGGCGATCATCTACATCCCGATCAAGCTGGGCGGTTTCGACGACGTCTTCGCCAAGGCGGGCCACGCCTTCGCCCAGACCAACCCGGCGACCGGCAAACCGCGCGGCGCGCTGGCGCCACCGGAGGCGGGCCAGTGGACGTACGCCACGCTGGCGCTGGGCTCCGCGCTCGCCCTGTTCATGTACCCGCACTCGATCACCGCGACGCTCTCCTCCAGGAGCCGTGACGTGATCCGCCGCAACACCACGATCCTGCCGCTGTACTCGCTGATGCTGGGCCTGCTGGCCCTGCTCGGCTTCATGGCGATCGCGGCCGGCGTCAAGGTCACCAACGGCCAGCTGGCGATCCCGCAGCTGTTCGAGAACATGTTCCCGGACTGGTTCGCCGGCGTCGCCTTCGCGGCGATCGGCATCGGTGCCCTGGTCCCCGCGGCCATCATGTCCATCGCGGCCGCGAACCTCTTCACCCGCAACATCTACCGGGACTTCATCAAGCCGGACGCCACGCCGAAGCAGGAGGCCCAGGTCTCCAAGCTGGTGTCCCTGCTGGTGAAGGTCGGCGCGCTGGTCTTCGTCCTCACCATGGACAAGACGGTCGCCATCAACTTCCAGCTGCTGGGCGGCATCTGGATCCTGCAAACCTTCCCGGCGCTGGTCGGCGGCCTGTTCACCCGCTGGTTCCACCGCTGGGCCCTGCTCGCGGGCTGGGCGGTCGGCATGGTCTACGGCACGGCCGCGGCGTACGGGGTGGCCTCGCCCACCCAGAAGCACTTCGGCGGCTCGGCCAAGGAGATCCCGGGCATCGGCGAGATCGGTTACATCGGCCTCACGGCGTTCGTGCTGAACGTGGTGGTGACGGTGGTCCTCACCTTCGCCCTCAAGGCTCTCAAGGCCCCCGAGGGCATCGACGAGACCAACCCGGCGGACTACACGGCCGACGCGGGCGACCCCGGCGTGGAGGTGGAACTGCCGCCTGCCGTGGCAGGAAGCGCCCACTAGACCGGGCCCCGCAAGGGGCGCTGGGGGTACCCCCGGCCGAAGGCTGGGGGAGGAACTGCGCGAGCAACCCCTCACAACCCGCAGCGGGCCGCCGGTGACAAGTTCGACGGCGGCCCGCTCCTCGTATCCCACCGTACAGAGAACCTGACGCTCCGACACCTCCCCGACACAACATCTGGGGGTGACACGACAGCCTGGCACTAGATGTATGCTCATGCTCGCTGTCGCCGCAGGGGAATCCGGTGCGAATCCGGAACTGTCCCGCAACGGTGTACTTGTGCGCGTCTGCGCACGGGAGTCAGTCCGAGGACCTGCCGACAGCACGCCCGGCCACCCGGTCAGGGCGTCTGACGTCCGGGCCTCGTGGAGTGGGCCAGGGTCTCGACGCGCGCCCCCGCGCGCTCGCGCTGCCCGCTGCCCTCCGCCAGGCCCCGTGCCGAGCGAGGGAGAGCCCCACGTGACCATCGCGCCAGCCGATCCGGCTTCAGCGACCACGACCGCCGCGGAGACCGACGGTCCCGGAACGGCCCTGCTGCGGATCCTGACCGAGCTGACCGGGGACCTCCCCGACGCCGACCCCGGCCGGGTCGCCGCCGCCGCGCTGCGCGGCCGGTCCTCGCGTGAGGCCTCCGCCGAAATGATCGTGGAGCTGCGCGAGCTGGCCACCGAGGCCGCCGCCGGCCTGATCTCGGAGGACCCCGCCTACTCCCGGCTGGCCGCCCGCCTGCTCACCCTCACCATCCGCGCCGAGGCCGCCTCGCAGGGCGTCACGTCCTTCACCGGGTCCGTCGCCGTGGGCCACCGCGAGGGCCTCGTCGCCGACCGCACCGCCGAGTTCACGCGGCTGCACGCGGCGCGCCTGGACGCGCTCGTCGACCCGGCCGCCGACGACCGCTTCGGCTACTTCGGCCTGCGCACCCTGCACAGCCGCTACCTGCTCCGGCACCCGATCACCCGCAAGGTCATCGAGACCCCCCAGCACTTCATGCTCCGGGTGGCCGCAGGACTCGCCGAGGACGACACCGCCCGCGCGGTGGACGAGGTCGCCGCGCTCTACGGCCTGATGAGCCGCCTCGACTACCTCCCGTCCTCCCCCACCCTCTTCAACTCCGGTACCCGGCACCCCCAGATGTCGTCCTGCTACCTCCTCGACTCCCCGAAGGACGAGCTGGACTCGATCTACGACCGCTACCACCAGGTCGCCCGGCTCTCGAAGCACGCCGGCGGCATCGGACTCTCGTACTCCCGGATCCGCAGCCGCGGTTCGCTGATCCGCGGCACCAACGGGCACTCCAACGGCATCGTGCCGTTCCTGAAGACCCTGGACGCCTCGGTCGCCGCCGTGAACCAGGGCGGCCGGCGCAAGGGCGCGGCCGCGGTCTACCTGGAGACCTGGCACTCCGACATCGAGGAGTTCCTGGAGCTGCGCGACAACACCGGCGAGGACGCCCGGCGTACGCACAACCTGAACCTCGCGCACTGGATCCCGGACGAGTTCATGCGCCGGGTGAACGCCGACGAGCCGTGGTCCCTGTTCTCCCCCGCCGACGTGCCGGAGCTGGTGGACCTGTGGGGCGCGGAGTTCGACGCCGCCTACCGCAAGGCCGAGGCCGACGGGCTCGCGCGCAGGACCATCCCGGCCCGTGACCTGTACGGCCGGATGATGCGCACCCTCGCGCAGACCGGCAACGGCTGGATGACCTTCAAGGACGCGGCCAACCGCACCGCGAACCAGACGGCCACGCCCGGTCACGTCGTCCACTCCTCCAACCTCTGCACGGAGATCCTGGAGGTCACGGACGACGGTGAGACGGCGGTCTGCAACCTCGGCTCGGTGAACCTCGGCGCCTTCGTCGACACGACGGCCGGTGACATCGACTGGGAGCGGCTGGACGAGACCGTCCGTACCGCGGTCACCTTCCTGGACCGGGTCGTCGACATCAACTTCTACCCGACCGAGCAGGCGGGCCGCTCCAACGCCCGGTGGCGGCCGGTGGGCCTGGGCGCGATGGGCCTCCAGGACGTCTTCTTCAAGCTGCGGCTGCCTTTCGACTCCCCCGAGGCGAAGGCCCTCTCCACCCGGATCGCCGAGCGGATCATGCTCGCCGCGTACGAGGCCTCCGCCGACCTCGCCGAGCGCAACGGCCCGCTGCCGGCCTGGGAGAAGACCCGGACCGCGCGAGGTGTGCTGCACCCCGACCACTACGGCGTCGAGTTCGCCTGGCCGGAGCGCTGGGCGGCGCTGCGCGCGCGGATCGCCGTCTCCGGGCTGCGCAACAGCCTGCTCCTCGCCATCGCGCCCACCGCCACCATCGCGTCCATCGCCGGCGTGTACGAGTGCATCGAGCCGCAGGTCTCGAACCTCTTCAAGCGGGAGACGCTCTCCGGTGAGTTCCTCCAGGTCAACTCGTACCTGGTGCGGGAGCTCAAGGAGCTCGGCGTCTGGGACGCCAGGACCCGGGAGGCGCTGCGCGAGGCGAACGGCTCCGTGCAGGACTTCGTCTGGATCCCGGAGGACGTACGGCGGCTGTACCGCACGGCGTGGGAGATCCCGCAGCGCGGGCTGATCGACATGGCCGCGGCCCGCACCCCGTACCTGGACCAGGCCCAGTCCCTGAACCTGTTCCTGGAGACGCCGACCATCGGCAAGCTCTCCTCGATGTACGCGTACGCCTGGAAGTCCGGGCTGAAGACCACGTACTACCTGCGCTCGCGCCCGGCGACCCGTATCGCCCGCGCCGCCCGGGCCACCGTCCCCGTCCCCGTCCAGCAGGCGGCCCCGGAAGACGCCGTCGCCTGCTCCCTTGAGAACCCCGAGTCCTGCGAGGCCTGCCAGTGATGTCCAGCAAGAACCTTCTCGACCCCGGCTTCGAGCTCACGCTCCGTCCGATGCGCTACCCGGACTTCTACGAGCGCTACCGGGACGCCATCAAGAACACCTGGACCGTGGAGGAGGTCGACCTCCACTCCGACGTCGCCGACCTAGCGAAGCTCAGCCCGTCCGAGCAGCACCTCATCGGCCGGCTCGTCGCCTTCTTCGCGACCGGCGACTCGATCGTGGCGAACAACCTGGTGCTCACGCTCTACAAGCACATCAACTCCCCCGAGGCACGCCTCTACCTGAGCCGGCAGCTGTTCGAGGAGGCCGTGCACGTCCAGTTCTACCTGACGCTCCTGGACACCTACCTTCCCGACCCGGAGGACCGCGCCGCCGCCTTCGCGGCGGTCGAGAACATCCCCTCCATCCGGGAGAAGGCCGAGTTCTGTTTCAGGTGGATGGACTCGGTGGAGCACCTGGACCGCCTGGAGTCCCAGGCCGACCGCCGCCGCTTCCTGCTCAACCTGATCTGCTTCGCCGCGTGCATCGAGGGCCTGTTCTTCTACGGCGCCTTCGCGTACGTCTACTGGTTCCGCAGCCGGGGTCTGCTGCACGGTCTCGCCACGGGCACCAACTGGGTGTTCCGTGACGAGACGATGCACATGAGCTTCGCGTTCGACGTGGTCGACACGGTCCGCAAGGAGGAGCCGGAGCTGTTCGACGACGAACTCCGGCAGCAGGTCACCGACATGCTGCGGGAGGCCGTCGAGGCGGAGCTACAGTTCGCCCGTGACCTGTGCGGTGACGGCCTGCCGGGCATGAACACCGACTCGATGCGGCAGTACCTGGAGTGCGTCGCCGACCAGCGGCTCGGCCGCCTCGGCTTCGCCCCCGTGTACGGCTCGGAGAACCCGTTCTCCTTCATGGAGCTCCAGGGTGTTCAGGAGCTGACGAACTTCTTCGAGCGCCGTCCGTCCGCGTACCAGGTGGCGGTGGAGGGCACCGTCGACCTGGACGAGGACTTCTGAGCCTGCTGGGTCCGGCTCTCCCCGCGGTCCTCGTGGGCCTCCCTGATCTGCCGGTCGATGCGCCTGTCGCGCAGGACGCCGAGCACGGACGGGAGGGCCATGAGGACCAGGATGCCGAGGACCAGGACCATTCCGACGAGACCTTCGATCTGGTTTCCGTTCATGGACACCACTGTCGCGCCTGAGACTCCTTACCGTGAGTGGCAGTGCTGCCATGCACCCTCGAATTACTGCCAGCGGCGAGGCACACTGGCAGCATGCTGAAGAACGTGGCGGCGGTGCTCCTGGACGGCGTGCACCCCTTCGAGCTCGGCGTGGTCTGCGAGGTCTTCGGTCTCGACCGCTCCGACGAGGGGCTGCCGGTGTACGACTTCGCGGTGGTCTCGGCGGAGGGGCCGATGCTCGGCACCCATGTCCCGGGCCTCACCGTCACCACGCCGTACGGCCTGGACCGGCTGGAGGAGGCCGACCTGATCGCGGTCCCGGCCTCCGACTCCAACGTCGCCCGGGACTACCCGCCCGAGCTGCTCGACGCGCTGCGCCGGGCGGTGGACCGGGGCACCCGGGTGCTCAGCGTGTGCTCCGGCGTCTTCGTGCTCGGCGCCGCCGGGCTGCTGGACGGGCGCCGCTGCGCCGTGCACTGGCGCCACGCCGAGCTGCTGGCCCGTCGCTACCCGCGCACCCGGGTCGAGCCGGACGTGCTGTACGTCGACGAGGACCCGGTGATCACCTCGGCGGGCACCTCCGCCGGGATCGACGCCTGTCTGCACCTCGTGCGCAAGGAGCAGGGCCCCGAGGTCGCCACGAAGATCGCCCGGCGGATGGTGGTCCCCCCGCACCGGGACGGCGGCCAGGCCCAGTACATCGAACGTCCACTGCCGGAGGGCCCCTGCGACACGGTGGGCGAGGTGCTGGCCTGGATGACGGAGCACCTGGACGAGGAGGTCACCGTCGAGCAGCTGGCCGCCCGCGCCCTGATGGCCCCGCGCACCTTCGCCCGCCGCTTCCAGCAGGAGACCGGTACCACGCCGTACCGCTGGATCCTGCGGCAACGGGTGCTGCTGGCGCAGGAGTTGCTGGAGGGGACGGACGAGACGATGGACGCCATCGCGGGCCGGGCCGGTTTCGGCACGGCCGCCGCGCTGCGGTACCAGTTCGTGAAGTCGCTGGGCACCACCCCGAACGCCTACCGGCGCGCGTTCCGGGGCCCGGAGGCCGCCGCCTGAGACCTGCGCCCGAGACCGGAGCCCGCGACCGCCGCCTGAGACCGGAGCCCGCGACCGCCGCCTGAGACCGGCGTTCGAGACCGGCGTTCGCCGGAGAACGCCCATCGGCGCGCGTCCGGCGGCCTCACGGGCCGCCCGAGCGCGCGCCGGTATCAGGAGCCGGCCGGGGGCAGGCAGGTCACCAGGGCACCGGTGTGAGCAGCAGACGCTGGGGGCGCAGGGTGATGCCCACCCGGGTGGCGTCGTCCGATCCGGGCACCTGCTCGAAGCGGTACCTGGCGCACAACGCGGCCGTGATCAGGCTCAGTTGGGCCATGGAGAAGTGGTCGCTGGGGCACTTGCGGTTGCCGACGCTGAAGGGGCTCATGGCGTACTTCGGCACCTCCTTGGCCCGCTCCGGCAGCCACCGGTCCGGGTCGAAGTCCAGATGCGCCGGGTACGAGCGCGGGTCGCGCTGGACGGCGTAGGGGCTGTAGACGATGTCGGCCCCGGCCGGAATGCGATAGCCACCGAGCTCGGTGTCGGCTTTGGCGCGCCGCGTCAATATCCATACGGCGGGCCGCAAACGCATGGCCTCGACGATGACATTGTTGGTGTGGGTGAGCCGCCGAACGTGCTCAAAACCGACCGGTTGACCACCCGTCACGGATTCGACCTCGGTCCGTACCTTCTCCGCGTGTTCCGGGTGTTCGGCGAGCACCTGGAGCAGCCACATGATCGTGGAGGCGACTGTTTCGCTTCCGGGGGTGAGTATCGCGACGACCTGATCGTGGATCTCCTGTTCCCCGATGGGCTCGCCATTCTCGTCCTTCGCTTCGAGCAATGCCGTCAGCAAATCGTCCGGCTTTTGACCAGATGCCCGGCGCTCGGTGACGATCTCGTCGACCAGCAGATGCAAATCGGCCAGGGCCCGGTTGAATTCGCGGTTGGCCGGCAACGGCAGTCGGTACAGCGGGCCGAGCGGGATCACCATCCGCCGGTACATACCGCGGAAGACGCTCGCGAGGTCGGTGCTGAGCCGCTCGGCGCGCTCGTCCATGTACTCGCCGCGCAGCAGGCACCGGGCGGCGATCCGGACCGCCACCCGGAACGACTCCGAGGTGCCGTCGACGGTGTCGCCGGGCCGCCAGCGCTCGGTCAGGGCATGCGCCTCCTCCTCCATGACCGGCCCGTACTGCGGGATCGCGGAGAGGTTGAACGCGGGCTGGACGGTGCGGCGCTGGCGACGGTGGCGGGGCCCGTTGGCGGTGGCCACCCCCTCCTTGCCGAGCAGTCCCTCCAGGGACTCCCACAGCGGGCCGGCGATGACGAAGTCGGGGCTGAGGGCGAGGGCGCCGGTGAGCTCCGGTGTGGTCACGGCGTACACCTCCTTGGGGCCCAGCCGCAGGCGCACCATGTCGCCGTGCTCGCGCAGCCGGGACATGAAGGCCAGCGGGTCGCGGACCAGCCGCCAGCCGTGCCCGAGCAGCGGCACCCCGCCGCCCGCCAGGGGCGGTTCACGCAGCTCACTCGCTTCGGAAGCCCCGGTGGTCGCGGGTTTCACGGACTCGACGGTCATTTCTCACCTGCCGTTTCGTTGTTGACGTACGGGGGCGTGGACCGGTCGTCCCAGCTGTCGACCATGTAGCGGCCGGATTCGTGGTGGAACCAGTAGACGGAGCTGAACCAGTTCCGCATATTGGCGACACAGGCCAGGACCGCGGCACCGAGTTCCTTTCCTTGGACGGTGCCGTCGTCGAGCTGTTCGGCGAAACGAAGTGCGGCACGCTCGGCGGCCAGGAATTCGCGAATGCATTCCTCGACGCGTCGCCTGACTTCTTCGATCGCCTGCTCCAGACTCATTCCCTCATGGGTGACGAGACTGATTCCGAGATTGTGCACCTCGTCGCCCGCTATTTCCTTCGGCAGCGAGCAGAGGTCGTTGTACCAGGCGGCGAATTCCTGACTGAGCAGCGCCGGGCGCCGATATGCCGGGTTCTTGCGCACGGCGTCCGGCAGTTCGGTTCCCGCGCTCGGCTCCAGCAGGTCCGTCCATATCCAGTGGGCGAAGGTGAGGCGCCGCAGCGCCAGGTATTCCTCGACCCGGGGAACGTATCCCGTGGTGCGGTTGCGGTACTCGCGGTCGTAGGCATCGACCACCTCGTGGAAGTGCCGGGCGAACCGCTCGTTCCAGGTCCGCGGCAGGAACGTGTACAGCCGGGCGACGCTGTCCGCGAAGCCCGCGACCAGGGTGTCCGGGTGGTGCAGATGGTGCAGTGGGGCGTCGAGGGCCGCGTGCAGCCGGAACCTCAGCCGCCGCCAGTCGGCCGACCGGCCGTGCACCACGTCCCGGTCGTGCCGGTCGTCCCAGACGAAGAACCAGGCGCTGTAGTCGCATATCGCCTGGATGACCTCGTCGGACGCACCGAGGTAGTACCCCGCCATGAGGTCGGTGTAGCAAAGGCCGTCGGCATATTCCTGCACCTTGTCCGCGGGCATCAGCCGTTTTTCCAGCAGCCAGAGGCGGGTGTTCTCCTGAAGCCGCGGCCAATACGGGTGCAGTCGCCGGGGAAACTCGGCCTCGATCACCGGGAGGGCGAGTTGTGGTGGAACCGCGACCGCCGCCGGCGTCGATGTGGTGCTGTGTGAGAAAGCATGCACGAACAAACCCCTCTCAGCCGCGCCAGGAGCGCACGCCCCTCCCGCTGTGCCAGGCGCGCGCCGTTGTGTATCCCCGCACTTCCCATTCAGCACCACAACTGACCGGTCTGGGAACGGATTTGCTTCACTCACTACCCCACGATGCCGCGAATCTCCCCTTGTGTGACTGATTAAGGATCGCTAGGGGCGCACAAAGGATCGAATGTGCGACGGACGGGCGAGCGACTCCGACCGGACATGACGAACGCCTGGTCGAGAGGGTCTCGACCAGGCGTCACAACTGCCCTTGCAGTCTCAGTCGTTGGCGACCACGGGATAGCGTGGCTCGTTCTCGGCCATCTGCCGCAGCGCGTCCTTGCGCTCCCGCTTGGAGAGCCGGTCGATGTAGAGGTAGCCGTACAGGTGGTCGGTCTCGTGCTGCAAACACCGTGCGAAGTAGCCGGTGCCACGCACCTTGATCGGGTTGCCCTTCTCGTCCTGCCCGGTGACCTCGGCGTAGTCGGGGCGCGCGAGCGGCGCGTACGCGGTGGGCACGGACAGGCACCCCTCGTTGCTGTCGTCCAGCCGCCGCTTGTCCGCGGGCAGGTCCACGAGCTTCGGGTTGCACACCACGCCGACGTGCCGGGCCCCCTCGTCGTCCTGGCAGTCGTACACGAAGACCTTCAGGTCGACGCCGATCTGGTTGGCGGCGAGACCCACGCCCTCGGCGGTCCGCTGGCTCGCGAACATGTCGGCGACCAACTGGTCCAGCTCGTCCCCGAACTCGGTGACGTCCTTGCACTCCTTGTGCAGCACCGGGTTCCCGACGACGGTGATGGGCCGCGAGGTCCCCCGCGCACGCCAGGCGTTCTCGCGCTCCTCGGTCCCCTCGGTGTCGACGACGAACCCGTCGTCATCCACGGGGAGCACGCCCGCGTGCTGCTGATCGGTGTCCTGCTGCGCCATGACCGACGTAAGCCTTCCTAGGTAAAACGGGGGTGATGTTGCTGATACAGGGTACGTGGACGCGCCCGCCAGGGGCGCGGGGAACTGCGCGACCAGCCATATCCGGCCCGCAGCCGAAGAACGACGCTCAGCAGACCTCTTCCAGATCCCGCCAATCCCTGGAATCAGGGCTGTCGGCCACCCACCCGTCCAGCAGCCCCCTCACCAGCGCGGCCGGCGCGGCCACCCCGCACTCCCGCTCCGGCACCCACAGCTGCCCGTCGGTCCGGTGCCCGAGCGGCCCCGGATGCCCCGGCTCGCTGTGGTCGTGCGGATCGAGATGCACTCCGTCGCCCTCGTCGGACGGCATCCGCGACTCGGAGCACATCCGGCACAGCAGCCGCACGGAGGAGGACCAGTCCTCCGCCGCGAACCCGGCGTCCCCGGCCAACTGCTCCAACGCGTCCCGGTCGGCTTCCGTCGCCGCCTCCAGCAGCACCACCCAGGTCGGCACCGGCGACGGCGCCCACAGCTCGATCTCGTCGAAGACGGGGTAGGAGTGGCCGGTCGCCGTGGTCCGTTCCCCGTGCGGCACCCCGTCGTGCAGGACGACCTCGCCCCAGCGCCGCCCGGACGAGGGCAGCGGAATGGACTGCACCTCGATACGGGCGGGGTCGAGGCGTCGCCCCCAGACCACCTCCGCCTCCCCCTCCGGGGACAGCCGTACGGCGGCGCTGCCCAGGTCCATGCCTTCGGGCTCGGCGGACGCGGTGGCACCGCCCGGCACCCGCAGCCCGTACGCCTGCCAGGCCCGCCGGGCCAGCGGCCAGTCCTGCAACGCGGTCGCCGCGATGCCCACGTTCCACCAGTCGGGCGCCCCGGTCTCCCGGTCCAGCAGCGCCACCGCCCGCAGGCCGGCCGCCCGCGCCTGCTCCCAGTCGTGCCGGAACTTGTGCAGCAGGGCGAGGTTGAACCAGGACTCGGACAGCCAGGGCTCCAGGTCGGCGGCGCGCGTCAGCAGCTCGCCCGCGTCCTCGTACCGGCCGTCGCCGATCAGCGTGAACGCGCGGTCGGTCGCCTGCCGCCAGGAGGCGGAGGGCCGGTGCCGTCCCTTGCCGAAGATCCTCACGATTCCCGCCTGCCAGTTCCAGTTCCGCACAGTGGGCTGGCTTGTGCCCCCGGACATCACCCTCTCCCTCGCATCCAACCACGTACGACGGGAGGGCCGCTCATTACCCATGGGTTACCCAGCCGCGCGCAGGGTCAGACAGTCTCCGGAGAGCACGCGCGCCAGGGACTCCACGACCTCGGGAGCGTAGTCCCCCGCGGTGGCCAGGCGTAACTCCTCCAGCGCGGTCAGCTGCCCGCCGGGCCCGGAATCCCGGGACTTCTCCTCGTACGCGTTGACGGCCCGCACGATCCGCGCGGCGAGCGGCTGCTCCCGGCAGGGGTCGGCCTGCCGCTCCACGACCACGGCGACGGCCGCGGCCACCCCGGTCTGCCGGACGACCGCGCCGCCGAGCAGGGCTATCCGCCGCTGCTCCGCCGCCGGCAGCCCGGCGGTGGCGCCGGCGGGGACCGGGTCGACAAGACTGAGCTGGCCGATGTCGTGCATCAGCGCCGCGTACTCCAGCACCGTGAGCTCCGCTTGGGACAGGCCCAGGTCCCGTCCGACGGCCTGGCTGAGCGTGGCGACCCGGTGGGCGTGCCCGGCCGGGGTGTACCCCGCTATCTCGGTGGCGCGGGCGAGGGAGGCGATGGTCTGCCGGTAGGTGGCACGGACGGCCGCGTACCGGCGCAGGGACAGCTGGGTGAGGAGCAGGGGCAGACAGAAGACGGGCAGGGCCCACAGGCCGACGGCGGCCACCGCCAGTGCGATCACCGCCCCGGTGGCGCAGACGGCGGACCCGATGCCGAGCAGCCCGCGCAGTTCGTCCCGCAGCAGCGGCCCGAACGGCCACCGGGTGCGGGAGTGCGCCTGGGCGGCGGCGAGCACGGCGTCGCACAGTGCGGTGAGCACCAGCAACGCGACCAGCAGCAGCGCGTACGCCGGTCCGCCCCAGCGCTCCAACGCGCCCCTGGCACAGAGGGGTTGGAAGCAGACGGCGGCGAAGCCGACGGTGAGGACACGGCGGGCCAGGTGGTCGAGCGTGCGCCGGCCACGGGCGATGTGGGGCACGTTGCCGAGCAGCGCGGCCACGCTCACCACGGCGACGACCTGGAAGGCGCCGTCCCGCGCGGCGATCCCGTCGTCGGCGCCGAGCAGCGCGTAGGCGAGGCCGCCGGCCGCCCCGAGGGGTGCGGCCTCCCGCACGTCGGCGCCGGTCCACCGGGCCCATTCCCCGACCCCGACGAGCATGCCGAAGGCGAGGGCGGCGCCGCGGTTGTCGATTCCTTCCCACAGGGTGCCGGCGACACCGCCGAGGGCGAGGACCAGTGCGGCCGGCCGGACGGACCACAGCAGGGCCGCGGGGCGCGGACGTGCCGGGCGAACCGGAGCGACCCGGTCCACGGCCGTCTCCCATCCGGACACCGGGTCGGCGGCGCTCATGGGGCGGCCCGCCCCGCGCCGTGCCGGTCACCGCCCGGCCGGGGTGACGGGGGCGGTCCCGGTGGCGGGGACTCGGCGGTCACCGTGGGGTGCCAGCCCTCCCTGGCGAGCGCCCGGGTCAGGGCGTCGACGACCCGCGCGTCGAAGTGCCGGCCGGCGCACCGTCGTAACTCCGCCACCGCCGCCGGTACCGGGCGGGCCCGGCTGTAGGAGCGGGTCGAGGTCATCGCGTCGAACGCGTCGGCCACGGCCACCACCCGCGCGGAGTGCGGGATCTGGCTGCCCGCGAGTCCGTAGGGGTAGCCGGTGCCGTCGATGCGTTCGTGGTGGTGGAGGATCGCCGCGCGGGCCTCGCCCAGGAAGGAGATCCCGCGCACCATCTCGTGGCCGTACTCCGGGTGGAGTTCGATGATCCGCCGTTCCTCCGGTGTGAGCGGACCGTCCTTGCGGAGCAGCCGTGTGGGGACGCCGAGTTTCCCGACGTCGTGCAGGATCCCGGCGAAGCGGAGCACCTCGACCCGCTCGTCGTCCATGCCCAGTTCGCGGGCGATCATCACGGAGGCCCGGCCCACCCGCTCGCTGTGTCCGCGGGTGTACCCGTCCTTGATGTCGACGGCCTGGACGAGCGCACGGATGGTGGCCTGGTGGGCGGCCCGCTCCCGGTGGTACTGGGCGAACACCCACCAGGAGACGCACATCGGCAGCAGGACGAGAAGTGCGGCGACGGGGCCGTAGGGGCTGCGCCAGAGCACGGCCATCATCAGTCCGGCGAGCCCGTGCACCGCGACCGGTGCCAGCGAGCGGGAGAACAGCCCGCGCCAGGCCCGGCGGGCGGGCACCCGCTCCGCGAGCGCGAGGATCCCGCCGTCCAGCAGCGCGAGCACCCCGCAGAACGCCAGGACCGCCGCGGCGCACGGCAGCAGCGCGTAAGGAAAGTCGGAGCCCACCACCGCGTCCCGGCCGCCCAGCAGCCAGTGCACCCGCCCCGCGCCCCACACGGCGAGCGCCAGTTCGGCGGCCCGCCAGATCCGGCGCAGCGCCTGCGGCCGGTGCCCGGTGGGCGAGAGGAGCGCACCGGGCAGCGGTACGAGGGCGGCGGCCGGCGGTGGCAGCAGGAAGGCACCGGCGAGGAGCACCGGGTGGAAGGTGCCGCCGAGCCGCTGTCGCACGACGTGTTCGCAGGCCGCGTACAACGCGGCCAGCAGGGCGACGGCCCACCACGGCGTGCGCAGAGCGGGCAGCGGCAGCAGGCAGAGCAACGTACCGAGGGCGGCACAGGCGACGTACGCGCGTGCCCGTGCCGGAACCGCCTCCATCACGCCCCTCCCCCGACCATGCCTCTCCAGGCTCCGGAGCCTAGGGCGGGAGCCGACGGGTACGGGGGCTTATGACGGGAGGATTAGCACATTCGGGTGACAGACCACCCGTAGAGCGTCCGGTGGCGGCACTCCTCGGAGGAGGACGCTCAGCTCTCCTGGGGAGTGACCGGCGCGGTGGCCACGTCGCTCTCCGGGACGGTCTGGCCCGAACGGATCAGGTCCAGCCGCCCCAGCACCTTGGCCCGCAGGTCGCTCGGCACGTCGTCATGCCCGCAGCAGCGCTTGACCAGCTTCTTCACGGCCTGCTCCAGCCCGTACTTCTCCAGGCAGGGCGAGCACTCGTCGAAGTGCTGCCTGAACTTGACGCGATCGACGTCAGGCATCTCACTGTCGAGGAACTCGTAGAGGTGATCGAGTACCTCACTGCAGTCCGTCTCGTGCGGCTCTCCGCAGCTCATGAGCCCGAGCCTTTCGCTTCGTTCGACTCTCCGGCGCCCGCCGGGACGAGTCCGCGCTCACGCGCGTAGTCCTCCAGCATGCCGCGCAGTTGACGGCGGCCCCGGTGCAGCCGGGACATCACCGTACCGATGGGTGTCCCCATGATGTCCGCGATCTCCTTGTACGCAAAGCCCTCTACGTCGGCGAGGTAGACGGCGATGCGGAACTCCTCGGGGATCGCTTGCAGCGCTTCCTTCACGTCCGAGTCGGGCAGGTGGTCGAGCGCCTGCGACTCCGCGGAGCGCAGACCCGTCGACATGTGCGACTCGGCACGGGCGAGCTGCCAGTCCTCGATCTCCTCGGCCGCCGAGCGCTGGGGTTCACGCTGCTTCTTGCGGTACGAGTTGATGAAGGTGTTGGTGAGAATGCGGTAGAGCCACGCCTTGAGGTTGGTGCCCTCGCGGAACTGGTGGAAGGACGCGTACGCCTTGGCGTAGGTCTCCTGCACCAGGTCCTCGGCGTCGGCCGGGTTGCGTGTCATGCGCAGCGCGGCCGAGTACATCTGGTCGAGGAATTCGAGCGCGTCCCGTTCGAAGCGCGCGGTGCGCTCCGACGTCGACTCCGCGCCCGTGCCCTGGCCCTCGGGCAGCTCCGCCTGGCCGTTGTCGGTCCCTGCGTCGGTACCGGTGACCGGACCCACCTCCTCAAGTTCCCGGGCAGGACCAAAACCGATCCCACTCGACTCGGAGGATAGAACACGACCCGTGCCTGCCGCCGCTCGAATAGGAGCGGTCTTGGCCGCGTGCAGCACCGTCCACTCCAGGTCAGCGCTGCTGCTGCGGCTCGGGCAGATGGTCGAACCCATGCGGCGGACTTCCTCTCCTTCGGCGTCGGCGCTGGTGCCCCAGCACTTATGTCCGCCTCAACAGCAGTCCGTCACGCAACATTCCCGGCCGTCACCCGAGGGCCGTGACCCATGCGGTGACCGCGTCCGTGATGATCGTCACTGCCCGCTCCTGCCCGATGTCCGCCCGTTTGGGCACCGCGAAGCCATGATCGCCGTGGGGTACCTCGACCAGTTCGTAGTCCCCGTCGGGAAACTCGGCCGGCTTGCCGAACGGGTCGTTCCCGCCCTGGACGACGAGCGTGGGCACCCCGGCCCCCAGCAGCTCCGCGGCGCGTGACTTCTCCGGGCTGCCCGGCGGGTGCAGCGGGAAGCTGAGGGCGAGGACCCCGGCCGCGCCCAGCTCGGTGGCCGTACGGCAGGCGACCCGGGCGCCCGCGCTGCGGCCGCCGGAGACCACCGGCAGCCCGGGCGCGGCGAGCGCCGGCCACACGCCCCGCCATCCCGTGTCGAGCGTCTTCGGCGCGGGCGCGACCTTCTTCCCGGCGACCCGCCAGGGCTGCTCGACGAGGGCCACGGTCACGCCGTGCCCGGGAAGCGCGGCGGCGATCGCCCGCAGGTCCCGTGCCTCGATGCCGCCGCCGGCCCCGTGGCTCACGGCGAGCACCAGCCGCGCCTTCTCCGCCTCGTGCCAGGTGACGCGGGCGTCCCCCGCGTCCGTACCGACGATCTTCGATGTGGTCACGGGAGAAGGCTAGAAGAGTGTGCCCTCCTCGGGCCCCTCCAGCTCCTTCAGCAGCTCCGGGCCGTTGTTGCGGACGTTGCTGACGGCCGTGGCGACCGGGTAGGCCCGCATCAGGCCCTCCGGCGGCGGGGCCAGCAGCGACCGCAGCTCCTCGACGTCGGTGCGCGCCGGGTCGAGCCAGGCGTCCCAGCGGTCCGGGGTCAGCATCAGCGGCATCCGGGGGTGGATGTCCGCGAGCGTCCGCGGCCCCTCGGCCGGCGCGACCGCCAGCGGCGCGGTCTCCGCCTCCGTCGTGATCACCGAGCAGGTCGCCCACCAGGCCAGCGGGTGCTCGTCGGGCAGGGTGCGGTCCCGCCAGAACTCGTACAGACCCGCCATGGCGAACACCGAACCGTCGGCCGGGAGCACGAAGTAGGGCTGCTTGCGCGGCCGCTTCTTCTTCCCCTCGACCTCCAGGTCGCGCTCCTCCTTGGCGGTGACCCACTCGTAGTAGCCGTCGGCGGGCACGATGCAGCGGCGGGCGGCGAAGGCGCGGCGGTACGACGGCTTCTCGTGCACGGTCTCGGCCCGCGCGTTGATCATCCGGGCGCCGCCCTCGGGCGTCTTGGCCCAGGAGGGCACCAGCCCCCACTTGAGCCTGCGCAGCTGGCGAACCGGGCGGCGGTCGTCGGCGTCTTTCAACGGACGGTCGAGGACGACGTAGACCTCCTTGGTCGGAGCCACGTTGTAGTCGGGCTCCAGGGTCTCCTCGGGCGCCCACTTCTCCACTTCAAAGATTCCTGCGAGATCCTCGGGCCCACGACTGGATGCATACCGTCCGCACATACGTGCAACACTGCCAGACTCCACGCGCCCATAGGGAGTAACCACCGGACCATGGACAGCACCGCCGCCCTCGCGCTGCCCGACTTCTGGGACCGTCTCACGGGGACCCAGACCGACCCCGACCTCTGGGTGGTCCTCGCGACCCTGGTCGCCGCGCTCGCGGTGGTCGTCCCGCACACCCTGTGGCGGATATCCCGCAACGCCATCACGATCGCCCACGAGGGCGGTCACGGCCTGGTCGCCCTGCTCACCGGCCGCCAGCTGACCGGCATCCGGCTGCACTCGGACACCAGCGGCCTCACGCTCAGCCGGGGCAAGCCGCACGGCATCGGCATGATCCTCACGGCCGCGGCCGGCTACACCGCGCCCCCGCTGCTGGGCCTGGGCGGGGCGGCCCTGCTGGGCGCCGGCCGCATCACGCTGCTCCTCTGGGTCGCGACCGCGCTGCTCGTCGTCATGCTCGTGATGATCCGCAACGCGTACGGCGTACTGACGGTGTTCCTGACGGGCGGCACCTTCCTGCTGGTGTCCTGGCTGGCGGGCTCCCAGGTGCAGGCGGCGTTCGCGTACGCGGTGGTGTGGTTCCTGCTGCTGGGCGGGGTGCGTCCGGCGTTCGAGCTCCAGGCGAAGCGCTCGCGGGGCGGGGCGGGTGACTCGGACGCGGACCAGCTGTCCCGCCTCACCCATCTCCCCGCGGCCGTGTGGCTGTTCCTGTTCCACACGGTCTCGCTGTGCTCGCTGATCGGCGGGGGCAGGTGGCTGCTCGGGATGTGACGCTCGCCCCACGGGGGCAGCGTCACGGAGGCGCTGGAGTCTCCCCGGCGTGATGCTCACCCGGCAGGGGCAGCGGCGTCACGGAGGCGCTGGGGTCCCGCCGGCCGGCCGAAGGCCGGGAGAGGAACTGCGCGACCGGTCCCCGCGGCGCCGCACCCGAAGGCTCCACGGGCGGCCGCACACTAAAGTGAGCCCATGGCCGCAAACCCCACCGCACCAACCGCCCTCTGGCCCGCCCCCCACGCGCGCGGAGCCGTCGACGCGACGGTTCACGTGCCGGGGTCCAAGTCGGTCACCAACCGCGCCCTCGTCCTCGCCGCCCTCGCCTCCGAGCCCGGCTGGCTGCGCCGCCCGCTGCGGTCCCGCGACACCCTGCTGATGGCCGGCGCCCTGCGCGCGATGGGCGTGGGCATCGAGGAGGGCGTGGGCCCGGACGGCTCCGGTGAGGCCTGGCGCGTGATCCCCGCGGGGCTGCGCGGCCCCGCCACCGTGGACGTCGGCAACGCCGGCACGGTGATGCGCTTCCTGCCGCCCGTCGCCACCCTCGCCACCGGCGACATCCGCTTCGACGGCGACCCCCGTTCCTACGAGCGTCCGCTGCACGGCGTGATCGACGCCCTGCGTGCCCTCGGCGCCCGCATCGACGACGAGGGCCGCGGCGCGCTGCCCCTCACCGTCCACGGCAGCGGCGCCCTGGACGGCGGCCCGGTGTCGGTCGACGCCTCGTCCTCCTCCCAGTTCGTGTCGGCCCTGCTGCTCTCGGGACCGCGCTTCAACCAGGGCGTGGAGGTCCGCCACACCGGCGCGAGCCTGCCCTCCCTCCCGCACATCCGGATGACCGTCGACATGCTGCGCGCGGTCGGCGCCCAGGTCGACACCCCGGAGTCGGGCGGCGAGCCGAACGTCTGGCGGGTCACCCCGGGCGCCCTGCTCGGCCGCGACCTGACCGTGGAACCCGACCTCTCCAACGCCCAGCCGTTCCTGGCCGCCGCCCTGGTGACGGGCGGCAGGGTGCTGATCCCGGACTGGCCGTCCCGGACCACCCAGCCGGGTGACCGGCTGCGGGAGATCTTCACCGAGATGGGCGGTTCCTGCGAACTGACGGAGTACGGGCTGGAGTTCACCGGCTCGGGCCGGATCCACGGCATCGACGTCGACCTCGGCGACGTCGGAGAGCTGACCCCCGGCATCGCGGCGGTCGCCGCCCTCGCCGACTCCCCCTCCACCCTGCGGGGCGTGTCCCATCTGCGTCTGCACGAGACGGACCGGCTGGCCGCGCTCACCAAGGAGATCAACGAGCTGGGCGGTGACGTCACCGAGACCGCCGACGGCCTGCACATCCGCCCGCGCCCGCTGCACGGCGGGGTCTTCCACACCTACGAGGACCACCGCATGGCGACCGCCGGTGCGATCATCGGCCTGGCCGTGCCGGGCGTACGGATCGAGAACGTGGCGACGACCGCGAAGACCCTGCCGGACTTCCCCGACCTGTGGACCGGGATGCTCGGGAGCGGTGGGGCGTAGGGGCGTACGACCATGCGCCGCTACGGCAAGCACACCGACGAGGACGACATCCGCTCCCGTCCCAACCGCAAGGGCAACCGCCCGCGGACCAACATCCGCCCCAAGCACGAGGACGCCGCCGAGGGGATGGTCCTCACCGTCGACCGGGGGCGGCTGACCTGCCTGGTCGACGACCGTACGATCCTCGCGATGAAGGCCCGCGAACTGGGCCGCAAGGCGGCGGTGGTCGGCGACCGGGTCGCCCTGGTCGGCGACCTCTCCGGCAAGAAGGACACCCTCGCCCGGATCGTGCGCATCGAGGACCGCAGCTCGGTGCTGCGCCGCACCGCCGATGACGACGACCCGTTCGAGCGGGTGGTGGTCGCCAACGCCGACCAGCTGGCGATCGTCACCGCGCTGGCCGACCCGGAGCCCCGCCCCCGGCTCATCGACCGCTGCCTGGTCGCGGCCTACGACGGCGGGCTCACCCCCCTGCTGGTCATGACCAAGTCGGACCTGGCCCCGCCGGACAAGCTCCTGGAGCTGTACGGCGACCTGGAGATCCCTCACGTGGTCACGAGCCGCGAGGAGCTGGAGACGGGGGACGCGGCCCGGCGCGTCCAGGAGCATCTCGACGGCAAGATCACGGCGTTCGTGGGCCACTCCGGCGTCGGCAAGACGACCCTGGTGAACGCGCTGGTCCCGGTGGACCGGCGGCGTACGACGGGCCATGTGAACGCGGTGACGGGCCGCGGCCGCCACACCACGACCTCCGCGCTGGCCCTCCCCCTCGCCGGCGACGACGGCTGGGTCGTCGACACCCCCGGGGTCCGCTCCTTCGGTCTGGCGCACATCGATCCGTCCCGCGTGATCCACGCCTTCCCCGACCTGGAGCCCGGCACGGTGGACTGCCCGCGCGCGTGCAGTCACGACGAGCCCGACTGCGCGCTGGACGGGTGGGTCGCCGAGGGCCACGCGGACCCCGCCCGGCTCTACTCGCTGCGCCGGCTGCTGGCCACGCGGGAACGCAAGGAGGGCGACTGACCACCACGGTGTTTGTCCTGACCCGAGTCAGGTAAGTGCATAATCGCACCGAGCCGGACGTACGGGAGGACAGCACATGGCGTGGCTGCTGGTGATCGTCGCCGGAATCCTGGAGACCGGCTTCGCCGTCTGCCTCAAGCTCTCCCACGGCTTCACCCGGCTGTGGCCGACGATCGCCTTCGCCTCCTTCGCCCTCGGCAGCTTCGGTCTGCTGACCCTCTCCCTGAAGAAGCTGGACGTGGGCCCGGCCTACGCGGTGTGGACGGGCATCGGCGCGGCGGGCACGGCGATCTACGGCATGGTCTTCCTGGGTGACCTGGTCTCGGTCCTGAAAATCGTCTCGATCAGCCTGGTGATCACGGGCGTCATCGGCCTCCAACTGTCAGGCTCCGCCCACTGAGACGCCCCCGGCTCAAACGCCCCGTAGGGGCGCGGGGAACTGCGCGACCAGCCCCCGCCCGCCCGCGCGTACTCACGGCCGCACGAACCCCCTTTCACACCGGCTGCCGATGAAGCACCCCCCGCACCAGCTCGGCGACGCCCCCCTCCCCCGGCGGCGCGGCCACACACGACAACGCGAGCCGGACGACCAGCTCGCACGACCGCGCGAGCTCACCCCCGTCCCGCCCGGACCCGGCCAGCACGGCCACCGCCCGGTCCCGCACGATCTGCACGAAGTCCCCGGGTGACGGCAGCGGCCCGTCCGCCCGCCGCTGCGCCGGCACCGCTGAGGAGGACGGCACCGCGGACAGCGTCGGCGCCGGCAACCGCTCGCTCCAGCACCCCGTGAGCATCGCCCGTACCAGCACGTTCTCCCGGGCCGCCAGCGCCATCCACTCGGCCGTCGCCGTCAGGCGCTCCCGCGCCTCGCTGTGGCTTCCCAGCGCCCGTTCGACCCCCGCGAGATACCCGTCGGCCTCCCGGCGCACCAGCGCCCTCGCCAGGCCTTCCTTGCCGCCGAACTCGTTGTACAGCGTCTGCCGGGACACCCCGGCCGCCGCGGCCACGTCGACCATCCGGACGGCGGCCCACGGCCGGCGTGCCAGCGCCGCGTACGCGGCGTCGAGCAGGGATTCCCGGGCTGCCGGCATCATCGCCTCCCTCGGGCGAGCGACTCTGCGCCCAGATTTGACGCGCACGAATCGACTGTCAAGGGTTCGCGAAGGCACCAGGGGGCGCCCTTCGGCCAACACGCGCGGGCGCGCCGGAGTCCGCCATCCGGTCACCACGATCACCGTCCGCTGATCACAGGGTCACCGCACGGCGTCCCCAGAGCCCTCCCGGGGTCCTCCGGCGTCCCCCTGGTAGCCCCGCGCCGGTCCCGGCAGATAGCGTTCGTGGCATGCCGGACTACCTCGATGACCTGCGTCTCGCCCATGTGCTCGCGGATGCGGCCGACGCCGTCACCATGGACCGCTTCAAGGCCCTCGACCTCAAGGTCGAGACGAAGCCGGACATGACCCCCGTGAGCGAGGCGGACAAGGCCGCGGAGGAGCTGATCCGCGGCCAGTTGCAGCGTGCCCGTCCACGGGACGCGATCCTCGGCGAGGAGTACGGCATCGAGGGCACGGGTCCCCGCCGCTGGGTGGTCGACCCGATCGACGGCACCAAGAACTACGTGCGCGGGGTGCCCGTCTGGGCCACCCTGATCTCCCTGACGGAGGCGGGCGAGGGCGGTTACCAGCCGGTCGTCGGTGTGGTCTCCGCGCCCGCGCTGGGCCGTCGCTGGTGGGCCGCGAAGGGCCACGGCGCCTTCACCGGGCGCAGCCTGTCCTCGGCGACCCGGCTGCGCGTCTCCCAGGTCTCGAAGCTGGCCGACGCGTCCTTCGCGTACTCCTCGCTGAGCGGCTGGGAGGAGCGGGGCCAGCTGAACGGCTTCCTGGACCTGACCCGCGAGGTGTGGCGCACGCGCGCGTACGGCGACTTCTGGCCGTACATGATGGTCGCCGAGGGGTCCGTGGACATCTGCGCGGAGCCGGAGCTGTCCCTATGGGACATGGCCGCCAACGCGATCGTCGTGACGGAGGCCGGCGGCTCCTTCACCGGCCTGGACGGCCGCCCCGGCCCGCACAGCGGCAACGCGGCGGCCTCCAACGGCCTCCTCCACGACGAGTTGCTCTCCTACCTCACCGAGCGTTACTGAAACGGTCTTCCGGGACGGGACCGCAGAACCTGAGGCACGAGGGAGCGCTCCACCCTCCCTCATATGAGCGCACACGCCCTCAATTGTCTTCGCGCACCCCCTTGTTGACTCCCGCTTTACCTGCCACCCTGAAAGCACCCCCATTTGTGAATTTGTGAATCGCCGAACTATCGGCGGTTCCGTAGGAGGTGGCACCTTTCATGCTCGTCCGTGACGCCATGAGCACGGTGGTCCTCACCGTCGGCCCAGCCCACACCCTCCGCCAGGCAGCCGCCCTGATGTCCGCGCGCCGCGTCGGCGCGGCGATCGTCCACGACCCGGACGCCGGCATCGGGATCCTCACCGAACGCGACATCCTCAACTCGGTCGGCCTGGGCCAGGACCCGGACCGCGAGCCCATCCACGCCCACACCACCAACGACGTCGTGTTCGCCGCCCCCACGTGGACCCTGGAAGAGGCGGCCCGCGCGATGGCCGACGGCGGCTTCCGGCACCTGATCGTCCTCGACGGCGGCGAACCGGCCGGGATCGTCTCGGTCCGCGACGTCATCCGCTGCTGGGCCGGGACCCGCACGCCGCAGCCCGCCTAGGACATTGGACTAAGTCCAATTCAAGTCCACCTCCAAAGTCACACAGCTTCGGAAAATGGTCCACCGGCTGTTAGGCTGGTTTCCATGAGTGACCTTCTGGAACGGCTGCGTGGACGCGGATGGCGGATGACCGCGCAGCGACGCGTGGTGGCCGAGGTCCTCGACGGCGAGCACGTCCACCTGACGGCCGACGAGGTCCACGCCAGGGCCGTCGTCAAGCTGCCCGAGATCTCCCGGGCGACCGTCTACAACACCCTGGGCGAGCTGGTCACGCTCGGCGAGGTCCTCGAGGTCTCCACGGACAAGCGTGCCAAGCGGTACGACCCGAACGCGCACCAACCGCACCACCACCTGGTCTGCTCCCGCTGCGGCTCCATCCGCGACGTCCACCCGACCGGCAACCCGCTGGCCGACCTGCCCAGCTCGGAGCGGTTCGGCTTCACGGTCTCCGACGTCGAGGTGACCTACCGCGGCCTCTGCCCGGACTGCATGGCGGCCGCCTGACGTACGGCCCCCGAAGGCCCCGGCACCCCTCGAGGGCGCCGGGGCCTTCGCGTCGCCGTACCCGCGCACGGGGTTCCCGAATCTGACGGGTCGTCATATGGTCGGCGGGTCCGCACTCTTGCGAGGAGTTCCCGTGGGAGAGCCGTATCCGAAGCTCCGTGCCCATGCCCTGACCCGCGCCTTCGGCCGGGCCCCCCGCCGGGTCGACGCCCTCGGCCCGCTCGACCTGACCGTCACAACCGGCGAGTTCGTCTGTCTCGTCGGACCCTCGGGCTGCGGCAAGTCCACGCTCCTGCGGATCGCCGCCGGCCTGCTGCGCCCCAGCGGCGGCCGGCTGGAGATCCGTACCGACAGCGCCCGGCCGGCGGCGATGATCTTCCAGGACTACGGCATCTACGACTGGAAGACGGTCCTCGCCAACGTCCGCTTCGGCCTCGACGTCCAGCGTGTCCCGCGCCGCGCGGGGAACGCCCGCGCCATGGACTGGCTGACCCGGCTGGGACTCTCGGACTTCGCCGACGCGTACCCCGGGGCCCTCTCCGGCGGTATGCGGCAGCGGGTGGCGATCGCGCGGGCCCTCGCCGTGGAGCCCGAACTCCTGCTCATGGACGAACCGTTCGCGGCCCTGGACGCACAGCTGCGGGTGATCCTCCAGGACGAACTCCTGGACCTCACCCAGGCCCTGCGCACGACCACCCTCTTCATCACCCACAGCCTGGAGGAGGCGCTGGTGCTCGGCGACCGGGTGCTGGTGATGTCGGCCCGGCCGGGCCGGATCATCGCCGAGCACCGCCCGCCGTTCCCGCGTCCGCGCACCGGAGAGGTCCGCGACGCCCCGGAGTTCACGGCACTGAAGAGCGAGCTGTGGGAACTGCTGCGGAAGGAGGCGGTGCCGGCATGACGACCCTCACCCCGGAGCGGGAGCCCGCGGTCCTGGTCCGCGCCCCCGGACCGGCCGAACTGCGCCCGGCCCGCACCCACCGGCGCCGCCGCGCCCTGGAGCTGACGCTGGCCGCGGCCGTCCCCCTGCTCCTGGTCCTCCTCTGGCAACTGGCCGCGACCCGGGCCTGGATCGACGACCGCGTCTATCCGGCGCCCTCCACGATCCTCTCCGACGGCTGGGACCGGGCGACCACGGGCGACCTGTGGCCGGACGTCCGGGCGACCTGCCGCCGGGTGCTCGCCGGCTACGCCGTGGGTACCGCGGCCGGTTACGCACTGGGGTTGCTGATGGGCTCGCTCCCCCTGGTCAGGGCGGCCCTGGAACCCCTCCTGGACGCCCTCTACGTGGTGCCGAAGCTGGCACTGCTCCCGGTCTTCCTGAACATGTTCGGGCTGGGCGAAGGGCCGCAGGTCGCCCTGGTGGCGGTGACGGTCTTCTTCTTCGTCTGGATCTCCACGATGTCGGCGGTGATCGCCGTCCCGTCCGGCCACCGCGACGCGGGCCGGGTGTTCGGCGCCTCACCCTGGCAGATGTTCCGCCATGTGCTGCTGCCGGCCTCGCTGCCCGCGGTCCTGGTCGGGGCGCGGATCGCCGCGGGAGTGGCCGTGCTGGTGATCGTCGCCTCCGAGCAGATCGCGGCCACGGACGGCCTGGGCCATCTGATCTTCGACTCGCGGGCGCTGTTCGAGAACGACGTGATGTTCGTGGGGATCGTCTGCGTCGCGGTACTGGGCGTGGTCTTCTCCGAGCTGATCCGGTTCGTCGGCCGCCTGCTCACCCCCTGGGCGCCGCGGGACCGGGGACGGGGGCAGTCATGAGGACCCTTCGGTGCCTGGTGGCGACGGCGGCGCTGGCCCTCGTGGCGACGGCCTGCTCGGCACAGCACTCCGGGGACCCCGGGGCGGCCACGGCACCCCGCACGGTCCGTCCGGTGGCGGGCTGCGGCAAGGCGTCCTGGACCGACCCGGCCGATCTCTCGCCGACCCGCTCCCCCGCCCGCTGCTCGGCCGGAAGACCGGCGCCCGTACCCCTCGCCGAGCGCCGGAAGATCACGATCGCCACCGGCACGCTGAGCGCGGAGTACGTGGCCCCTCTCGAAGTCGCTCTCGACAAGGGCGAGTTCAAGGCGGAAGGGCTGGACGTCACGCTCAAGGTGCTGCCCACCCCGGACGCGCTGCCACTGCTGGCCAAGGGGGACATCGACGCGATGTGGGCGGCGCCCGAGGCAGCCGTGATGAACGGCGTCCGCGGCGGCTTCGACATCAAGTGGGTCGCGGGCAACTTCTCGCCCGCCCCGGGGTCGAGGAGCGGCCTGTGGGTACGGCTGAAGGACGGCGAGAGCGCGGCCGGCGTGCGGATGGCGGGGCGCACGCTGGGCACGATGATCGGCAAGGGTTCGGTGATCGCGTACCCCATGCAGAAGGCGCTGGCGAGCCATGGCGGCGGCCTCGACCGGATCCGCTACCAGCAACTGGGCTCGGCGGACGTCCTCACGGCCCTGCGGAACGGTGGCGTCGACTCGGCGTGGCTGCTCGACCCGGTGTGGCGGCAGGTCACCGGCAGGGCGGGCTACGCGTTCCTGGGCGGCCAGCCGCAGGGCGAGCCGCTGGGCGGGATGCTGTACGGCCGTACGCTGCTGAACGACGACGTGGACGCCGGGGTGGCGCTGCTCAGGGCCTACATCCGCACCGTCGACACGTACTTCGCGGGCGACTACAAGGCGGACGGGACCTTTGTCGCCTACCTGGCGAAGCTCCTGAAGACCGACCCAGCGATCCTGCGCGCCACACCCCCGATGCGCATGGACTGGGAGATCCGTGCCGGCACGACGACGCGTCTCCAGGCGGCGTACCGCGCCCAGGGCGTCGAGTCGGGCTCCCCGCTGCCGGAGTCCCGGACCGTGGACCGGGCCCTGTACGAGGAGGCGGTCGGCCACCGGCCGTAGGCACCGGCCGTGCGCACAGCCGGCCGTGCGCACAGCCGGCCGTACGCACAGCCGGCCGTACGCACAGGCCGTGGGGCACCCTGCCGTGGGGCACCCTGCCGTGGGGCACCTGGGGCCGTCGAGCACCCGGTCATGAAAAAGCCGAGGGCCGGAGTCCGTTTCCGGATTCCGGCCCTCGGCCTTCAGTAGCGGGGACAGGATTTGAACCTGCGACCTCTGGGTTATGAGCCCAGCGAGCTACCGAGCTGCTCCACCCCGCGTCGATGAATGCAACATTACGTGAGAGATGCGGGAAGAAGCAAATCAACCCCCGCGACCCTCACTGACCTGCGAAAAGGGCGCTCTCACGCGGACAGCTCCTCGCGCAGCGCGTCCCGCAACCGCCCCGCCCGTTCGCTCACCTCGGCCGGCCCCAGCGCCACCGCCCGGTCGGCCCAGCGCTGGCCCTCCGCCAGCTCACCCCGACGCGCGTAGACCAGGGCCAGCCGCAGCGCCGCCCGCCCGTGCCCGGCGTCCGCTGCCCGCTCCCACCAGACCGCCGCCTCCGGCTCGCTGCCCTCGCGGGCCAGCAGCAGGCCCAGGTTGAAGGCCCCGTTGCGCGACCCGGCCTCGGCCGCCGCCCGGTACCAGCGCGCCGCCTCCACCACGTCCCCGCGCGCCGCGGCCAGCATCCCGACCCGTACCTGGGCGCGCCGGTGGCCCTGCGAGGCGGCCCGCTCGTACCACTCCTCGCACTCCGTCTTCACGTTCAGCGAGGACTCCCCGAGCTCGTGCTCGGACACCGTGGGCCGGCGCGCGTCGAGCACGGCGGCCAGCCGGTACGCGGCCTCGGCGCTGCCGCCGCCCGCCGCGCACCGCAGATGCAGTTCGGCGGCGGCCTCGTCGCCCTCACGGAGCCGGGCGATGCCGACCTGGAGCGCGGCCTCGGTGTGCCCGGCGGCGGCCGCCTGCTCGTAGCAGCGCAGCGCGACCCGGTCCTCGCCCCGCCCGGCGTACAGGATCCCCAGGTTGAAGGCGGCGTCCACGCTGCCCGCCTCCGCGGCCTTGGAGAACCACGGCTCGGCGCCGGACGTGTCACCGACCTGGAGCAGCAGGATGGCGAGCGCGTTCGCGGCCTCCCGGTGCCCGGCGTACGCGGCCCGCCGGTACCACTGCTCGGCCTGCGCGGTCCGGCCCTGTTCGGCGCAGAGCAGCCCGAGGTTGTACGCGCCGTTGTCGTCGCCCGCGTCCATCGCCGCCCGGTACCAGCGTTCGGCGGTCTGGGTCTCGCCGCGCTCGGCGTGCAGCGCGCCGAGCGCGTTCGCCGCGTTGCCGTCGCCGTCCTGGGCGGCCCGCAGCCACCAGATGGCCGCGTTCTCGGTGTCCCCGGCGTCGCGCAGCAGGAAGCCGAGCGCACAGGCGGCCCGGGCCTCGCCGTCCTTGGCGGAGGTCAGGTACCAGCGCCCGGCCTCCTTCAGCTCGCCGCGCTTCTCCAGGATCGCCCCGAGGTGCAGGGCGGCCCGCCGGTGCCCGCGTGCGGCGGCCTGCCGGTACCACTGCTCGGCCTCGGCGGCCTCCGCGGCACCGGCCGCGGTCTCCACGGCGGCACCGACGTCACCCCCGGCACCCTCCTCGCCCACCGCCGGCCTGCGGTCGAGCGCACGGGCCAGCCGGTACGCCGCCTCCCGGTGGCCGCGTTCGGCGGCGGCCCGCATCCACTGTCCCGCGGTCGCGTCACCGCGGTGCTCCAGCAGGTCGGCGAGCGCGTAGGCGCCGAGCGGATGCCCCTGCTCGGCGGACTGGCGCAGCCAGTACTCGGCGGCCGGTTCGTCCCCGCGCTCACGGTGGTGGCGGCCCAGCGCGTGGGCGGCGGCCGCGGAGCCGGCGACGGCGGCGATCCGCCACCAGCCGGCCGCCTCGTCGGGGTAACCGCGCTGGTGGAGCAGGACACCGAGGTTGTTGGCGGCGGCGCGGTCGCCCGCGGCGGTGGCGGCCCGCAGCTGGGGCTCTGCCCCGTCGAGGTCGCCACGGCGCAGCAGCATGGCGCCGAGGACGCTCATCGCCTCGACGTCACCGCCCTCGGCCTGGAGCCGACGGCGTGCCTCCTCAGCGGCCTCGGCGGCCTCGTCGCGGGTCGGCTCCTCGCCCGAAGGCTGCACAAATCGCCCTGTCTCGAACAGAGTTGCCTTGTCCCCCATAACGTTCATCGTCGCACCACCTGCAACCTGGGTACACCACGTATACCGCAGACCGTGAGGTCACTTCAGCGTTTTGTCGACATGCCCACAGAACGACAAGTCAAACACATCTCCCTCAACTCCCGGCAGCGGCGCGGCGCCCCGTCGACCGGTACATGCGTTCGTCACCTGTCCGGACATCACGAAGGCCCGGATCCCTCAAGAGGATCCGGGCCTTCGACTTCAGTAGCGGGGACAGGATTTGAACCTGCGACCTCTGGGTTATGAGCCCAGCGAGCTACCGAGCTGCTCCACCCCGCGCCGTTGCCTGCAAACCGTACCACGGCGCGGAGCGGACTTGATCATCTGCCCCGGTGATCAGCCGCTGGGGCTGGAACTCCCGCCGGGGCTGGGGCTGCTGCTCGCGCCGGCGGCGGGACTCGGACTGCCGCTGGGGCTCGGGCTGCTGCTCGCGGTCGTGCCCCCGCCTGCCTTGTCCGCCTTCGCCTGCGCGTCCTCGGCCCGCTTCAGCGCGTCCTGGAGTTCGTCCTGGGCCTTGCCGTACGCCGTCCAGTCACCCTTCTTCAGGGCCTCCTGGCCCGCCTCGAAGGCCTTCTGGGCGTCCTCCAGCGCCTGTTGGACCGTCGGGTTGCCGGACGTCGGCGGGGTGGTGCCGGTGTCCGAGGAACCCGTGTCCGAGGAGCCCGTGCCCGAACCGTCCGAGCCGAACACCTTGTTGAGCGCCTCGTCGAGGGTGTTCTCGAAGGCCGTCCTGCCCTCGTAGGTGACCAGGACCTTGCGCAGCAAGGGGTACTTGACGCCGGCACCGCGTACGTAGACGGGCTCCGCGTACAGCAGGCCCCCGTCCAGTGGCACGGTCAGCAGATTTCCGTACTCGACCTCGGAGTCGCCGCCCTTGAGGAGTTTGATCGCGGCGGCGATGTCCTGTTCGGAGTTGAACTGGCTCTGGACCTGTTTGGGTCCGTCGACGGTCGTACTGGTCGGCAGTTTCAGGATTCTGATCTTGCCGTAGTCCTGGGAGCCGGCCTCCGAGTCGACGGACATGAACGCGCTGAGGTTGTCCCGGCCGTTCGGGGTGAACGTCGTCGACAGCGAGAACGCCTGCCGGCTCTGGTCCGGCATCTTCATGCTCAGGTAGTACGGCGGCACCGCGTTGCCCGACTTGTTGGTCGGGTCGTCGGGGACCTGCCACACCTCGCTGCCGGTCAGGAACGTCTGCGCATCCGTCACGTGGTAGCGGGTGAGCAGTTCCCGCTGCACCTTGAACAGGTCCTGCGGGTACCGGAGATGGTCCAGCAGGTCCTGCGAGATGGCGCTCTTGGGCTGCACCGTGCCGGGGAAGGCCTTCATCCAGGTCTTCAGCACCGGGTCCTGGGTGTCCCACTGGTAGAGCTTGACCTGGCCGGTGTACGCGTCGACGGTCGCCTTCACCGAGTTGCGGATGTAGTTGACCTGGTTCTGCTGGGCGACCACCGCGCGGGAGTTGTTGGTCGCGGTCAGCGAGTCGGCGGTGGTGTCACCGAGGGTCGTGCGGGAGGCGTAGGGATAGCCGTTCGACGTGGTGTAGGCGTCGACGATCCACTGGATACGGTGGTTCACGACCGCCGGGTAGGCGTCGCCGTCGATGGTCAGCCAGGGGGCGACCGCCTCGACGCGCTCCTTGGGCGTGCGGTTGTACAGGATCCGCGAACCCTCGCCGATGGCACCGGAGTAGAGGATCTGCGGCTCGTTGAACGCCACCGCGTACGCGGCCCGGTTGATCGGACTGGAGAGGCTGACCCCGCTCTTGCCCGCGTAGCTGGTGGTCTTCTCACCGCTGTCGTCGGAGTAGTCGATCTCCTTCTGGGGACCGCCGACGATCGAGTAGGCGGTGGTCTTCTCGCCGTAGTAGACCCGCTGCTGGTACGTGCCCAGGTCACCGGTGGACGGCAGGTCGGACTCGGTGAAGACCGGCTGCCCCTGGTCGTCGGCCTCGGTGCCCTTGGCCGCGACCACGCCGTAGCCGTGCGTGTAGCGGAAGTGGTCGTTGATCCAGTTGTTCTTCGGGATACCGGCGAGGTTCAGCTCGCGCAGACCGATGACGGTGTCCTGGACCTTGCCGTCCTTGGTGTAGCGGTCCACGTCCAGGTTGGTCGGGAACGCGTAGTAGTTCCGCATCTGCTGGAGCTGCTGGAACGTGGGCGACACGATGTTCGGGTCCATGATCCGGATGCTCGCGGTCGAGTCGACGTCGTCCCGGAGCCTGGTCTTGTCCGTGGTGGTGCTCTTGCCGGTGTACTCGGTGACCTTGGTGTCGTCGATGCCGTACGCCTCGCGGGTCGCCTTGAGGTTCTTCTGGACGTACGGGGCTTCCTTGGCCTGCTCGTTGGGCTGGACCTGGAACTTCTGGACGATCGCCGGATAGAGCCCGCCGATCAGGATCGCCGACAGGACCATCAGGCCGAAGCCGATGACGGGCAGCTGCCAGGTGCGCCGCCACAGGGTGGCGAAGAACAGCAGCGCGCAGATGACGGCGATGCAGAACAGGATGGTCTTGGCGGGCAGATAGGCGTTCGCGTCGACGTACCGCAGGCCCGTCCAGTTGCCGGTGGCCTTGAAGTCGCTGGACTTGACCGCCAGTCCGTAGCGGTCGAGCCAGTAGGCGACCGCCTTGAGGGCGACGAAGATCCCGAGCAGCACCGACAGGTGACCGGTCGCGGCGGCGGTGGCACGCGCGCCGGGGCTGGTGACGCGCAGCCCGCCGTACAGGTAGTGGGTGAGCGCGGCGGCGATCAGGGAGAGGATCGCGGTGGCGAAGCCGAAGCCCAGCAGGAACCGGTACCAGGGCAGGTCGAAGGCGTAGAAGGAGACGTCGAGGTGGAACTGCGGGTCCTTCTGGTGGAAGGGCACGCCGTTGACCCACATCAGCCAGGTGCGCCACTGGCCTGCCGCGGACGCGCCGGCGATCAGCCCGACCAGCGCGGTGACCGCGAGCAGCAGCCACCGCTTGTAGGGCGCGATGCCCATCCGGTAGCGGTCGAGGCTCTGCTGCTCGGTGGACATCGCGCTCAGCGGCGGCCGCAGCCGGTGCGCGAGCCAGATGTTGAAGCCCACCGCGGCGGCCATCAGCAGGCCGAAGACGGAGAACAGCCCGATCTTGGTCCACAGGGTGGTGGTGAACACCGAGGAGTAGTGCACCGACCGGTACCAGAGCCAGTTCGTCCAGAAGCCCGCGAACATGCTGAACGCCATGCCGAGCACGGCAAGGACGCCCAGGGTCAGGAGCAGGGTCCGGACGCGCCGGGACGGTCGTCCCGTCGCTCTGATCCGTGGCCCCGTCGGGCCTCCGCCGCGGTCCGGCATCTGGAAAGCCAAGGTGCGCACCTCGAAGTTCGCTGTTGGGTCTGCTTCTTGTTCCGTCAGGCTCCGGTGTTCGTGAGCCTTCCGTGGTCCCCCGTGATCGCGAGGCCACACCTATGCAACTTACTCACGGTTTACTCGGTTCCCGATTCCGGCCATGAACGAGGCAGGATTGTGACCATGTCCAACACTCCCATGGCAGCGAACCCGCTCACCCGGGCGGTACTCGAGATCGACGAGTACGCCTCCGGCCTCGGCTGGGACCAGCCCGCTCGCCTCTTCGCCCTCGTCGACACCGTCCGGCTGCGCTCCCAGGAACCCGCGCTCGCCGCCCAGCTCGGTCTGGAGGACGAGTCGGCGACCACCGGCCTCACCCCGATCGAGCAGGACGAAGTGCCAACGGACAAGGCGCTGGACGAGTTCCTGGGCACCATCGCCTGGCCGGACGCGGTGGTCGGCTGCGCGCTCACGGTGGAGCGCCTGATGCTGCCGCCGTCCGCGGAGTCCCAGGTCCCGGAGGGGTTGAGCGGGGCCAAGCTGACCAAGTGGGTCGCGAGCCACCCCGACCGCCAGGAGGTCCGGATGACCGTCGCCGTCCTGCGGGACGGCAGCCGCGACTCGGCCGTGCGCCTGCGCGAGAAGGACTCGCCCACGGAGGTCCTCACCGGCCCCGACCTGGTCCCGGGCCTGGCGGAGGCCCTGAAGGCGACGTTCGAGGACTGAGGTCCGCGCGTCGGCTCCGGGGGCGCCCCTCGTCAGGAGGGCGCCCCCGGTGCGTCCGGATCCGTCAGCCCTTGGCCGTGCACTTCGGCAGGGCACCGGTGTCCCCGGTGCGGATGTCCTTGAGGGCGCCGAGGGCGTCGCCGATGTTCTTGACCTTGACCAGGGTGAGCCCGCTCGGGGTGTCCTTGGCGGCCTCGGCGCAGTTGTCGGCCGGGGTGAGGAAGTACTGGGCGCCCTTGTCGCGTGCGCCGATCGTCTTCAGTGAGATGCCGCCGATCGGACCGACCGTGCCGGCGTCGTCGATCGTGCCGGTACCGGCGACGAACTTGCCGCCGGTGAGACTGCCCGGGGTCAGCTTGTCGTAGATGCCCAGCGAGAACATGAGACCGGCGCTGGGTCCGCCGACGTCGGCGAGCTTGATGTCGACGGTGAACGGGAACGTGTGATCGGTCCCGGCGGAGATCCCGACGATCGCGCGCTTCTCGCCGGCGTCGTCGGAGGTGGTCGTGGTGACGGTGACGTTCTCGGTCTTCGTGGCCGTCTTGTTCGCCTTCTCGGCGGCGGCCTGTTCCTTGGCCGGTACGACGGTGAAGACGACCTTCTGGCCGGGCTTGTGCTTGGTCACCAGCGTGGCCACGTCGGTCGGCTGCTTGACCGCCGTGCCGTCGACGGCCTTGATCACGTCACCGGCGTGCAGCCTGCCCTCGGCCGGCGAGTCCTTGAGGACCGTGGAGACGATCACCCAGGACTTCACCGGGATGCCGAGCTCCTTCAGGGCGGCCACCTTGGCGCTCTCCTGGGACTGGCTGAACTCCTCGGCGTTCTCCTGGGTGGACTGCTGCTCCGTCTTGCCGTCCGGGTAGAGCGTGTCGTGGGGCACGACCTTGTTGTCGTGCGACAGCCAGCCGTAGACCGCCTCCAGGAGGTTCATCTTGTAGTCGGCGCTGGTGACCCGAACGGTGGTCATGTTGAGGTGCCCGGAGGTGGCGTAGGTCTTGTGTCCGGACACCTGAAGCACCGGCTCGCCGTCGTGGTCCCCGAGCGTGTTCACGGTCGGGCCGGGGGACATCTCCGAGTACGGCACGTTGATGAGCACTCCGGCGCACAGGAGCGCGATCAGCATCAGGGTGGAGGCGAGCATCGTCGCGGTGCGGCGTGGCATGCAACGACAGTACGGGACGCGTCTGTCAGCGCACCGTCAGGGCCACCCGTCGCACCCGCCCCCGCCGTGTCTCAGCCACCGGTGTGGGACCGCTCCATGGCCTCGCGGAACCGCGCGTACCCGTCGAGCTCGGGACCGTCGCTCCGGGCCCTTCTCGTCCGGTTGGCCCAGCTGCCCCACAGACCGGCACCGACCGCCGCCACCAGCGGAATCAGCAACCAGACGAGCGCCGCCATGCCGACCTCCAACCCCATGACCGTCCGCGACTGACTGATCAACAGATTAATCAACCGCACTGACAACGCTCACGCGAGGGGTACGGTTACGCAACCGGAGGTCCGACGTGGGTCCCGCGCGGGTCCTTCAGCAGGCCCCGACCCATTCCTCCGTCCCGTCGGAGAACTTCTGGTGCTTCCAGATGGGCACCTCGTGCTTGAGGTCGTCGATCAGCTTCCGGCAGGCTTCGAATGCCTCCCCACGATGCGGACACGACACACCGACGACCACGGCGAGATCACCCACCCGCAGGTCCCCCACCCGGTGCACGGCGGCCAACGCCCGCACCGGATACTCCGCGACCACCTTCTCGGCGACCCTGCGCAGCTCGTTCTCTGCACTGGGATGGCACGAGTACCCGAGCGCGTCGACGTCGGCGCCCCCGTCGTGGTTGCGCACGGTCCCCACGAACAGCGCGACCCCGCCGGCCGCGTCGTCGCCGAGGGCCGCGAAGACCTCGTCCACGGAGAGCGCGCTCTCACGGATCCCGATCAGCCTCACCGGATCGTCGGCACCCAGTTCACCGGGGTGATCATGCACAGCAGCCATGCCTCCATGGTGCCGCACGCACCGAACCGCACGGAATACGACCAACACCCGGCACGCGCGCGTGCGCGTTTGGAGGCTCCTACAGGGCGACTGCCGCATCGCGGCCCCACGCCGCGGCCCGGCTCCCGCGACACGGCCCCTCCACGGTGGGGACGGGAGGCGTCGGTGGGACGGGAGGCGTCAGATGCGCCTGCGGGCCTTGCGGGCGCGCCGCACCACAGCCGCCGCGCCCAGCAGCGCGACCGTCGCGCCCGCGGCTCCCGCGGCCGTCGCGTCCTTGCGTCCGAGCCGCCGTCCGACGACGGTGTGCCGCCCGGACACCTCCTCCAGCAGCTCGGCCAGCACCTCCTCGTTGGTCCACCCCGGCCGCCACCCCGCGTCGTGCAGCCGGCTCCCGCTCACCACCCAGGGGTACATCGTGTAGGCAAGGTCCCCGGCGGGCGACGGTGTCAGTCCGATCCGGTGCAGCCGGGCCGCGGCGCCGAGCGCGACCGCCGACGGCAGTTCCATCCGCCGGATCCCGCTCAGCTCCTCGACCTCCTCCTGCTCCAGCCATCCGTCGCAGCCGACGGCGAGTTCCCCGTCGACCTTCTCGAGGACGGCGTACTTGAGCGCGCTGCACAGATCCTCGACGTGGCAGAACTGCCAGGCGGGCCGCGAACCGGCGACGACGAGCAGCCGAGGCGACTCGAAGTACCTGGTCAGCGCGGTGTCGGTGCCTCCCACGAGCACCGCGGGGCGCACGACGGTGACATTGAGCCCGGGGTGCGCGCGGGGCGCCCGGCGCGCGAGCCGCTCGATCTCCAGCAGGTCGCCCACGCCCGTCGCCTCGGCGGTCGCCCGCAGCTCCGCGTCCTCGGACAGCGGCAGCTCGTTGTCCGGAAGTGCTCCGTAGACCATCGCGGAGGTGCACAGCACCACGCGGTGCACCCCGGCCGCGGCCGCCGCCGTCAGCACGGTCTGCGTCCCGCGCACGTTGTAGGCCGTACGCGCCGCCGGGTCGGTCTCCAGGTCCAGGTCGAGCGCGAGATGCACCACCACGTCGGCCCCGCGCAGCTTGTCCGCGATGGCCGGATCCCGCACGTCGAGGATGTGCCACTGGGCGTCCGCGCACTCCCCGCGCCGCTCGTCGATGGCGATGACCTGCCTGATCTCCTCGGAGGCGGCCAGCAGCTCGGTGAGCAGCGCGCCGACCCCGGTCGCGGCACCGGTGACGGCGACGACGGGCCCGCGCACCGCGGGTGGGGTTGAGTGGTTTCGCGCTGCGCGAACCTGCGGATCTGGGGAACTCACCGGGCGTCTCCAGCGGTTGTCTTCAGTACGGGCGCGAGTGACGCGTACGTACCAGGTGGCATCCATCCTGCCGCAGGCCGACTGTCGGCGAAGCACCGAGGCCCGATCGGGTCGGGGTGTCTACGCTGGGTGGTGTTGTCGGGCAGCCGCGCCGCCGGAGAGAACCGGTGGCCTTACCAGCCGAGGATTCCCGTGAGTGACACCCCATTCGGTTTCGGCCTTCCGCCGGAGGAGCCGGAGGACGGCGACGAGGGCAAGAAGAAGGACCAGCAGAGCGGTGGTGGGCAGGGACCGGCCAACCCGTTCGGTTTCGGTACGCCCGGCGCCGGTGGCTTCGGCGCACCCGGCGCCGACAATCCGTTCGCTGCCATGTTCGGTTCGCTGAACCCCAACGACCTGGGTGCGGCCTTCCAGCAGCTGGGCCAGATGCTCTCCTACGAGGGCGGCCCGGTGAACTGGGACATGGCCAAGCAGATCGCCCGCCAGACGGTCTCCCAGGGCACGTCGGACGGCGTCAAGGACGCGAGCGTCGGCCCCGCCGAGCGCACGGCGGTCGAGGAGGCCGTGCGTCTGGCCGACCTGTGGCTGGACGACGCGACGTCGCTGCCGTCGGGTGCCGGTTCGGCCGTGGCGTGGTCGCGCGCGGAGTGGGTCGAGGCGACGCTGCCCGCCTGGCAGGAGCTGGTCGACCCGGTCGCCGAGCGGGTCGGCGCCGCGATGGGCGACGTCCTGCCGGAGGAGATGCAGGCCATGGCGGGCCCGCTGATCGGCATGATGCGCTCGATGGGCGGCGCGATGTTCGGCACCCAGATCGGGCAGGCCGTCGGGGTGCTCGCGGGCGAGGTCGTCGGCTCGACCGACATCGGCCTGCCGCTGACCCCGGCCGGCAAGGCCGCGCTGCTGCCGGGGAACATCGAGGCGTTCGGCAAGGACCTGGGCGTACCGAAGGAGGAGGTGCGGCTGTACCTCGCGCTGCGCGAGGCGGCCCACCAGCGCCTCTTCTCGCACGTGCCGTGGCTGCGCTCACACCTGTTCGGCGCGGTCGACGGGTACGCGCGCGGGATCAAGGTCGACACGGCCAAGCTGGAGGACGTGGTCGGCCAGTTCGACCCGCAGAACCCCGAGCAGCTCCAGGACGCCCTCCAGCAGGGCATGTTCCAGCCGGAGGACACGCCCGAGCAGAAGGCCGCCCTGGCGCGTCTGGAGACGGCTCTGGCGCTCGTCGAGGGCTGGGTCGACGCGGTGGTCCACGCGGCCGCGAAGCCGCGTCTGTCGTCCGCGGACGCGCTCCGCGAGACCCTGCGCAGGCGCCGGGCCACGGGTGGCCCCGCGGAGCAGACGTTCGCGACGCTGATCGGTCTGGAGCTGCGCCCGCGCCGGCTGCGGGACGCCTCCCGGCTGTGGGCCTCGCTCACGGACGCGCGCGGTGTCGACGGCCGGGACGCTCTGTGGGCGCACCCGGACATGCTGCCGACGGCGTCCGACCTGGACGACCCGGACGGCTTCGTGCACCGCGAGCAGCTCGACTTCTCCGAGCTGGACAAGATGCTCGGCGAGGCGGCGGAGAAGCCCGACCTGCGCAAGAGGGACGACCGGGCCGAGGGCGACGACCGGACCGAGGGCGACGGCACCGAGTGAGCCTGTACGACGACGCGGTCCTCGTCCTCAAGGGGTACGAGGACCAGGGAGAGCTGCGCCAGGCCTACCTGGACCATCTCGCGGCCCACCCGGACGGCCTGTGGAAGGCCTGTCACGCGGGCCATGTGACGGCGAGCGCGCTGGTGATCGACCCGGAGCGGGGCCGGGTGCTGCTGACCCTGCACCGGAAGCTGCGGATGTGGCTACAGATGGGCGGCCACTGCGAGCCGGGCGACGCCACCCTGGGCGCGGCGGCCCTGCGGGAGGCGACGGAGGAGTCCGGGATCCCCGGTCTGACCCTCCTCGGGACCGGCCCGGTGCGGCTTGACCGGCATCCGATCCCCGCACCGTGTCACTGGCACTTCGACGTCCAGTACGCGGCCCTCGCCCCGGCGGGCGCCTCCCACGTGATCAGCGACGAATCCCTCGACCTGCGGTGGTTCGCCTACGACGAGGTCCCGGCGGTCGCGGACGACTCGGTCGTGCAGCTCCTGGCGGCGACCCGCGCGCGGATCTGACCGCGGTTCTCCGGGACTGCCCGGCGCATGGGTAAGGGGCGCCCGCTCAGGCGGGCGCCCCTTACCCATGGGCTCTCAGCTCCAGACGTTGCCCTGGTTCGTCCCGCGCGCTCCCTGCTGGCCCATGCCGAACTGGGCGGCGATGCCCTGACCGATCTGGGCGTGCTGCGGAGGCAGCAGTTCACTCGGCTGGACCAACGCGAAGCCAGTTCCCATGAAGCTCAGCTCCCAGCCCTCGCCGGTGCTGCCGCGGCGGCGCCAGACACCCGAGGAGTGGGTCTGGGCCTGCATCTGGACCCGCAGCCCGGTGGACCAGGCCACGATCGCGTCGGCGTCGCAGTTGACGTACCGGTCGGGCGTGACCTGCATCAGCAGCGGCGCACCCGAGGTCATCAGGGCGACCTTGCCACGCCCGGTGATGTTGAGCTGGTACTTCCCGGACCCGGAGATGCCGTAGAGGCTGTCGACGGCGACGACCTCGTAGTGCAGCGAGGAGTCCATGGCGAGGACGTAGCCGCTGTCCACGGTCAGGCCGTCCTGCTCGACGTCGAGGACGTGGACGTGCTGGGCGAGGTTGGCGAAGTAGACCGTGCCCTGCCCGTGGCAGCGCATCAGGTCCAGGCCCTCGCCGGTGTAGGCACGCGCGCGTGACTGCTGGTTGTTCGTGTACTCGGCGTCGAACTCGACGAGCCCCTGGTAGGCGACCATGGTGCCCTTGCGGGCGAGGACGTCGTCGTGGCCCTCCAGGACGACCCGCAGCATCTGCTTGTTCTGCAAGCTGTAGCGGTCCCGGGCCTGGGAGTCGTTGAAGGCGAAAAGCGGGCTCTGCATGGTTTCCTGACTCCCCCTCAGCCCCGGAACCGGAGGCGGTCGGTGCTGTCCTCGCTGGGCTGGACGACGACGATGCCCTGGCCGGAGAAGGCCATCTGGTAGGCCTCGCCGCTGCCCCGGCCGATCAGGGACTGCGCCTTGAAGCTGCGCTTGCCCTTCACCTTGAGGTTCGGGGACCAGGCGACCAGCGCGTCCGGGTCGACGTAGGTCTCGTCGTCGCCGCCACCGCAGTCGACCACGATGGGCTTGCCCCGGGAGGTCAGCGCGACCCAGCCCTGCCCGGAGATCTTGGTGTTCCACAGGCCCTGCCCGGCGAACTTCGCCAGCCCCTTGACCCGCTCCACCCCCCACGTCAGGTGGGCGTCGAAGGCGAGCAGGTTGGTGGCGTTGACGGAGATGCCGTCGCCGTTGAGGTTGATGACGACGACGTTCGCGCCGTAGTCGGCGAGGTAGAGCAGGCCGTCGCCGGAGCACTTCATCAGGGGTGCGCCCTCGCCGGTCACCCAGTCCCGGGCGATCTGGCGCACGGCCGGCGGGTTGGGCTCGTACTGGACGAAGCCCTCGTAGGCGACCATGGACCCCACGCGCGCGAGGAGGTCGTTCCCGGTCTGCATGGCGACCTTGAGCATGTGGTCGCCGTGGTTCTCCATGCGGGCGGTGACGGGTGCGGGGGCGTAGCCCGCGAGCGGCTGGTTCATGACGGGCTCCCTCAGACCTCGTACGGCTGGACGACGATGAAGTTGCCGGGTGCGCCCCGGAACTGAAGGTTGACGCTCTCGCCGGTGTCTCCCGGATAGGCGTTGCGGCGCATCCGGACCTGGCTGGAGACGATCACCTGGGAGGCCGCCGACCAGGCGACGATCGCGTTGCAGTCGGCGAACGTGGTGGGTGTCACCGGCAGCACGACGGGCGTGCCGTGTGTCTTCACGACGATCGTGCCGGTGCCCTGGAACTGCATCGTGAACAGCGCACCGCCGGGGATGCCGTGCCCCTCGATGCGGCGGACCTCGTACTGGAGGCTCTCGTCGAAGGCGAGGACGCTCTCGGCGGAGACGCAGATCGCGTCGCCCTGGAGCTCGATCGGGTGCAGATGGGCGGAGTTCTCGGCGAAGAACACCTGGCCGTTGCCGGTGCAGCGCATCAGCTGCATCTCCTGACCGGTGGCGTTGCCCACGATCCGGCCGGCGAATCCGGCGCCCTTGTAGCTGAAGTCGACCTTGCCCTGGTAGAGGACCATGCTGCCCTGCCGGGCCAGCACCGGCTGACCGCCCATGCCCAGGTCGACGCGGATGAGCTTGCTGTTCTGCGGGGTCCAGCGCTGCCCGGTGGGCGTCTCCTTGAACTTCTGGAGCGCGGCGCCCACTCCGGCACCGCCCTGCGGAGCACCCTGCGGTACCCCGTAGGCCTGCTGGCCGGGCACCTGCCCGAACGGCGGCTGCTGGCCGTAGCCGGGGGGCGGGGTCGGGGCCTGGGGATAGCCGGGCGGCGGACCGGGGGTCTGCGGAGGCGCCGGGGGCTGGCCGTAGCCGGGCGGCATGGGCGCGCCAGGGGCGGGCGGCTGTCCGTAGGGGGCCGGGGA
>NZ_LBMU02000042.1 GCF_001005085.2 Streptomyces humi
AACACAGTGGACGCGAGCAACTGAGGACAAGCCCTCGGCCTATTAGTACCGGTCACCTCCACCAGTTACCTGGCTTCCAGATCCGGCCTATCAACCCAGTCGTCTACTGGGAGCCTTACCCTCTTATAGAGGTGGGAGTCCTCATCTCGAAGCAGGCTTCCCGCTTAGATGCTTTCAGCGGTTATCCCTCCCGAACGTAGCCAACCAGCCATGCCCTTGGCAGAACAACTGGCACACCAGAGGTTCGTCCGTCCCGGTCCTCTCGTACTAGGGACAGCCCTTCTCAAGACTCCTACGCGCACAGCGGATAGGGACCGAACTGTCTCACGACGTTCTAAACCCAGCTCGCGTACCGCTTTAATGGGCGAACAGCCCAACCCTTGGGACCGACTCCAGCCCCAGGATGCGACGAGCCGACATCGAGGTGCCAAACCATCCCGTCGATATGGACTCTTGGGGAAGATCAGCCTGTTATCCCCGGGGTACCTTTTATCCGTTGAGCGACGGCGCTTCCACAAGCCACCGCCGGATCACTAGTCCCGACTTTCGTCCCTGCTCGACCCGTCGGTCTCACAGTCAAGCTCCCTTGTGCACTTACACTCAACACCTGATTGCCAACCAGGCTGAGGGAACCTTTGGGCGCCTCCGTTACTCTTTAGGAGGCAACCGCCCCAGTTAAACTACCCATCAGACACTGTCCCTGATCCGGATCACGGACCCAGGTTAGACATCCAGCACGACCAGACTGGTATTTCAACGACGACTCCCACCGAACTGGCGTCCGATGCTCAAAGTCTCCCAGCTATCCTACACAAGCCGAACCGAACACCAATATCAAACTGTAGTAAAGGTCCCGGGGTCTTTCCGTCCTGCTGCGCGAAACGAGCATCTTTACTCGTAGTGCAATTTCACCGGGCCTATGGTTGAGACAGTCGAGAAGTCGTTACGCCATTCGTGCAGGTCGGAACTTACCCGACAAGGAATTTCGCTACCTTAGGATGGTTATAGTTACCACCGCCGTTTACTGGCGCTTAAGTTCTCAGCTTCGCCCCACCGAAATGGAGCTAACCGGTCCCCTTAACGTTCCAGCACCGGGCAGGCGTCAGTCCGTATACATCGCCTTACGGCTTCGCACGGACCTGTGTTTTTAGTAAACAGTCGCTTCTCGCTGGTCTCTGCGGCCACCCCCAGCTCGAACAGCAAGTGTTCTCACCAGGCGTGGCCCCCCTTCTCCCGAAGTTACGGGGGCATTTTGCCGAGTTCCTTAACCATAGTTCACCCGAACGCCTCGGTATTCTCTACCTGACCACCTGAGTCGGTTTAGGGTACGGGCCGCCATGAAACTCGCTAGAGGCTTTTCTCGACAGCATAGGATCATCCACTTCACCACAATCGGCTCGGCATCAGGTCTCAGCCTTGATGTGCGACGGATTTACCTACCGCACGGCCTACACCCTTACCCCGGGACAACCACCGCCCGGGCTGGACTACCTTCCTGCGTCACCCCATCACTCACCTACTACCACCTTGGATCAGCGGCTCCACCACTCCCCTTTGCCCGAAGGCTCCGGGGCGGCTTCACGGCCTTAGCATTAATGGGCTCGATGTTTGACGCTTCACAGCGGGTACCGGAATATCAACCGGTTATCCATCGACTACGCCTGTCGGCCTCGCCTTAGGTCCCGACTTACCCTGGGCAGATCAGCTTGACCCAGGAACCCTTAGTCAATCGGCGCACACGTTTCCCACGTGTGAATCGCTACTCATGCCTGCATTCTCACTCGTCAACCGTCCACAACTACCTTCCGGTGCTGCTTCACCCGGCAGACGACGCTCCCCTACCCATCCGTACAGGCGTTGGCCCTGTTGTACGAATGACACGACTTCGGCGGTACGCTTGAGCCCCGCTACATTGTCGGCGCGGAATCACTAGACCAGTGAGCTATTACGCACTCTTTCAAGGGTGGCTGCTTCTAAGCCAACCTCCTGGTTGTCTCTGCGACTCCACATCCTTTCCCACTTAGCGTACGCTTAGGGGCCTTAGTCGATGCTCTGGGCTGTTTCCCTCTCGACCATGGAGCTTATCCCCCACAGTCTCACTGCCGCGCTCTCACTTACCGGCATTCGGAGTTTGGCTAAGGTCAGTAACCCGGTAGGGCCCATCGCCTATCCAGTGCTCTACCTCCGGCAAGAAACACACGACGCTGCACCTAAATGCATTTCGGGGAGAACCAGCTATCACGGAGTTTGATTGGCCTTTCACCCCTAACCACAGGTCATCCCCCAGGTTTTCAACCCTGGTGGGTTCGGTCCTCCACGAAGTCTTACCTCCGCTTCAACCTGCCCATGGCTAGATCACTCCGCTTCGGGTCTTGAGCGTGCTACTCAAACGCCCTATTCGGACTCGCTTTCGCTACGGCTACCCCACACGGGTTAACCTCGCAACACACCGCAAACTCGCAGGCTCATTCTTCAAAAGGCACGCAGTCACACCACAAGGATGCTCCCACGGCTTGTAGGCACACGGTTTCAGGTACTATTTCACTCCCCTCCCGGGGTACTTTTCACCATTCCCTCACGGTACTATCCGCTATCGGTCACCAGGGAATATTTAGGCTTAGCGGGTGGTCCCGCCAGATTCACACGGGATTTCTCGGGCCCCGTGCTACTTGGGTGTTCTTCAAGCGAGCCGTACAGATTTCAGCTACGGGGGTCTTACCCTCTACGCCGGACCTTTCGCATGTCCTTCGCTTATCCATACGGTTTCTGACTCGCCGACCAGCCGGCAGACTGGTCAAGAAGAATCCCACAACCCCGTATACGCAACCCCTGCCGGGTCTCACACGCATACGGTTTGGCCTCATCCGGTTTCGCTCGCCACTACTCCCGGAATCACGGTTGTTTTCTCTTCCTGAGGGTACTGAGATGTTTCACTTCCCCTCGTTCCCTCCACACTGCCTATGTGTTCAGCAGCGGGTGACAGCCCATGACGACTGCCGGGTTTCCCCATTCGGAAACCCCCGGATCAAAGCCTGGTTGACGACTCCCCGGGGACTATCGTGGCCTCCCACGTCCTTCATCGGTTCCTGGTGCCAAGGCATCCACCGTGCGCCCTTAAAAACTTGGCCACAGATGCTCGCGTCCACTGTGCAGTTCTCAAACAACGACCAGCCACCCGTCACACACCACTTACGCGATGCTTCACCGGGGCCGGCATCGAGGGGACTCTCGTTCCCTCAGACACCCAACAGCGTGCCCGACACCCTCGCCCCTTCTTCATCCGTTCCACGCCGAAGCAGTACTGGGAAGAGAAAAGATCAAGTGTGCCGAGTAGTCAACGTTCCACCCATGAGCAACCGTGCAAGACATTTGCTTGCAGTCGGCTATGTGCTCCTTAGAAAGGAGGTGATCCAGCCGCACCTTCCGGTACGGCTACCTTGTTACGACTTCGTCCCAATCGCCAGTCCCACCTTCGACAGCTCCCTCCCACAAGGGGTTGGGCCACCGGCTTCGGGTGTTACCGACTTTCGTGACGTGACGGGCGGTGTGTACAAGGCCCGGGAACGTATTCACCGCAGCAATGCTGATCTGCGATTACTAGCGACTCCGACTTCATGGGGTCGAGTTGCAGACCCCAATCCGAACTGAGACCGGCTTTTTGAGATTCGCTCCACCTCACGGTATCGCAGCTCATTGTACCGGCCATTGTAGCACGTGTGCAGCCCAAGACATAAGGGGCATGATGACTTGACGTCGTCCCCACCTTCCTCCGAGTTGACCCCGGCGGTCTCCCGTGAGTCCCCAGCACCACAAGGGCCTGCTGGCAACACGGGACAAGGGTTGCGCTCGTTGCGGGACTTAACCCAACATCTCACGACACGAGCTGACGACAGCCATGCACCACCTGTACACCGACCACAAGGGGGCGCCTGTCTCCAGACGTTTCCGGTGTATGTCAAGCCTTGGTAAGGTTCTTCGCGTTGCGTCGAATTAAGCCACATGCTCCGCCGCTTGTGCGGGCCCCCGTCAATTCCTTTGAGTTTTAGCCTTGCGGCCGTACTCCCCAGGCGGGGAACTTAATGCGTTAGCTGCGGCACCGACGACGTGGAATGTCGCCAACACCTAGTTCCCACCGTTTACGGCGTGGACTACCAGGGTATCTAATCCTGTTCGCTCCCCACGCTTTCGCTCCTCAGCGTCAGTAATGGCCCAGAGATCCGCCTTCGCCACCGGTGTTCCTCCTGATATCTGCGCATTTCACCGCTACACCAGGAATTCCGATCTCCCCTACCACACTCTAGCTAGCCCGTATCGACTGCCGACCCGGAGTTAAGCCCCGGGCTTTCACAATCGACGTGACAAGCCGCCTACGAGCTCTTTACGCCCAATAATTCCGGACAACGCTTGCGCCCTACGTATTACCGCGGCTGCTGGCACGTAGTTAGCCGGCGCTTCTTCTGCAGGTACCGTCACTTTCGCTTCTTCCCTGCTGAAAGAGGTTTACAACCCGAAGGCCGTCATCCCTCACGCGGCGTCGCTGCATCAGGCTTTCGCCCATTGTGCAATATTCCCCACTGCTGCCTCCCGTAGGAGTCTGGGCCGTGTCTCAGTCCCAGTGTGGCCGGTCGCCCTCTCAGGCCGGCTACCCGTCGTCGCCTTGGTGAGCCACTACCTCACCAACAAGCTGATAGGCCGCGGGCTCATCCTTCACCGCCGGAGCTTTTAACCCTCACAGATGCCTGCGAGAGTGTTATCCGGTATTAGACCCCGTTTCCAGGGCTTGTCCCAGAGTGAAGGGCAGATTGCCCACGTGTTACTCACCCGTTCGCCACTAATCCCCACCGAAGTGGTTCATCGTTCGACTTGCATGTGTTAAGCACGCCGCCAGCGTTCGTCCTGAGCCAGGATCAAACTCTCCGTGAATGCTTTTCACGGGAGCGGAACAGCCGGAGGAATGATCCGGCCGTTCACAGCGTCCTCGCTGTATTTTTCTTCAAAGGAACCTCGCCCCAGCCGATGTTCGGCCGGAGACGGGGTATCAACATATCTGGCGTTGACTTTTGGCACGC
>NZ_LBMU02000043.1 GCF_001005085.2 Streptomyces humi
CAGCCTCGGGGCGTGCCACCCCCACCTACGTCCCCACCGTCGTCACCGCGCAGCCCCGGCTCCGGCCCTCCGGACCGGCGTCCCGGGAGGCCCGGCTGCCGTCCTGGACGCGTGGAATGACCACCGGGCACAAGGCGGCCGGCACCACCCTGAGCAGCACCCCGCCCGACCCCGGCGCCGGACTCACCGGCGAGTGGACCGCCCGCCCGGCCCTCCAAACCCCCGAGCCCGCGCAGGCCGCCCCCGCCCCGCCCCGGCAGAGCGCCCCGGCCCCGCAGGCCGCCCCGCCCCCTCGTACGGTCGCCGTCCTCGCCGTCCTCGCCGGTCGTCACAACGCCGGTCTCAGCCTCGGCCGCCTCGGGCGCTGGGCCGAGGCCGGCCAGATCCACCGCGCGGTCGCCGCCGAACGCGCCGGCCTCCTCGGCGCCGACCACCCGGACACCCTCGCCAGCCGCTACGAGGTCGCCTTCACCCTCAGCCGCACCGGCCGCGCCCTCGACGCCCTTCAGGAGTACACCGAGGTCGCCCGGTCCAGAGAGCGGGTGCTCGGCGCCGACCATCCGGACACCCTGGCCACCCGGCAGGAAACGGCTTACGTCCTGGGCCAGTTGGGCCGTCATTTCGACGCCCACCAGGTGTACGCCGACGTACTCGCGGCCCGTCGGCGGCTGATGGGCCCGGACCATCCCGACACCCTGCGCTGCCGCCACAACCTCGCCTTCAACCTCAGCAGGCTGGGCCGGCTGGAGGACTCGTACCGGATGGCCCACGACGTGGCCGAGGCCCGCGCCCGGGTGCTCGGCCCGCTGCACCCCGACACCCTGGTGACCCGCTACGAAGTCGCCTACGCGCTGGGGCAGTTGGGGCGCTGGGAGGAGGCCCTGCACACCTACCGCGAGGTCGCCGAGGCACGGACCCGGGCCCTCGGACCCGACCACCCCGACACCCTCGCCGCCCGCTACGAGGTCGGTATCAGCCTGGGGCGCCTCGGCCGCAGCGCGGACGCGCTCATCCTCTACCGCGCCCTGATCGACGACCGTACCCGCGTCCAGGGCCCCGCCCACCCCGAGACCCTGCGGGCCCGCCACGGTCTCGGCGTCAACCTCGGCCGTCTCGGCCGCTGGGAGGAGGCCCTCGCGGAGTCCCGTGACGTCTGCGCGATCCGCGAGCGCGTCCTGGGCCCCGACCACCTCGACACCCTGGTCAGCCGCCGCGAGGTGGCCGTCGGCCTGGGCTGGCTGGGCCGCTGGACGGACGCGCTGACCGAGTACCGGCGGGTGGCCGCCGCACGGGAGAGAGTCCTGGGCCCGGACCACCCCGACACCCTCGCCAGCCGCAACGACGAGGCGCACTGCCTGGAGCAACTGGGCCGAGGGCCCGAGGCGGTGGAGCTGTACCGACGAGTGGCGGTCCTGCGCCAACAGCGCGCGTCCGGCGGACGGCTCTGAGACGCGCCCCGAAGGACGCGGGGAACCGCGCGATCAGCCCCACCGCCCCGTACGCAAACCGACCCCCGCCCGCGAGGCGCATCGGCACGCCTCTTACCCACCTAGATCATCACGTGTTACGAAGAACCATGCCCCCTGCCACCGCAGCGTCCCGGACCTACGACACAGTCATCGTCGGCGGCGGCCACAACGGCCTCGTCGCCGCCGCCTACCTGGCCCGTGCCGGCCGCTCCGTGCTCGTGCTGGAGCGGCTCGGCGACACCGGCGGCGCCGCCGTCTCCACCCGCCCCTTCACCGGCGTCGACGCGAAGCTCTCGCGCTACTCGTACCTGGTCAGCCTGCTGCCCAGGAAGATCGTCCGCGATCTCGGCCTGGACTTCCGGGTCCGCGGCCGCACCGTCTCCTCGTACACGCCCGTGGAACGGGCCGGCCGGCCGACCGGACTGCTCGTCGGCGGCGGCGAGCGGCGGATCCGCGAGGCCTTCGAACGGCTGACCGGCGGCAAGGAGGAGTACCGGGCCTGGCGGCGGTTCTACGGCATGACCGGCCAGGTCGCCGAGCGGGTCTTCCCCACCCTCACCGAACCGCTGCCCACACGCGACGAACTGCGCCGCCGGATCGACGACGAGACGGCCTGGCGGACGCTGTTCGAGGAGCCCATCGGCGTCGCGATCGAGGAGCACTTCGCCGACGACCTGGTACGCGGGGTCGTCCTCACGGACGCGCTGATCGGCACCTTCGCCGACGCCCACGACACCTCGCTGCGCCAGAACCGCTGCTTCCTCTACCACGTCATCGGCGGCGGCACCGGCGCCTGGGACGTACCGGTCGGCGGCATGGGCGCCCTCACCGACGCGCTGGCCGCCGCGGCCCGCTCGGCGGGCGCCTCGCTCACCACCGGACACGAGGCGGTACGGATCGAGACCGACGGCCGGGCCGCCGAGGTCACCTACCGCACCGCCGACGGCGAGGGCGTCGTCGGCGCCCGCCACGTGCTGGTCAACGCCTCCCCGCAGGAACTCGCCGCCCTGGTCGGCGACCCGGCGCCGGAGCCCGCCGAGGGCGCCCAGCTCAAGGTCAACATGCTGCTCAAGCGGCTGCCGAGACTGCGCGACACCGCGGTCGACCCGCGCGAGGCGTTCGCCGGCACCTTCCACATCGCCGAGGGCTACCAGCAACTGGCCACCGCCCACGCCGAGGCGGCGGCCGGCCGGCTCCCGGCCGCCCCGCCCTCGGAGATCTACTGCCACTCCCTGACCGACCCCACGATCCTCGGCCGGGATCTCGTCGAACGCGGCTACCAGACACTCACCCTGTTCGGCCTGCACACGCCCGCGCGGCTCTTCACGGCCGACAACGACGCCGTACGCGCCGAACTCCTGAAGTCCACCCTCGCCCAGCTCGACGCCCACCTCGCCGAGCCGCTCGCCGACTGCCTCGCCCTCGACGCGGACGGCCGCCCCTGCATCGAGGCGAAGACCCCGCTGGACCTGGAACACGACCTGCGCCTGCCCGGCGGCAACATCTTCCACCGCGACCTGTCCTGGCCCCACGCCCAGGACGGCACGGGCCGCTGGGGCGTCGAGACCCGGCACGCCAACGTGCTGCTGTGCGGGGCGGGCGCGGTCCGTGGCGGAGGGGTGAGCGGGGTGCCCGGGCACAACGCGGCGATGGCGGTGCTGGAGCGGGAGGACGGCCCAGAAATCTGACGGAGCATCAGAAAACCTCTTCCGTCGGCCGCCCGGCTGCGGCATCCTGCGCCCATGCAGACGGAGCTGAGCAAGACCCTGGGAGTCGAGCACGCCGTCTTCGGGTTCACGCCGTTCCCCGCCGTGGCCGCGGCCATCAGCAGGGCCGGCGGCTTCGGAGTGCTCGGCGCGGTCCGCTACGCCGCACCCGACGAACTCAAACGCGACCTCGACTGGATCGAGGAGCACGTCGACGGGAAGCCGTACGGGCTCGACGTCGTCATGCCCGCCAAGAAGGTGGAGGGCGTCACCGAGGCCGATGTCGAGGCGATGATCCCCGAGACGCACCGGCAGTTCGTCCGCGACACCCTCGCCAAGTACGGGGTGCCCGAACTGGCCGACGGCGAGGCGTCCGGGTGGCGCATCACCGGGTGGATGGAGCAGGTCGCCCGCACCCAGCTGGACGTCGCCTTCGACTACCCGATCCGGCTCCTCGCCAACGCCCTGGGCTCGCCGCCCGCCGACGTCGTCGACCGCGCCCACGACCGGGGCGTCCTGGTCGCCGCGCTCGCGGGCAGCGCCCGGCACGCCGAGAAGCACCGGGACGCCGGCATCGACGTCGTCGTGGCCCAGGGCTACGAGGCGGGCGGCCACACCGGGGAGATCGCCACCATGGTCCTCACCCCCGAGGTCGTGGACGCCGTCGCCCCGCTGCCGGTCCTGGCGGCCGGGGGCATCGGCAGCGGCCGGCAGGCGGCGGCCGCGCTCGCCCTCGGCGCCCAGGGCGTGTGGCTGGGCTCCCTGTGGCTGACCGTCACCGAAGCCGACCTCTCCTCACCCGCCGTGACCCGCAAACTGCTCGCCGCCGGTTCCGGTGACACGGTCCGCTCCCGCGCCCTGACCGGAAAACCGGCCCGCCAGCTCCGCACCGAGTGGACCGACGCCTGGGACGACCCGCAGGGCCCCGGCACCCTCCCGATGCCCCTCCAGGGCCTGCTCGTCGCCGAGGCCCTCACCCGCATCCAGAAGTACGAGGTCGAACCCCTGCTCGGCACCCCCGTCGGCCAGATCGTCGGCCGGATGACCGGCGAACGCAGCGTCCAGGCCGTCTTCGACGACCTCACCCGCGGCTTCGAACGGGCCGTCGACCGCATCAACCGCATCGCCGGAAGGAGCGGCAAGTGACCAGCACGCCCCCCGCCGGATTCTGGGCCCAGGCCACCCTCGACCCCAACCGCACGGTGCTCGTCGCCCCCGACGGCGAGGAATGGACCGCCGGACGCCTGCACGCGGCGACCAACCGCCTCGTGCACGGACTGCGCGCGGCCGGCCTGCGCCGCGGCGACGCCTTCGCGGTCGTCCTGCCCAACGGGCCCGAGTTCTTCACCGCCTACCTCGCCGCCACCCAGGCCGGCCTCTACCTCGTCCCCGTCAACCACCACTTCGTCGGCCCGGAGATCGCCTGGATCGTCGCCGACTCCGGCGCCAAGGTCCTGCTCGCCCACGAACGCTTCGCCGGCCCCGCCCGGCACGCCGCCGACGAGGCCGGCCTCCCCGCCACCCACCGGTACGCCGTCGGCGACATCGAGGGCTTCCGCCCCTACGCCGAACTCCTCGACGGACAGCCCGAGTCGGCCCCCTCCGACCGCGAACTCGGCTGGGTCATGAACTACACCTCCGGTACGACGGGACGCCCACGCGGCATCCGGCGCCCGCTGCCCGGCAGACTCCCCGAGGAGGCCTACCTCGGCGGCTTCCTCGGCATCTTCGGCATCCGTCCCTTCGGAGACGACGTCCACCTGGTCTGCTCGCCGCTCTACCACACGGCCGTGCTCCAGTTCGCGGGCGCCTCGCTCCACATAGGGCACCGCCTGGTCATGATGGACAAGTGGACCCCGAAGGAGATGCTCCGCCTGATCGACACCCACAAGTGCACCGACACCCATATGGTCCCGACCCAGTTCCACCGCCTGCTCGCCCTCCCCGAGCAGGTGCGCGCCCGCTACGACGTCTCGTCCATGCGGCACGCCATCCACGGCGCCGCCCCCTGCCCGGACCACGTCAAGCGGGCGATGCTCGACTGGTGGGGCCCCAGCGTGGAGGAGTACTACGCGGCCAGCGAGGGCGGCGGTGCCTTCGCGACCGCCGAGGACTGGCTGAAGAAGCCCGGCACGGTCGGCAAGGCCTGGCCCATCAGCGAACTCGCCGTCTTCGACGACGACGGCAACCGGCTGCCGGCCGGTGAACTCGGCACCGTCTACATGAAGATGAACACCGGCGGTTTCTCCTACCACAAGGACGACGCCAAGACGCGGAAGAACCGCATCGGTGACTTCTTCACCGTGGGCGACCTCGGTTACCTGGACGAGGACGGCTACCTCTTCCTCCGCGACCGCAAGATCGACATGATCATCTCCGGCGGGGTCAACATCTACCCCGCCGAGATCGAGTCCGCCCTGCTGTCCCACCCCGCGGTCGCCGACGCCGCGGCCTTCGGCATCCCGCACGACGACTGGGGGGAGGAGGTCAAGGCCGTCGTCGAACCCGCCCCCGGACACGAACCGGGCCCGGACCTCGCCGCCGCCCTCCTCACCCACTGCGCCGAACGCCTGGCCGGCTACAAGTGCCCCAAGACCGTCGACTTCATCTCCGAGATGCCCCGCGACCCAAACGGCAAGCTGTACAAACGCAGGCTGCGGGAACCGTACTGGGAGGGACGGACCCGGCCGGTGTGACCAGTGCCGTGAGAGCGGCACACGGGCGGCTCACGGGTGGAGACGGGAACGGCTCTGAAGGAAGTCGGCCAGACCGGCCGAGTCGGTACCGACCTTGCGGTAGATGCGGGACAGCATCTGCCGCACGCCCTGCTGGGTGAGGTGCAGTTCCTCGGCCACCGCCGCCAACGGCTGTCCCTGGACGGTCAGTTCGGCGGTGCGCAGTTCCTGCGGGCTCAGGGTGACGGCCTGGACATAGCGCAGGGGCAGGGGGCGCATTCCGGCCGCCGACAGCTCCTCCCGGGCCCGCCCGGCGAGTACCTCGGCCCCGCAGTGGACGGCTCCTTCCAGCCCCTGGTACAGCCGGTCGGCGGCCTCCTGGAGCCGTCCGGCACGCAACAGCGCGGCGCCGTGGCCGATCTGGGCGCGGGCCAGTTCACAGGCGGCGGGCGACTGCTCCAGGTGATGTACCGCCTCCGCGTGCACCGGCAGAGCCGTCGGTCCGCCGGTCACCTCGGCGAGGGTGTGCAGGGCCTGTCCGATGGTGGAGGCCGCACCGAACTCCCGGGCGCGGCGCACGGCGTCCTGGGCGTGAACGACCGCCTCGTCCGGGGCGATCGGGGCGAGTGCGGAGGCGAGTCGCAACTGCCACGGGCACCAGGCCGGATTACGCCAGCCGCGGCCGTCCAGCCAGTCCCCGACCGAGGCCAGCAGCCGCGCCGCCTCGGCGTGCCGCCCTTCGGCCAGCAGCAGTTCGGCGTACACCGTGCGGGGGTCGGGATAGATGACGGCGTTGGGAGCCGTCTCGCCGAAGTGGTGCCGGTCGGCGAGTGCGCGGGCCTCGGCCAGGCGCCCACGGGCCAGCAGCGTCTGGATCAGAACGCTCACGCCGTACCACTGGGCGGCCACGACGCCTTCCACCTTGTCGGCGATGCGCAGACCTTCCCGGACGAGGTCCTCCGCCTCGGCCAGACAGCCACGGTGGTAGCGGACGTACCCGGCGATGGTCTGGCCGAAGGCCGAATGGGAGCCGTGCCAGCCCTTGGCGGTGCACTCGGCGATCCCCTGCTCGAAGAGTTCCTCGGCCCGTCGCGGCTGGTCGGCGTACATGAACACCAGAGCGACCGAGAGGGGCACCTCGAAGCCACGGTTCTCGTCGGTCCAGCTCATGCCACCGTGCAGGGACTTCTCGGCGTACGCGAGAGCGGTGCGGCGTGATTCGCCGCGCAGGACGGCGTCCCAGGCCCGCAGTCCCAGGATGTAGCGCTCCTCCAGGCTGCGACCGGGCAACTGCTCAGCGAGACGGGCCAGTCTCCGGGAGCGGGCGGGTGAGTCGGGATCGTCGGCGCGCATCGTGCTCCAGACGAAGTGATCCGCCTGCATACGCAGTTTGACGCGCGGATGCGTGGCCTGACGCGCCTCCGCGGCGGCGACGGCCACGGCCTCGGCCATCTGATCGGTGTGGGCCAGCGCCGTCGTCAGCCGGTAGACGACGGAGGCGCGCAACTCGGGGTCGACGTGCGGTTCGGTCAGCGCCTCGCGGAGATACCGCACCGTGGCCGTCGGCTCGATCAGGAAGGTGGCACACGCGAGTTCGTGCAGGACGGCGGCGCGGTCCTCGGGCAGCGGCGGCTCCTGAAGCGCGCGGGTCAGCAGCCGCCGGGCCGCCTCGGTGGCCCCGGCACGTAGGTACTCGCGAGCCGCCTCGCGCAGACAGCCGACCGTCTCGGGGATGCCCTCGCAGGGCACCTCCAGCAGGTGCCGGGCGGCGGCGGTGGGGCCGTATCCCGCGGTCAGGAGGGCCTCCGCGGCGGCATTGTGCAGGCCGGCCCGGAAGCCGGGGCGGATGGACCGGTAGATCGTCGTCGCGATCAGCGGATGAACGAACTCCAGCTCGCCCTCGGGCCCATGGTCCTCGGCGAGGATCCGGGCCGCACGCAGCCGCCTGGTCGCGTCGGCCGCGGCGTCCTCGCCGAGCACCGCGATGGTCGCGGCGAGCTGCGGTGAGAAGGGCGAACCGAGGACGGCCGCGGCGTCCGCGAAGCGGACAGTGGCCGTGTCGAGTCGTTTCAGGCGCTCGATCAGTCCGGGACCCTTGATGGCCGCGGCGAGTTCGCGCATGGCGGGCAGCTCGTGCTGGGTGCCGCTGACCTTCCGTTCGGCGAGTCCGATGGCGAGCTCCACCACCTCGAAGGGACTTCCGCCGGTGGCCGACCAGCACTCCTTGCAGAAGACGTCCTCGGCCTCCGCGCCCACCTCGTTCCTGACGATCTGTGCCACGCCGTCGGCGCTGAGCAGCGCCAGGTCATGGGGACGGTCCCCGTGATGCGCGACGAGTGCGCGGAGCGCGCCGCCTTCCACCGGCAGTTCGTCGGGCCGGTAGGCCAGCACGATCAGCAGCGGCAGGTCGTCGATCCGGGACGCGAACGAGGAGAGCCAGTTCAGGGATTCGGCGTCAGCCCAGTGCAGGTCGTCCAGCAGCAGGACGACGGGCGCCTTCTTCACCGCGAGCCGTGTCATGACCCAGTCGAGCCCGTCTCGGACCCCGGTCGGGTCCGGCGCGGGGGCGGCGCCCCGCGCCTCCAGCCCGAGGACGGCGGCCATGATGTCGTACCAGCTGCCCAGGAAGGCACGGAGTTCCGCCCCGTCCATGCCGGCCAGCGACGGCTGCATCAACTGGCGCACCACGCGGAACGCCGAGCCCTGCTCGTTCTCCCCGCCCCTGCCCGACAGCACGGTGAATCCGGTACCCGCGGCCCGGTCGCGTGCTGCCGCGATCAGCGCGGTCTTGCCCAGTCCGGCCGGCCCGCTGAAGGCGAGCAGCCCCCCGCGCCGCGCTCGCGGTACGCCGTCCGCAGAGCGGCGCAGTTCCTGGAATGCGGCGTCCAGAGCGCGAAGTTCCTGACGGCGTTCGATCAACGTGCACTGTTCGGTGATCGGTTGCCGCAGCTCCATCGCCATGTGCCGTACCGCTTTCTGTCGTTCGGCCCGGAGGAGGCCGAGCGTACGCCTCGGTGAGGTGCGACAAGACGGTTTGGGCACCATAGAGTGAATCATGAACGGAGGATGGGAAAATGCCCGCCCACCGGGTAGGAGGGCCGAATGGACTTTTCCCGGCGGCTGTCCCAGGAGCATCCCGGAAACCCTTATGGCACGGCGGGCACCGAGACCACATCCGCGTAGCGTGGTACGGCGCGGGACCAGTCGTAGCACCCGCGCATCCAGCCGATCATGCCCTGTAGACAGCCGAGGACCGCGGGACTCAATTCCGGTTCCACCTCGGCACGGAGCCTTTCGAACTCCTCGATCGTGCCGTTGATCTCCCGGACGGCCAACAGGACGGCGTCCTGGAGGGAGCATCCGTGCTCACGCCGACGGGCCAGGGCCAGGTTGATCATCTCGCCCGCGCGTTGTTCCTTCACCGCTGAGAACAGGTCGGCCGTCCACACCGCCGCGTCGGACGAGAGCCGACTGAGCCGCTGTACGGCGGGACGGTGGAGTTCGGCGACGGCCGGCCCGGGCGACTGAGCGGCCTCGTACAGCGGATAGAAGGGCTCGACACCGGCCGTCAGCGAGCGTATCGAGGTGCAGTTCTCCGTTTCCAGGAGGAAGGGGTGGGCCTGCGCCACCGCTTCGTACAGCAGGCCGTGCACGTACTCACGGCTCTTCCAGGCCCATCGCGCCGCCTGCTCGGGTGTGCACCGCTCCCTGACCTGCCGGTGGAGGTCGGCAAGGGCAGCCCCGAGGGGAGAGCCGGCAGGCCGGCCGTCCCGCAGGATCTCGACGCTCTCGCACAGCATGGGCAGCAGCCGGCCCGGGGAGCGTCGGCCGACAGCCTCCGCACGGTCGTCGAAGACGAACTGATAGGCGATCTGACCGGCCACGATCCGCAGCAGATCCGCGTCCACGGCGGGACTGGTCAACGACGCCAGTTCCGCCGGCCGGGTCTGGTGGATCATCGCCGCCACACCTGGCTCGTCGGTCAGCCCCCACTCGTTCAGCCAGGCGTCCACCCCGGCCGCGGCCTCGGCCTCGTGCGGGTTGCGCCGGAACGGGAAGGGCATGTGGAGGTGGGTGTCGATCAGGTCCCGGAGGTTGGGGACCGGTGTTCCGTCCGGTGCGGCGAGCGCGATTTCCTCATGTGTGGTCGACAACGTGGTCACCTGCCGTTCCTGGTTCCGGTGCGCTGTGAGGGGGCTGCCGTCGGGGGCACCGGTGAGCGGGTCTCGCAGATCATGACCAGTGCGCGCGGCCCCATCGTGATGCCGGGGCGCGGCGGCCGTTCGACGTGTCCCGGCAGCCGGCGCAGCCGTCGGCGCGCGGCGATGGTCGCGAGCGCCAGGGTGGCCTCGACCATGGCGAACTCGTCGCCGAGACATTTGCGGCTGCCCGCCGAGAACGGCATCATCGCGCGGCGCTGTTCCGGGGTGGGCCGCCCCGGCAGCCAGCGGCCGGGGTCGAAGCGCTCGGGGTCGGGGAACGACGCCGGATCGTGGTGGAGGAGGTAGGGGCTGTACAGCACGGCCGCTCCCGCGGGCAGCCGGCGTCCCGCGAGTTCCGTCTCCTTGGTGGTCACCCGGGTGAAGAGCCAGCCGGGGGACGAGTGGCGCAGCGTCTCGGAGACCACGCAGCGGGTGTGCACGAGACGCGGCAGGTCGTCGGGACCGGGGAGCCGGCCGTCGGCGAGGACGGAGTCGAGTTCGGCGTGCAGGCGACGCTCCGCCTCCGGATGGCGGGCCAGCAGGGCGAAAGCGGCCGCCAGCGTGAGGGCCAGGGTCTCGGCGCCCGTGAGCAGCAGGGTGATCAGGTGGTCGTGGACCTCCTGGTCGCTGATGGCGGGTGCCGCGCCGGCACCGCGGGTGGCCGCCAGCAGCGTGCCCAGCACGTCGTCGCGGTCGGTGCCCCGGCGCCGCTCGGCGATCACCGTGTCGATGAGGGCGTGCAGACGGGCCAGCGAGCGCCGGTAGCGGCGGTTCGCCGGGGTCGGGATCCGGAAGAGCGCGTCGATCGGCACGACCGTCCGGACGAACAGGCCGCGGACGACGTCCGTGAGGCAGTCCCGCACCGCGGCGGCGCTCGCCGCGTCCAGTGAGTCGGAGAGGAGGACCCGGCTGATCACCCGGGTCGTCAGGGACATCATGGCCTCGGTCACCGCGATGCGTTGCCCCGGCGGCCAGGCGCGGGCCACCGCCTCGGCCTCCGCGGTGACCAGGTCCGTGTACGCGGCCACCCGTCCGGGGCGGAAGGCGGGCTGTAGCAGCCGGCGCTTCTCGCGGTGGTCCGGCTGGCGGCAGGTGACGAGGCCGTCCCCCATCAGTCTGCCGAGCCTGTCGTAGAGCGGGCCCCCCTTGTCGAAGGTGTGCGGATCCATCAGCACCTCGTGGGCCAGCTCGGGACGGCACACCATCCAGGCGCGCTGGGGGCCCAGTCGTATCTCGACCAGATCCCCGTACGCGGGCAAAGAATTGAGAAACGCCAGCGGTCGTCGGTAGAAGGCGATACCGTGGCCGAAGAGCGGGAATATGCCGGGAGCAGTACCTGTCGTCCATGTTCGTTTTTGTTCAGGCGCAGCGCGGTTCATGAAAACCTCCTGCCCGACTGGACATGCGAAATGAGCGTATCTGCTGCGGACGTGATGTCCGAGACAAGTCCTGCCCAGTTGAGCTGTTTCCGGGTTTCCCGAATCCTTTCTTCAAAGGGGCGCACGGAAGCACGCAGAAGCAAAACATCCTTTGTGAAGCGGATTTTGGCGCATTCCGTACTCACCCGTGGTCGCGCCCGTCACGCGGGTGTGGTCCCGCCCCACAGGAACGGGACCACACATCCTCAGCGTTGGTGCACGTGGACCGATCGCAGCACCGGTGACGACAGGATGTCCTTCTCACAGAACCGCGCGGTCACCCATCTCTCGGCCGAGAACAGCCGGGTCTGATCGCCGTAGTGCGGCGAGTCGGGGTTCGAGGACTGTGAGTACGTCAGCAGGGTGCGGGCCACCGGGCAGCCGCCGCCGTCCCAGCCGACCGCCTGGATGTGGCTCGACCCGGTCGTCACCTCCGTGTAGCCGCCCTGGGCCGGGCTCCAGACCGCCTCCACCTTGTTCCAGACCCCCAGCCGCTCCGTGCCGCCCGGTACGGCGATGTGGCGGCCGCCGCGGACCACGAACTGGTGCTGCCCGAGCGGGGCGTCAAGGGCGATCCCGGCCGCGCGCAGCTCGGCGACGGCGTCGGCCAGGGCCGTCGCGAAGCCCGGGTCGGCGGTGTCGAGCGTGTTCGGCGTGCGCACCGGGTCGGCCGCCGAGAACGGCACCTTCCAGAGCTGGGCCGACGCCACCGAGGCGGTCAGCTTCCGCCAGAAACGGTCGAAGAGCAGGGCGCCCCTGCTGTCCGTGTTCATCGTCCGGTCCCAGGACGCCAGCACCGGGCAGGCGGCGGAGACGTCGACGGACCTGCCGTCCGAGCCCTTCGCGCTGCCGCCGGGCAGGGCGGCACAGGCCTTCGCCGTGTCGGCCGCCGCCAGGTCGCCCGCGGGCACCCGGTTCGTGAACTCCTGGGCCTGGAGGTCCCGCACGGTCAGCCCGCCCCGCCTCGCCATCGCGGACACGTCCTCGAGCGCGCCCCGGGTCCGCATCGAACGCTGCGTCCCGATGGCGCCGAAGATCCGCTCGTACCCGGTGAGCGGCCGGTCGGCGTTGGCCAGCCAGGCGCTGTCGTTGGAGTTCTCCGCGTACGGCGCGTCCTTCAGGACGGGCATCCGGGACGGCCCGAAGATCCCGGGCTGGACGGCGTCCGGATCGCTGCCCGGAGTGCAGGCGCTCCGCGAGCCGTCGAGGACCGCGAGCCCCGCCTGCGGGTAGGTGAGTCTGCCGAGGTCGGTGGAGCATTCCGCGGCCAGCGCGTCGGTGATCCGGGGCAGCACCTGCGACTGCGTGTACAGCGTGTGTCCGGAGGAGTCCGCGGCGACCGTGTTCACCCAGGGAAGACCCTGGTGCCGGTCGAGGGAGTCGGCGATGCCCGCCGTGGACCGGGCCTTGGCGAAGCCGAGCGAGGTGTCGGCGAACCGGAAGTTGGCGGCGTTGGGGTCGTTGAACGCGTACGCCGTCGTCGCCGTCCAGGGCAGCGGCGGCTGGCCGCCGGGATCCGCGACGACCGGGCCGTACCGCGTCCACCACTGGGTGCGGGTGACCGGCGCGCCGCCCTTGACCCGGACGGTCACGGTCCGTTTCGTCATGTGCTCCGGCTTGCCGTCGACCAGGTAGACGGTGGGGTCGGACGGGGCGAGGGTGAGCCGGGTCAGGTTGAAGGGGACGCCGGTCGCGACGGTGTGGCTCCACGCCACATGGGCGTTGTAGCCGATGGATATCGTCGGCGAACCCAGCAACGAGGCGCCCGCGACGTCGAGTTCGCCGGGAATGGTCTGCTGCGACTGCCAGAACCGGCGTCCGCCCTGCCAGGGGTAGTGCGGGTTGCCCAGCAGCAGACCCCGGCCGTTCGCCGTGGTGGCACCGCTGAAGGCGACCGCGTTCGACCCCATGTCGGAGTCGGCGGCGGTCCGCGCCCGCACGGCCTTGACCAGGGCCGCGGCGTCGACGTCCCGGGCGGCCCCGGTGGCCCCGGTGGCCCCGGTGGGCGGCTGCGCCGCGGTGATCTCGTCCACGGCACCGCCCTGGCCGCCCAGCACCGACAGGGCGTAGAAGCGGGTGGCCACGTCCAGGGTGGTGATCGGCCGCACCCAGGCCGCGCCCCGGCAGGCGGGGTCGGTGATCCGGTGCCGCGCCAGCCAGGCGTCGTAGCCGGCGGCGAAGCCCCGCATCAGGTCCCGCACCTGCCGGCTCGGACCCAGCGGCGCCGGTCGGGCGAGCAGTTCCGCCACCGTCCCGGCCCGCCGTACGCCCCGGAAGAACAGGTCGCTGGAGAGGTTGGTGGCGGCCGACGAGAGCGACAGGTCGGTCCCGGCGTCGGGGCCGAAATAGCGCGAACGGTCGCCGCGCAGCGTGACGAAGCCGTCGGCGAGCGTGCAGACCTGGTCGGCGGCCTGGGCCCAGCCGGTGCCGAAGCCCAGATCGGCGTAGTCCTTGGCGAGGATGTGCGGAACGCCGTACTCGGTGTAGCGGATGACGGCGGACAGACCGCCGTGCGAGGGACGGTCCTGGCGGGCCGGCCGGTCGGCCGCGGCGGCCGGTAACGCGGCCGATGCGGTGAGCAGTGCGACGGCTGCGACGAGCAGTCGTCTCAGACGGGTGGTGCGCATCTGTGCCTCCCAACGTCGTTGCGGGAAGGAGCGGTTGAGGAACGCTGTGCGTGTGCGCTTCGATGGTGCTTGACCTGTCCGTGCGACGGACAGAGGATCATGAGCCATGACGCAGGGACAGGGCAGCACGGTTGACGGGGTGCTGCGACGCAGCGCCCGACGCACCCCCGCACGGGTGGCGGTGGAGTACGGCGAACGCCGCTGGACGTACCAGGAACTCGACGACGCCGTCTCACGCGCGGCGAGCGTGCTGCTCGGCCGTGGCCTCGACCGCGGCGACCGGGTCGCGACCTACGGGCACAACTCCGACGCCTACCTGATCGCCTTCCTCGCCTGCGCCCGCGCCGGTCTGGTGCACGTGCCCGTGAACCAGAACCTGACCGGCGACGACCTCGCCTACATCGTCGACCAGTCGGGCAGCTCGCTGGTGCTGGCCGACCCGGACCTCGCCGGACGACTCCCGGACGGTGTACGGGTGTTGCCGCTGCGGGACGCCGAGGACTCGCTGCTCGCCCTGCTGGAGCGGGCGGCGCCCTACGACGGTCCGGAGCCGCGTGCCGAGGACCTGGTGCAGCTGCTGTACACCTCGGGGACCACGGCGCTGCCCAAGGGCGCGATGATGAGCCACCGGGCGCTGGTGCACGAGTACCTGAGCGCGATCGCCGCCCTCGACCTGAGCGCCGGGGACCGGCCCGCGCACGCCCTGCCGCTCTACCACTCCGCCCAGCTGCACGTCTTCCTGCTGCCCTACCTGGCGGTCGGCGCGACCAACGTCATCCTGGCCGCCCCGGACGGTGACACCCTGTTCGACCTGATCGAAGCCGGCCGCGTGGACAGCCTGTTCGCACCGCCCACCGTGTGGATCGGCCTGGCCGGCCGGCCCGACTTCGCCACCCGCGACCTCGGCGGCCTGCGCAAGGCCTACTACGGGGCGTCGGTCATGCCGGTGCCCGTCCTCGAACGGCTGCGGGAACGGCTCCCGAAACTGGCCCTGTTCAACTGCTTCGGGCAGAGCGAGATCGGACCGCTGGCCACCGTGCTCGCCCCCGAGGAGCACAAGGGGCGGCTGGACTCCTGCGGCCGCACCGTGCTGTTCGTGGAGGCCCGCGTGGTCGACGAGGACGGCCGGGACGTACCCGACGGCACGCCCGGTGAGATCGTGTACCGCTCGCCGCAGTTGTGCGACGGCTACTGGCGGAAACCCGAGGAGACCGAGGAGGCCTTCCGGGACGGCTGGTTCCACTCCGGCGACCTCGCGGTACGCGACTCCGACGGCTACTTCACGATCGTCGACCGGGTCAAGGACGTCATCAACTCCGGTGGCGTACTGGTCGCCTCACGACAGGTCGAGGACGCCCTCTACACCCACGAGGCGGTCGCCGAGGCCGCCGTCATCGGCCTGCCCGACGAGCGGTGGGTCGAGGCGGTCACGGCGGTCGTCGTGCCACGCGGCGAGACCGACGAGGCCGCCCTGATCGCCCATGTGAAGGAGCGGCTGCCCGCCTTCAAGGCGCCGAAGCGGATCCTGTTCGTGACCGAGCTGCCCCGCAACGCCAGCGGCAAGATCCTGAAGCGTGAGCTGCGCGACCGGTTCGGCCCCGCCTGAGGACCCGCCTGCACACAGCAGACGGGCGCCGCCGTCTCCCCGTCGCCCTCGGCGCACTCGCGGGCGTCCCCGCCCCCGGCGAGGTGCTGCGCGCCGGTCTCCCGCTCGCCGGCGCCCTGGAACGGAACGAAGCTCAGCCACCGGCAGGCCGGGGGACTGCGGCGCCGGGGCGCCTGAGCCGTCCGCGGCGTCGCGTTCGTCCCTTGGGATGACGGCCGTGCCGAACGGGCACCGGCACGCGGCCCGAAGGGAGGCGGCTTCGTAGCGTGAGGCCATGTCGACCCTGTGGGAACTCATGCACGACTGCATCCCCGACGATCACGCCCGGCAGGTGACCTCCCGCTACTACCTCGACGAGGCCATGAGGGGCCCGCGGCCACCGGACCGGGTGGTCGACCTCGGCTGCGGACGCGGCGCCTCGGCCGGACTCTTCCGCAGCCACGACCCCCGGGTCCGGTGGGTGGGACTGGACATCCGCGACTCCCCGGAGGCCGCGCAGCGCACGCCCGGCGGCGACGCGGTGGTCCACTTCGACGGCGTCAACATGCCGTTCCGCTCGGACGCCGTGCCACTCGTGTACTCGCACCAGGTCTTCGAGCACGTCGCCCGGCCCAGGGAACTCCTCGCGGAGGTGGGCCGGGTGCTGCGGCCGGGCGGGCTGTTCATCGGCAGCACCTCCCAGTTCGAGCCGTACCACTCCTTCAGCCTGTGGAACTACACGCCGTACGGGTTCCGGGTGCTGGTCGAGGAGGCCGGCCTCACCCTGGAGGAGGTCCGTCCCTCGCTCGACGGCGTGACCCTGATCATGCGCAGCTACCACGACAGCCGGAAACAGGAGTACGGCCGGTTCTGGCGGCGGGAGTCGCCGCTCAACACGGAGATCGACGCCTGGGCCCGCACCGGCGACCGGCGGGCGGCCCTGGTGAACCTGCGCAAGCTCATGTTCTGCGGCCAGTTCGCGTTCCGGGTGACCAAGCCAGGAACGCCCCCCTGAGGCCTCAGCCCTGTGGCCCGAACGCCTTCAGGAAGCGGTCCCGGAACTGGTCCATGGCCCACTCCGGGGCGTTGTCCGCGGGCTTCAGCCCGTCCGTCCAGCCCCAGCCGGAGACCCGCTTCAGGACCTTCGGGTCGCGGGCGACGATGGTGACGGGCACGTCCTTGTTCGCGGTGCCGCCGGTGACCGTCGGGACGGGCTGGTGGTCGCCGAGGAACACCAGGACGGTATTGTCGTCGCCGTACCGCTGCATCCACTGCGTCAGGCTGTCCAGGGAGTACTGGATCGCCTTGCGGTACTCGGTCCGCACCCGCTGTGCGCTCTTCCAGACCTCCGTCGGGTCGGTGCCCTCCTTCTTGATCTTGTAGAAGACCTTGCCGTCGCCGAGGTCCTTCCAGTCGATGATGTGCGCGATGGGCGACCAGGGGTTGTGGCTGGAGGCCAGGATGATCTCCGCCATGATCGGGTCGCGGTTCTTCTTGCCGTGCTCCAGCTTCTGGAAGGCCTCCAGGCTGAACTGGTCCGGCACCGGCGTCCAGCTGAAGTACGGGCCCTCGTAACCGAGGTGCGTGGAGTCGTAGATGTGGTCGAGGCCGAAGTACTTGCCCTCGGGCCAGGCCTTGCGCACGCCCGGCACGATACCGACCGTGCGCCAGGCACCGGTCTTCTGGAAGTACTTGGTGAGGGTCGCGTGGTCACCGGTGGTCAGGGTCCGGTAGCGCTGCTGGTTCTTGATCCACAGGCCGGACAGGAACGTCGAGTGGGCGAGCCAGCTGCCGGCGCCCGTGACGGGCGACCTGAGCCAGCCGCTCTGCGCGGCGAAACCGGCCGACTTGAGCCGGGCGTTCCCCTCCGTGAGCGTCGCGTCGATCTCCGGCGCCATCGCCGGATCGTCGATCGCCACCCGGCCGTAGCTCTCGATGAAGGTGAACAGCACGTCCTTGCCGCGCAGTCCGGTCAGCAGCTGGTTCGGCGGGGTGCCGGCGTAGGCGTCGACGGCGAGCTGCTTCTTGAAGACGTCGGCGTCGCCCAGCCCGTCGCGGACGTACTGCACACGGTTGGCGAGGAACTGGCTGTAGCCCTTCGTGGCGACCGGGACACCGGCGAACTGCACGCCCAGCGTGAAGCAGGTGATCCACACGACGCCGAGGACGAGCGTGGTGCGTACCGCCACGGCGCGGTGCCCGGCCATCATGTCCGCCAGCCGCACCATCGCGAGCGCGCTGAGCACGAGTACGGCGATGAGCAGCACGATCACGCCGATCACCGCGAGGATCTCGCCCGTGTGGCCGAACGAGTCCTTCACCCAGTCCGCGGCGTCGGTCAGCAGCACCCAGTCGAAGACCAGGTCGAAGGGCCGGGCCAGGGTCTGGTAGAAGCCCATGTCGAGGCACTTGAGGACGGTGGACAGGCCGATCAGCGCGCCCGTGGCGACGGCCGCGATCCGCCGTGCCCGGGACGGCAGCGCCAGCAGGAGGATCGCGAGGAAGAGCGCTTCGACGGGCAGCCGGAAGAAACCCTGGAGGGTGAACCGGTCGAGCCGGTCGGGCACGAGGATCGCGACGAGCACGAACACCCCGGCCAGCACGTTCGCACCCACCCGTACGACGGCTGCGGCGCGAGGATTCAGCCGCCACCGCCGGAACCAACGGGCCCGCGGGGTGTCGGCACCCTGGACGGAGGCCCCGGCGCCGTCCCCAGCGGAGGCGGAGACAGAGGCCTCGGCGTCGTCCCCGGCGGAGGCAGAGGCTTCGGCTTCGTCCCCGGCAGAAGCAGAGGCAGAGGCTTCGGCTTCGTCCCCGGCAGAAGCGGAGGCAGAGGCGTCGGCTTTGTCCCCGGCAGAAGCAGAGGCAGAGGCGTCGGCTTTGTCCCCGGCAGAGGCAGAGGCGGCGTCGGGGCCGGCCGCCGCCTCAGCCGCGGGACTCGTGTCGGAGCCGGCCGCTTCGGCAGCCTCGGACCCCTCGCCCGACTCGCTCCCGTCGGCCTCGGTACCGGCCTCGGCCTCGGCGTCGGCTTTCGCTTCGGCGTTCGGCTCGGGGGCCTCCGGTGTGGGTGATGCCTCCTCCGCCGGGTCCGGGACCGGCGCGTCCGCGTCCGTGTCCAGTTGCTGGCGAGGGGGCGTGAGGTGCGACACCCGTACGTCCTTCCGTGCTGAGCCCGGTGATGGCACGGCGGCCCAGGATCCGCAGGTCACGACCGCCAACCTCGCGTACGGTCGCACGTAACCTGACGTTCAACCGCCCGGGTCAACCGAGCGCAAAGAGTACGCCGGGCTCACGTCCCGTCACCGGGCGGGCGCCGCTACCGGTCCGCCGCGGCCGCCACCTCCCGTGCCCACCGGTAGTCGGCCTTCCCGCTCGGCGACCGCTGCACCGTCTCCGTGATCACCAGCTGGCGCGGGATCTTGTACCCGGCGAGATGGGTGCGGCAGTGCGACTGGATGTCCGCCAGCGACGGACGCGGCGCCCCCTCGCGCAACTGCACCACCGCCGCCACGTGGTTGCCCCACTTCGCGTCCGGCACCCCCGCCACCAGCGCGTCGTACACGTCCGGATGCGACTTCAGCGCCTGCTCGACCTCCTCCGGGTACACCTTCTCGCCCCCGGTGTTGATGCACTGCGACCCCCGGCCGAGGACGGTGACCACGCCGTCCGCGTCGATCGTCCCCATGTCGCCCAGCAGCACCCAGCGGCGGCCGTCCTTCTCGAAGAAGGTCTCGGCGGTCTTCCCGGGGTCGTTGTAGTAGCCGAGCGGCACATGGCCGCTCTGCGCCACCCGCCCGATCTCGCCCACCGCGACCGGCTCATGGGTGGCCGGATCGACCACCTGGGTACGCGAGTTGACCCGGACCCGGAACCGGCTGCCGGCCCCCGAGTCGTCGGTCGCCGTGCCGTTGAAACCGGACTCGGAGGAGCCGAAGTTGTTCAACAGCATGGCGTTCGGGACGAGTTCGCTGAACTCGCGGCGTACGGTCTCGGAGAGGATCGCGCCCGACGAGGAGACGCTGAACAGAGCGGAGCAGTCGGTGCCCTTCATAGGCCCGTTGAGAGCGTCGATCAGCGGCCGCAGCATCGCGTCGCCGACCAGCGACATACTGGTCACCTTCTCCTTCTCGACCGTCCGCAGCACCTCCTCGGGCGCGAACTTGCGGTGTATCACCACGCGTTGCCCGAAGTTGAAGCCGATGAAGCTGGTCAGGGTGGACGTGCCGTGCATCAGCGGGGGAGTGGGGAAGAAGGTGATCCCGGTGCCGCCGGCCGCGACCCGCTCGGCCAGTTCCTCCGGCCGCCCGACCGGCTCACCGGTCGGTGCGCCACCGCCCAGCCCGGCGAAGAACAGGTCCTCCTGACGCCACATCACGCCCTTGGGCATCCCGGTGGTGCCACCGGTGTAGATGATGAACTGGTCGTCCGCCGAACGCGCCGGGAACCCGCGGCCGGGCGACCCCGCGGCCTCGGCCTCCGGGAACGCGAGTGCCTTGAGCTCCGAGGCGGGCTCGCCCACCCGTACCAGGTGCCGCAGTTTCGGGACCCGCGGCAGCGCCGCCGCCACCCGCTCCTCGAACTCCGCGTCGAAGACCAGCGCGACCAGGTCGGCGTCCCGGTAGAGATACACCAACTCCTCTTCGACATAGCGGTAGTTGACATTGACCGGTACGACCCGTGCCTTGAGGCAGCCGAGCACCGTCTGGAGGTACTCCACCCCGTTGTACAGGTGCAGCCCGAGGTGTTCGCCCGGCCGGATCCCGCTGTCGATCAGATGGTGGCCGACGCGGTTGGCGGCCGCGTCCAGCTCCGCGTAGGTCAGCCGGCGCTCGGCACCCGTGCCGGGGTGGTCGATGTACACGAGCGCCTCGCGGTCCGCGGCCACGTCGACGACCGACTCGAACAGGTCGGCAAGGTTGTACTCCACCGCTCCTCCTGACCCCGGCAACCATGACGAAGAAAGGCGCAACTGTCGGTTCGCCGGTCATCAGAGCAAAGGGCGCGGCAAGTGGGAAGGGTTCGCGCGAAGAAATCTGACTGTCTGTCAGAAAACCCTTGAAGTGCCCTCCGCCCTACTGCAACCTGTTCTCGTTCCGGCAGAGGGGAGAGGTCCATGGGTGGCACGGAACACCTCACCGTGCGGCGCGAGGGCGCCACACTGGTGCTCACGCTGAACAGGCCCGAGGCGAAGAACGCACTCTCGATCTCCATGCTCGTCGGTCTGTACGACGGCTGGATCGAGGCCGACGAGGACGACGGCGTCCGCTCCGTCGTGCTCACCGGGGCCGGCGGCGCCTTCTGCGCCGGGATGGACCTCAAGGCGCTGGCGGGACAGGGCATGGCGGGGGAGCACCTCCGCGACCGGCTGAAGGCCGACCCGGACCTGCACTGGAAGGCGATGCTCCGTCATCACCGCCCGCGCAAACCGGTGATCGCCGCGGTCGAGGGGTACTGCGTCGCGGGCGGCACCGAGATCCTTCAGGGCACCGACATCCGGGTCGCGGGCGAGTCCGCGACCTTCGGTCTGTTCGAGGTCAGGCGCGGACTCTTCCCGATCGGCGGCTCCACGGTGCGGCTGCAACGCCAGATCCCGCGCACCCACGCGCTGGAGATGCTGCTGACGGGGCGGCCGTACAGCGCGCGCGAGGCCGCGGACATCGGGCTCGTCGGGCATGTCGTGCCCGACGGGAGCGCGCTGGACAAGGCGCTGGAGATCGCCGAGCAGATCAACGCGTGCGGGCCGCTGGCGGTCGAGGCCGTGAAGGCGTCGGTGTACGAGACGGCGGAGATGACGGAGGTCGACGGGCTGGCCGCGGAGCTGAAGCGGGGGTGGCCGGTGTTCGACACGGCCGACGCGAAGGAAGGGGCGCGTGCGTTCGCGGAGAAGCGGGTGCCTGACTACAAGCGTGCGTAGCGCTGCGCTCGCCTGGCGGGGCAGTTCGTTCCATGCAGGTCGTATGCGGCTGGTCGCGCAGTTCCCCGCGCCCCCGACGGGGCGCTGAACACCCACCCGGTGAAGACAAGGAGCCCCCATGCCCGAAGTGCTCAAAGCCCCCCTCGTCGTCGAGTTCCCGTTCACCCGTTCCCTCGGGCCCGTGCAGGGGGCCTTCCTCACCGGGCTGCGGGAGCGGATCGTCCTCGGGGTGCGGACCGGCGACGGCCGCGTCCTCGTGCCGCCCGTCGAGTACGACCCCGTCACCGCCGAGGAGATCCGCGACCTCGTCCACGTGGCCACCACCGGCACCGTCACCACCTGGGCCTGGAACCACGAACCCCGCCGGGGCCAGCCCCTCGCCACGCCCTTCGCCTGGGTGCTGGTCCGGCTCGACGGCGCCGACACCGCCCTGCTGCACGCCCTCGACGTCCCCGGGCCCGACGCCGTGCACACGGGCATGCGGGTCCGGATCCGCTGGGCCGAGGAGCGCTCCGGCGCCATCACCGACATCGCCTGCTTCGAGCCGTACGACGGTGCGGACACCGTCGTCACCGTCCACGCGGGGGAGTTCGAGGAACCGGTCACCGGCATCGTCGCCCACGCCTGCCTCGACTACACCTACTCGCCCGGCCGCGCCCAGACCGCCTACATCAACGCCCTGTCGACACGACGGACGTTCGGTGAGCGCTGCCCCTCCTGCCGGAAGGTGTACGTCCCACCGAGGGGTGCCTGCCCCACATGTGGGGTGGCCACATCGGAACAGGTGGAGGTGGGACCCGGGGGCACGGTCACCACCTTCTGCATCGTCAACATCAAGGCGAAGAACCTCGACATCGAGGTGCCTTACGTCTACGCGCACATCGCCCTGGACGGCGCGGGGCTCGCCCTGCACGGCCGGATCGGCGGCATCCCCTACGACCAGGTGCGGATGGGCCTGCGGGTCGAACCGGTGTGGACCGAGGGCGCCCGCTACCCCGACCACTACCGGCCCACCGGCGAACCCGACGCGGACTACGACACGTACAAGGAGCTGCTGTGACGCGTGACATCGCGCTGGTCGCCTTCGCGCAGACCGGTCACCGGCGCACCAGCGACGAGCTCTCCGAGGTGGAGATGCTGATGCCGGTGCTGCACGAGGTACTCGACCGGACCGGCCTGCGGACCGCCGACATCGGCTTCACCTGCTCCGGGTCGAGCGACTACCTGGCCGGCCGCGCCTTCTCCTTCACCCTCGCCCTCGACGGCGTCGGCGCCTGGCCGCCGATCTCCGAGTCGCACGTCGAGATGGACGGCGCCTGGGCGCTGTACGAGGCCTGGACCAAACTGCTCACCGGGGACGCGGACACCGCGCTCGTCTACTCCTACGGCAAGTCCTCACCCGGCTCCGTCCGGGACGTGCTCACCCGGCAGCTCGATCCCTACTACCTGGCGCCCCTGTGGCCGGACTCCGTCGCCCTGGCCGCCCTCCAGGCCCAGGCGCTCATCGACGCGGGGGAGACCGACGAGCCGGCGCTGGCCGCCGTGGGCGCCAGGAACCGCGCCGACGCCACCGGCAACCCCCACGCCCAGCTCAGCGGTCCGGTGCCGCAAGGGGAGTACGTCGTGCGGCCCCTCCGCACCGGCGACTGCCCGCCCATCGGGGACGGCGCCGCCGCCGTGATCCTCGCGGCCGGGGACCGGGCCCGGGAGCTGTGCGAGCGGCCCGCCTGGATCCGGGGGATCGACCACCGCATCGAGGCCCACGGCCTCGGCGTCCGTGACCTGACCGACTCGCCGTCCGCACGGCTCGCCGCCGAGCGGGCCGGCGCCTTCGAACGGCCCGTGGACACCGCCGAACTGCACGCCCCGTTCAGCTCGCAGGAGGTCGTGCTGCGCAAGGCGCTGCGGCTCGGCGACGACGTGCGCGTCAACCCGTCCGGCGGCGCGCAGGCCGCCAACCCGATCATGGCCGCCGGCCTGATCCGCGTCGGCGAGGCCGCCGCCCGCATCCACCGGGGCGAGTCCGACCGCGCCCTCGCCCACGCCACCTCCGGCCCCTGCTTGCAGCAGAACCTGGTCGCCGTACTCGAAGGGGATCCGCGATGAGCAAGGAACCCGTGGCCGTGGTGGGGATCGGCCAGACCAAGCACGTCGCGGCGCGCCGGGACGTCTCGATCGCGGGACTCGTCCGCGAGGCCGCGCTGCGCGCCCTCGCGGACGCCGAGTTGACGTGGGCCGACATCGACGCCGTCGTCATCGGCAAGGCCCCCGACTTCTTCGAGGGCGTGATGATGCCGGAGCTGTACCTGGCGGACGCCCTCGGCGCGGTGGGCAAGCCCATGTTGCGGGTCCACACCGCGGGGTCGGTGGGCGGCTCCACCGCGCTGGTCGCGGCCAACCTCGTCGCCGCCCGCGTCCACTCCACGGTGCTGACCCTCGCCTTCGAGAAACAGTCCGAATCGAACGCCATGTGGGGGCTCTCCCTGCCCATCCCCTTCCAGCAGCCGCTGCTGGCCGGCGCGGGCGGGTTCTTCGCACCCCACGTCCGGGCCTACATGCGGCGCAGCGGCGCCCCCGACACCGTCGGCTCGCTGGTCGCCTACAAGGACCGCCGCAACGCGCTGAAGAACCCCTACGCGCACCTCCACGAACACGACATCACCCTGGAGAAGGTCCAGGCGTCCCCCATGCTGTGGGACCCCATCCGCTACTCGGAGACCTGCCCCTCCTCCGACGGCGCCTGCGCCATGGTCCTCACCGACCGCGCCGGAGCCGCGCGCGCCCCGGGACCGCCGGCCTGGATGCTGGGCGGTGCCATGCGCAGCGAACCCACCCTGTTCGCCGGCAAGGACGCGGTGTCCCCGCAGGCCGGGAAGGACTGCGCGGCGGACGTCTACCGGCAGGCGGGGATCGCCGACCCGCGCCGGGACATCGACGCCGTCGAGATGTACGTGCCGTTCTCCTGGTACGAGCCCATGTGGCTGGAGAACCTGGGCTTCGCCGAGGAGGGCGAGGGCTGGAAACTCACCGAATCGGGGGTCACGGAACTCGACGGTGACCTCCCCGTCAACATGTCGGGCGGGGTGCTCTCCACCAACCCGATCGGCGCCTCCGGCATGATCCGGTTCGCCGAGGCGGCCCTCCAGGTCCGCGGCCGGGCCGGAGAACACCAGGTGGACGGCGCGCGCAAGGTGCTCGGGCACGCCTACGGCGGCGGCTCCCAGTTCTTCTCGATGTGGCTCGTCGGCTCCGCTGCCCCCGACTCCTGAAAGGACCCGTCCACGTGGCCTGTTGGGTGCCGGAACCGAAAGCTAGGCTGGCCGCGGACGACGAATTCGGGAGGAGCACGGACGTGGCCGAGAGCACCATCCAGCAGCAGCCGGTTCTGGGCTGGGACAAGCCGGAGCTGGACCTCAGCGGGGCCGACTGGCAGTCCAGCAGCCGTGGCCGGGGGGATGTCCAGATCGCCTTTGTCGAGGGATTCATCGCGATGCGCAACAGCGGCCGGCCGGAGAGTCCTTCCCTGATCTTCACCCCCGCCGAATGGGGTGCCTTCGTGTCGGGGGCCCGGGAGGGCGAGTTCGACCTCACCTGAGCACGGCACCGCCCCCGGTCCCCGTCGCGGAGCGGACCGGGCGGTGTTCCGCGAGGATTTCCGGACACGTGACCAGCAGCGCCCGTCCGGGGCCGCCGCCTGAGACAGGCTGGCCCCGGAAAGGGAAGGTCACATTCCGGAGGTGAGGGAACGATGAGCACTACGCCGGTCATCGCTGCGGTGGACGGATCGGACGACAGCCTGCGCGCCCTGGACTGGGCGGTGACGGCGGCCCGGCAGCGGAAGGCACCGCTGCGCGTGGTGCACGTACGCCAGTACGCCGCCTGGGGACAGCCGGACGTCCTGGTCGCCGGGGAGCCCGACGCGGCCGGCGACCCGGTGCTCGACGAGGTCCGCGACCGGCTGGACGCCTGCGCCGAGCCGCTCACCGTCGAGTACGTCGCCCTGGAGGGCGCCCCGACCGCGCTGCTGCCCCAACTCGGCGCCGACGGCCTGCTGCTGGTGCTCGGCTCCCGGGGCCGCGGCGGCTTCGCGAGCCTGCTGCTGGGCTCCAACGGCATGGCCGCCGCCCGCGACGCCGGGTGCCCGGTGGTCGTCATACCCCGGCCCGGGCGCGAGGTGCGGGAGGACCTGCCCACCGAACCCGGACCCCGGGTCGTCGTCGGCGTGGACGCGGACAGCCCCGACGACGCGACCCTCGCCTTCGCCTTCGTCGAGGCCGCGTGGCGGGGCGTACGGCTCCAGGTGATCGCCGGCTACCCGTGGCCGGTCCGGTCCTGGGTCGCGGCCGGCAGCCTCGTCGTGCCGACCGTCGACCAGGACGAGGTCGAGCGGGAGACCCGCACCCTCGCCGAGGGCTTCCTCGCCCCGCACCTCAAGGACCACCCGAACGTGTGGACCGAGATCCTCGCGCTGCCCGGTGACGCGGCCGGACTCCTGGTCGCCGCCTCCAAGGACGCCGAACTCGTCGTCGTCGGCCGGCACCGCCGCCGCCCGCTCGCACCGGCCCGCATGCTGGGCTCCGTCACCCACGCCGTCCTGCTGCACGCGGCCTGCCCGGTCGCGGTGGTCCCGCCGCCACCCGAGCAGTGATGTCAAGGCCCACCGGCCAGTTACCGTCAGTAGGGAGCGGATCACCCTCGTCAGGCGTACGCTGAGCTGCCTGCAAGCCACGGTGCGCGCCCGCTCCCCGCGCTCGCGCATCACCGTGGCGGGGGGTGGTCATGGGACAGCGGGTCCTGCGGAACCGACGAACGCTCTACGAACGTGAGAGCGAACTCGCCGCCGTCGACGAGGCGTTGGCCGAACTCACCGGTCTCGCCGCGCGCACCGGGCCGACCGGAGTGAGCCCGGACGTCACGACACCGGACGACCGTCCGCGCGGAGCGCTGCTCGCCTTCGCCGGCCGCGCCGGAATCGGCAAGACCACCCTGCTCGCCGAGGTCCGCCGGCGCGCCACCGCCCAGGGCTGCACCGTCCTGTCAGCGCGCGGCGGCGACCAGGAACAGCGCGTCGCCTTCCACGTCGCCCGCCAGCTCCTGCAACCCCGTCTCGCGGGTGCGCCCGAGGCCGAACTCCGCGCCTCACTGGGCAGTTGGTACGACATCGTCGGCCCCGCCCTCGGCCTGTGCGCCCCCACCGAGGGCGCCCCGCCCGACCAGCAGGGCCTGCGCGACGGACTCGACTGGGTGCTCACCCACCTCGCCGTGCGCCGCGCCCCGATGGTCCTCGTCCTCGACGACGCGCACTGGGCCGACCCCGAATCCCTCGGCTGGCTCGCCGCGTTCGCGCCCCGCGCCGAACAACTCCCGCTGCTCGTCGTCGTCGCCTACCGGCCCGACGAACTCCCGGACCACGCCGAGTCGTTCCGCCGCCTGCCAGGCCGGGCAGGCGGCCGGCCGCACGACCTGGAACCGCTCAGCGCCGACGCCGTCGCCGGCCTGGTGCGCGAAAGCCTCGGCGACCACGCCGACGACGCCTTCTGCCACGAGTCCTGGGCCGTCACCTCCGGCAACCCCTTCGAGATCGTCGAGCTCACCGCCAAGGTCCACGACCGGGGCCTGGACCCCACCGAGGCCGGCGCACCCCTGCTGCGCGACCTCGCCGCCGCCGTGAAGGGCAGCGGACTGATCACCCGGCTCGAACGCCTCGGCCCGTCCGCCGTCCGCTTCGCCTGGGCCTGCGCCGTCCTCGGCACCGAGATCCATCCCACGCTGGCCGCCGCCGTCGCCGGCCTCGGCCACGAGGAGGCCGCCGACGCCGCCGACGCCCTGCGCGGCGCCCGCGTCCTCACCGGCGCCGACACCCTGGAGTTCGTCCACCCGCTCATCGCCACCGCCGTCTACCGGGCCATCCCGCCCGCCACCCGCGTCGCCCTGCACGGCCAGGCCGCCTGGTGCGTGACCGACGACGGTCAGGGCGCCACCGCCGCAGCCCGCCACCTCCTGGAGACCCACCCCGAGGGCGACGCCTGGGTCGTGCGCCAGCTGCGTGCCGCCGCCGGCGAGACGCTCCGGGCCGGCGCCCCCGACGCGGCCCGCCGCTACCTGGCCCGCGCCCTGCGCGAACCCCCGCCGGCCAAGGAGCGCGCCGCCGTCCTCCACGAACTCGGCAGCGCCTCCCTGCTCACCGAACCGGCCACCACCGTCAACCACCTCCGCGCCGCCCTCCAGGAACCCATCGCCGAGCCCGCCCTGCGGCACCGCATCGTCTACCGCCTCTCGCAGGTCCTCGCCCACAGCGACCGCCTAGCCGAGGCCTCCGAGACCCTCGCGCACGAGATCCGGCTGACCGACGACGCCCGGGTCCGGCTGCGGATGCTCTCCGAACAGTTCATGTGGGACGCCTTCCGCGCCGACGAACCCGACCATCCCGCCCGCTCCCGCCGCCTGGCCAGGCTCGCCGACCGCCTCCAGGGCCGCGACCTCACCGAGCGGTACATCATCGGGCTGCGCACCTGGGACGCGATCCAGCGCGGCGAACCCGCCGGCACCGCCCTGCGCCACGCCGAACGCGCCCTCGTCGGCGGCCTCGGCTGGGCCGAGGCCGACCGTGGCTTCGAGGTCCCGGTCCTGGTCGCCCTCGCCTTCATGTACGCCGACCGCCCCGACCGCACCGAGGAACTGTTCGCCGCCGGCATCGCCGACTACGAACGCCAGGGCTGGCGCGGCGGGCACCTCTCCTTCGCCTACACACTCCTCGGCTACCTCCGCTACCGGCGCGGCCGCCTCGCCGAGGCGGAGGACCTCGCCCGCTCCGGACTGCGCCTCGCCGAACGCGTCGGACCCGGCACGCCCGCCCACTGGTACGCCCTGGGCACCCTCATCCAGACCCTCATCGCCCGCGGCCGTACCGACGAGGCCACCCGGCTGGCCGAGGACCACTCCTTCCGGGAGCCGTTCCCGGCGGCCGTGGTCTTCCCCGACGCCCAGACCGTCTACGGCGAGCTGCTCCTCGCCCGCGGCCTCACCAAGGCCGCGGCGGCCGAGCTGTCCGCGGCCGGCCGCCGCCTCGAACCCCGCGGGATCCGCAACCCCGCCTGGTGCCCCTGGCAGCTCCACCTGGCCCGGGCCGAGGCCCACGACGCACCGGAGCGCGCCCTGACCACCGCCCTGGAAGCGGTGAGCCGGGCCCGCCAGTTCGGCGCCCCGTCGGCGATCGGCCAGGCGCTGCGCACGGCCGCCGAGGTGGCGACGGGTCCGGCCCGCGTGACCTACCTGGAAGAAGCGGTGGCCCACCTGGAGCGGTCCCCCGCCGCCTACGAGCTGGCCTGCGCCCTGGTCGCCCTGGGCACGGAACTCCACGACACCGCCCACCTCCGCAGGGGCCTGAAAACAGCCGAGCGGTGCGGAGCGGACACCCTGGCGGCCACCGCGTGCGCCGAACTGGCGTCCGCTGTGAAGCGGACCCAGGGCGTGACCACCCAGGCGCGGGGAGAACTGCGCGAGACCACCCAGGCGCGGGGAGAACTGCGCGAGACCACCCAGGCGCGGGGAGAACTGCGCGAGACCACCCAGGCGCGGGGACAACTGCGCGAGACCACCCAGGGGCACGGGGAACCGCGCGGAAAGTCCCCACAGCCCCGCACCTGACACCGCTCCGCAACCACCCACCGGTCCATACGGCCCCGCACCCGCGGCTCCCCGTACCATGGAGCGCATGTCGTTCCTCCGTCGCCGCAGCGCCACTCCCGCCGGCCCCGACTTCGACGTACTGGCCATGGACCCGGGCGACTGGCCCGGCAACCTCGGAGCCGGGCTGCTGCCCGCCCCCGACGGCACCTGCCAGGGCGTCTTCCTCCGCTACGACCTCTTCGGCGGCCGCGGCCCCGCGATGATCATCGGAAACCTCCCCGAGGGCTCCCCGGCCCGCGAGGTGGCGGAGGACGAGGTCCCGTTCGAGGTCGGCCAGCTCCTCCTGGCCCTGGAGAACGACGAGGACGTCACCGTCGTGGGCACCGAGGACATGCCGGTGCTCCAGGGCGACAACCTGCTGATCGTGCGCAGGCTCAAGCTCTCCGAGAGCCGGATCTCCTGCGTCCAGTTCGACCGCAGCGACGGCGTCCTCGTCACCATCGCCGCCTGGGACCGACCCATCACGGACGACCTGTACGCCCTGCTGAAGCCGCTCCCCGCGGAGCTTTTCCAGCAGGGCTGAGACAGGCCGGCCCGGTCACCGCCGGTGGTGCCGTCCGGTCTTCGGCGACGGCACCACGTCCACGTCGGCCGCCCGGACGAACTCGATCCGGTGGCCGTACTGGATCTCGTAGTACAGGTCCTTGCCCGTCACGACCCGGTGTGCGTCGGTGGCGAAGGTGGTCGCGTAGAAGTACTCGCCCGGCACCGCGTCACCGGCCACGTACTCCTGACCCGCCGGGATGGTGTAGGGCAGCGGCGAGATCGACTGGGCGGGCACCCCGGACGGGTACGCCGACGCCTCCGGATAGGCGCGGCCGTACACGGGGACGCTCGTCAGGCCCGCCTTGGGCGTGACCACCAGGCCCGCCGCGGTCACCGCCGTCGGATCCTTGGCCGGGTTCCTGAACCAGGCCTTCTGGCCCAGGTACCAGATCGCCGTCCAGTCGCCCCAGGTGTCCGCCACCGCGTACTGCTGACCGGTGGAGACCCGTGACGAGAGGTCGTTCACGTCGGTCGTCGGCGTCGTACCGAGGCCGACGTCCTTGATCAGGGCCGAGCTCTCGTCGTGGTCGGAGTACAGCCGGACCTCGCCGGAACCGTGCGCGGCACACGGCTGGCCCTTGCTGACGCAGCCGGTGTACGCGGGCTGGTTGGTGGCGTAGTCCGGCAGGATCGTCACCAGACCCCCCTTCTTGCCTGCCGTCCGCTTGAAGGGGTGCTCGAGCAGCTCGAAGTAGTGGCGCCAGTCCCAGAACGGACCCGGGTCGGTGTGCATCCCGGGAATCGAGGACGTGACCGGGCCCGGCACGTTCTCGTGGCCGATGATGTGCTGCCGGTCCAGCGGGATGCCGTACTTGTCGGTGAGGTACTTCACCAGCCGGGCCGAGGACCGGTACATCGCCTCCGTGTACCAGGCGTCCGGCGACGCGAGGAAGCCCTCGTGCTCGATGCCGATCGACTTGGCGTTGATGTACCAGTTGCCCGCGTGCCAGGCCACGTCCTTCGCCTTGACGTGCTGGGCGATCAGGCCGTCGGTCGAGCGGATGGTGTAGTTCCAGGACACATAGGTCGGGTCCTGGACCAGTTTGATGGTCTCGTCCCAGGACCCTTCCGTGTCGTGGATGACGATGAACTTGATGCTCTGCGACGCCGGCCGGTCACCGAGGTCGTGGTTGCCGTAGTCGTTGTCCCCGAACTGCGCGTACGGCGCCGGGATCCACTCGCATGACACCGTTGTCGGACATTCGGTGTCGTCCGCCGCCGCCGTACGCAGCCCGGCCGGCGCCGGCTGCCGGGCTGCCTTCAGGTCCGGCTGCGCGGCGAGCACGACGAGCTGCCCCGCGTCCGTGGTGCGCTCCTCGCCGGTGTGCAGGACGTCGAAGACGTCGTCGGCGTACGCCGACGCGGTCGCAGTGTCGTCGGCACCGGAGAAGAGGGCGATCGCGCCGTACCAGTCGGCCGGATCGGCGCTGAGCGGCCTGCCCAGACCCTTCTGGGCCGCCGCGAGCAGGGCGGCGCCGCCGGCCACGTTCGCCGCCGGGTCGGTGCGCAGCCGCTCGGCCGGGATACCGGTCAGCCCGGCGGCCTTCGTGAGCGTCTTGAGACGGGCCGGGAGCGCGGAGTCCGCCGGCACCTTCACGCGCGGGTGCAGGGCGGGCCGGGCGCTGTCGCCGCGGGGATCCTCGGTGCCCTCGGCGAAGTGCTCGGTCGCGGTGGCCAGCGCGGTGCGTGCGTCGGTCAGGTGCATCGGGCCGTAGCCGCCGGAGACGCTCGGCGCGCCGCCGTGGTCGTCCCAGCGGGACTGGAGGTACGAGACGGCCAGCAGCACGCTCTGCGGCACGTGGTAGTCGGTGGCGGCGGACGCGAACGCGCGCTGGAGCGCCTCGGCGGACGCCGCGCTGGTGCTCGGGGGCGGAGCCGCGCCCAGCAACGGCAGCAGCAGCGCCGCGGAGGCGACGGCGCCTGCCGTCCTGCGCGTGCGTCTGCCGTGGCGGGCGGGAACTGGCTCGGTGACGGATCCTCGCAATGCGGCCTCCTGGGGCGTTTAGAGCGCGGCGGGGCGTGCGGGGCTGAGCGTGGCTCAGTGGTACCGGCTTGCCGACGATCCGTCAATCATGCCCAGAGGGAGGTGATTTCCCATGTCATACGATGTTCGTGGGAGTTTCGCGCCGCAGGCTCCGGGCCTGCGTGGTTTCAGAGGTGTACGCCGGTGAACGGGGCCGTGCACCAGGGATCCGCGGTGCGCCGCTGCCCTGAGCGCACCGCGGATCCCCGTCCCCGTCAGCGAGTGCCGACCGCCGCGCGTACGGCCCGCCGGGCCAGCTGACAGTCGTCGTGCAGCCGCCGGAGCAGCAGCCGCTGTTCCTCGCCGGTCGGCGCCGCACCAGGGTGGGCCGTACCCGGTGCCGCCGGGGTCGCGTCGTGCATCGAACGCTGCACGGCGGTCTCGTACGTCCGGATCTCCCGGGTGAGGACCAGCATCAGGTTCACCAGGAACGCGTCCCGGGACGCGGGCCCCGCCGACTGGGCGATCTGGCTGATCTGACGGCGCGCCACCGGGGCGTCCCCGAGGACCGACCAGAGCGTCGCCAGGTCGTACCCCGGCAGGTACCAGCCCGCGTGCTCCCAGTCCACCAGCACTGGACCGGCCGGCGACAACAGGATGTTCGAGAGCAGGGCGTCACCGTGGCAGAACTGGCCCATCCCCTGGCGGCCCGCCGCGATCGCGATGCCGTGCAGCAGCTTCTGTAGGTCACCCATGTCCCGGTCGGTGAGCAGCCCCAGCTCGTGGTACCGGGAGATCCGGGCCGCGTAGTCCACCGGGGCGTCGAAGGTGCCCGCCGGCGGCCGCCACGCGTTCAGCCGGCAGACGGCGCCCAGCGCGGCCCGGATGTCCGCCCTGGGCGGGGCCTCCGCGGGGTGGCGCTGCACCGCCGCCACCCGGCCGGGCATCCGCTCGATCACCAGGGTGCAGTTGTCCGGGTCCGCCGCGATCAGCCTCGGCACCCGGATCGGCGGCCGGTGCCGGACGAACGAGCGGTATGCGGCTATTTCGTGGCGGGTCCGCTCCGCCCAGGCGGGGGAGTGGTCCAGTAGACACTTCGCCACGGCCGTGCTGCGCCCCGTCGTCCCGACGAGGATCACGGACCGCCCGGTGCGCCGCAGCACCTGCACCGGAGCGAACTCCGGGCAGATCCGGTGCACCGACGCGATCGCGGTGCGCAGTTGCGCGCCCTGTGGGCCGGACAGGTCCAGTCTCCCGCTGAGGGGCTGGGTGCCGAGCCCGGGGGCGCGCCGCGGCCGGCCCACGACCGGCACGGCGGCCCCCGTACGGGCGGGGTCGAGGTAGGGTCCGCTGCCCGCCGGTCGGGGGCGCAGCGGCCGGGGCGGGGCGGACACGGAGGACGATGCTGCGTACATGGGCGATACAGATCCCTTCGTGTACCTGCGGTGCCTGCCTGAGAAGTCCTGTGGAGAAGAGTTCTCACGCCCAACCCGTCCCGGCCGCCCGGGCTCACCCTGGGGAGTGGGCCCGTCGATGGCGACCGGGTCGGGGTGGCGCGTTCCTACCTGACACCCGTCGCCCAGTGGCACACCATCTGGCGCACCCTGGCGAACCGTGGCGAATAGTCGCCCGGCAACCGTCACCGGGCTACTGTCAACTCAGCCGAGAACCTGGGGGCTTGACGTGACCGGAGAACCCAACACCCGCCTCTCGGACCTGTTCGGCCTGGCCGGCTGGTCCAAGGGTGAACTCGCGAGGCTGGTCAACCGGCAGGCGGCGGCCATGGGCCACCCCCAGCTGTCGACCGACACCTCCCGGGTGCGGCGGTGGATCGACACGGGAGAGATCCCGCGCGATCCGGTGCCGCGGGTGCTGGCGGCTCTGTTCACCGAGCGTCTCGGCCGTGTCGTGACCATCGAGGACCTCGGTCTGGTACGGCACGGGCGTACGGGAAGACGGCCGGACGACGGGAACGCGGAACATCCCGACGGAATGCCGTGGGCGCCCGAACGAACCGCCGCGGTCCTCACCGAATTCACGGGAATGGACCTCATGCTCAACCGACGCGGCTTGGTGGGCGCGGGTGCCGCGCTCACCGCGGGATCCGTACTCACCACCGCCATGTACGACTGGCTGCACACCGACCCCACCCTGAGGGCCGACGCCCCCGTCCTCGACGACCCCCTGCACGCCGACCCCGCCGGGTTCGACCGCTACGAGGCCGCCCCCATCGGGTCCGAGGAGATCGAGGAACTGGAGCGCTCCGTCGAGGTGTTCCGAGCCTGGGACGCGGCCCGCGGCGGCGGGCTGCAACGCAAGGCCGTGGTGGGACAGCTCAACGAGGTGGGCGGCATGCTCGCCTACCGTCACCCCGACCATCTCCAGCGGCGCCTGTGGGGCGTCGCCGCCAACCTCGCCGTCCTCGCGGGCTGGATGTCGCACGACGTCGGCCTGGAGCCCACGGCCCAGAAGTACTTCGTCATCGCCGCCCACGCGGCCCGTGAGGGCGGCGACCGGCCGCGTGCCGGGGAGGCGCTCTCCAGAGCGGCTCGCCAGATGGTGCACATCGGCCGGCCCGACGAGGCGCTCGATCTGATGAAGCTGGCCCAGTCCGGCTCCGGTCACGAGGTACTGCCGCGCACCCAGGCGATGTTCCACACCATCGAGGCCTGGGCACAGGCGTCGATGGGCAGGGGCCAGGCGATGCGCCGCACCCTCGGCCAGGCGGAGAGCCTGTTTGTCTCGGACCGCACCGACGTACCGCCGCCCAGCTGGATGCAGATGTTCAACGAGGCGGATCTGTACGGCATGCAGGCCCTGGCCTACCGGACGCTGGCGGACCACGACCCGAGCGCCGCCGTGCACGCCCGGCACTACGCGGACAAGGCCCTGGCGCTCCGGGCAGGAAGCAAACAGGAGCGGTCGAAGATCTTCGACTTCCTGTCCATGGCCTCCGCCTGCTTCATCGCGGACGACCCCGAACAGGCGGGTCACTACGCGCGGTTGGCCCTGGTCTCGATGGGATCGAACTCCTCGCACCGCACCTGGGACCGGCTGCGCCAGATGTACCGGCTCACCGCCGAGTACTCCAGCTATCCGAAGATCCAGGAACTGCGGGAGGAGATCAAGCTCGCCCTGCCCAGGCCCCGGAGCAGGGGGACGAACAACAGCGCACAGGCATAGGGGCCCGTGCGCTCGGTGCCCGCCGACTGAACCAGGCGGTCTCCGCTGCCCGGAACGGGCGGCGACCGCTGCTCCTACTCACCCACCCTGGCGACGAGTACGCACGCCTCGTCCGTGCGCCCGCTCTCGCCGAACTCCTCGACGACGGCCGTGACGCAGTCCTGGGCGGTGCGCGCCGCCCCGAACCGCGCGGTCAGGCCGAGAAGGGAGTCCAGAGAGTCCGCTCCGCTGTGCCCGGGTACCAGTCCGTCGGTGTACAGCAGGAGCAGATCGCCCGGTTCCAGGGTCACTTCGGCCTGCCCGTAACCGGCTCCCGAGGTGGCGCCGAGCAGCACGCCGTCCGGCGCACTCAGCACCCGCCCCGTCCCGCCGCGGAACAGCAGCGGGGCGGGGTGTCCTGCCTGTGCCCAGGTCAGCACACGGGTGGTGGGCCGGTAGCGGCAGCAGACGGCGCTGCCCAGCGCGGGTTGCACGGTGGCGTCGAGTAACTGGTTGAGCAGGGACATCAGATGCGCCGGCGGGGCACCGGCCATCGCCATCCCGCGTACGGCGCCCAGCAGCATCGCCATGCCCGAGGTGACCGCCACCCCCTGCCCGGTGAGATCGCCGACGCTGAGCAGGGTGTCGCCGTCGGGCAGTTCCAGCGCGTCGTACCAGTCGCCGCCCGGCAGGGCGCCACTCGCGGACGGCAGGCACCGGGCCGCGACCTCCAGCGTGCCGGGACCCCGGCGCGGCAGCCGTAGCGCGTCACGGCCGGGCGGCAGCACCGCTTCCTGGAGTTCGACGGCGAGCCGGTGCTCGGTCCTGGCCTGCTGGTGACGGCGCTGCATCGAGTCGTGGGTCTCGTGCACCGCCCGCTGGCTGCGGCGCAGTTCGCTGACGTCCCGCAGGACGGCCCACATCGAGGCGGTGCTGCCGTCGCCGCCGAGCACCGGCTCGCCCATCATGTGGACGGTCCGCACACCCCCGTCGGGGCGCACGATCCGGAACTCGTCGTCGATCGGCTTGGCGTCGACCAGGCAGCCGGTGACCATCGTGGTCAGCCGGGGCCGGTCCTCGTCCAGTACCAGTGAAGGCAGTTCGTCGAGCGTGAGGGCGGGCGCGGCCGGGTCGCGGCCGAGGATCCGGTAGAGCTCGGCCGACCAACTGGCCTCGTCCGTGAGGAGGTTCCACTCCGCGCTGCCGACGCGGCTGAGCAGTGATCCCGAGGCGGGCGGAGCGGACGGCAGGGGTTCCGTGTCCGGGCCGCAGGGCGGCGGGGCCGGTCCGTCCCGCAGCTGGGCCAAGTGCTCGTCTAGGTCGTTGAGCTGGTGCAGTGCCAGGTCGTACAGCGCCCGCTGCCAGCGTTCCTCGGGGTCCGCTCCGTCGCTCCGGGTGTCCCGCCGCACGGCGTCCACATCACCCTTGAGCCGCCGCGTCTGCGAAATCAACGCCTCGACCGAGCCGCGCCCGGGCGGCTGGGCGGCGGGGCGGTCCGCGGAGACATGGGACGGCATGACGCACTCCGATGCGGGGACGGGAAGGGTCAGGACGGGCGGGGGACCGGTTACGACTGTTGCACAGCCTGCGACGCCCTGTAAGGGATTTGGCAACACACGATACGGTGGTGCTTCTGACATATGCCAGAGTCTTCCCGGGCTGGTCGGGCCATATGGAAGACGTACGCGCGGTGAGGGGCAAGGCGTAGGCGGACTACGTGAGTTGACCCATTTTCAAGGGCGCTCGCGTCGCGCTCGGGCGGTTGTTCGACGTGCCTGTGTGCACAGTGTCGTGGTCTCGGCCAACGGCGGCAACTCTGTCCGGATTTCGCGTCATGCGAAGGGCCTTCGCGGAGTCCTACAGGCATGGACATCACTTTCGAGCAACCCGCCCGCGCCCGGCTGATCACCGCCGAGGACCAGGAGGTCCCGGTGCCCGCCACGCTGCGGTACACCTCCGGTGATCCGCTGGCCGTGTTCGTCGACTTCCCCGCCGAGGTCACGCTCGGCGGGGAGGAGGTCACCTGGACCTTCGCCCGTTCGCTCCTCGACCAGGGACTCGCGGCGCCGGCCGGCCGCGGGGACGTGCACATCTGGCCCTGCGGACCGGGGCGTACGGCCGTCGAGTTCCACTCGCCGCACGGTCTCGCGCTGCTCCAGTTCGACACCCAGGCGCTGTTCCGCTTCCTCCAGCGCACCCACGAGGTGGTGGCCCCGGGGGACGAGGACGTCGCGGGGGTCGTGGAGCAGGGGCTGAGCGCCCTGTTCGGGGGCGTGTGAGGCCCCCGGGGCCTGACGCGTACTTTGACTCTTGTTCACTCCCGCCTCACCGCTCCGGTCAGGAGCCGTCCGACCACCCCGTGCACACCTGGGCGCGCGGTGTGCCGCGAGGGCGCGCCCGTGACGCGGACGGGGCAGTGCGCCGGCGACCTCCCGTTCTCCCGGGCCCCGCAGCACGCCCCCTGGAACCAGGGCGCGGACCACGGCCGCGCCTGCTTGAGAACTTCCCCGCCGCCGAGGCGGGCAGCCCGCTCCACCGCCGCTTCCAGGGTGATGTCACCGAAACCGGGGCGCCACGAGCGTCAGCGGCCGGCGTCCGCGTACAGGTCCGGGCGCGGGGCGAGTTCGACGGTCGTACGGCCGCCGGACTCCAGCGCCCGCACCCCGGCCTCCGCGACGACGGAGGAGGCGTAGCCGTCCCAGACGCTCGGTCCGGTGACCCGGCCCTGCCGGGTGGCGTCCACCCAGGACTGCACCTCGCGGTCGTAGGCGTCGGCGAACCGCACCAGGTAGTCCTGGGCGACCTCCTCGCGGGCGCCGCCGGCCGAGGTGACCAGCATCGTGTGGTCCTCGCCGATCCGGGCGCTGCCCCGCTCGCAGACCGCCTCGCAGCGCACCTGGTAGCCGAATCCGCAGTTGACGAAGACCTCGACGTCGACGAGGGCGCCGCCGTCGGTCTCGAACAGCACCAGCTGAGGATCGAGCAGCCCGTCCGGGGCGTCCGAGGAGGGCCGCGGACGCAGCACGGTCACCGCGGTCAGTTCCTGGCCGAGCAGCCAGCGGGCCGCGTCGATCTCGTGCGAGACCGAGCTGTTGACCAGCATGGCGCTGGTGAACCCGGGCGGTGAGGAGACGTTGCGGTGGACGCAGTGCAGCATCAGCGGGCGGCCCAGACCACCGTCGTCCAGCAGGGACCTCAGACGCCGGTACTCGGCGTCGTAGCGCCGCATGAAGCCGATCTGCGCCAGCCTGCGGCCGAGCCCCGCCTCGGCCTCCACCACCCGCAGCGCACCTGTGGAGTCCGGCACCATGGGCTTCTCGCACAGCACCGGCAGCCCGCGCTCGAAGGCCGCGAGCAACGGTTCCTCGTGGGCCGGTCCGGGGGAGGCGATCAGCACCGCCTCCACACCGGGCGCGTCCAGCGCGGCCAGCGGATCCGCGTGGACGGTGACGCCGTCCCGGCCGGCCACCGCCTCCTTGGCGCGGTCGAGGTCGGGATCGGCGACGGCCGCCACCCTCGCGCCGCTCACCACGTGGTCGAGCCGTCTTATGTGGTCGGCACCCATGTGTCCGGCACCCAGTACCGCGACACCCAGCAGCTCAGCCACGCCCGCACTCCCTCTCAGCCGACGCCGACGATCACCTCGTAGGTTAGACGCCGGCCGAGAAGGGGTCGGTCAGTGGCTCCGTCAGTAGCGCAGCACCCCGGCGATGCCGTCCTCGTCGCCCAGGGCGCCGTCCGGGACGAACCGGACGTCGGCGCCGGTCTCCAGGCACTGCTCGACGATCTCGTCCACGATGTCGTCCCGGGCGTCGAGGTCGCCGCTGACGGCCGGGATCAGATGGTCGCCGTCGTCGCGGACCGTGGTGCGGTAGTTCTCCTCGACGGCCAGCAGCCGCACGCGGCCCTCGCGCGCGCTCTGCCAGACCTCGTCGACGCCGGCCGCGAACGTCCGGTGACCGCGCGCGGATTCCAGCTCCCGGGTGACCGCCGCCGCACTCCGGCGGGACTCGGCCTCCAGCAGCGGCCGGATCGCCTGCCACACCGCCTCCGGACCGGCGTGCGAAAGACCGCCGTGCTGCACGGGGATGCTGTGTCTGGCGACGTTGCCGAGCTCCTCCCACAGGGAGAGGGCGGCCTGCTCGCCGGTGACGTAGAGCTGCCGCGGCTCGTCGCGCAGCAGCGCGGACATCGCGGTGTCCGCGTCCCGCAGGAAGTGCTTGGTGTCCTCGTCGCGGAAGGTGCTGGGCATGTCGCCGATGCGCTGAAGGCGCTCGGCGTCGAAGTTCACCTGGCGGCGGACCAGCGGGAAGCCGCCGTCCCGGCTCTCGGTGACCCGGTCGGTCCCGCCGTTCCAGAGCGTGACGCGGTCGGCCGAGAGCGAGAGCACCCAGAACGGCCGCTCGGCGGCGTGCGCCGAGACCAGGTTGCGGGTGAGGAAGGTGTCCGAGAGCACCACACGCTCGGGGACACTGCGGGCCAGGGACCACACCTGGTGCTCACCGGGCGCGGCGAAGATCACCAGACCGTCCTCGGTGTACGTGAGATCGACCTCGGCCAGTGCCCGGTCGAGCTCCCTGATGACGTCGGACCGCCGTTCCCGGGTGATCGCGGGATCGGCCTCCAACTGTTTCTTCGCCTCGGCCACGACATTGCGCAGCCGGACGGAGTCCTGGGCGTTGTCGGGCTCGCGGCGGTGCGTCGGCGTCAGCACGGAGACGGCGGGATAGAGGCGCGGGCGGCGCAGCTCGGCGAGGGTCGATGGACTGAGTGCGTGCTCCATATCAGCACCATAGGGCCGAATCGCCGGTGCGGCATTTGGGGTAATCCCGCACCGGGCGGGGCGCGGTGCCCGTACGGGCACCAGGACGCGGCTCCGTGACCCTGTCGAGGCCTGGCCACCGGTGACGCCGGGCCGCGCGGCCCGTTACCGTACCCGGCAGTAACCGGATCGCGCCCCAGGAGGCCCCCATGCCGCAGCTCGAAGTCGACGGAGCGGTGCTGGCGTACGACGACGAGGGCCCCCGGGACGGCACCGCCGCACCCCTGGTGTTCATCCACGGCTGGACCGCCGACCGGCACCGCTGGGACCACCAGACCGCGCACTTCGCCGACCGGCGGCGGGTGGTCAGGCTCGACCTGCGCGGACACGGCGAGAGCACCGGGGCGGGTGTGCGGACCATCGGCGAACTGGCACAGGACGTCACCGCGCTCCTCGACCACCTGGAGGTGGACCGCTTCGTCCCCGTCGGTCACTCCATGGGCGGCATGATCTCCCAGACCCTCGCCCTCGCCCACCCGGCCCGCGTCGAGCGGATGGTCCTGGTCAACTCCATCGGGCGGATGACGTACAGCAAGGGCCGCGGGCTGCTCATGGCGGCCTCGACACTGGTGCCGTTCAAGCTCTTCGTCGCCGCCAACATCCAGCGTGCCTTCGCCCCGGGGTACCCCCGCGAGCGGATCCGCGAGTACGTCCGCGCCTCCGCCGACACCCCGCGCGAGGTCGTGATGACGCTGTACGGCGCCATGCGGGCCTTCGACGTCCTGGACCGGGCCGGCGAGATCACCGCGCCCACCCTGATGGTGCACGGCTACCACGACGTCCAGCTGCCGGCCGGGCAGATGCTGCGGATGGCCAAGGCCTACCCCGACGCGGAGGTGCGGATCATCGACGCGGGCCATGAGCTCCCGGTGGAGCGGCCCGACGAGCTGACGGCGGCGCTGGACCGGTTCCTGGCCCCGGCCGCGTAGCGCGGGACCCGACAGCACCGGGTGACCGGCGCCCGGCGAGAGCCGAGGCGCCGGTTCCGTTTGGGGAACTTTTTGCGCTTGGCCGGTTCGGGGCGGGCGGGGCCCGGCGCGAGGCGGGTCCGCGGTCCTCGCGCGGGCAAAGCGCGGCCGAAAGCGGCCGGAGGGGGAGGCCGCGAGAGCCCCGCCGTGTTACGCCCAGGTTGACCGGCCGGGAACCCGGGCGCACGCTCGTCATATAGGTGCTGAATACAAGTGGTTCGCTCGGGCAATCGCCTCTGGGAGGCGCTGGTGTGTCACCGCAGGTGGCGCGGGTTGTCCGGCGGACCGGCAGCAGGAGGTAGCGCATGTGTGGCATCACCGGCTGGGTCTCCTTCGACCGTGACCTCACCACCGAGACGCACGCATTGGATGCGATGACGGAGACCATGGCCTGCCGCGGCCCCGACGACCGGGGCACCTGGAGCGAGGGCCCCGCCGCCCTGGGCCACCGCCGGCTCGCCATCATCGACCTGCCCGGCGGCCGCCAGCCCATGACCGTCCGCACCCCGGAGGGCACGGTCGCGATGGTCTACTCCGGCGAGGCCTACAACTTCACCGAACTGCGCCGCGAACTCGTCGGCCGGGGCCACGAGTTCACCACCGACTCCGACACCGAGGTCGTCCTGCGCGGCTATGTGGAGTGGGGCGACACCATCGCCGAACGGCTGAACGGCATGTACGCCTTCGCCGTCTGGGACGGCCGCCACGACAAGCTCGTCATGATCCGCGACCGCATGGGCATCAAGCCCTTCTACATGTATCCCACCCCGGACGGCGTCCTGTTCGGCTCCGAGCCGAAGGCGATCCTGGCCAACCCGCTGGTCCGCCCCCGGGTCGCCCTGAGCGGTCTGCGCGAGCTGTTCACCATGGTCAAGACCCCCGGACAGGCCGTCTGGGAGGGCATGCGGGAGGTCGAACCGGGCACCGTCGTCACCGTCGACCGCCGCGGTCCGCGCATCCGCACGTACTGGCGTCTGGAGACCCGCCCGCACCTCGACGACCGCGACACCACCGTGGCCACCGTCCGTGAACTCCTCGACGACATCGTGCGCCGCCAGCTGGTCGCCGACGTACCCCGCTGCACCCTGCTCTCCGGCGGCCTCGACTCCTCCGCGATGACCGCGCTCGCCGCCCGGCAGCTCGCCGCGCGGGGCGAGAAGGTCCGCAGCTTCGCCGTGGACTTCGTCGGCCAGACCGAGAACTTCGTCGCCGACGAACTGCGCGGCACCCCCGACACGCCCTTCGTGCACGACGTGGCCCGCCTCGCCCGCACCGACCACCAGGACATCGTCCTCGACGCGAGCAGCCTCGCCGACCCCGCCGTCCGGGAGCGGGTGATCCGGGCCCGCGACCTGCCGGCCGGGTTCGGCGACATGGACGCCTCGCTCCTGCTGCTGTTCAGGGCCGTACGCGACCAGTCCACCGTCGCCCTGTCCGGGGAGTCCGCCGACGAGGTGTTCGGCGGCTACCTTCAGTTCTTCGACGAGGGGGCCCGCAACGCCGACACCTTCCCCTGGCTGTTCCAGTTCGCCCGGCACTTCGGCGACGACTCCGACGTGCTGCGCACGGACCTCGCCAAGGCGCTCGACCTGGAGTCCTACATCGCCGACTCCTACCACTCCGCCGCCTCCGCCGTCCAACGCCTCGACGGCGAGAGCGACTTCGAGTACCGCATGCGCCGGATGAGCCACCTGCACCTCACCCGTTTCGTCCGCGTCCTGCTCGACCGCAAGGACCGGATGAGCATGGCCGTCGGCCTTGAGGTACGGGTGCCGTTCTGCGACCACCGCCTCGTCGAGTACGTCTACAACGCGCCCTGGGCGCTGAAATCCTTCGACGGCCGGGAGAAGACCCTGCTGCGCGAGGCCACTCGGGACGTCCTGCCGCAGTCCGTGTACGACCGGGTCAAGAGTCCCTACCCCTCCACCCAGGACCCGGAGTACGGCCGGGCCCTCCAGGACCAGGTCAAGGACCTGGTCGCGCGTCCCGACCACCGGGTCTTCGAACTCGTCGACCGCGAGAAGGCGGACCGGGCGGCCCACCTGCCCCGACTCGCCGGCCAGGCGGCCCGGCGCGGCCTGGAACGCACCCTCGACCTGGCCCACTGGCTCGACCTCTACGACCCGGAACTCACCCTCTCCTGAGGCTCCTGAGGCTCCTGAGGCTCCTGGGATCCCGGAGGAGCCTCAGTCCGACGAGCCGCCGCCGGCGCGCCCGGCGGCGGTGTCCGGCGGGCAGGAGCTGCCGTCGGCCGGCAGCGTGCCGTACAGCAGGAAGTCGTCGACCTTGCCGTGCACGCACCTGGAGGACGTGTAACCGGTGTGGCCGTCGGCCCTGTTGTCCAGCACCACGGCCGACGGCCCCAGCCGCTTCGCGGTCTCGATCGTCCAGCGGTACGGCGTCGCCGGGTCACCGCGCGTCCCCACCAGGAGCATCCGCGCCGAGGGCACGTTTTTTACCTGGTCCCGGATGAAGTCCGTGCCGCGCGGCCGGCCGTAGCACAGCAGCACCTGGGTCAGCCGGAACCGGCCGAACACCGGGGACGCCTGCTGGTACTCCCGGTTCAGCCGGGCGACGTCCTGGGAGAGCCGCTCGGCGCTCGGCCGGTCCGGGTCGTCGGCGCAGTTGATCGCCATCAACGCCGCGGACAGGTTGTCCACGGGCACGTCCTGGCCGGCCACCAGCCCGCCGCTCCCCGTCTTCGGCGACTTCCGCACGAGCGGCACGGCGTAGCCGCCGGAGGCGAAGTTCTGCACACCCCGGGTGTCCCCGTCCTCCGTCAGCGAGGCCAGCGCCCGCGCGAGCAGCGGCCACAGATCCTTGCTGTACAGCCCCTCACCGATGGCGCCCACCAGGTCCTGGCCGGTGAAGGAGCCGCCGAAGTCGGACGGCACCGGGTCCTTGTCGAGCGAGCGCACCAGCTGGACGACCGCGTCCCCGGCCTTGCGCCGGTCCTGGCCGAAGGGACAGGCGAGGTCGGTGACACACCAGTCGAGGAAGTCGTCCAGCGCGGTCTGCTGGCCCTGGGCGCCGGCCACACCCTGCTGGGCCAGCGACTCGGTCAGGGTGTCCACGCCGTCCAGCGCCATCCGGCCCACGTTGTGCGGGAACTGCGCCGCGTACACCGCGCCGAGCTTGGTGCCGTAGGAGAAGCCCAGATAGTTCAGCTTCCGGTCGCCGAGCGCCTGGCGGATGACGTCCAGGTCCCGGGAGGCGTTCACGGTGCCTATGTGGGCCAGCACGGGACCGGAGTGCTCGGTGCACCGTACGACCAGCTGCTTGAGCTGCTTCATCAGGGCCTGCGGCCGGGTGACGTCGGGAGGGTCGGCCGAGCCGCGGTCGTCGGAGGGCCCGCCGGTGCCGTCGCCGCAGCTGACGGGGGAGGAGCGGCCGACGCCGCGGGGATCGAAGCCGACCACGTCGTAGCCGTTGGTGAGGCTCATGAACTCCTTGCCGGAGAGCCCCAGCTCGCTGACGCCGGAGCCGCCCGGGCCGCCGAAGTTCAGCAGGACCGAGCCCCGTGACCTGCCCGTCGCCCGGTAGCGGGACAGTGCCAGGTCGAGGGTGCCCCGGTCCGGCCTCGCGTAGTCGAGCGGGACGGTGACCTTGGCGCACTGCATGTCCTTGGGCAGTTGCTCGTCCTGGCACGCCGTCCACCGGGCCTTCTGCCGGTAGAACCGGGTCAGGTCCGGCTGTCCGCCGTCCGCGGCCGAGGCCGTCGCCGGGAGGGTGGGCAGTCCCGCGCCGAGCAGAGCCAGCGTGACGGCTCCGGCGCCGACGCAGCGCCGCAGAGCGGGCCGGGTACGGGGCACGGCAGGCATCGGGGGCCTCCAGGAACACTCCGTGACGGACCGGGTACAGGGCTTTCGCCCACCATAAGCACGCCACGCGGGGCCCCGCCTCCCGGCGGGCGGACCGCGCCGGGGTGCCGTACTCTGCGCCGCTTCGCCGCCTTCAGGCTCCTTGCGCGTTTTGCCTGCGGTTCGAGAGCGATGTAGCTCGATGGGGTGAAACGCGCATAAGCCATAACCCGTATGTGGCGTACGCGGTTTTAACCGTTGCGGGCGAGCGCCCGTAATCATGTCTGGAAGGCAGGGCACCTATGAAACGGGTTACCCGAAACGGTGTGATCGCCGTCGCCGCCGCCTCCGGGGCGATGGCCGTGGCGGTCCCCGCCTGGGCCGACTCCGGTGCGGACGCGACCGCGGCCGGTTCGCCCGGGGTGATCTCCGGCAACGGCGTCCAGCTGCCGGTGCACGTTCCGGTGAACGTGTGCGGGAACACCGTGAACGTGGTGGGGCTGCTGAATCCGGCGGCCGGCAACGCCTGCGCGAACGAGGGCGGCGGCGCCGAAGCCGGCACGTCCGGCGGTTCGGCCACGACCGGTGGCGCGTCCGCGCGGGGCACCGAGCAGGACTCGCCCGGGGTGATCTCCGGCAACGGTGTCCAGCTGCCGGTCGATCTCCCGGTGAACGTCAGCGGCAACAGCGTCGACGTGGTCGGCGTCCTCAACCCGGCCCTCGGCAACACCTCGGTGAACACCTCCGGCGACCACCCGAGCCCGCCGAAGACGACCCCGAGGCCCAGCGCGCCCGCTCCGGAGCCGCCCGTCGCGGCGCCGCCGAAGAAGCGGCCGGCCCCCCGGTCGCACCCCGCCGCGCCGCCGGTCACGGACGCCACCCTCGCCCACACCGGGACGGACCTGACCGGCCCCGCCGCCGGGGTCGGCGCGGCGCTGCTGCTCACCGGCACCGTTCTGCACCGGCGCTTCCGTCCGGGCCGGACCCGCTGACCGCCGCCGTGTGACACGCGGCCGGCCCGAAGCGACGCGACCGGACAGGCCCCACCGAACCCAACCGGCGGGGCCTGCCCCGTCCCCACCGGACGAGACCGAGCCGTCCCCACCGGGTGCGGGCGAGCCGTCCCCACCGGGTGCGGCCGAGCCGTCCCCACCGGACGAGACCGAGCCGTCCCCACTGGACGAGACCGAGCCGTCCTTGTCGGATGCGCCGGGCCACACTCCCGGACGCGGGCAAGCCGCCCTTGCCTGATGCATCCGGGCCGCATGCGCCGGACGCGGCGGAACTGCCCTCGCCGGGTGCGGCCGGGCCGACTTCGCCTGGTGCGGCCGGGCCGCACCAGGGGGCCGCGGCCGAGCCGCCCCCACCTGGTTCGGCGGAGCCGGACCCACCTGGTGCGGGTAGGCCGGCCCCGACTGGTGCGGGTAGGTCGCCCCCGTCTGATGCGGGCGGGCCGACCGCTGTCAACGAGTGCTCCGTGCAAGCCAGTTGTGCGTGGCGGCGGCTTGATCCCGGCGTGGCGTGGGGGACCGTGATCGGCAAGGATGCTGCGGGCGCGGTGCCGGTCGCCGTGCCCTCGGACCCCGTCACGCAAGGGAGCGCATCGATGACCTCTCCGGCCCCCCAGGACCTCGTCGTCACCCGGGCCACGCTCGACGACTGGCCGGTGATCAGCGGCTGGGCGGCCGACGAGGGCTGGAACCCGGGACTGTCGGACGGGCCGGCCTTCTTCGCCCAGGACCCCGAGGGCTTCTTCCTGGGCCGGATCGACGGGGAACCGGTGTCGGCCGTCTCCGTCGTGAACCACGGTCCCGACTACGCCTTCCTGGGCTGCTACCTGGTCCGCCCGGACCTGCGCGGCCAGGGCCACGGCTACGCCACCTGGAAGACCGCGCTGGCCCACGCCGGCAACCGCACCGTCGGCCTGGACGGCGTGGTGGCCCAGCAGGACAACTACCGGCAGTCCGGCTTCGAGCCGGCCCACCGCACGGTCCGCTTCACCGGCACCGCCCCGGCCGCCGAGGTGCCCGAGGGCGTCCGCGCCGTCCGCCCGGCCGACCTCGCGGCCGTCACCGCGTACGACGGTATCTGTCACCCCGCCGACCGGCCGCGCTTCGTCGCCGCCTGGCTGACCGGCCCCGGCCACACCGCGCTCGTCCGCCACGACGGCGACCGTGTCACCGGCTACGGCGTGCTCCGCCCCGGCCACGACAGCCTGCGCATCGGCCCGCTGTTCGCCGACACCGCCGCCGACGCCCGCGCCCTGTTCGCCGCCCTCGGCGCGACGGCGGCCGGCGCCGAGGTGGCCATCGACGTACCCGAGACCAGCACGGCAGCCGTCGCCCTCGCCGAAGCGGCGGGCTTCACCCCGTCGTTCGAGACCGCCCGCATGTACACGGGCCCGGTCCGGGACCACGCCCGCGACCGGGTGTTCGGCGTGACGACACTGGAACTCGGCTGACCCGCGCGCGGACGAGCGCCTGCGCGGACAAATACGTTGCCGTGGTTGGGCTCGGATGCTGGAGTGCTCGGATGGATCTCCAAGTGCTTGCTCTGTACGACCGTGACATGCGTGAGGGCGCGCGCCCCGACGGCCCCGGCGCGCGGGTCGAACGCGTCGGCGCGGTGGTGCGCCAGGTCGCGGACGCCGAAGGGTGGAACGCCGTCCTGTGGTCGGCGCTGGACGAGAAGACCGCGGACGGGGCGATCGCCGAGCAGGTCGAGTTCTTCGGGACCCTGGGCCACGAGTTCGAGTGGAAGCTCTACGGCCACGACCTCCCGTGCGATCTCGGCGCCCGGCTGGCCGCGGCCGGGTTCCGGCCGGAACCGGCGGAGACGCTGATGGTGGCCGAGACCGCCGGACTGCGCGTCGACGCCGGGCTTCCGGACGGCGTGCGGACCACGCAGGTCACGGACGCGGCGGGCGTGGATCTCCTGGTGGACGTCCACGAGAAGGCCTTCGGTACCGACGGGGCACGGCTGCGGCACCGCCTGCTGGCGCAGTTGGCCGAGTGGCCCGACACCGTGGTCGCCGTCGTGGCGCTGGCCGGGGACGAGCCCGTGAGCGCCGCCCGCATGGAGTTGCGGCCGGGGACGCGGTTCGCCGGTCTGTGGGGCGGCGGTACGGTGGCGGGCTGGCGGGGGCGCGGGTTGTACCGGGCCCTGGTCGCCCACCGCGCGCGGGTCGCCGAGGACCGCGGTTACCGTTATCTGCACGTGGACGCGTCCGCGATGAGCCGGCCGATCCTCGAACGGCTCGGATTCCACGCCCTGGGCACGACCACGCCGTACGTCCACGCCGGGTGAGCCGCTACGGGCAGCCCCCACTGCCCGCGGCGCCCCGCACGGCGTGGACGCGGATCGCGGTCAAGGTCGGGCGCCCCTGAACGGGCGCCCGGAGGTCACCGGCGTGCCTTGGCCCGGTCCAGTGCCGCCACCCCCACCGCCGCCAGGGCGATCTGGATGAACCACTCGATCCAGTCGGGACCCTTGGTGTCGGCCACGCCGAAGCCCGCCGCGATCGCCGAACCCAGCAGCGCCGCCACGATGCCGACGACGATGGTCCACAGGAGACCGATGTGCTGCCGGCCGGGGACGACCAGGCGTCCCAGTACGCCGATGATGATTCCGATGACGATGGCGCTGATGATGCCCGAGATCTCCATTTCCGCCCCTCTCCTGCCGGACTCCGCTGCACTCCAATCTGCCCGCTGGAGACCCGGCCAGTCCCCTCGGGTTGTTACGGCGGTTTTCTGTTCACCGACCCGACATGCCATGTACCTTTCAAGCAGTCGACGCGTGTAGAAATCTCGAGCTGGTTCTACGCGCGCAGAGTTGGCGCCCCGCACCGCCTCTTCCCCACCCCCTCATGGAGGTTCGCCGGATGCTTGGATCCAGCAGATCCCGCCACAGACTCACCACCGCCCTGGCCGGGCTCGGGCTGCTCGTCACCGGAGCCGCCCTCCAGGTCGGCACCGGAGCCGCGCCCGCCCATGCGGCCACCACCTACCGCGTCCTGTTCGACGACGGCCACGCCGAGGAGGCGGGCAACGCGGACTGGATCATCTCGACCAGCAAGCCCGACCCGCTCTCCGAGGACTCCTCCCCGTCCTCCGAGACCGACTGGACCGGCGCGCTCTCCTCGTGGGGCGTGGCCCTCCAGAAGACCGGCAGCTACAGCCTGAAGACCGCCACCAGCGCCCTGACGTACGGCGGTTCCTCGACCACCGACCTGTCCAATTTCGACGCCCTGGTGCTCCCTGAGCCCAACACGCTGTTCACGACCGCCGAGAAGACCGCGATCATGAACTTCGTGAAGAACGGCGGCGGTCTCTTCATGATCTCCGACCACACCGGGGCCGACCGCAACAGCGACGGTGAGGACGCGGTCGAGATCCTCAACGACCTGATGACGAACAACAGCGTCGACTCGACCGACCCGTTCGGCTTCTCCATCGACTCCCTCGACATCAGCTCCGGCTACCCGGCCGCGATCAGCGACAGCACCGACCCGGTGCTCAACGGCTCCTACGGCACGGTCACCAAGAGCCTGATCGCCGACGGCACCACCGCCACCCTCAAGCCGGCCGACAACTCGAACGTCAAGGGGCTGGTGTACCGCAGCGGTTACTCCGGCAACACCGGTGCCTTCTTCCTCACCAGCACCTTCGGCAGCGGCCGGGTCGCCTTCTGGGGCGACAGCTCACCCATCGACGACGGCACCGGCCAGTCCGGCAACACGCTGTACGACGGCTGGAACGACACCGGCGCCACCAACGCGGCCCTCGCCCTCAACGCCACCGCCTGGCTGACCGGCGCGAGCAGCGGCAGCAGCGGCGGCGGTGGCGGAGGCGGCGGTGGCACCTGCACCGCGGCCCAGCTCCTCGGCAACCCCGGCTTCGAGTCCGGCAGCACCACCTGGACCGCCAGCAGCGGGGTCATCACCAACTCCAGCAGCGAGGCGGCCCGCACCGGCTCCTACAAGGCCTGGCTCGACGGCTACGGATCCGCCCACACCGACACGCTGTCCCAGTCGGTGACCATTCCGTCCGGCTGCTCCGCGACGCTCAGCTTCTACCTGCACGTGGACACCGCGGAGACCACCACCAGCACCGCCTACGACAAGCTGACGGTCACGGCCGGATCCACCACCCTGGCCACGTACTCCAACCTCAACGCGGCCTCCGGATACGTCCTCAAGAGCTTCGACGTCTCCTCGCTGGCCGGTACCACGGCCACCATCAAGTTCACCGGTGTCGAGGGCTCGACCCTCCAGACGTCCTTCGTCCTCGACGACACCGCGCTCAACGTGAGCTGAGCGGGACGGACGGTTCCGGCGCGTCCGCCGGAACCGTCCGCTCCACCGCGTTCCAGCCGGACACCCGCACCTGGGGCCTGGAGCCGTGCAGATCGGCGGTCCGGTAGGTGGCCGTCAGGGTCGCCGCCTCGCCCGGCCACAGGCTGACCTCGTTGTCCGACCACCGGACGGGCAGCACGGGTGTGCCGTTCGCGTCGACCAGGTGGACGTCCGTCAGCAGGGCCGGTGTCTTTCCCGAGCCCGTGTTGCGGACCGTGACCGTCGTGGTGGACGTGCCGTCCGCCCCGGTCGTCGACGCCGTCGCCGTGACCGGCACCCGGGCCATGGAGGACAGTCCCGTCAGGTCGGCGTAGCCCGTCGTCGGAGTGTGCCACCAGTCGGTCTTCGCCCAGTCGAGGGTGTCGGACCTGGTGGAGAGCCAGTAGACGTTGCGGCTGACCTCCCTGCCGTCGGCGTCCGTGAGGACCAGCCGCGCCAGGTAGGCGGAGGACAGACCGCTCACCGACGCCGGCAGGGTGAGCGCGGTGCCGTGCGCGCCGTCGCCCTGGACCGTGACCCCGGTGACCGTCCGGTCGTACTTCTCGGTCCCGTCGGGGTTGAACAGGGTCGCCCGGACGGTGAGCCCGGACGCCGCCGCGTGCCGGTTGTTCACGACGACCACCGAACGGTCGTCGTAGGAGTACTGCGCGTGCACGGGCTCGTTGGCCTTCTTCGCGCCGAAGTAGGCGCCGCCCTGATCGAGATGACGGTCCATCAGCTGCCAGTGCAGGGAGGTCCAGCCGCTGTTGAACATCCAGTAGACGACGCCGGTCGAGGGCTTCGAGGCGTCGGTCTGGTTGCGCTCGTAGGCCTCGTACTGGGCACGGACGTTCTCGTACTGGGCGAGCTGGGCCTTGCGGACGTAGTCCGTGAGGCTCTTCGGGGCGCCGTAGCGGCCGGTGAGGGCGGCGTCGTAGACCTTCAGGGTGCCGAAGGTCGAGGACGGCGAGCGGTGGTACTGCTTGGCGTCCGGGTTCTTCCAGAGGGTGTCGAGTTCGGCCGGGGTCATCATGCGGCGCAGCGTGTCGAGGGTCGGGATGTCCGGGCCCGCGCTGGTCTCGGAGTTGAAGCCGGTGGCGCCGCCCTCCCGCTTGGCGTACCAGTAGGACGGCGGGACCCAGTCGTAGGGGCCGGTCATCTTCATGCCCGAACTGCCCAGCTGGGGAGCGGACTTGTCGGAGGCGGCGGGCACCACCGGCACGGTCCAGTCGGCGGCGTGCAGGGCGTCCAGGTAGTTCTTCTCGATCTTCGCGTCGGGCGCGGCGTCGCTGCCGATCAGGAAGGAGGCCACGCTCGGGTGGTCACGCAGCCGGGCGGCCTCGGCGGCCATCGAGGCCTGGGCGACCTGGTAGTCGGCGGCGGTCCACTTCTCGCCGCTCTCTCCGCTGTTGGTCTGTCCCTCCCACTTGTCGCAGCACTCCCAGCCGGGCAGGGTGAGGACGCCGAGGCGGTCGGCGAGGTCGAAGAACTCGTCGGGCTCGATGTGGCCTTCCAGCCGGATGGCGTTCAGGCCCAGGTCGAGGGCGTACTTCAGGCGGTCCTCGGCGTAGGTGCGGTCCCAGCGCAGGAACTCGTCCGGTGACCAGCCGCCGCCCTTGATCAGCAGCCGGCGGCCGTTGACCGAGTACTGGCGGGCGCCGTCGGAGTTCAGCGGGGCCCTGACGTCCCGGATGCCGAATGTCTCGTGGGCGGTGTCCGAGGCCGTGCCGGCGACGGAGGCGGTGAGGTCGAGGCCGTAGAGCGGCTGACCGCCCATGCCCGCGGGCCACCACACCTTCGGGGAGGTGAGGTGCAGATCCGGGGTGTCGGCCGGAGTGAAGGTCACGGTCCTGGTCTCGTGGGCGGCGAGGGCGACCGACCGGGTGAGCGGCACGCCCGCGACCGTGCCGGAGACCTCGGCGGTGACCGGCGCGTCGGAGTCGTTGCGGGCCTGTGCCCGCACCGTCAGGTCCGCCGTCGCGAGGGACGGCACCGCCAGCTCCGTCACCACGTGCGCGTCACGCAGCGCGACCGGGCCGCCGCGCCGCACCACCACGTCCCGGACGATGCCCATGTTCTGGTCGGGCGGCGGCTGGAGCCAGTCGAGCCAGCCCATGGTGAGGTTCTTGTTCGGGTCGTTGGGCTGGATCCGGAAGGCGACCGTGTTCGTCCCGGACCTGACCAGCGAGGTGATGTCCAGTTCGTGGTGCGTGTAGGCGCCGGTGACGTCCGAGGCGGTCGCGACCCGCTGGCCGTTGACGTACACGTCGGCCGCCGAGATCACCCCGCTGAAGTCGAGGTAGCTGCGCTGCGAGGGGTCGTCGACCTGGAAGTCGCTGCGGTACCACCAGGGCACCTGGAAGGGGGACTTGGGGATCTTCTGGAGGTTGGTGGAGACGAACGGGTCGTCGTAGACGCCGTCGGCGAGCAGCGCTGCCAGCACCGTGGAACGGGGGCCCGCCGGATACCAGTCCCGCGCCGGATACCCGGGGGAGGAGACCGCCGACGCGGAGTCGCCCACCTCGGCCGTGGAGCGGATCGCGTAGCCCGCCAGCGGGGTCCCGGACCCGGCCGCGGAGGGCACCCGGGTGATCCGGGGGTGGCCGTACGAGGGGGAGTGGACGGTGGCACCGGCCGGGTTCCTGGCGCCGGCCCAGGCGCTCGTGTTGAGTGAGCAGAGCAGGCCCAGGGCCACGGCGGCCGTGGCGAGGCGGTGTCCTGGGGCGGGGCGAGGGAACACGGCGGTCTCCAGGCTCGTAAAGTTAGGAAACTTTACTAACTCGGCTCAAGCTAGGGTCCCGAAAGGGGTGTGTCAATCACCGTGGGGCCCGCGCGAGTTGGTGGCGCCGGTTTCAGGACGCGGCCGACCGGCGCTCGAAGACCAGGTCACGGGCGGTTCCCAGGGCCGTGGCCACCGCGCCGAGCAGTACCGCGTCCTCGCCGAGCCGGCTGGGCGCCAGCTTCGGACGCAGCGGGGTGAGGGTGCGCAGATGCTCGCGTACCGGGCGCAGCAGCAGGTCGACGCTGTGCCCCACCCCGCCGCCCAGCACCACCAGGTCGGGATCGAGCACGGCCGCGGCCGCCGCCACCGTGTGCGCGATCCGCTCGCCCTCCAGCCGTACCGCCTCGACGGCGGCCGGGTCGCCCTGGCGTGCCGCGTCGAACACGGACTTCGCGGTGAGCTGGCCCGTCATCCCCAGCCGCCGCGCGGTCTCGGCCACGGCCACCCCCGACACCGCGTCCTCCAGCCGCTCCGGCCTCCGCTGCCCGGGCCAGGGCAGGAACCCTATCTCCCCGGCGAGCCCGTGCGCCCCGGTGAACAGCCGTCCCTCGCTGACCACGCCCATGCCGAGACCGGTGCCGATCATGATGTACGCGAACAGCCGGCTGCCCGCCCCGACGCCGTACGTGTACTCGCCGAGCGCCGCCAGGTTGGCGTCGTTGTGCACCTCCAGCGGGACGCCCAGTTCCTCGCGCATCCGGTCGAAGAGCCCCGCGCGGCCCCAGCCGGGCAGGTGCATCGCGTACCGCACCCGGCGCTGCCGCTCGTCGTACACGCCCGGGGTGCCCACCACCCCGTGCACCACCTCGGCCGGGTCCACCTCCGAGTTGGCGACGACCTGCCGCGCGGTGCTGACCAGCAGGCCGGCCATGGCGTCCGAACCGCGGGCCCGGTTGCGCACGTCGGAGCGGGCGACCAGGGTGCCGTCCAGGTCGGCGAGCGCCACCCGCAGCCAGCCGCGGCCCACGTCGACGCCGAGGGCGTATCCCGCCGCCGGGTCGGGCGCGTACAGCACCGCGGTACGGCCACGCTCCGGGGCGTGCGTGCCCGCCTCCCGGACCAGGCCCGCCGCCGCCAGCGCGGCCAGCGCGCTGGACACGGTCGGTTTCGACAGGCCGGTCTCGCGGGCGAGTTGGGCGCGGGAGGCGGACCCGAGCGCCCGCAGCCGGGACAGCAGCAGCCGCTCGTTGGAGCTGCGCAGTCGCTGCCGGCTCCAGGGCTGTTCCTGCTGCTCTACGACGTCACTGGCGGCCATCGCATCATTCTCACCGATTCCCGGCGCATACTTGACGCATCTAGTAAGGCTCCTTAACTTTATCGGCCATCCCGCCTCCTCGGCCGACGTCCCTCCTCCTCGCGTCAGGAGCCCCGCCATGTCCGGTAGTCCCGGCCGCCCCGTCCGTTCCGACGACCTCCGCGCCGCGCCGCCCGACGGCGGCTTCGTCCGCCGCGTCGGCCTGTTCCAGGCCACCGCCATCAACATGAGCCAGATGTGCGGCATCGGCCCCTTCGTGACCATCCCGCTGATGGTCGCCGCGTTCGGCGGCCCGCAGGCCGTCATCGGCTTCGTCGCGGGCGCGCTGCTCGCCCTCTGCGACGGCCTGGTCTGGGCCGAGCTGGGCGCCGCGATGCCCGGCTCCGGCGGCAGTTACGTCTATCTGCGCCAGGCCTTCCAGTACCGCACCGGACGCCTGATGCCGTTCCTGTTCGTGTGGACGGCGATGCTCTTCATCCCGCTGATCATGTCCACCGGTGTGGTCGGCTTCGTCCAGTACCTGGGTTACCTCGCCCCCGGGCTCGGCCGGACCTCCGGCGACCTGATCGGACTCGGTGTCATCGCCCTGGTGGTGCTGCTGCTCTGGCGCGGCATCGAGCACATCGCCCGGATCACCGCCGTGATGTGGGCGGTGATGATCGCCTCGGTGCTGTTGGTGATCGTCGCCGCGGCGAGCGACTTCAGCCCCCACCTGGCCTTCACCTACCCGGCGCACGCCTTCGACCTGACGAGCGACCACTTCTGGCTCGGCTTCGCCGCGGGACTGACCATCGGCATCTACGACTACCTCGGCTACAACACGACCGCGTACATGGGCGCCGAGATCAAGGAGCCCGGCCGGGTGCTGCCGCGCTCCATCCTCTTCTCGATCCTCGGCATCATGGCGATCTACCTGCTGCTCCAGATCGGCACCCTCGGCGTCATCGACTGGCACCGTATGACGGACCCGGCCGACATCGCCTCGACCTCCGTGGCCTCGGCGGTCCTGGAGGAGACCTGGGGCAAGGGGGCCGCCGACACCGTCACCGTGCTGATCCTGATCACGGCCTTCGCCTCGGTCTTCACCGGCCTGCTCGGCGGCTCCCGGGTGCCCTACGACGCCGCCCGCGACCGGGTCTTCTTCCGCCCCTACGAGAAACTGCACCCGAAGCACCGCTTCCCGATGCTGGGCCTCGCGACCATGGGTGTGATCACCGCGATCGGGTTCCTGATCGGCCGCCACACCGACCTGGCCACGCTGATCCAGCTGCTCACCACCGTGATGGTGATCGTCCAGGCGCTGGCGCAGATCGTCGCGCTCTCGGTGCTGCGCCGCAGGCAGCCGGCCCTGAAGCGGCCGTACCGCATGTGGCTCTACCCCCTGCCCAGCATCGTCGCCTTCGCCGGCTGGTGCGTGATCTACGGCTACGCCGACAAGAACTCCCCGGGCCGCCACCCCATCGAGTGGTCCCTGGCCTGGCTCGCGCTCGGCTGTGTGGCGTTCGTGCTGTGGGCGCGCGTCGAGAAGGTGTGGCCGTTCGGCCCCAGGGAGATCAGCGAGGAGTACCTCGCCGCGCCGGAGCAGCCGGCCGTCGTGTAGCCGGGTGGGCGACGGGGCCGGTCCGCGTCGCCGGGCCGGCCCCGTGTCCTCCCTTCCAGGAGGTGCTCGTGACGGCTATGTCATGGGCGTCCGCCTGGCCGACGAGGCGGCGCACACCAGGCCGAGGCAGAGGGCCAGCGCGCCGATGACGACGTTGTTGATGATGACCCCGGTGTCCGGGCTGGTGCCGACCACCCAGGGCGCGATGATCATCCAGATGCCCATCGCGCACATGGCCCAGCTGAGGCCGTACATGCGCTCCGGAGCGCGGGTGAAGCCCAGCGCCAGCAGCCCTATCGCTATGCCCATGACCAGGTTGTGGGTCATGAGCGCGGGCTGGCTGGCCGAGTAGTGGACGATCCACGGGGACGCCGCGCAGTACAGGCCGAGCAGGAACACCGGCCCGTCCACGAGCGCCACGTCGCGGCCGCCGAGCATGCGGGCGTAGCGCTCCCGCATCTCGGAGACATCGGGATGGCTGGTTATGTCACTTCTGCCGTGCGAGACGTTGGCCATGACTCGTCTCCTTTGACTTGCAGGCCTGATCGCGTCTGGTGCGTGCGATTTACGCCGCTTGCTCCATTCTGCTCTTATTTCCTCCTTATGTGTAGCTCCGTGTCCTGAGTGCGGCTCTCCGGTCGGCGGTCAGCGGTCATCGGCATTTCGGGCATGTCCGCGTCGATGTGGGGCAGCCGAACATTACGGCGGACGGCGACCCAGGAGGTGCAGGTCATGACGGGTGCGAGGATTCTGGAGCGATTCCCGGCCGGGTCTCCCCGGGGGTCGTGGCCGGCCGAGGAGTACGCGGCCGAGCGCCGCGCCGAGGGCAAGCCGGCCACGGTGGTGATGGACCTGAAGACGGACGCGTTCCTGGTCGTGGTCCGCACGGACGAGGACTGACCCGACAGAGGCGCGGTTCACCGGATCCTTGACCGGTGATTCGGGGCTCCGCGATGCTGTGTTGCGGAATGCGAGATGTGCGGCGCCATGGGCAACGTCTCGCCGGCTCTGTCAGTAGGAGTGGCCATGTCCCAGCAGGTCCGTGGTGTCGTCGCGCTGAGCAAGGGCGCCCCCGTCGGTCTGGAGACCATCGTGGTGCCCGATCCCGGTCCGGGGGAGGCGCTGGTCCGGGTCGAGGCGTGCGGGGTCTGCCACACCGATCTGCACTACCGTCAGGGCGGGATCAGTGACGACTTCCCGTTCCTGCTGGGCCACGAGGCGGCGGGCGTGGTCGAGGCCGTCGGCGACGGGGTCACCGATGTCGCGCCCGGCGACTTCGTGATCCTCAACTGGCGTGCGGTGTGCGGTCAGTGCCGGGCCTGTCTGCGTGGGCGGCCGTGGTACTGCTTCGACACGCACAACGCGCGGCAGCGGATGACCCTCGCCTCGACCGGGCAGGAACTCTCCCCGGCCCTCGGGATCGGCGCCTTCGCCGAGAAGACACTGGTGGCGGCCGGACAGTGCACCAAGGTCGACCGGGCCGCCTCCCCGGCGGTCGCGGGGCTGCTCGGCTGCGGGGTGATGGCGGGCATCGGCGCCGCCCTCAACACCGGCAACGTCGGACGAGGGGACAGCGTCGCGGTGATCGGCTGCGGCGGTGTGGGCGCGGCCGCGGTGCTCGGCTCGCACCTGGCCGGCGCGGCGAAGGTCATCGCGGTCGACATCGACGACCGCAAACTGGCGACGGCGCGGGGGCTCGGGGCGACCCACACGGTCAACTCGAAGGAGGCCGACGCGGTCGACGCGGTGCGCGAACTGACCGGCGGCTTCGGCGCGGACGTCGTCATCGAGGCGGTGGGCCGCCCGGAGACCTACCGGCAGGCCTTCTACGCCCGTGACCTGGCCGGGACCGTGGTGCTGGTCGGCGTACCGACGCCGGAGATGAAGCTGGAGCTGCCCCTGCTGGACGTCTTCGGCCGGGGCGGGGCGCTGAAGTCGTCCTGGTACGGGGACTGTTTGCCCTCCCGCGACTTCCCGATGCTCATCGACCTCCATCTGAGGGGCCGGCTCGACCTCGACGCCTTCGTCACCGAGACCATCGGCCTGGACGAGGTGGAGAAGGCCTTCGAGCGCATGCGCCACGGTGACGTCCTGCGCTCGGTGGTGCTCCTGTGACGGGCGGCGCCGGAGTCTCGCGGCTCCGGTAGCGGAGCCACGGCGATCGCCGACCGCTTCCGCCACGGCACGGCCCCGCCTCGGTGACGGCCCCCTCGGACGACACCGGGCGGGGCCGTCGTCGTATCGGACGGGCCGTGCGTCTTCCCAGCTCACACCCGGTTTTCCGGGGGCTCGGGCGAGCCCGGGCGGGCGCCTTGGCGGCCCCCGCAAACCGGCGCGTGAACGCCTTGACAACGCTTCGGGGCCGCCCTCAAACTGGCGTTGCGCTTACCGCAATCCGTTTCGCTATACGCACCGAGGTGTCATGATGATTCCCGCGTGCCGTCTCGAGGATCTGCCGCGAGGCGAGGCCCACCGGCTCGACATCGACCCGCCCGTGTCGGTGTTCCACACCGACGACGGCGAGCTCTTCGCCATCGACGACACCTGCACCCACCAGGACGCGTCGCTCGCCGACGGCTGGCTGGAGGGCTGCGAGGTGGAATGCCCCCTGCACGCCTCGAAGTTCGACCTGCGCACCGGAGCCGTGGACGCGCCCCCGGCCAGACTCCCGGTCCGCACCCACCAGATCGTGGTCGAGGACGGCACGGTCTACGTCCGGCTCTCCACCGACGCGCCCAATCTGCCGCCGTGCGTCAGCGCCCGCCTCGCCGGCGGCGCCGCGTGAGGACCGTGGCCGTGGTGGGCGCCTCGCTGGCCGGACTGTCGGCCGCGCGCTCGCTGCGGCAGCGGGGGTACGACGGCCGGCTGGTCGTCATCGGCGACGAGACCCACCGCCCTTACGACCGGCCCCCGTTGTCCAAGGAGTTCCTGGCCGGCACCCTCCGTGAGGCGGACCTCGCGCTGGAGCGGGACGGCGAGGAACTCCACGCCGAGTGGCTGCTCGGCACCCGGGCCGCCGGTCTCGACCGCACCCGGCGGGCGATCCGGCTCGCCGACGGCCGGGAGGTCCGCGCCGACGGAGTCGTCGTCGCCACCGGTGCCGCCGCGCGCACCCTGCCCGGCACCGACGGCCTCGCCGGGGTCCACGTGCTGCGCACCCTGGACGACGCCCGCGCCCTGCGGGACGACCTGGCCCGGGGCGGCCGGCTGGTGGTGATCGGCGGCGGGTTCGTCGGCGCCGAGGTCGCCTCCACCGCGTACGCCCTCGGCCTCGACGTCACCGTGATCGAGGCGGCGCCGACCCCGCTGGCCGGACCGCTCGGCCAGGCCATGGGCGCGGTCGTCTCCGCCCTGCACGCCGACCACGGGGTACGGCTGCTGTGCGGGGTGGGCGTCAAGGGGCTGGGCGGCGAACACCGGGTGGAGGCCGTCCTGCTGGAGGACGGGCGCAGTGTGCCCGCCGACACCGTCGTCGTCGGAGTGGGCGCCCGTCCCTGCGTCGACTGGCTCGAAGGCTCCGGCGTCGCGCTCGACAACGGCGTGAGGTGCGGCGCCGACGGCCGTACCAGCCTGGCCGCCGTGGTCGCGGTCGGCGACTGCGCCAACTGGTACGACCCGGGCACCGGCAGCCACCGCAGGGTCGAGCACTGGACCGGCGCGCTGGAACGGCCGGCCGCCGCCGTCGCCGCCCTGCTGGCCCACGGCGCGACGGAACCGGGCGTCCCCCGGCCCCCGTACTTCTGGTCCGACCAGTACGGCGTGAAGATCCAGTTCGTCGGGCAGGCCGCGGGGGCCGACAGCGTGACGGTCGAGGAGGGCTCCACCGACGACCGCAGCTTCCTCGCCGTCTACCGGCGGGCCGGCCGGCCGGTCGCGGTGCTCGGCATGAACCAGCCGCGGCTGTTCACCCGCGCCCGCAAGCAGTTCGGCACCGCCGCGTCCTGACCCGGCGACCGCGCCACCCCATCGATCCACGACGTTCTCCGAGGAGTGCACCGTGACCTCGACCAGCCTGCCGGACAGCCTGATCGCCACCCTCCCCGGCTCCGCCTACACGGATCCCGGGATCTTCGCGCAGGAACAGGAGCGCATCTTCGAGACGATGTGGTTCTGCGTCGCCCGCGCCGCCGACCTGCCGAAGCCCGGCGCCTTCCGCACCGTCGACGTGGGCCGCGAGAGCATCCTCGTCACCCGGGCCCGGGACGGCGCGATCCGCGCCTACTTCAACGTCTGCCGGCACCGCGGGGCGAAGCTCCGCACCGAGGAGACCGGCGAGGTCGCACGGGCCTTCCAGTGCCCGTACCACGCCTGGACCTACGGACTCGACGGCAAGCTGGTCGCGGCGCCCAACCTCACCAAGATGCCCGACGTGGGCCGCACCGAGTACGGCCTGGTGGGCGTGGCCGTGCGCGAGTGGCTCGGCTATGTGTGGGTGTGCCTCGCGGAGAACCCGCCGTCCTTCGAGGAGGACGTGATCGGGGCCGTGGTCGAGCGGCTGGGCGACGTCGCGGCGATCGAGCGCTACGGAGTCGAGGACCTCTCCGTCGGCCGGCGGATCGTCTACGACGTCAAGGCCAACTGGAAGCTCATCATCGAGAACTTCATGGAGTGCTACCACTGCGCCACCATCCACCCCGAACTCACCGAGGTGCTCCCCGAGTTCGCCGACGGTTACGCGGCCCAGTACTACGTGGGCCACGGCGCGGAGTTCGGCGCGGGCGTGCGCGGCTTCACCGTGGACGGCTCCGAGGGCCTCGACCGCATCCCCGGCGTCTCCGAGGACCAGGACCGGCGGTACTACGCGATCACCGTCAAGCCGCAGGTGTTCATCAACCTGGTGCCGGACCACGTGATCTTCCACCGGATGTACCCGGTGGCCGTCGACCGCACGGTCGTCGAGTGCGACTGGCTCTATCTCCCGCACGTCGTGGCGAGCGGCAAGGACGTCAGCCGGTCCGTGGAACTCTTCGACCGGGTCAACCGCCAGGACTTCGACGCCTGCGAGCGGACCCAGCCGGGGATGAGCTCACGGCTGTACGCCAAGGGCGGTGTGCTGGTGCCCAGTGAGCACCACATCGGCGCCTTCCACGACTGGGTGCACGAGCGGCTCGGCACCGGGCAGCCGGGGTGACGCCCGTGACCCGCGCGAGCGGCTGAACGCGGGCCCCACGGCGGTCGTCCCGCGGGCGCTCAGCCCAGGTAGCCCATCCGGTGGCTGATCTCCTCGGCGCCCTTGACCAGCACCGGGGCGAGTTCGTGCATCCGCTCCTCGGTGAACCGGTAGGACGGCCCGGACGCGCTGATCGAGGCGATGACCTGGCCCTCCCGGTCGCGGATCGGCGCGGCCATGGCGTGCAGCCCGATCTCCAGCTCCTCCAGCGTCCAGGCGTAACCGCGCTCCCGGGCCTCGGCGAGGTTCTTCTCCAGCTTCGCCTTCGAGGAGATGGTGTGCGGGGTCACCTTCTTCAGACCGGAGTCCGAGATCAGCGCGGCCCGCTCCCCGGCGGGCAGATGGGCCAGCATGATCTTGCCGCTGGAGGTGGCGTGCAGCGGGGTGAGCTGGCCGACCCAGTTGTGCGCGCTGACGGCGGCCGTACCGCGCACCTGGTAGAGGTTGATCGCGTAGTGCTCCTGCATCACCGCGATGTTCACCGTCTCGCCGATCTCCTCGGCCAGCCGCTCGCACACCTGGCGGCCCTGCTGGGTGACGTCGATGCGGCCCGTGACGGCTCCCGCCAGGCGTACGATCCCGAAGCCGAGCGCGTACTTGCCCCGTTCGCCCGCCTGTTCCACCAGGCCGCGCGCCTCCAGGGCGCCGAGCAGCCGGAACGCGGTCGACTTGTGCACGTCGATCTCCGCGGCCACCTCGCTCACCCCGGCCTCCCCGCGCTGGGCGAGGATCTCCAGGACGCTGATGGCGCGGTCGACGGACTGCACGCCGCCGGAGGATGAGCCGTTCGTTTCGGTATCCGGACTGTAGTTGCTCATAGCGGAACTATACGCGCAGTAAACAACGCGACCCAAGTAACGCGATGTGAACAAAGATCTTACAAGTTGCGTTGTTCGCAACCTGGTGCGTATAGCGATACCCGTACTAGCATGCCGCGCAATCGACGGCGCGAGCGAGACGAGGCACCATGGCTCCCTTGCAGTACGACTTCGTCATCGTCGGCGGCGGATCGGCCGGCAGCGCACTGGCGAACCGGCTCTCGGCCGACCCCGGCAACCGGGTGCTCGTGCTCGAGGCGGGCCGCCCCGACTACCCGTGGGACGTGTTCATCCACATGCCCGCCGCGCTGACCTATCCGATCGGCAGCCGCTTCTACGACTGGAAGTACGAGTCCGAGCCCGAGCCCCACATGGGCGGCCGCCGTGTCTATCACGCCCGCGGCAAGGTGCTGGGCGGCTCCAGCAGCATCAACGGCATGATCTTCCAGCGCGGCAACCCCATGGACTACGAGCGCTGGGCGGCCGACCCCGGCATGGAGACCTGGGACTACGCCCACTGCCTGCCGTACTTCCGCCGGATGGAGAACTGCCTCGCGGCCGACCCGGACGACGAGTTCCGCGGCCACGACGGACCACTGGTGCTGGAACGCGGCCCGGCCGACAACCCGCTCTTCACCGCCTTCCTGAAGGCCACCGAGGAGGCCGGGTACGCGCCCACCGACGACGTCAACGGCTACCGGCAGGAGGGCTTCGCCAAGTTCGACCGCAACGTCCACCGCGGCCGGCGGCTGTCGGCGTCCAAGGCGTACCTCGCACCCGCCCGCAGCCGCCCCAACCTCACCGTGAAGACCCGCGCCCTGGTCACCCGCGTCCTCTTCGAGGGAAAGAAGGCCGTCGGCGTCGAGTACCGGCGCGGCAGGGGTGCCCTCCGGCAGGTCCGCGCGAAGGAGGTCGTCCTCTGCGGCGGCGCGATCAACTCCCCTCAGCTGCTCCAGCTCTCCGGCGTCGGCAACGCCGAGGAACTGCGCGCGCTCGGCATCGACGTCGTCCACGACCTGCCGGGCGTCGGCGAGAACCTCCAGGACCACCTGGAGGTGTACATCCAGTACGGCTGCAAGCAGCCGGTGTCCGTCCAGCCGTACCTGGCGAAGTGGCGGGCCCCCTTCATCGGTCTTCAGTGGCTCTTCCGCAGGGGGCCGGCCGCGACGAACCACTTCGAGGCCGGCGGCTTCTGCCGCAGCAACGAGGATGTCGACTACCCCAACCTGATGTTCCACTTCCTGCCCGTCGCGGTCCGCTACGACGGCTCCGTGCCCGCCGGCGGCCACGGCTACCAGGTCCACGTCGGACCCATGTACTCCGACGCCCTCGGCTCGGTGAAGATCAGGAGCAAGGACCCGGACGAACACCCGGCACTGCGCTTCAACTACCTCTCCACCGAGCAGGACCGGCGCGAGTGGGTCGAGGCGGTGCGGGTCGCCCGCGACCTCCTCAACCAGCCCGCGCTCGCCCCCTACAACGACGGCGAGATCTCGCCCGGCCCGTCCGTGGCGACCGACGAGGAGATCCTCGCCTGGGTCGCCAAGGACGGCGAGACCGCCCTGCACCCGTCCTGCACCTGCAAGATGGGCACCGACGAGATGTCCGTCGTCGACCCGGCGAGCATGCGCGTGCACGGCGTGGACGGCCTGCGGGTGGTGGACGCCTCGGTGATGCCCTACGTCACCAACGGCAACATCTACGCGCCGGTGATGATGATCGCCGAGAAGGCGGCCGACCTGATCCTCGGCAAGGAGCCCCTGGCGCCGTCGAAGGCCGCCTACTACCGGCACCGCGACGCCCAGAGGCAGGCCGGGTAGACACCGGACGCCGCCGCGCGGCCGTGCGACGGCGTGCCTCTTTCGCGGCCTAATCGGGATACGCGGACCCCTTGACGTTCGTCAGCCTGTTCGGCCAGGGTGTTCCACCACAAGCAATCCAATGCACAATGCGCAACGCGAAGTTCGGGCTCGAAGGGCGCGGCCGTGGCAGATCTGTATGTGGACGGTGAATGGCGCGGCGCGGTGGCCGGCGGCCGGCGGGAGATCCGCTGTCCGGCCGACGGCACGCTCGTCGCCACGGTCTCGGAGGCGACCCGCCCCGACACCGAGGCAGCGATCGCCGCCGCCCGGCGCGCCTTCGACGAGGGGCCCTGGCCGGGCACCCCCGAGCGGGAACGCGGCGCCCTGCTGCTGCGCACCGCCGCCGTCCTCGAACGCGACGCCAGGGAGTTCGCCCGCGCCGAGTCCCTGGACACCGGCAAGCGCCTGGTGGAGAGCGAGTACGACATCGCCGACGTCGTCTCCTGTCTCCGCTACTACGGCGGCATCGCCGGGACGAACGCGGGCCGGGTGGTCGACACCGGCCGGGACGACGCGCTCAGCCGGGTCACCTACGAACCCGTCGGCGTCTGCGGACTGATCACCCCCTGGAACTACCCGCTGCTCCAGGCCTCCTGGAAGATCGCACCGGCCCTGCTCGCGGGCAACACCGTCGTCCTCAAGCCCAGCGAGCTCACCCCCTCCACCTCGATCCTCCTCATGAAGGCCCTGGCCGAGGCGGGCCTCCCGGCCGGCGCCGCCAACCTCGTACTGGGCGCCGGAGCCGAGGCGGGCGCGCCGCTGGCCGAGCACCCGGACGTCGACCTGGTGTCCTTCACCGGCGGGCTGGGCACCGGCCGGCACATCATGGCCACCGCCGCGGCCACGGTGAAGAAGGTCGCCCTCGAACTCGGTGGCAAGAACCCCAACGTGGTCTTCGCCGACGCCGACTTCGCCACCGCCGTGGACTTCGCCCTCACCGCCGTCTTCCTGCACTCGGGACAGGTCTGCTCGGCCGGCGCCCGGCTGATCGTCGAGGACCGGATCCACGACGCCTTCGTGGACGAGGTGGTCCGCCGCGCCCGGCTGATCCGCCTCGGCGGCCCGTTCGACCCGGAGGCCGAGACCGGAGCGCTGATCTCCGCGCAGCACCGCGAGAAGGTCGAGGCGTACGTGGCCGCCGGGATCGCCGAGGGCGCGGTCCTGCGCTGCGGCGGCGCCCGCCCCGAGGACCCCGCGCTCGCGAACGGCTTCTACTACCCGCCCACCGTCCTCGACGAGTGCCGCCAGGACATGCGCGTGGTGCACGAGGAGTCCTTCGGGCCCGTCCTCACCGTCGAGCGCTTCCACGACGAGGACGACGCCGTCCGCATCGCCAACGACACGGAGTACGGCCTCGCCGGCGCCGTCTGGACACAGGACGCGGGCAAGGCGCAGCGGGTCGCGCGCAGGCTGCGCCACGGCACCGTGTGGATCAACGACTACCACCCCTACGTACCGCAAGCCGAATGGGGTGGTTTCGGGCACTCGGGTGTGGGCCGCGAGCTGGGACCGACCGGCCTGGACGAGTACCGAGAGCCCAAGCACGTCTGGCAGAACATCCAACCCGGGCCGCAGCACTGGTTCCGCGGCTGACGCCGAAGAGAGGTCCCCATCATGCCCCCAGCCCAGACCGAGGTGTCGCGGCCCCGCGACACGTCCGAGGACCCCCGGGACCGCACCCCGGTCATCTCCGTGCGCCGGCTGTGGAAGGTGTTCGGGCCGAAGGCGGACGAGGTGCCGGGCTCCGAGGAGCTGTGCGGGCTCACCCGCCGGGAGCTGATGGACCGCACCGGCTGCACCGCCGCCGTGCGGGACGTGAACTTCGAGGTGTCCAACGGCGAGGTCTTCGTCGTGATGGGCCTGTCCGGATCGGGCAAGTCCACCCTGGTGCGATGTCTCACCCGGCTGATCGAACCCACCGCGGGCGAGGTGGTCTTCGAGGGCGAGGACATCCGGGGCGCCGACCCGCGGCGCCTGCGCGAACTGCGCCGCAGCAAGTTCTCGATGGTCTTCCAGCACTTCGGCCTGCTGCCGCACCGCAAGGTCGTCGACAACGTGGCGTTCGGCCTGGAGATCCGGGGCATGAGCAAGGCCGAACGCGTGAAACGGGCCATGGAGACGGTCGAACTCGTCGGCCTCGCGGGCTACGAGAACTCCTACCCCGACCAGCTCTCCGGCGGCATGCAGCAGCGTGTCGGCCTCGCCCGGGCCCTGGCCGGCGACCCCGACGTCCTCTTCTTCGACGAGCCGTTCTCCGCGCTCGACCCGCTGATCCGCCGTGACATGCAGAGCGAGGTCATCCGCCTGCACCACGAGGTCGGCAAGACCATGGTGTTCATCACCCACGACCTCTCCGAGGCGCTCAAGCTCGGCGACCGCATCCTGATCATGCGGGACGGCAAGACGGTCCAGTGCGGCACCGGCGACGAACTGGTCGGCGCCCCGGCCGACGACTACGTGCGGGACTTCGTCAAGGACGTGCCCCGCGGCGACGTCCTGACCCTGCGCTGGATCATGCGGCCCGCAGGACCCGACGACGCGCTGGACGGGCCCGAGCTGGGACCGGACGTCGTGGTGCGCGAGGCCACCCGGGCGGTGCTCGCCGCCGAGAAACCGGTCAAGGTCGTCGAGAACGGCGAACTGCTCGGCATCGTCGGCGACGAGGAGATCCTCTCCGTCGTCGCCGGGCAGGACCCCGGGCGGGAGGGCGGCGCCTGATGGCCGCCGTCGCCGACGCGACCGCGCCGGTCGCGACGATCCGCAGCAGGGTCGGCCGGCCCGTGGTGGTGGGGGCGATCCTGCTCGTCTGGCTGCTGCTCTTCGCGGTGTTCCGCGGCCGGCAGACGCTGAACCTGGCCGCCGCCGACCTCACCGGTCTGCACCGCTGGCTGAACGACGTCAACGACAGCATCGGCGCCAACCGCAACTCCAACCCGCTCTTCCTCTACTTCTTCAACGAGATCCGCCTGGTCATCGACAACCTCGTCACCTTCGTCCAGTCGCTGATCTCCCAGCCCACCGGCGGCCGCCCGGTCCCGCAGATCGGCTGGCTCGGCGTCGTCGGACTCGCGGGCTACGTCTCCTGGGCCGTCGGCAACTGGCGGGTCGCGCTGCTGGCCGTGGCCGGGTTCACCTTCTTCGGGCTCCAGGGCCTGTGGCAGGAGAGCATGGACACCCTGGCGCTGACCCTGTCCGCGGTCCTCGTGGCCCTGCTCATCGGTATCCCGCTGGGCGTCTGGGCCGGGCTCTCCGACCGCTTCAACCGGATCATGACGCCCTTCCTGGACTTCATGCAGACGATGCCGACCTTCGTCTACCTCGCCCCGCTGACCCTGATCTTCCTGATCGGCGGCGCCTCCGCCGTCATCACCACCGTGATCTACGCGGCGCCGCCCGCCATCCGCATCACCGCGCACGCCATCCGCTCGGTGCCGCAGACCACCGTCGAGGCGGCCGACTCGCTCGGCACCACCCGCACGCAGCAACTGGTGAAGGTGCTGCTGCCGATGTCGAAGCGCACCGTGGTGATGGGCGTCAACCAGACCATCATGGCCGCCCTGGCCATGGTCACCATCGCCGCCCTGATCGACGCGCCCGGCCTCGGCAAGACCGTCGTCCAGGCCTTGCAGTCCCTCGACGTCGGCACCGCCTTCAACGCGGGCCTCGCCATCGTCGTCATGGCCATCGTGCTCGACCGGGTCACCACGGCCGCCGCCGCCCGCACCGAGACCCGCCGTACGGCCGACGGCCGGTTCACCGGGTGGCGCCGGCCGCTGCTGGGCGCGGGCGCCGTCGCCGCCCTCGTCCTGGTCTACCTCTCCCACACCTACGTCTGGGCGGCCGAGTTCCCCGGTGACGGCACCGTCGGCAGCCACATCGCGAGCGCCGCCGACACCGCGACCGGCTGGCTCCAGGACCATGTCTCCGGGCTGACCAACGCCCTGCGGGACGCCCTCACCAACGGCCTGCTCAACCCGTTCCAGACGCTGCTCACCGACTCCCCGTGGTGGCTGGTCGGCGCCGTCCTGGCCGGCCTCGGCGCGGTCCTCGGCGGCCGGTGGGCCGCGGTCACGGCCGCGGTCTGCGTGGGGCTGCTGGTCGGCACCGGCCTGTGGTCGGACAGCATGACCACCCTCGCCTCGACCGCCGTCGCCACCGTCCTGGTGATGCTGCTCGGCGCGGTCGTCGGCGTGTGGATGGGCCGCAGCGCCCTGGCCGACCGGTTGATCCGGCCCACCCTGGACGCCGCGCAGGTCATGCCGCCGTTCGTCTACCTGGTGCCGTTCCTGGCGCTGTTCGGCGCCACCCGTTTCACGGCGATCGTGGCGGCCGTCGTCTACGCGGCACCCGTCGCCATCAAGATCATCGCGGACGGGGTGCGCAACGTCCCCGAGGCCACGGTGGAGGCGGCCACCTCGGCCGGGTGCAACACCTGGCAGATCATCACCAAGGTCCAGCTGCCGATGGCCCGCAGCGCCCTGACCCTCGCGACCAACCAGGGCCTGATCTACGTGCTGTCGATGGTCGTGGTGGGCGGCCTGGTGGGGGCGGGCGCCCTCGGCTACGACGTCGTGGCCGGTTTCTCGCAGGGTGAGCTGTACGGCAAGGGGCTGGCGGCGGGGCTCGCCATCGTACTGCTCGGAGTCATGTTCGACCGGATCACTCAGGCTGCGGCACGACGCACCCGGGCATAAGGAGCGCTACACCATGGCACAACACTGGCGAGCCGGCGCGGCCGGCCTGGCCGTCCTCGGACTGACCCTCACGGCCTGCGGCGGAGCGAAGGTGGGCGACAGCGGCTCGGCCGGCGCGAAGTCCTCGGGCGGCAAGTGCGGCACCTTCAACCTGGCCGTCAACCCGTGGGTGGGCTACGAGGCGGACGCGGCGGTCGTCGCGTACGTCGCGCAGCACGACCTCGGCTGCACGGTGAACAAGAAGGACCTCAAGGAGGAGATCGCCTGGCAGGGCTTCGGCACCGGCGAGGTCGACGCCGTCCTGGAGAACTGGGGCCACGACGATCTGAAGAAGAAGTACATCAGCGGCCAGAAGACGGCCGTCGAGGCCGGTTCGACCGGCAACAAGGGCATCATCGGCTGGTACGTGCCGCCGTGGCTGGCCAAGGCGCACCCGGACATCACCGACTGGCGGAACCTGGACAAGTACGCGGCGAACTTCAAGACGTCCGAGTCGGGCGGCAAGGGCCAACTCCTCGACGGCGACCCGTCGTACGTCACCAACGACGCGGCCCTGGTGAAGAACCTGAAGCTGGACTTCAAGGTGGTGTACGCGGGCAGCGAGACCGCGCTCATCCAGGCCTTCAGGACGGCCGAGAAGAACAAGCAGTGGCTGATCGGGTACTTCTACGAACCGCAGTGGTTCCTCTCCGAGGTGCCCCTGGTGAAGGTGAACCTGCCGAAGTACACGACGGGCTGTGACGCGGACGCGGCGAAGGTGGCCTGCGACTACCCCGTCTACGACCTGGACAAGATCGTCAGCGCGAGCTTCGCCAAGTCGGGCAGCCCCGCCTACGGCCTGGTGAAGAAGTTCAACTGGACCAACGACGACCAGAACACGGTGGCCAAGTACATCGCCGTGGACAAGATGTCGGACGACGCGGCGGCCAAGAAGTGGGTCGACGCCAACCGCGACAAGGTCGAGGCCTGGCTGAAGTAGCGGAGGCCGCGAAGGCGACGGTCCAGGACGCCCGGCGGGCGGTGCGCGATGACGCGCGCCGCCCGCCGGGCGTTGCCGTTTTCCGGGTCTTTCCCGCCCTCTTTACCGACATCGCCCACCCCTTGACACCCCTCCTCGGCGACGGGCACATTGAGTTGCGCAGCCTGAATCACGTTGCGCACAAAGCAACTGCACCGGTCTCAAGTTCGGAGGTTGGGCGATGGCGGGACCCCGAGTGGTCATCATCGGAGCGGGCGTCGTGGGGGCCGCCCTCGCGGACGAGATCTCCGCACGCGGCTGGACCGAAATCACCGTGGTGGACCAGGGCCCCCTCCCGGCCACCGGGGGCTCCTCCTCCCACGCCCCGGGCCTGGTCTTCCAGACGAACCCCTCGAAGACCATGACGGAACTCGCCCGCTACACCGTCGAGAAGCTCTGCTCCCTCGACGTCGACGGCCGGCCCTGCTTCCTCCAGGTCGGCGGCCTCGAAGTGGCCACCAGCCCCGAACGCCTCGCCGAACTCCACCGCAGGCACGGCTGGATCACCTCCTGGGGCATCGAGGCGCGGATCCTCACCCCCGAGGAGTGCGTCGAGCGGCACCCGCTGGTCGACCGCGACCGTGTGCTCGGCGGCCTGCTGGTCCCCACCGACGGCCTCGCCAAGGCGGTCCTCGCCGTCGAGGCCCAGATCCGCCGGGCCACCGGGCGCGGGGTGCGCTTCCTCGCCCGCCACGAGGTCCTCGACGTCCGCCAGGACGACGGCCGGGTCACCGCCGTGGTGACCGACCAGGGCGAGCTGCCCGCCGACATCGTGGTGTGCTGCGCCGGCATCTGGGGCCCGCGGATCGCCCGCATGGTCGGCATGAACCTCCCGCTCACCCCGCTCGCCCACCAGCTCGCCTGGACCGGCCCGGTCCCCGCGCTCGCCGGCCAGACCGAGGAGGCCGTCCGCCCGATCCTGCGCCACCAGGACGCCGACCTCTACTACCGCGACCGCTTCGACGGCATCGGCATCGGCTACTACGGCCACCGCCCCATGCCCGTCTCCGCCGACGACATCCTCTCCGTCGACGAGGCCGACGGGATGCCCTCGGTCCTGAAGTTCACCGAGGAGGACTTCGAGGACGCCTGGACGGAGACGCAGTCGCTGCTCCCCGCGACCCGCGAGGCGAAGATCGAGGAGGGCATCAACGGCCTCTTCTCCTTCACCACCGACGGCTACCCGCTGCTCGGCGAGTCCCCGGACGTCAAGGGCTTCTGGGTCGCCGAGGCCGTCTGGGTCACCCACTCCGCGGGCGTCGGCCGCGCCGTCGCCGAATGGCTGGTGGACGGCCACTGCTCGTCGTTCGACCTGCACGAGTGCGACGTCAACCGCTTCGAGCCGCACCAGCTCGCCCCGGAGTACGTCCTCGCCCGCGACTGCCAGAACTTCGCCGAGGTCTACGACATCCTCCACCCCCTCCAGCCGAGCGGGAAGCCGCGCCCGATCCGCACCAGCCCCTTCTACGCCCGCCAGCAGGAGCACGGCGCGTTCTTCCTGGAGGCGAACGGCTGGGAGCGCCCCCAGTGGTACGAGGCGAACGCGGGCCTGGTCGAAGGCCGTGACATCCCCACCCCGAACGACTGGGCCGCCCGCTACTGGTCGCCGATCGTCGGCGCCGAGGCCCAGGCCACCCGTGAGACGGTCGCCCTGTACGACATGACCGCCCTCAAGCGCCTGGAGGTCAGCGGCCCCGGTGCCGCCGACTTCCTGGAGGGTCTGGTCACCGGCAAGGTCGCCAAGTCCGTCGGCTCCGTGACGTACACCCTCCTCCTCGACCACGACGGCGGCATCCGCAGCGACATCACCGTGGCGAGGCTGGCCCGCGACCTGTTCCAGGTCGGCGCCAACGGCAACCTCGACCTCGACTGGTTCACCCGCCACCTGCCGTGGGGGCACCTCCCAGCGGCAGCCGGGGGAGGCACGGTGCAGGTCCGCGACATCACGCCCGGCACCTGCTGCATCGGCCTGTGGGGCCCGCTGGCCCGCGAGGTTTTGCAGCCGCTGACGGACGAGGACTTCTCCGACGACGGCCTGAAGTACTTCCGCGCCAAGCGCGCCCACATCGGCTCGGTCCCGGTCACCGCCATGCGCCTGTCGTACGTCGGTGAGCTCGGCTGGGAGCTGTACACCACCGCGGACCTGGGCGGGAAGCTCTGGGACACGCTGTGGGCGGCGGCCGAACCGCTGGGCGGCGTCATCGCCGGCCGCGGCGCCTTCAACAGCCTGCGCCTGGAGAAGGGCTACCGCTCCTTCGGCACCGACATGACGTACGAGCACGACCCCTACGAGGCCGGCGTCGCTTTCGCGGTGCGGCCCGACAAGGGCGACTTCGTCGGCAGGGCCGCGCTGGAGCGACGCCGGGCCGACGTCCGCCGGAAGCTGACCTGCCTCACCGTCGACGACCCCCGGGCCGTCGTGATGGGCAAGGAACCGGTGTACGACGGCGAGCGGGCCGTCGGCTACGTCACGAGCGCCGCGTACGGCTACACCATCGGCAAGGGCATCGCCTACGCGTGGCTGCCGGCGGAGCTGGCGGTGCCCGGCACGGCGGTGCGGATCGGGTACTTCGACCAGCGCGTGGAGGCGGTGGTGGCCGAGGAGCCGTTGTTCGACCCGGCGATGTCCCGGCTCCGGGGGTGAGCGGCGCCTCCCATGGGCGCGGAGAACCGCCCGACCAGCCGTCACGCACCCGTGCGGAGGCCGACCGTGGTGGCGCCGGGGCTCAGCGCGACCAGCCGTGACGCACCCGTGCGGAGGTCGACCGTGGTGGCGCCGGGGCTCAGGCGCGACCAGCCGTCACGCACCCGCGCGGAGGCCGACCGTGGTGGCGCCGGGGCTCAGCCCGGTGACTGGGCCAGCTGCCCCAGGTGCGCCGCGCGTGACTCACCGGTCTGGCCCTGGACCAGCAGGAACAGGGCCTCCCTGGCGAGCCGTTGGGCGCGGTTGTCCAGGGCCATCGCCCGGCCGCCGCCCGCCACCACGGCTGCCGTCGTCGCCGTCCGCAGCAGCGTGAACGCCTCGGCCCGCACCGCCAGCCGCTCCTCCGTGTGCTCGTGCGGAACCGGATGGTCCGCGAGCGCGTAGGCCCGGCGGCGGACCTCGTCGAGCCGCGCCCGCAGCGGGCCCGCGTACTCCGCCGCCACCAGGGCCAGCGCCGCCCGGGCGACACCGAAGACGGCCGGGCCCGCGTTGCGGGGTTTCGGACGGTCCGTCGCCGCCCACTGCCCGTAGGGCACCCGCAGCGCGACCGCCTCCTCCGGCACCCACAGGCCGTCCAGGTCCAGGGACACCGTCCGGGACGCGGTCAGCGCCGCCAGCCGCATCGGTTCCGAAGGCCGCAGCCCCGGCTGCTCCCGGGCCTCGACGAAGGCGAACAGCGCCTCGTCGTCCTCGGTCACCCCGGCCAGCAGCAGCACGTCGTTCAGACCCCAGCCGGTGTACCACGGCACGGTGCCGTCGAAGCGCCGGCCGCCCGCCTCCCGTCGTACCCGCACGGGGAGCCGTGGGTGGGACCGCAGATGCGCGTACGCCACCCCGGACAGCAGTTCACCGCGCGCCAGCGGTCCCAGCAGCCGCTCCCGCACCGGCAGTTCGGTCGCGGCCAGGGTCTGCACCGGCGTGTGGTGCTGCGTCTGCACGAACCAGGTCGAGCAGCAGGCCCCGGCCAGGATCTCCGCCGTCTCGCGGACGACGGCCACGGGCGCCGCCGAGCCGCCGTACGCGACCGGGGCGCTCACCCCGAGCAGCCCCGAGCGCTTGATCGCCTCGATGTGGCCGACGGGCACGCCCTCCTGGTCGACCCGCTCCGCGGCGGGGGAGAGGAGGGTGTCGGCGAGGTGCCGGGCGCGGGTGACGAGCGGATGGGTGGCAGCGGTCATGAACAGGATTCTTTCCGACCTCCTCAGCCGTGGACCGGGAACGACGCCTGGAAGGCCAGGCGATCGCCGGCGCCGTCGCCGATGCGGGAGAGGACGTCGTCGAGCGCGATGAACTCCTCCCACGCGGGCCGGCCGATGGCCTCGGCCAGCCGGGCCACGACGAGGTCCTCCAGGTCCGGTACGCGTTTGTTCTTCCAGATCTTGTCGGCGAGGCTCACCAGCAGGTCCTCGGGCCCGACACCCGGTTCCGTCCACGACGCGTGCGTGGCGGCGAACCGGGCGAGCCCCGCACCGACGCCGAGGCCGAGCAGCAGCGCCCGCCCCGCCTCCTCGTGTGCCGCGCCGGGCGCGGAGAGTTCGCGGACGTGGACCGTCTTGCCGATGTCATGGGTCGCGGCCCCGAAGAGCACGGCGTCCCGGTCGAAGGACAGGGCGGGCCGGTGCCGCTCGGCCCAGTCGGCCAGCTGGTGGGCGACGTCGTGCACGGCCCTCAGGTGGGCCGCCAGCCGCGGCGGGCACTCCAGCCCGGACAGCAGCCCGGCCACACGGTCCGGCAGCGGGAGCAGAGGCGGGTCGACGACGCCCCGCACGGCCCGCGACAACGCGGTGTCGGTCGTCATCGCGTCAGGGTACTGACCGGGCTTCCCGTGCCAACCTGTTTTCTCCGGGCGAGGTGTCGATCCGGCGGCCTTCCGTTCGTGTAGAAGGCGGAACACCCCGACGACACCGCACGACGACCGAGGAGTACCCCATGAAGCACTACCTGCTCAGCGTGGTCCAGCCCACCGACGGCACCCCGCCCCCGCCCGACGAACTCGCCGCGATCACGCGCGACGTCGAGGCGTTCAACGACGAGCTGCGCGCGGCCGGCGCCTGGGTCTTCGCGGACGGCCTGCACGGCCCGGAGACGGCCACCGTGCTGCGGCCGGAGGGCGGCGAGGTCCTGATCACCGACGGACCGTACGCCGAGGGCAAGGAGTACCTGGGCGGGATCTGCCTGATCCGCGCGGAGGACCTGGACGCCGCCCTGGAGTGGGGCCGCAAGTGCGCGCTCGCCACCACGCTGCCGATCGAGGTGCGCCCCTTCATGGGGCAGCACTGATGGCGGACGCCGTCGACGTCGAGGCCGTCTTCCGTGCCGAGTACGGTCGCGCGGTCTCGGTCCTCGTCCGCTTTCTCGGCGACATCGACCTCGCCGAGGAAGCGGTCCAGGACGCGTTCACGACGGCACTCGACAGGTGGCCGGAGCGCGGGGTGCCGCCGAGCCCGGCCGGCTGGATCATCACCACCGCCCGCAACCGGGCCGTCGACCGGCTGCGCCGCGAGTCCTCCCGGGACGCCCGGCACGCCGAGGCCGCCCGGCTGCACGCCCCCGAGCCACCCCGCGAGGAGGGTCCCGTGCGCGACGAACGGCTCCGGCTGATCTTCACCTGCTGCCACCCCGCGCTCGCCCCGCAGTCCCGGGTGGCCCTGACCCTGCGCCTGCTGGGCGGACTCGGCACGGCACAGATCGCCCGCGCCTTCCTGGTCCCGGAGCCCACCCTGGCCCAGCGGCTGGTGCGCGCCAAGGCCAAGATCCGGGACGCGGGCATCCCGTACCGGGTGCCCGCGGACGCCGATCTGCCCGACCGGCTCGGCGGTGTGCTGGCCGTCGTCTATCTGATCTTCAACGAGGGCTACGGCGGTGATCCCGAACTGTGCGCGGAGGCGGTACGGCTCGGGAGGCTGCTGTACGGGCTGATGCCGGACGAACCCGAGGTCGCCGGACTGCTCGCGCTGATGCTGCTGGTCGAGTCCCGGGGACCGGCCCGGCTGACCGGGGCGGGCGAACTGGTGCCACTGCCCGAGCAGGACCGGGCGCTGTGGGACCGGGAACTGGTCGGCGAGGGACAGCACCTGGTCCGGCGGTGCCTGCGGCGCAACCGGCCCGGGCCCTACCAGATCCAGGCCGCGATCAACGCCGTGCACAGCGACGCGCCGACCGCCGACGCCACCGACTGGGCGCAGATCCGCCGGCTGTACGACCAGCTCATGGCCGTCGCACCGAGCCCGGTCGTGGCCCTGAACCGGGCCGTCGCGGTGGCCGAGACGGAGGGGCCGGACGCGGCCCTGCGGCTGGTCGACGCGCTCGCCCTGGACGGCTACCACGTGCTGCACGCCGTCCGCGCCGACCTGCTGCGCCGGCTCGGCCGGGACGCCGAGGCCGTGGCGGAGTACGACGCGGCCATCGCCCTCGCCGGGAGCCTGCCCGAACGGGCACACCTCGACCGGCGGAAGCGCGAACTCACCGGCTGACCAGGCGTGATCTTCCTCGTCCCGGTGGCTTCCGGGGTACCGGAATCCACCGGCGAAGCACCCTCAGCCACCGCGAGGCGGTCCTCCTGAAGCAGCCCGGCTGAACCTCCTTTCTCCCGCATCCCCCTGTCGGGGCCCGCCCGCGTACGACGCGGCCGGGCCCGCGCACACCGCCGGCGCCCGGTCGCGTCACGGGTGCCGGATGCCCGACTCCCTTGTTTTCGACCGCAATTGCGGAAACCAGTGGGCGGAGACCGATGCCCCGGTTGACTGGTCTACATCCTTGACTGGTACAGACCAAAGCAGTTGAGTGTGCCCCACACCCCCCACCGCGGCCGCGCCCCCTTCCGGGGGTGCGGTCGTGCTCCGCAAAGGAGTTGATCCGTGTTGAGGCGCCGAATCGCAGCCCTTCTCACCTCGCTCGCCACAGGAAGCTCCGTCCTGGTGCTCCAGGCGGCTCCCTCCGCCTCCGCCGCCGGGTTCGTCGTCAGCGAGGCGCAGTTCAACCAGATGTTCCCGAACCGGAACTCCTTCTACAGCTACAGCGGCCTCACCGCGGCGCTCGGTGCCTATCCGGGCTTCGCCAACACCGGCAGCGACACCGTCAGGAAGCAGGAGGCCGCCGCCTTTCTCGCCAACGTCAGCCACGAGACCGGCGGGCTGGTCCACGTCGTCGAGCAGAACACCGCCAACTACCCGCACTACTGCGACTGGAGCCAGTGGTACGGCTGTCCCGCCGGACAGTCCGCCTACTACGGGCGCGGCCCCATCCAGCTCAGCTGGAACTTCAACTACAAGGCCGCCGGCGACGCGCTCGGCGTCGACCTCCTCAACAACCCCTGGCAGGTGGAGAACAACTCCTCCGTGGCCTGGAAGACCGGCCTGTGGTACTGGAACACCCAGTCCGGCCCCGGCACCATGACCGGTCACAACGCCATGGTCAACCAGGCCGGCTTCGGCCAGACCATCCGCAGCATCAACGGCTCCCTGGAGTGCGACGGCAAGAACCCGGCGCAGGTGCAGAGCCGGGTGAGCGCCTACCAGAAGTTCACCCAGATCCTGGGCGTGCCGACGGGCGCCGACCTCTACTGCTGACCCCCGGCACTCGGCGCCCCGGGCGACCGCACCCCGCCCCGGGTGACCGCACCCCGGCCGGGGTGAACGCCCGGGGCGCCCGCCGGTGACGGCGGCTCCTCGCACAATGGGCCGCACGGGCGGCGGCAGCCGCCCGCATGACTACACTGGCGTAGACGGTCCGGCTGAGCGAGGCCGAGGAGCCGGACCGAGGACGAAGAAGGGGTGAGGGACCTTCCATGGCCGACGGGAAGGACGAACGCCGGCCCGCCGGCGAACTCGAGGCGAGCGTCATGGCGGCCCTCTGGGCCGCGGGCGTGCCCCAGACGCCCGGCGAGGTGCAGCGCAGCCTCGGCACGGAACTGGCCCGCACGACCGTGACGACGATCCTCACCCGGCTGCACGACAAGGGCGTGGTCGACCGGCACCGCCAGGGCCGCGGCTACGCCTACGTGCCCGTCCAGGACGCCCAGGGCCTGACCGCGAGGCGCATGCACAGCGAACTCGACCGGGACGGCGACCGGGAGACCGTGCTCGCCCGCTTCGTCGCCCAGCTCAGCCCCGACGACGAGCGCGTCCTGCGTACGCTGCTCGAAGCCGACGAGCAGTCCGGTGGACGATGATCGCGCTGCTGATCCTGCCCCTGCTGGTGCCGTTCGCCCTCCCGGCACTGGCCCGGCGGGCCCTCGACCGGCTGGCCCCCGTCGCCGCGCTCTGGACGGTGACCGCCTCGGCCGTCGCCCTGGCCCTGTGCTCGCTCGCCGCCCTCGGCGCCTTCGTCCTCACCGGCCTGCTCAAGCTGCCGTTCTTCGCCTCGCTCGGTGAGCTGATCAGGCCGCTGCACACCGCCTCGGACCGTTTCGTCCTGCCGCTGGCCGCACTCTCGGTGGGCGGCCTCGCCGTGACCGCGTGGACCCTCGTGCGGTCCGTGTCCCGGCAGGTCCGCGCCTTCCGCGCGGCCCGCTCGGCAGCGGCGCACGGGCCCGCCGCGGGTGATCTGTGTGTCGTCGACTCACCGCGTCCGGACGCGTACGCGCTGCCCGGGCGGCCGCACCGGATCGTCGTCACCACGGCGATGCTGCGCAACCTCGACGGGAGCGAGCGGGAGGCGCTGTTCGCGCACGAGCGGGCGCACAACGCGGGGGGCCACCACTACTTCCTCGCCGCGGCCGAACTCGCGGCGCACTGCCATCCGGCGCTGCGGCGGGTCCGGGACGTCGTCCGGCTGGCCGTGGAACGGGTGGCCGACGAGGTGGCGGCGCGGGTGGTGGGGGACCGGCGGCTGACGGCACGCGCGATCGCCAGGGCCGCGCTGGCGGGACAGGGCGCGGGCGCTCCCGAGCGGCCCGCGTTCGTGCCGGGGGCGGTGTCGGGGCCGGTGCCGCGCCGGGTCGAGGCGCTGCTGGCGCCGGGTGGGCGACGGGCCGGGGGGTGGATCGCGGCGCTGCTGGTGGCCTGCACCGGAGTGTCGTGCGTCGCCTCGGCGACCGGGATGGCCGACTTCCACCACCGGGTGGAGGTGGCCCAGGGGGAGGCGGAGCGGTAGCCGCCGTGCCGTTCGGAAGGCGCGGGTCCGCCGTGGCCGGTCGCGCGGTTCCTGCCCCCGGCCTCCGGACGGGGGCACCCCAGCCCCTGCCGGCGGGGGTGCTCCAGCCGTCGCCCGTCGAGAAGAAGCCCTGAGAAGCGGCGGCTGGCGTCCCCGAGGTTTTACGTATAACCTCTCCCGCTAACCGCTCCACCCGAAAGGTCACCATGCGACGCGTCGCCCTGGTCACCCTCGTCGTCGGCGACTACGACGAGGCGATCCGCTTCTACACCGAGGCCCTCGGCTTCCGACTCGTCGAGGACGCGCCCCGCCCGGACGGCTCCCGCTGGGTCGTCGTGGAGCCCGGTTCCGAGGGGGCGGGTACCGGACTGCTGCTCGCCCGCGCCAAGGACGACGCCCAGCGCTCCCGAGTCGGCGACCAGACCGGCGGGCGCGTCGGCTTCTTTCTGCACACCGACGACTTCGCCCGGGACCATGCCCGGATGGCCGCCGCCGGCGTGATCTTCCTGGAGGAACCCCGGCACGAGCCGTACGGCACCGTCGCCGTCTTCCAGGACCTCTACGGGAACCGCTGGGACCTGCTCCAGCCCGCCGCCTGACCGACCGCTCCGAACCACCTGCCGAGGAACGCCCACCATGACCGCTACGCGCGTAGACGCAGACCTGATCCGCCGTCTCCCCAAGGCCGTCCTGCACGACCACCTGGACGGCGGCCTGCGTCCCGCCACCCTCGTGGAACTCGCCGCCGAGGTCGGCCACACCCTGCCCGCCACGGACCCCGAGGAACTGGCCGCCTGGTACTTCGAGGCCGCCAACTCCGGTGACCTGGTCCGCTACATAGCGACCTTCGAGCACACCCTCGCCGTGTTGCAGACCAAGGAGGGGCTGCGGCGCGTCGCCGAGGAGTACGTCCTCGACCTGGCCGCCGACGGTGTGGTCTACGGCGAGGTCCGCTACGCGCCCGAGCTGAACGTCAAGGGCGGACTCACCCTGGGCGAGGTCGTCGAGGCCGTGCAGGAGGGTCTCGCGGCGGGCATGGCCAAGGCGGCCACCGCCGGCACGCCCGTGCGGGTCGGCACCCTGCTGTGCGGCATGCGGATGTTCGACCGGGTCCGCGAAGCCGCGGAACTGGCGGTGGCCTACCGGGACGCCGGAGTCGTCGGCTTCGACATCGCCGGCGCGGAGGACGGCTTCCCCGCGGTCGACCACCTGGACGCCTTCGAGCTGCTGCGCGGCGAGAGCGTGCCGTTCACCATCCACGCCGGTGAGGCCCACGGCCTGCCCAGCATCCACCAGGCGATCCAGGTCTGCGGAGCCCAGCGCATCGGGCACGGGGTGCGGATCACCGAGGACATCCCCGACCTCGCGGGCGGCAAGCTCGGCCGCCTCGCGAGCTGGGTGCGCGACCGCCGGATCGCCCTGGAGATGTGCCCCACCTCCAACCTCCAGACGGGCTGCGCCACCTCGATCGCCGAGCACCCGATCACCGCGCTGAAGGAGCTGGGCTTCCGGGTCACCCTCAACACCGACAACCGGCTGGTCTCGGGGACGACGATGACCCGGGAGATGTCCCTTCTCGTGGCGGAGGCCGGCTGGACCGTCGAGGACCTGCGCACCGTCACCGTGAACGCCCTGAAGAGCGCGTTCATCCCGTTCGACGAGCGCACGGCCCTCATCGAGGACGTCGTGCTGCCGGGCTACGCGTCCGCGCTCTGAAGCAGCCCCCGCAGGTAGGAGGCCTGTCCGACGTGCTGGAGATCGTCGGACAGGACACTCACCAGCCGTACGCCCAGCGTGACCGGCGGGTCCCAGCGCTCGTCCACGACCCGTTCGAGGTCCGCGGCGGCCAGTCCGCGCAGCGCCCTGAGGGTCTGCTCGTGCACCGCGTCGTAGTAGCCGGTCAGCAGGTCGGCGGAGGCCACGGTGACCTTGGCGACCTGCTCGGACGTGTGCCCGTAGCCGTGGTCGTGGGGTGGCAGGCCGAGGCCGAAGCGCTTCTCCCAGCCCTCGTCCAGCCACACCTGGCCGAGGCCGAAGGCGTCGGCCACATGGTCGTCCTGGATCCGGGTCAGGTGCCAGACCAGCCAGGTGACGGAGTTGGCGTCCGGCGCGGGGCGCCTGTTGAGCAGGTCGGTGCCGAGGCCGTCGAGGGCGGCGTGGACTTCTTCCTGGATGCGGCCGAAGCCGTCGATGAGAATGTCCCTTGCATGCATACGAACACGATCGCGCATCGCCGGTCGTGATGCGTCCGGAATCGGGCATCCGCCCGCGGCCGGTCAGACGGGGCAGGCCCCGTCCGAAGGGGCCGCCAGGTCGCCCGTCTCCAGCAGGGTGACCAAGGCGCGGGCCGCCGGACTGGTGGCCGTCTGCGGCGGCAGCAGTGCGACCGTCTGGTAGGCCGTCTCGTCCGTGTCCTTGAGGGCGAGCGCGGTGAGCGAGGGCCGCTTGTGCCGGAAGTGCCGGGGTACGACCGCGATCCCCAGGTTCTCGTCGACCAGGTCGAGGAGGCTGTGCACGTCGTTCACCTCCAGGGCGACCGTGCGCCGTACGCCCGCCGAGGCGAAGGCCGCGTCGGTGGTGCGCCGCGGCCCCCAGTCCGGGTGGAAGTCCACGAACACCTCGCCGTCGAGGTCCCGGGGCGTCACCGCCACGCCCGCGGTGGCCAGCCGGTGGCTGGGATGGCACAGCACGGTCATCGGCTCGCCGGTGAGCGACACCGAGCGCAGCTGGTCGGTGTCGTCCTGGGTGCGGTAGGCGAAGGCCAGGTCGAGCCGGCCGGCCGCCACCTCCTCGGCCAGCGCGCCGGAGCCCGCCTGCCGCAGCCGGATCTCCACGTCCGGGTGGCGGCGCCGGAACGCGGCGAGCAGCCCCGCCACGTGCACCCCGGCGATGCACTGCTCGGTGCCGAGCGCCAGCGTCCCGCGCAGCACGCCCTGCACCGCGGCCACCGCCTCGTGCGCCGACCGCACCTGGGCGAGGACGCGTTCCGCCTCGCCGAGCAGCGCCCGGCCGGCCTCGGTCAGGGTCACCCGGCGGGTCGTCCGCACGAACAGCGGCGCCCGCAGCTCCCGTTCCAGGGCCCGGATGGACGCCGACAGACCGGACTGGGACACCATCAGCCGCTCCGCGGCCCGGGTGAAGTGCTGGTCCTCGGCGACGGCGACGAAGTGCTGGAGGTGGCGCAGTTCCATGATTGAGAAGCGTAGCCGCACAATTCCATCGGATTCTTCTGTTGGACCACTGCCCGGGGCGCGGGAAAGAGTGGGATCGGTAGATCGTGTGCCAACCCCTCTGGAGTCGCGTTGTACACCGCACACCCCGACCGCTACGCCGACATGCCGTACCGCCGCAGTGGCCGCAGCGGCCTCAAGCTCCCCGCGCTGTCGCTCGGCCTCTGGCACAACTTCGGGCCCGACCGGCCGGTGACGACCCAGCGCGCCATCCTGCGCCGCGCCTTCGACCTCGGCGTCACCCACTTCGACCTGGCCAACAACTACGGCCCGCCGCCCGGCGCCGCCGAGTCCGCGTTCGGTGAGGCCCTGCGGGCGGACTTCGCGGGGTACCGCGACGAGCTGGTCATCTCCACCAAGGCCGGCTACCTGATGTGGCCCGGCCCGTACGGCGAGTGGGGCTCGCGCAAGTACGTGCTCTCGTCCCTCGACCAGTCGCTGAGCCGGATGGGCCTGGACTACGTCGACATCTTCTACTCGCACCGCCCCGACCCGGAGACTCCGCTGGAGGAGACGATGGGCGCCCTGCACTCCGCGGTCCAGCAGGGCAAGGCGCTGTACGTCGGCATCTCCAACTACTCGGCGGAGCAGACCCGCGAGGCGGCCCGGATCCTCGGCGAGCTGGGCACCCCGCTCCTCATCCACCAGCCCCGGTACTCGATGCTGGACCGCCGCCCGGAGACGGAGGGCCTGCTGGACGCCCTCGACGAGCTCCAGGTCGGCTCCATCGTCTTCTCCCCGCTGGAGCAGGGCCTGCTCACCGGCCGCTACCTGGACGGCATCCCCGAGGGCTCCCGGGCCGCGAGCGACAGCCCGTTCCTGAACTCGGACGCGGTCACCGAGGACCTGGTGGGCAGGCTGCGCGCCCTCGACGAGATCGCCAAGGAGCGGGGCCAGACGCTGGCCCAGCTCGCCCTGTCCTGGGTGCTGCGCGGCGGCCGGGTCACCTCGGCGCTGATCGGCGCGAGCAGCCCGCAGCAGGTCGAGGACAGTGTCGGAGCCATCGGGAACCTGGAGTTCGAGACCGGGGAACTGGCCCGGATCGACGCGATCGTCAACCCGTGACGGACGGGCACGCCGGCCCGTGAGCCGTGCGCCGAGGGGGGACGCGACCGCGTCCCCCCTCGCTCTTTGAGTGTGGGCACGTCAAAACTGGCCACCGCGACGAAACCTTTCCTCTCAGGGGGCCCTGCCCTCCTGCGTGGTGGAGCACGTGCATTTCGGCCAATTCGCAGGGCGAATATGCCAAGAGACTGGCCAAAAAGGTGTGGTGACAGTGTTTCGAAAGTGAACATACTCGAATGTCAGGAGCACTTCACCGCACAGGAGCCGCACGGAAAACCGGCCCGCGACGGCACACCGGCGAGCTACGGGGGAGTGATCGTGCACGACGAATTCCTGTGCCATGTGACGGCATACGGCGTCTGCGGCGGGCAGCGCATCGGCGTTCCCCTCGGCACCTACCGTGCGCCGACCCTGGCCCTGGCGCTGTGGTGGTTACGGGACCGGGCCTCCTGGATCGCGGAGCGGCTCGATCCCTTTCCCGAGAACCCGAGATTTCCGCACGGCGCACTCGTCCCGGTCGCGGACACCGTCGTGGACGTGCCCGGCCTGCTCCGCGCCTGGTGTGCCGACGTCGTCCGGCAGGAACTCGTCGCCGACGAACTGGCCGACGGCCGACTGGTGCGGATCGCCGTCCAGGACGACACCACCGAGTACGAACTGCTCGCCGAGTCCGTCGACGCGCTCCGTATGCAGCGCACCATCCCGGCACTGGTCGTACCCGTCGCCTGACGCGTGACAGCGCTCGCCCGGCGGCCATGACCGGGCGCACAAGAGGTCAGATCGGTAGAATTCTGGCCATGGCTGAGCGGCCGGTCGCCTCCCCGGCACCCGAACTCGTCCTGGAGACCGCCACGGGCTCCACCGTGCTGAGCCCGGGCCGTGACTACCACGTCGGACGGGACCCGTTGAGCGACATCTGCCTCGACGACACCCGGGTCTCCTGGCACCACGCGGTGCTGCGGCCCGAGGACGGCCACTGGACGCTGGAGGACGAGGGCAGCACCAACGGCACCTACGCCGACGGCCGCCGCGTCCGGGAATGGGAGGTCGGCCCCGGCACCGTCATCGGCTTCGGCAGCCCCGCCGACGGCCCGAGCGGCGTCCTGGTGGGCCGCGCCCCGCCCGCGCCGGACCGCCCCGCCGCCGTCTCGGTGCCCAGCCGGACCGGCACCTTCCGGCAGCCCTCCTCGGTACGGCCGCTGGGCGCCCGCACGGTCCGCATCGGCCGCGCCTCCGACAACGACATCGTCGTCGACGACCTCGTGGTCTCCCGCCACCACGCGGAACTGCGCACCGACCCCGACGGCAGCCACGAGATCGTCGACCTCGACAGCCACAACGGCACCTACCTCAACGGCGGCCCGGTCAGCCGCGCACCGCTCGGCCCCCGGGACGTCGTCGGCATCGGCCACTCGGCGTTCTGCCTGGTCGACGGGCAGCTCCAGGAATACGTCGACACCGGCGAGGTCTCACTCGACGTGCAGGAACTCACCGTCGCCGTCGACCGGGGCCGCAGGATCCTGCTGGACCACGTCTCCTTCCCGGTGGGGGAGAAGTGCCTGCTCGCCGTGGTCGGACCGAGCGGCGCGGGCAAGTCCACCCTGCTCGGCGCCCTCACCGGCCAGCGCCCCGCCGACCACGGAACCGTCCTCTACGACGGCCGCGACCTCTACCGCGACTACGCGGAACTGCGCCAGCGCATCGGCCTGGTCCCGCAGGACGACATCCTGCACGTCCAGCTGACCGTGCGCGACGCCCTCGGCTACGCCGCCGAACTGCGTTTCCCCGAGGACACCGAGAAGGCCGAGCGCCGCCGGCGGGTCGACGAGGTGATCCGGGAACTCGGCCTCGAACAGCGCGCCGGCCAGCCCGTGCACAGCCTCTCCGGCGGGCAGCGCAAGCGGGTCAGCGTCGCCCTGGAACTGCTCACGAAACCCTCCCTGCTCTTCCTCGACGAACCGACCTCCGGGCTCGACCCCGGCATGGACCGCTCGGTGATGAACATGCTGCGCGGCCTCGCCGACGACGGCCGGACCGTCATCGTCGTCACCCACAGCGTGCTCAGCCTGGACGTCTGCGACCGGCTGCTGGTGCTGGCACCGGGCGGCCGGACCGCCTACTTCGGGCCGCCCGGAGACGCCCTCGGCTTCTTCGGTTTCGACGAGTGGCCGGCGGCCTTCGAGGCGTTCGAGCAGGACGCCGGCCGGGACTGGGCGGGGGATTACCGCGCCTCGTCGTACCACCGGAAGTACGTGGTGAACTCCAGTTCCCAGCCGCTGCTGCCGCGCTCCGGGCCGGTGGCCGCGGCCCCGCCGCCGCGGCCGCGCAGCTGGTTCGCGCAGTTCGCCACCCTGGTCCGCCGCTACGCGGCCGTCCTGGTCGCCGACCGCACCTTCCTCGCCATCATGATCGGACTGCCGTTCGTCATGGGCGCGATGACCCGGGCCGTCGCCGGCAGCCGGCTCACCGCGGACACCGTGACCAACGCGCTGCTCATCCTGTGCGCGGGCGGCGTGCTGACGGGCGCCGCCAACGCCGTGCGCGAACTGGTCAAGGAACGCGTCGTCCACCTGCGCGAGAGAGCGGTCGGCCTGCCCAGATCGGCGTACGTGATGTCGAAGGTCGTCGTCCTCGGCGCCGTCACCGTGCTCCAGGCGGTCGTGCTCACCCTGGTCGGCCTGGCCGGCGTCGACCTCGACGCGCCCGGCGGCCGGGGGGTGCTGATGCCGCCCCTGCTGGAGATCACCCTGGCCGTGGCGCTGCTGGCCTTCACCTCGATGATGCTCGGCCTGCTGATCTCGGCGCTGGTCCGCAAGGAGGAGGTGACCATGCCGCTGCTGGTGCTGCTCACCATCGTCCAGGTCGTGTTCTGCGGGGCGCTGCTGAAACTGAACGGCGTGCCGGGACTCGAACAGATCGCCTGGCTGGTGCCCGCCCGGTGGGCGCTGGGTGCCATGGCCGGCACCGTCGAACTGCACCGGCTGGTGCCGGGCGCCGCCACCGCCGACCCGGTCTTCCGGCACTCGGCGGGCGTGTGGCTGCGCAACATGCTGATGCTGGTGGTGCTGTCGGTCGTCTTCGGCTGTGTCCTGTCCCGGCTGCTGCGCCGCCATGAACCCGCCGTGATGCGGAAATGACGCAGGCAGCGGAAGGTGTGGAAGGTACGGAAGGAGCGGAGGAGCGGAAGGAGCGGAAGGAGCGGAAGGAGCGGAAGGAGCGGAAGGAGGAGAGGCGATGACCAGCGCACCCGGCTTCCGGCCCAGCCACGTCGTCCCGGCCGACGGCATGCCCGCCTGGGAGGCCCCCGATCCGGGCCGGCCGACCGTCCCGCTGGACCCGCTGCTGCCGGTGCAGCTCGTGGAACGGCGCGGCGACTGGGCCCACATCAGCTGCGCCAACGGCTGGGCCGCCTGGGTCGACGGCCGCTACCTCGTCGCCGTACCCCACGATCCGCCTCTGCCGGGCGGCCCGGCCGACGAGGCCACCGACCCGCGCCCCCTGCTGGACCGCGTGGCACGGACCCTCGCCGAGTACCGCGCCGCCGTCGGTGAACTGGCCGACGGCGACCTGGACGGGGAGTCCTTCCGGGGCCGCACCCACGGGCTGCGGATCGGCCTGGTCGTCGACGGGGAGGCCATGTGGCTGTACGACCCGGGGGAGGGGCGCTGGCTGTACGGCGACGGGCGGCGGCTCGCCACGTACGTCACCGACCGGTCCGTGCCCGGCGGCGACCCGCCCCGGCACGAACCGACCCGGGTGGTCACCCCCGACGGCGACCGCTGACCGGGTCCGGGTCACGCAGGTCGACCGGATTCGGGTCCACGCAGGTCGACCAGGTTCGGGTCCACTCAGGTCGACCGGGTCCGGGTCGCCTCAGGGGCGGCGGGCCGCCACCTCGCCCCGCCGGGGCACCGGGCGGGCCGCCGACGCCCCCAGGAAACCGGCGAGCAGACCCCACAGCGCGCCGAGGCCCACCGCCGACCACAGTCTGGGCCGCAGCAGCAGCTCCCCCGACAGGTTGCCGCCCATGTCGCCGATGCCGAGCAGGGAGAGCCCGTAGTGGGCGGAGACCCGTCCGGCCAGACAGAGCGTCAGCAGCGTCAGCGCGAGGGCGACCGCCAGGTGCAGGGCGTGCCGCCAGGGGCGGATCCGGGCGGGGGAGCGCGCCGCCATCAGGAACGCGGCCGCGAGCAGCAGCACCGCGGCCAACCCGGCCAGCCACCACCAGCGGCCGTCGTGGGCGGCGATCGTGCGCAGACTGAGGGTCGAGACGTCCGGTGTGCGCAGCACCTCGGCCAGCACCCGCGGCACCGGCAGCCCGAACGGGCCGTCGACCCTGCCGTCCCAGGTCACGCCGAGACCGAGGGTGAGGGCCAGCCAGGCGAGGTTGGGCAGCCCCAGCAGGATCACCGCGAGGGTCTCCCGCACGTGCCCGCGGGTGACCATCGTGACCAGGGCGGCCACCAGCGCCAGCGCGACGTACGCCAGCACCAGGGCCACCATCGCGTACGCCGCCGGGCGCACCGACACCTGGAAGCGCAGCAGCCGTCCCGGCAGCGGGGCGCCGCGCGACACCAGGAGGGCCAGTACCAGGATCCCGGCGAGCCACAGCAGTCCGCGGGCGGCCGTCAGCGGCACGGCCGTCGTGAAGCCGACCTTCGGTGCCGCGTCGAGCAGACCGGTCAGATCACTGAGGGTGCCGCTGCCCATGTCGACCGCGAAGGTGTGCCGGGCGCCGAGGGCCAGCCCGACGAGCCCCAGCAGCCACAGCACCGCGATCCGGGCCGCCCAGCCTGCCAGTTCCCCGGCCCCGGCCACCGCGCGGTGCCGCAGCGGCCGCAGGAAGCCCCCGGCGACGACGAGTGCCCCGACCAGCGTCACCGACAGCGGTACGACGGTCAGTCCGGCGTTCGTCCGGGCCAGGTCGCCCGCGTCCCCGGACAGCTCCACGGCGCCGCCGACGGCCGTCGCCACGGTCGCGAGCACCACCGGCGCGAAGGCGCCTCCGGGCAGGTCCGCCGCGCCCGCCGCCCACAGCCCCAGGGCGGCCACCACGACCATGGCTACCAGGGAGCCCAGCACCACGGCCAGGGCCCGCGGCCAGCCGTGCCGGGCCACGGAACGACCGGCCGGCGCGGCCACCGGCCGCTCGGAGGCGATTCGGCGGCTCACGCTGTCACCGTAGGCAGCCCGGGGACACCGCGCCCGCCGGGTGGGCCGTCCGCGTCGGCTTGCGGGCGGTACGGGACGAGCGCACATTGGGCTCGTTATGCATCAATTAGGGCATTTAATCGTTGACGACGTTTAATGCCGCGCCTGTATTGATGCCGTTTCCCGCAACGGGGAGATGAGCGCGTGAGCGTCGAACCGCCGTCGTCCGGCCGCCCCACAGGACCTCCCTCCGGCCCGTTGTCCGGGCCCGCCGGGCCGCCCTCGCACCCGCCGGGAGGCGGTGGCGGCCAGGGCGGCGGCGGGGGCCAGGGCGGCGGCGGGGGCGCCGGGAGCGCTGGAGGCGCCGGGGGCGGGGGGCGGCACGGGCCGTGGTGGCGGTCCGCGCCCCGGCTGGCCATGCTCGTCACCGCCGTCGTGGTAGCCGCGGTCGTGGCCGTGGTCCTCACCCGTCCGGGTGACGGCTCCGGCCGCCGCGCCGAGGTCTTCCTGCAAGCCGCCGACAGCACCGGCCAGGACCCGTTCACCGCGTCCAGCACCAGGAAGAGCGTCGCCGCGCCGGTCTCGGCCGCCCCGGTGGCGTCGGCCCCTCCGTCGAACCAGCTGCGCGGGGTGGACGGCGGGGCACCCGGCCTCTACAGCGGCACCAAGAACTCCGGCAGCTGCGACGTCGAGCAGCAGATCAGGTACTTCCAGGCCGCGCCCCCGCGCAACAAGGCGTTCGCCGCGCAGGTCGGCGTCCAGCCTTCCGGTGTCCCGGCCTACCTGCGCTCCCTGACCCCCGTACAGCTGCGCGCGGACACCCGGGTCACGGCCCACGGCTACCGCGACGGCGGCGCGACCGCCTACCAGTCCGTCCTCCAGGCGGGCACCGCGGTCCTCGTCGACGGGCACGGCGTGCCCCGGGTGCGCTGCGCCTGCGGCAACCCGCTCACCTCGCCGGTCGCCCAGCGGAGCACACCGCGGACCACGGGCGCGGCGTGGCCCGCGTACCGGCCCGGGAACGTGGTCGTCGTGGCTCCCGCGGCGCAGGTGGTCAACGTTTTCGTGATCTTCGACCCGCGGCACGACGACTGGTTCGGGCGCCACCGCGGCGACCACACCGGGCACCAGGACCGTCCGGCGAAACCCCCGGCGGATCCGGACCCGATGAACCCGCCGTTCTCCACCGCTCCCTCGACCCCCGCCAGCCCGGGCAACGGCTCGAAGCCCCCGCCCTCCAGTCCGCCGTCCTCGCACTCGTCGAGCCCGTCCTCCTCCGAGCCGCCCTCGTCCGGATCCCCCTCCTCCGAGCCGCCCTCCTCGCCCGCCTCGAAGCCGGAGTCGCCCGAGTCGGAACCGCCGTCGTCGCCGGCGCCGAAGCCGCAGTCGCCGGAATCCGGACCGGCGTCGCCGCGGTCCCCCGAGTCACCGCTCTCCGAGCCGCCGTCCTCCCCGCCGTCCCCGCCCGCACCGGGCTCCCGGCCGGCGGCGTCCCCGGCCTCCCCGGCCTCCCTGGCGTCCCTGGCGTCCTCGGCGTCCCTGCCGGAGCCGGAGGGCCCCGGTTCCCCGGCGATGTGACCAGCGTGACGCCCTTTGTGCGCGTTCGGCGAACGTCCCCGGGGACTGCGGGGGCACACTCGGGGTACGAGCATGGTTGCAACAGCGACCGGCCGGGCCGGCCTCCGAGAGAGAAACGCATGATCGAACACCTGGGCGGGGCAGTGATATCGACTGGCTTCGACGTACCCGTGGAACCGCTGCGGCGGGCCGCGCACTACACCGGTGAGCCCGGCTGCATCGCCGAGGCACGGGACTTCGCCGCCCGCTTCCTGGAGCAGCTCAGGACCGAGTGGTGCGCCACCATCGACCCGCGGTCCGACGGCGAACTGCTCCTCGTGGTGAGCGAGCTGATCACCAACGCCGACCGGCACAGCAACGGCCCGTACATCCTCGAACTGGAGGGCACGGACAGCGCCGTCCTGGTCTCCGTGTACGACAGCAGCGACGCCCTGCCCCGGCGCTTCCCGAAAGACCCCGAGCGGGTCGGCCGGCACGGTCTGGAGATCGTGCACGCCGTGGCCAGCGAGGTCACCGCCGAGCTGGTGCCGGTCGGCAAGCGGGTGCGCGCCCTGGTGCGTTTCCCAGCCTGAGAAGCCCGCTTCCCGCACGGAGGGCACGTCGTCGCCGTGCCGGGAACGCACCGCGGGCGCCGCCCCACGCGCCGGTGAGGGGCAGCGCCCGGGAGTCCGCGCTCAGGCGCAGCCGAGTTCGCCCAGCATCCCCTGCCGCAGCCGGGTGATGATGCGCTTGATCAGGCGGGAGACATGCATCTGGGAGCAGCCGAGCCGTTCGCCGATCTCCGCCTGCGTGGCCTCCTCCACGAACCGGAGATGGATGATCTCCCGGTCCCGTTCGCTCAGCTCGGCCATGAGCGGAGCCAGCGACTGGAAGTCCTCGACGAGCCGCAGCCCTTCCTCCTCGACACCGAGGAAGTCGGCCAGCACCGCCTCGCCGTCCTCCGGGCCGTCCCCGGTGAGCGCGGCGTCCAGCGAGGAGGAGTTGTAGCCGTTCGAGGCCAGCTGCCCCTCGACCACCTCGGCCTCGGACAGGTTCATCAGCGTGGCCAGCTCGGCGACCGTCGGGTCCCGGTCCAGCCGGCTGGACAGCTCCTCACGCGCCTTGGCCAGCTCCACGCGCAGTTCCTGGAGCCGGCGCGGTACGTGCACCGCCCAGGTGGTGTCCCGGAAGAACCGCTTGATCTCGCCCACGATGTACGGCAGCGCGAAGGAGGTGAACTCGACCTCGCGCGACAGCTCGAACCGGTCGATGGCCTTGATCAGGCCGATCATCCCGGTCTGGACGATGTCCTCCATGTCGTCGCCCCGGTTGCGGAACCGCCCGGCCGCGAACCTGACCAGCGACATGTTCATCTCGATGAGCGTGTTGCGGGCGTACTGGTGTTCGGGCGTGCCCTCCTCCAGCTCACAGAGCCGTTGGAAGAACTGGCGGGACAGCTCGCGCGCGTCGCGGGGCGCGACACTCTTCGGGTCCTCGATTCCCGGCAGGGCCTCTTCCGCCGTCCCTGCCCCGACGGCCTGAGCGGTGTCCACTGCTTCCGACCGGATCCCGGCGGTGTTCATTCCCTCTCCCACGTGAGTCAAGGTGCGACGGGTGGCGGTGCGACCTGGGTCGTACCGGCCCTGACCTGGTTGTGTCCTCGCCCGGTTACCCGGAATCGGACGTCCCATGCGTGCCTCGACCTTCGGGTACCCGGGGTGACGCGACGCATGCATCCCGTTCCCACGGCTGGCGCAAAACAGACTGTGACGTTCCATGGCGGGACGCTCACCCGCCGACGCGCACGGCGGTCACCAGTTCATGCCAGTACCGCTTGGTGACGGCCCCGTCGTACCGCGACTCGATGAGCTCCCGGACGTCCGCCAGCAGGCCGCCGCGGGCCGGCCCGGGAAGCGCCCGGTGGTTGGAGTAGGTCAGGAGTACGTCGACGTACTGGTCCGCGGTGTACGTGATCTCCTGGGCGTGGCCGTGCACGGTGACGTCGGTGAGGTACGGGGAGCGGGTGAACTCACCGGTGTCCGTCGCGAGGTCGGACTCGCGGGTCTGGCGCAGCCCGGGCGGGGTGGCCGGATCCCAGCGCTCGTAGCACCGCTGGACCTCGGCGAAGAAGTCCTCGGTGCCGCCCGCCACATGATGGGTGGCGACGATGCCGAGCCGACCGCCGGGGCGCAGCACCCGGGCCGTCTTCGGTACCCGTACCTCCGGGTCGAGCCAGTGGAACGCGGTCGCGCAGACCACCGCGTCGAACGGCTCCGCCGGGGGCCGCCACTGCTCGAAGGCCGAGACCACCACCTCCACGCCGGTGAAGGCGGCCAGTCGCCGGCGGGCCACCGCGGCCATGCTCGGGCCGATCTCCACAGCGGTGATCGCGCACCCGGACCCGGCCAGATCGACGGTGAGCTTGCCGGTGCCGGGTGCGATCTCCAGCACCCGAACCCCCGGCCCGGCCCCCGTGACCCGGACCAACTCCTCGATCAGCGAGGCGGGATAGCGGGGCCGCGCCCGCTCGTACCGCTCGGCGTCCTCGTCGAAGATGTCCCGCAACCGCGGGTTCGCTGCCCTGAACTCCAGTGCGTCCACTCAGGGCAGAATGCCGGTCCCTGCCCTCGCGAAGCCACTGCTTCTAGGCTGAGCGGGTGACCAGCCAACCGCCGAACCAGACCCGTGTCGTCCCGCTGCGCCCGCAGGAGCCGGCCCCCCAGCCCAGGCAGCCACTCTGGCGCGACCTCCTCGGAGACGTGCTGCGCCAGGAGCGGCTCGCCCAGGAGCGCACCCTGAAGGAGGTGGCCGAGACGGCCCGGATCTCCCTGCCGTACCTCTCCGAGATCGAGCGCGGCCGCAAGGAGGCCTCCTCGGAGGTGCTCGGGGCCGCCGCCCACGCCCTCGGCCTCGACCTGGGCGGTCTGCTCTCCCTGGTGCAGACGGAGTTCACCCGCCGGCAGACCACACCGAGCCGCCACCGCGGGCTGTGCCTGGCCGCCTGACCGATGAGTTTCCCGGCGCGCGGCGGTCGGTACACATGACCGCGTTCCACGCTCCAGGAGGTGCCCATGACCACCGACGGATTCACCACGTGTCTCTGGTTCGACGGCCAGGCCGAGGAAGCCGCCCACTACTACGTGTCGATCTTCAAGAACTCCGCCGTCGGGCGGATCGGCCGCTACACCGAGGCCGGGCCGGGGCCCGCCGGCTCGGTGATCGCCGTCGACTTCACGGCCAACGGGCACAGGTTCGTCGCGCTCAACGGCGGCCCGCAGTTCACGTTCAACGAGGCGATCTCCTTCCAGGTCTACTGCGACGGCCAGGAGGAGGTCGACCACTACTGGGCGAAGCTCACCGAGAACGGCGGTGAGGGCGGCCCCTGCGGCTGGCTCAAGGACCGCTACGGCGTGTCCTGGCAGATCATCCCGGAGGGGCTGATCGAGATGATCGGCGACGCCGCCCCGGAGAAGGCGGCGCGCACCACGCGGGCGATGTACGCGATGGGCAAGCTCGACATCGCCGCGCTGAAGAAGGCGTACGAGGGCGAGTGACCGGCGCGCGGACGCGGGGGCGGTGTCAGGCACCGCCCCCGCGCCCGCGGCCCCGCCGGGTCAGACCCGGTCGGCCACGATCAGCAGGTACTGGAAGCTGCCGTTCTTGTACGCGGTGAGAAACGCGTCCTCGATCCCCGTCACCAGGTGATCGGCCTGCTTGCGCAGTTCCCAGTACGGGATCGTCGCCTCGGTGAGGTCCTCCACGTGCACCGGGACCAGCCGGTTCGCGGCCATCGCCCGGAAGTACTCCGACCGCGGGTGGATGTCGCAGATGTAGTGCGCGTTGATCTGGGAGACCTCGCGGGACGCCCGGCCGTAGGTGTCGTTGTAGCAGCCGGTGATGGTGACGTAGCGCCCGCCGCGGCGCAGCAGCCGGGCGTGCTCGGCGAACAGCAGCTCCAGCTCGACGTACATCGTGGACTCGTTGTTCCACGAGGCCGCGTACGCGCCCGTCTCGAACCCGGTGTCCAGCATGTTCCGGTGGTGGTAGCGGACCTTGTCGCCGACCTCGCGCTTGCGGGCCATCTCGTTGGCGAAGTCGGCCTGCTTGGCGGAGATGGTGACGCCGTCGGAGTGGCAGCCGTACCGGAGGTTCGCCACGATGCTGCCGCCACCGCGGCCGCAGCCGGCGTCGAAGACCCGGTCGGCCGGGGTGAGCGCGCCGAGATGGCCGGCCAGCAGCTCGGCCTGGGCGTGCTCCAGGCGGTGCAGTTCGCCGGTGACACGCTCCTTGCGCAGCCCGGGGTCGGGCTCGTCCAGCACCGACCAGTCGGCCTCACCGATGCCGTAGTGGTGGTGGTACAGGTCGTCGATCTTTCCGAGTTCGAGGTTGACCGGGTTCTCCTCGGCGTTCCAGTACTCCGCGACGCTGTTCTGGTACCTGGACTGGGTCGGCACCGGGGCTGACGTGGTGGTCTTCCGAGCGACAGGGGCGGTGGTCAACAGGTTCTCCTCGACGTGTTGCTGACGATGTTTCGGATGTGGCTGTGGGCTACCAGTAGTCGGGCAGGTGGTAGCGGCTGGAGTTGGTGGCGTGCCACTCGTGGTTGCCGGAGACCCAGGCGGCCAGTCCCTCGGCGTAGCGCGCGACCAGCGGTGAACCCGCGGACAGCGCGGCCGACTCCGCCTCGAAGGCCTCCATGATCCGGTTGTGGATGCCGACGGACTTCAGATACGCCGCCTTCAGCCCGCGCCGGTCGTTGGCCGCCACCACCTGCGGCAGGTTGAGGTGGTCCGGGTCGCTCGCCAGCTCCTTCGTGAAGGAGTAGAGGTCGTTGACGATCGTGGTGGCGTTGCAGGCCAGCGCCGTGATCCGCTGGATCTCCGGACGGGCGTAGAGCGGCTCGGGCAGCTCGTAGCCGTCCACCGCGTCGACGATCGACAGACAGGGGCGGAAGTTGTTGAACTGGCGCATCACCAGGTACTCCCAGACCCGCGGTGTGTACCCGGTCTCCATCCAGGCGGCCTCGCCCAGATACCCGAGGTGCAGCCGCGCGATGTCGTGGACGAACCGGTCGGTCTGGCTCGGCGTGGCGAAGGCCGCGAAGTCGGTGAGGGCGAAGTGGTAGGACCGCAGCGGACCGTCGGCCGCGATCCCCGCGCGCCACTCCTCCTCCAGCTCCGGGATGCCGTGGTAGGGGTCGAGGGCGGACTGGGCGATGATCAGCGGGCCGCCGAGCCCGCGCCGTGATCCGCCGCGCCCCTCGTCCTCCTCGCAGTAGCAGGAGTCCACGATGTTCTCGGCGAGCAGCAGCTTGCCGGCGGCGGTGAGCCGGTCCAGGTCGAGACCGCCCGGGTGCTGGAGTACGACCGCCCGGCCGAACTGGAAGCCGGCGAAGTCCCCCTTCCAGGCCTCGGGGAACAGGTCGAGCTCCCGGGCCCAGGTCTCCAGGCGGCGGTCGAGCTCGGCGGCCTTCTCCGGGTCGGCGGGCACGGCGGGCCGGTAGTGGAGTCCCGGGACCGCACCGGTGCGCCGGGCCGGGCGCAGGCTCCGCGCGATGTCCGGCGGGCCGGGCAGGACGTAGGACGTGGTGGCAGTGCTCATGGCTGTGCTCCGGGCCGTCAGTCGGCGGTGCGGCCGAGTTGGACGTTCTCCAGGATCCCGGCCGCGTCGGGGACGAGGATGGCCATCGAGTAGTAGGCGGTCACCAGGTAGTTGATGACGGCCTGCTCGTTGACGCCCATGAAGCGGACGTTCAGGCCGGGCTGGAACTCCTCCGGGATACCGGTCTGGTAGAGGCCGATGACCCCCTGGTCGGCCTCGCCGGTGCGCAGCGCGATGATGCTGCTGGTGTGGTCGTCGCTGATCGGGATCTTGCTGCACGGGTAGATCGGCACCCCGCGCCAGGCCGGGATCTCGTGCCCGTCCACGTTCACGCTGGGGGGCACCAGGCCACGCCGGTTGCACTGCCGGAAGAAGGCGGCGATCGCCTTGGGATGGGCCAGGATCACCTTGGTCTTGCGGCGCATGGAGATCAGCTCGTCCATGTCGTCCGGGGTGGGCGGGCCGGTGAAGGAGCTGATCCGCTGTCCGTAGTCGATGTTGTGCAGCAGCCCGAACTCGCGGTTGTTGACCAGCTCCCACTCCTGGCGCTCGCGGATCTCCTCGACCGTGAGGCGCAGCTGCTGCTGGGTCTGGTCCATCGGGTGGTTGTAGAGGTCGGCGACCCGCGAGTGCACCCGCAGCACGGTCTGGGTCAGCGACAGCTCGTACTCGCGCGGGGCCAGGTCGTAGTCGACGAAACCGCCGCGCAGGGTCTCCTCGCCGACATGGCCGGCCTGCACCGGCACCTCGGCCTCGCCCTTGCGGTTCATCGGCAGCCGCTGCCGGTCGACGAAGGCCTGGAGGTGGGCGCCCAGCGAGGGCTCCCGGCCCATGATCTCCTCGGCGACCGCCCACGGCAGCGCCAGCACCACTCCCGCCGTCTCCGCCCGGACCGAGGTGAGCCAGAGCGGGTCGGTCTGGCCGACGGCCTCGTCGCCCATCTGGTCGCCGTCGGTGACGACCCCGACGACCTCCTCGTCGCCGTACTTGCCGGCCGCGTACCGGGTGAACCGCCCGTGCACCACGAGGTAGGTCTCGGTGACCGGCTGACCGGCCTCGAACAGCAGCTGTCCGGCGCGCACTTCGCGGGGCTGGAAACGGGCGGCGAGCTCGGCCAGCACGTCGGGGTTGTCGTAGCCCCGCAGGATCGGCAGCTCGGTGAGGGTCCCCGGGATGACCCGGATGTCGTCCCCGCCGTTCTGCTCGAAGCTCACCCGGCCGCGTCCGGTGCGCAGCTGGAGGCGGCGGTTGACCCGGTAGGTGCCGCCCTTGACGTCCACCCACGGCAGCGTCTTCAGCAGCCATCGCGAGGTGATGGCCTGCATCTGCGGTTCCGACTTGGTGGTCGTGGCGAGCTGGCGTGCCGCCCGGGTGCTCAGACTGGTGAGCTGCCCGTCGGCGGCCGGATCCGGCTCGGGCTCGTCGACGGCGGAACCGATGACGCTGTCCGGTGTGGACACATTCCCTCCAGCAGAGAGCTGAACGACGGTGACCCGAAGGGTCGGTGGGGTGCGAGGTGGTGATGCGCACCGACTAGCCAAACAGCCCTGGTGATCTACGGATACGGCGTGAAAGGGGCGGCATCACGCCTTGGTTGCGCAAACCTGGTGGTCGAGGCGGAAAAGGTTGCGTTCGCCCGTCGTGCGCCGGTCGTCCGCTCTTGTGCCCGGCCCCGGCGAGGGTTGGCCTCAGGAAAGGTCGTTCACCAGCACCGCGGCCCCGTCGAAGCGCCCGGCCTTCAGGTCCCGCAGCGCCCGCGGAGCCTCGGACAGCGGATACACGTGAGTGGTCGGGCGGATCCGGTGCCGCTCGGCGAGGGCCAGGAACTCCCGCGCGTCGCCCCGGGTGTTGGAGGTGACGCTGCGCAGCTCCCGCTCGTAGAACAGCTCCCGCTCGTAGTTCAGCGGCGGTACGTCGCTGAGGTGGATGCCCGCGACCGCCAGCACCCCGCCCCGGTCCAGGGCGCGCAGCGCCACCGGCACCAGATCGCCGACCGGGGCGAACAGGATCGCGCTGTCCAGCGGCTCGGGCGGCGCCTCGCGGGCGTCCCGTGCCGAGGCCGCGCCCAGCTCCAGTGCCAGCCGCCGGGCCTCGGCACCCCGGGTGAGCACGTGCACCCGGGCGCCCAGCGCCAGTGCCAGTTGCGCGCACAGGTGGGCGCTGCCGCCGAAACCGTAGAGGCCGAGCCGGCCACCCGGCGGGAGCGAGGCCCGGCGCAGCGCGCGGTAGCCGATGATCCCGGCGCACAGCAGCGGCGCGAGCGCCACGTCGTCCAGGGTCCCGGGCAGCCGGTGGGCGAAGGCCGCCGGCACGGTCGTGTACTGCGCGTATCCGCCGTCGGCGTCCCAGCCGGTGTACCGCGAGTCCGGGCACAGGTTCTCGGCGCCCCGCAGGCAGTACGCGCACTCCTCGTCCGTGCGCCGCAGCCAGGCCACGCCGACCCGTTCGCCGAGTGCGAAGTCCGCCACCGCGGCACCCGCGCCCGCCACTTCGCCGACCACCTCGTGTCCCGGTGTCACCCCGGGCCGGCGCACCGGGAGATCGCCCTCCGTGACATGCAGGTCGGTGCGGCACACCCCGCAGGCCAGCACCCGCACCAGCAGTTCGTCCGCGCCGGGCACCGGCACCGGTCGCTCGACGAGCCGGAGCGGATCACCCTCGACGGGCCCCGGCCGCGCCACCGACCACGCCCGCATCACGTCCGCCATACCGCGCCCCGTCCGCCGAAGGCCGCCGTCCCCCCCAGTGTCCGCCGGAGCCCGTCATTCGGCGCGCGGGCGGTGCGCGGGACGGCCGGCGTGAGGAACCGGGAGAATCCGCTGGACCGGAAGGGCCGCGGCCAGGGCGGTACGACCGGAAGGCGCCGGGTTCTCCGCCTCGGCCCGCTGAGCATGCCCTTCGGCCGGTTCGCCGCGCTCGGTGACCCGCGGGGCGCCGGCTTCCCGGTGATCGGCCTCACCACCGCCGGGGGCGAGCTGCCGTCGGCCAGGGACGTCTGAGCAGCACGGACACCGGGCCGCGGCCGGGCGGTGCGTCCGGCCGTGGCATGATCGGGCCCATGCGTGAACGAGTGGTGGCCGCGTGCGACGGGGCTTCTAAGGGAAACCCGGGGCCGGCGGGCTGGGCCTGGGTGGTGTCCGACGACGCGGCGACCCCGGCCCGCTGGGAGGCCGGCCCGCTCGGCAGGGCCACCAACAACGTCGCCGAACTGACCGCCCTGGAACGGCTGCTCGCGGCCGTCGACCCGGACGTGCCGCTCGAGGTCCGGATGGACTCGCAGTACGCCATGAAGGCGGTCACCACCTGGCTGCCCGGCTGGAAGCGCAACGGCTGGAAGACCTCCGCCGGGAAGCCGGTCGCCAACCAGGACCTGGTGGTCCGCATCGACGAACTCCTCGACGGCCGCACGGTGGACTTCCGCTACGTCCCCGCCCACCAGGTGGACGGCGACCCGCTGAACGACTTCGCCGACCGCGCGGCCAGCCAGGCGGCCGTGGTCCAGGAGGCCGCCGGCAGCGCGCTCGGCTCCCCGGTCCCGCCGCCGTCCCCGACGTCCGCCGCCCCCGCCACGGCTCCGCGCCGCAAGGCGGCGGCCCGGAAGACGGCCGGGTCCGCCGGCACCGCCCGTACGATCAAGGCGAAGTTCCCCGGCCGCTGCCTGTGCGGCCGCCCCTACGCGGCCGGCGAGTCCATCGCCAAGAACGCGCAGGGCTGGGGCCACCCGGAGTGCCGTACCGCTCAGGCCTGATCAGGCCGCCTGGGTGTCGAACGTGTAGAACCTCGTGTGGTCGAGCAGGTCGGCCGGCCGCACGTCGTTCCACGGCTTCATCGTCTCGTTCAGGTCCACCACGTCCGGGGTGCCGCCGCCCGGCAGGTAGACCGCCTGCGGATGCCGGCGCTGCCACTCGGCCCACAGCTTGTCGACGAAGGCGTGGTGCAGCCAGAACACCGGGTCGTTGGGCGAGACGCCGGTGGCCATCTGGCCGCCGACCCAGACGTGGACCCGGTTGTGCAGATTGACCCCGCGCCAGCCCTCCAGATGGTTCCGGAAGCCGTCCGAGGCGCTGTTCCAGGGCGCCATGTCGTACGTGGCGATGCCCAGCACCGAGTCGACCTCGGCCCGGGTGGGCAGCTCGCGCACGCCGGTCCCGAGCGACCTGCGCAGATAAGTACGGCCGTCCACACGGACGTTGACCGGCCAGTCGCCGGCGGACGCGGCGAACGGGCCGTCCGTCACCCGCCCGTCGGAGGCGCGTCCGGTGCCGCCCAGGAAGTCCGGCGCCCACAGCGAGGCCCGGACGGTCCGGTCGGCGCTCCAGTCCCAGTAGGGGAGTGCCACCGAGGGGTCCACCGACTGGAGGGCCCGCTCGAAGTCGAGCAGGAATCTGCGGTGCCAGGGCAGGAACGACGGCGAACGGTGGCCCGTGCGCTCGGAGTCGTCCGTGTCGGACATGATGAAGGCGTTGTGCGTGCGCACGAAGCCGTCGTAACGGCCGTCGCGCTTCAGCGCGATGACGGCGGCCACGAACCGCCGCTTCTCGTCGGCGGTGAGGGCGGCCTGGTTCTTGCGTACGGTCATGTGGATCGGGGCTCCGGAAGTCCTTGCGGGGGCGGTCAGTTGGCGGGGAACGGCAGCAGCGTGGCGCCCTGTAGCTCGTCGACCGCCGCGCGGGCGGCGGCGCGCGGGCCGGTGACCGGGTCGTAGTGGCTGACCACGCTGATCCAGCTGCCGTCGGCGTTCCGCATCACGTGCAGCTGCACGCCGTCCACGAACACCGCGTATCCGCCGCCGTGGCCGTGCTGGTGACCGCCCGTGCCGTGGTCCATGGCGGCCGGACGGCCTTGTATCCGGCGGCCCTTGTAGACCTCGTCGAAGGGTTCGAGGGATCCTTCGTGCGAGTGAGGTGCGGCCGAGGCACCGGGGGCGAGGAGCGCTGCGGCGCCGGCCGCGGCGGCCAGGGCGGCCCCTGCGGTGAGCGCGCGACGACGGGTGGGTCCGGGCATACGGATGCCTCCTGTGGTGGGTGCGGGTGATGACTCCGTATGCCTATCCGGCGGTTTCCCGGCGGGTGAAATCGCCCGGATCGGGTTGGCCGCGATCAGGACAATTGACTACATGTCATACAGGATTTAACAAAGATGATCTTGCCGGGGCGATGGCCCGCACGGTTCCGGAACGGGGAATTCCTTGCTCGGACGGGGCGGTTCCCGTCGATCCTTGGCGCCGGTCCGCCGTCCGGGTGTCGTGGCTCACGGCGTCAATCTGGCGCGATTCGAAAACCCGGCCGGGCTAGCCCGCGCTGCTACCCTGCGGTGCCAATTGACCACGTTCGGTGAAACCCAGGGGTGTGTGCGTGAAGGTCGACTGCGTCGGAGGCGGGCCCGCCGGCCTGTATCTCGCGATCCTGCTCAAGAGGCAAAACCCGTCCCACGACGTCACCGTCCACGAGCGCAACCCCGAGGGCTCGACCTACGGCTGGGGCGTCACCTACTGGCGCGCCCTGCTCGACCGGCTCCACACGTACGACCCCGAGTCGGCCCGCCTCGTCGAGGAGAGCTCGGTGCGCTGGACCCAGGGGGTCGCCCACGTCCGCGACCGGATCACCTGCCGTCCCGGCGACCCGGGCCACGGCATCGGCCGCCACCGCCTCCTGGAGATCCTCGCCGACCGCGCCCGGTCCCTCGGTGTGCGGCTGGAGTTCGAGGAGGAGATCACACCCGAGAACCTCCCCGAGGCCGACCTGGTCGTCGCCGCCGACGGCATCCACAGCGCCCTGCGCACCCGGCACGCCGGCCACTTCGGCACCCGGGTCACCGAGGGCCGCAACCACTACGTCTGGCTCGGCACCACCCAGGTCTTCGACTCCTTCACCTTCGCCTTCGCCGAGACCGGACACGGCTGGGTCTGGTGCTACGGCTACCCGTACGACGACGGGCACAGCACCTGCGTGATCGAGTGCGCCCCCGAGACGCTCACCGGCCTCGGCCTGGACGCGATGGACGAGGCCGGGCAACTCGTCGTGCTGGAGAAGCTGTTCGCCGGCGTCCTCGGCGGACAGCCGCTGATCGGCGGCTCCTCCGCGGCCTGGCCCGCCTTCCGCACCCTCACCAACCGCAGCTGGCACCACGGCAACCTGGTCCTGCTCGGCGACGCCGCCCACACCACCCACTACTCCATCGGCGCCGGCACCACCCTCGCCCTGGAGGACGCGATGTGCCTCGCCGACGCCCTGCGCGAGCACGGCGCCGTACCGCAGGCCCTCGCCGCCTACGAGGGCCGGCGCCGCGCCGAACTGGTCTCCGCCCAGAGCGCCGCCCGGCTGAGCGCCCAGTGGTACGAGAACCTGCCCCGTTACATCGACCTGCCCGCGCACCGCATGTTCGCCCTGCTGGGCCAGCGCCACTCGCCGCTGCTGCCCTACGTGCCGCCCCAGCTCTACTACGGCCTCGACAAGGCGGCCGGACGGCTGGAGACGCTGCGCCGGTTCAAGCGGTGGCTCGGACCGCGCGCGGCGCGCGCCCTGCACGTCCGGTCGTAGCCACCAGGCGCTTCCCGGGCCCGCGTTGGTGAAAGGTCATTCACCCGATAAGGTGAATTCATATTCACCTTCTTCTTCGCGTCGCCCGCAGGAGTGCCGATGGACCGCCCCGCCCCGACCGCCGGCTCCGCGGAGCGGTCCGCCGCACCGCCCGGACTCCGGGAGCGGCTGACGATCCCGGTCCTGGCCTTCGGCGGGATCCTCATGGCCGTCATGCAGACGGTGGTCGTCCCGCTCCTGCCGGACCTGCCCCGGCTCACCCACTCCTCGGCCGGCGCCGTCTCCTGGACGGTCACCGCGACCCTGCTCTCCGGGGCGGTCCTCACCCCCGTGCTCGGCCGGGCCGGCGACATGTACGGCAAGCGCCGGGTGCTCACCGGCGCCCTCGCCCTGATGACGGTGGGCTCCGTGCTGTGCGCCCTGTCGTCGGACATCGCCGTGCTCATCGCCGCCCGCGCCATGCAGGGCGCCGCCGCCTCCGTCGTACCGCTGTCGATCAGCATCCTGCGGGACGAACTGCCGCCCGAGCGCCGGGGATCGGCGGTCGCGCTGATGAGCTCCACCGTCGGCATCGGCGCCGCGCTGGGCCTGCCGCTGGCCGCGCTGGTGGTGCAGTACTACGACTGGCACACCATGTTCTGGCTGACCAGCCTGCTCGGCGCGCTCGGGGTGGCCGCCGTGTGGTGGGCGGTGCGGGAGTCCCCGGTGCGTGAGGCCGGCCGGTTCGACGTGCTCGGCGCGCTCGGGCTCGCCGTCGCCCTCACCTGTCTGCTGCTCGGCGTCTCCCAGGGCGGTCAGTGGGGCTGGGGCAGCCCGCGGGTGCTGGGCCTGTTCGCCGCCGCGGTACTGGTGCTCGCCCTGTGGTGGTGGCAGCAGTTGCGCACCGCCCAGCCGCTGGTCGACCTGCACCTGGTGGCCAGGCCCCGGGTCGGCCTGTCCCACGTCGCCGCCCTGCTCACCGGGTTCGCCTTCTACGCCAACTCCCTCGTCACCGCCCAGCTGGTGCAGGCGCCGAAGGCGACCGGGTACGGTCTGGGCCTGTCCATCGTCGCCACCGGCCTGTGCCTGCTGCCCGGTGGCGTCACCATGCTGGTGTTCTCCCCGCTCTCGGCCCGGATCTCCGCCGCCCGCGGCCCGCGCGTCACCCTCGCCCTCGGCGCCGCGGTCATCGCCTGCGGATACGTGGTGCGCATCGCCGACAGCCGCGACCTCTGGATGATCATCCTGGGTGCCACCGTCGTCGCCACCGGCACCACCCTGGCCTACTCCGCGCTGCCCACCCTCATCCTGCGGGCCGTCCCGGCGAGCCAGACCGCCTCCGCCAACGGCGTCAACGTCCTCATGCGCACCATCGGCCAGGCCACCTCCAGCGCCGCCGTGGCCGCCGTCCTCACCCATCACACCGGCCTCGTCGGCGGTGTCCCGATTCCCACCCTGCACGGCTACCTGCTGGCCTTCGCCATGGCCTGCGCCGTCGCACTCGCGGCCAGCGCCGCGGCCCTGTCCATACCCGGGGACAAGGCCCCCGGCGGCCGCGCGCCCGAGGACACGGCCCACCCCGACGGGGCACCCCGCGAATCCCCGCGCGCCGCAGGCCGTGCCGAGGGCACCCGCGACGACGCGCTGGAGTCTCAATGACGAAGTCAAGCCGACTGC
>NZ_LBMU02000044.1 GCF_001005085.2 Streptomyces humi
CCCGTCCCCCGTCCCCCGTCCCCCGTCGGCGGACGCCGGCACGTCAGGTGGTGCCGCCGCCCCCGCCGCCGAAGGAGCCGCTGGAACCGGGGTGCCAGCGGCGGCGGGTCTGGTCGCCGCTGGGCCGGGTGGAGACGTTGCCGAGCTGGTGCGGGGTGAGACGGTCGTCGTCATCCGACGCCCGGGGCACCTCGTTCGGCTCGCGCACGCTGCGTTCCTCGCGCACCGGCCCGGTGCTGGGCAGCTTCGGCTGCTCCTCGGGCCGGGGTGCGGGGGACTCCCGCCGCCGCACCCGGATGCCCAGGCGTACGGCCGCGACCAGGGCGGCCGCGATGAGCACGCCACAGACGACGATCGCTGCCGCCCCCGCTGCCGAACCGCCGGCGGCCAGTTGCTGAAGTGTCGTATGCATGGGCGGCGAGTACCCCCCACCCGGCGTGGAATGCCCGGTCTGCGAGGCGTGGCGGACAGGGCATCGGGCGGGACACCGGTAGCGTCGCCACGCGCACCCGGCGTTCGCGTGCAGCGGCCGGTTTTCCCGGCCGGCGGGCAGGGCACCCGCGAGGCGCTCGTCGCGCCCGGCACGGCTGAGGAGGACCATGACCCAACTGTCGCAACGCGTCCACGAAGAGCCGCCGCCTCCCGCCGCACCGGCGCCCCTCGGACGCAGACTGCTGGGCTGGGCCACCACGACCGACCACAAGGTGATCGGCCGGCTCTACATGGTGACGGCGTTCTGCTTCTTCCTGTTCGCCGGGCTGCTGGCCCTCGGCATGCGCGCCGAACTGGCCCGCCCCGGCCTTCAGTTCCTCAGCAACGAGACCTACAACGAGTTCGTCACCATCCACGGCACGATCATGATGCTGCTGTTCGCGACCCCGATGTTCGCCGGGTTCACGAACGCGGTCATGCCGCTCCAGATCGGCGCGCCCGACCTGGCCTTCCCCCGGCTCAACGCGCTGTCGTACTGGATGTACCTGTTCGGCGGGCTGATCGTGGTCTCCGGATTCCTGGTGCCCGGCGGGGCCGCGTCGTTCGGCTGGTTCGCCTACGCGCCGCTGAACAGCGCGTACCGCTCCCCCGGGGCGGGCGGTGACCTGTGGACGATGGGGCTGGTGGTCTCGGGCGTGTCCACGACGCTCAGCGCCGTCAACTTCCTCGCCACCGTCATGTGTCTGCGCGCGCCGGGCATGACCATGTTCCGGATGCCGATGTTCACCTGGAACGTGCTGTTCACGTCCATCCTGGTGCTGCCCGCGTTCCCGGTGCTGACGGCCGCGCTGCTCGCCCTGGAGTGCGACCGGAAGTTCGGCTCGCACGTCTTCGACGCGCACAACGGCGGGGCGCTGCTGTGGCAGCACCTGTTCTGGTTCTTCGGGCACCCCGAGGTGTACATCGTGGCGCTGCCGTTCTTCGGCATCATCTCCGAGATCATCCCGGTGTTCTCGCGCAAGCCGCTGTTCGGCTATCTGCCGATGATCGGGGCGACCACCTCCATCACCATGCTGTCCGCGGTGGTCTGGGCGCACCACATGTTCGCCACCGGCGCGGTGCTGCTGCCGTTCTTCTCCCTCATGTCGTTCCTGATCGCGGTGCCGACCGGCATCAAGTTCTTCGCGTGGATCGGGACGATGCGCGGGGGCTCGCTCTCGTTCGAGACGCCGATGCTGTGGTCGATGGGCTTCCTCGTGACGTTCCTGCTCGGCGGGTTGAGCGGGGTGCTGGTCGCGTCGCCGCCGCTGGACTTCCACGTCACCGACTCGTACTTCGTGGTGGCGCACCTGCACTACGTGCTGTTCGGGACGGTGGTGTTCGCGATGTTCGCCGGGTTCTACTTCTGGTGGCCCAAGTTCACCGGGAAGATGCTCGACGAGCGGTGGGGCAAGGTGCACTTCTGGCTGCTGTTCCCGGGGTTCCAGCTGACGTTCCTGGTGCAGCACTGGCTCGGGGCGGAGGGCATGCCCCGCCGGTACGCCGACTACCTGCCGACGGACGGGTTCACCCTGCTCAACACCGTCTCGTCGGCGGGCGCGTTCCTGCTCGGCGTCTCCACGCTGCCGTTCCTCTACAACGTCTGGCTCACCGCGCACCAGGGCGAGCAGGTCGAGGAGGACGACCCGTGGGGCTTCGGGCGGGGCCTGGAGTGGGCGACCTCCTGTCCGCCGCCGCGGCACAACTTCGTGGCGCTCCCCCGGGTCAGGTCGGAGTCACCGGCGTTCGACCTGCACCATCCGGAGGTCGCGCGGAAGCTGGCGGAGGAGGGTCGGCGGTGAAGGTCGAGGCACTGCTCTTCGGCGGGGTGGCCGTCTTCTTCGGCGCCGCCGCCGCGCTCTACGGGGTGTGGTCGCACGCCGATCCGGCGGGTACGGCGGCGCTGATCGTGGCGTTCGGGATGGCCTCGGTGGTGTCGTTCTTCTGCGCGACGCACTATGTGCGCCACGGCTCGCGCCCCCAGGACCGTACCGACGCGGAGGTGGCCGACACCGCCGGGCCGGTGGAGTTCTTCCCGCCGCACAGTCCCTGGCCGATCGTCACCGCGCTCGGGTTCGCCGTCGCGGCGACCGGTGTGGTGTTCGGGCTGTGGCTGTTCCTCATCGGTTTCGGCGTTCTGGCCCGGGGGGTCGCGGGGCTGGTGTTCCAGTACGTGAACCGGGGGACTGAGCAGGGGGACTGAGCGGCCGGCGCGGGGCGCCCGGCCGGAAGTCGGTCACCGGCCGGTGCCCACTCTCGTAACCCCCGGCGAGGGTCTGCCGCACCAGCCCGGTCTCCTCCCCCTCGACCAGCCGTTCCTGTTCGGCGTGGAGCAGCGCGCGGCACAGGGCGCGGGTGACGAAGAAGGCCAGCACCGGGCCGACGATCAGGGCGATCCGGAAGATCCAGGTCAGCGCGTTCACCGAGATCCGGAAGGTCTGCGCCATCACGTCGTTGCCGCCGGCCAGCACCAGCACGCCGTAGAAGGTGACGCCCGCCGCGCCGAGGCCCGTGCGCACGGGGCGTTCCCGGGGCCGCTCGCTGAAGTGCTGCTCCTGCCGCCACTCCCCCGTCAGCCGCTGCTCGACGAACGGGTAGGCGTACAGGACGGCGAAGAGCAGCGCGGGCAGTACGACGGCGGGCAGCAGGACGTTCCACATGAGGGTGTGGCCGGCGAGGTTGGTCTCCCAGGGCGGGACGAGCCGCAGCGAGCCTTCCAGGAAGCCGACGTACCAGTCCGGCTGGGAGCCCGTGGACACCTGGTCGGGGCGGTACGGGCCGTACACCCAGACCGGGTTGATCTGGGCGACGCCGGCCAGGGCGACCAGCAGACCGGCGACGGTGAGGGACAGTCCGATGGAGGAGGCCGAGAACTGCGGGTAGAGCGGCTTCCCCACCACGTTGGAGTTCTTGTGGCCGGGCCCCCGCCACTGGGTGTGCTTGAGGTGGAAGACCAGGATCAGGTGGACCGTCACCAGGCCGATCAGCACGCCCGGCAGCAGCAGGATGTGCAGGCTGTACAGCCGGGGGATGATGTCGTGGCCGGGGAACTCGGAGCCGAAGAAGAGGATGCCCACGTACGTGCCGATGATCGGGATCGACTGCATGATGCCCTCGGCGATCCGCAGCCCGGTGCCCGAGAGCAGGTCGTCCGGCAGGGAGTAGCCGGCGAAGCCCTCGGCCAGTGCGAGCGCGAAGAGCGTGACGCCGATGACCCAGTTCATCTCGCGGGGGCGGCGGAACGCTCCGGTGAAGAAGATCCGCAGCAGGTGCACGCCGATCGCGCCGACGAACACCAGCGCGGCCCAGTGGTGGGCCTGCCGCATCAGCAGGCCGCCACGGACGTCGAAGCTGATGTGGAGGGTGGAGTCGAAGGCCCCGGAGACGGGCTGCCCCTGCAAGGGCGTGTAGGGCCCCTGGTACACGACCTCCCGCATCTCGGGCTTGAAGAAGAAGGTCAGCCAGACGCCGGTCACCACCAGGACGACCAGGCTGTACAGGGCGATCTCGCCGAGCAGGAAGGACCAGTGGTCGGGGAAGGCCTTGCGGAGCAGCTGTCCGGCCCCGTCGTGCACGGGCAGCCGGGCGTCGACCGCGTCCGCGAACCTCTCCCCCGCCCCGCCTCGTTCAGGCTCCACCCGACGCTCCTCCCGACGGCCCGCCGCCGTGCTCTCGTCATGCCTTGCCCGTCACGGGCTCGGAGCGGGTTCCCGGCCGGCGCGAAACACTCGCGCGGCTGGGCGGTGGCACCCGATCGGCTGAGGACGCCGGGACCTCAGGTGTTGGGACGGGCCGCGCTGATGTCGCCGAGGGCGGACCGCTCGTCGCGCTCCATCGCGAGGTCGCCGAGGGCGAGGATGCCCACGGGGCGGTCGCCGTCGACGACCGGGAGGCGCCGGACGGCGTGCTCGCGCATCAGCCGGACCGCCTGGTCCAGGCTGTCGTCCGGGGTGACGGTGACCAGGTCGGTGCTGGCCGCCTGCATGATCGTGGTCCGGTCGGGGTCGGCGCCCTCGGCGAAGGCCCGCACCACCAGGTCGCGGTCGCTCACCAGGCAGCGCAGGTGCCCTTCCTCGGTCACCAGGACCGCGCCGACGTCCTCGTCCCGCATCACCCGGGCGACGGCGGCCACCGACGCCTGGGGTTCGACGGTCACCAGGTCGCTGGTCATGATGTCGCGTACGTGCTGGGCCATGACCGGCCCCCTTCTCACTGTCGGACGGTGTCTTCCGGCGACCGGGTACCCGTGGCGCCGGATCCCTCCCCGGGATCGCGGGGATTCAGGGAGTAGACGTGGAAGGCCCGCTCGATCACGGGCTGGGCGACGTTGCGCACCCGCACTCCGCCGCCGGTCATGCCGTGTTCGGTGCCGGCGTGCGCGTGTCCGTGGACGGCGAGGTCGGCCCCCGCGGTGTCGATGGCCTCGGCGAGCAGGTAGCTGCCGAGGAACGGGTAGATCTCCAGGGGTTCGCCGGCCAGGGTGTCGGGCACGGGGGCGAAGTGGGTCAGGGCGATCCGTACGTCGCACTCGCGTCCCCTGAGCTCCTCCAGGGCGGTGCGCAGGCCGTCGGCACGGTGCCGTGAGTACCGTACGAACTCCCGCATCACGGGCTCGCCGAACTCCCCGGCGCAGCGGCCCACGAACCCGCCGCCGAACCCCTTGGTCCCGGCCACCCCGATCCGCAGACCGCCGTGGGTGACGACGGTGGCCTCGCCCTCCAGGACGTGCGCGCCGGCGTCCCGCAGGATGGCCGTGATCTCGTCGGGGTGGTCGTCGTGGTGGTCGTGGTTGCCGAGGACGGCGACGACCGGGACGCCCAGGTCCGCGATCTCCCCGGCCACCACCCGTGCCTCCTCGGGGGTGCCGTGCCGGGTGAGGTCCCCGGCCAGCAGGAGCACGTCGGCGCAGTCGGGCAGGGTGTCGAAGGCCGGGCGGAGGGTGCCCCGGCTGTCGGGGCCCAGGTGGATGTCACCGACGGCGGCTACCCGGGTCATGGGAGCTCCTCTGGGTGGTCGGGCGGGGCGTTCTCCGCGACGACGAGATCGCAGTGCACCGGCACGTCCGGGAGTTCGTCGTGGGCGACGCGGAGGATGTCGTCACGGCAGCCGGCCGAGGGGACGGTCCCCGTCAGCAGGACCGCGCCGCCCCGGATCTCGGCTCGTACCCCCAGTTCGCCGCACTGCCCCGCGGCCAGCCGTTCGGCGACGTGGGCGACGCGGTATTCCAGGTTCATCGCTCCTCCGGTTCGGGGTCGATGACGTTCAGGCGTTCCAGGAGGTAGAGGAAGGCGGCCGGCATCGGTTCGTCGCCGCAGCGGCGGCGCACCTCAGGCCAGTCGACCTTCTCGCGCAGCGAGCGGGCCACCGGGAGTACGGCCCCGAAGTCACAGTGGTGTTCGGAGAAGGCGGTGCTCAGGTTGACCACGAGGTCGGTCGCCGAGAGCACCGGCATGTGCACCGAGTCCACCGGGAGTTCCTCGGCCCGGGACAGCAGGTCCACGGTGACCGGCTGGTGGGCCAGCTCGAAGATGATGTCCACGTCCTGGTCGAAACAGGTGGTCTTCACCAGCCAGTCCTCCGGCGGCACCCGCACGGTCAGCCCGGCCGTGCGCAGCGACCCGGCCACCGCCTCGGCGTCCTCGGGGAGCACGCAGAAGTCGGTGTCGTGCTGGAGGGTGCCGGTACCGCCGTGCGCGTACACCGCGACGCTTCCGGCGAGGGCGAACTTGTGCCCGGCGCGTTTCAGGATGGCGCCCACCTGTTTGGTGGCCTCCAGGATGGCCTGGCTGCGGTCGGGCGGCAGCCGGTCCGGCGCCGGCTCGGGACCCGGGGCGGCCTGCTGGAGGTCGGGGGCGCGTTCGTCGCCCGGCGCTTCCGTCATGGCCGGCTCCCTTCGCGTGCCGCGGTGCGCAGGCAGCGCCGCAGTTCCTCGGCGTACGGCACGGCGACACCGGCGACGATCACTCCGGCGAGCGCGGCCAGGTACGTGGCGGGCAGCGGCCGCTCCTTGGGGAGCAGCCGCCAGTCCTCGGGTCCGGTGCCGCCGCGCAGCGCCCTGCGGACCTGGTCGGCGTGGAGACAGGCGGTGAACGAGAGGGCGGTGAGCGGCAGCACCTCCAGGAAGCTGTGGATGTGCTGCTCGACGGGGCGGACCTCGCGCTCGCCGACGGCCAGCGACACGTCGTAGACGGCGGTCGCCCCGTGGACCAGTGCCGCGCCGCCCATGACGGTGAGCACGAGCGGGTTGACCCGGGCCAGCAGACCCATGAGCACCGGCACGCCGGTCTCGGTCATCATCAACGCGTGGACCGCGGACTCCCTGGTCCCGCTGGTGTGCTCGATCCGGGTCCGCCTGTGCATCCACCAGTCCGCGAGGCCGGGCAGTACCCACAGGGGCAGGGCGCCGTAGAGGAGGAACCGCCGGCTCGCGTCCTCGGTGTCGGTCGATCGGAGCGGGATCCGCAGGTCGTCGGAGCGCCGCCAGTTCCGCCAGGCCTTCCGGGGCAGCAGGCGCAGTGCCATGTGAACCTCCGTGAGGTCGGTCTTCGGGGACCCGCATCCCCGGTACCCCTCCTGATCCGTGCGACACGCCGTGCACAACCCGGTGGCCATCGGGTACTCGGCAGCGGACCCCAGACGTACACGTGGTTCAGGAGAGACGATGGCGGCCTTCGGATACTTCCTCTCGTGCGAGGAGCACACCCCGGCGGAACTCGTCGAGCAGGCGCGGATGGCCGAGCAGGCCGGCTTCGAGTCGCTGTGGATATCGGACCACTACCACCCCTGGCACGACGGCCAGGGGCAGAGCCCGTTCGTCTGGTCGGTGATCGGTGCCCTGTCGCAGGCGGTCTCGCTGCCCGTGGAGACGGCGGTGACCTGCCCGCTGATCCGCACCCATCCCGCCGTGATCGCCCAGGCCGCCGCGACCAGCGCGGTGCAGCTGGGCGGGCGGTTCCGGCTGGGCGTGGGCACCGGTGAGGCGCTGAACGAGCACATCCTCGGGACCGTCTGGCCGGAGGCTCCGGTGCGGCTGGAGATGCTGGAGGAGGCCCTACAGATCATCCGGCGGCTGTTCACCGGGGAGCAGGTCAGCCATCGCGGCAAGCACTACACCGTCGAGAACGCGCGGCTGTACACCGTGCCGGACGAGCCGGTGCCGATCGACGTGTCGGCGTTCGGCCCACAGGCCGCCGAGGTGGCCGCGCGGATCGGCGACGGGCTGATCACGATGATGCCCGACGAGTCGCTGGTGGAGCGCTTCCGGCGCGGTGGCGGCGGCACCAGCCCGGTGTACGGCGGGATGAAGGTGTGCTGGGGCACCGACCGGCCGGAGGCGGTGCGCACCGCGCACCGGCTGTGGGCGAACGAGCGGCTGCCGGGCGAGCTCCCGCAGATCCTGCCGACCCCGCGCCACTTCGAGCAGGCCATGGACCTGGTCACCGAGGAGCAGGTGGCCGGTTCGGTTCCGTGCGGCGACGATCCGGACGAACACGTCAAGGCGGTCTCCGCGTTCGTCGACGCGGGCTTCGACACCGTCTACGTCAACCAGATCGGCAAGGACCAGCAGGGCTTCTTCGACTTCTACCGCACCAAGGTCCTCCCCCGGCTGCGGACCTGACCGCGACAGCAGCGGAAGGTGGTGAACGCCGTGACCGGGTCCGGTTCGACCGACGGCCGCGCGCTCGTCGTCATCGACATGATCAACACGTACGACCACGAGGACGCGGAGCTGCTGCTGCCCGCCGCGGAGCAGGTGGTGCCCGTCCTGGCGGACCTGATCGGCCGGGCCCGGGACGCGGGCGTGCCGGTGATCTACGCCAACGACAACTTCGGGCGCTGGCGTTCCCACCACGGCGAACTGGTCGAGACCGCGCTGTCCCGCCCGCACGGCGCGCTGGTCGAACCGATCCGGCCCGACGACGACTCGCTGTTCGTCGTGAAGGCCCGGCACTCGATCTTCTACGACACCCCCCTGGCCTATCTGCTGTGGCAGCTGGGCATCGGGACGGTGGTGCTGACCGGCCAGGTCACCGAGCAGTGCGTCCTGTACTCGGCCCTGGACGCGCACATCCGCCATCTGGAGGTCACGGTGCCGAGGGACGCCGTCGCCTCGATCCATCCGCACCTGGCGGACGCGGCGCTGGAAATGATGGAGCGCAACATGGACGCCCGGATCGTCCTGGCGAAGGAAGTCGACTTCCTGGGTACCCGGGGGGCCGCACCGGAGGAAACTCCACGTCAGCCCGGAGGTCGGCCATGAGCACACGCGTTCCCGGAGAGTCGTTGGACAGCCTGGTCAAGGCCCTGCGGGCCGGGACCGACGCGGAGGTCCGTTTCGATACCGGGAGCCGGGGCGCCTACTCGACGGACGGCTCCAACTACCGGCAGGTCCCGCTCGGCGTGGTCGTGCCCCGCACCGTGGAGGCCGGCGCCCACGCGCTGGAGCTGTGCGCCCGCTTCGACGTGCCGGTGCTGTCGCGCGGCGGCGGCACGAGTCTCGCCGGGCAGACCACGAACGAGGCCGTGGTGATCGACTGGAGCAAGCACTGCAACGCGCTGGTCTCCGTCGACCCCGACGCCCGCACCTGCGTGGTGGAGCCGGGCATCGTGCTGGACGAACTCAACCGGCGGCTGGCCGGCCACAAGCTCAAGTTCGGCCCGAAGCCCTCGACGCACAGCCACTGCGCGCTCGGCGGCATGATCGGCAACAACTCGTGCGGGGCGTCCGCGCAGGCCTACGGCAAGACGGTCGACAACGTGCGCCGGCTCGAAGTGATGACCTACGACGGGCTGCGGATGTGGGTGGGGCCCACCTCGAAGGCCGAGCGGGCCCGGATCGCCGCCGAGGGCGGCCGGCGGGCCGAGCTGTACGACGGTCTGGACCGTCTCGTCGCCGAGTACCTGGGTGACATCCGGCGCGGCTATCCGAAGATCCCGCGCCGCGTCTCCGGCTACAACCTGGACTCGCTGCTCCCGGAGAACGGGTTCGACGTGGCCAGGGCCCTGGTCGGCAGCGAGGGCACCCTGGTGACCGTGCTGCACGCCGAGCTGGAGCTGGTGCCGGTACCGGCGTACGAGTCGCTGCTGGTGCTCGGGTACGACGACATCTGCCAGGCCGCCGACCACGTGTCGCAGCTGCTCGAGCACTGCTCCCCCGGCCAGCTGGAGGCGCTGGACGGGCGGATGGCGCAGCTGATGCGTGAGGAGCACGCCTACCTGGAATCGCTGCGGGTGCTGCCGGAGGCGGACAGCTGGCTGCTGGTGCAGTTCACCGGGGACAGCCAGGAGGAGGTCGACGCGCAGGCGCACGCGCTGCTGAAGTCGATCGGGCGGTCCGAGAAGGACTCCTCGGTCGCCTTCTCGGACAACCCGCAGCGTGAGCAGAAGATGCTCAAGGCGCGCGAGGCCGGTCTCGGGGTGACCGCGCGGCCGCCGGACGACCGGGAGACCTGGGAGGGCTGGGAGGACTCGGCGGTGCCGCCCGAACGGCTCGGCGACTACCTGCGGGACCTCAAAGGGCTGTTCGAGGAGTTCGACTACGACCACCCTTCGCTGTACGGGCACTTCGGGCAGGGCTGTGTGCACACCCGGATCCCGTTCGGGCTGAAGACCGCGGACGGGGTGGCTGACTTCCGCCGGTTCCTGGAGCGGGCCGCCGACCTGGTGGCGTCGTACGACGGTTCGCTGTCGGGCGAGCACGGCGACGGCCAGTCCCGGGGCGAGCTGCTGAGCCGGATGTTCGGGGAACGGCTGGTCGGTGCCTTCGGCGAGCTGAAGGCACTGTTCGACCCGGGCAACCGGATGAACCCCGGCAAGGTCGTCGACCCGCATCCGGTGGACGGGCAGCTGCGGCTCGGGCCCGCCTGGCGGCCGGACACCCACGACACCCACTTCGGGTACCCGGAGGACGACCACTCCTTCACCAGGGCGGTGCTGCGCTGCGTCGGCATCGGCAACTGCCGGAGCCTCGAAGGCGACGTGATGTGCCCCTCGTACCGGGCCACCCGCGAGGAGGAGCACTCCACGCGCGGACGGTCGCGGCTGCTGTTCGAGATGCTCGACGGGCATGCCGACTCGGCGGTCAAGGACGGCTGGCGGTCCACCGAGGTCCGGGACGCCCTGGATCTCTGTCTGGCCTGCAAGGGCTGCAAGTCGGACTGTCCGACGGGCGTCGACATGGCCACGTACAAGGCGGAGTTCCTCGCCCACCACTACGCGGGCCGGCCCCGCCCGGCCGCCCACTACTCGATGGGCTGGCTGCCCCTGTGGGCGCAACTGGCTGAGCACGCGCCCGGGTTGGCGAACAGCGCGCTGCACGCGCCGCTGCTCGGCCGGGCCGGGAAGGTCCTCGCCGGGGTGGCCGGGGAGCGGCGGCCGCCGGTCTTCGCCGAGCGGTCCTTCGTCCGGTGGTGGCGCGCTCTCGGCACCGGGCAGCCGGACCCGGCGGATCCGGCGACCGTGGTCCTGTGGCCCGACACCTTCAGCAACCACTTCCATCCCTCGGTCGCGATGTCGGCGGTACGGGTCCTGGAGGACGCCGGTTTCCGGGTGGCCGTGCCCGAGACCCCCGTGTGCTGCGGCCTGACATGGATCTCGACCGGTCAACTGGCCGTCGCCAAGAAGGTGTTGCGCCGCTCCCTGCGGGCGCTGGCGCCCTATCTGGAAGCGGGCACGCCGGTCATCGGCCTGGAGCCGTCCTGCACGGCCGTGTTCCGCTCCGACGCACCCGAACTGCTGCCCGACGACCAGGACGTACAGCGGCTCGCCGGGCAGACCCGTACCTTCGCCGAGCAGCTGGTCCATCACGCGCCCGACGGGTGGCAGCCGCCGTTCCTGGCCCGGCAGGCGACCGTGCAGACCCACTGCCACCAACACGCGATCATGAAGTTCGACGCCGACCGTGAGCTGATGCACAGGGCCCGTCTGGACGCGGACGTCCTCGACGAGGGCTGCTGCGGGCTGGCCGGCAACTTCGGCTTCGAACGCGGGCACCACGACGTCTCCATGGCCGTCGGCGAACTGGGGGTCCTGCCCGCGGTGCGCGGGGCCGCCCCCGACAGTCTGGTGCTGGCCGACGGGTTCAGCTGCCGGACCCAGATCGAGCAGGGCGGCACCGGGCGCCGGGCCCTGCACCTGGCGGAGGCGCTGGCCATGGCCCTCGACGGGCCCGTGCCCAGTGACCACCCCGAGCGGCTCGCCCGGCGGCCCGCGGAACCCTCCGGGGCCGCCCGATGGGCGACCACCGCCGCCGCCGGGACCCTCGCGGCCGCGGCCGCGCTGGGCGCCGTACGGCAGCTGCGCCGCCCGTGAACACGCACGTCCACCACAGGAAAGGTTGTCGAACATGTCGACGAAGGTCTCCGACTACATCCTCCAGCGGCTGCGCGAGTGGGACGTGGAACATGTCTTCGCCTACCCCGGCGACGGCATCAACGCCCTGCTCGCGGCCTGGGGACGCGCGGAGAACAAGCCCCGGTTCATCCAGTCCCGGCACGAGGAGATGTCCGCCTTCGAGGCCTGCGGGTACGCGAAGTTCTCCGGCAAGGTCGGCGTGTGCGCCGCCACCTCCGGCCCCGGCGCCATCCATCTCCTCAACGGCCTGTACGACGCCAAGCTGGACCATGTCCCGGTGGTGGCGATCGTCGGGCAGACCAACCGCAGCGCCATGGGCGGCTCCTACCAGCAGGAGATCGACCTGGTCAGCCTGTACAAGGACGTCGCCTCGGACTTCTGCGAGATGGTCACCGTGCCCGAGCAGCTTCCGAACGTCCTGGACCGCGCCATGCGCACCGCGATGGCGCGCCGCTCGGTGACCGCTCTCATCATCCCGGCCGACGTGCAGGAACTCGACTACTCGCCGCCCGAGCACGCCTTCAAGATGGTGCCGTCCAGCCTCGGCATGTCGCACTACGCGCCGGTGCCCGACGACGGCGACCTCCAGCGCGCCGCCGACGTGCTCAACTCCGGCGGCAGGACGGCCATCCTGATCGGCCAGGGCGCACGCGGCGCCCGCACGGAGGTCAAGGAGGTCGCCGACCGGCTCGGCGCGGGGGTCGCGAAGGCGCTGCTGGGCAAGGACGCCCTCGACGACGACCTGCCCTACGTCACCGGTGCCATCGGACTGCTCGGCACCCGGCCGTCGTACGAGATGATGCGCGACTGCGACACGCTGCTCGTCATCGGTTCGTCCTTCCCGTACACGCAGTTCCTGCCGGCGTTCGGGAAGGCGCGGGCCGTGCAGATCGACATCGATCCGCACATGGTCGGGATGCGCTACCCCTTCGAGGTCAACCTCGTCGGCGACGCCGCCCGGACGCTGCGCCGGCTGCTGCCGCTGCTGGACCAGATGGAGGACCCGTCCTGGCGGGAGACGATCGAGAGCAACGTCAGGGACTGGTGGGAGGTGATGGAGCGGCGGGCCGCCGTCCAGGCCGACCCGATCAACCCCGAGCACGTGGCCCACTCCCTCAGCGGGCTGCTCCCGGACGACGTGATCCTCTCCTCCGACTCCGGTTCGGCCGCCAACTGGTACGCCCGGCACCTGAAGCTGGGCGGGGCGATGCGGGGTTCGCTGTCGGGGACGCTGGCGACGATGGGTCCGGGCGTGCCGTACGCCATCGGCGCCAAGTTCGCGCACGGCGACCGGCCGGCGATCGCCCTGGTCGGTGACGGGGCGATGCAGATGAACGGCATGGCCGAGCTGATCACCATCGCCAAGTACTGGCAGGACTGGGAGGACCCGCGGCTGATCGTCGCCGTGTTCAACAACCGGGACCTGAACCAGGTGACCTGGGAGATGCGGGCGATGGAGGGCGCTCCGCAGTTCCTGCCCTCGCAGTCCATCCCGGACGTCGGGTACGCCGACTTCGCCCGCTCGCTGGGCCTGACGGGCATGCGGATCGAGGAGCCGGGCGGGGTGACCGGCGCCTGGGAGACCGCGCTCGCCGCCGACCGGCCGTGCGTCCTCGACTTCGTGACCGATCCGGCCGTACCGCCGATCCCGCCGCACGCCACCCTCGACCAGATCGAGGCGGCGGCCGCCGCCGTCCTCAAGGGCGACAGCGACCGGGTGGCGATGGTCCGGCAGGGCTTCAAGGCCAAGGTGCAGGAGTTCCTGCCGCACCGGCACGAAGCGGGACGGCGGTGAGCGACCTGCCGGCCGTCGAACGGGTGGACAGCGCCGTCTACACCGTTCCGACGGACGCACCCGAGGCGGACGGCACCGCGGCCTGGGACAGCACCACGCTCGTCCTGGTCACCGTCCGCTGCGGGGAGGTCTCCGGGCTGGGGTACACCTACGCCCCGGCGGCGGCCGCGAGGACCGTCGACGACCTGCTCGCCCCGGCGGTCACCGGCCTTTCCGCGCTCGACGTGCCGCGCGCCAACGAGGCCATGCGGCGGGCCGTGCGCAACGCCGGGCTGCCGGGGATCGCCGCGGAGGCGGTCTCCGCCGTGGACATCGCCCTGTGGGACGCCAAGGCACGGCTGCTCGGGCTCCCGCTGGTGGACCTGCTCGGCGCCGCCCGTGACGAGGTGCCGGTGTACGGCAGCGGCGGCTTCACCACGTACGACGCGGAGCGGCAGGACCGGCAGCTGCGGGGCTGGGTGGCGGAGGAGGGCATCCCCCGCGTCAAGATCAAGATCGGGGAGTCCTGGGGCAGCCGCGAGACCCGTGACCTGGCACGGGTGGCCCGGGCCCGCGCGAGCATCGGCGACGCGGCCGAACTGTACGTGGACGCCAACGGCGGTTACGGCGTGAAGCAGGCGGTGCGGGTGGCCGCGGGGCTGGACGGGGAGGGCGTGACCTGGTTCGAGGAGCCGGTCTCCTCCGACCACCTCGACGCGCTGGCCGCCGTCCGTGGCCGGGTCATGGCCGATGTGACGGCCGGCGAGTACGGCTACACGCTCCCGTACTTCCGGCACATGCTCGCCGCCGGGGCCGTCGACTGTCTCCAGGCGGACGTCACCCGCTGCGGCGGGATCACCGTCTGGCTGCGGGTCGCGGCGCTGGCGCTGGGCCACGGCCTGGAGATCTCGGGGCACTGCGCACCCGCCGCCCACGCGCACGCGGCGGCCTCGGTGCCGAACCTGCGGCACCTGGAGTGGTTCCACGACCACGTCCGCATCGAGCGCCTGCTCTTCCACGGCGCACCCGGTCCGCAGGGCGGCGCCCTGGTCCCGGGCCGCGACGGGTCCCCCGGCCTGGGACTGCGGCTCGACGCCGAACGGGCCGGCCCCTACCGCGTCGGCTGACGGAGCGGAGTTCACCGCGGCTCGCTGAAGCGCACGAAAGCGCCCACGAAAGTGCTCACGGAAGCGCTCACGAAAGTGCTCCCGGAAGCGCTCACGAAACGAACGAAGGAAAGGACCATGTCGCAAGTCGTCGTCATCACCGGAGCCAGTGCCGGCATCGGCCGTGCCACGGCCCGGCTCTTCGCCGAGCGCGGTGCCCGCATCGCCCTCGTGGCCCGTGGCGAGGCCGGACTGGAGGCGGCCGCCAAGGAGGTCGCCGAACGCGGCGGCCGGCCGCTGGTCCAGCAGGCCGACACCGCCGACCCCGCCCAGCTGGAGGCCGTCGCCGACGCCACCGAACGGCTCCTCGGCCCCATCGACGTCTGGATCAACTGCGCCTTCACCAGTGTGTTCGCGCCCTTCACCGAGATCACCCCGGAGGAGTACCGGCGGGTGACCGAGGTGACGTACCTCGGGTTCGTCAACGGCACCCGGACCGCCCTCGGCCGGATGCTCCCGCGGGACCGCGGGACGATCGTGCAGGTCGGTTCCGCGCTCGGCGAGCGGGCCATCCCGCTCCAGTCGGCCTACTGCGCGGCCAAGCACGCCATCAACGGCTTCACCTCGTCGGTCCGCGTGGAGCTGCTGCACCAGGGCAGCAACGTGCACGTCACGGTCGCCCAGATGCCCGCCGTCAACACCCCGCAGTTCTCCTGGGTGCGGACCCGGCTCCCCCACCACGCGCAGCCGGTGCCGCCGATCTACCAGCCCGAGGTGGCCGCCCGCGGAGTCCTGTACGCGGCCGATCACCCACGGCGCAAGCAGCGCTACATCGGGGCCACGACCGCGGCGACGATCTGGGCCAACCGGCTCGCCCCGGCCCTGCTCGACCGCTACCTGGCGCGGACGGGCTTCGGCTCCCAGCAGACGGACGAGTCCGCCCCGGCCGGTTCCGGCAACCTGTACTCGCCGGCCGACGCCACGCCCGGCTCCGATCACGGCGCCCACGGCGAGTTCGACGAGCGGTCCCACCCGCGCTCCGTGCAGGCCGCGCTGGCCCGGCATCCCGCGGCGACGGCGGTGACCACGACGGCGCTGACCGTGGCGGCCGTCGGCGGCATACGCCGGCTGCTGGGCACCGGCAGCGCGTAGCGGAACGATGGGCAAGACTTGACCCTGAGCGCTTGTGAGCTCGTGCGGTGCGGCGGATCATTGGCCGAATCCCGCCCCCTCCGAGCAAGCTGGAGCTCCCGGTGACCGCTGGCCCCCTCGCTCCCGACCCGGTCGACGCGCCGACCCCGGCCCAGGCGGAACGGCGGAAGCTGCGCAAGCACTTCGGCCGCTTCGACATCCTGTTCTTCCTGCTGTGCACCATCGTCGGCGTGGACACCATCGGCGTGGTGGCCGCGAAGGGCGCCGAGGCGTTCACCTGGCTGATCGTGCTGGCCGTGGTGTTCTTCGTGCCGTCCGCGCTGCTGATCGCCGAGCTCGGGGCCGCCTTTCCGGACGAGGGCGGCCCCTACATCTGGACCAGCCGGGCCTTCGGGCGCCTCGCCGGTGCCGTCAACAACTTCCTGTACTGGATCACCAACCCGGTGTGGCTGGGCGGCACCCTCGCCGTCTCGGCCGTCACCGCGTACACCACCTTCTTCAACGGCGGGAAGGACCTGGGCGCCCCCGCCTTCTACGCCTTCACGCTGGTCTTCGTCTGGGTGGGGGTGCTCGCCGCGATCCTCTCCTTCGACATCGGCAAGTGGATCCCGACCATCGGCGCCTGGAGCCGGTTCCTGCTGCTCGGCCTGTTCACGGTGACGGTCGTGGTGTACGGCGTACAGCACGGCCTGCACGGCTTCGGGACGGGCGATTTCTCGCCGACCTACGCGGGCTTCGTCGGTCTGGTGCCGGTGCTGATGTTCAACTACGTCGGTTTCGAGCTGCCCAACACGGCCGGCGACGAGATGACGAACCCGCAGAAGGACGTCCCGTACGGGATCTTCCGCAGCGCCGTCCTCTCCGTCCTGCTGTACGCGCTGCCGATCCTCGGCATCCTGCTCGTCCTGCCGGTCAAGGCCATCACCGGCCTCGGCGGGTTCGTGGACGCGATCAGGCAGGTCTTCACCGTGTACGGCGGCCACGTCGGCGCCGACGGCACGGCCACGCTGACCGGGGCCGGCTCGGTGCTCGGCGACCTGGCCGCGATCATGTTCATCCTCACGGTGCTGTCCTCGGGCGTCACCTGGATCATGGGGTCCGACCGGGCCCTGGCCGTCTCCGGCTACGACGGCGCGGCACCCCGCTTCCTCGGCGTCATCTCCAGCCGGTTCGGCACCCCGGTCCGGGTCAACGTGCTCAGCGGGCTGGTCTCCACGGTCGTCCTGGTCCTGGCCCACGAGCTGACCAACGGCAGCGCGGCCAAGCTCTTCGGCGCGGTCCTCGGGCTCGCGGTGTCCACCACCCTCGTCAGCTACCTGGGCATCTTCCCCGCGCTGCCGGTGCTGCGCCGCAGGTACCCGGACACCCCCCGGCCCTACCGCACCCCGCTCCCCCGCGTCATCGGCACGGTCCTCACACTGCTCATCCTGTTCGCGAGCGTGCAGCTGGTCGCGCCCGGACTGGGCGACCACTGGTTCGGCGCAGGCTACGCGCCGGACGGCTGGAGCCACACCGAGCGCTGGAAGTACCTCGCGACGGAGCTGGTGCCGCTCGTCGGGTTCATGCTGCTGGGAGTGGTGTTCTGGGCGCTCGGGAGCCCGACCCGGCGGGCGGCGGAACACCGCTGAGCCGGACGGGGCAGCGCCGCCGGACCCACCGGCCGACCGATGATCATTGCGCGTACGCTCGTGCACATGGTCCAGCATCGAATGATCGACGCGAACGGGATCCGGCTGCACGTCGCCGAGCAGGGTTCCGGCCCGCTGGTCGTGCTGCTGCACGGCTTCCCCGAGTCCTGGCACTCCTGGCAGCACCAGTTCGGCCCGCTGGCCGCGGCCGGCTTCCGGGTGGTCGCCCCCGACCAGCGCGGGTACGGCGGCAGCGACCATCCTCGGGACGTCGAGGCGTACAGCATCCTGCACCTGGTCGGCGACGTCGTCGGGCTGATCCGGGAGCTGGGCGAGGACCGGGCGTTCGTCGTCGGGCACGACTGGGGCGCGCCGGTGGCCTGGCACACCGCGCTGCTCCGCCCGGACCTGGTGCGCGGGGTGGCCGGGCTGAGCGTGCCGCCGCCGTTCCGGGGCGACCGGCCGCCGCTCAAGGCCATGGACGAGAGGTTCGGCGGCCGGTTCTACTGGAACTACTTCGACCGCCCGGGCGTCGCGGACGCCGAGTTCGGCCGCGATCCGCGCACCACGCTGCGGAAGTTCTTCACCATGGCGGCCGGTGACGCCCACACCGGTGAGATCAGCCAGCCGCTCGTCGACCCGGAGCGCGGCTGGCTCGCGGACCTGCCCGACCCCGAGACGCTGCCCGACTGGTTCACCGAGGCCGACCTGGACGCGCTCACCGAGAGCTTCGCGCAAGGCTTCACGGGCGCCCTGAACTGGTACCGCAACCTCGACCGCAACTGGGAACTGACCGCCCCCTGGCAGGACGCCGTGGTCACCCCGCCCGCCCTGTACGTCTACGGCGACCGTGACATCGTCCCGGCGTTCCCCGGCACGCCCGAACTGATCGCCCGCCTGCCCGAGTTGATGCCGAACCTGGTGCGCGAGCCACTGAGGCTGACGGGCTGCGGGCACTGGACCCAGCAGGAGCGCCCGGACGAGGTGAACGCGGCGCTCCTGGAGTTCCTGAAGTCCCTTTCCTGAAGTCCCTTTTCGGAATCCCTTTTCTGGAGTCCCTCTCCTGAAGGCCCTTTGCCGAGCCCACGGTTCGCGGCCGGCGGTCGGGTGGTCCGCGGCGCCCTCTACGATCGTCCGGTGAGCGCGTGGAACAAGACCCTGACCGCGGCAGGCATCACGGACCCGGAGCTGCGCCGGGACTACGGCGCCCAGCGGCGGCTGGTGCGGCGGTACCGGCGCAGTGCCTACCTGGCCTGCCGGGTGCTGCTGCCACCCGCCGTGCTGCCGCATGTGATCGCCGCGACGGCCGTGATGCACCACGGCGACGTCCTTCTGGACAGCGGCCCGAAGCCGGGGCGGGCGGCGGCCTGGGCCGCCTGGGAGGAGCGGGTGCGCACCGCGCTGGAAACCGGCACCAGTGACGATCCGCTGATCCGCACCCTGCTGCACACGGTCACCGCGTTCCCGCGGCACCGGGAGGCCGTGGAGGCGTATCTGGCCACCGCCGTCACCGAGTTGGAGTTCGACGGGTTCGCGACGGAGGCCGACTACCAGGCCTACGTGGACGCCTACTCACTGCCCGCCTTCCTGCCGATCGCCGGGCTGCTGGGGCCCGAGAGCGACACCGACGGGCGGTACCGGGCGGGCTGCCGCACACTCATCGACGGCAGCCAGCGGCTGGACTTCGTCAACGACCTGGCCGAGGACCTGCGGGAGGGGCATCCGGGGATCCCGGCGGAGACCCTGAAACGGTTCTCGGTCACGGTGGCGGACCTGGAGGCGGGCCGGCCCTCGGCCGGTCTGGGCGCCCTCGTGGAGCAGGAGGTCGAGAGGGCCCGCGTCGATCTCCGGTCGGGCCGGGAGGTGCTGGCTCTGATGCCGGCACCCCACCGGCCGATGGTGCGCGCCCTCATCGAGATCGAGCTGATGACGGCCGAGGCCGTACTGGCCCGCGGTACCGGGGTGCTGCGCGGTTCCGCGTCACCGTCCACGGCGGGCACGCTCAGGCTGCTGCTCGGTGCCCGCCGCGAGGCGGTGCGCGCTCAGCGGTAGCAGGTGGTGACGCCCGGCCGCCAGTGGCAGGCGATCGCGGCGAACCCGCCGTTCGCCACCACGTCGACGCTCAACTCCTCCCCTCCGCGCAGTACTCGGCGGTCCTGCACGAGTCCGTCGGCGCCGTCTCGGACCGTCTGCACCAGCCAGCGGCCCGCTCCGAGCGTCAGCGGCACGGCGGCCGTGCGGGCGGCTCCCGCGTACACCCCGCCCAGGAACCAGCGGTCCCCGCTGCGGCGGGCGAGCACGGCCTCCTGCCCGGGACTGCCGGCCAGCAGCCGGGTGTCGTCCCAGGCCGCGGGCTCCTGGTCCATGAAGTCCCGTGCGAGGGGCCGCTGGTCGTACGACTCGGGGGTGCCCGCGAACATCTGGAGCCCGGACTCGTAGGCGACGGTGAGCCCGACCTCGGCGGCGTCGGAGTTCGGGCGCAGCCCGACCCGCTGGAAGCCGCCGGGGGTGAAGTCCATGGAGCCGATCACGTTGCGGGTGAAGGGCAGGGTGGTGAGGTGGGCGGCGGTGTTGGTGCGCTTCTCCTCACCGCCGACGGCCTCCATGGTCATCACCTGGGGCCAGGTGCGCTGGATGCCCTTGGGCAGGGTGGCGCCGTGGAAGTCGACCATGAGGTGGTGGGCTGCGGTCTCCGCGAGGATGGTGTCGTACCACTGGAACATGGACTGCGCCTCGGAGTTCATGAAGTCGATCTTGACTCCCTTGACGCCCCAGCGTTCCAGGGCGGGCAGCCACCGGTCGCGTTCCTCGGGGGTGTCGAGGTCCCGCTGGTGGATCCAGACGATGATCCCGACGCCCTTGGCCCGTGCGTAATCGACGAGTTGGGGCATCCAGCTGTCGGTCTCCCAGTCCGGGTCGGTGACGTCCCACTCGTCCTTCTTGAAGTACCAGCCGGAGTCCACGGCTTCGTAGGGCCAGTGGTGCGCCGCCGCGTAGTCGACGTAGGCCTTCTGCGCGTCGAGGCTCTGGCCCGCCGTGCGCCCGCCGGCCAGCCAGGTCCACAGCACCGTGCCGGGGCGGATCCAGGAGGTGTCGGCGACCTTGGACGCGGCGGCGAGGTCGTCGGTGAAGGTGGAGCGGGTGACGGTGGCCAGGTCACCGGTGATCATGGCGCGCCAGGGGGTGGCGAGGGGGCCGTCGCCGTGGACGCGGTCGTCGGCGAGCTGGATCCGGTAGGTGCCGGTGCCCTGGGTGTGCGCGAGCCGGGCGCCGGAGTAGGCGCCGGTGAGGTCGGACTCGGCGAGCAGGGTGTAGCCGCCCGGCGTGGCGAAGAGGGCCTGGTCGGAGTAGGCGCCGGTGGGGGCGGTCGCGGCGGTGTACGGGGTGAACGGGCCCTCGTTGTCGACCCGGTAGGTGCTGAGCCAGGCGCCCGCGTCCGGGGGCAGCGCGAACGCGGAGGTCTCGCCGAGGACGTCGCCGTGTCCGGCGGGCAGGACGTAGCGGTAGGCGATGCCGTCGGCTGCGGCCCGCACGACCAGGTCGAGACGGGCCCCGGCGGCGGTGGCGAAGGACAGCCGGGTCTCGTTCATGCGCACCCTGCGGTCCAGGCGCTTGCCGGACTTCGCCCGGTAGTGCTCGTCGACGGTGCGGTCCTCGCGGTGCAGGAACCGCAACCCCTGGGACAGGTCGGCCTGTTCGGTGACGATGCCGACGGGCGACGGCTCTACGACGGTACGGCCGGCCCGGGTGACCGCGAGGCTGAGGGTGCCGGTGGTGTCGTCGAGGGATATCCGGGCGCGGGGTGCGTGGGGTGCCTCGGAGACGGTCCAGGCGTGGGAACTCTGCCCGGCCCGGGCGGCGGGCGCGGTGGTGAGGAGGGTGGCCGCGAGACCGGCGCAGAGCGCGGCGACCACGGTTCTTCTGAGCGGAACAGCCATGGGAACCCTGCCTTTCCTGTCGGCGGTTACGGCAGTCCCCACGCCGCGCCCGGTTCGCTGACGGCGACGGGGGCGATGACGAGGTCGGGGCGGGTGCCGGAGTACACGAGTACCTCGCGGCCGCGGGGCAGTTCCACGGCGAGGGTGCCGTCGCCGAGGTCGTGGGTGCGGGCCGGGGTGCCGTCGTCGAGGAGGACGGTGAGCGGGCCGGTCAGGCCGTGCCGGAGCCTGAGGGGTTCGCCGGCCAGGCTCCTGACCCGGATGAACCGGGTTTTCCCCGCCTTGCGGACGGCGCTGACCAGGAAGGCGCCCTGGGTGCGGAAGTCGTGCAGGGTGAGGTCCGCCCAGGCGGCCGGGACGGCCGGGAAAACGCGGATGACCCCGCCCCAGCTCTGGCAGAACATGTCGTGCAGGGACTGCGAGGCGGACAGCGGGGTCTCGATGACCGGACCGGCCTCGGTGTAGTGGGTGTTGGCGCGGCACGGGTAGCGGGTCGTGGGGTCGAAGAACTTGCGGAGATAGCTGATCGCGGTGTCGCCGTCGCCGGTCATGGCGTACATCGAGGCGGCGCCGGTGTAGCTGTAGCCGCGGTGGGCGCCGGTCAGGGCGTGCCAGCGGACCACCGACCTCGTGATCAGGTCGCGGTTCTCCTGCTGGTCCCAGTTGACCAGGTACAGCGGGTACACCATGAGCAGGTGCGAGTAGTGGCGGTGGGACTGCGCGTACGGGGTGTCGGCGCCGATCATGAAGCCGTTCTCGTCGACCGGGTACGGCGTGAGCTTGGCCAGCACCTCCCGCCAGCGGGGTGCCAGTTCGTCGTCGACACCGAGGAGTTCCGCGGATTCGAGGAGGGTCTGGCAGCCCCAGCGGATCAGGGCGAGGTCGTAGTTGGTGTCCTGCGGCGGCACGACCGGGTACTCGGGCGAGAGCGTGCTCGGGAGGTGGAGCCGTCCGTCGCTGCCCGGGGTGAGGAAGTGCAGGTAGTAGCTGATCGCACGGCGCAGCACCGGGTAGATCGTGTCGCGCAGGAGGGACTTGTCCATGGAGTGGCGGTAGGACAGCCAGACGTTGTGCAGTGCCCAGGTGAGGTCGCCGGTCTCGGCGCCGGTGCCGGGCCTGCCCACCTCGCGGTTCGCGAACATGTCGGAGCTGCGGCCGATGCCGGAACTGTCCGCACGGTAGGCGGCGGGCACGTTGGCGGTGAGCTGTTCCTGGCTCTGGCGCAGGGTGGTGGCGAGGGAGTCGAGTTCGGGGTGGTTGAAGGCGTGGATCAGCCAGTACTCGAGCTGGACGTTCAGGTTCCACCAGACGGCGGGCCAGGGGGTGGGTTCCAGCCAGGGCCCGGAGGTGGCCATCACGGGGCCGTCGGCGCGGCTGGCGCAGGCGACCTTGTAGAGCTGGATCCAGTGGAAGCTCTGCAACCGCTGGTCGGGGAAGGACACGAAGCTCTTCCGGTAGAAGGCGTGCCACCAGCGGGTGTGCCGGCGCCGGAGGACGGCGTAGGTCCGGGCGCGGCGCAGGTTGCGCCGGGAGTCGGCCTCGGCCGCGGTGTCCGAGGGGAAGCTGTGGCCGACGCTGAGCAGCAGTTCGTCGCTAGCACGGCGGTAGGAGGTGGCCGTCTGTCCGCCGCCGGTGAGCGGCTGGAGGACCTGTTCGGTGCCGTCGGACGTGGTCCGGGTGGTCCACGGCGGGTTGGCGGTGTAGCCGGCGGGCGGTGACTCCTGGATCTTGCGAGGGCTGACGGCCTCCTCGGGATGGAAGGTCCAGGTGACCCGTTCGCCGCCGTGGGCGGTGGCGCGGACGGCCAGGACCTCGTCGTGGACGAACGCGGCGAGGGTGAGGGTGCCGGCGGTGGTGGTGACGGTGCCGGAAAGTTCGGCGTTCCAGAGACTGAGCCGCCAGTCGACGGCGGTGACGGTGCCGGCCGGTTCCAGGGTGAGGTGGCCGACCGGGAGGCGGGCGGTGCCCCAGCCGCTGCCGAACTCCGGCCGGTGGTCCTGAACCCGGCCGTGCTGGACGGTGAAGCGGATCTGATCGGCGCCCGGTTCCTGGTAGATCATGCTTCCGAGCAGCCCGTCGCCGAGGAACGGCGCCTCGTGCCAGACGGTGGGCAGTCTGCTCCACAGCAGGTCCTGGCCGCGCAGGAACTCGTCCCAGGCGCCGTCGGTGGTCATGGTGTCGCGGAGCTTCCAGGGGTGTGCGCCGCGCGCGTCGGCCGGTTCCGCCGGGGCCGCGTGGACGGTGCCGGGCAGGGCGGCGACCGCCGCTGTCCCGAGGGCGGTGCCGAGCACGGCTCTGCGGGGCACCTGTGAATGTTTCTCCGGCTGCGAGGTCATCATCGTCCTCCAGAGCTGGCGGATCATCAATACATCGGGTGTATCGGCGAACTTAGGGACCCGACGTATGACTGTCAACAACCCCAACAGTCGGCGTCGACACAGCAATTGATCCCGAAATGCCGGATTGGCCTTGGGTTGAGCTGGGCGTTCACATCGACGGCCTGGACCCAACTGGTTGACTCATCCGATGTATTGATGCGCTGGACCGGTACCTGGAGGGCGGCAGCCGTCAGCCCTTGTGCCACTTCTGGTTGGAGGTGCCGGCGCAGGTCCACAGCTGGAGCTTGGTGCCGCTCGCGGTGCCGTTGTCGGTGACGTCGACGCACTTGTCGGCCAGCGCGCTGACCAGGTCGCCCTGCGCGCTGAGGTAGAAGAGCTGGGCGCGGTTCCCGCTGCACCTGGCGACCTGGATCGCCGTGCCGTTGGCGGTGTTCGCCCAGGCCAGGTCCATGCACAGGCCGAGCGAGCGGATGGTGCCGTCCGACTGGAAGACCCACTTCTGCCGGGCGGCGCCCGAGCAGGTCGCGATCTGGAGTCTGGTGCCGTCGCCACCCGCGTCGGTGACGTCGACGCAGCGGCCGGATCCGGTACCGATCAGAGCCACGCCGGGGACGGTGGTGGACTTGGTGCCGCCGCTCGATCCGCCGCTCGACCCGCCATTCGATCCGCCACTCGACGAGGAGTTCCCGGAGGAGGAGCCGCCGCCCGAACCGGACGTGGAACCGCCGGAGCTGGAGCCGGCGGAACCGGAAGATCCCGACGAGCCGCCGGAGTTGCCGGAAGCGCTGGCCGACCCGCCCGAACCGGAGCCGCCCGGCCCGGAGTTCGCACTCGAGGCGACCGAGCCGCCACCGGACTGCCGCCCGTTCGACCCCGCACCGCCCGAGGAGGTCTTCGCGGGCTTGTGGGAGGAGCCGCGGCTCGGCGACGGTGACTCGGCCGGCGACTCCGTGGTGGCGGACAGCGTGGTCGGCTCACCCGCCGCCGCCACCACCGCGGTCGGCGCGGTGTCGGGTTCGCGGAACAGGTCGGCCCGGCCCAGCAGCGGCACGGCCAGGGAGACGACGACGGTCAGGGCGGCCGCTCCGCCGACGGTCGCCCACACCCGTGCGCCCGGCACCAGCCCGCGGCGGGGCAGCGCCGGTCGGCGGGCGAAGGTGTCGCTGAAACGTCCCGTCGGAGTGCCGGGCCGTTCGGGCCTGGATTTACGAAGGGGCGGCACGTCGTCTCCCGGAGATCTGTCGAGGGTCTGGGAACGCCCGGTACGGGCTGAACACAGGAACAGTAACCAAGGGCCGCCGTAGGTCCGGACACCCGTCCACGAAGATCCCTCCGAACGTCACCTTCCGTCCACCTGTGCGAAGTTGGCTGTGACGAATTTGTTGAACTACGAATCAGCGCGGGTTCGGGAACATCCGATTCTCGCGCTAGCGTTCGCACTTGACACGTTTCACAGTGGCACACAGCGACACCCAGCGACCCACGGCGACACCGCATGACAGCAGCACCCGACACCGGAAGGCGGAGGCCGTGAGCCTCATCGACCATGACCGCGCCGACGGCGCGGACCGGACGCCAGACCTCCTTCTCGCGGAGCGCGACAGCCTGCGCCGCTTCGTGACCGGCCTGATGGGGCGCGACCCCCACGGCGCCGAGGACGTCGTCCAGGAAACCCTGTTGCGTGCCTGGCAGTCGGCGGGCCGGCTGGACTGGCGGGACCGGCCGATCCGCATGTGGCTGTTCCGGGTGGCCCGCAACCTCGTGGTCGACAGCCGGCGCCGGGACCGGACCGTCCCGGTGGGCATCACGGCGGCGGACTTCGGTCCCGTCGGGCCGCCGCCGGTGCCGGACCACGCCGAACAGGTCGGTGACCGGCGGGTGCTGGTCTCCGCGCTGCGCACACTCGCTCCCGCACACCGCGAAGTCGTCGCCCGGGTCCATCTGCTCGGACAGAGCGGTGAGGACGTGGCCCGCCAGCTGGGCCTGCCCCAGGGCACGGTCAAGTCCCGTACCCATCACGGCATGCGGGCGCTGCGCGCCTCCCTCGAGTCCCAGGGCCCGCGCACGGCCGGCGCCGGGAACCACCGGGGAGAGACCGTCCGGGGAGAGACGCGATGAGCTCCGACACCATCACCACCCTGCTCGGCCTGGCCGGCGTGCTGGTCCTGGTCCTCGCCGTCACCAACTGGCTGGTGCGGCGCGGCGGCGGCTGGAAGGCCCTGTGGCGCCGGCTCGGACGCGAGATCACCCTCACCGTACGGGCGTTCACCGGTCCGGTGCGCACGGAACTGCGCTACCGGCGGGGGCTGCGCCTGCTGGTGCGACTGCTGCGCGACCCGGCCGTGTGGGACGACGCCGAGCGGGCCACCGCGCTGGCGGCGGCCGTCCGGCCCGGGGTCCGTCCGTACGGCGTGCTGGCCGGTGCCGAGTGGATGGCCGTGCTGGTCGCGGCGGACGGTGACGCGTTGCGCGAACCGCCGGAGCCCTGGGCCGCCGACGAGGCCGACCCGCGGCTGTGGTGGATCGAGCGCGCCGATCTGACCGAGGTGCCCGACGGGGCCGCCGTACCGCTGCTGGTGTGTGTGGGTCACGACCTGGGGCATGCCGTACTGCTCGACGTGCGGTCAGGGCCGCCCGCCCTGTCGGTGTACGGCCCGCCGCGTGCCGCCCGTACGGCGCGCGCGGTGCTCCAGGCGCTCACCGCGCAGCTGGACGCCCGGCTGCCGGAGGGCCGGGTAGCCGTCGCCTCCGGGGTGCACCCCAGGTTTCCGGGAGTGCCGGCCGCGGCGGCCGTCGGGCGGCCCGGCGTCGAGATCGCGGTCTGCGCCGACCCGCTGGAACGGCCGCTGCCGTCCGGTGTCCGGCTGCTCAGCCTGGGCGTCGCCCGCGGCCGGACCCGGCTGCTGGAGATCGCGCCGGACGCGGTGCTCACGGTGCACGGCTCGCCCGCCGCCGCCCGCGTCGACGTGCTGCCGCTGTCGCGGGCCGTGGCCCGGACCCTGGCCGTGCTGCCCCCGTACCCCGACCGCCCGGGCGACGAGGCACGGCGACCGGCGGACGTCACCCGCGCCGCCGACCCGGACCTGCTGCCGGACGAACCGGACCTGGGCCCGGACCTGGGCGCGGGCGCGTCGCGGGACACCGGCCCGACCGGGGTCTCCGCCACCCGCCCGGCGCCGGCACCCGCGCCCGTATCCGCTCCGGCCGCGCCCGTATCCGCTCCGGCCGCGCCCGAATCCGTTCCGGCCGCGCCCGTACCCGCTCAGGCCGCGCCCGTCGAAGCCCATGCCGACTCCGCCGCCGCTGTCGACGACGACTTCGACGACGACTTCGCGGAACCCAGCGCCTCCGGTGCGGCCGGTGTCTCCGCGGCCTCGCCACCGGCGCCGTGACCGCCGTCGTACCACCGCCCTTCCCCACACGAACGACCGCCCGGCTGGGAGCCGTGAACCTCACCATCACCACCGTGGACGCCACGGACGGACAGCGCCGCGACCACCAGGTCCGGCTGCCCTCGAACGCCACCGTCGGCGACCTCGCCGCCGCCCTGACCCAGGACGAGGCCGCCGCCACCGGTGGCGCGGACTGGGCCGCGTCCGGTGCGCCGCAGGCCCGCAACCTGTACGCCGGGGACCGCCGGCTGGACCCCGGGACGCCGGTGGCCGGCAGCGGGATCCGCGACGGCGGGCTGCTCGGGCTCGGCGGTCCGGCGCGCCCGGCGGATCTGGTCCGGATCCAGGACGACGACCAGGACGACGACCGGGACGGCGTGCTCGCCGAGGTGCACGTGGTCTCCGGGCCCGGCGCCGGCCGGACCTGGCGGCTCGGTCCCGGCAGCCACGAGATCGGCACCGACGCGCTGTGCGCCCTCAGACTGGACGCCGGCGCCGGGGTGCCCGAGTCCGGATTGTGGGTGACGGTCGGCGCGGACTCCACGGCGACCTGGCAGCGCGTCGACGACGACCCCGAGGCCGTGGTCCGTGCCCGGCTCGCCTCGCCGCCGCCCGACGACGCCATCACCCAGCTGCGCCGGCCCCGTCCGCAGCCGCCGCGCGAACGCCCGGCCGGGCCGGGTCCGGTGCCCTGGCCGGACGGCGAGGACCTGACGGTCGGTCCGGTACTGCTGCGGATGACCCGGCCGGTCGAGGCGGACGCGGCGGTCACCCCGTCCGCCGACGGGTTCGGCGTGGACTACAACCGGCCGCCGCGGATCGCCCCGCACCTGGACGCCGAACGGGTACGGCTGCCGCAGCCGCCGTCACCGCCGCAGAAGCGCCCGTTCCCGACCGTGATGATGATCTCCCCGATCGTCCTCGGGCTGTTCATGGTCAGCATCTTCAAGTCGTACTACTTCCTGGTGTTCCTGTTCCTCAGCCCGATGATGATGCTGTCGAACTGGGCGACCGGGCGCCGGGCGGCCCGCAAGCAGTTCCTGGAGTCGGAGGCGGCCTACGAGCGGCGCCGTGACGTGCTGGAGGAGCAGGTCCGGGGCGCGGTGACGGGCGAACGCCGGGTCCGCGACAAGACCGGTCCCGACCCGGCCGCCGTCGCGCTGATCGCGACCGGCCCCGGCGGCCGGCTGTGGGAACGGCGCCGTCGCGACCCGGATCATCTGGTGCTGCGCCTGGGCACGGTGGACCAGCCGTCGGTACGGGAGCTGGAGGACCCGGCCCGGGACGAGAACCACCGCTCGATCCGCTGGAACATCCCGGACACGCCGATCGGCGTGGACATCGCCGCGCACGGTGTCGTCGGCGTCGCCGGCCCGGCCGCCGAGGTGCAGCCGCTGGCCCGCTGGCTGGTGGCGCAGGCCGGTGTGCTGCACAGCCCGCGCGACCTGCGGGTGGTGATCCTGACCGAGCCCGACCGGGTCGCGGACTGGGCGTGGACCCGTTGGCTGCCGCACCTCAGGCCGGGCACGGCGGGTGGTCCCGTGGTGCTGATCGGCAACGACCCCGAGTCCACCGCGGCCCGGATCAGCGAGCTGGTCTCCCAGGTGCAGTCACGCCGCCGGCAGGCCGGCAACGACCGTGACGTGGTCTTCACCGACCCGGACGTGCTGGTCGTCGCGGACGGCGCGCGCCGGCTGCGCGACGTGCCCGGCATGGTGCAGGTGCTCACCGACGGGCCGCGGGTGCGGATCTTCAGCGTCTGCCTGGACGAACAGGAGCGGCTGCTGCCCGAGGAGAGCACCGGGGTCGTGCTGGCGGCGGAGAGCCGGCTGACCGTACGCCGGCCCGGCGCCCCCGACCTGCCCGGCGTCCGTGCCGACCGGGTCTCCCCCGAGTGGTGCGAGCAGTTGGCCCGCGCCCTGGCGCCGGTCCGGGACGTCAGCCCCGAGCACGACGCCGGACTTCCCCAGCGGGTCCGTCTGCTGGACCTGCTGGAGCAGGAACCGCCCAACGCCGAGGCCCTGTTGGACCGCTGGCGGCACGAACCCGCCAGCACCTCCTTCGTCGTCGGCACCGGCTTCGACGGGCCGCTCTCCCTGGACCTGGTGCAGGACGGGCCGCACGGCCTGGTCGCCGGTACGACGGGATCCGGCAAGTCGGAGCTGCTCCAGACGTTCGTGGCCTCGCTGGCCGCCGTGAACCGGCCCGACGAACTGACCTTCGTGCTGGTCGACTACAAGGGCGGAAGCGCCTTCAAGGAGTGCGCCGGCCTGCCGCACACCCTGGGCATGGTCACCGACCTCGACGCCCACCTGGTGGAGCGGGCGCTGGAGTCGCTCGGCGCCGAACTGCGCCGCCGTGAACAGGTGCTGGCGGCCGCGGACGCCAAGGACCACCCCGAGTACCGGGCCAAGCGCGCCGCCGACCCGTCGCTCGCCCCGCTCCCCCGGCTGCTGCTGGTCATCGACGAGTTCGCCACCCTGGTCCGCGAAGTCCCCGACTTCGTGCCGGGGTTGATCAGCATCGCGCAGCGCGGCCGTTCGCTGGGCATCCACCTGGTCCTGGCCACCCAGCGTCCGGCCGGTGTGGTCACCGGTGACATCCGGGCCAACACCAACCTGCGGATCGCGCTGCGGGTGACGGACATGACCGAGAGCCAGGACATCATCGACGTCAAGGACGCCGTCGACATCTCCTCCGGCACCCCCGGCCGGGCCCTGGTCCGGCGCGGGCCGAAGCAGGCGGACCCGTTCCAGACCGCCTGGGTGGGCGCGGAGCGGCCCCGGCAGACCCCGGCCGCCGCGACGGCCGGGCCGGAGCCGGGCCCCCGCAGGCCGGTGCGTGCGGTGGACGTGGGCTGGGACGCACTGGGCCGGCCCGCCGAACTGCCCGCCGAGACACGGACGGTGACGGCCACGGCCCCGCAGGGCCCGGCCCCCACCGATCTCCAGGCCCTGGTCGAGGAGATCCGCACCGCCGCCGACCTGCTCGACGACTTCACCCCGCAGCCCAGCCCGTGGCTGCCCCCGCTCCGGCGCGAACTGACCCTGGACGACCTGGAAGGACTCGGCGCCACCCGCGAGGGCCGGCTGGTCATCCCGTACGCCCTGGAGGACGTTCCGCAGCTCCAGCAGCGCCGGGTGGCCGTCGCCGACCTGGCCACCTTCGGGCACCTGTACGTCATCGGCGCCCCGCGTTCGGGCCGTACCCAGGTGCTGCGGACCATCGCGGGGTCGGCGGCCCGCGCGACGAGCACCGCCGACGTGCACATCTACGGCATCGACGCGGGCGGCGGCGGCCTCACCGCGATCGGCGCGCTGCCGCACTGCGGAGGGGTGGTCTCCCGGCACGACCTGGAACGGCTGGGCCGGCTGCTGCGCCGGCTGAACCGGGAACTGACCGAGCGCCAGGACCTGGCGCAGACACACAGCGCGACCGGTGTCGACGAGCTGCGCAGGCTGCTGCCGAAGGCGCAGCGGCCCGCGCACATCCTGTTGTTCATCGACGGCTGGGACTCGCTCTCGGTCATCATCGACGAGCACGACCACGGCCAGCTGGTGCAGGAGGTGACCCGGCTCATCCGGGAGGGCGCCGCCGCCGGCATCCATGTCGTCGCCACGTCCGAACGCTCCCTGCTGGGCGGGCGGATGGCCGCGCACAACGACCACAAGCTGCTGCTGCGGCAGGGCGACCGCAGCGACTACCAGGCCGTCGGGATGATGCCGAACAAGATCCCCGCCGACATCCCGCCGGGCCGCGGCTGGCACGTCCTCAGCGGTACCGAGACCCAGGTGGCGCTGCTCGCCGCAGGCGGCGGCACCGAGCAGGCGGAGGCGTTGCGGGCGATCGGTGAGAGTGCCCGCAAGCGGGACGCCCGGGTCCCCGAGACCCGGCGGCCGTTCCAGGTCGCGGTGCTGCCGCGCTCGGTGGAGTTCGCCGACGCCTACCAGAAGGTCCCCGACCCGGACCGGCGGCCGATGTGGGGGCTGCTCGGTGTCGGCGGCGACGAGGGCGGCCCGGTCGGCGTGGACCTCGCGGGCTCGGCCTCGGCGTTCGGGGTGTTCGGCCCGGCCGGGTCCGGCCGGAGCAACGCGCTCGCGTCGATCGCCGTGTCCCTGCTGGCCGGTGGCACCTCGCTGGTGGTCCTCACCCCGCGCGATTCGCCGCTGCGGGCCCTGGAGCGCCACGCCACGGCCACCGTGCTCACCGAGAACGACCCGTCGGCCGACTCCGTGCGGGCGGCCCTGGACGCGCTGCCCGGGCCGCGTGTGGTGATGATCGACGACGCCGATCTGATCACCAACTCGGCGGCCGACAAGCTCCTCAAGGAGATCGCCGTCTCCGGCCGCGACCAGGGCCTCGGACTGGTCTACGCGGCCTCCGCGGAGGGTTTCCAGAGCGGGATGAGCGGCTGGACGCTCGCGGCCCGGCGGGCCCGGCGCGGTCTGCTGCTCGCGCCGAAGAACCTCACCGAGGGCGACCTGGTCGGCGTACGGCTGATGCCCAGTGTGGTGCGGGCGACCACGCACCCCGGCCGGGCCTGGACGGCCGGCCCCGGCGGCGCGCTGCTCGCCCTCCAGGTGCCGCTCACCCCGCTGCGGACCTGACAGGCGGACGCGGAGGGGGCCCGGCGAAACCGGCCGGGCCCCCCGTGTGCGCTACGAGTTGTTCTGAAGGCTGCTGCTGATGCCCTGGTCGAACTGGATCGCGTTCTCCTTGATGCCGTTGAACATCTCCGAGAAGTCGTTGATGCCCTTGACGGCGGCCAGCAGGCTGGTGTCGAAGTTGTTGTAGGTGGTCCGGATGACCTCGCTGGACTGCTGGAAGACCATGCCGTCGTCGACGAGGGTGTTGACCCGGTTGCGCAGGTTGCTGAGCACCGGCAGCAGGTTCTCGTGGGCGTCGTGCAGCAGGCTCACGACCTCCTCGATCTTGTGGTAGTCGAGGTTGATGCCGTTGTAGCTGGCCATGGGGTTCCTGTCCGTTCCTGTCGGTCGTGGGTCGTCGGTCGTCAGTCGTCGTCGGTGGTGCCGCCCACCTGCTGCCAGTCCGGCTGGTTGCCGTCGGCGTCCTTGGGGCCGCGGGTGTACTCGGTGCGGTCGCCGTCGCTGCCGGTGGTGACCATGGTCCCGCTGCCGTCGGGGTTGAGGTTGGTCTCCGAGTGGACGGTGCTGCCGTCCGGGTAGGAGGTGTCCGTGGTGTAGTGGTTGCCGTCGCTGGAGTAGTCGGTCACCGACGTGTACGTCTTGCCGTCGTACGTGACGGTGGACTCCTCCTTGATCACATGGCGCTGGTCGTCCAGGGTGAGATGGGTGTGGACGCTGCCGCGCGCGGTGTTGATCGTCTGGTCCAGCGGCGGGTCGCCGGGGTCGGTGGCCGAGCAGAAGTCCGGCATCTTGCCGTCCGGTCCGGGCACGCACTGGTCCAGGTGGGACTGCTTGTAGTCCCACAGGTCCTTGTCCCGGAAGTAGTTCTGGAGCCCCAGGTTGCTGCCGGTTATGCCCATGCCCTGGGAGAGCTCGGAGTCGAACGACAGGAAGGCCTCGCCCACCGAACCGAAGGCGCCCGCCAGTTCCTTGAGGCCCTTGTCCGCGTGGGACATGGTGCTGCTGGCGTTGGAGTAGAAACCCGAGAGCGCGTCGGCCAGGGTCTGGTCGCCCAGGACCGTCAGGGCGTCGCTGGAGGTGTATCCGTCGTAGTCCGTCTGGCCCAGCCGGGAGAACGTGCTGTTGTCGAGGAGCGGACCGATGTCTCCGGCCAGGGCCTCCAGGTCCCGCTTGGCGTCGTTCAGGACGTTGTATTCGATTTTGAGTGAATCGGCCATGCCTGGGCCTCCCAGTCGGGACTCCGGTCAGTTGGACCACGCCGCACCCGGCCCGCCGGTTCACCCCGGACGGCCGCTGTAACTCAGATCACGTGAACCGCATCTGGGGCTGTGGCGTGGTCAGTTGGGGAGTGACCGCCCCGAAGGCCGCCGTACCCGGGAGGAACTTCACATGCCACGCCCGACCGACTGGAACGCGATCGGGCTCGACGGCGACCCCACCCCCGGCGACCCCGACCAGATCCGGACGCTGGCCACCGAGCTGAACCACCTGGGCTCCGAGGCCCGGCGGATCAGCACGGCGATCGACGCGGTCATGAACACGGCCGGCGACAGCGTCTTCGTCGGCGAGGCCGCCGACGCGCTGCGCGACAAGGTCAACGACCGGCTGCGCGGACACATCGAGGACGTGGCGCAGTCCTTCGAGACCGCGGCGAGCGCGCTGACCACCTGGGCGGACAAGCTGGTCGACCTACAGTCCCGGGCCGACGGCGCCCTCAACTCGGGCCGGGGGCTGTCCGAGGACGACCCGAGCAGGGACACCTACGCCTCGACGGCGCGACAGGCCGGCACCGAGCACGGCGAGGGCGCGGCCGCGGCGGCCGGCAGCATCTCGGGTGTCTCCGACATCCAGCTGCCGATCTCCAGGTGCCAGATCTTCTGGGAGGCGTTCCAGTGGCTGGCGATCATCCTGATCGTGCCGGCGCTGATCTTCGGCGGCCCGATCGCGCTGCTCGCCCTCGGCGTCAACCTCACCCTGTTCATCAAGACGATCGTCGACTTCGCCAACGGTGACGCCAGTTTCCTCGACCTGTTCCTCGCCGGGCTGGGCATCCTGGCGCCCACCACCAAGGCACTGCCGATCTTCCAGATCATCAAGGGCGTCGGTACGACCGCCTTCGCCAAGGGCTTCGCCAACATCGCCCGCGGTACCTTCCAGGCCCTGCGCAACCTGTTCACCAACGGCTTCCGGCCGACGACCCTGCTGCTGGGCCTGAAGGACCTGGTCCGGCTCGGCAGCACCTGGGTCTACAAGGGCGGCCTGTGGGTGCTGGACGGCATCCACAACCTGCCCAACGTCATCAGCCACGGCGTCAACTCCCTGGGCCTGACGGTCGTCCAGGGCTTCAAGGCGATCCCCGGGTTCGTGCGCGGCCTGCCCGAGACGCTCTCCAAGGGCTGGCAGGCCACGAAGACCTGGGTGGGCCAGGAGTTCGGGGGCACCAAGTGGCTGCGGATCCTCCTGCCGGTGGACGCGGCGGAGATCGGCGAGTACGGCTTCGCGCGCGCCCTGCGGATCAGCCTCTTCGACCGCGGTGTACTCGGGCAGCACGTGTTCGGCGCCCCGATCACGGGCGCCGTCGGCCGTACGATCAGCTCGGTCCCGGTCGATCCGCGTACCGTCGACGCCCTGGTCGACATGCCGCGCATCCAGCTGAACGAGCTGCGGTTCGGGGCGGGGGCCGGGCAGAACGCGCTGCGCAACCTCGACCTGCGCCTCCCCGGCACCCACCTGGACGTCACGTCGACGCTGCGGCCGCCGTCGCTGAACCTGGGCGACGTGGGCGCGATCGCCCACCGCGGCAACTTCGGCGTGCAGGCGGGACGCACGGTGGACGCGCTGGTCGACATGCCCCGGGTCCAGCTCGGCGGCGTCCACGTGGAGAACCTCGGTGCGCTGGGCGGGCGTTCGGACCTCGGGGTGAGCGTCGCCGCCACACCGACCGTCACCACCGCGTCCGGTCTGCACGTACCGGCGTCGGCCGGTGTCCCCGGCGCCGCGCACGGCGTCGCGAACACGCCGGTCGCGGCCGTCACCGGGGGCGCCCACACCACGCTCACCGGACTGCCCCCGACCCCGGCGAACCTCACCTCGCACGCCGAGGTGCTGCTGCCCGGCGGTGCGCACGGCGGCACGCACACGCCGGGTACCTCGGTCCTGACCGGCACCCACGGCACGCCGCCGCCCGTCGCCGGTACGGCGGGCGGCCTGGCCACGCCGGGCTCCCCCGTCGCCGGCCCCGTCCACACGACGCTGACCGGCACCGGCGCACCGGCCACGAACCTCGCGCACACCGCGCTGAACTCGACGCCGGCGCCGATGGCCGCGCACGAGGTGACCGCACCGAACAGCCTGCTCACCGGGCCGACGACGGTCGCCCACCCCGCCCCGAACGGCATCGGGCACACCGTGCCGGGCGCGGTCGACACCCACGCCTCGGCGTTCGACCTGCTGGCGGGCGGCCACCGCAACACGCCGAACACACCGGTGGCCCCCGGCACCGGCAGCACCCTCGCCGACCGCACCACCAGCGCCCTGACGGCCAACCAGACCCGGCTCCACCTCGACGAACTCGTCCACAGCCCCGGCTCACCCCGCCCCGGTGCCGCGCCGGAGCACCTGCCGCACGGCTCAGCGGCACCGGGCACCCCGGACCGGCTGACGGTGAACCCCGCCGCTCCCGACCGGCTGACGGTGAACCCCGCCGCTCCCGACCGGCTGACGGTGAACCCCGCCGCTCCCGACCGGCTGATGACGAACCCCGCCGCGCCGGACCGGCTCACGGCCGGGACGACCACACCCGACCGGCTCACGGTCGGCACGACCACACCCGCCCGGCTCACGGTGACGCCCACGACACCGGACCGGCTTCCCGTCACCGTCTCCCCGCACGACCCGCCCTCCCCCGCTCCTGTCGGCGGTTCCGGCCGCCCGGGCCCGGGCGGTGACCACAGCCGCTCGGCCCTCGACCTCGTCGACACCGGCCGCAGCGCCCGCGGGAACGACACCCCCGCCTTCGCCGGCACCCCCGCCCACACCGACACCGGCAAGGGCCTGGCCGGCTCGGCCTCCGGCACCTCCGGGCACACCCCCGAGCACCTGCCGGAGCAGCGCGCCGCCGCCCCGTCCGACAGGACGAGCGGCCCCTACCCAAGCGGGACCGGCGGCGGCCGCGACCTGCCCGGGCACGGGCCCCGGCTCACCCCGGCCCAGATCGAGGAGGCCTGGTTCCGGGACGGGCAGCGGGTCGACGCGCTGTTCGGCCACGCGGACGACCCGCTGCGCCAGGCCCGCCGCGATGCCTGGCGGGACCACGTCCAGGCACGCTACGACCTGGGCCGGGCCGAGGAATCGCTGCCGCACGACGGCCACGCGGGCAGCTCCCACGGCCCCACCGCCGCCGAGCTCCGGGCCCGCGAGAACGTCGACGCCGCCCGGCAGCGGTACGACGCCACCCACGACCGGCTGACCGGACTCGGTGTCGACCCGGTGCGGATGGAGGCTGACCTCGCCGCCCTGCGCGGGCTCGGCCTGAACGAGCGGCCCCGCGCGCTCGGCGGCACGGTCCTGCCCGCCGACACCGCGACTCCCCCGCCCGCGCACACCGCGCCGTCCGCCCACGGTGAGACGCGGACGGCCACCTCCGCGACGCCTCCCCAGCGGCTGGCGGAGTTCCTGGGCGAGCACACCGAGGCCCAGCGCGGCCTGCACCAGGCCGAGATCAACCTCGCCAACGCCGGCCAGAAACAACGCCCGACGATGGAGGCCGCCCTCGCCAAGGCGAACGAGGAGGCGACCCGGAGCACGGTCCGGCTGGACGACGCCATGACGCGGGCGCTGACCGAGGGCAGGCTCTCCCAGCGTGACCTCAACCTGCTGGTCGACCAGTTCGCCGGTGCCGGTGACATCCAGCGGGCCCTGCGGCTCCAGGAGCACGCGCTGCGGCTGGACACCGAGGCGCGCCACGCGCCCGACGCCGCCCGCCCGGACCATTTCATCAGGACCGGCGCGGAGATCCAGGAGCAGTCGCGCGGCCTGCGCGAACTCACCCGGCGGCTGGAGAACCTGGTCGAGGCGGGCAAGAGGACCCCGCAGGAGCTCCAGGGCCTCGCCCGGACCCTCGACGAGGCCGCCCACACCCTCGACGCCTCCCTCCAGGGCTTCGTCAAGGACGCCGCCGAACTCGGCGGCACGTACACCCTGCGCAACGAGCACGCCCCCGTCGCCACCGTGGCCCACCAGCTCGCCAGGATGGTCGACGAGGCCGTCACGGAGGCCGGGCCGGGCGGGTCCGTCTCCCTCAAGGGCTTCCTCGGCACCGAGGCCTCGATCACCCGTCTACAGCGCGACATGCCGGCCGTCGCCCGCCGCTTCCGCACCGACAAGGCGTACGCCGAGGTGCCCACCGGTCTCCAGTGGAAGGCCGAACTGCCCGGCACCCAGGCCCAGTGGAAGCAGGTCTTCGACGACTTCGAGGACTTCGACAAGCTCTCCAGGACCCAGCAGACGGAGTTCGTGCAGAAGCTGTCCGAGCGCAACATCAGGCAACTGCGCCAGGACGTCGCCGAACTGCTCGACGGCCTGCCGCGGGCCGAACGGGCGCAGTTCGAGAAACTGCTGGCCGGTCTGGAGAACCTGCCGTACCGCGTCAAGCACGCGACCCCGGCCTACCACGCCATCGCCAACAGCGGGGTGATGTCCTCCCAGGGCGACCTGGCCCGACGGGGCATCAGGTTCCTCGCCTCCGGCAAGAGTTCGGCGAAGAACACCTCCAACCTCGGCAACGACGACTTCGTCTTCTTCCGGATGGAGGCCGGTGACAAGCCGATGGCGACGCGGTACGGGCCGACCACGCTCGTCTTCGACGCCAAGGTCCTGGAGGAGAAGGGCGGCTGGGTGTCGCTGCACGACCAGCTGCACCCGCTGGACCGCGAGACGATGCGGGACCTGAAGTTCGGCGACGACACCGTGCGCAGCGCCACGTACGACGAGGGCTTCGACGAGATGGGCAAGCGGGCCCGCTGGACGTACGCGTACCCGGACGGCGGCTCCCGCACGGTCTCCTTCGACCAGGAGGTCTTCCACGGCGCGCACGTCCAGGAGGCGCTGGCCCTGTCGGTGGTGCGCGAGGTGCACCGGATCGGCGGCGGCTTCAAGGACGACGTCCTCCGGCTCGTCCACGGGCGGGTCGACGCGGAGGGACTGGGGTCGGTCGTCTCCAAGCTGTACCGGCCCGAGGCGAAGTTCGGGTCCGGACTGCCCATCAACCCGCTCGCGAGCCGTGTCGAGTCCGAGTGGCCGAGGCCGCTCATGGTCCACGACGCGGAGGGCGACGGACGCTATCTCGCCGACGGGACGGTGGACCCGGCCGCGCGGGCCGCGGGCAAGGCGTTCGACGAGGCGTCGGACAAGCTGCGCCAGGCCGACAACGCCGTCGTCAGCGGCAACAAGAAGGCGCAGCGCTACAACCTCAACAAGGCGCAGCCGCTCGCCGAGCAGTCGGTCAGGCTGACGCGGGAGTTCCACGCCCTCGCCGAGGGTGCCCGCAAGGACATGGCGCAGGGCCTGCTCGACGAGCGGGTGAAGCTGCTGGACACCGTCAACGGACGCGTCGACGCCCTGAAGCAGGGACCCGACCCGGACGCGGTGAAGGCGCAGCCCAGGCCGGGAAAGAACCAGGGCGCCGGGGCCTCGTCGTCGGCCGCCGTGCCCGGCGGACCCGACCTCGCCGAACTTCCGCGTGCGGCCGAGGACGCGCTCAAGGCGGTGCCGGGCATCACGGACCCCATGAAGAAGATGGTCCGGGCACTCGCCAACTCCGACGGCTTCCGGTCGCTGCCGGACTCCAAGGTCGGCGCGCAGACCACGGCCGCCGTCGACCTGGGCAGGAACGCCTTCGACAAGGCGTTCAAGCACCTGTCCAAGGCGGGACTGGTCTACGGTGACGAGGCGGGCCTCCACTTCACGGACGACGGCCGGCGGCTGTTCCTGCCGCCGAGCGCCGACACCAAGACCCCCACGCTCACCGGCGACCACCTCCCGTCCCACACCCCGGACACGAACGGCACACCCCGCCCCACCGAGAACGACACGCCCGCATCGCGCCCCGTCGACATCGCCCCGGCCGCACCGCACGGCGGCGGCACGGCCCCGCACACGCGGACCGGGCTCCAGACGACGCTCGACGGTGTGGACAGGTCCGCCCGGGTCCAGCGGCAGAACGACGCCCTGAGCCTGCTGGACGGCACCCCGCCGGCATCCGTAGGGACCGGTCGCGGCACCGGTCCGGCCGTGCCCCCACGGCAGCCCGGGCGGACGCCTTGGGCGGAGGATTCGGCGCGGTTCGACGAGCTGCTGGGCGGCGACGGCCGGCCGTTCCGCGAGGCCTGGGTCGAGCTGTCGTCCGCCCGGGCCGAACTGAACCGGGTCGAGGACCTGCGCGGCGCGCCGGGCGGAGCGAGCACGTCACAGGGCGTCAGCGCGTTCGACGTGCAGCTCAACCAGGAACTGGTCGCCGCGCGGGAGCGGTTCCGCACCGCCTACACGAACCTCCAGGACCTCGGTGTCCAGCCGGCCGAGATCGAGGCCCGGGTCCAGGAGATCCAGCTGGGGGCCACCCGCCGTGGCGCGACGCTCGGCGCGGGCAAGCACGACACGCTGCCCGACACCGTCCCGCCCGCGGTCGACCACATCGCTCTGAACAGCTCGGGTGTGAGCGGTCCGAACGGTCTGACCGTCGAGCGGAGCGTGGGCCAGGACGGCGCGGTGACGCTGCGGATGGTCGACCAGCAGCTGCACCCGGACCCGGCGCACACGGTCGTCGCCCGGCCGGACGGCGGTTTCGACGTCCGGAACACCGGGTCGGACACGGTCGAGACCTACACCGCGCACGGCGACCGGACCGGCTACGAGATGCCGCTGCACGGGGCCGACGGCCGGCCGACGGGCATGCGGCTGCGCACGGACGTCAACGGCCACGGCACGCGCCGGGCCCTGACGGTGCACGGGCCCGGAGCGGACGGGCTGACCGCCTTCCCGCTGCCCGGCGACGCCACGCGGATCACCCGTGGCGACACCGGCGCCACCCGCCGCGTGGACGCCCTGGGGCACCATCTCGACGAGGGCGTCCAGCTCACCGGCCGGGACGGGGCACCCGGCCCGACCGACCGGGTGCTGGTCACCGACGGCTCCGGCGGTCATGTCACCGATCTCGCGGGCAACCGTCTGGACCTGCGGGTGCGGGACCTGGGTGACGGGCACGGCGTCAGGGTCACCGACGAGACGACCGGGGTGTCCGTACGCCACGACGGCCGGGGGCGCCTCCAGGAGACCTGTGTCGCGCTGACCGACCCGCGGGGCGTGCGCGGGGAGCGGTTCCTGGCGGACGACGGCACGGGCCGCTTCACGCTGACCGACCCGTCCGGTGCCCGGCAGCCCCAGACGGTCACCGCGCTGCCCGACGGAGCCGGCTTCCGGGTGACCGACGAGACGAGCGGCGCCACCAGCACGTTCACGGCCGACGGCCGCTACCGGGACACCGGCCTCGCGCTGTTCGACCCGGCGGCGGACGCGCGCGGCGGCCGGATCGTCGTACCGGACGGCGCGGGCGGTCACCGTCTCACCGACACGGCGGGGCAGCCGCTCCCCCAGCGGGTCGTCACCGTCGACGGCAACCGGCCGCGCACCATCGACGGCGTCACCGGCGAGTCCGTGCTGTACGACGCCCAGGGCCGCCCGGTGAGCACCTCGACCGCGCTGGCCGACCCGGCCGACGGGCAGCGCGGCGCCCGGTTCGCCGAGCCGGACGGCGCCGGCGGCCACCGTCTCACCGACGCCGACGGCAACCGGCTGCCCGGCACCGTCACCGCGCTCGCGGACAACGGTGGTTTCCGTACCGTCCACGACACCGGTCACCGCACCTTCGCGCCCGACGGCGGCCTCGCGGGCGACGGGCTGCGGCTGACCGGCCGGGACGGCGTACCGGCCGGGCATCTCGACCGGCCGCTCGGCGGGGCCCCGCGCTGGCTGGACGACGCGTTCGCGGCGGACCCGGCGCGGGCGGTCACCTTCGACCCGGCCGGCCGCGTCGAGATCGCCCGCCCGGGCGGCGGCCGGCAGGTCTTCGACCAGAACACCGGGCGGTTCGTCCAGGAGACGGTCCCGCTGCCCGGCGGCGGTCACCGGACCACGCCGGCCGACGGGACGTTCACCCGGTACGACGCCCAGGGCGCCGTCACGGCGACCGGCACCCCGCTGCCCGCGGGCCACGGCGGGCGCCTGCTCGTGGTGGCTCCGCCGACCGCGGCGCACCCCGGCGCCTGGCTGGAGGACGCGGCGGGCGGCAGGCTCGCGCACTGGACCGCAGTCCGGCGGCCCGACGGCACCACCCGGATCGCCTTCGACGACCGGACCAGCCCGCGGCACGGCGAGTTCGTGCACCTGGCCGCCGACGGCAGCGTGGTCCGGCAGGGCTTCAACGTGCTGGACGACGGGCGGCGGACGGACTACCGGTACGTCGTCGACCGCACCACGGGCACCTGGGAGCGGACCACCAGGTCCGGAGCACCGGTGGCGGCCGGGTCCTTCCACCACGGCACCGCCGACCTGTCCGGGGCGGCGGGCGGTCACATCAAGCTGCTCAGCTCGACCGGGAAGCGGGTGCCGGTCTTCGAACGCCGGGTGCTGCCCGGTGCCTCCGGCGACGTCGTCGACTCCTTCCGGCGGACCGACACGATCGGCTTCGCCCGCACCAACCCCCGTACTCACTGGGTGCGTTGGGACGACACCGGCACTCCGGCCGGTACGGGCAGCCGGCACTACGACACGGCGGGCACCGGCTGGCGCGACACCGACGGCTGGGGCCGCACGGTCCGTGAGTACCGCGACGGGCTTCAGAAGTTCGACGGCCGGGCCGGCCACACGCTGGGCGTCGACGACGGCAACGGGGTCTGGACCTGGCACCGTCACGACGGCGACGGCAAGGTGATCGCCTCGGGTCCGCGCACCCGGGAGCGCGTCGGCAGCGGCTGGACCGACCGCACCGCGGACGGCCGGATCGCCCAGCGGCAGTGGGGCATGGCGGAATGGCCCGAGCGGGCCGGCCAGTACCAGGAACACGCCGTGAACCCGGCCGACGGCACCCTCCGCGCCACCTGGGAGCGGCACTCCCCGCACGGCAAGGAGGTCGGCAGGCACGAGGCCTTCGGCGACGGCTTCCTGACCACCGACCGCTGGCGTGAGCAGCGGCCGCCGACCTGGGTGCGCACCCGCTGGCTGGCCGGCGCCGAGCACACCCGGCCGCCGTACGCCCATGTCCGGGGCGACGACACCTACCAGCTGTTCACCTGGACCAAGGAGGCGGGCGACGGCACCACCACCTCCGGGGTCCGCTACGTCGGGATGGACGGCAGCGCCCTGGATCTGGTCGCCGACGGCACCTTCGCGCGGTTCAGCGGGAAGCTGCACGACGGCACGTCCCTGAAGGTGGGCGACCACGCGGCACGCCCCGCCCACGCCCCCGCCGATGCCGCCGACCTGCCCTGGCAGGCCGGAAACCTGCGGGGCTACCGCCACACGCTCGTGGACGACCCGGACGGCAGGCTCTGGGAGGACGTCCACCAGGACGCCGGCGGCACCCCGCACGTCGCGCGTGAGGGGCGGCCCGGCGGGATCGTGCGGGAGTTCACCGGCGACCGCACCTGGGTGGACCGGGACCCGCACGGCAACCTCGTCGGGCAGAGCCACGCCCACCCGGACGGCACCGCCGGACGGGTGGTCCAGGGCTCCGGCCGCGCCGACTCGGGCCGCTGGACCTGGCGTGAGCTGGACGCCCAGGGCACCGAAGTCGGCCGCGGCCGCAGGGAGTTCTTCCGGGGGTCACAGGACTCGCGGCTGCCCTGGGACGACTCCTACCGGGACTACGACGGCAACGGCGACCTCGTCCGCGAGCGCCGGGCGCTGGACTCGGGGCGGTATGTCGACGCCTGGCGGGACGATCAGGGCCAGTGGCGCGCCGCTGCCCACGAGCGCGACGGCACGCCCATCACGGTGGGCGACGGCGAGCAGGTCCGCCGCTGGTGGGACGGCCGCGCCTGGCAGGACCGGTGGACCAACGGCGCCCGCCACTTCCGTGACGAGCTGCGCGTCCCCGGCCAGGGCGCGCCCGTCGTACTGCGCGAGACCCCGCTGCACAACGGCGGTCCGCTGCGGGTGCGGGCGTACAGCACCGCGGTCACCCAGAACACCCCCGCCGGTTCGGTGTGGAAGGAGTTCGACCACGGCGGCGTGGTCCGGGAGCGCAGGGCGGAGGGCACCGGGTTCGTGGAGACCGACGCCTGGCGCGGCCAGTGGAACCGGTACGACAGGAACGGCGATCTGATCGCCCAACGCACCGACAACGGGCTGGTGTTCGAACGGGACACGTTCGGCAACTGGCGGCTGACCGGCAACGAGTACGACTTCCGGGGCCCGCTGACCGAGATTCGTGGCTGGGGCCGTACCACCCGTGAGGCGCAGCGGATGCCGTGGTCCGGCACGGTGCTGCCGGACGGCGACGCGGCGCTGCGCGAGGCGCGTTACGAGCCGTACTGGCAGAGCGTGGCGAAGAAGGCGGCGCTGGAGTTCGGCCAGGAGTTCATCCTGGAGTTCGGTGCGAACCTCGCGGTGAACGGGATCGTCGCGGCCGTCCAGAACAAGCCGTTCACCGGCAAGGACGCGCTCAAGTCGTTCGCGAACGCGGCGGTCGGCGCGGGCATCAAGACCGGTCTGAGCACGGCGGTGCACGAGAGCCGGGCCCTCGGGCTGGAGAACCTCGGCAGGCTGAAGGCCGGCATCGCCAACATCGACGGCGGGAAGCCGTGGACCCGCCGCCCCATGAACCACGACAAGACCTGGGTCAACGAGTGGGCGGGCAACGAGACTCCGACCCGCTGGCGGGGCGGCGTCTACGACTACTCGTTCGGTGTCCTCAGCAGCGCGCTCTCGGGCTGGGTCAACGGCAGCATGAACGCGGCGGTGTGGGGCGTGACCGATGCCGACGGCCAGACCGTGAAGCTGCACGGCGGGGACGCGGTGTGGGAGGGCGGCATCAACGCGGCGGCCTCGGTCACCACGGCCGCCACCACCGGACTCGTCAAGAACGTCTTCGTGATGAGCGCCGGCGGCCGGCTCTTCCACCGCCAGGGCTTCGCCGACTTCTGGGTCCAGCTACCCTTCAAGATCTTCGAGAAGACGATCCAGTCGCTGTACCTGACCAGTACCTACCGTGCGAGCATCAATCCCACGTACTACCAGGCGCCTTGACCGGGCAGCGGCGATCACCGAGGACTGGGGACAGCAGATGACCACCCGTCACACCGTGGCGCCCAAGGGCCAGGGCGGCCGGGGCGCCTACCGGACCATCGGGGAGGCGGTCCGCGCCGCCTCCCCCGGCGATCTGGTGGTGATCGCCCCCGGCACCTGGACCGAGAACGTGGTCCTGGACCGTGCCGTGGTGCTCACGGCCGAGCACGGCCGGGGCAGCGTGGTGATCACGGCGCCGCCCGGTGAGACGCCCGCGGTGACCGTGGACGGTCCGGACTGCGCCCTGCACAACCTCACCGTGTGGGGTTCGGACGCGGGGCTGCCCGCCGTGAGCGTGTCGCCCGGCGCCGGACTGGTCCTGGAGGAGTGCTCGGTGGAGGGCGGCCGGGTGCAGGTGAAGGGCCCGGACGACGAGGAGGGCGGTACGACGGCCGTGGTCCTGCGCCGCTGCCGTCTGGAGGGTGCGAGACTGGCCGGTCTGCACCTGGCCGGGGGTGTCCGGGCGCGGCTGGAGGACACGGCGGTCACCGGGGTCGACGGCACGGGCGTCGTCCTGTCGGGTACCGCGAGCCTGGACGCCGTACGGCTGCGGCTGGAGCGGACGACCGGGTCGGGGATACGGCTGCGCGGCCGGTCCCGGCTGCGGCTGGCGGACTCGGTGCTGGCCGGCAGCGGGCGGGCCGGACTGCTCCTGGAGGACGCCACCGAGGCGCTGGCCGGGGAGACGCGGATCGAGACGCCGGGCGCCGCCGGGGTGCATCTGACCGGGTCGGCGCGGGCCGAGCTGACCGACTGCCGGATCCGTGGGGCGGCCGCGAGCGGTCTGGTGGTGCAGGAGACCGCGCGGCTGACCGCCGCGGGCTGCTCGGTGGCCGACGCGGGCGCCAACGGCCTGCTGGTGACGGGTTCGGGCGAGGCGCAGCTGGCCGACTGCCGGATCGACCGCAGCGCCTTCAGCGCGGTCCACCTGGCCGGTACGGCCGTCGGACGGCTCGCGGACTGCCGGGTGCGCGGCGGCTCGGAGCACGGGGTGCACGCCACCGGTGAGGCGCGCGTCGAACTGGCCGACTGCGGGATCACCGACGTGGCGATGACCGGGGTGAGTGTCCTGGAGCGGGCGGTGGCCACGCTGACGGGCTGCCGGGTCGCCGGAACGGCCGCGGGGATCGGGATCGGCTCGGCCGCCGGCTGCACGGTCGCCGACTCCACGGTGACCGGTACGAAGGAGATCGGCGTGCAGGTCGCCAAGGGCGCCGTCGCCGCCCTGGCCGGGATCCGGATCAGCGGCGCGGGCGCGGCCGGGCTGGTGGTCGACGAGGACGCCGAGGCGACGGTGGACGGCGGCTGGGTGGAGGACTGCGCGGGCTCCGGCGCCGTGGTGTGGACGGGAGCCCGGCCTCAGGTGACCGGGCTCCGTATCGACCGGCCGGGCAAGAACGGCGTGTTCCTGGCGGAGGGCGCGGGCGGCACGTTCACGGCGCTCGACGTCACCCGCGCCGGGTTCCCCGCCCTGCATGTCGCCAAGGGCGCCGACCCGGTCTTCCGGCACTGCCGCGTCCGGGACTGCGCGGAGGCGCTCGGCACCGACGAGGGCGCCGGGCCGGTCCTGGAGGACTGCACGGCCGACGGCGCCCCGCTGGTCTTCGGCGACCCGGCCGCGGCCCCGGCCGGCGGGACCGCGGCCGGGACCTCTTCCGTACCCGCCCCGGCCAGGTCCGCGGAAGGCGCGGCGGAGCCCGAGGAGGAGAACCTGGAGGACCTGCTCGGCGAACTCCACGAACTGGTCGGCCTGGACCGGGTCAAACAGGACGTCGGCTCGCTGGTCAAGCTGATGCAGACGGTCCGCCGCCGTGAGGAGGCCGGACTGCCGGCTCCGCCGCTCAGCCGCCACCTGGTGTTCGCCGGCAACCCCGGTACCGGCAAGACCACGGTCGCCCGCCTCTACGGCCGCCTGCTCAAGGCCCTCGGCCTGCTGCGCCGGGGGCATCTGGTCGAGGTCGACCGGACCGCGCTGGTCGGCGAGTACGTCGGCCACACCGGCCCGAAGACCACCGCGGCCTTCAACCGCGCGCTCGGCGGGGTGTTGTTCATCGACGAGGCCTACTCGCTGGCCCCGGCGTTCGCGGGCAACGACTTCGGCACCGAGGCGGTGGCGACCCTGGTGAAGCTGATGGAGGACCACCGCGACGACGTGGTGGTGATCGCCGCCGGCTACCCCGGTGACATGCACCGTTTCATCGGCTCCAACCCCGGTCTCGCCTCCCGTTTCGGCCGCACCCTGCTCTTCGAGGACTACGAGCCGGCCGAGCTGGTCTCGATCGTGGAGTTCCAGGCCGGACAGCACCGCTACGAGCTGACACCGACCGCCCGCGCGGAACTCCTCGCCCTGTTCGAGGGGATGCCCAAGGGCGAGGGCTTCGGCAACGGCCGCTCGGCCCGCCAGGTCTTCCAGGAGATGACCGAACGCCAGGCCCAGCGGGTCGCCGAACTCGCCGCCCCGACCGACGAACAGCTGATCAGCCTGGAGGACCACGACCTGCCGCACCCGGCCGCGCGCTGACGGCACGATTCGTTTCGTACAATTTGAGGCCGAACGACCGTGCGGCGGCAGGCCGCCGCACGGTGCAGGAGCAGGTTCGCGAAGGAGTACGCCGTGCCCGGTCAGCGGTCCATCACCGAAGCCGAGAAGCTCGCCTCGGCCAAGCTCGGCGGTACCCCGGTCCGCCGGGAGCAGATGGCGGCCGTGGCGAACATCTACCGGGCCGCCTCCGCGGTGCGCCAGCATCTGGAGAACTCGGTGCTGCGCGGCTCCGACCTGACCTGGACCGCGTTCGTGGTGCTGTGGGTGGTGTGGGTGTGGGGCGAGTCGGAGACCCGGCACGTGGCGGAGGAGGCCGGGATCTCCAAGGGCACGCTCACCGGGGTGGCCCGCACCCTGGAGTCGCGGGGGCTGCTCGCCCGCGCCGGGCATCCGAGCGACGGCCGGCTGGTGCTGCTGAGCCTCACCGACAAGGGCGAGGAGCTGATGCAGCGGGTGTTCCCGGCGTTCAACGAGGAGGAGGCGTTCGTGACCGCCGGCCTCAGCGACGCCGAGTGCCGGGGTCTCGCCGAGGGGCTGCGGCGGGTCGTGCTCCAGGTCGAGGAGCACGGCGAGGAGCGGCGCCGGGAACTGCTCGACGGGGCCGCGCCCGCGCCGCGCCGCAGCGGTCGGCGCCCCCGGGCGTGATCAGGCGGCGGCCCGGACGAACGCGTCGAACAGCCGCTGCTGGACGGGGTCTTCGTGCGCGGTGTCCTCGGGATGCCACTGCACGGCCGTGAACCAGCCCCGCCCGTCGGCCGCCTCGATGCCCTCGACCGTGCCGTCCGCCGCGGTGGCGGAGACGGTGAGCCCGCTGCCGAGGCGGTCCACGCGCTGGTGGTGGTAGCAGGAGGCGTCCAGCTTCTCGGTGTCCGTGGCCCGTTCCAGCCGGGAACCGGGACGCACGCGCACGGGGTGGACCACATGGCGGTGCGCGGTGTCCATGTCCTGGTGCAGGGTGCCGCCCAGGGCCACGTTCACGACCTGGAGGCCCCGGCAGACGGCCAGCAGCGGCAGCCCCGACTCCATCGCGTGGCGGGCGATGTGGAGGTCGAAGGTGTCCTGGAGGTCGTCGACGTCGTAGACGCTGTCATGGGTGTCGGCGGCGCCGTAGCGGTACGGGGCGAGGTCGCCGCCACCGGGCAGCAGCACCCCGTCGAAGCGGGCCAGCCGGCCGGCCACGTCGGTGTCGGCGGGGTGGATGCTCGCGGGCTCGCCGCCGGCCCGCCAGACGGCCTCGACCAGGGCCCGGGCGTTGACCTCGGCGGCGAAGCGCAGGGCCGAGGTGGTGGCGGAGAACCGGGCGGGTACGGCGATGAGCGGGCGGAGCTGTCGGCGCGGTCGGGTCACAGCTGGATCCAGGTCGTCTTGAGCTCGGTGTACTTGTCGATCGCGTGGGCGGACTTGTCCCGGCCGTTGCCGGACTGCTTCATCCCGCCGAAGGGCACGGTCAGGTCGCCCTCCTCGTAGCAGTTCACCCAGACCGTGCCGGCCTTCAGGGCCCGGGACACCCGGTGTGCGGTGGCCAGGTCGGAGGTCCACAGTCCGGCCGCGAGTCCGTACTCGGTGGCGTTGGCGAGCCGGACCGCCTCGTCCAGGTCGTCGAAGGCGAGGACGGACAGCACCGGCCCGAAGATCTCCTCGCGGGCCAGCCGCATCCCGGGGTCGACGCGGTCGAAGACGGTGGGCCGCAGGTAGCTGCCGCCGGTCCCGGTCAGGGCGCGTTCGCCGCCGGTGCGCAGCCGGGCGCCCTGCTCGTGCCCGGTGGCGATGTGGTCCCGGACGCGCTCCAGGTGGGCCTCGCCGACCAGTGCGCCCATCTCGGTCGCCGGGTCCAGCGGGTCGCCGATCCGCAGTTCCTCGGCGCGGCGCACGATCGCGTCCGTGACGCGCTCGGCGATCGAGGAGTGGACCAGGAGCCGGGAGGGCGCGGTGCACATCTCGCCCTGGTTGAAGAAGATGCCCCAGGCGGCGGTGGCGGCGGCCGCGTCCAGGTCGGGGGCGTCCGGGAGGATGATGTTGGGCGACTTGCCGCCGAGCTCCAGCCAGACCCGCTTCAGGTTGGAGTCGGCGGAGTAGCGGAGGTAGTGGCGGCCGACGGCGGTGGAGCCGGTGAAGGCCAGCACGTCGATGTCCGGGTGGAGGCCGATGGCCCGCCCGGCGGTGGGGCCGTCGCCCGCGACCACGTTCAGCACCCCGGGCGGGAGTCCGGCCTCGGTCCCGATCCGGCCGAGGAGCAGGGCGGAGAGCGGCGAGGACTCGGACGGTTTGAGGACGACCGTGCACCCGGCCGCGAGCGCCGGGGCCACCTTCCAGCTCGCGAGGGTGAGGGGGAAGTTCCAGGGGACGACCGCGCCGACGACGCCTGTCGGCTCGCGGGTGACGAGGGCGAGGGCGTCGGGGGCGGTGTGCGGGGACTCGTCGGTGAGCTTGTCGGCGAGCTGGCCGTACCAGCGGAAGGTGCTGATCGCGGCGCGCAGCTCGATGGCGTAGGCCTCGGTGACGGGCTTGCCCATCTCCAAGGTGACGGTCAGGGCGAGCTCTTCCCGTCGCTCCTCTAGGAGTTCGGCGATCCGCAGCAGGATCCGGCCGCGTTCGGCGGGGGCGAGGCGGGGCCAGGGACCGGAGTCGAAGGCGCGGCGGGCGGCGGCCACGGCGTGGTCGACCTCCGCCTGCCCGGCGTCGGCGACCCGGGTGAGGAGCTGTCCGTCACGGGGGGACACGACGGCGAAGGCGGCCCCGCCGCCGGGTTCGGCGGTGCCGTCGATGTGGTGGTGCGTGGGCGGGTCGAGTGCCTTCGCCCGGCTGAGCAGTTCGTCGTGGGGGAGGTCCAGCATGGTGATCCCGTCGGGGGGTCGGGGGTCCGGCCGCGCGGCGGCCGGACCCGGCGAGCGAGGGTCAGCGGCGGTGTACGAGGCGTGCGGTGCCGGCTCCGAGCAGCAGCACCACGGGGACGGCGAGCACGAGCCAGGTGGCGGTGGTGGCGTCGCCGCCGATGAGGGTCGTGAAGTTGGTGAGGACGAGCCAGATCACGGCGGCGATGCCGAGGGCGCCGAGGGCCGGGGCGACCAGGGTGTTCCAGGGCCGGGTGTCGAGGCGTTCGCGGCGGAAGAAGACGATCACGGAGACCGAGGTGAGGAAGTACAGCAGCATGCAGGCCAGGACCCCGACACCGCTGAACCAGGAGAACAGGGTGAGGACCGGGTCCTTGCCGGCGAGGGCGAAGGGCATCACCAGGAGCACGGCGATCACCGTCTGCACGATGCCGGCGGCCCAGGGCGAGTGCCGCTGGTTGAGGCTGCGCAGCCGCCCCGGCAGCAGGCCCTCGCGGCTGAGCGAGAACAGGTAGCGGTTGGCGGAGTTGTGGAAGGCGAGGATGCCCGCGAAGAGGGAGGTGCCCAGCAGGATCGGCAGCACGTCGTTGACCCAGCCGCCGAACTGGGCGGCGATCGGCGCGAAGACGAACACCGTGGAGTCGCCGCCGGCGAGCGCCTTGCCCGCGGCGGCGGTGACCTTCGAGGGGCCGTACGACGAGACCAGCATCCACGACACGAAGGCGAAGAAGCCGGTGACCACGGTGACCGACAGATAGGTGGCGCGGGGCACGGTCCTGTGGGGCTCGCGGGCCTCCTCGCCGTAGATGGCGGTGGCCTCGAAGCCGAACATCGAGGCGACGGCGAACATCAGCGCCACACCGGGTGCGCCCTGGAGCACGGCGCCGGGCGAGAAGGTGCCGCCGAGGTCGAGGCCCTCGGGTCCGCCGCCCTTGACGAAGGTGACCAGGGCGAAGACGAGCAGGATGCTGAACTCGGCGAGCACGAACACGGCGAGCACCTTGGCCCCCAGCTCGATTCCCGCCGCGCCCAGCACCTGGACGACGGCCATGGTCACCAGGGCCCACACCCACCAGGCCAGGTGCGCGCCGGAGTAGTGCTCGACGAGTCCGCTGACGGTGTACCCGTACAGCCCGTACATCGCGGCCTGGACCGTGCAGTAGGCGAACAGCGCCACGGCGGCGCTGCCGCTGCCGATGGTCCGCCCGAGCCCCCTGCCGATGTAGGTGTAGAAGGCGCCCGCGTCGACGACGTGCCGGCCCATGGCCACGAAGCCCACCGAGAACAGCAGGATCACCGCTCCGGCGACGGCGTACGCGGCCGGGGCACCGGGGCCGTTGCCGACCGCCACGGCGATCGGGACGGCACCCGCGATGCCGGTGAGCGGTGCCTGGGCGGACAGGACGAAGAAGAGGATGCCCAGGACACCCAGGGCGTTGCGTTTGAGGGTGGCCGCGGGGCGGCCCTCTCCGGTCTGCGGAGAGGCGTCGACCGTCTGACTGTCCACTCGGATCACCTGCTGAGGGGAAGGGAGGAGTTTTCGTTTTGAGCCAAACGAGTTGCCTTATGGTGGGCCGGAACTATCCATCTGGCAAGGGGGCGGGAAGGGGAATTTACGCCGGGGAAACCGCCCCGCCCGGGCATGACGAACCCCCCGGCGCGACCACGACGGGGGGTTCCGGTCCGGGCACGCTCAGTCGCGGTCCTGCGGCGGCCGTTCACCCAGAGTGCGCAGCAGGGCGCGCAGTTCGGCCAGCGCGCCTTCGGTGTCCGCGCGGTCGCGGATGCCGGTGAGCTGGTGCAGTACGAGTCCGTCGAGCGCGGCGAAGACCAGCCGGTTGAACGCCGGGCTCGCGTCGTCGGGCAGTATCCGGGCCAGTTCGCGCTGCGAGGCCCCGAAGTACTCGTCGTACAGCTCGCGGACCTTCGGCAGCAGCTCCGGACGGCGGCGGGCCTCCAGCAGCAGCTCGTACTGGTACGCCTGGACGTCCGCGTCGTCCTCGACCATGTCCGTCAGCCCGGTCACGAAGTCCTCGGGTTTCCCGGTGCCGGGCTCCAGCAGGCTGCTGCTCAGGCTGAGGCGCACGGCGTAGGCGAGGGACTCCTCGATCAGCGCGTCCCGGGAGCCGAAGTGGTGGACGACCAGGCCGTGGGTGACGCCGGCCTCCTCGGCCACGGCACGGTAGGTGAGATGCCGCAGTCCGCGCCGCCCGACGACCCGGACGGCGGCCTTGAGCAGCGCCTCGCGCCCCTCCCCGTACCCGAGCCGCTTGCGCGACCGGGCGTCGGACGGTTGCGGGGTGCCGGCGGATTCGGTCATGGTCGCGACCCTACCCGCCGGGTGCCGCGGCACCCCGCGACGGCTACCGGCGGGGTGCGCGGATGCCACGGAACTCCCAGTCGCCGCCGAGCGCGGTGGACAGCACCTCCTCGGACTCGGTGGGCTGCGCGCCGACGTCGGTACGGATCGGGGTGGGCCCGGTGACGATGTGGTTGGTCAGCCGCCCGAGGCCCTCCACCTCCACCTCGACGACGTCGCCGGGCCCGACCGGGCGGGAGTTGGCGGGGGTGCCGGAGAGCAGCACGTCACCGGGGTACAGCGTGATCGTGCGGGCGATGTCGGCGACGAGGTAGTGCATGTCCCACTTCATCTCGTCGGTCGAACCGTCCTGGACCACCTCGCCGTTGACGTACGTCCGCAGCCGCTTGCCGTGGAAGTCCCAGTCCGTGACCAGCCCCGGGCCCAGCGGGCACAGCGTGTCCGAGCCCTTCACCCGCAGCATCGACCCGGCGTCGGTGTCGCGGAAGTCGTGCAGGCCGTAGTCGTTGGCGACGGTGTATCCCGCGATGTACTCCCCCGCCTCGGCCGGGGAGACGTTCCGCGCGGTCCGTCCGATCACGATGGCGACCTCGCCCTCGTAGTTGAGCCACTTGCAGCCCTCGGGCCGGACGACGGCGCCCCGGTGGGAGTTGAGGGAGGAGGTCGGCTTGTGGAAGTAGGTCGGCGTGTCGGGCAGGTCGATCCGGAACTCGTCGACGCGGCTCCGGTGGTTGAGGTGGACGGCGATCACCTTGGACGGCACGACCGGAGGCAGGTGCTGGGCATCCTCGGTCTTCACCCGGCGCCCGTCCCCGGCGACGAGTTCGTCCCCGTCGACGGTGACCTGGACGGCGGCGCCGTCGAGGAGGATGCGGCGGTGTTCGGACATGGGCGGGCCTCCTAGGCGCGGCGGTGCGGGTGGTGGGGTGCGGCGGCTGTCGCCGGCCGGTCCGTGCCGGTCCAGCCGTCGGCGGGCCGGTCGAACCAGAGGTGGACCTGGCCGGTGCCGACGGAGTTCTCGTACTGCCCGTACTGCCGGGCCCTGGCCACGCAGGCCCGTTCGCCGAGGGCGCCGGCCATCATCAGGTAGTGGAAGAACTTCGCCTCGGGCCGGAACTTCCAGAACGTGTCCATGGTGTCGAGGACCTGGTCGTGCCGGCCCTCCTTGAACCAGGCGATGCGCTCGTGATCCGCTTCCCGAGCCTCGGGTGTCCGGATGTGCACGGGGTCGCTGGCCTCGTGGTCGCGCAGTTCGCGCAGCGGCCAGAAGGTGTGCGAGAGGGCGCCGGAGGCGATGAGCAGCACCCGGCGTCCCGGCGTGGCGGCGATGCCGTCGGCGAGCGCCCGCCCCAGCCGCAGATGGTCCTCCATGTCCCCGGTCTGGCAGACCCCGATGGTCACCCACCGCTTGTCGGGCAGCCCTTCGCCCAGGTACTTCCAGAGGTTGATGGTGGCGTAGTAGATCGGCAGGTACTCGTCCTCGATCGCGGTGATCCAGGTGCCGTGCTTGTCGGCGAACTTCTCCATGTTGCGGGCGAGTTCGGGGTCGCCGGGGAAGTCGTACGGCATCCGGCACATGCCGCGCGGCAGTTCCTCGGAGGTGAACAGGCCGGCGCGCCGCTGCTGGGCGGTGACGACGAACTCGACGGTGGTGGCCCAGTGCGAGTCGAGGACCACGACGGTGTCGTAGTCGTCCCGTTCGAACACCTCGCGGCGCAGCTCCCGCAGCCCGGTGACAAGGGTGATCTCCTTGCCCTCGTTGAGTTCCAGCCGGTCGGCCTCCGGCAGCACGATGGTGGGGACGTGGGCGAGGAGCCCCGCCCCGACGATCTCACCCATGGTCCTTCCACCCCTTCGGTGCGGTGACGGTGTTCTTCAGGTCGCAGTAGAAGTCGAAGCTCCAGGTGCCGCCCTCGCGGCCGACGCCGGAGAGCCGGGAACCGCCGAACGGCGCCTGGAGGTCCCGGACGAAGAAGCAGTTGACCCAGACCGTGCCTGCGACCAGCCGGGCGCCGACCCGTGCGGCGCGCTCGGGGTCACCGGTGGCGAGGGTGGCGGCGAGCCCGAACCGGGTGTCGTTCGCGAGCCGGACGGCCTCCTCCTCACCGGCGAAGGTCTGAAGGGTGAGGACCGGCCCGAAGACCTCCTCCTGGACGATCTCGCTGTCCTGCGCGACATCGGTGAGCAGGGTCGGCGCGTAGCACTGCCCGTCCCCGCGCTGTCCGCCGATGACGGCACGGGCCCCGGCGGCGAGCGCCCGTCGCACGAACCCGTCGATCTTCTCCAGCTGACGGGGGTGGATGTTGGGCCCGATGTCGGTGGCCTCGTCGCGTGGATCGCCCTGCACGAGCGCGCCCGCCTTCGCCACGAACCGGCGGGTGAACTCCTCGGCGACGGACTCCTCCACGAGGATCCGGGTGGCGGCGAGACAGACCTGCCCGGCGTTGTCGTACTGCTCCACCGCGAGGTCGACGGCGAGGTCCAGATCGGCGTCGGCGAACACCAGCAGCGGTGACTTTCCTCCGAGTTCGAGGCTCAGGGGCGTCAGGTTGGCAGCGGCCGAGCCGGCGATCCGCCGGGCCGTCGGCACGGACCCGGTGAAGCTGATCCGGCGCACGTCCGGATGCGAGGTCAGCGCGTCGCCGATCTCGGCGCCGTACCCCTGTACGACGTTGAGGACACCGGCCGGCAGCCCGGCCTCGGCGGCGATGTCGGCGAGCAGGGAGGCGGTCAGCGGCGACCACTCGGCGGGCTTCAGCACCACGGTGTTGCCGGCGGCGAGCGCCGGGGCGACCTTCCAGGTGGCCAGCATGAGCGGGGCGTTCCACGGGGTGATCAGCACGGCGGGCCCGGCGGGGTCCCAGCTGACGTGGTTGGTGTGCCCGCGCGTCTCGAAGTCGTCGTGCTCCAGCGTCAGCAGCCAGTCGGCGAAGAACCGGAAGTTGTGGGCGACGCGGGGCATGACGCCGCGGCGGTGGGAGCGGAGCAGCGCGCCGTTGTCGGTGGTCTCGACGATCGCCAGCTCCTCGATCCGCTTCTCGACCCCGTCGGCGACGGCGTGCAGGAGACGGGCGCGTTCGGAACGGGAGGTGGCGGCCCAGGACGGGAAGGCGTCGCGGGCGGCGGCGACAGCGGCCCGCGCCTCGGCGGGGCCACCGCGGGCGATCTCACCGATCAGTCGCCCGTCGATGGGCGAGTGGTCGGCGAACGTGTCGCCGGAGGCGACGCGTCGACCGCCGATCCAGTGCCGGGTGTCGACTGGCACACCGGCGACGACGATCTTGTCAGGCATGAGAAGGGTCTCCATTCAGACGAAGGGTCCGGTCACTCACTTCAGGTCAGGGGTGCTGGGGGTACCCCCGGCCGAAGGCCGGGGGAGGAACCGCGCGGCCGGCCGCGAACGGCCCGGACCCGACCGCGCACCTCACTCGGCAACCGCTCCGGACGTCCCGCTCTCCAGCAGCCGTCCCCCGTCCCAGACCACCCCGACCTGCCGGTAGTACGCGGCGATCGGCTCACGGACCTCCAGCCGGGCCAGCTCCTCCGTAGGCGCCTCGAACAGCTCCAACTCGGCATCACCGACCCACGGTTGACCGCCCTCGAAGTCCGCGGCCCCGGACTCGATCAACTCGTCCAGCGCCAGCCCCTTCCCCTTCTCGATCGACGGCAGCCACCGGTGATGGACCATCGGGTGCGCGTTGACGAACCCGTTCGTCCCGGAAGGCTCCCGCAACGTCACCACGGCCTGCGCCAACCGCCGGTCCGCGGCCGCCAGCGTCGCCCCGAACCGCGCCCCCGCCTCGATCCGCGGAGCCGGCCCGTGCGGATGCGGCCGCGTCTGGTGGATGGAACCGAGCTTCTTCGGATACCCCTGGTGCAGTCCGCGTGCGATCGCGAAGTCCTTGTCCACCCAGATGTGGACGCACCGCGAGTACGTCTGCCCCCGGTACGCGCAGCGCACGACCGCGAAGGCCTCCTTGTACTGGGAGAGCACCGGATCCAGCAGCTCCTCCCCCGACGCCGAGCAGGACTGCCAGTCGGCCCAGATCAGGGCCACCGCACCGGGATCCTCGTTGGCCAGTGCCAGCGGCTCGGGCAGCAGTTCACGCACCCGCGCCGGATCCGTGCGGTACTCGACGGTCAGCAGATCACCGGAGTACCGCCAGGGCGGCGAGGGAATCAGCGACGAGGCACCGCTCGCCGTCTTCGGATGGAAGTAACCACGGAGACTGGCCACTTGGGGCTCCTTAAACAGTGAGGGCGGGCTGCCGCAGCAGCTCGGCGCGGTAGCGGGCGGCGGCCGCGGCGACGGCCTGGCCGCCGAGCGCGACGACCCCGACGAGCAGGCCGTCGCGGTGGTAGCCGACGAGGACGTCCCCGTCCGGATCGCCGTCGAGGACCCGGACATCGCCCTTGCCGAGCAGGGGCGCTCCGAAGGACTGGAGCCGGAAGTCGTGCTGGTCGCTCCAGAACGTGGGCAGCGGCGCGAAGGGCGGCAACTCCGGCTCGTCGCCGTGCAGATGACCGACCAGCCCCTTCGCCGCGTGCTTCGCCGAGTCCGTCGGGATCGACCAGTGCTCGACCCGGCGGGGTACGCCGTCGTAGCGGGCGTTGGGGAACCGCGCCACATCACCGACGGCCACGACCTCGGGACGTCCGCCCACCCGCAGCAGCGGGTCGGTCAGCACGCCGTCGCGCAGGTCGAGTCCGTTGCCGTCGAGCCACTCCGTGTTGGCGACCGAGCCGACCGACTCCACGACCACGTCGGCGGGGAGTACGGAGCCGTCGTCCAGCACCACGCCGGTGACCCGGTCGTCGCCGGCGAACCCGGCGACCCCGGCACCGAGCACGAAGCGCACCCCGCGCTGCTCGTGCCGCCTGCGCAGCGACCGGCCCAGCAGTTCCCCGAGCGGGCCGGCCATGGGCAGCGGCAGCGGATCGACGACCGTCACCTCCGCCACCCCGAGGCCCACCGCGGTCGCGGCCACCTCGCAGCCGATGAACCCCGCGCCGACCACCACGACCCGGGCACCGGGCCGGGTCAGCGCCGCGCGCAGGCCCTGGGCGTCGTCGAGGGTGCGGACCGTGTGCCGGCCGGCCGCCGGCCCGGCGCACCTCAGGCGCCGCGGGCGCATCCCGGTGGCGACGACCAGTCCGTCGTACGACAGCACGCTGCCGTCGTCGAGCCGGACCGTGCGCCGGTCCAGCCGGGCGGCGACGGCCTTCCTCCCCAGCCGCCACTCGACGTCCGCGACACTCGCGCGCGGCCGGAAGGCGAGGGACTCGAAGGGTGCCCGGCCGGCCAGGACCTCCTTGGACAGGGGCGGCCGGTTGTACGGCATGTGCGGTTCGTCGCCGACGAGGGTGATCGCGCCGGTCCAGCCGGCCGCGCGCACCTGCTCGGCGGCGCGCAGGCCGGCCATGGAGGCACCGGCCACGACGATGCGGGGGCTCACGGTCAGCCCTCGATCCGGATGGCCTGGAGCGGGCAGACGTCGGCCGCTTCCTCGACCTCGTCGCGCAGGGCGTCGTCCGGGTCGGAGACGTGGACGAGGTGGCCGGCGTCGTCCAGGGAGAAGACGTCGGGGGCCGCGAAGACGCACTGGCCGTGGTCCTGGCACTTGTTCATGTCGACGACGACCTTCATGGCCGGTCCTCCTGAGGGAGCGGAAGCGAAGGGAGGGGGAAGTGGGCCCGGCCGGCCGTGCCGACCGGGCCCTGCCAACGGGTGGCGGCGGACCACCACCCGAACTCGTTTGGCTTCAAACAAGGTAGGCAGGCGTCACCCCCTGGTCAATAGCTATCCGGATGGATAAATTCTTTCCGCCACCCTCTTGCGGCAGGGTGCGCCCCTGCCTACCGTTTGGCTTCAAACAGCAGGCCGGAGAGCGGCAGCGCTATCGCGCCCCCGGCCTCGGCACCTCCCCCGCCCGCCTCTCGGACCCCGGTCCCCGCAGGCGCTGCCCCGACGTCCGTCCGCCCGAGGAGACAACGGTGAGCGATCAAGACCTGTCAGAAGTCCGCCGGCACATGGACCGGCTCGCCGCCGACGGCATCGATGTCGTCCGGGTGACCTATCCCGACCTGATCGGCACCGACCGGGCCCGTGACGTGCTCCTGGAGGAGCTGCCGCGGGCGGTGGAACACGGCCTCGCCTTCTGCCGGGCCGTCTACCACACCAGCCCCCAGGGCGACGTCGTCCCGGTCAGCGGCGGCCTGGACGCCGGCCTGCCGGACATCTGCGTCCGGCCGGATCTCGGCACCCTGGTCGCCCTGCCCTGGGAGCCGGGCGTGGCGGCCTGTCTGGGCGACGTGGTCGATCCGGCCACCGGGGCACCGGCGCCGGAGTCGCCGCGCGACCTGCTGCGGTCGGTCCTCGACCGGTGCGGGGAGCACGGGCTGAGCCCGGTCGTCGGCCCCGAGCTGGAGTACTTCCTGTGCGAGCCGGAACCGGACGGGGGCTGGCGGCGGTACGGCGGCCACCCCGGCGTGGTCTACACGGCCGGACTGCGCGCCGACCCCGACAACCACCTGCTGCGCACCCTGCGGCAGGTGCGTGACCTCGGGATCGGGGTGCTGAGCGGCAACCACGAGTTCGACGGTGGGCAGTTCGAGATCAACCTGCTGCACTCCGGGGCGCTGTCCGCCGCCGACCGGGCGTTCCGCTTCAAGGCCGCGGTCAAGGAGCTGGCCCGGCGCGAGGGACGGCTCGCCACCTTCATGGCGAAGCCCTTCAACGACGCGGGCGGCTCCGGCTTCCATCTGCACCTGTCCTGTGCCGGCGCCGGGGACCGCAACGTCTTCGACGACCCGTCCGGCGCGTACGGCCTGTCGGCCACCGCCCGGCACGCGATCGCCGGCGTCCTGGCCCACGCGCCCGCCCTGGCCGCGCTGCTGAACCCGACCGTCAACTCGTACAAGCGCTTCGGGCCGGACACCCTCGCCCCGTGGCTGATCGACTGGGGCCTGGACAACCGCAGCGCCATGGTCCGCGTCCCGCCCGAGCGCGGCACCGGCGCCCGGCTCGAACTGCGGCTCGGCGACGCCGGCGCCAACCCCTATCTGGCGATCGCCGCGACCACGGCCGCCGCCCTGCTCGGCGTGCTGGCCGGTGAGGAACCGCCCGCCCCGCTGGAGGGTTACGGCTACGACACCGCCAGGGCAGCCGTGCTCCCGATGGACCTGTCCGCCGCGCTGGACGCGCTGGAGGCGGACACCGCGCTCGCCGAGCTGCTCGGCAAGGACTTCACCGCCTCCTACCTGTCGTACAAGCGCAACGAGGTCGAACGCTTCCGACGGCACGTCACCGACTGGGAGTTCACCGAGTACGCCTACCACCTGTGACCACGAGCGACCACCTGTGAAGGATCAACGATGACCACTGCCACCGGCGTCGAGGCGATGCGCCTCGCCGATGTCGACCTCGCGAACCTCGACAACTTCACCGACGGGGTGACCCCCTGGCGGATGTTCCACACCCTGCGGCACGAGGACCCGGTGCACTGGCAGCCGGAGGAGGCGCCCAACTCCGGTTTCTGGGCGCTGACCCGGCACGCCGACATCGCGCGGGTCGACCGGAACGCCGAGACCTTCACCTCCACGCGGTTCGTGAACCTGGAGGAGGTCGACGAGGACCAGATCAGGAAGCGCGCCTCGATCCTGGAGCTGGACGGCGTCCGCCACCGGGCGCTGCGCAGCGTGATCCAGCGCCAGTTCGGCGCCGGTGTCATCAACAGCTACACCGACTTCCTGCGCGGGCTGACGGCGAGGACGCTGGACGCGGCGCTGGCGAAGGGGCGCTTCGACTTCGTCCGCGAAGTGTCCGCCGACTTCCCCATCAACGTGCTGGCCCGTCTCCTCGACGTCCCGCCGGAGGACAACCAGCAGCTGATCGACTGGGGCAACCGCATCATCGGCAACACCGACCCCGACTACGCGGACGTGCTGCTGCACAGCGCGGAGAGCGAGAAGTACCGCGACCTGCCGTTCCGTTCCCCCGCCTCGCTCGAAGTCTTCGCGTACGGGCGGGAGCTGGCGCGGCAGCGGCGCGGCGGCGCGGGCACGGACCTGGTCTCCAAGCTCGTCAACACCACTCCGCGCGACGGAGTCCCGCTGTCCGCGCAGGACTTCGACAACTACTTCCTGCTCCTCGTGGTGGCCGGCAACGAGACCACCCGGCACACCATCACCCACTCCATGCTGGCCCTCCTCCAGCACCCGGAGCAGCTGGCCCGTCTCCAGGACGACCCGTCGCTGATCCCGACGGCGGTGGAGGAGTTCCTGCGCTGGGCCTCCCCGGTCTACCACTTCCGGCGCACGGCGACCCGGGACGTCGAGCTCGGCGGCAAGCACATCAAGGAGGGCGACAAGGTCGTCATGTGGTACGCCTCGGGCAACCGTGACGAGGAGGTCTTCGGGAACCCGTACGACTTCGACGTGGCCCGGCAGTCCAACGACCATGTCACCTTCGGCAAGGGCAGTCCGCACCTGTGCCTGGGCAACCTGCTCGCCCGCACCGAGATCCGGATCATGTTCGAGGAGCTGATCCCCCGGCTCGCCGGGATCCGCCTGGTGGGCGAGGTGCCCCGGGTGCGCTCGAACTTCGTGAACGGCATCAAGAAGCTGCCGGTGGAGGTGACACTCGCCTGACGACGGGCGGCGCGGCGCGATGCGGCGCGATGCGATGCGACGCGGCGCGATGCGATGCGATGCGACGCGGCGCGATGCGGTGCGGTGCGGTGCCGGTCACTCCGGCCAGTCGGAGTGCCGGATCACCTCCACGAAGTCGCCGCGCGTGCGCTTGCCTCTGACCCACGGGTCAGGGCTTAGCGTCCGGCCATGAACGCGACTCATCGTGTGGTGCGGCTGACCCGCCGCCCCGCCGGCCTGCCGACAGCGGACGATCTCGCCCTGGTCCGGGCCCCCGTCCCCCGCCCCGAAGCCGGGCAAATACTGGTCCGCAACACCCATTTCCTCGTCTTCCCTGGCCTGCGCACCCTCATCGGAGGGGCGACCCGCGACGTCCCCCTCCCTCCGCTGCACCCCGGCGACACCCTGTTCGGCCCCGCTGTCGGCGAGGTGGTCGACGGGCCGCTGCCAAAGGGCCGGCTGGTGCTGCACCTTCAGGGCTGGCGGGAGTACGCGACGCCCGCCGCCGCCGAGTGCAGGCTTCTGGACGGCACCCTGCCGGACCCGGTGGCCCATCTCGCCCAGGGCTCCGCGGCGTACGGCGCACTCACCCGGCCGGCCGAGGTCCGGGAGGGCGACACCGTGCTGGTGACCGGAGCGGCCGGTGCCGTGGGCACCATGGCGGGCCAGATCGCCCGGCTGCTGGGTGCCGCCCGTGTGATCGGCAGCACCGGTTCACCGGACAAGGCGCGGCGGCTGGAACGAGAACTCCGCTACGACGCCACCGTGCTGCGCGGCACGGCCCCGGTCGACGGACCACTCGCCGCGGCGGCGCCGGACGGCATCGACGTCGTCCTGGACACCGTGGGCGGCGAACAGTTGACGGCCGCCGTCCAGGCCGCGAACCGGGGCGCCCGGATCGCCCTGGTGGGGGCGCTGGACGGTCAGCTGTCCCCCGACCGGACGGGCGCGAGCGCGCCGGCCGTGCTCGACACCTTCCGCCTGCTGACCAGAGGCATCACGGTCGCCGGCTACAACGGCCCGGACCACCCGGACGTCGAGGCGGAGTGGGAGGCCCGCTTCGGCGACTGGCTGCGGGCGGGCGAGATCCGTTTCCCGTACACACCGGTCCCCGGAATGGAACGTGCCCCGGAGGCGTTGCCGGGGCTGATCACGGGCCGCTCCTTCGGGGCGACGGTCGTGGAGCTGTAGGACGGGGTGGAGCGGGTATGCGGATCGGCGAGGCAGCGGCGGCGGCCGGCACCACACCACGCGCGCTGCGCCTGTACGAGGCCCGCGGCCTCCTTGACCCGCCGCCACGCACCTCGTCCGGTCAGCGTGAGTACGGCGCCGCGGAGGTCGCCCGGGTCCGGGTGATCCGCGGCCTCCTGGCACTGGGCCTCACCCTGGAGGACGTCCGGCGCCGTGCCCACCGGCTGGATCTCCTCGTCCCGGACCGTCCGTCGGCGTCGTGCGGCAGCCGCCCCGGTGAGTTCAGTGACGTGGTGGCCGCCCGCGTGGCCGCCCTGGACGCGGAGATCGCCCGCCTCACCCGCCTGCGGCAGGGCCTCGCCACCGCCGCGGGCCTGCCACGGCGGGAGCCCGACCCGCCTCCCCTCGCCTGCGGCGCGCCCGCCCCCGCCGTCGAGCGCTGATCTCCGGCCACCCGGCCCGCCCCGCAGCAGCCACGGACGCGACCCGACCACCCGGCCCGCCACGCAGCACCCACGGACGCGACCCGACCACCCGGCCCCGCCCCGCAGCACCCACGGACGCGACCCGACCACCCGGCCCCGCCCTGCGCACAGGCGTGCGGCAGCCGTCAGTGGCCACTCGGGTCCGGCTCCCCGTGTCCCTCCCAGGGCCGGGCCAGTCCGACGAGTGCCAGCCCGGCCGCGGCCACCGCGACCAGCATGACGAGCGCCATCGGCCGGGAGCTGTCCTCCCCGAACATGCCCACCAGCGGCGCCGCGAGGGCCCCGAAGACGAACTGGAGGCCGCCCAGGAGCGCGGATGCCGCACCCGGTGCCGTGCGGCCCACCCCCTGGCCGATGCTCATGGCGCTCGGGAAGACCAGGCCGATCCCGCCGGCCGTCACGAACAGGGTGAGCCAGGTGCCCGCGAGGGTCTCACCGGCGGTCAGCACGATCAGGACCTGCGCCAGCGCGCCCAGCAGGGCGATGCAGACGCCTGCTGTCAGCAGGGTGTTCAGACGGGTGCCCCGCCCGGTCAGGCGGGCGAAGCAGGCCCCGCCCGCCAGCATGGCGACGGCGTTGGTGGCGAAGATCAGGGAGTACATGGTCGGAGAGACCCCGTGCAGGTTCTCGAAGACGAAACTGGAACCGCTGATGTAGGCGAACAGGGCGGCCGAGACGAGGGCGACGACCAGGACGTACCCCATGAACGTGCGGCCGCCGAGCAGCGCGCCCATGGCCCGGAACGTTCCGGCGAGCCCGCCGCGGTGGCGGCGTTCCGGCGGCAGCGACTCCGGCACCGCCCGCACCACGGCGAACAGCAGCAGCGCGCCGAACACGGACAGCACCACGAAGACGGCACGCCAGGTGGAGACGGAGAGCACGGCACCGCCCAGTACCGGCGCGACGACCGGCGCCACGCCGATCACCTGGGACAACACCGCGAAGTAGCGGGGCAGTTCGGGCCCGTGGAAGCGGTCCGTGAGCACGGCCCGGGCCAGCACCATGCCCGCGGCGCCCGCGACGCCCTGAAGGAAGCGGGCGCCGGTCAGGACCGCGACGTTCGGGGCGGCGGCACAGGCGAGGGAGAACAGGACGAACCCGGCCGCACCCGCCGCCAGCAGCCGGCGGCGTCCGAGCCCGTCGCTGAGCGGGCCGATCACCAGCTGGCCGACGACGAGTCCGGCCAGGAACGCGGTCATCGTCAGCTGCACCGCCGAGCTGCTCGCCCCGAGCGCCTTGCCCAGCGCCGGGAAGCCGGGCACGTACATGTCCGTCGCGAGCGGGGCGACCGCGGTGAGCGCGCCCAGCACGGCGATCAGAGCGGTGGCCGGGCGACCGGAAGGCGCGGGCGCGGGGGTGTCGCGGACGGCGTCGACGCGGCTGCGCGAGGATGACGGAGCTACCATGACCACAAAGGTAACCGATAGTTCACTGGCTAACAAATGACGAGCGAGAAGACGAGCCACATGTCCTCCACCTCCACTCCGCCCGCTGCTGCCGCCGCCACTCCGCCCGCTGCTGCCGCCGCCACACCGTCCGCTGCCGCCGCCACACCGTCCGCGTCCGACGTCGGTGCCCAGTGGGCCGCCCACAACCCCGGCCTCGACACCTCACCCATGGCACTGGTCGGCCTGCTCAAGCATGCGACGGGTCTGCTCAGCCGCGCCGTGGAACCGCTCTACGCGGGCGCCGTCCTCACCTCGCCCGAGGTCGACATGCTGATCCCGCTGCGCCACGCGACGGAGCCGTTCATCGCCCGGAGCCTCGCCGAGCGGCTGGGCCTGTCCCGGGCCGGCGTCAGCAAGACCCTCGGGAAGCTGGAGAAGCGCGGCTTCATCACCCGTACCCCCAACCCGGCCGACCGGCGGGCCGCGCTGGTCACCATCACCGAGGCCGGCGCCAGGGCGGTCGACGACCTCTTCCCACGGCAGCTCGCCGTCGAGGTCGGCCTGCTGGCGGGCCTGGGCGAGGACCGGGCGCGAGTGACCGAGGCGCTGCAACGGCTGGTGGACGTCATGGAGAGCCGCGCGGGCCAGGCCTGACCCGCTGTTTCTGTAGGGGATGCTCCAATTAGAGTGGGGCTCCCAGGCGGCCGCACCGCGAACGCCGCAGAGTTTCCCGAGAGGCGCAGAGATGACCGGGCCGCAGACGGCACGCAAGAAGCGTGCGAACGGGGTGGAGTCGCGCCAGCGCATCCTCGACGCCACCGTGGAGATCGCCGGCGAGCGGGGCTACGACGGCACCTCCATCGCGGCCGTCAGCGCCAAGTGCGGGCTGCCCGCCAGCTCCATCTACTGGCACTTCAAGGACAAGGACGACCTGATCGCCGCCGTCATCGAGCGCAGCTTCGAGACCTGGCTCGCGGCGGTCGAACTCCCCGGCGAGGAGGCCGGCACCCCGCTGGAACGGGTCACCCTGATGGCCGCGAACGTGGCCAGGTCCCTGATCGCCGCACCCGACTTCCTCCGCCTCGGCCTCATGCTGGCACTGGAGCGCCGCCCCACCGAACCCCGCGGCCGGACCGTCTTCCTCCAGGTCCGGGAGATCTCCCACCGGCGGATCGCCGAGCTCATCGCCACCCTCTTCCCGGCCCTGCCCGAGGACGACGTGCGGACCCTCACCACCTACGCCGTCGCGGGCGCCGACGGCCTGTTCGTGCACCGGGAGGTCAGCGGGGACTCCGTGGACCTGGTGGCCCTGTTCGAACTGCACGCCCGGTTCCTGTACGACGCGGCCGCCCGTCTCGCCGCGCGCACGGGGCGCTGACGGGGGCGACCGACCACGGCGACGCCCCGCCGACGGCGTCGAAGGGGCCGGAGCTCGGCCCCGCGTCGACGAACGCCACCGCGGACCGGTGGGGGTGCCGCGGGAGCCGTCAGAGGTTGATCATGTGTCCGGCGAGGCCGTGCAGGGCGTCCTGGACCGCCTCGCTCAGCGTCGGGTGGGCGTGCACGTTCCGGGCCAGTTCATGCACGGTGAGGTCCCATTGCTGGGCGAGCGTCAGCTCGGGCAGGAGTTCGGTCACGTCCGGTCCGATCAGATGACCGCCGAGCAGTTCGCCGTACCGGGCGTCGCTCACCAGCTTCACGAACCCGACCGTGTCGCCCAGGCCGTGCGCCTTCGCGTTGGCCGTGAAGGGGAACTTCGCCACGCGCACGTCGAAGCCCTCGGCGCGGGCCTGGGCCTCGGTCCAGCCGAAGCTGGCGATCTGGGGCTGGCAGAACGTGGCGCGCGGGATCATCCGGTAGTCCAGTTCCATGGTCTCCGCGCCGGCGATGCTCTCGGCGGCCACCACGCCCATCGCCTCCGCGGTGTGCGCCAGCATCAGCTTCGCCGTGACGTCACCGATGGCGTAGAGGTGCGGCTGACTGGTGCGGCAGTGTCCGTCGATGTCGATGGCGCCGCGCTCGGTGAGCCGTACCCCCGTGGCGGCGAGCCCGTAGCCGGCCGTGCGCGGCTGGAAACCGGTGGCCTGCAAGACCTTCTCCGCCTCCAGGACCTGCTCGGTGTCGCCCTGCCGTACCGTCACCCGGACGTTGTCGGCGGTCTCCTCGACGGACTGCACGGCGGTGGCGGTCAGGATGCGGATGCCCTGCCGTTTGAAGCGGCGGGTGAGTTCGGCCGAGACCTCCTCGTCCTCCAGCGGCGCGATCCGGTCGAGGTACTCCACCAGCGTGACGTCGACGCCGTAGGACCGCAGCAGATAGGCGAACTCGACGCCGATGGCCCCGGCGCCCGCGATGATCAGGCTGGCCGGGAGGCTGTCGGAGAGGATCTGCTCCTCGTAGGTGACGACGCGTCGGCCGAGCGACGTGCCCGGCAGCAGTTTCACGGTGGAGCCGGTCGCGATGACGCAGGAGCGGAACGACAGCGTGGTCTCGCCGTCCCGCATCCGCACCTGGAGGGTGTGCGGGTCAAGGAAGGTGCCCTGCCCCTCGAACTGGTCGATCCCGTTCTTGCGCATCAGGTAGCCGACGCCCTTGACGCGCCCGTCGGCCACCACCCGGCTGCGCTCGTACGCGGCGCGGTAGTCGAGGGCCACCTCCCCGCTGATCTTCACCCCGAACTTCTCCGCGTCGTGCTGGATCAGCTGGGCGACCTCCGCGTTGCGCAGCAGCGCCTTCGCCGGGATGCAGCCGATGTTCAGGCAGACGCCGCCCCAGAAACGTCCCTCCACGATGGCGGTGCGCAGGCCGAGTTGCGCGGCGCGGATCGCGGCCACGTAGCCGCCCGGTCCGGCTCCCAGGACGACGACGTCGAAGTCGGTCTGCATGTCTCCACCTCACCGTTGTGCCGATGTGCCGGGCCGGTCCGCCGACTCCCCCGTCGCTCGGTCGAAGGGCCGGCCAGGCGCACACGGTCGAAAGGCCGCGCATTCGTACAGGGTCAGAAGGCCGGGCAGTCGCACCCTGACACAGGGTCGGGCAGTCGCACCCGGACACAGGGTCGGGCAGTCGCACCCGGTCACAGGGTCGGGTAGAGGAGGTCGAGCGGGCCGGACAGGGCCGCGCGGACCCGGCGGGCGGTGTCGTCGACCAGTACCTCGGACTCGTCGCGGGCGATCGCGTCCATGGTCTGCGCGGCCACCTCGGCAGGCTCCGTCTTCGGCTCGTCGACCCGGACGGTGGCGTCGGTGTCCACCCAGCCGACGTGCACGCCGACCACCAGGGTGCCCTGGTCCCGCAGGGCGACCCGCAGCGCGTTGGTCAGCGACCACTGCGCCGACTTCGACGCGGCATAGCTGGGGAACCGCTCGGTCGAGCGCCAGGACGCCACGGACAGCATGTTCACCAGGGCTCCGCCGCCGCCCGCGGCCAGCACCGGCGCGAAGGCCCGGGAGACGGCCCAGGTGCCGAGATAGTTCACCTCCAGCTCGCGCCGGGCGCCGTCCAGCGGGCCCTCCAGGAGGCCCGGCCCCGCCTGGATGCCCGCGTTGTTCACCACGATCGTCGCGTCGGGCACCGCCCGCGCGGCGGCCGCCACCTGGTCGTGGTCGGTGACGTCGAGGCGCAGCGGCTCAAGCCCCGGCTCGGTGAAGTCCTCCGGGCGCCGCACGCCGGCGTACACCTTGGCCGCTCCCCTGGTCAGCAGGGCTCGCGCGAACGCCAGCCCGATCCCCCGGTTCGCCCCGGTCACCACCGCGACCGATCCCTCGATCTTCATGGCCGGACACCTCGTCTCACGGTTCGCGGGTGGACGGCGGTCTCCCGCCCCTCGCAGCCGAACCCGTCATGACCAGTGAAAGGGCGCCGAGCGCCGCTGTCCACGCGGCTCCGACATGATCAGCTGAGTTTCTTCGTGAGACTCGCTCCGGATGGCTATCGTAAGGACATGAAACGGACGTCGTTCGCCAAGTGGCCGTGCTCGATCGCGCGGACCGTCGATCTGCTGGGTGACCACTGGACGCCCCTGGTGGTGCGGGAGGCCTTCTACGGGATCCGCCGGTTCGACGAGTTCCAGCAGGAACTGGGCATCGCCCGCAACACGTTGACCGACCGGCTGCGCCGGCTGGTCGACGAGCGGATCCTGGAGAAGCGGCAGTACGAGGCCGAACCGCCCCGCTACGACTACGTGCTCACGGAGAAGGGGCGCGACCTGTTCGCGGTGCTCGCCGCGATGTCCGCGTGGGGCGACCGCTGGCTGGCCGGGGAGCGGGGCGTGCCCGTGGTCTTCCACCACGAGGCGTGCGGCCACGACACCGCCGCCGAGGTCGTGTGCGCCCAGTGCCGCACGCCGTTGCGGGCCGGGGAGACCTCGATGCGGATGGGGCCCGGTTATCCCGAGCGGCTCGCGCAGCGGCCGGACGTGCGCCGCCGGTTCGGCACCGACCGATGACCTCCCACCGTCTTGACAAGCAGAGTCTCATGTCGCAACTCTGGTGTCAGACCCCATGACGGCGAGGAGGCCGACGGTCTTGGAGTGGACGGGCGCACGCTACGCGGACAGACCCACGGTCGAGGTGCGGACCTGGATCGACGCCCCGCCGCCCACGGTGTGGGCACTGGTCAGTGACATCGAGCTGATGCCGGAGCTGAGCCGGGAACTCCGGTCCGTCGCCTGGCTCGACGGTGCCACCGGCCCGGCGCTGGGGGCCAGGTTCGTCGGCCGCAGCGAGCACGAGGCGTTCGGCAGCTGGGAGACGACCTCCCAGGTGACCGAGTACGAACCGGAGTCGGTCCTGGCCTGGGCGGTGCAGGATCCGGCCGACCCGTCCGCGGTCTGGCGGTTCCGGCTGCGCGCCGAGGACGGCGGCACCGGGCTGTCGCAGTGGATGCAGCTGGGGCCGGGGCGTTCCGGGCTGTCCGAGGCGATCGACCGGATGCCGGACAAGGAACAGAAGATCGTGTTCGTACGGCTGCGGGAGTTCGAGCGGAGCATCACCGCCACCCTCGCCGAGATCAAGAAGCGGGCGGAGGCGTGATGCGCACGGCCACCACGATCGAGGCCTCGGGCGGCGAACGCTGGTCCCGGCAGGCCGACTTCGTCGTCGAGGCGGAGAAGCTGGGCCTGGACGTCTGCTGGGTCGCCGAGGCCTGGGGCTCCGACGCGCCCTCCGCGCTCGGCTACTACGCGGCCCGCACCGACCGGATGCTGCTCGGCTCCGGCGTGATGCAGCTGGGCACCCGGACCCCGACGGCCGTGGCGCAGACGGCCGTCACGCTCTCCAACCTGTCCGGCGGACGTTTCCTGCTCGGCCTCGGCGCCTCCGGCCCGCAGGTCATCGAGGGGCTGCACGGCGTGCCCTTCGCCCGGCCGCTGCGCCGGATGCGCGAGACCGTCGAGATCGTGCGGCGCGTCGTCGACGGCGGCCGGATCGCCTATTCCGGCGCGGAGTTCACCCTCCCGCTGCCCGGCGGCGAGGCGGTCCCGATGCGGCTGTCCATGCGCGCCGAGCACGAGATCCCGGTCTACCTGGCCGCCCTCTCCCCCGCCATGCTGCGGCTGACCGGCGAGGTCGCCGAGGGCTGGCTGGGCACCAGCTTCGTGCCCGAGGGCGCCGGCGACGCCTACTTCGCCCACCTCGACGAGGGCCTGGCCCGCAGTGGTCGTACCCGCGCGGACCTGGACGTCTGCCAGGGCGCCGAGGTCGCCTTCGCACCCGACGAGGAGTCGCTCGGCGCGATGGTCGCCGGACGGAAGAAGGAACTCGCCTTCAGCCTCGGCGGGATGGGATCGGCGTCCACCAACTTCTACAACAACGCCTACAGCCGCCAGGGCTGGGCCGAGGTCGCCGCGGAGGTGCGGGACCGCTGGCAGGGCGGCGACCGGGACGGCGCGGCCGCTCTGGTGACCGACGAGATGGTGCTCGGTACGACGCTGATCGGCACCGAGGCCATGGTCCGCGAGCGGCTGGCGGTCTGGCGGGACGCCGGCGTGGACACGGTGCGCCTCTATCCCGCCGGGGAGACCATGGAGGACCGGCTCACCACGCTGGGGCGCGCGATCGAGCTGGTGCACGAGCTGGGCGAGCCCGCCTGATCCCACCGCGCCCCGCGCCCCGCGCCGCGTGACGAGGGCGAGGCCTGTGCCGTCCGGGCATCATGTAGGCCCTGCACGGGAGTTGGCCTCGTGTGCCGGATGCCGGAGCGCCGTGCCGTCCCCTCACGGGCGATCCACACCGTGATCTCACGAAGACCGCCAACACCGATCCGCCGCCCCGGCGTTAAAGATCACGAAGAGGACCTGTCGCAGAACTCTCGCGGAATTGTCCGTGATCGGTAACGGAGGGATCCGGTGCCCGCCGCCTTCCGTCCTGACGGGTGCACGGGAACGACGGAACCACGGGAACAGGGGCGGACATGGCGCGGCACGGCGGACGGGGTTGGTACGGCCAGGTGGCCGCTGCGGCGCTCGGGGTGACGGCGGTCGCCGTCGCCGCCTCGCTGTGGAGCGCGCAGGCCGGCCCCGTCGACGGATCCGCGGGAGCCGGGTCCTCGGCACCCCGTACGGCTCCCAAGGCGGCGCCGGTGTCGGTCGAGATCGCGCACGCCTCGGACCGGGGCGCCCGGGGTGTGAACATCACCATCGACGACGGCCCGGACCCGGTCTGGACCCCGCAGGTGCTGGAAGTGCTCCAGCAGTACGGCGTGAAGGCCACGTTCTGCATGGTCGGCCCGCAGGCGCAGGCGCACCCGGACCTGGTCAGGCAGGTGGTGGCGGCCGGGCACCGGCTGTGCGACCACACGGTGTCGCACGACGTGACCATGGACAAGAAGTCCGAGGCCTACCAGTCCCAGCAGATCCTCGACGCCGAGCGCATGATCACCAAGGCGTCCGGTGGCGTCCGGCCGCTGTACTACCGTGCGCCGGGCGGCGCCTTCACCCCGTACAGCCGCAAGCTCGCCGCCTCCCACGGCATGCGCCCGCTGGGCTGGAACGTCGACTCGAAGGACTTCGAACGCCCCGGCACGAACGCCATCGTGACCACCGTGAAGAGCGAGATGCCCAACGGGCCGACGATCCTCTTCCACGACGCCGGCGGCGACCGCTCCGAGACGGTGGCCGCCCTGCGCGAGGTGCTGCCGTGGCTGAGGGAACAGGGCTACTCGTTCGGTTTCCCGGTGCGCTGAGCGCGGTCCGCGCGCCGGCAAATGTTGCGGACGGCGTGGTGGTGGCCGCATATGGGTGGTGTGCGCGGCGTGGCGGTGAGGCCGGCCGCGCGGGGCCCAGCGGGAGGTGGACATGTCGGGGCGGGCGCCACGCTGGGTGACGTGGCTGCGCGGCAGGGACCCGGACCTCGCGGCGACGCGCCGGGCCGGGCGGACGGCGCTGGTGATGCCCGCCCTGTTCGCCCTGTGCACCGAGGTGCTGCACTCCCCGACGATGGCCGGCTTCGCCGCGTTCGGGTCGTTCTCGATGCTGCTGCTGGTCGACTACTCCGGCCCCATGGTGGAGCGGCTGCGGGCCCAGGCCGCCCTCGCGGTGGCGTGGCTGGCGCTGATCTGCGTCGGGACGCTGGCCGGGCGGGAGCTCTGGCTCGCCGTGGTGGCGACGGTCGTGGCCGGTTTCCTGGTCCTCTTCGCGGGCGTGGTCAGTTCGGTCCTGGCGGGCAGTTCGACGGCGCTGCTGCTGGCCTTCGTACTGCCGGTCAGCGCACCGGTGCCGCTGTCGCAGCTGCCCGACCGGCTGGCCGGGGCAGGGCTCGCGGCGGCCGTGGCGCTGCCCGCCGTCGCCCTCCTGTGGCCGCGCCCCGTCGCCGATCCGCTCGGCGCCCCGGCGGCCGCCGTCTGCCGTGCCGCCGCCGGGTACCTGCGCACCCGCGCGTCCCTGCCGGGCCCGGACATGCCGGCGCCCGACGCCGACCTGTGCCGGGTGGCGGCCGAGCACACCTCCCGGGCCGGCACGGACCTGCGGGCGGCCTTCGACGCCACCCCGTACCGGCCCACCGGCCTGTCGGTGAGCTCCCGTGCCCTGGTCCGGCTGGTCGACGAACTGACCTGGCTGTGCGCGGTGCTGGTCGACCGGTCCGACTACACCCACGAGCCGCCCGGCTGCGATCCGGCCGCGCACACCGTGCGCCGGGCCGCCGCCCATGTCCTGGAGGCGGCCTGCGACCTGCTGACGGACCTGAACGGGGACACCGGCCGGCTGCGGGCCGGTGCCGAGGAGCTGCGGGCGGCCCTGAGCAGGATGGAGCACAGCTCCGTCGTCCAGGTGCCCGCCGGGCGGCCGGGCGGCAACAGCACGGCGGAGGTCTACGGGTTCATCGCCACTCTCGACGTGTCCTTCCGCGCCCAGGAACTGGGCTTCGCCGTGCTCCAGATCGCCGACAACGTCGGCCTGGCGGCCTCCGCCTGGCAGCGCGGCTGGTCCGAACGGCTGCTCGGCCGCGAGCCGGGCGCGCTGACCGCGCCGCTGGCGTCCGCGCGCGAGCGCGCCGTCGCCCATCTGACCCGCGACTCGGTGTGGCTGCACAACAGCCTGCGCGGCGCCGTGGGTCTCGGCATCGCCGTGTTCCTGGCCGGGGTGACCGGCGTCGGGCACTCGTTCTGGGTGCTGCTCGGCACGCTGTCCGTGCTGCGCTCCAACGCACTGAGCACGGGACAGAACGCCGTCCGCGCCGTCCTCGGCACCGTGGTGGGATCGGTGATCGGAGCCGTGCTGCTGCGGCTGATCGGCCACCACGGCACCGCGCTCTGGTTCGTGCTCCCGGTGGCCGTCCTGCTCGCGGGCATCGCGCCGGCCGCCGTCTCCTTCGCCGCGGGACAGGCCGCGTTCACCGTGACGCTGGTGGTGCTGTTCAACATCGGCCACGACCCCAACTGGCACGTCGCCCTGCTGCGCGTCCAGGACATCGCGCTGGGCTGTGCGGTCAGCGTCGTCGTCGCGGTGTTCTTCTGGCCGCGCGGCGCCCGGGCCGCCGTCCACCGGGCGCTCGCCGAGGCGTACGACGACAGCGCCCGCTACCTGGGAGGTGCCGTCGACTACGCGCTCGGCCACCGCACGCCCACCGATCCCGGGCCGCAGAGCCGGACGGCGGCCGCCTCCGCCCGGCGCCTGGACGACGCGTTCCGCAGCTACCTGGCCGAACGCGGGTCCAAGCCGCTGTCGCTGGCGTGCACGACCACGCTGGTGACCGGGGTCGTGGGGCTGCGGCTGGCCGCCGACGCCGTCGTCTCCCTGTGGCAGGGCGAGGACCGCGCGCGGGCCCAGGCCGTCCGGGCCGACGCCCACGGTGCCGTGCTCGGCTCCGCGGCCCTGGTCACCGGCTGGTACCACGAGTTCGCCGCGAGTCTCGGCGACCGTTCGCCCGTGCCCGAGGTCGTCCCCCTCCGGCCCGAGGACGCCGCCCGGCTCGTCGACTCGGTCCGCACCGAACTCAGCGACGGCCAGGGCCGGGCCACCCCCGTGGCGATCCGGATCATCTGGACCGACGACCACGTCGACGCGGCCCGCCGCCTCCAGCCCGGCCTCGCAGACGCGGCCCGCGCCCAGGCGAGGGCCCACCACCGGGCCCCGCCCGAGACGCCTGCCCGCTGAACCCTCCCCTGCCGGCCACGTTCCTGCGGGGGCTCGGCCCGCGATGATCACGACGGGGGTTGTCGTACGCCCGTACGTCTGATTGGGTACCGCGCGACAGGACGGGGGCGGCCGGCGTGGACCAGGCAGCACAGCAGGACATCCGAGGAGCACTGCCCGAAGGGCTCGGGCGGGCCATACGGCAGAGCGCCGCCGACATCGCGACGGTGCTGAGCTTCGCACGCGACCCCCAGGTCGCCGTACCCGGATCGACGTGGACGCTCGGTGAGGCCGCGGCCCACCTGGCGATGGCCAACGAACTGATGGCCGACCTCGCGGAAGGCCGGGACCGCCCGTACGGGGACGGCACGCCGCAGAGCCTGGCGGCGGCCAACGCCGAGTCGCTGGCCGGGTTCGCGGAGCGCCGGACCGAGCCGCTCGCGGCGATGATCAGCGAGCAGGCCGGACGCTGCGCGGACGCCCTGGCCGCGGCACCCGACGGTCCGGCGCCGGCCACCCCGCTCGGCCCCATGGACCGCTCCGTCCTCGGCTCCTACCTGCTCACACACATGCTGGGGCACGGTTACGACCTCGCCCGCGCGCTGGGCTTCCCGCACATGCTCGACGCGGAGCGGGTGGCCTGGTGCGTGCCGTTCCTGTTGTCGGTGATGCCGGCCGTGGCCGACGGCACGGCCGGCGCCGGGCTGACCGCCGGTTACACCGTCCGGCTGCGCGGGGGCGGCGGGGCCTTCGGTGTCACGGTCGCCGACGGTGCCGTGCGGGTGACGGCCGAGCCGCTGGACCGCCCGGACTGCACGATCGTCATCGACCCCGTCGCCTTCCTGCTCATCGCTCTCGGCCGTCGCAATCCCTGGGCGGCGATGGCGCGCGGCCAGGTGCTCGCCTTCGGGCGCCGACCGTGGCTCGGCCCCCGCTTCCCCTCGCTCTTCGTGGCCCCCTGACCGGACCCGGCTCCCCGCACCCGCGTCCCCTCCCCCACCTCCGCCGGCCGCGCGCCCGCACTCCCACCCCCACCCGCGCTTTCACCTCCACCCGCGCCTTCGCCCGCGCCCTCGCCCCCCACCCGCACCCTCGCTC
>NZ_LBMU02000045.1 GCF_001005085.2 Streptomyces humi
GCAGTCGGCTTGACTTCGTCATTGAGACTCCCGGGGCATCGCCACCGCCTTGCCGGCCGTGGCCGAGGAGACAGCTCGTAGAGCCGGCAGTCATCTGGCCTTCGCCAAGGTCCGGATCGGTGCCTTCGTCACCATGCGCTGGTACCGCAGGCGCGGCTGCACCGTTGCCGCCCAGTCTGAGCCCGTGGTCTTCCGGACCCAGCCGGGGTTCGAGTCCTGCGACGACGGATCGGACGGCTACCAGCTCGCGGTGAAGGCCCCAACAGCCGGGCGTCGTTGTGCGCCGGCGCATGGAGCGTGGCTCCTCCGTGCTGATTGCGGAACACGGTGGGAGAGGCAGCCGACGCTGACGTGCTGTACGAGCAGTAGGCGGCGCGCCCCGCCCGGCACGCTCTGCCCAGGGGGGCAAAGTGCCGGGCGGGCTCAGGGTGAGGAGGCTTGCTGTGTGGGTGCCCTGCGGCGCGACCATGTGCTGGGCTCGGCAGGTTGCCGTTGACGACGATGGCCGCGACGAGGGACGGCGCCTCGGGGGTGGCCAGGCCGTGGAGGGCCGGCTGGAGGGTGGCGAGGTAGTTCTCCGGGACGGCGATGGGGGGATGTCTTGCGGCTCATGTCGAGGATGCACAGGATCGACAGGCGTGCGCCGTCGGCGGCCGCGAACTGGGAGGGCTGCCCCATGTACTTGGGGGCGCTCTGCTCGGTGACCTGGCCTTGCGTTCCACCTTCAGCTCGGCGGTGATGCCGTCGTGGCGGACATCGAGGTGGCCGAGCGCGAGGGGGCTGCCGCCCCCAGGCGGCCGTCGAGTTCCGGCTCTGCCTGCGGGCCCTGTGCACAGCAGTGCTCGAGGACTTGGACCAGGCGTGGACGGGGGCGACTGGCGGGCGTCAGACACCTGCGGCGAGGGATCAACCGTGGCTGGCACGAAGCACTGCCTACGTGCTGAGGGAATGGTTGAGCGTGCGGGAGGTGCACCCACCGGATCCAGGCTGGTCGACCTCCACTTCGTCGACAGCCTCGTCGACCTGTCACTACGTTGCCTGATCTCCCAAGCTCGGTCGCTGTGGAGCGATCGGCCGGGCGAGGGGCGTGCTGCTTTCACCGCGCGCACGAGTGGCTGACGGCTTGCTCCCGGCCCGGCCGTGGGCAACTGACCGCCGAACCATTCGGGCTTGATCACCGAAAGGGGCAGTGCCCCCGTTGTTGGGGAGACTTGCTGCCGGCGAGGTCAGGTGCTGCCGTTTCGGGTGGCCGGGGAGGGCGTGCTGGAGGGCGGCGCAGACCACGGTCGGCGGCATACCGACGTCGGCGACGATATGGGAGACGGCAAGGCAGTGGGTCAGGTACGGGTCGCCGCTGCGGCGAGTCTGTCCCGCGTGCCAGCGGGCGGCCTCCTCGTGGGCGAGTTCGACGGGAGCGAGGTCGGCGGCGGGGTGGTGTACCCGCACGGCGCCCAGCAGGCTGTCGAGGGACGGGCTGATGCCGTGTCGGCTGCCCGGCCGGGTGGCTAACCGGTGCCGTGCCTTCATGACACTCCCCCCTCGCCGACCGGGTGCGCTGCCACCCAGCCCGGCAACGGCTTTTTGCGGGCGCGGTAGGCCCGCGCGAGGGCCAGTCGGGCCTGTTCGGCTCCATCGTCGGTGATCCGGTAAAAGCGGCGGCGCGGCCGTCCGGCTTCCTCGTGCACGGCTGGGTCTTCCCAGACACTGTCCGCCCAGCCGGCCTGTTCCAGCCGGGCGAGGATCGGATAGATCGTGCCCGACGGCAGTCCCGCCAGTTCGCACAGCTCAAGGCCGTACCACTGCTTGGCGGGATCCTCCAGCAAAGCCCGCAGCACCAGTTGGGTCTGAAGGGTCATACGCGGACTACCCATACTCGTACTCTACATAGCCTATATATGGGATGTCTAGAGAATGTAGCGGACCTACTCACCACGTTCGCCGCGCCGGCCGACACGGCGCGGCAGCCCGGCACCTCCGAGCGGCTGCCGGTGCCATTCCAGGTGTCTTCCCGAGCCGTGAAACGTCGGGTTTACAGCACCTCAGCAGGATCACGCATGAGTCATGCATGACGATTTCCGTACAGCGAATCTTCTGGGGGCCGCCACGCTGGCCCTCAGTGACGTGGTGGTGGCCGAGGCGACCAGGGCGGCCGGCACCAGTTCGAGCGGGGCTGCCGCGCTGGTGGTGTTGTCCACGGATCCCGGCTTGAGCGTGACCGAGCTGGGGCGGCGCGTGGGGCTGAGCCAGTCCGCGGCGGCTCGTATGGTCGGCGGCCTGGAGAGTCAGGGATTGGTACACAAGGAAGCCAGTTGGGGAGGATGGGTCCGTCTCCGGCTCAGTGATCTGGGTGAGCAAGCGGCACGCACTCTTCTCGCCTGCCGGAGCGACGTGCTGCGCCAGGCCCTGAGCCACCTCGACGACGGTGAGCGGGAACAGCTCGGCACGTTGCTGAGCAAGCTGTTGACGGGTTTGTACCGGCAGCCTGGTGACGCTGAGAAGATCTGTCGGCTGTGCGACCGGAGCGTCTGTGTCGTGGGGGGTGAGAGCTGCCCGGTGGGCCAGGCGGACCGGGACCACCAGGTGAGCCGCGAGCGTGACCATGGGTGAACTGCTCGCCCTGCTGTCCGCCCTGTGTTTCGGCATCACGCATTTCGTCAACGGGCTGGTGTCGCGCAGACACAATGGCCTGACCGTGGCGCTCCATGCCCAACTGGGCGGTACCGTGCTTGGCTTGCTCCTGGCTCTGTTCCTGGAAGCCGGATCCGCCACGCTTGCCGACTACGCGTGGGGAGCGATCTCGGGGGTGGGGACGGGAGTGGGTGTGGCTTTCCTGTACCGCGCGATGTCGCAGGGCGCGATGAGCGTGGTCGTCCCGGTCAGCGACGTGGGAGCCGTGGCCCTTCCGGTCCTGGTGGGGGTGTGTTTCCTCGGGGAGCGCCCGGCGCTGCCCGCATGGGTGGGGATCGCTGCTGTCCTTCCGGCGCTGTGGCTCGTCTCGCAGAGTACGCCGGACCCCGACGACAAGCAGCAAGGGGCGGTGTCCGCAGGTGTGCCCAGTGCCCTCATCGCCAGTGCGGGGTTCGGTGTTCAATTCCTGGCCATGGCACAGGTGGACAAGGACAGCGGCTTGTGGCCGGTTGTGGTGAGCCGAGTGGTCTCTGTCGCGGTCATAGCCGCGGTTCTCGGATCCCACGGTGCCGGCTGGAGGTCGACGGGATGGCCATGGGCGGCCACCGTGGCCGCCGGCGCCCTGGGCACCCTCGCCGTCGTGTTGTATCTGGAGGCCACCAGGCAACAGCTCATGGCCATCGCCACCGTACTCTCCGCCCTGTACCCCGCCATCCCTGTCCTCCTCGCCCTGGTGCTCCTGAAGGAGCGCCTGAACCGCCCTCAGACCGCCGGTCTGGCCTGTGCGGCCTTTGCCATCGGGCTCATTGCGCTGGGATGAAACCGCCGGCCCTCCGTCACCGTGGGCCGGCGAGTGCGGTCCTTGCCGTAGCCGGAGTGCTGGAAGCCACTGTGGGGCATCTCGGCGGCGACCGGGATGTGACAGTTGATCCAGACACAGCCGGCGTCGATCTTCCGGGCCATGGTCATCGCGCGTCGGTGGTCCCGCGTCCAGACCGAGGACGCGAGACCGTACCGCACTCCGTTGGCGAGACGGAGGGCTTCTTCGTCACCGCTGGAGGGCTGGACGGTGATGACCGGCCCGAAGATCTCCTAAGTACCCCTGGCCCGGCAGGGCCTGTCCCCCAGTGACCACCTGGGCGTGCGAGGGAAGGATTCGGAGATGGTCCTGGACCCGGGGCAGCTGTGCGGCGCTGTTCGGCGGGGAACGGCGCCGACTACCGCGCCGCGGTCATCACGCGCAGCTCGGCCTCGTGGCCTCCCGACACCAGCGAACCGGGCCCTGCGCACCTCAGCACAACAGCGAGGTCGAGCGTTGTCAGCGCATCCTCGCCGAAGAGCTGCTCTACGCTCGCAACCGGACCTCCGAAGCAGAGCAGGACCGGGCGACCACAACGGTCAGCACATCGGCCGTAGGCCCTGCTGAAGTTCGGCGAGAGCCGGTCGGGTGGGGGGCAGGGCCGGCTACGGTCCGGCCGCGCCGGCGAAGTTTCGTGATCAAGACCGAGGCACGGGTAGCAGTGGGGCCGGGCAGATGGTGTTCTGCCCGGCCCCACCCTGCGCACCGTGGCCGCAGCATCCCCGAGGGGCGGGGCAGTTGCCCTCTGGGTTCAGACGGGTGCCTGAGCCGCGGGGAAGTTGCCCCCTGGGCTCAGACGGGTGCCCGGCACGGCCGTTCCAGCGGTCAGCGCGAGCTGCGCCGGCCCGTGAGGCGCACCCGTCCCGGCAGGATCAGTAGCAGAAGGCTCCAGTACTGCAACACCGGTACGGCGAGGGCGATGACGAACGCGACGGCCACGGCGATGACGTTGACGTAGCTGTCGGTGTACAGGTGTGCGATCCTCCGGCGGGTCTCTTCGCCATCCCCCTCGACCATGAGCGGGTTGCCCTTGAGGATCTTCAACATGGCCAGTCGGCACACCATGCCGGCCAGGAGCACCGCGTAGTAGAACGCCGCCACGAACCGGTCGCGGCCGAAGGCGCCGATCATCTCCGCCGGGAGCGGGAGCACGACGACCGACAGGAGCCACCCCATGTTCCACACCGTCAGGGAACGGGTGGCCTTGTTGACCGTCGAGAAGGCCCGGTGGTGCTCCCGCCAGATGTTCGCGATGACCGCGAAGCTGAGCAGGAAGCTCCAGACCTGGTCGAGGTGACCGGTGATCACCTCGCCGGCGCCCTCGTGGGCGGACGCGGCCTCGGGGACGAGGTCCACCAGCGGCAGGATCAGCAGGGTGATGGAGATCGCCGTCACCGCATCGGTGAACAGCACCAACCGCTCCCCCGAGAGACCCCCCTCGATCCTGTCCGGCGCGGGAGCCGACGGCGCTCCGGGGCCGACCCGTCCTGTGCCGGTCTCGTCGATGACGCCTCTGGCACTCACGTGTTTGCACCTCTTTCTTTTCATGTCCGTCGCGCCTGCCGTGGCTACCGGACCCAGCTGGTCATGGACGTTCCGACGAACTGCGCGTACTCCACAGGAAAGATGCGTCGTGCGGCGGCTCAGCGCCAACGAGACTCTCGACGAGAGTCACGACGGATTCGGGCACCGAAAACTCCAGTCGGTGGGTGGATCGGTCCTGGACAGACGGATCAGCGCCCAGGCAGTCGGAACCAGGCCCCGAAGGTCCGGCGCCACGCTCTTCTCCGGGGAAGGCAGAAGTCGCCCGCTCATGATCACAGGGCCCGGCGGCCGGCGCCTTGTACCAGTCGGCCCCGTGCGTTGTACTTCCGTGCCCCATGGCCGCACGGCGGGCCTGGCCCGGCGGTGGTGCCCAGGGGCGGAGTAACTTGATCTGGATGAGCACCGAAGCCAGCGTGTCCCCGTGGCGGGTCGGGGACCCCTCCACGCCGGTGATTGACATCGCCGTGCCGTACGCGAACGAGAACCGGAACCGTGTGCTGCTCAGGGAGTGGCGGCGGCAGGGCAGCGAACAGGTGCCGGCCCCGCCCATCCGGCTGCCGCGGCACGGCGCAGGGACGTACCGCGCTCGCATCTGGAAACAGAACCTGCTCGACTTCTTCCTCGAGGACCAGTACAGCGACGCGGTCGCGGGGAGCACCGGAGGTCCAGGCGGACACCTCGAGGACCGGATCGTGACGAGCGTGACGCTCAGCGGTGAATGGCGCTTCGACACGGGGAGTCAGCGGGCCACCGCGGCGGCCGGAATGCTCTGCGTGCGAAGGAACGAGGACCCGTGGGACTTCGAGGTCGCCCGGGGCACCCGGGCGGTCACCCTGGTCCTTCCCGCGAGCGAGATCCGCTTCCCGACGAACACGCGGGCGGTCACCGCAGAACAGGCGTCGCCCGCCGCGGCTCTTCTGCTCGCCCAGCTCCGACTGTGGGCGGAACTGGCGGACGGACTCGGTGCCGTCGCTGCCGGCGCCGCCCGCAACGCGACTCTGGAACTGTTCAGAGGGCTGATGTACGACCAGGTCATCGACGATGCGGAGTTCGCACCCGCGCTCCTCAGGGCGGCGATGGATCACATCGAGGCCAGGCTGCTCGCCGACCCCGACCTCAGCCCCCAGGGGATCGCGGCGGCCCTGAACGTGTCCGTCCGCACCCTCTACCGCGCATTCGGTCAAGGGGTCGCGTCGCCGGTCATGGGGTATGTGCGCGAACGCCGTCTCGAACGCGCCAGGGCGGAGTTGCTCTCGACGCGCCTGACGGTGTCCGAGATCGCCGCTCGCTGGCACTTCACCGACAGCAGCCATTTCGTCAAGGCATACAAGAAACGATTCGCCGAGACTCCCACAGCGCGCCGGTAGGACTCCCCGGACTTCAGCAATCTCCCCCGATGGGGCGAACCGCGCGGCACCGGTCCGCGCGGCGCGAAACGGAACTCACGGCGGAACGCATGAAACTGCCTGCCCCCGCCGCGATATGCCACCCCGCTGCTCGCCGCGCTGGCGTTGCGAGACGCGGGGGCTGGGTGCGTCCCGGCTGCGCCGGCGCGGCAAGGACTCCGACCCGCTGGTCCCCCTGACCCGCGAGGCCGCCGTCAGGTTCGGTCTCCCGAGCGTCTGGAGGACCGCCGCGGACTGCGCCTGAAGGAAGGCCACCCCGTCCTCAAACACCGGCCAAGGCCACATGGCAGCTCGTCAAGCGTGGGTTCGGACCGCGGGCGCTGATCTACCGGCCCGCGCAGGAACACGTACTCCCGCGCAGGAACACGTACTTCGGCGTGCGGGCCCGGGGCCGGCCCCGGACGCGGGATGCGGCCGGGCAGCGTGCCCGCCGGTTGGCCGACCCCGCGTCGCGGTACGGGATCCCGTCGTACTCCGCGCCCTCTCTGCGTGCCCGAGGCGAGACCGGTGAACGGGTGCGACGGCCCACCGGCGGCAGCCACCGGAGTCCCCCGGGTCCAGGACCTCGCGGCGCCCCGGTCCCCGCGTGGCCGGCATCGCGGGACCAATGGCCCTGGCAGCCACCGCACGCGGAGGGCTTTGATGGAATCCACGGCGGCTGCTGTCCACACCGCCGTGGAGGAGACGAGGACGATGACCGCTCCCGCACCGATCAGGAAGACGGACCCGCGCACCCGCCCCGAGGCCACCCGCGCCTCCGTGCGTGCCCGCGTGGGCGACGAGATCGTCGTGCACGGCACCACGGACGGGGTCGTGGGCCGGGACGGCGAGATCGTCGGTGTGCGCCATCATCCGGACGGCACCTCGCCGTACGACGTGTACCGGCCCGACGACGGGCGGGTGCCCCTGCTTCGCGGGACCCGCCGCGTAGGTCAGGCAGCCGGCACCCGAACCGGCGGCCGGAGGCAGCCATGACCAGGGCAGGTGACCGACGGCCGATCGTGGTGGGGCTCGCTCCGGATCCCGGCCTGCGGACGGCGCTGGCCTGGGCGGCCGACGAGGCGGCCCGCCGTCGGCTGCCGTTGCGTGTCGTGCATGCCGAGGGCGTGCCGACGCGCGGTTACCGGGGGCGGGAGGTCCCGCCCTCCTGGGAGGAGTGGAACGCCTCCCTGCACAAGGCGGGGCGGCACCTGCTCGACGAGGCCGTGGACTTCGTCGCGGCGAGGCACCCGGACGTCGAGACGGACACCCTTCTCGCGGAGGGCGATGCCGTCTGGGTGCTGCGCGAGCAGAGCCGCGAGGCCCAGGCCGTCGTCCTGGGCTCGCAGCACCTGAGCCGGGCCCAGGAGGTGCTCGGCACCGCCTCGGTCGCCGTGCCGGTCATGGCCCACGCGCACTGTCCCGTGGTCGTCGTACCGGAACCGGAACACACGACGCAGGAACCCGCGTTCTTCGTCGTCGGCGTCGACGGCAGCGAGCACTGCGCCCCCGCCGTCGACCTGGCCTTCGAGGAGGCGGCCTTCCGTGGGGCCGAGCTGCGAGCCCTGTACGTGTGGCAGCCGGGGCCGCTGCGGATCTTCGACGAGTACGAACCTCAGCAGGAGGACCGCCGTCTGCTCTCGGAGATCGTGGCCGGGCGCCACGTGCGCCACCCGGAGGTGGACCTGCGTCACGAACTGGTCGTCGGACATCCCGTACAGATGCTCACCGAGGCCTCGGCGCACGCGCTGGGCCTGGTGGTCGGCACCCGGGGGCGCGGCGGCTTCGCCGGGATGCTCCTGGGCTCGGTCAGCCAGGGTGTGCTGCACCATGCCCGGTGCCCCGTCCTGGTCGTTCCGTCGGCGGCTGCGACGGCCTGAGCAGCCGTGGCCATAGGTCCGCCTGGCCCCTCACCGGGTCCATGCGGCCCCTGCCCCGCGGCGCCGGTGATCGCCCACGCTGGAAGCGGGGCCCGGCGAAGGGAGTCACCGTGACCGCTCGACCCGTGGACGCGAGCACGCTCACCGCGCTCGTGGCCGACGCCACGGCTGCGCCGTCGCTGCACAACGCGCAACCCTGGAGATTCCGTTATCTGTCCGCCGACGGCGTCCTGCTGTTGTACGCCGACGTGTCGCGTGCGCTGCCCCGCACCGACCCCGACGCCCGCGGCCTGCACATGGGCTGCGGGGCCGCGCTGCTCAACCTGCGCGTGGCCGCCGTCGCGGCCGGACGAGCCCCGGTCGTACGACTGCTGCCGGATCCGACGGACCCGACGCTCCTCGCCGAAGTGACCCTGGCCGGCGCCGACCGGCCCGATCAGACCCTCGCCGGTCTGTGTCCTGCGATCCCCCGGCGCCACTCCAGCCGCCATCCCTACAGCGAGCGGCCGATACCGGCCGACCTGCGGGACCGGTTGTGCGACGCGGCGAGTGCCGAGGCTGTGCAGCTGGTCTTCCCCGGTGCCTGGCATGTGCAGGAGCTGCTGGAGCTGGTGCAGGACGCCGAGGGCCGCGAGGCGCTGGACCCGGAGTTGCGCGCGGAGACGGCCCGCTGGACCCGGACGGGGCCGTCGGGCGGCGGCCGGGCGTCGGACGGGATACCCGCCGAGGCGTTCGGCCCCGCCCGGTACGGTCCGGCGACCCCGGTACGGGACTTCGCAGCCGGACGCCCGGTGCCCGGACGCGGCTGGGCGGTGTTCGAACGCAATCCGCATATCGCGCTGCTGGGTACCGGCCACGACGGACCGGCGGACTGGCTGCGCGCGGGCCAGGCCCTGGAGCGGGTCCTGCTGACGGCCACGGCGGGCGGGCTGGCCACGTCGATGACGTCCCAGACGCTGGAGTGGCCGGAACTGCGGTGGGTGTCCCGCGACCCGAGCTCCGGGATCGCCCACGTGCAGATGGTGATCCGGCTCGGCTACGGCCCAGAAGGCCATCCCAGTCCCCGGCGCCCGGTGACCGAGGTGCTGGACGTCGTCCCGGACGCGGTGAGCAGGCCGTGACCGGCGTCGTCCGCTTCCATGATCTGCGATGAGGAGTGGTCGTATGAAGGTCTCCGAGGTGATGACCTCGCCGCCCGTCACGGTCACTCCGTGCGTACGGCTTGCGGAGGCGGCCCGGCGAATGGCGGAGGCCGCCGTCGGGTCGCTGCTCGTCGTCGACGACGAGGGGGCACTCGCCGGTATCGTCACCGACCGCGACATCGCCCTGCGGGGTCTGGGCGGCGGCCAGGCCCCGGACACGACGGTGGAGGCGGTCATGTCGCCCCGGGTGGTCACCGTCGACGCGGGCGACGACCTCCAGGCGGCCTACCGGGCCTTCCGCCGTACCGGCGTGCGCCGGCTGCCGGTCCTGGAACTGGGCCGGGTGGTCGGCGTGCTCACCACCGACGACCTGCTCCTCGATGTCTTCCGCCGGCTGGCCGACCTCCTGGGGCCGGTCGCCCGCACCGTGCTACAGGAACCGTCGGAACGCGACCGCGCGGGCGGAGCGCCGCATGGGTTCTGATCCGGCTCCCGGGACGCCCGCGGTACGCGAACGCTCCTCGGCCGTGTCTGCCACGTCACCGGCGATCCGGCGGCCCCACGAATCCGGGCGCCGCCCCCTCCGTCCCTTCCCTCCCCTGCCTCCCCGCCACGGACGTCTTCGTCGCCCTGGGAAACACCCCACACGGCCCAGCCGACCAGCACCGCCGACGAGGGCCGGCGTCCGGAGGACGAGCAGGATCCAGGCCTCCACCAAGGGCGACGACCGAGCAGGTCATCACGTCGCGCACGACGGACGGGTACCGGTCATGGCGACCTCCACGGGGCTGGTGCCGTCCTACGACACCTTCAGCCTCGGTCGCCCGCTCCCGCCGGGGCAGAGGCCGAGCGCCCTTCCGCGGCGGTCCGATCCCCTCCCCGCAGGGGCAGCGGCGCCTACGGCGTCGTGACGGGCACCCGCCACACCAGCGTCGTACCGCCGCCCTCGGGACAGTCCCACTCCAGGCCGCCGCCGAGTTCCGCCGCCCGCTCCGCCATGTTGCGCAGCCCGCTGCGCCGGCCGCCGGGCGGGATGCCCACACCGTCGTCCTGGACCGTCAGCAGCAGGTCACGGCCGTCGGTCGAGAGGACGACCTCGGCGCGACCGGCGTGGGCATGCCGGGCGATGTTGGTGAGGGCTTCGGAGAGGACGGCCACCGCGTGGTCGGCGATCTCCTTGGGTACATCGGTGTCGAGCAGGCCCTCCATACGAAGGCTCGGGGCGAAGCCCAGGACGGGGGCCGCCTCCCCGGCCGCCCGCACCGCGCGAGCCCGCAGCCCCGCGCCGGGGCCGCCTTCGCGAGCCTGGAGCCCGAAGATCGTCGAACGGATGATCTTGATGGTCTCGTCGAGGTCGTCCACGGCCCGCAGCACACGCTCGGACGCCTCGGTGTGCTCGATGAAGCGGCCGGCGCTCTGCAACGTCATCCCGGTGGCGAACAACCGCTGGATGGCCAGGTCGTGCAGGTCCCGGGCGATGCGGTCACGGTCCTGGAGGACGGCGATCTCCTCGGCGGACCGCCGTCGTTCGGCCAGCTCCAGCGCGATCGCCGCCTGCGCCGCGAAGCCCCGCAGCATCTCCGTCTGGTCTGCGGCGAAGAGCGGACCGCCGGACTCGCGCGCCAGCAGCAGCACACCGCGCACTCCGCTGTCGCCGGTGCCGATGGGGATGGCCACGGCGGGGCCGAGCCCCAGGAAGCGGGGCGGTTCGGGAGTGATCCGCTCGTCGTGGGTGACGTCCTCGCTGGAGACGGGAGCACCGGCCGAGAAGGCCAGGCCCATCAACGTCCGGTCCAGCGGCAGCACCAGGCCGCGGTGGGCGTCCGCGTCCGTGCCGACGGCGATCTCCACGCCGAGCGGGCCGGTCTCCTCCATCGGCATCGCGACGGCGGCCAGCGCCGATCCCGTGATGTCCCGGGCCCGCTCGGCGATCAGGGCCAGGGCCGCGCCGGGGTCGCTGTCGGACATCAGACTGTGCGTGATCTCCGCGTTGACCCGCAGCCACCGCTCCCGCTGCCGGGACTCCTCGTAGAGACGGGCGTTGTCGATGGCGACGCCCGCTGCCACGGCGAGCGTCGACGTCACCGAGACGTCCTCGTCGTCGAACTGCGCCCCGCCCCGCTTCTCGGTGAGGTACAGGTTGCCGAAGACCTGGTCGCGCACCCGGATGGGGACGCCGAGGAAGGTGTTCATCGGCGGGTGGTGGGGCGGGAAGCCGTACGAGGCCGGGTGTTCGGAGATCTTCGCCAGGCGGAGCGGCTCGGGGTGACGGATCAGCTCGCCGAGGATCCCGTGGCCCTCCGGGTAGGGACCGATCCGGGCGATGTCCTCCTCGGCGACGCCGACCGTGTGGAAGGCGGACAGCCGGCTGCCGTCCGGCCCGATCACGCCGAGGGCCGCGTACCGGGCGTCGACGAGGGCCGCCGCCGCCTCGACGATGCTGTTGAGGGCCTGCTCCAGGTCCAGCTCCCGGCCTACCGACAGCACCGCCTCCAGCAGACTGTGCACCCGGTCCCGGGTGCCACGGGCCGCGTCCAGCCGCGCCTGCAACTCCTCCAGCAGCTCGTCGAGCCTGAGCTGCGGCAGCCGGACACGAGCCTCCTGCCTGCCCTCCACGGCCGTCCTCCAGATCCAGTCGCCTCACGCGTACCGGCAGGTCCGGTCAGGGGACACGTTAGTCGGCACCGGTACCGGAGGGGACCGGGAACGGGTCAGGTCCAGGGGGCCGGTCGGCCCATCGCAGGGGACGGACAGCACCTGCCCCACCGGCCCGGAACGTCCGACGCTGGAGCCGGAAGCAGCTCGTTGTCAGTCGGAGGAGACCGGCGTCATGGCCCGCTACGTGTACGACTTCGCCGGTGGCGGCCGTGACATGGCCGACCTGCTCGGCGGCAAGGGAGCGAACCTGGCCGAGATGACCCGGCTGGGCCTGCCGGTCCCGCCCGGATTCACCGTGACCACCGAGGCCTGCCGGAGCTTCCTGGTCACGGGTGCCGAGCCGGAGGGCATGGCGGAGGAGATCGCCCGGCACCTGTCGGGCCTGGAGGCCGCCGTCGGGCGGTCGCTGGGGCAGCGGGACGACCCGCTGCTGCTGTCCGTGCGCTCCGGCGCGAGGTTCTCCATGCCCGGCATGATGGAGACGGTCCTGGACATCGGCCTGAACGACGACACCGTACAGGGCCTGGCCAAGGCGTCCGGCAGTGAGCGCTTCGCCTGGGACTCCTACCGCCGGCTCGTCCAGATGTTCGGCAGCACGGTGATGGGCGTGGGCCCCGCGCTGTTCGAGGAGGCCATCACCCTGCTCAAGGAGGCCCGCGACGCCCCCGACGACGTCCACCTCGACGCCACCGACCTCGCCTGGCTGGTGGAGACCTACAAGCGGCTGATCCTCGACGAGACGGGACGGCACTTCCCGCAGTCCCCCGCCGAGCAGCTGCGCCTCGCCGTCCGCGCGGTCTTCCGCTCCTGGAACGGCGAACGCGCCCGCGTCTACCGCCGCCGCGAGCACATCGCCGACGACCTGGGCACGGCCGTCACCGTGCAGTGCATGGTGTTCGGCAACCTCGGTCCCGACTCCGGCAGCGGCGTCGCCTTCACCCGTGACCCGGCCACCGGCCGTCCCGGCCTGTACGGCGACTACCTGGCCGACGCCCAGGGCGAGGACGTGGTCGCCGGTATCCGCAACACCGTGCCGCTGGCCGACCTGGAGCGGCTCGACCCGGCCGTTCACCGGCAGCTGCGGAACCACATGACGACCCTCGAGCGGCACTACCGGGACCTGTGCGACATCGAGTTCACCATCGAGCGCGGCCGGCTGTGGATGTTGCAGACCCGGGTCGGCAAGCGCACCGCCGAGGCCGCCTTCGCCATCGCGGCGGAGCTGGCCGAGGAGGGACTCATCACCCCGGACGAGGCACTCGCCCGGGTGAGCGGACAAGGACTGGCCCGGCTGATGTTCCCGCGCTTCGACAGCGCGGTGACCGGCACCGCTCTCGCCCACGGCATCCCGGCCTCGCCCGGCGCCGCGGTCGGCGCGGCCGTCTTCGACTCCGCCGAGGCCGTACGGCGGGCCGCCGCCGGCGAGCGGGTGGTCCTGGTCCGGCAGGAGACGACCCCCGACGACCTGCCCGGCATGCTGGCCGCCCAGGCCGTGCTGACCAGCCGCGGCGGCAAGACAAGTCACGCGGCCGTCGTCGCCCGCGGGCTCGGCAGGGTGTGCGTGTGCGGCGCGGAGCAGCTGACCGTGAACACCGAGGCCCGCCGCTTCACCGCACCCGACGGCACCGTCGTGGAAGAGGGCACGGTCGTCTCGGTGGACGGCTCCGCCGGGGCCGTGTACGCGGGCGAGGTGCCGTTGGTCCCCTCGACCGTGATGCGGTATCTGGAGACCGGAGAACAGCCGGACTCCGTCGTCGCGGCGGTCGCCCGCGCGCTGGAACAGGCAGACGCGGTACGGCGGCTGGAGGTCCGGGCGAACGCCGACACCCCCGAGGACGCGGCCCGCGCCCGCCGGTTCGGCGCGCGGGGCATCGGACTGTGCCGGACCGAGCACATGTTCCTGGGCGAGCGCCGCAAGCTGGTCGAGGAGATGATCCTGGCCCGGGACGACGCCGGGCGCGAGCGGGCGCTGGCGGCTCTGCTGCCGCTCCAGCGGCAGGACTTGACCGGCATCCTGAAGACGATGGACGGCCTGCCCGTCACGATCCGGCTGCTGGACCCGCCGCTGCACGAGTTCCTGCCCGACCGCACCGAACTCGCCGTGCGCGTGGGCGCCGCCGAGGCCCGGGGCGAGCAACCACCCTCGTACGACGTCGAGTTGCTCGCCGCGGTGGACCGGATGCACGAGGAGAACCCGATGCTCGGCCTGCGGGGCGTGCGCCTGGGACTGGTGGTCCCCGGTCTGCTCGCCATGCAGGTGCGGGCGATCGCCGAGGCGGTCGTGGCCCGCACCCGGGCCGGCGGCTCTCCCCAGGCGGAGATCATGGTGCCGCTGGTCGGCGCCGTGGAGGAACTCCGGCTCGCCCGCGAGGAAGTGGAACGCGTCCTGGCCGAAGTGTCCGAGGAGTCCGGCGTACCGCTCGACTGCCCGATCGGCACCATGATCGAGCTGCCCCGGGCCGCGCTCACCGCGGGCCGGATCGCCGAGCAGGCCTCGTTCTTCTCCCTGGGCACGAACGACCTGACCCAGACCACCTGGGGTTTCTCCCGCGACGACGTCGAGGCCGCGTTCTTCACCGCCTACCTCGACAAGGGCGTCTTCCCCACCTCGCCGTTCGAGACGATCGACCGCGAGGGCGTGGGACGACTCGTCCGCATCGCCGTCGACGAGGGCCGTGCCGCACGCCCCGACCTGGAGATCGGCGTGTGCGGCGAGCACGGCGGCGATCCCGAGTCGGTGCACTTCTTCCACGAGGCGGGACTGGACTACGTCTCCTGCTCCCCCTACCGGATCCCGGTGGCCCGGCTGGAGGCCGGCCGGGCCGCCCTCCCCGGGACCGGCGTGAGCGACAGCCGGTGAACAGCCTGTCAGCAGCGAAAGCGAACGAGAGGACGTGGCGCACATGACCACCAGGGACGCCGTACGGGTGCGCGCCCAGGGCGAGGTGGACGAGGAGGTGCTCGGCTTTGTCCGGTCGAAGGTCGACGCGGCCTTCGACCGACTGGGGCTCCCGCCGGCGCAGGGCACGTTGACCGTCGTCCGGGCCGCCGCGCAGCACGTCCAGCGGCCGTGGTCGGCCACGGCCCGGCTCCAGGCGGCCGGTACCGTCGTGGTCGTCCACGCGGAGGAGGCGACGGCCCACGAACTCGCGGGCCGGCTGGAGGACCGGGTGCGCGCGAGTGGAGGAGGCCGTGCACCGGGCGGACACGGCCCGCCGGTCGGCCGCACCGCCACCGTGGCGCGGCGGACCCACGGGACCGGACCGGAGCACCCCGTCCGGCATGTAGGGCCGATCGGCCCAGGTCGCGGGACCAAGAGCACCTGTCCCGGAGCACGGACAGGGACATAGTTGAGTCAGGAGCGGCACCGGTCCCCCGTGGTGCCGCTCCGCCGGTCCCACCGGACCTTCGCCCTCCCGACCAGGCGTGCCCGCCACGCCGACGGACCACTGACCGACGGAAACCCCGCCATGGCCTACGACGACAACCGGCCCGCTCCCGATCCGGGTACGCGCAGGTCCATCGAGCTCGACGCTGTAGAGGCGCTACGGCTGCTGGGCACGGTGTCCCTCGGGCGGATCGTCTTCACCCGGCGGGCGCTGCCCACCGTCCGCCCGGTCAACCATGTGCTGGTCGACGGTGACATCGTCATCCGCACCCACGAGGGCGCCGCCCTGACGTCCCGCACCGGACAGGCCGACGGCACGGGCGTCGTGGTCGCCTACGAGGCGGACCTCATCGATCCGGACACGCACCTGGGCTGGAGCGTGGTGGTGACCGGTTACGCCCACCTGGTGACCGACCCTCGCGAACTCGCCCGGTACGAGGCGCTGTTGCGCCCATGGCTGGACCGGGCCATGGAACACGCGGTCCGTATTCACCCCGAGCTGGTGACCGGGACCGTCCTCGTCGGCGACGCGGGCGAGGTGTCGGGCGAGCGCTCTCTCGTGCGGTACGCGGGCGACGGGCGCCAGGGCGTGCCGCAGGACGGTGCCGGCGACCGGTCCGACGCGCGGGCCGAGCCGGGCGCGGCGCCGACGCCGGCCGACGACCACCGCCCTGCCGGCGGATCAGGACGGGAGGTCCAGTCCGTACGTGCTGCGCCCGCCGACGAGTTGCCGTCCGGTGACCAGTTCGGGCTCGACGCGCACGAAGACCTCGTGCGGCGCGGGCGCCCATGAGCGCGGGCCGGTGCGGGCCAGCCGTTCGTGTACGGCGGGATCGCTCACCACGGTCGCAGGACCGGTGCCGACGACGCCCCAGCCCGACTGCGCGTCGGCGTCGACCGCGTCGCCTTCGAACGCGACCACCGCGCCCGCCCGGAACCCGATCTGTTCCTCGGCCTGCGCGCCGTCTCTTTCCTCGACCGCTCCGGACTCGGCATGCTCTGCCGGAAGCGCAGCCGGATCCGGTCCCGGCACGGCCGTCTCCGCCTCGTTCCAGCGGACCACGCCTTCCTGCGGCTGCTGTGCCGCGCCGGGCTGAACGGCGCCTTCGGACTGTTCCACCCGTCACCCGCCCGCGGACCTCGGCAGCACTGTCCGAGGCGGGCCGACACTTCGGCTGGACACGCTTCGGAGGGCCTGAACGTCCCACTACTGAGGGCTATTTGAGGCCGAGTGACCCAGCGGTGACACCTTCCCGGCCCCTCCCCCGGCGACGCACGGACTGACACCTTCGAGAGCGTCACGACGAGGAGGAGGAACGGTGCGATGCGCGGAGCCAAGAACGCGAAGAAACGTCTGTGGTTGTGGCGGTGGCGGAACAACCCGCTGCGGCGACACGACGACATCCTGGAAGCCTGGCTCGTCCTGGCCGTGTGGGCCTTCGTCGCGTTGGGCGGCGCCGTGGCCGGTACGGTGACGGCCAAGTCCGCCGACGAGGTGTTCGCCCGGCAGCGGGCCGAACGCCGTCCCGTCCAGGCGGCACTCCTCACCAGTGTGCCGACGAGCGCCGTGACCGGCGGGGTGGCGGACGATCGCAGGCTCGCCACGGTCCGGTACACGGCGCCCGACGGGCTCGCCCGCTCCGGCCTCACCCGGGTGGACTCGGGATTGAGCGCGGGCACGTCGGTGGTGGCCTGGGAGGACGGCCGCGGCCACCTGGTCTCCGAGCCACCGAGCGCGGCAGCGGCCGGGGTCGAGGCCGCGGTGCTGGGTACGGCGGCAGCGTGCGCCGCCGCGGGGGCCGTGCTGGGTGCCGGAGCGATCGCCCGGTGGCGGCTGGACGAGCGGCGGACGGCGCTGTGGGGGCAGGAGTGGGATCTCGTCGGACCGCACTGGGGCCACAGGACGGGCTGAGCGATGAAGCCCGCGCTACCGCCCCGGCCGCGCTCCGCTTCGCCTTCGGCAGCGCCCGCGTACCGGGTGGCCGACTCCACGCGGTACACGCTGGCCGGTTGCCCCCGGCAGCGGCCCTACCGCACTTCGGCCTCCCGGAAACCGACCGCGCCGCCTGGCAGGACCAGGAGGTCCAGCTCCTCGCGGACGTACCGCGCCCGTGGCGCGCCCGGCGTCCCGAGGTACAAGTCCTGGACGACGTCGGTTTGTTCACGCCGGCCGAGGCTCCCTGCTCCACTGCTCGACGAACGCGGCGCTGACCGTGATCGGCCGGCCGTCCTGTGCCGTCGGCCGGGAAACCCATGCCTCGATCGCCGGACCACGGCCGCGTCGTAGGGCGTCACGGCGGTGACGGAGCCGGCCGGGCGGGTTCCGCCCGTCAGGCCGTTCTCGCGCCAGGCGTCGGCGACGGCCCGCACGATCCGTGCCGTCGATCCGTTCGTGGTCCCGTCGGTGACCGGCACCGTGCCCGTCATGGTCAGGTGCCTCCTCTCAGCCAGTCGTCGGCTGCGCCGTGCAGGGCCTGCTCCCCGCGGACGCGGGCGTCGTCGACGCGGTGGGTCAGCTGGTCGACCACGTCGACGACGCCGTCGACCTGCCGGGTCATGGAGACGGCGATCTCCGTCTCGGCCTGGCGTTCCATGTGGCCGGTCAGCGTCACGACGCCTTCGGTGACGGAGACCTCGACGGTGCTGGGCGGCACCCACAGGGCGCGTACCAGCACCTCGTCGATGACCTCCTGACGGATCTCCGGGTCCGGGCGGAGGAACACCCGCAGCAGGTCGCGCCGGGTGACGATGCCCACCAGCCGGTTCTCCACGTCGAGGACGGGGAGTCGCTCCACGTGCCGTTCGGCCATGGTGCGGGCCGCTGCCGCGATGGTGTCCTCGGCGTGGACCGTGACCGGCGGTGCGGACATCAGGTCCCCGGCGGTACGGGCGTCGGCCTTGGCGGCCTGCCGCCGGGCACCGCGGGTCCACTGCCCCATCGGCGTCGTACGGTGCCTGTGCTCATAGGGTCCGGCGGTCGCCGCCTGGCGCACCATCAGGTCCGTCTCGGAGACGACCCCGATGACCTTGTCGTCCTCGTCGAGCACCGGCAGGCCGCTGATCCGGTGGTCCGCGAGGAGCCGCGCCACCTCCTTGAACGGGGTGCCGCTGGTGGCGTTGACGACGTCCGTGGTCATCACGGAGCCCACCTTGTCGTGCTTCATGTCCGTTACCTCCTCGGCTTCAGCGCAGCCGGCGCAGATAGGGGTCCTTGGCGTGCCGCGGCAGCAGGCGGATCCGCGCGTCGAGCACGGTGATCCCGCCGGGTGCGGCGAGCACCGGGTTGAGGTCGGCCTCGGCCAGTTGCGGCAGGTCCTCCGCCAGCCGGGACAGCCGCAGCAGAAGCTGCTCCAGACGCTCCAGGTCGACCGGCCCGTCGCCGTCCGCGCCGAACAGCAGGGGTGCGCAGCGCGGGGAGGTGATCAGATCGTGCACGTCGTGGTCGGTGAGCGGGGCGAGCCGGGCGGCGTGGTCGGCGAGTACCTCGGTGGCCGTGCCGCCGAGCCCGAACAGGACGAGCGGTCCGAACACCTCGTCCTGAACGACGCCCGCGAACAGTTCGGTGCCCCGGTCGGACAGCGGCTGGAGCACCACTCCGGTCAGCAGTCCGTGGAAGCGGGTCTCCAGGTCGCGGAAGGCGGCCCGGACCTGCTGCTCGCCGCGCAGGTCGAGATGGACCGCGCGCTCCTGCGTCTTGTGGAGGAGGCCCGGCCAGTGGGCCTTCATCACCACTCGGCCGTCGGCGCCCCGCAACCGGTCCGCGGCGCGTACGGCCTCGTCCTCGGTCTCGGCCCAGGCCCAGCGGATCTGCGGGATGCCGTAGCAGCCGAGCAGGTCGGCGGTGAGCTGGGGATCCGTCCAGCCGCCTTCGGGGTGCGCGGCCAGGTAGGCGTCGGCCAGCGCCCGGGCCCGTTCGGTGTCGATGTCGTCGAGCACGGGCGCGGTGCCGACGGGCCGGGCCAGCCAGGCCTCACGGCGGGCCGCGTGCGCCAGCGCACGGGCGGCGGCCTGCGGCTCGGCATAGCTCGGGATCGTGCCGTCGTCGAGGGCGGGCAGCAGCTTCACCGGCAGGTCCTGCTCCAGGCGCACCGCGACCACGGGCTTCGTCCGGCGGCCCGGTGCCCAGGTGAGGGCCCGGATCAGGTTGTCGCCGGTGGCGGCGGCGACCGCGGTCGGGACGAGGACCACCAGTACGGCGTCGACGCCCGCGGTCCCGATGAGCCGCTCCACGCACCGCCTGAGCTCTTCCTCGCTGACGGCGGCCGTGACGTCGAGAGGGTTGCCGAAGGACGCCCCGTCGGGCAGGACGGCCGCCAGCTCGTCGACCGTCTTCGGTGTGAACTGCGGAAGGGTGAGGCCGGCCTCGGCGCAGGCGTCGGCGGCCAGGACGCCCGCGCCGCCCGCGTTGGTGACGATCGCGACGCGCGTTCCCTCGGGCAGCGTCTGGGAGTACATCAGCGCGGCGGTCTCCAGGAGTTCGCCGACCGAGCGGGTGGCGGTGACACCTGCCTGGTCGAACAGCGCCTGGCGGGTCATGGTGGGGGTGGCGGCCGCGGCGGTGTGCGAGGCGGCGGCCCGGCGGCCCTCCTGCGAGCGTCCCGCGTCCACGGTCAGCACCGGCATCCGCCGGGTGACCCGGCGCGCGGTACGGGAGAAGGCGCGCGGGCTGCCGAAGGACTCCAGGTGCAGCAGCGCCAGGTCGGTGCGGCCGTCCGTCTCCCACCACTGGAGCATGTCGTTGCCGCTGACGTCGTACTTGTCGCCGAGCGAGACGAAGGAGGAGACGCCGATACCCAGCCGGGACAGCCCGTCGAGCAGGGCGATGCCGATGCCGCCGGACTGTACGGCGACTCCGGCGTTGCCCGGGCGCGGGTGGTCGGCGGCGAACGTGGCGTCGAGACGCAGATCGGGGTCCGTGTTGGAGACGCCGAGGCAGTTGGGGCCGACCAGACGCATGCCGTGGGTGCGGCAGGCGGTCAGCAGGGCCCGTGCCTGGGCGGCGTCCAGGCCCGAGGTGACGACGACGAGGGCGCGGACGCCGGCCTTGCCGCACTCCTCGGCGCAGGCCGCGACCCCGGCGGCGGACACCGCCACGATGACGAGGTCCGGGGTCTTCGGCAGGGCGCGGACGCTCGGGTACGAGGGCACGCCGAGCACCGACGTGACGCTCGGGTTCACCGCGAAGAGGCGGCGGGTGCAGCCGCCGGAGTGCAGGTGGTGGAGGATCGCCCGGCCGACCGAGCCGGGCTTGCGGCCCGCGCCGACGACCGCGACGGCGTCCGGGCGCAGCAGCGGCACGAGGCTCGCCACGTCGGCGGCGCGACCGCGGGCCTCGACGGCCGACAGGTAGGCGTCGTCCTCGTCGAGGTGGATGGTGCAGCGCGCTTCCGGGCCCTCGAACCGGCGGGAGGTGCGCAGGCCGAGGTCGGCGAAGAGGCGGAGCACCTCTCGGTTCTCGCTGAGCGCGTCGGCGGTGAAGGTGTCGATGCCGGCGGCACGGGCCGCCGAGACCAGGTGCTCGATCAGCAGGGTGCCGACGCCCCGGTGGTGGATTCCGTCGGCGACGGCGATGGAGATCTCCGCCGGGCCCTCCTCACCGCCGGTGTCGTACTCGGCGAGGCCGAGCACGTCTCCGTGGGCCTCGGCGAGCAGTGCCCGGTGCCCGGGTCGGGGGGCGCAGGCCCGGTCGGCGGCCATGGCGGCCGACCGCCTGCTCACCCCGAAGAACCGCAGACGGAGGTTGTCCGGGGACATGTCGTCGTAGAACCGCTCCAGCCGGTCGTGGTCGGCCGGCACGACGGGGCGGATACAGGTGGTGGTGCCGTCCGCGAGCAGTGCGTGGGCGGGGGGTCGGTCGAGCAGGTCGTCCGTCATCGCGGGTCTCCTCCGAAGCGGTCGGTACTTCGAGCATCCGGTGCGGGCGGAGGTGATCCCATGGGCTGTCCGGGGCGGAGGTGAGGGCCGGTCGGCCCTGCCCCTCCGCCCCGGACGGCCTTGCCCCGCCGTTCCGGACGGCCTTGCCCCGCCGCCCTGGACGGCCTTGCCCCGCCGTTCCGGACGGCCGTGCCCCGCCGTCCCGGTGGTCAGTCCTCGGCGACGAGGGCGGTGAGGTCGAGGAGGCGGTTGGTGTAGCCCCACTCGTTGTCGTACCAGCCGAAAACCTTGACCAGGGTGCCGTTGGCCTGGGTGAGGGCCGGGTCGAAGACGCAGGCGGCCGGGTCACCGATGACGTCGCGGGAGACGATGGGGGCTTTCGAAACTCGCAGGATGCCGTTGAGGGGGCCCTCTGCGGCGGCCTCGAACGCCGCGTTGATCTCCTCCGCGGTCGCCTCGCGGTCCAGGACCACAGCGAGGTCGGTGAGCGAGCCGTCCTCCACCGGAACCCGTACGGCGATCCCGTCCAGGGCCCCGGCCAGCTCCGGCACCACCAGGCCCACCGCGCGGGCGGCGCCCGTGCTGGTCGGGATGATGCTCAGCGCCGCCGAGCGGGCCCGGCGCAGGTCCTTGTGCGGGCTGTCGAGGAGGGACTGGTCGTTGGTGTAGCCGTGGATGGTGGTCATCACCCCGCGGTCGATGCCGAAGGTCTCGTGCAGCACCTTCACCATGGGGGCGACGCAGTTGGTGGTGCAGGAAGCGGCCGAGACGACTTGGTGCCGCTGCCGGTCGTAGCTGCGGTCGTTGACCCCCATCACGATGGTGGCGTCCACGTTCTTGCCGGGCGCCGACAGCAGCACCGTGCGGGCCCCCGCCTTCAGGTGCAGGGCCGCCGAGTCGCGGTCCCGGAAACGCCCGGTGGACTCGACGACGATCCCGGCCCCGTAGTCGGACCAGTGCAGGGCGGCCGGGTCGCGCTCCGCGGTGACGGCGATGCGCTGCCCGTCGACGGTGATCGAACTGTCGTCGTGCACGACCTCGCGCCCGATGTGCCCGAACGTCGAGTCGTACTCCAGGAGATGGGCGAGGGTGGCCGGTGAGGTGATGTCGTTGATCGCGACGACCTCGACGTCCTGGGTACCTGCTTCGGCTCGGTCGAGGGCGGCGCGCAGGCAGGTGCGGCCGATCCGGCCGAAGCCGTTGATGCCGACGCGTACGGTCATGGTGGCGAACTCCTTTCCGCGTGGGGGTGTTCAGGCGTTCCGGTTCCGGTCGGCGACCTCGTGCAGGCCGGTGCCGTGGTCGCGGATCCGGGCGTGGCGGTGGGCGCGGCGGCCGGCGAGGCGGTGGACCGGCCAGGACCGGTGGAGATCGCCCACCACCACCCGGCCGTGGACCGGGGTCGCGGCCTGGTTGTCGTGGCTGCCTCGGACCACGACCATCGGACAGTGCGCGTGTCCGGCGACGGTCAGGCTCACGGAGCCCAGCAACGCCTCGGCGAGGCCGCTGCGCCCCCGGGTGCCGGTCACCAGCAGGGCGGCCTCCCGGCTCTCCCGGACCAGCGCGTACTCGGGCTCCTCGACCAGTACCTCGGTGGACACCGTCACGGCGGGATGACGCTGGCGGGCGCGCCGCGCCGCTGTGTCGACGATGTCGTCGGCCGTGCTCTCCTCGGACGGCTTGTGCAGGTCGTGGGCGAGGCCGGTGCCCTCGTAGCGCTCCCACAGCGAGGCGTGCACCAGCCGGAGCGGCGTGCCGCGCAGGACGGCCTCGTCGGCCGCCCAGTCGACGGCCCGCAGACTCGCCTCGGAGCCGTCGACACCGACGACGATCGGCTCAGTCACCGTCCTCACCGGCCCGTGGCGAGGTCGAAGACGATCCGGGCCTTGACCTGGCCGCGCAGCACCTCGTCGATGGACTCGTTGACGGAGTCCAGCGGGCGGGTCTCACTGATGACCTGGGTCTGTCCCGCCGCGTGCAGCTGGAAGACCTCGGCGAGGTCCTGGCGGGTGCCGACGATGGAGCCGATGACGCTGGTGCCGTTCAGGACGGTGTCGAAGACCGGGACACGGACGGTGCCGTGCGCGGGCAGCGCCACCATGACCAGCTTGCCGCCGCGCCGCAGCCCGGAGTTGACGGCCTCGAAGGCGGCGTCGTCGACGGCGAGGGCGATGGCCGCGTGGGCGCCGCCGTGCCGCTTGAGCACCGCGCCGACATCGTCCTTGCGGGCGTCGATGACGAGGTCGGCGCCGAGCGCCGTGGCGAGTTCGAGCTTCTCGTCGGTGACGTCGACGGCCGCGACGGTGGCTCCGGCGATCTTCGCGTACTGCACCGCGAGATGGCCGAGGCCCCCGATCCCGGAGACCGCGACGAGCTGGGTGGGCCGCGCACCGGCCACCTTGAGTGCCTTGTACGTCGTCACGCCGGCGCAGGTCAGCGGGGCGGCGTCGACGGCCGTGACGCCGTCGGGCACGGGCTGGGCGAAGTCCGCCCAGGCCAGCATCTTCTCGGCGTACCCGCCGTCGCAGCCGTAGCCGGTGTTGACCTGCTGCTCGCACAGGGTCTCCCAGCCGGAAAGGCAGTGCTCGCACCGCCCGCACGCCTTGCCGAGCCACGGGACGGCCACCCGCTGCCCGATGCTCAGGTGGGTGACGCCCTCGCCGAGCTTCTCGACGCGTCCGACACCCTCATGACCGGGCACGAACGGCGGGTTCGGCTTGACGGGCCAGTCGCCGCGCGCGGCGTGGACGTCGGTGTGGCAGAGCCCGGACGCCTCGACGCGGATACGGACCTCGCCGGGTCCGGGCTCGGGGTCGGGGCGGTCCTCGATGACCAGGGGCTCGCCGAAGGCTCGTACGACCGCTGCCTTCATGGTGTCTGCTCCTCAGGGGTTCAGGTGGGTCAGCCGTGCGCAACCACGGCGACGGGGGCGGTGGAGTGGTGCAGGACGGCGTGGGTGACGTGGCCGATGTGCGCGCCGAGACCGCCCGTGCGGATCCGGCGGCCGACGACGACCAGCGAGGCGTCCCGGGCCGCTTGCAGCAGGGTCGACGCGGCACTGCCGTACCGGCTCGCCTCGACCACCTCGACGTCCGGGAACTTCTGCCGCCAGGGGCGGAGCACCTCGGCCAGCTCGGCCGCCATGTGCCGCCCGAACGTGTCCCTGGGGTCGTAGCCGACGGCTGCGCCGTACTCGTAGGTGGGGGGCAGGCTCCAGCCGTGGACGACCCGCAGCCTCGCGGCACGGCGGGCGGCGTTGTCGAAGGCGAAGCCCAGCAGTGCCTCGTCCGGTTCCTCGATGTCGAGCCCGAGGACGACAGGCCGGAACGGTGCCGCCGCGGACGGCATGCCCGCGGGGTCCGTCAGATGCTCGTCGGCTGCCTGCTCCCCCGCTCTGACCAGCACCACCGGCCGCCGGGCGTGGGCCGCTACGTGCAGCCCGACGGAGCCGAGCAGGAAACCGCCGAAGCCGCCGAGGCCTCGGGAGCCGAGGGCGAGCAGTTCGGCGGCGTCCGCCTCCTGGGTCAGCAGCTCTCGTGGGCCCCCGGTGAGCAGTTCGGTGATCATTTCGACACCGGGGTGGCGGAGCCGGAGTCCCTCCGCGGACTCCTGCTGAAGCTCCTCGGCCCAGGTCGCCCGGGGCTCGGCTCCGACCGGCGGCGCCTGTGCGACATGGGCAGGAGCGGGCTCCCGCACATGGACGATTTTCAGGACCAGACCGCGCTGTCCTGCCTCTCGGGCGGCCCATTCGGCGGCGGCCCGGCTCTCGGGCGAGGCGTCGAGGCCTACGGTGACGGTACGGAGCATGATCTCCACCTCCTGGGGAGCGGGATCCGCCGGCCGAGCGGGCCGGGCGCGGCGGATTCGAGTTCAGCGTCGGGTCCGGGCGCGGTCGCAGGGCATGGGCCAGTGGTCCCGGGCGGGGGACCGACCGACCCCGGCCGGCGGTCGTGCATCGCCGGCCCGCCGGTCAGCAGGCCGCCAGTCCCTGCGCGCGGAACTGCTCCCGTACCCGTTCGACCAGGTCCGCGGAGGGACGTGGTGCGTCGCGCAGCCGGAAGGGGATACCGAGCGCGTCGTACTTCGCCGCGCCGAGCTTGTGGAACGGCAGGATGTCCACCCGTCGCACGGCCGGCAGGCCGGCGACGAAGCGGGCCAGGCCGTCGACGGCCTCCGGGGCGTCGGTCCAGCCCGGGACCAGCACGTAGCGGATCCACATGGGTACGCCGAGGCGGTCGAGCCGGGCGGCGAAGGTCAGGGTGGGGGCGAGGTCGCCACCGGTCAGAGCCCGATAGGTGGGGACGTCGAAGGCCTTGATGTCCAGCAGGACCAGATCGGTGTCGGCGAGGAGGGAGTCCGGGGCGCGGGCGCCGAGGAAGCCCGAGGTGTCGAGGGCGGTGTGCAGCCCGGCCTCCTGGCAGCGGCGCAGGATCTCGCCGGTGAAGGCGGGTTGCAGGAGTGGTTCGCCGCCGGTGACGGTCACTCCGCCGCCGGCCGTGGTGACGAAGGCGCGGTATCTCCCGATCTCGGCCATGACCTCCTCGACGGTTGTCTCCCGGCCGTCGCGCATGTGCCAGGTGTCGGGATTGGCGCAGTACAGGCAGCGCAGGGGGCAGCCGGAGACGAAGAGGACGAACCGGGTCCCGGGACCGTCCACGCCGGTGGACAGGTCCCAGGAGTGGATCCGGCCGGTCGCCGTCATCGTGCTCACAGCGATCCGTGGAAGGTGCGGCTGATCACGTCGAGCTGCTGCTCGCGGGTCAGGCGGACGAAGTTGACGGCGTAGCCGGACACGCGGATGGTCAGGTCCGGGTACTTCTCCGGGTGCGCCATCGCGTCCTCCAGAGTGGTCCGGTCGAGGACGTTGACGTTCATGTGGAAGCCGCCGGCCGCCGTGTAGGCGTCGAGGATGCCCACCAGGTGGCCGGCGCGTTCGGCCGGGTTGTGGCCCAGGCCCTCGGGCGTGATCGTCGTGGTCAGGGAGATGCCGTCGCGGGCTTGCTCGTAGGGCAGCTTGGCCACCGAGAGGGCGGAGGCCGCCACCCCGTGGCGGTCGCGGCCGTTCATGGGGTTGGCGCCGGGGGCGAAGGGCTGTCCGGCGCGGCGGCCGTCGGGGGTGTTGCCGGTGTGTTTGCCGTAGACGACGTTCGAGGTGATGGTGAGGACGGACTGGGTGTGCTCGGCTCCCCGGTAGGTGGGGTACTGGCGGACCTTCGCCATGAAGGACTCCACCAGGCCGACGGCGATGTCGTCGGCGCGGTCGTCGTTGTTGCCGTACGCCGGGAAGTCGCCGTCCGTGCGGAAGTCGACGGCGAGTCCGGTGGCGTCCCGCAACACCTTGACCCGGGCGTACCGCACGGCGGACAGACTGTCGGCGGCGACCGAGAGACCGGCGATGCCGCATGCCATGAAGCGGTGCACGGGGTAGTCGTGCAGGGCCATCTCGATGCGTTCGTAGGCGTACTTGTCGTGCATGTAGTGGATGACGTTGAGTGCGTTGACGTACGTCCGGGCCAGCCAGTCCAGGACGTGGTCGTAGGCCGCCGACAGTTCCTCGTGGTCGAGGTACTCGCCGGTCAGCGGGGGCATGGCGGGCGCGACCTGTTCGCCGGTCATCTCGTCGCGGCCGCCGTTGACGGCGTACAGCAGGGCTTTGGCGAGGTTGACCCGGGCGCCGAAGAACTGCATCTGCCGGCCGACCCGCATGGCCGACACGCAGCAGGCGATCGCGGTGTCGTCGCCGGTGCGCGGGCGCATCAGTTCGTCGGACTCGTACTGGACGGCGCTGGTGTCGATCGAGACCCGGGCGCAGAACTCCTTGAAACCGGCGGGCAGCCGTGGCGACCACAGCACGGTCAGGTTGGGTTCGGGGGCGGGGCCGAGGTTGTAGAGAGTCTGTAGAAACCGGAAGGAGGTGCGGGTGACCAGGGGGCGGCCGTCCTCGCCCATGCCGCCGATGGACTCCGTCACCCAGGTCGGGTCACCGGAGAACAGGGCGTCGTACTCCGGGGTGCGCAGAAATCGCACGATCCGCAGCTTGATCACGAAGTCGTCGATCAGTTCCTGCGCACGGTTCTCGACGATGACGCCGTCGGCCAGGTCCCGTTGGAGGTAGATGTCGAGGAAGGTGGAGGTGCGGCCGAGTGACATCGCTGCGCCGTTCTGCTCCTTCACGGCGGCCAGGTAGCCGAGGTAGAGCCACTGCACCGCCTCGTGTGCGGTGGCGGCGGGCCGTGAGACGTCGCAGCCGTACATCGCCGCCATCTGCGTCAGCTCACCCAACGCCCTTATCTGCTCAGCGAGTTCCTCCCGGTCACGGATGACCTCGGTGCCGGACCCGCAGGCGTCGAGCTTGGCCCGCTCGGCCTTCTTGGCCTCGATCAGCCGGTCTGTGCCGTAGAGCGCCACGCGCCGGTAGTCGCCGATGATCCGGCCGCGGCCGTAGGCGTCGGGCAGCCCGGTGATGACGCCTGCCTTGCGGGCGGCGCGCATCTCGGGCGTGTAGGCGTCGAAGACGTCGTCGTTGTGGGTCTTGCGGTAGGTGCCGAAGACGCGGGTCACGAACGGGGCGGGCTCGTAGCCGTACGCCCGCAGGCCGTTCTCCACCATCCGCAGCCCGCCGTTGGGCATGATCGCGCGCTTGAGCGGGGCGTCCGTCTGGAGGCCGACGATCAGCTCGCGGTCACGGTCGATGTAACCGGGTGCGTGCGAGGTGATCGTGGACGGGGTGGCGGTGTCGACGGCGAGGACGCCCCGGCGCCGCTCCTCGGGGAACAGTGAACTGACCTTCTCCCAGACCGTACGAGTCCGCTCGGTGGGGCTGTTCAGGAACTCCGGGCCACCCTCGTACGGGGTGTAGTTGGCCTGGATGAAGGCGCGCACGTCGATGTGCTCGCACCAGTGGGTGCCGGCGAAGCCGCGCCAGGGATCGGTCGTGCGAAAGCCGGCGGTCGTGGTGGCCGTCATCGTCGGTTCTCTCCTCGCCTCGGTGGCTCTCACTCCGGATGGTGGTCGCTGGCGGCGATCACAGGGAGTGCCGCCCGGTCCCGGTCGCGGGGCCGGACGGCCCCCGCGCAGCCGCTCACTGGCCCATGAGGTCCGGGCGGACCAGGGTCCCCGAGCGGCCGTGGACGATCTCGTACGCGGCGTCCAGGGCGCCGATGGCGGCCAGCCCGCCGGTGCGCTCGACGAACCGGGCGGCGGCCTCCGTCTTGGGGCCCATGGAGCCGTCCGGGAAGCCGCCCTGGCGCAGTCGGCTCGGGGTGGCGTCGTCCAGCGGGCGCTGTCGCTCGGTGCCGTAGCCCTCGTACACGCACGGCACGTCCGTGAGGATGAGCAGGAAGTCGGCCTTGAGCTCCGCGGCGAGCAGGGCGGCGGTGAGGTCCTTGTCGACGACCGCCTCGACGCCGGTGAGGGCTCCGGTGTCGGGGTCCGCGGTGACGGGGACGCCTCCGCCGCCCGTGCCGCACCGTCGAGCAGGGATGTGCCGGCGAACAGCGGGTGGAAGCGGTAGATGGCCTCGGCGTGCAGGCTCTCGCGCCGCCGGGCCGGCTTGGCCATCGGGTTGACCGACGGACGGTCGTAGATCCAGCAGGAGTTGTCGCGCGGGAAGAGGTGGTTCGGCAGGGGCGCGAGCGCGAAGTCGTCCGCGTCCAGCGCGCTCCAGACGAGGCTGTGCGGTGTGGCCAGCGGCAGGTCGCTCTTGAGGATCCCGCCGATGAGGTATCCGGCGAGCGTCTCGCCGTCGAGTTCGGCGCACAGGTCGCGGACGGGGTCGACGAGGGCGGGGCCGACGGTGGCCGGGGTGACGACCCGCTCCAGCAGCCAGTCTCGGGCCTCGGGGATGCCGAGGGACCCGGCGAGCAGGTCGGCGAAGTAGTGGACGCGGGTGCCGTGGTCGCGGAGCACCTGGGCGAAGGCGTCATGTTCCTCGCGGGCGCGCTTGGCCCACAGGATGTCGTCGAAGAGCAGCGCGTCGACGTTGCGCGGGGTGAGACGGGCGAGTTCCAGGCCCGGGCGGTGCAGGATCACCTGGCGCAGCGGGCCGACCTCGGAGTCGACGTGAAAGGTGTTCATGGCGGGGACTTTCTGCCGGCGGGGCAGGAGGGCGGTCGTAGGGGGGCGGAGGTACGGCCCGGAGGTACGAGGCAGGAGGTACGAGCGGCGGTGTTGCGGAGGCCGCTCGCACGGTCGGCGGTGGCACGGAGGCCGGTCGTGTGATCGGCCTCGGCTAGGAAGCCGGTCGTGTGATCGGCCCCGGCTCGGAAACCGGTCGTGTGGTGGTCAGTCGTGGAGGTGGGCGTCGTCGCGCCCGCGGCGGCCGCCGACGCGGTTGGTGCGCAGGGCGCGGGAGAGGCGCGGGGCGGGCGGAAGGGTGTCCGGCGCCCGCTGCTCCTGGGACGGGAGCATGACCGTCCGCGCGGCCGTGGCCGCCTCGCCGTAGACGCCCTGGCCCCGCTTGAGCCAGACGTAGACCGGCACGCCCAGCAGGAGAACGAACAGCCCGTAGTAGACGGTCTGGTAGCCGCTTCCTGACTCCCGTCCCGATGATGCTGCCGATCACGAGGGCGGATGCGGCCGGGAGGCCAAGGGCGGCCGGAGGCGCGGCGCGCTTTCCGGCCGTCGGGGTCGTGGACATGGCTGTGCTCCTTGTGCGTGGCGCTGACAAGTGCCGGGCGCGGTGATCGGTGGGGATGCGCAACCGATGGTTCTGCGCCGTGCCGTGCGGCGGGAGCGGCCGTACGGCCCGCGGACGTGCTGATGGTCCCGGGACGGCGCTCCGGGATCACGCCGGACGTCACGCCTTCCCGGCCGGGACCACGGCGACGGAGCAGTGCCCGTGCCGCAACAGCGTGCGGCCTGCCGAGCCCGGGGCGAGTCCCTGCCTGCCATGTGCGCCGACGACCACGAGTTGGGCGTCCGCGACGGCTCGGAGCAGGGCGCGGCGGGTGCGCCCCCGGCGCGGGCGCACGGTGACCTCCGGATACCGCTTGCGCAGCGCGGGGATCGCCCCACCTGGGCCGTCGAGCAGCCGCGCGGCGGAGACGGTCAGCGCGTGCGGGACGACCAGGTCGGCGCCGCGTGCCGAGGCCTCGGCGAAGGCGAACTCGGCGGCCCGCCAGGAACCCGACGGAGCGCCGACCGCCAGCACGACGGTGCCGGACGGGGTCGGACGGCCCCGTGTCACCAGCACGGGGCACTGGCCGGGCGCGATCAGCCGACCGATGCCGGAGCCGCGTGGGAGCGGACCGCCCAGCACCGCGAGCGACGCGTCCTCCGCCTCGGACTTCAGCACGGTGACCGGCTCGCCGATCAGGACGTCACTGGTGATCGACAGGTGCGGGGCGACCCGGAGCGCGCGGCGCTCGGCCTCGGCGAGCAGGCCCTTCACCCGGTCGCGGAGCCCGCCGCCGTCCGGATCCCAGCCCGCGGCGTCGGACCACTCGTCCCGCGCGGGCGAGGCCAAGGCATGCGCCAGCCTGAGTCCCACCCCGTGCCGGCGGGCCTCCCAGGCGGCGGTCTCCACCGCGGCCCGGCTCGACGGTGAGCCGTCCACTTCCACGACAACCGGACCGTTCATGGCGGCCCTCCCCTTCTTCTTCGCGGGTCCTCTCCCGGGCACCGGGACGCGGCGGCATGGTGCGGCCGGGGCCCGTAGCCGGGCGGCAACCGCCGCACTGTCCGGGTGTCAGCGTCCGCCTGACCGTTGGGGCCCGCACTGGGCCGTCCGGACCCAGCGGCGCACCGACCGGCCCTCCTCAGGGGCTTGCGGGCGCGGAGTCCGGTAGCGGCAACAACTGCGCGGCGCCCTTCCTCCGCTGCCGTGCCGGCACCGGAGGTGTGTGTCATGAACGGCTCCACGGCTGACGGCCTGTGGTCGACCGGCCTCGACCGGCCGAGGACCGTCGTGAACGGCACCTCGCCGCCGTCGTCCCCGCCGTCGCCTGGGGGTTGGAGGCCCTGCGCCGGGGACACGCCGGTGTGGACCTGATCGCGGTGGCGGCCCTCGGCGGCACCACGGTATTCGCGAGCTCTGAGCGTCAGGTGGCTACCGCACGCCTGCCTCTGCTCAGTGGAGCCGATCGGTCCGGCGATCGAGCCGAAGGGCCCCTGTCCCGCGCCGTACTCCGTGCGGAGAGTGGGGAGCAGAAGCCGCCTTGGAGGTGGGCACAATGATGTACTGGGACAACGGCTGGGGCGGTGGCTGGGCCTGGATGGCCCTGATGCCGCTGCTGTGGATCGCGCTGGTCGGCCTGGCCGTCTGGGCGGTGATCCGCCTGACGCAGGGTTCGGCCCACGGGCGTCCGGAGCACAGCCGCGGCTGGGAGAGCCAGGAGCACCGGGAGAGCCCGGAGGAGATCCTCGACCGCCGCTACGCGTCCGGTGAGATCGACACGGACACCTACACCGAGACCCGCGAACGTCTCGCCACACACCGTCCGAGGCCACGGTGACCAGGCCCCGCGGCCGCTGGCTGCAACTGACCGTACTGGTCGCCTCGCTGGCAGGTCTGATCGCCTCGATCGTGTGGACGGCAGACAGCTCCCCGTCGTGGCGACCGGGCCCCTGGACGATGACGCGTGCGGTCTCCCGCGAGGGCCAGGTGCACGACCTGGCCGGCGCCGGACGCGCCGCGGCACGTTTCGGCGACCGGTGGGACCTGCACGTCGGGGAGGTCATGCGGTTCAGCAACGGCTACTACGCCCAGCTCCTCGACTCCGGCGGCAATGGCGCCACCGCGGTCCTCGTCGACTCGCTCAGCGGCACCGTCCGGCTGGAGTTCGGCCCGGCCATGATGTGGAACACGGCCTACGGCATGATGCCCGCCGGCACCCGGCCCGGCACCGAGGCGATCGGACCCGACCAGGCGGTGCGGATCGCCGACCGGTGGCTGAGCGAGCACCGGCCCGGGCTGCACGCTGCCGAACCCGACCGGTTCCCCGGCTACTTCACGCTGCACACCCTGCGTGACGGCCGGATCGTGGGCATGCTCTCGGTGAACGCGAGCACCGGCCAGGTCTGGTACCACACCTGGCACGGCCGCTTTCTCCAGATGCAACGGCACACCGGCAGCACATGACCCGTCCTCCGTGGCAGGAGGAGCACTGCACCACGCCCCTGATACGCAGGGCGGAGAACGCTCCCCGAACTGGTCGGGCCTCGGCGCACGGGACCACCCCGTCGTGAAGGACCGGGCGGCACCCGATCGACTGCGGGTCCGTGCCGCCGAGTCGTCGCCCCCCGCTCCCCTGGTCATCCGCCCTGACCGTGGCCCGGTCATGACCGAAAAGGGCAGCCATCGTCCGCATGGCCCTGAAGCAGGGTCGGACGTCCCCTCCCGTCGGCACCCGGTGGCGCGGTGTGCTGGAGGGGGACCGGCCCCACGATCGTCGCGCCGGACGGACCGAGGTACGCCATGACCCACCACACGTTCAGCACACGGCTGCGCCACCTGGCCCCGGCACTCGTGTCGTCACGCCTCGAACCCGTTCTCCTGGCCGTCACCGCAGCCGCTCTGGCGGGCGGCGGCATCGCCTGGCTCACGGGCGCCGGCAATCTGGCCGACCTCCTCTGGGGGCTCGGTGCCCTGTCGGCCGTCGTCCCCGCCGTGGGATGGGTGCTCGCCGCGCTGCGACAGGGGAACGCGGGTGTCGACCTCATCGCCGTGCTCGCGCTCGGCGGCACTCTGGCCGTCCACGAGTACCTGGCCGGTGCGCTGATCGCGCTGATGCTCGCCACGGGCCGCACCCTGGAGGCCGCGGCCCAGCGGCGCGCCTGTCACGACCTGCGGGCCCTGCTGGAGCATGCGCCCCGTTCCGCGCGCCGCCGTACCGGGGCCGGCGTGGTCACGGTGCCACTCGCCGAGGTCACCGTCGGTGACCTGCTCGTGGTCGGTCCGGGCGAGGTGGTCCCCGTCGACGGCCGGGTGCGGAGCGAGGCTGCTGTTCTCGACGAGTCGGTACTCACCGGGGAGTCCCTTCAGGTAGAGCGGGCCCGGGACGAGCCGGTGCGCAGCGGGGTGGTCAACGCCGGAGGCGCGTTCGAGCTGCGGGCCACGGCCACCGAGCGGGACAGCACCTATGCCGGGATCGTGCGGCTGGCCCGGCAGGCCGGCGCCGAGTCCGCGCCGGTCGTGCGGCTCGCCGACCGCTACGCGGCCTGGTTCCTCCCGCTGTCCCTGGTGGTGGCGGGACTGGCCTGGCTGGTCAGCGGCTCCACGGTACGGGCGGTGGCCGTCTTGGTGGTCGCCACGCCCTGTCCGCTGCTGCTGGCCGCCCCTGTCGCGATCGTCTCCGGCCTCTCCCGTGCCTCCCGCCTCGGAGTCGTCATCCGCGACGGCGGCGCCCTGGAGAACCTCGGGCGCGCCCGCACCCTCCTGCTCGACAAGACCGGCACCCTCACCCGCGGCCGCCCACGCGTCCTCGACGTGATCGCCGCGCCCGACATCAAGCCCGCTGAAGTCCTCCGCCTCTCGGCGTCGCTCGACCAGTACTCCCCGCACGTCCTCGCCCGGGCCATCGTCGACACCGCCCGGGAACGCGGTCTGGTGCTCTCGGTCCCCTCCGACGTGACGGAGGAGCCCGGCCGGGGCGCCACGGGCACGGTGGACGGACACCGGATCTCCGTAGGCCGTATGGGCGCCGTGACCGTCCGGCCGGGCTGGGCGAAGGCAGTCGACAACCGCGCGCTTCTCGACGGCGCGGCCGTCGCCTGGCTGACCGTCGACGGAGCCGCGGCCGGTGCCGTGCTCCTGCGCGATCCCCTGCGCCACGACGCCCCGCGCACCCTGCGCCACCTGCGTGCGGCGGGCATCGACAGGTTGCTGATGCTCACCGGCGACCGCGCCGCGCCCGCCCATGAGGTCGCCGCCGTTCTCGGCCTCGACGACGTACGCGCGGAACTCGGTCCGGCCGACAAGGTCGCCGCCGTACGCGCGGAACGAGAACGCGCGGTCACCGTGATGGTCGGCGACGGCGTCAACGACGCGCCTGCCCTCGCCGCCGCCGACATCGGCGTCGCCATGGGTGCCCGCGGCTCCACCGCCTCCTCTGAGGCCGCCGACATCGTGCTCACCTCGGACCGCGTCGACCGCTTGGCCGACGCCGTGACGATCGCCCAGCGTGCCCGGCGCATCGCTGTCCAAAGTGCCCTGGGGGGCATGCTGATGTCCCTGGCCGCCATGGCCGCGGCCGCCGCCGGCCTCCTGCCGCCCGCGGCCGGCGCCCTGCTCCAGGAGGGCATCGACATCGCCGTCATTCTCAACGCGCTGCGCTCTCTGCGCGTCGGCCAGGGCGCGCGGCCGGCCGTCACGCCCGCCGCCGAAGCTCTCATCCACCGTTTCGCCGCCGAACACGACGACCTCCAGGACGTCCTGGAAGCCGTGCGCGACGCGGCCGACCGCCTCTGCGACAGTCCCGGGCCCCAGGCCCTGGCGGCCGTCGCGGAGACCCACCGGCTGCTGACCGAACGGCTGCTGCCGCACGAGTACGCCGAGGAGCACGAGCTCTACCCCGCTCTCGCGCCGTCGCTCGGCGGTCCGGAGGCCACCGCCACCATGAGCCGCGCCCACGCCGAGATCGAACGTCTCTCCCGCCGCATCGCCACCCACCTGCGGCTCGCCCGTGCCGACGGTGGCCTGGCCACCGAGCAACTCGACGATCTGCGCTCCTGCCTCTACGGCCTGAACACCGTGCTGCGCCTGCACTTCACCCAGGAAGAGGAGAACTACTTCTCCCTCGCACCGTGACCGAGTCGTGGGCACGGCCGGGCGGGGTCGGCTGACTGGCCGGGGAGCGGTACCGAGTGGTCCGGGAGCAGGACCGATGATCCACCGCTTCCTTGGGCCGGACGTCGGGCTGCCAGGGACTTTCGGCCCTGTGGTGTGCGGCGGCCGCGTCCCATGGTGGGAGGAACCGGGGAACCGAGCGGCAACTGGCTCTCGGCCGGCGGTCCGTCGGGGACGGAGGGCGGACGGGCGGTCGTCAGCCGGCTCCGCGAGGCCGCCGGTCCCCCGCCGTGAGACCGCTCGCGGGTCGCGGCGGCTACCGCCGAGACGACCCGTGACCGAGGCGAGGAGCAGGCGATGTCGCACACAGGTGAGTGGAAGGTACGCCTCCACCTCTTCGAGGAGGACGACGGAACGACGAAGGCGCACGTGGTCCTGGACACCGGGACGACGGAGATGTCCGGCAGCGGGACCGCACACTGCAACCCGGCGGACCGGAACGTGCCGGAGATCGGCGACGAACTCGCGGTGGGCAGGGCCATGGACGACCTCGCCCAGCAGTTGCTGAACACCGCCGACCGGGACATCCAGGGCATGGCCGGATCCCGGCCGAACACCCGGCAGACCGCCGCTTGGCCCGTCTGATGCCGCCAGCGCGCGGGCGGCGCACCCGAGGAACGCCGCTGCGGACATCCCTCGCCGACGCGCTCCGCCGGAGGCCGTCACGGGCCTGAGCCTCACGAGTGCCGAGGGGGACGTCGTGCCTCCTCGGGCATGGACCGTCACCCTCGGAGACGCGCAGCACGTTCGCCCGTGCGGGGGCACGGCGCGCGTGGCAGCTTGGACGCAGCGGGATTTCACGGAGAGGGCGGCGATCATGCGAGCTCACCTCGGCGACCAGCTCGTCATCGAAAGCCCGGCGACCGGTGCCGCCAGGCGCGACGGCGAGATCGTCGGACTCCACCACGAGGACGGCACTCCCCCGTACGACGTGCGCTGGTCGGACACCGACGAGGTGACGCTCGTCTTCCCCGGCGCCGACGCCCACATCCACCATCTTGAGCACGGCCGGCCCGGCACCGGCCATGAGGCGGAGCCGGGCGTGGCGGGGGCCGCGCGCCCGGCCGGGACGGCCGGTTCCGGTGACATCGGGCGCCGGGTGGCGGAGGAACGGCGTAGGAGGAGACTGAGCCGCGCGGAGACCGCCCGGCGCGCCCGGATGGCCCCCGGCTACCTTGCCTACCTGGAGGAACGACCCGCCGACCCGTCCATGGCGGCTCTGATCAGGCTGGCCGCCGCGCTGGGCACCTCGGTCGCGGCGCTGCGTGGCGGTGGCATGGATCTCGCGCCCGGACAAGGTCGCGCCCTGATCCGTCCCCGGCTGCGCGACCTGGACGCACAGGAATGCCGGGCCCTGCTGTCCACGCACGGCGTCGGGCGCATCGCGGTCTCGGGACCCGACGGACGGCCGGCGGTCGTCCCGGTCAACTACGAGGTCGTGGGCGGCGCGATCGTCTTCCGGACCGCGCCCGACTCGCTGCCCGCGGCGGCCGCCGAGAGGGAGGTGGCCTTCGAGGTGGATCACGTGGACGAGGCCCTGAGCCAGGGCTGGAGCGTGCTCGCGGTCGGCCCCGCGAGCGTCGTGACCGATCCGGAGGCCGTGCACGAGCTCGTCCGGGGTGCGCACACCACCCCGTGGCCGGGCGGTGCGCGTGAGACGTGGATCTCGATCCGGCCCACGAGTCTGACGGGCCGCCGGATCACCGCGGCGGACCGGTAGCCGACGGACGGCGGGCGCCGTCCGTCCACGGGCCGCCGCACGGATCGGGACCTGGGTCCTCGTCCGCCAAGCCGGTACAGGGTGGCCTGCGGGGCGGAAGGGCGGCTCTGCGGCCGACGTGAGGAGAAGAGGCGGCGGATGACGGACTGGACCTGGGAGTGGCCGGGCTACGACCCCGCCACCGAACGGCTGCGGGAGGCGCTCTGCACGCTCGGCAACGGCTACTTCGCCACTCGCGGCGCGGTGCCCGAGTGCCGGGCCGGACTGGTCCACTACCCGGGCACCTACGCGGCCGGCTGCTACAACCGCCTGGAGTCCACGGTGGCGGGACGGCGGGTGGTCAACGAGGATCTGGTCAACCTTCCCAACTGGCTGCCCCTGCGTTTCCGCGCACGCCGGGGCGCCGGGGAGTGGGAGCCGTGGTTCTCCCCTCGCCCGCACTCCCGCCTGGAGCAGCGGCACGTCCTGGACCTGCGCCACGCCACGCTCACCAGGGCCTTACGGCACCGGTACGAGGAAACGGGTGTGCTCGGTGTCGAGCAGACCCGCCTCGTGCACATGGAGGACCCGCATCTGGCGGCACTGCGGACGGTGTTCACGGCCGAGGACTGGTCGGGCGAGATCGAGATCGAGAGCTGTCTCGACGGCGAGGTGATCAACGGCAACGTGCACCGTTACCGCGCACTCGAACGACGCCATCTCCATCACGTACGGACCGGCATGCGGGAGCCGGACATCGTCTGGCTGGCCTGCCGGACCAGCACGTCGGACATCGGTGTCGCCCTGGCCGCGCGGACGACGGTCGGCGCCGACGGGGCTCCGGCCGACTCCGTGCTCCGCACGTCCCGGCACCGGGCCGTCCACCGCATGGTGGTCCCGATCGCCCCCGGCCGGCCGGTCACGGTGGACAAGACGGTGGCGCTGCACACGTCCCGGGACAGGGCGATCAGCGATCCGCTGGGTGAAGCCGTCGACCGGGTGTGTGCGGCGGCTGACTTCCCCGGCCTGCTGGAGTCTCACTCCGCCGCGTGGGAGCGGTTGTGGCGGCACGCGGACATCCAGGTCCGTGGTGAGGCCGGCCGGATCCTGCGCCTGCACCTCTTCCACGTCCTGCAAACACTGTCCCCGCACACCGCCGACCTGGACGTGGGCGTGCCCGCCCGGGGGCTGCACGGCGAGGCGTACCGGGGCCACGTCTTCTGGGACGAGCTGTTCGTCCTGCCGTACCTCAACCTGCATTTCCCGGACGTGTCGCGGGCCCTGCTGGACTACCGCCACCGGCGCCTGCCGCGGGCCTGCCGGTCGGCCGCCGCGGCCGGGCGGACCGGGGCGATGTACCCGTGGCAGAGCGGCAGCGACGGCCGCGAGGAGACCCAGGAGCAGCATCTGAACCCGGCCTCGGGTCGCTGGCTGCCGGACCACTCCCGGCTCCAGCACCACGTGGGCTCGGCGGTCGCCTACAACGTGTGGCAGTACTGCGAGGCCACCGGCGACACCGAGTACCTCTACACCAAGGGCGCGGAGATGCTGCTGGGAATCGCCCGCTTCTGGGCCGGCCTCGCGGACTTCGACCCCGTCCTGAACCGCTACCGCATCCGTGGCGTGGTCGGCCCCGACGAGTACCACGACGGCTATCCGGGTGCGGTCAGGCCGGGACTCGACGACAACGCCTACACGAACGTCACCGCCGCCTGGGTCCTCATCCGCGCCCTGGAACTGCTGCGGCGCCTCCCCGCGTGGCACACCGAGGAGTTGCTGGCGCGGATCCGGCTGGACGCCGGTGAACCGGCACGGTGGGAGGAGATCTCCCGCCGGCTGCGCGTGCCGTTCCACGACGGCGTCATCAGCCAGTTCGACGGGTACGAGGGTCTCGCGGAGCTCGACTGGGCCGCCTACCGCGCGCGGTACGGGAACATCCGGCGCCTGGACCGGATCCTGGAGGCCGAGGGTGACACGGTCAACCGCTACAAGGCCTCCAAGCAGGCGGACGTCCTGATGCTCGGATACCTGTTCGCACCGGCCGAACTGCGCTCCCTGTTCCGGCGCCTCGGGTACGAGCTGGACGACGACGTCTGGCGCGGGACGGTCGACTACTACCTCCGGCGCACCAGCCACGGCTCGACCCTCAGCGAACTCGTTCACGGGGTCGTCCTCGCCAAGGCAAGACGGGCCGAGGCCTGGCAGTACGTGCACGAGGCCCTGGAGTCGGACATCGCCGACCTCCAGGGCGGTACGACCGGCGAGGGCATCCACCTCGGAGCCATGGCCGGCACCCTGGACCTGGTCCAGCGCGGCCTGACGGGACTGGAAACCCGTGAGGACGCCCTGTGGCTGGACCCGGTCCCCCTCCCGGCGCTCTCCGAGTACGGGTTCACCCTGCACTATCGCGGCCACCGCGGCATCGGCCTGCGGCGCACGGACGGACAGCTTCAGATCCGGGTGCCCGCCTCGGAGGAGACGCCGATCCGCGTGGTCCTGGACGACCGCGCGGTGACCATCGCTCCCGGGCAGACGCGCACTCTGGTGGTCCCGGAGAGCTGATCGGTGCGCATTCCCGCCGTCGCCCGCGAAAGGGCGGCGCCGCGGGCGGAGCGCCGCCGGCACTTGTGGCGTCACCAGGACATGGCGGGACGGGCGGTCCAGGCGGTCCTCTGGCGACAGACACCAATCGCGTGGTCGCTGACGCCCAGTCGTCCCGCCTGGATCTGTCGGAGGTGGCGTGCTCACCGCAGGACCCGCATCGGCCGGTGGTGGCCGGCACCGGATGCGCTCAGGCTGGAAGTACACGCACCCCAGTGAAGGGAGCCTGTGCGATGACCTCCGCCGCCACCATGACCGCAGCTCTCGAGCCCGCGCACCGCGAACGGCTGATGCGGCTCGCCCGGGAGGTCTCCTTCGCGGCCGGAACCCGCCTGTTCGAGGAGGGCCTGCGTGCCGAACGATTCTGGGTCGTGCGCAACGGGACCGTCGCCCTGGACCTGCATGTGCCCGGGCGTCGACCTGCTGTCATCGAGACACTCGGACAGGGTGAACTCGTCGGCTGGTCCTGGCACTTCCCGCCGCACCTGTGGCAGTTGGGGGCCGAGGCGATGAGCCCGGTGCGGGCCTGGGAGTTCGACGCCGGGGCGGTCCGTGCGCTGTGCGCCGAGGACCCGGTGTTCGGCCGGGCGATCGCCGTCTGGGTCGGGCGGGTCGTCGCTCAACGACTGCATGCCTCCCGGGTCCGCCTGCTCGATCTGTACGCCCCTTACGGAGGCGGCGGCCTGGTATGACTGTTTGCCCCGACGAGGTGAGTACGACGCGCGGAGCGGCCCGCATCGCGTGCGTGACTTGAAGGCGGGCGTTGTCGATCGCCACGCCGGCCGCCGTGGCCGGCGTGAGCAGTAGGGACACTCGTCCTGCTCGTCGGACTACAGCCCGCCGCGCTTCTCGGTCAGGTAGAGGTTGCCGAAGACCTGGTCACGGACGCGGATCGGCACGCCCGGGAAGCTCTCCGGCGGGGGACGGCGTGCCGAAGCGGCGGTCGGCGACTCGGCTGAAACGGTCGTGTCCCCTGCGCGGAGTGCTGCCCGGCCGGTCCTTGACCCCCTGGGAGACTTGCCGGCTCAGAAACTCGCGACCGGATGTCCCTGCCGGGAGCCGATCGGCCCCCTCCGGAGCGAACGGTCGCCGCCGCACGCTGTAGGTGTCGCAGGCTGTCCCGCTGCACAGGTGAGCCGGAAGGTGAGGCGAGGTTCATGGACGAGACACTGCCGCTCGGCCGGATCGCCGGTGTCCGGGGCGGTCTGCACGGAAGCGTGCCGATTTGGGGCGATGCCCCCGCGGACGGAGAGACCATGAGCAAGCGCACCCGAGTCGGTCCGCGAGACCGGCGAGCCCGCTGCGGGGCCCGGCTGCCGTCGGCCAGGGCGGGGCGACGGAGTCCGCTTGCCCGTGGGGCGGGGGACGACTGGGTGCTGCTGCCGGACGGTACCTGGCGGCGCGTCCAGACCATCCGCGTGCGGAGTCTGTTCGGCTGAGAGCCGCACGCACACGGGCGGGGAGTCACGCGCGTGCGTGCGGGCCCCCCGCCCAAGGGGTCCGAGACGAGGTAGGGCCCGGTACGGCACCACGGGCGGCCGCGCTCCCCTGCACTCGGTCCGTGCCGGGCGCTTCCGCGGCCTCTACGGTCCCCGCTTCCGCTCGTACGCCTGTCGTACGGAGGTGGCCACGCGGTCGGTCAGTTCGGGGAGCGCGCAGCGCACTGCTTCGCTGAGCCGCGCGCCGAGTTCCATGTCGGTGACCTCCACGGCGTGCACCACGAGCTGCTGTGGCAGCCGGTCGAGGGCCTTTGCCAGGGCCAGGCATTCTCCCAGGCCGAAGGCATGCGTGCTCGCCGCGCCCCGCAGGTGCCCGGCGGCCTCTGCCGCTGTCAGCGTGTGCAGCTCGCCGGGCCGGGCCGGGCGGGTACGGAGGGCTTCCACGACGACCACGGTGTCCGCGCCCTGCCACAGGCCGAGCAGCCGCGCGGGCTCGCCGTCGCTGACCGCCAGCACGGTGCCGTCGGGAACCAGGCCCCGCAGTGCCTCCACCACCGCCGGTCCGATCCCGTCGTCACCGCGCAGGGGATTGCCCACACCGATCACCACGACCCTGCCGCTCACGTGCGTTCCACGGTCATGTCGAGGAAGTGGGCGGCGCAGGAGATACAGGGGTCGTGGTTACGGATGGCCCGTTCGCACAGGTGGGTGAGTTCTTCGTCCTCGGCATCGGATCCGTCCCGGTCCAGGCGCGACTGGACGGCTCTGCGGACGTCCTCCTCGATGGCCGTCTGGTTCTGGGCGGTGGGCGGAATGATGCGGGCCCCCGTGAGCGTGCCGTCCTCAGCGAGGGCGTAGCGGTGGTACAGCAGGCCGCGGGGTGCCTCGGTGGCTCCCACCCCGACCGACTCGCTCGGCGGGACCTCGACGGCCGGCCGAGGAGGCGGTGCGTAGCCGTCGATGATCCGCAGGGCTTCTTCGACGGCCTGTACGACCTCGACTGCGCGTACGACGATGCTCCGGAAGGGGTTGTCGCAGACCGCGCCCACGCCCGGATCGCCCAGCCCGGCGTCCCGCGCCGCGTCGGCGGCCACGGGATGCAGCCAGCGCCCGCTGATCGCGTAACGGGCCAGCGGGCCGGTCAGGAAACGGCGGCCGTCCAAGGCCGCGGTGAGCGCGGTGGAGTGCGGTACCTGTTCTTCCCGGACGTGCTCTTCGAACTCGGACAGGGGGAACTCGAGGCCGGGCAGGGGAATCTCGCCCGGCGCCGGATCAATGACCGTGGGCGTCCCGGAGTCGATGGCGTAGCGGCCGGGGTCGCGCAGTGCGAACAGGGCGTGCTCGCACCGGGCGTCGGGAAAGTCGAACGCCGCCACCCAGCGGACGGTCTCCAGGGCGTCTTCCCGGGCGTGTCGCAGCTGTTCCGTCAGAGACTGGAGTTCGTCCGGTGCCGGGGTCCGGTAGAAGCCGCCGATCCGGACGTTGACCGGGTGGACGGGTCGGCCGCCGAGCTGTTCGAGGATCGCGTTGCCGGTCTGCTTGATCCGCAGCCCGCGTTCCACGGCGGCTCGCTGGTCGCGGGCGAGCTCCACCACGTCCGCGCGGCCGAGGAAGTCCGGCGCGTGCAGGAGGTAGATGTGCAGGGCGTGGCTCTCGATCCATTCGCCGCAGTACAGCAGACGGCGCAGGTCCGCGAGGGAGCCGTCCACCGTGACTCCGCAGGCGTTCTCGATCGCCTGGCAGGCGCTCATCTGGTAGGCGACCGGGCAGATGCCGCAGATGCGGGAGGTGATGTCGGGGGGCTCGGTGTGGCTCCGGCCGGTCAGGAGGGCCTCGAAGAAGCGCGGCGGTTCGTAGATGCGCAGCCGTGTCTCGGTGACCGAACCGTCCTGGACGCGCAGGTGGAGGGCCGCCTCGCCCTCCACCCTGGCCAGCGCGTCCAGTCGCAGGACGCGGGTTCCGCGAGGGTTCATGCGGGCCTTTCCGGGCGGATTTCCGTGCCGGTCCGGGAGCTGTGGCACTCCTCGGCCGCGAGTTCGGGTACGGGGGCATGTTCCGGTGAGGTGGCGTTGAAGGTGCGGAAGACACGCTGGATGTCCCGCTCGCTCATCCCGTCGTGGTGCAACTGGGCGACCATGGAGCGCAGATTCGGCTGGTTCGACGGTCCGAAGCAGCCGTAGCAGCCGCGTCCGTAGGCGGGGCAGATCGCGCCGCATCCGGCGTGGGTGACCGGGCCCAGACAGGGGGTGCCGTGAGCCACGGTGATGCAGGTGGTGCCGCGTCTCTTGCACTCGAAGCAGACGCTGTGGCTCGGGATCCGGGGTTTGCGTCCGGCCAGGTAGGCGGTGATGACTTCGAGGAGCTGGCGGCGGTCGATGGGGCAGCCGCGCAGTTCGAAGTCGACCGGGACATGGGCGGAGATCGGTGTCGAGGTCTCCAGTGTGGAGATGTACTCCGGGCGGGCGTAGACCGCGGCGAGGAACTCCTCGATGTCGGCGAAGTCGCACAGGGCCTGGATGCCGCCGGCGGTGGCGCAGGCTCCGATGGTCACCACGTACCGGGAGACGCGGCGGACGTGCCGGATCCGTTCGGCGTCGTCGGTGGTGGTGATCGAGCCTTCGACCAGGGAGAGGTCGTACGGCCCCCGGCCCTCCAGCCGACCGCGCTGCCCGTCGGCGCCGCCCTCGGCGGAGGTCATCTCCAGGAAGTGGTCGATCCGTACCCGGTCGGCGAGGCCGAGGAGTTCGTCCTCGCAGTCGAGCAGGGTCAGCTGGCAACCGTCGCAGGAGGCGAACTTCCACACGGCGAGCGTGGGCCGGAGGTCGGGGGACGGCGGTGCAGGCTCGGTGGCCATGTCACAACTCCCTCACGAGGAGCAGGTGTGCCACGCGGTCGTATCCGACGACCGGACCGTCCCGGCACAGCAGGAGCGGGCCGAGCTGGCAGTGGCCGCAATGGCCGGTGGCGCAGCGCATGTTGCGTTCCAGGGACACCTGGACGCGGTCGGGGGCCAGACGCCGGGTCACGAGGCCCCGTGCGGTGTGGCGCATCATCACCTCCGGTCCGCACACCAGCGCGCGAGTCCGTTCGGGGCGCAGGTCGAGGCGGTCCAGGAGCGTGGTGACCACGCCGACGGCACCGCGCCAGCCGGGGCCGGGACGGTCGACGGTCACCGCCACATGCGCCGGGCCGCACCAGCTGTCGATCTCCTCCCGGTAGATCAGATCGGCGGGGGTACGGGCGCCCACCAGGACCGCGAGCCGGCCGTACCCGTGCCGCCGTTCCAGGACGGCGTGCACGACCGGCCGCAGCGGGGCCAGTCCGATACCGCCGGCGATCACCAGCAGGTCCTGTCCGGCCGCCTCCGCCAGGTCCCAGCCGGTACCGTACGGCCCGCTGAGGCCGACGGTGTCCCCCGGCCGCAGCCGGTACAGGGCGGCCGAGACCGCGCCCACGGCACGCACGGTGTGCACGAGGCCACCATGGGGGCCGCGCAGGGCGCTGACCGAGACGGGCACCTCGCCGACCCCGAAGGCGTAGATCATCGCGAACTGGCCCGGTGCGAACGGCGGGAGTCCGTGTCCGGTCGGCACCAGCTCGACGGACCGGGTGTCGGCGGTCTCCGCCCAGGTGCCGGCGACCCGGTACGGCAGCGGGGGCGCCACGGTGGTCACGGCGGCCCGCTCCCCTCGTCCGGTGCCCTGGAGTGTGTCCAGTCGTGCAGGGCGGCGGCTTCCTCCGTGATGTCGATGCCGACCGGGCACCAGACGATGCAGCGTCCGCAGCCCACGCAGCCGGACGAGCCGAACTGGTCGTACCAGGTGCCGAGTTTGTGGGTCATCCACTGCCGGTAGCGGCCGCGCGAGGAGGCGCGGACCGGGCCGCCGTGCAGCTGGGAGAAGTCGAGGTCGAAGCACGAGTCCCACAGTTGCCAGCGCTCTGCGTGGTCGCCGGTGAGGTCGGTTACGTCCTCGGTGGTGGTGCAGAAGCAGGTGGGGCACACCATGGTGCAGTTGCCGCAGGTCAGGCACCGTCCGGCGACGTCGTCCCAGCGGGGCGCGTCGAGCGTGCCGGCCATCAGCTCCCGCAGGTCGGCCTCGGGCATGGTGCGGCCCATCCGGTCCGCGGCGTCCGCGACGCCCGCGCGGGCCGCCTCTCTCGTCTCCGGGTCCGCCGGGCGGGTCGGCAGTTCGGCCAGGATCGCGGAGCCTTCCGGGCTGCCGCTCCGGATCCAGAAACGATGCCCGTACTCGTCGACCACCTCGGTCATGACCAGGTCGTAGCCGGGGCCGGCGGCGGGTCCGGTGTCCATCGAGACGCAGAAGCAGGTGGCCCCGGGCTCCGTGCACTCCACCACGATCAGCAGTGCTCCGGAGCGCCGCCCCTCGTAGCCGGGGTCGCGGTACGCCCCGCCGGTCAGTACCCGGTCCTGGACGGCGATGGCCCGCAGGTCGCAGGGGCGCACGCCGAGGAAGGCACAGCGCGGGGGCGCGGGCTGATCGGCCGTGAGGACCAGCCCGTCCTCCGTCCGGTCGGCGCTCCACTGCCGCACCCGCGGCGGGTGGAGGAACGGCTTCCAGGACTGCGGGCCCGCCGCATGCGCGAAGGCCGCGCCGTCGGTCCGCTCACGCAGCCGGTAGCGCCCGGCCTCCAGCTCCACGCCCCAGCCGTACGGCAACTCGTCGGCCGACCGGAGCTCCGCCAGGACGATCACACCGTCCCGTACCGTGGGTCCGACCACGGTGAACCCGTGCCTGATCAGCACGTCCACCAGAGCCGCCAATCCGTCCTTGCCCATGACGAGCCCGTCGGGCGCGAGGGCTGGTGAGGTGTTCACGTCGGCGTCGGCGGTCATGGCAGGCCTCTTTCGGTACAGATGCCTTCCTGCTTGCCTCCGGGGCCGCGGGGACGCGGTTCCGACCGCTCGGGTGGACGGCAGGGGCCGTACGTCCCTGGCCACAGCCAAGTGCGGAATGCAGGCTTTTGCCCCACTTTACCGTCCTCTGGTGGACCAGGGAGCAGGGCCGCCGGGACGAGGATCAGCTGTGGCGCTGGCAGTTGTTCTCGTACTCGTCGAGGACGTACGCGTCGCCGTGGGCTCCCACCCGCAGGTCCTCGTCGAGCGTGCGGACGCGGTACTCCCCGCCTTCCGGGAGGCGCAGGCGCTGCCCGAGCGTGGCCGGCTGTTTCTCGTCCAGGTCCGGGTCGGCGTGCCTCGCCGCCCTCCGGGAAGAGCCACCGGGTGGTGCGCCGCACGGTGAGCTGTGCCGCGGTGGCGGTGTCCATGAGCGCTCGGCGTGGCCCGTTCATCCACATGGCGTCTCCGTGGAACTCCGCCGCCGGCGCGGTCGGGTCCAGGGCGCGGAACTGATCGTCGGTGAAGTCGACGGTCTCGGCATGGGGCACGCCACGGAGATCGTCGTACGTCCCCCGCTGGGGGCGGCCGCCCTGGGTGACCTGGTCGGGACCTCTCCGGCTGCACCGGCCGGCACCGCGGGAGAGGATGGCCGCTGGGGGACTGACCACGCGGCCGGGGTCCGCGGACCCCGCCCGCCACGCCGCTGAGTGAAGTGGTGTAGCCATGGCCGAAACATCACAGAGCCCTGCCTGGCGGCGGGTACCCGAGGACGTGGCCGACGCGGCAGTCACGGTGGCACGGGCCGCCGGGCGGGCGGTCCTTCATCCGAAGTCCACGGTGGAGCGGGCACGCCATCTGCCGGACCTCGTGCCCGTGCTGGAGCAGGCGGTGAAGCCGCTCCTGACCGGGCGCGTGGACGACTGGCGCGGCGAGTACGCCTACACGCTGGGGCAGCAGGCGTTCGTCTACGGTTTTCCGTACATCTACAACGCCGGGCTCAGGCACGACTGGGTGACGCAGCCTCGGAATCCCGCGACGGTTCCGTACGCGGCTGTCAACCATTTCTGGCACGCCGAGCGGTTGCTGGACGCGACCTACCGCGACGGCGGGTGCCCCAACAACGACACCCTGTATTCGGCGGCCTGGGTGCGCCTCGCCGACGAACCGGTCGTCCTCTCCCATCCCGACATGGGTGACCGCTACTTCACGTTCGAAATGGTGGGGATCACGTCCGACAACTTCGACTACGTGGGTCAGCGCACCACCGGCTCGGACGCGGGCGCCTTCGCCCTGGTCGGTCCGGGATGGCGGGGAGAACTTCCCACCGGGGTGCGGCGCCTGAAGGAGGCCCCCAGCCCCTGGGTCCTCGTCCTCGGCCGTACCCTCGTCGACGGGTCTGACGACGTGCCGCGGGTCCGGGAACTCCAGGAGCGGTACCGGCTCACCCCGCTGAGCCTGTTCGGCAGGCCGCACGCGCAGGTTCCCGAGAGCCGTGACGTCCTGACGCCGGTCCCGACGGAGGAGGACCCGCTGGGGCCGTGGAAGACACTGAACGCGATGCTGGCCGAGAACCCGCCGCCGTCCCATCACCACGTGCTTCTCCAGCAGTTCGCGCAGATCGGAGTGGGCCCCGGCCTCGATGTCGAGGTCCAGCCGGACCCGGTGAAACGCGGCCTCATCCGGGCCGCCGCCGTCGGTGTGCCGCTGCTCAGACAGCAGATCCTGAGCGGTGACTGGGCCCGCCTCGTCCACGGCTGGCGCTACCCGCCCCCGCAGATGGGACGCTTCGGCGACGACTTTCTCAAGCGCGCCGCCGACCAGTCGTTGATCGGTGTCGCCGCCAACGACCCCGCCGAAGCGGTCTACCTGCTCACCTTCGAAGACGCGGACGGCGAGAAGCCGGCCGCCGAAGGCCGGTACGAACTGCGGTTCCCGGGCGACGCCCTGCCACCGGTCGACGCGTTCTGGTCCCTGACCGCCTACGGGGAGGACATGAACCTCATCGCCAACCCGGCCGACCGCTATTCGGTGGGCGACCGCAGCACCGGCCTGCGGTGGGACGCGGACGGCGGGCTTACCGTTCGGCTGCAAAACGAGTCCCCCGGCCAGGACAGGGAGGCCAACTGGCTGCCCACCGCGAAGAAGGGCAGCTGGTTCGTGGCCCTGCGCATGTACCGGCCCCGCCCCGAGGTGATCGACGCGACCTGGCAGTGTCCCGCGCTGACCCGCGTCGCCTGACACCCCGGCACGTCGGCGGCCGAGCGGAGCTGTGACGGTGCGTTGCGCGCGGGACCGGGGTCGTTCGGCTCGTGATCCAAGGCCGTTCGGCCCTGGCGAGAGCGTGGGTCGGAGACGAGGCTTGTGTACGAGCGGTGAAGCCGCAGGACCGGGCGCATCCCGTCCGGCCGGCCCCACGGGGAGCCGTGTCCGCCGCAGCGCTCGCCCGCACAGTGCGCGGGCGGTACAGCCCGGCACGGCTGGGTCGAGCGTGTCACCACCTCATGCGGCAACGCCCAGGACCGCGTTGCAGAGCCAGCCTTTGAGGCGCGGCCATCCATCTCGCACCTTCCCGCGGTGCGACACGAGACAAGGATGCGACACGAGACAAGGAAAGGTGCAGCCATGCACACTCAGCGCGCGAAGCGCCTCTTCGCGGCTGCCGCAGCCGGCGCCCTGATGGCCGGCGGGGCTGCGATCGGCGCGGCCGGGACCGCGGTGGCGGCTCCGGTACACGAATCCTCCTACTCCCACCACTCCGACCGTGGATGTGGCGACGACTGGTGGGGCAACGACTGCTACGGCGGCGGCCACGGCGGTTACGGCGGTGACCACGGCGGCTACGGCGGCGGCCACGGCGGTGACCATGGCGGTTACGGCGGTGGCCACGGCGGTCACGGTGGCTACGGCGGTGGCCACGGTGGCGGAGGCCACGGCGGTCGTTGAGGCGACGAACGGGAAAGCGGTGTGGGGCACCGACAGCGGTGCCCCACACCGCAGCGCCGGTGCCCCGCCGGCTGGAGGCCTGTCGCCCCGCTGCGGGGGAGGCCGGACGGACGGATGATCTGAGGAGGCCCCGAAGGAGGGGTGCCACGGCCTGGCCCAGCCTGCGCCGGGAGAAGCACCTGCCGCACATCCGAGGCGGCAAGGTCATGCGCCGTCTGCTGCGGGCGCGTGAACTCGGCCTGCCCGAGGGCGACATCTCCGCCCTGGAGGACCTACGCCCACGGTGTCTCCTCCTGGCAGGGGAGCTCGCAGGAGGCCCCGCGGAAGCCCGTGCAGAGGACGGAGCGGTCCGCGTGAGTACCACCACCCGCACCCGCCCCGACCGCCAGGCCGCCCACCGGCTGGCTCTGCTGGAGTCGATGCCACCACCATCGACCTCGCGGCCGCCACTGACTGGCTGCGCCGGGCCAACCGTGGCCGCACGTCCGCCGGCCGGCTCGTGCCCGCGGCCCTGCTCGTGAGGGCCGGGGCGTCGGCCGTATGTGAGGTGCCGAGCCTCAACGGCCACCGGGTGAACGACGGGTTCGCCCTCGCGCGGGAGGTCCGTCTTGGTGTTGCCGTCTCAGTCAGGCAGGGCGGGCTGCCGGCGCCGGTGATCCACGAGGCAGACACCCTGTCGCCCGACGCCCTCATGGAACGCCTCGGGGACCTGGTCGAACGCGCCCGCCGGGGACGGCTGGGCGGCAGCGAGACGGCCGGTGCCTGGGGCGGATGGATGACGCCGTACACGCTCTCCACACCCTGCTCGCCCAGGTTGCTGACGGTCCGGGTCTCGGCGTACGGCCGGTGGTGACCGCGACTCTGGCCGCCGACCACCGGGCCTCGGACGGCGCCGTGGGAGCGCGTTACCTCACGGCGGTCGACCGACTGCTGCAACGACCGGAGGAACTGTGAGTCCTGTGAAGCCTCTGACCGGTGCGGAGGCTGCGCGTAGCCGTTCAGCGGCGGTGATCAAGGAGTCGATCACACGGATCGGCCCCGACGCCGACTTCACCCTCGTCCGGCCGGACGACCGGTTCCGTGACGTGCTCGAACTCGACTCGCTCGACTTCCTCAGCCTGGTCGAGCTGCTGTCCGAGCGCACGGGAGTCCGTATCGACGAGGAGGACTACCCGGAACTCACCACGCTGTCGGATGCCACGCGCTTCCCGGTCGGCAGGTCCGGGGAGGCGGCCGGTTCCGGACCGTGAGGTCCCGGGCACGACGTCACGGAGCGGAGGGCGAGGGCCGGGCGTCGTCCCTGCGCCAGGTCAGGTTCCCGGCGACCGAGACCACTCCGTCCACGCCCTGGCACAGCTGCTCCAGGACCGGGACCAGACTCCGGTACTCCACGGTGCCCGTGAGTTCGACCCGCCCGTCCCGCACCTGCACCGTCAGGTCCGCCGGTTCCAGCCCCAGCGTGCGGTGCAGCAGGTCGCGGGTGATCTCCTCACGGATGGCGTCGTCGGGGCGAAGGAAGACCCGCAGCAGGTCACCACGGCTGACGATGCCCAGCAACCGGTCCGCCTCGTCCACCACGGGCAACCTCTTGACGTGCTGGGTCTCCATGAGGCGGGCCGCCTCCACCACGCTCCACTCCGGACGCGCGCACACCGCGGGAGCCGACATCAGCTCCTCGGCCCGGGAACCCTCCGCCTTCGCCCGTTCCCAGGCTTCCAGGTGCGGGATCGGGGCCCTGCCGGACGGGTCGGCCTGGTCGGCGCTCTTGCGCAGCAGGTCCGCCTCCGAGACCACCCCCATGGGGCGCCCCAGGTCGTCCACCACGGGCACGGCGGTGACGTCGTTCTCCGCCAGCAGCCGGACCAGTTCCTTGAACTCGGTGTCCCGCCGCGCCCGGACGACCGGCCGGCTCATGAGCTCCTCGACCGTTCGGTGATGCATGGTGCCTCCCGGATACAACCGCCCCACCTGGCAGACTCGGCGCTCCCGCCCCACTCGGCGGTGGTCCCGCATGACAGGTCGGATACAGCACCATTCTGCGGAGCGGGCGGCGGTCATGCGAGTCAGCGCCGGCGAGCAACCCGTCATCGAAAGCCCGGCGGCCATCAGCGAGCGAGCGCGAGACCAGGCACGAGGTACAGCCTGGTGCGGGGCAACGTCCCTCCCGACCGCTCACCGGCCGACGAGGCGCTCGGCGCCATCCACATGTCCGTGCGGGACGGGGGCGTCATGCTCCGCGGCCCGGTCGACGACGTCTCGCTCGTCCGGGTCCGCGTCGCGCCCCACACCCACCGCGGGCACGGTCATCACGTCACCGACGATGTGCGGGACATCGGGCATGTCCCGCTCCTTGAACGCGTGCCGGGGCGAGTCGCCCGGCCGTACGCCACCAGCATCACCGCACCCACCGGCACGCCGCGATCCGGCCGAAGGACCGGTGGTGTGTCGCGGCGCACCGCCGACGGTGCGACGGTATTCACAGGGGCTCGGCACCCGTACGGAGAAGGCGGTGGCGGCGATGGAACTCCCCCTGGTCGTGGGCGTCGACGGATCGGACTCCAGTCTCGCGGCGGTCGACTGGGCGGTCGGCGAAGCGGCCCGGCACGGGCTCCCGCTGCACCTGGTCCACGCCTCGCTGTGGGAGAGATACGAGACGGCCAGGCCGTCCTTCAGCACCGGCCGCCCGGCCGGGGAGGTGACGGCGGAGCACGTCATCGCCTCCTGCGTGGAGCGTGCCCGGCAGCGCGACGCGAACGTCAAGGTGTCGGCGGAGGTGCTTCCCGAGGACGCCGTGGACGCTCTACTGCGGACGGGCACCGAGGCGTTCGCCCTGGTCACAGGCTGCCGCGGGCGTGGCGAGGTGGCCGGCACGCTGCTGGGGTCCGTCAGTCTCGCGGTCGCCGCCCGTGCCCTCTGCCCGGTCGTCGTGGTCCGCGGCGCGGAACGCAACCGCGAGGGAGCCCTCGGCAGCGTCGCGGTGGCGGTCGGTGAGACGGCCGACGGGACGGCCGGCGGGACAGAGTCCGTACGGTTCGCCCTGCGTGAGGCCGAGGTGCGCGGCTGCGCCGTGACGGCTGTACGGGCATGGCGGATCCCGTCCCAGGAGCCGGTGGACCACATGCTGATCGCCGACGACGCCGCCCGGCTGCGCGAGGAGCGAGCGGCAGCCGCGCTGGAGGACGCACTGCGGGAGGTCGTCCGGGACCACCCCCGGGTCGAGGTCCGTCGGCGGGTCGTCGAGGGTCCCGCCCATCGCGTCATGCTGGAAGCGGCGGCGGGGGCCGACCTGGTGGTCGTCGGCGCCCGGCGCCGGCACGGCCCGTTCGGGCTGCAACTCGGCAGGATCGCGCACACTTTGCTGCACCACGCACCGTGCCCGGTCGCCGTCGTTCCCCATCCGGACCCAGGCGAAGGACGCGCAACCTGAACGGCGCGGACGCTGGAGGAGGGGTAAGCACCCCGCTCGCCCCCGGACGCCGGGACCACCGTCACGGACGTACACCACACAGTGCGGCTGCCGACCGCGTTCGCCGAGCAGAGCGGGGCTCCCGCTGTCACCGGGAGCGGGCCGACCAATCCGTGCAGGACCACTCGGCCCCTGTCGTCGCCGGTGCCGCACGGGCATCATGACCGTACGACGCGGCAGACGGGTGCGGACGACCGCCGCTCGGTCAGCACCCGAAGGATCGCACGGAGCGTCCGGCGGACGAACTCTCCGCGGATGCCGCGGTGATGCGGCAAACAGGCCGGCGGACGGCGGAAACCGGCCCCGGCACTCACGAAGAAAGGCCGAGGGCGCCATGATCCGGACCTCATGGACGACGACTGGCGTGTTCACGGGGCCGGGGGGAGCTCGTACCGACGAGGCGGGGACCGTCACCGGCGAGCTGACCGTGCAGACCATTTGGAACGGCGGGCAGGCCGAGGTGAAGATCCAGTACAGCGGGACTGCCGAGTGGTTCACCCTGACGGGCAGTCCGGTGCGGTGCCCTTCTCGGGAAGGAAGCCGCAACCTGCACCAGGCGGTGGTGGAGGCCCTGCGGGCCGGGGGCGACGCCGCCGTGCCGCAGTACGACAGTCTTTGAGAACCAGCGGCAACGGGCTGTCCGCTGTCTTCCCAATGCGCCTCCGTGCGCGGGACGGGTGCGGGTTGGACGAGCGCTCGCATGGTACTCACGGCCTCGTCACCCCCACGGGTCCGGCAGCCGGCAGTCGGCCGTCCGGCGTGTCTCAGTCCGGTTCCATGTAAGGGCGGCGGAAGACCGGGGTCCCGCCGGTGCCCCACGGGCGTACGGCGGTCAGCGCCCGGGCGACCGCGGACTCCAGCGGGCCGCTGGTGTCGACGGCGACGGCCTCGGGCCACGGCCGCTCCGCGGCCGCCATGGCGGTCGCTATGTCGGGGCCGGCGTCGGACGGGCCGGCGACGCGTGTGGCCAGGCGGGCCGCCGACACGTCGCCGGGCACGTGGCAGTGCAGGGCCACCAGGTCGGCGCTGGTGCGTTCGGCAAGGCGCAGGGCCGCCGCACGCTGTGCCGGGTCGGACCAGGTGGCGTCCAGGACGACGGACTCGCCGCAGGACAACAGGACGGCGGCGCGGTCGAGCAGGGTGGCGTAGGTCCTGGCCGTCCACTCGGGTGTGTAGAGGCCCTCGCGGTAGCGGGCCGCCGCGGGCTGCTCCGCGGGGATGCCCGCGAGTTCCTTGCGGACGCGGTCGCTGCTGAGGAGGGTGACGCCCAGCCGGTCGGCCAGTGCCCCGGAGAGAGTGGACTTCCCGCTGCCCGGCAGGCCGCCGACGAGTGTCAGGCCGACGGCGGAGACACGCAGATGGCGCAGCGTCGTCGCGACCAGCCGTCGTGCCGCGGTCTCCGCGCCGACCGCGCCCTGACAAGCCTGGATCACCGAGACCTTGGCCCGTACGAAAGCGCGGTAGGCCACGTAGTGGTGCCACAGTGACGGCGGCGCGGGATCGCCGGAGTACTCGCAGTACCGGCCGAGAAAGAACGTCGCGGCCTCCGGGGCGCCGAGCTGTTCCAGGTCCATGGCGAGGAACGCGGCGTCGTCCAGGCCGTCAAGGTAGCGGAGGTGGTCGTCGAACTCCAGGCAGTCCAGGACGCGGGGGCCGTCGTCGAGGCAGAAGACGTCCTCGGCGAGCAGGTCTCCGTGTCCGTCGACCACCCGCCCCTGCTCGATACGGGCATCGAACAACCTCTTGCGGCCGGCGAGATAGCGGCGCACCAGCCGCTCGGCCTCCGGTACCGCCCCGGGCCCCAAGCCGTGTTCGCCGTCGGCGGTCAACGCGCGGACCTGCGTGAAACCGGCCTCCCAGCGCGATGACAGCGCATCTCGGGTGCCCTGCTCGTCCACGTGCCGGCCACGGGGGGCCACCGCGTGCCACGCGGCGAGCTGCCGGGCGACGGCCCGCAGGACGTCGTCGACGGCGGCCCCCTGTCCCACCAGCCGGGACAGACGGCGCTCCGCCGGCATGCGGCGCATCACCACGAGTGGCTCGGGCGTCGTCGCGTCGGGGCCGCGGAACTCTCCGACGCCAAGGTACACGTCCGGGGCGAAGCGGCGGTTCAGGTCGATCTCACGCTCGCAGCCGGCCCGGCGGGCCTCGACGGTGGTGTGGTCCAGGAACCCCAGATCCACGGGTTTCTTGGCCTTGTAGGCGCGGTCGCCGGCGAAGAACACGATCGCGGTGTGGGTCTCGCACACCTCGGCGCGCGCCGGCGGCCCGCCGTGGTGACGGGCGCCCGACCGGAGCACGGACACATCCGGCTGTCGCGTCGGCCCCACCGTCTGCGCACGGCGGCCCGGCTCAGCCATGGGGCACGACCGCGACGGGGCAGCGCCCGTGATGGATGGCGGCCTGCGCCACCGGACCCAGGTGGGGCGCCGGCCCATGACGGTGTTCCCGTCGCCCGACGACCAGCAGCGCCGCGCCTTCGGCAGCCTGCACGACGGCCTTCGCCGGGCTTTCGAGACCGATGCCGTCGGCCACTTCCACCTGGGGGTACTTCTCGCGCCAGAGATGGAGTGCCTTGCTCAGCCGCACCTGGACGTCCCGCCGTATCTCTTCGGCGATGTCGTGGTCCACACCCCAGGGCACCCGGGCGTGGAGCGGCACGCTGCGACCGTGCACGGCCAGCAGCGGAACACCCCGGGCCGCGGCGGAATGGAAGGCGAAGTCGAGCAGGTCGTCGCAGGGCCCGTGCAGTTTCAGGGCCACGACCACGCGGCCCGGGACGACCGAGGGCGGTCCCCCCTCCGGGCTCTCGGCGCGGACCAGCACGACCGGCCGCTCGGCCCGTGCCACGACGGGCATGCTGACGTCACCCAGGAAGTAGCTCTGTACGGACTCCAGCCCTCGCGAACCGAGCACGGTCATCTCCGAATCCGACGCCGCGTGGAGCAGGGCGTCCTGGGCGTCGTCGGCGACCAGGCTCTCGACGACGGACAGCCCCGGATGGCATGACCTCAGTTCCGCCCGCGTGGTGTGGACGAGCCGCTTCGCCCAGTAGTTCTGGTCGAATTCCGCGGGCACGCGGGCCGGTTCCGGCGCCAGCGTCGGCCACGCGTGCAGCAGGCGCAGGGTGAGCTTGCGCTTCTCGGCCTCGTCGGCGGCCCAGCGGGCAGCGGCGAGGCTCTCGGGCGAGCCGTCGAGGCCCACGGTGACGACTGGTTGCATGACAACGGCCTCCATCTCGTCCGAGGCTGGAGACGACGGTGAGCAAGCCGAACCCGGTGGCTGGTCCGGCGCCGTCTGCATGCCGGGAGCGTTTCGTCCTCTCCTTCGAGGATCCCCCCGGCCCCCGCCCCGCCGCACGCGGAGCAGTGCCGGCACCACTCGGAATAGGTTTCACCCACCGTGTCACTACTGACCTGCGTCGGGCGCGCCGAGACGAGCGCCCGTCCCGGTCCCGCGCGGCAGCAGGCCGCACGCGAACGACGACCGCCGAACGCCGCACAGGAGGAGCTGAGGACCATGTCGTCGGCAGTTCCGTCCGTGACACTTCGCGGCGTGCTCGGCTTGGGCGACCGGGGGGCACCGCTCACGGACTCTGCGCTGATCATGATCGACTGTCAGAACGTCTACAGGGAGGGCGTCAGACGGCTGCTCGTCGTCGAGGAGGCGCTGGCGGAGGCGGCCCGACTGCCGGCCCGGAATCCGGCCAGGGGGTACTGCTCGTGCGTACGCTCACCGCCGGGTGAGGGCGCGCGGCCCACACGGCCGAGGGGGGAACACCGCCGGGTTCGCCCTCCCTCCGGCGGTGAGGGACTTTCGGCCCGCTCCCGGGGCCAGGCAGCCCCTGCCCCGACCGGCCCCGCACGGAGACGTTGGTAGTGCGGAGCCCGCAGCACCGGACGCGGGCACGGATCCGAGGGAGGTGAGGGTCGTGCTTCGTCCCGTAGTCGTAGGACTGGACGGGTCACGTGAGAGCCTCACGGCCGCCGACTGGGCGGCACGGGAGGCCCTGCGTCGCGGCCTGCCGCTGCGCCTCGTGCACGCGGCCGAGGTGCCGGTCACCGGCGCGTCGGACCTGCCGGAGCTCGCGGTCCCGCGCCACTGGGCACGCCGCATCCTGCGCGAGGCCACTGAACAGCTCAACGACCGCTACCCCGAGTTGTACCTCAGCGGCGAGCTGGTCGCCCCGCCCGCCGCGCAGGCGCTCGTCACCGCGGGCGACGCCGGGGAGCTGCTGGTGATCGGCAGCCGGGCGTTCAGCGGACTCGGCGGCTTCCTGGCCGGCTCTGTGGCACTCCAGGCGGTGACCCACGTGGCACGGCCCGTCGTCCTGGTACGGGCCGGCCAGACGGCTGAGGACGAACACGTCTTGGACGCGCAGGGCCGTCCAACGGCGGACACCCCGTACCGCACCGTCGTCGTCGGAGTCGACGCGGCGCGGCCGGCCGAGCAGGTACTGGCGTTCGCGTTCGAGAGCGCGGCCCTGCGCGGCGCGCCGCTGCGGGCGGTGTACGCCTGGCGGCTGCCGTTCGCGCGGGCCGCCGCGGATGCCTTCGCGCGCGAGACGGAGGAGGCCGCCGCCCGGTCTGCGCTGGCCGCGGTACTCGCCCCCTGGCGGGAGAAGTTCCCCACGGTGGAGGTCGTCGAGCTGGTGGAGGAGGGGCACCCCGCACAGCGGCTGCTGTGCGCCGCGCAGGACGCGGGCCTGCTGGCCGTCGGCCGCCGGATCCGCCCGGCCAGGCTGGGCGTACACACGGGGCCGGTCGCCCACGCGGTGATGCACCACGTCCGCTGCCCGGTGGCGATCGTGCCGCACGACTGAGCGCCACCACGGGCGGGATGCGCCGTCTCCCGGTCCTGCTCCGTCCCGCACGTGACAGGCCTGCCGCAACTCGAACTCGCCCGCCGGGTCTCGATGTTCGACGAGGTCGTACAGGAGCTCGACGAGTCGACCGCGCTCTTCGAGGCCCGGCGCGCCGCATGTCCTGCGGCAACTGCTTCGAGTGCGACAACTGCTACGGCGTCTGCCCCAGGAACGCGATCACCGAGCTGGGCCCGGGCAAGGGGTTCGCCATCGACCTGGACTACGGCAAGGGCTGCGGACTGTGCACGGTCGAGTGCCCGAGCGGCGCGATCGACATGGTGCCGGAGGAATGACGGTGTGACACCGTCGCCGGCGGAGTGGTCGCGTCGGAGGATCCTGACGGGTTGCCGATGCCCGTACCGCCAGCCCCTCGACGGCGTCCCGCGCGCCGCTGCACACACGACCATGACCCCCATCACGACGGGTATTGCATTGCGGCATGAAACCTGTCGGCGTGCGACGCGGTTCCGCGGAAGGCGCGCAGGAGCATCCGCCCGGCGACCGACGAACAGGCCACGGGGCCCACGGTTGCCGGCGTGGCCACCGGCGGATTCGACGCCGGGCTCGGCCGCCCCCTCCCCCATCCGGCCAGTCCCTGCGGAGGTGCCGCTTGGTCAGGCCCTTGTGCCCGCGCACCGACCCGACACTGTCATGCCACCGCGTTCGTCCCCGTCCTGGTCACCGGTTCCGCAGCCACGGCGTCAAGGACGACGACGGCAGTGACCCGCCCCGGCCACCGCCGAGACGTGCCCGCCGTCCGCCGCCCGGCCTCCAAGCCAGCCCGCTGCACATCGCAGGTCGACCGAAGCAGTCCGTCCCGTATCCCCCGGACCGCCGGTAGCGACGGACTCCAGGGGGACGGAGCCTGGTCGCTGACACAGGCACACGCAGAAGGCCTGCGGTCTCGGGCACGGCGGCCGGCGGACCGGCCGGATACGCGACGGACACCACGGCAGGCCACCCGCCGGGGCCTGCCGTGGTTCCGTACGTCCGAGGGTCAGATCAGCCACCGGTTGCGGCTGACGAAGGACAGCCGCGCCCAGACCTTTCCGAGGCCCCAGACTGTGCCGGCGCCCGCGGCCGCGAGGGCGATGAGGACGACGGCGTAGACGAGGTGGTAGTCGGCGAACGGGTTGGTGGACATGCTCACCGAGCCGTCCGAGAGGTGCTTGGCCGGGGGCCACTCGGCGATCCACATGAACGCCATCATCAGGGCGCCGGCGACCGCGGCGATCCGCAGGCCGACACCGGCGATCAGCGCCAGTCCCATGCCGAGCAAGCCGAGCATGAACAGCCAGTCCACCCAGCCCTGTCCAGCCCAGTCGTGGAACGTGGACTCCATCGGGCCGGCGGCGACCCCGCTGAGGAAGCCCTTGGTGGGCGAGCCGCCGTCGATCCAGCCCTTGCCGGAGGGAGTGGCGTAGCCGAAGCCGAACGTCTTGTCCAGGAACGCCCACAGGAAGACGAAACCGGTCAGCAGGCGGAGCCCGGCGAGCGCGTACGCGCTGGTCGACGTCGCCGCCACGGTCGTCGCCTCACCGGAGGCGGACACCGTCCCGGTCCGGCGCAGGGACGGGAAGTGAAACCCCGAGTGGCGGCGGGGGTGGTCGTGGACAGCCATGATGTTCATCCCTTCAGGGCGTGGCTCGTGGAGACTTGACGACTCTTGTTGCGACTTCACTGTCCCGCGGGGGACCGGCGGGACACAGGGGGCTGGCAGTCCCGCGCCACAGGGCCGAACGTCCCCCTTTACGGGAGTCGTTGAGGCCCTGTCAGTTCAACGAGGCCACCAGCACCACCGGACAGTGGGAACGGTGCAGCAGGGTGCGCACGACAGGCCCGAGGCGCCGGCCGAACGGGCCGGTGCGGTGGTGGGCGCCGGCCTCCTGTGGGGCTACATGTACGGCCGGGAGTTCGGCACCTTCACCCAGCTCGCCGAGCACATGGGACCGGCCAACCCGGACTTCCTGTCGGCCGGCCACCTGCTCCCCTCGATCGCCAACGTCGTGGCGTGGGAGTTCACCGGCTACAACATGATCACCCTGTACGCGGCGCTCCCGGCCATTCCCGGGGAGCTCTACGAGGCCGCGGCGCTGGACGGCGCGGGGCCGGTCCGCGCGGCGCGAAACGGAACTCACGGCACTCACGGCACTCACGGCGGAACGGCCAGCGCATCGCGTGCAGGACGATCACATCGTCCCGCAGGCGCACCAGCCCCGGGCGTTCCCGGCCGCTCCAGGCGGACTTGGTTCACCACGACCCGAGAGGACCGCTCCAGCGCCTGGCGCAGTACTGGTGAACCCCGTTATGCGAACGTGCGGAACGGTTGATGTTCCGTGGGGTTGCCAAGCGGATCCGACCACCGACAAGACCACTACGATGTACGGCCTCATCGCGGTCGCCCTGTCCCACCGGTCACTGGTTCAGCGTCGCTTTCCAGTCTCGGGGACGGTGGCGCTCCGGCTGGCACGGCGCATGGCCTCGTACAGCGCAGCGTCTTCCGGCGGGTCCGGCAGCCGGCCGCGAGCCGGAGCCTGGAAGGACTGGATCATCCAGGCGACCAGGCGGCGCCAGGCGTCCGGGGCGGCGTCGGCCGTGGCGCTGAGGACTCCGGCGTTGGCCATCAGCAGCAGCACGAGATCGCGGCTGGTGAAGTCCTCGCGCAACTGCCCGCTGTTCTTGGCGCGGCGGATGAGTTCGAGGAAGCCCTCGTACGCCTGAGCGTGATAGCTCTCCAGCTCCGGCACGCCCGGGAAGTTCATGGTCAGGATGTCGGCAAAGCCGCGGTCGGCCGCCTGCATCGCGCAGACGGTCTCGATGTAGCGGGTGAAGCCGTGCCACGGGTCCGGATCGGCCAGGGCTGCTTCGGTGGCCTGCGCGTATGCCTTCATGCGGTCGGCGAAGACCGCGGCGAGCAGGTCCTCCTTGCGGGGGAAGTGGCGGAAGAGGGTGGCGATGCCGACCCCGGTCTCTCGTGCGACTGAGGCCATCGACGCGTTCAGCCCGTCGCGCCCGAAGACGGCGCGCGCGGCGGCGATGATCCGCCCACGGTTGCGCTCCGCGTCGCTGCGCTTGGACTGACCTGCGGAAACAGTCGCGCCAGCGCTGGCTTCGGTGTGCGGGTCTTCGGGGCTCATGACGTCAGACTAGCAAACCGGAATGCCTTATCCGATTCTCGTGTTACGGTGGACAGCGAACCGGATAGGGCTTTCCGGAAATGAAACGGATAGCCCTATCCGCCACCCCAGTCAGTGAAAGGTGCTCTCATGCCCACCATCGCCATCGTCGGCGCCGGTCCTCAGCTCGGTCTCGCCATCGCCCGCACCTACGGCACTCACGGCTACGACGTCGCACTGATCGCCCGCAACCGGGCCAAGCTTGAGGTCCTCGTCGGCGAGCTGGCCGCCGAGGGCATCACCGCTGCCGCCTTCCCCGCCGACGTCCTCAACCGCCCCGCCCTCACCCAGGCACTCAAGGATGCAGCTACGCACTTCGGCGCCGTCGACGTCCTGGAGTACTCCCCGGTGGGCGGCCTCCAGACCGTCATGACCACTCCGAGCGCCACCGAGCCGGCCGACGTGCAGCACGAGATGGAGTTCCAGCTCTACGGAGCGATCGACGCCACCCGTGCGGTGCTGCCCGCCATGCGGGAGGCCGGTGCGGGCACCCTGCTGTTCACCACCGGCGCCGGCTCCGTCGACCCCGTACCGCAGGTCGCCAACGTCAACGCCGCCGCCGCGGCGCTGCGCAACTGGGTGATCAACCTGCACAAGGAGCTGGACGGCACCGGTGTCCAGGCGGCGCACGTCGCCATCAACGTGTCGATCGGCACGCCGGCGATCCCCGGATTCCCGACCGCCCAGCCCGAGGAGATCTCCCCGGTCTACTGGGACCTGCACACCACCAAGCGCGACCAGGCCGAACTCGTCTTCAGTCTCTGAAGCCCATCAGCACCCGTCCTCCTGTCCTCCTGTCATCCCGGTATCTACGCCGCGCACTTCGTCATCAACACCTGGCCCGGGGCGGCCCCGAAAGCATTCCCTCCGGACCGCCCCCGAGCAGGTCGCACACCTGTCCCCGGACCCGCCCGAGGTACGCGAGCCGATGTCGCAGCTGTCGGCATCCAGGCACCTGGGCGGGCCGGCGGTGTCCACCCAGCCCAAGGACAAGCTCGTCGAGAAGCTGCCCTGGGTGGCCGGCTTCTCGCCTGGCGCCGTCCGTTTCGTCGGCATCGTGGAGTTCGTCGGCGCCCTCGGGCTGATCCTGCCCGGGGCCACCGGCAGGTCGACCACCTCCGCCAGCTCGGGCCGCCGTGGGGCCGCCACTCAGGCGCTCATCCACACACGTGCGTAGCCGAGAGGGACGTTGACTTGGCGTGCCACCAGTCCACACAGGGCCGGAAGTGCCGGAAGCGGTTCGACGATCGACCGAGATCTCCGGCATCTGCGCGGGACCTCTCCGTGAACTGGTCCGGGCAAAAAGCCAGTCGGCGCACGAGACGGCAGAATGGGCGCATGGGATGGATAGATGATGTGCCGCGTCCTTCCGATGAAGCCGCACCTGGTCGGGATAGCGTCGTGGAGGCTGCGTGGCAACGACTGCTCCACACGGAGTACATGGACACCGAACTGGTGCGAGCCGCGTACGCCGAGCCCCTTCTCCGACAGCTCCATCCCTCAAGCAGCCACCAGGACCTGCACTTCAGCAGGTGCACCGGTAACTGGTCCTGGGACATTCCGTTCATCATGCACCTTCCTGGCGGACGCTACCTCGTCGCTGGACCGTCCCGCTCCCAGATCGTCGGGGAAGCGGACACCGCCGAGGAAACCGTTGCTCTGGTCGTCTCCGGTCTGCCGCCAGGCTGTGGTCCAGCGATCGTCGGGGGCCGGGACGAACTCGACCGGCTCGACAGGGCCCCCGCCGACCAGATCCCTGTAGACGACGAGCGGCGTTCTCACGCACCGGACCCGACCGACTGAGAATTCGGATGTCCGCCCATCCCAGCCGATCTGGTCGCCACGGCCCGAGCACCGCTCCGGACCGGTGCTGCTCAAGGTCACCTACCACGGTTACGACACGCTGGCCATCGCGCTTCTGGCAGCCGCCGCCGCCCGGACGGGCCGGTAGCCGAAGGCCTGGCACCGCTACCTCGCCCCGCACCTGCGCCCCACAGGCCGCACTCCCTCCAGGCCACCAGGGACGAGAACCCGGCAGCGGGCAGCGTCGATCGAGCAGCGGCCGACTCACCCTCACACGCTGCCGGGAACGGGTCAGCCAAGGGCTTGGCGCGAACCGGACGGGACCAGCCCTCGCTCGACGAGAGGTCGGCTCCTTATGACGGCATCGCGCTCCTCGTCCCGCGAAGCGCGGCCGGATATCAGTGGCTGGGTCGGAATCGAAGCGCCGACCAGATGCCGTCGATGGCGATCTGCCGCACAGGCCGCACGCCGTGCTCGCTGAGCGCGGCAGCCAGAGTGTCGCGGTTGAGATCCGTGCCGAGCTTCCCGCCCTTCGGGTAGGCCACCCAGGCGAGAGCATCGCGCCGTGCCGCGGCGAGCGCGGCCCGCGTGTCCGCCCCGAGGAGATCACTGGAGGTGGTCACGAAGGCGAGCACCGCATCAACCGAAGCCGACTCGCCGACGGTCTCGATCTCCAGAGGGACGTCGTCGGGCTTGCCCAGCACGGCGACGCTCTGACCGGGCTTGATCTGAAGCTTGCTCATGAGAGACACACGCTGATCCTGCCACCTGGGTGGGAGCTCGCGCCTGAAGGACGGGCAGTCTCCAGGTCGGATCCGGATGTGGCTCGGCCCGCCTCCCACAACATTCCTACGGTGAGCGGCTAACCAGCGATCGCCCGCAAGATCGGCTGTCCAAGTGTGCCGAGCCAGCCCGCGAGCGATCCGAGTGGCCCGATCAGTCCGGTACTGGCTGCGGCCAGCGCACCCGCCGAGGACAACAGATGGGTGATCCGGCCCAGTCGGCCCGCCACTGCCTGCCGGTCCGGCTCCGGTCGGGCGACCTCCTCGTCCAGCGAGTCCAGCTCGGCCCGCACCTCGGGCTCGATTGCCGGCGGCAACGCCGTCCGCTCGATCGACGCCCTCAGTTCCCGGACCAGGCCGCGCACCTCCTGGCCGCCCGCTGTGAAGACGGCCGACTGGCCACCGCGAACGGTCTGGTTCCCAGCGACGTTGTTGACCACGCCGCCCTGCTGGTTGCCGATATTGAAGGACATGGCTCCCCGTCTCCTCACCATTGCCGCCAGGACGCCTGCCGCTCGGCATCCTCGAAGCGGCGGCGCCGGGACGTCGTCACGATGTGCAGAACGATCCCGATGACCGTCAGAACCGTCCCGATCGCCGCCATCGCGAACCCGACCGCACCTACCGGCACCCCGGCCACCTCCGGTCCGAGCAGCTCCGGAGCGGAGCCGAAGTTCGAACTCCCCGACGAAATATCGTCGTTGGTCCTGGCAATGAATCGAATGATCACCCAGCCGTAGATCCCGCCCCCGATCAGAAAGAGCAGGAAGCCAAGCATGATCAGGTGTCGCGCCCTGGTACGGGTCGCGGCGATCTCCTTGAAAAAGCCCTCGCGCTGTGCCTGCTGAACATAGTTGTACTGGTCCCCGGCGACATTGCTCAGCCGGTCGGCCTGCTGCTCCCCGATGTCGAACCGCCGCTCGCCGTTGGGCGGCGTACGGCCGGCCTCGCGCGGTGCCAGGCGGCCCGGCGGGCCGGAGGGTGGCCCTGCGGCGGGAGCGCCGTACGGCGTGCGCCCGGGCTCAGGGACGGGGCTCCAGCCCGGCATGGTGTCCGAGGTACGGATCGGGCTGCCGTCGGCTCCGGGCTTCGGGGTCTGAACGGTGCGGTCGGCGGAGCACAGCTCTTCGTAATGCACCTCTATGGGCCCGAAATCCAGCACGTCGCCCGAGTGCAGCACCTGCTGACCGAGCACCGGGTGACCGTTCAGCATGGTTCCGTTGGTGGAGGCGAGATCCACGACGGTGGTCCGGCCCGAGGCCCGCCACACCACCGCGTGCCGTCGGCTGACGCCCGGATCACCTACCTGGATCTGGCAGTCGGAGTCCCGCCCGACCAGCATCGGCTGGTCGTCGATGACGAAGACCCGGCCGCGCAGCCGGTCCGGGCGGTCGACCACGAGGTGCGGTAGGTCGCGCTCCCGCGGAGGAGGGTCCATGGCACGACCTCCTGCCTTGGCGATGCATCCGGCGTCGGCGAAACGATTCGGTCGCGAATTCTGATGATCCTCACTTTCCAGTAAAGGCCGATCGGCCCAGTCCTGCCACAGCATCCTGGACGGCCGGAGCTCGGCAGTACGTTCGGATCGTCCCCTCGGCCCGCGGCCCTTCGTTCTCGACGGGCCGGTCTCCGCGGCTCGGGCCCGTGTCCGTCCGGCCGCCCGCCTCTCCGCGGGACACGGCGCCTTGATCAGGGACGGCGTAGCACCGCGGTGATCGTGCCGAAGGCCAGGCCGCCGACCAGGTCGCCGTCTGGGCTGCCTGGCCGCTCGCCTCGGTCTGCTCGTCAGGCAGTGACGTCAATGTCGGTGACCGGGCACAGCACCAGAGCCACCTGCGGTATGAGGCGGGTAGCGGGCCACTGGGCCCCGGCACGTCGGCCAGAGCCACCCCAGCCGGGTCCCATCCCGCGAGCCCGGGGTACGACTGCGCTTCTTCCTGGACCTGCGCCAAGACCCGGACCAGTAGCCCGGTCGGCTGCGCCGCAACGCGCCACGGCCCGGAGCGAGATGTACTCAGGGCCATGTCCGTGTGCAGGGGCCACCGGAACGCCGACACGACTGGTCTAGTTCGGAGAACTGACGAGCCCTAACGTGATCACACCGCTCCAGATGGCCCGCAGGTGTCTTTCAGACACCGGTGCGTGGCGCCAGGACCCACCCGAAGGGGGACCGTGGTCAGGTGGTGCGGGGCCAGGTGTAGCGGCTGATGGCCTGATGTAGTTCGGTACGTTCGGGGTCGGGCAGTTCGCCGCCCTGGGCGAAGGCGAGGACGTGCTGGGCGACGGTGGCCAGTTTGGTGTTGGTGCGCTGGGAGATGTCCCGCAGGACTCTCCAGGCTTCCTCGGGCGGGATCTTCCCCAGAACGACGACGACTCCGATGGCCTGGTCGATGACGGCGTGCGAGGTGACAGCCTGCTGAAGCTGACCGCATTCGCCCTCCAGCCGCTCGTTCTCCATTGCGAGATCCGTTGCGGACAGGAGCGTCAGGGGTCGCGTTCGGGAGAGCGCGAAGAAGGCCATGAGTCACCGGAGGGGTAGGGGAACGTCGCGGCGGGGCACCGCCGCTCACTTCATCTTCCCTCCCGGTTGCCGGGCACGCACTGGGCTGGTACCGCAGTCCGACGCCGCTCGAACGCGCGTGCCGTCGTGGCCGACATCCTGTGGGTGGTGCGGCCGGATTGTGCCGCTCTGGGAAATCTGTGATGACCCCTGCTGCGCCCGTACCGCCGGTCGCCGAGCCGGATCCGTTCGCGCTCGTGTGCCCCGGTGGCCGGGTCGGTCTGCGCGCCGGGGGCCAGCGCAAGACCCATCGCTCCGGTAGTGGTGGGAGCCCGCTGTGTCAGTGGGTGCATGGAGCCTGTGCTGGGGCGCTTTGGGCGGTCCGTGCGATACGTGAGCACGCGTCCCGGCCGGGCGCAGGCCGGAAAAAGCGGAGGTCACAGGCTCTTTTGAAAGACCACGACGCGTTCGGCGTTCAGCGGCTGCGGAGGGCGGTGAGCGTGGCGTCCAGGTCGGCCGCCCGTGGCCGGTTGTACGGCAGTCTGCCGAGCACGGCCGCCATGCCGCAGGTGTTCGTGAGGGCGGAGTAGACGAGGCCGCCCGCGATGCCGGCCGAGATCAGCAGCAGGGCCGGATGCACGAGCGGGCCGAGGACGAGGCCGAGGAGGACCAGCGTGCCGGCGGTGAAGCGGACCTGGCGTTCCATGCTCCAGCCGGCCCGGTTTTCGCAGGCCGGCGGCGTGTGGAGGTCGTGCCCTTCGGCGGCCCAGGCGCCGGTGCCGCCGGCGAGAGTCGCCGTGGTGATGCCCTGCTCGGCCAGCAGCTTGCAGGCGTTCTCGGAGCGTGCCCCGGAGGCGCAGACGACGAGGACGTCACCGCGCTCGGCGGCGTGCCGTATCTCCGGCAGCGCCCGCCGGATGTGGTCGAGGGGGATGTTGACGGCGCCGGGCAGGTGCCCGGTGGCGTACTCGGCGGAGGTGCGCACGTCGATGACGGTCAGTTCGTGCAGCCGGGTGCGGGCCTGGTCGGTGCGGAGGGCGACGGGAGCGGGGGAACTGGTCATGGCAGGTGTGATCCTTGGTGGTCGACGCCGTCCCGGACCGGGACGTACAGTACCCCGAGGGGTATTTTCCGAGGAGTGATCGTGGAACTGGATCTTGCGGGTGCGGAGCTGAAGGCCGTACTGAACCGGCTGCGCCGGGCCCAGGGTCAGATCTCCGGTGTGATCCGGATGATCGAGGAGGGGCGGGACTGCGAGGAGGTCGTCACACAGCTCGCCGCAGCCTCGCGCGCGCTGGACCGTGCCGGTTTCGCGATCATCGCGACGGGGCTCCAGCAGTGCGTGACGGACATGGAGTCCGGCCGTAAGAACGGCGAGGACCCGGAGGCGATGCGGGCCCGGCTGGAGAAGCTGTTCCTGTCTCTGGCGTGATCATGTGTCACGGTGTGCCTCACACCGCCGCGTCGGCGAGCATGAAGGCCGCCACCGCCAGCAGCACCAGGGCGAAGATCCGCTGAAGCGTGTGCCCGGAGATCTTCGCGGACAGCTTCTTGCCGTCCCAGGCGCCGAGGATCGCGGCCCCGACGAAGGGGCCGACGACGGCCCAGTCGAGTCCCTCGACCGTGTCGGCCCGGGTCGCCAGCGCGGCCAGTGAGTTGACGGTGATGACCATCAGGCTGGTGGCCACCGCGTTGCGCATCCGCATGCCCAGCACCCCCACCAGTGCCGGTACGGCGAGGAAGCCGCCGCCGACACCGAGGACACCGGTGACCGCGCCGAGCCCGGCACCGGCTGCCGCGGCGCGCCCCGGCCGCACCGCCACGGCACCCTCCCCGGCCCGCCGGGACCGCATCATACGCACGGCGGCCGCTCCCGCGACCACCGCGAAGGCCGCCGTCAGCACGGCCGCCGGGACGTGGGCGGCGAGCGCGCCCCCGAGCGTCGCCGGGACGATCCCCGCCGCCGCGAACAACAGCCCCGTACGCCACCGCACATGCCCCTCACGGGCGTGCGCGACCAGCGCCGTGACCGACGTGATCGTCACGATGACCAGGCTCGCGGTGGTCGCCACGACCGGACTGGAGCCGAGCAGGTAAATCAGCGCGGGAACGGCCAGGACACTGCCGCCGCCCCCGAGCGCCCCGAGCGCGAGACCGATGACCGCTCCCGCGGCCAGGGCGAGTATGACCGCGCTCACGCGACCGTGCCGTTCGCGCCGCGCGCGTCCACCACGGGCAGCCCGGCTCCGGCCCAGTCCCGCATGCCGCCCGTCACGTCCACGGCCTGCGAGCCGCGGGCGACGAGCAGCTCGGCGGCCTGCCGGGAGCGGTTTCCGGAGCGGCAGATCACGACCAAGGGCCGCGCCCGGGCCGGCGCGGGCAGTTCCGCGCCGGCGGCCAGCGCCGACAGGGGAAGGTGCACGGCCCCGGGTGCGTGTCCCGCCTGCCACTCGTACGGCTCGCGCACGTCCAGCAGCACAGCCTCGCCGCCGCCCTCGACGGCGTTCCCGTGGCCGGTGCGCGCGGCCGCCTCCCGCACGCTCACACGGCCAGGGCTTCTGCCCCTGCTCCGTCGGAAGATACTCATCCCGGTTTCTCGCTCCTGTCTCGGATTCGCCCGTGCGTACTGGCCGGCGTCAGGCGGCCCGGACGGCCAGCCCTGCCTTCTCGGCCGCGTCGAAGGAGTCGTCGACGGCGACTACGGTGCGTCCGGCGGCATCCAGCAGGGACGCGGCGACACCGGCGCGCATCCCGCCCGCGCAGTGCACCCACACCTCACCGTCCGGTATGTCGTCGAGGCGGCGGTGCAAGGTGTGGATCGGGATGTGCACCGAGCTCTCGACGAACCCGGCAGCCCGCTCCGACCCACGCCGGACGTCCAGGACGACGACCCCCTCCCGCCCGCGCCCGGCCAACTCGGCGAACGTCGCCCGGCGGAAGGAGACCGGTGTCTCGCCCTCACGGACCCAGTCGACCGGGGTACCGGTGGCTGCGGCCGCCGGCCGGTCGATCCCCACCCGCACCAGCTCACGCTGCGCGGCAGCGAGCTGCCCGGGCGATTCGGCGAGCAGCGTGACCGGCTTGCCCCACGGAATCAGCCAGGCCAGATAGGTGGCCAGCTGCCCTTCCGCCTCGAAGTTGAAGGATCCCGACACATGCCCTGCGGCGAAGGCGATCCGGTTGCGCAGATCCACCACCCACTCCCCCGCCGCCAGCCGCGCGGCGATCTCCTCGGCGTCGGCCCCAGCCGGTGGCGTCAGGTCGACGGGCGCGGGTCCAGCCGCGTTGGCCGAGCCCATGTGCGTGTAGTAGGCGGGAATGTCGTCCAGACCGGCCAGCAGGTCGGCGACGAAGGCGTCCACGTCCCGGGTCAGCGCCTCGTTGGACGCCTTCTCCTTGCCGATCGTGGTGTCGCCGCCCTCCGCCTGCGCGGACGAGCAGAAGCTGCCGAACCCGTGCGTGGGCAGGACGGCTGTCTCGTCAGGAAGTTCGGTGGCCAGCCGGTGCGCGGAGGCGTGCTGGGCGCGGGCGAGGTGTCGTGTCAGGCGCGGTTCGACCAGGTCGGGCCGTCCGACCGTGCCGATCAGCAGGGAGCCGCCCGTGAACACGGCGACCGCCGTGCGGTCTTCTTCCAGCACGTAGGAGGTGTGGTGCGGGGTGTGACCGGGCGTGGACAGCGCCCGCAGTGTCAGGCCGGCGTCGAGGGCCGTGACATCGCCGTCGCCCACGGGCGTCCGCTCGAACGACACGCGGGCCGCGGCCGGTACGAGGTAGGCGGCGCCCGTGAGGCGGGCGAGTTCCAGGCCGCCGGTGACGTAGTCGTTGTGCACGTGCGTCTCGACGACGTGCGAGATCCGCACCCCGCGCCGGGCGGCCGCCGCGATCACCCGGTCGACGTCGCGGGGCGGGTCGACCGCCACGGCCGTCCGCTCACCGCCGGCGAGATAGCTGCGGTTGCCGAGTCCCGGCACCTCGATGGTGTCGACGAAGAACACGGGTTGCTCCCTTCGAGTGAAGACGTACCCCCAGGGGTATATCCACGACGGTAGCACTAATACCCCTGGGGGTATTCACGGGGACAGGGCAGTTCCCTGGGAGACACCGCGCGGTCCGGCTCGGCACCGACTTCGCCACCGCCGTCGCCCGCACCCGCGACGCCCTCGCCGCGCAGGGCTTCGGCATCCTGACCGAGATCGACGTCACCGCCGCCCTCAAGGCCCAGCCGGACCGCACCGCAGAAGACATGGAGGACTACGTCATCCTCGGCGCCCGCAACCCGGCCCTCGCCCACCGCGCCCTGGAGACCGACCGCTCCATCGGGCTGCCGCTGCCCTGAAGCGTGGTCGTCAGCCGCGACGGCGACCGCACCGCCGTACAGGCCTTCGACCCGAACACGATGGTCACCCCCACCGGACTCGACGCCCGGCACCCGGTCGCCGAGGAGGCCACCCGCCGCCTCGACGCCGCACTCACCTCACTCGTGTCGGCCGACACGACCGCCTGACGAAGCCCCGGATCAGAGAAACACGCCCGTCTCCACCGGCCGGCAGACCGCCAGCCGAGCCCACGCAAAGGTCCGTGCACTGGTCGAGCGGGCCATTGCCACCCTCAAGTCCCGGCGACTCCTGCGCAGGCGCCGCTGCTCGACGCCCCGCATCACGAGCCTCGTCCACGCCGTCCTGATCCTCCGGCTCGCCTCCTCGGGCCGAGATCAACCCCGCAGCATCCACCAGGTCCGTCGAATCGGCCTCGGTCGCGCCCGCCCGCCCGCAGACGCCCGGGCTACGCGCGGGCCGGGCTCATCTCCGCGGGTGACGGCGCTTCGCGCCGATCGATTCCCAGGATCGGTGGTCGTAGTAATCCCGGACCGGAGGGTGGCGCGACCCCATAGGCTGAGGCCCACATCGGCGCTGTCTGGGGGAGTAATGACCAGTAGGTTCACTGAGTTGGTTGTCGACTGCCATGATCCGGAGCGGCTCGCGGCTTTCTGGAGCGCTGTCCTGGATTTCAAGGTGATCGACCGGAGCGAGGGCAAAGTCGAGATCGGCTCCTGGCAGCCGACCGTCGAGGAGGTCCGGGCCCGCCAGATGCCGCCCACCGTGGTGTTCGTCCGGGTGCCCGAGGGCAAGACCGTGAAGAACCGGCTCCACCTCGACGTCAGTCCGATCGACGCCAGTACCGACGACGAGGTGGCCAGGCTGCTCGGCCTCGGCGCAGCCAAGGTGGACGTGGGCCAGGGCCCCGGCCGGACTTGGGTGGTCATGGCCGATCCCGAGGGCAACGAGTTCGATGTCATGCGCACCCTGGCACCGTCCAACTCATGATCGGGCCCAAAGGTCAGCGGTCGTAGGCGGTCGGTGAGCGCAAACGCGATCTCCTACCGCTCGCGGCCTGAAGGCCGCCGCAGCCCTTACGGGGCATCTTCGGCGACCCAGGCACGGAACAGCGTGAGCGCCTCGGTCAGGTTGCCGGGCCCACACGCGATACGGAACTCCTTCTCGGACGTCCAGGCCATCACCCAGTCCTGCTCACCCCGGGTGACCTGCTGCCGGGGATACTCCCGGTCCGCCAAGTCCGTCTCCTCAAGGCTGATCTTGACGGTCCAGCCCGGGTTGTCGAGCGTCCCGATCGTCACGCCCCATTCGTGTTCCCAGTCTCCATCGCACTGCGCGGCATACCAGTGCTGCAACCAGTCAAGGACGTTCACGGATTCGGACATGGACGCAGATGCTAAGCGAACCGAGCATGGACCGAAGAACCCGGTGAACCTCCTGAGGCGGGACTGACGTCCGCCGACAGGTCCTCGACCGGGGTCGTGCCGGCCCCGGCGGAGTCCACGGACCCGGAGGCGTTCGCAGTGATCGCTGACATCGCACGGGAGTGGCGGCACACCGGTGGTCGGTGCGCCGTGCGACCTGCGCTCGCCTCCGCATCTCTGCCCCGCACCGAGGACGCGGTACGCGAACTTTGGGCGCTCGGCTGCGAGCGGGGCGCCGTCGCGCCCTGCGTGCCGGCGCCGGGATTCCTGCCGGACCGTATCGCGCGTGGCGCGCAGGGCACGGCCGTCATCGCGGACGTGCTGGGTGCGGCGCCCGCGGTGGCCGCTGTGGTACTGAGCCGTTTCCGCGAAGCGGCATCGGCCGCTGTCCTGTCGCGGATCGCGTGACCGCATGGTTCAAGGTCCGGCGGACGCACCGACCGCATCACCGGTTACCGGACAACCTCCGGTTCATCTCCGCACAGAACTCGCCGGCGTGGGTCGATGCGTACCGATCGGGCGTCCTCAGAAGGAGCCTCAGGCCCCCCACTCCGTATAGTCTCCGATGATCCTGTCGCCGAGGTTGCACCATGCGACGCTCTCCGCGCTCGCCCACACCCAGGGACCGTAGTGCGTGTACTGGTAGCCGCCCAGGGTCTCGCACTTGATCACTTCACGGTACCGTCCCGAAGTGCACCAGGTCTTGTTCCCCTGATGGCCCGCGCTGCCCGTGACCCGTTGGCCCAGACACGAGGCCAGCGCGGAGTCGCTGGACGCGGGGAGGGCGGTCACCGACGAGCCGCTGTCCGCCACCGCGCTCGGTGCGAGCGTCATCGCTCCCCCCAGGACGAGCGCCGTTGAGGCCAATGCCTTTGCGATACGACCTTTGATCATGCAGATCTCCCAGGTGTCGACGAGATGTGTGTGCGTCGCCGGCCCGCTCCGCCCGGCCGTCGATCGCTCGTTGACGAACCGTAGGCGCAATTCACGGTCCGCGAGCACCCATATGCGCACTGTGACTCCCCAGTTCGCGCACGGTGCACAATTGGGACTGAACCGCACATGCGCACAGGGGGCTGGGAGTACATCGGCATGACCGACCGCAAGGGTTCCCGATTAAGGGGAACCGAGTCGTTCGAGGCAGTCGCCTCGGCCTTGTTCGCCCCGTTGCGGGTCACCGATCCCGGTCCGCAGGGGTTCGAAGCCGTGGTGGACCACGCGGTCATCGGACCCGTGGTCGTCGCCCGTATCCAGGCCACCGCCGCGACGGTGACGCGGGACAACCGCAGCATCACCTCCAGCGACGTGGAGTGGATGCATTTCACTCTGCACCACCACGGCCCGGTCACGGCGACCCAGCACGACCGGACCACGGCCGTGAGACCCGGTGAACTGTTCGCCTGTGACAACACCCGGCCCTACCGGCTCATCGGTGCCGACCCCAGTGACATGACTGTGCTCTGCGTTCCCCGGGCAAGTCTGGGCAGGCACGCGAACTCCATCAGCCGGCGCACGGCGCTCCCCATATCCACTCAGAGCGGGATCGGCAGACTGCTCGGCCACGCCCTGTCCGCAGCCGACGAGGACCTTCCCCGTCAGCGTGTGTCACGTACGTATCTGGCCGACGCGCTCACCGCACTCCTCCTTGCCGCTTTCGCCGACATCACCCCCGAGCGGGCGTCCGTCGCCAGCGACCTTGCCGACCGCATACGCGCCTACGCGCTGGCCCAGCTCAGCGACCCCCGCCTCAGTGCGGAGCGAGTCGCCCACCAGCACCACATCTCGGTCAGGTACCTCCATGCGCTCTTCAAGGGCAGTGACCTGACCTTCGCCGCCTGGGTCCGCCATGAACGCCTGCTACGGATCCGCCGAGACCTTCTCGACCCCGCCTCCGCGGACATCTCCACGGCCACGATCGCAGCACGGTGGGGAGTACACGACACCAAACACCTCGGCAGGTCCCTGAAACGCGAGTTCGGCGAATCCGTCAGCGACCTACGCCGCAAGCAGATGGACTGAGCGGCGGTACGCGCCCACCGCCCACAGGCCGGATCCCGCCTCTGCCCTGCCGCCATCGGATCGCCGCGGCGGCGACGGGGTTTCAGGTCTGCCCCATCGCGCCTGCCCCATCGCGCCTGCGGTAGTGGGCTGTTGGCTGTGACGGAGCCCACCAGGAAGTCGAATCAGCCCCACCGAGAACACCCTCAACCGGGCCCTGACCGCGGCACGGGCACCGGCCCGACGCGGCGTCGCAAGCGGGCCGGGCTGAAGCGGGGCAGAATGCCGCGGGTGAGGATCTGCCAGGTCGCCGCGTACCGGGCCGTCCACCGCTCGACACCCCGGCGCTGAAGGTCCTCGCGCAGGACCTCAGCCAGGGGGAGCAGAGCCGGGAGGTGGCGCTCCATCACCAGCGCGCCGGGGCAGCCGTAGCAGGTCAGGAACGACTGCCGGCATCGCCCCCACCGGGCCCGTGCCCGATGTCCCTGCACGCACCGGCCAGCGTGTCGAGTTCACCGGCAGGTCAGGCGATCTCGGAGTCGATGCCGGTGATCACGGCTGGGCCGAGCGGCACACTGTCCGCGTCGATCCCGGCGTCCCGCATCGCGGTGTCCGCAAGCCGCCGCGCCTCACGCTCCGCGTCGGCGTTGCTGTCCGCCTCCACGGAGAGCCGCAGGGCGAAGGTGTCGTCGTCGTTGACGGCAAGCACGTCCAGGTCCTCGGCGCTGCCCATCCTGGTGCCGTGCGGATCCGCGGGCCGCAGCGCCCGCCCCAGCCGCTGCCGTGCCGCCTCGTCGACGCCTGCGGTGAAGGTGCCGGGCACGGTGATCACATAGGTGGTCATGACGATCCTTCCGTCGGGTGCCACACCGCCTACCCCGGATCACGGCGAGGAGTGCGTCCACACCCCGGGCAGCCCCACCCGCGCCGCGTACGGGCCCAGGGTCTGCAACGGACGTCCTTGCCCGGAGCGACACCCGAGAGCCATGGCAGGTCGCAGGGCCTATTGGCGGTCTCTGGGCTCACCGCGCGCCTCCCCGCCGGGCACCTCGCCGAGCCCGGTCGGTCCCTCGGAATCCTCGACGACCAGGACGTTGCGGGAAAGCGGGTGACGACGGGCCGGCTCACGGGAGAACGTCCTTACGGGCTCTGACGGCGTCCAGGACGGAATGACGCCCACACAGGGAGACAGCGTCTCCTTATGAAGACGGAGCCCAGGGATGCGGGCATGCCCAGGTCAAGGGGCAGACCGAGGGGCAGACCAAGTGACAGACCAAGGGGCACGAAGGGTCGCGACAGGGGCGAGCCCACCACTATCGGGCGAGACTTTCGACATGCCCGATTTACTCCGTATGGTCACCGCCGTGCGGGGAACTCGGCGGGCAGAGAGTCTGATCTCGGCATTGACGAGGAGTAGTCATGGCTGAGCAGAAGTCGTCCTCGACCCTCACCGCGCCCCTGCGGAACGCGGCCTCGGCGGTGCGCAGGGTGCCCGGCGCCGGGGCCGTCACCAGGGCCGCCGAAGGAACGCTGGACAAGATCGGCGCCGTCTCGCCCCGGAGCCGTCGGATGGCGGTGTACGCCGGAGCAGGTGTGCTGGGCGTGGCCGGCGTCGTGGAGTGGCCCGTCGCGCTGAGCGGTGCGGCGATCGCCTGGCTCACCCAGCCCCGGCCGGGGCAGAGCGTGCGGACGGCGCCGCCGGAGGCGACCGGGGACCCGACGGCGGGCCCCGGTCGCGGCGCCTACGTGGCCGTGGGCGACGCGGCGACGGCGCAGGAGACGGCCACGGGCACCACAGCGCCGGGCCCGGTACGGGAGGACCAGATGCCGGAGCCGGACACCCACGGCCCGACAGCGCCCTCGACCGAGCCGGGCCTGCCCACCGCAGGGCCGGGCACGCCCGACACCGAGCCGAGCCCACCCGCCTCGGAATCGGCCCCGCCCACGGCGGCGCTGCACACGCCCGACGCCGAGCCGGGCCCGTCGCCCGTCGCCGAGCCGGCCGCACCTGCCGCCGAGCCGGGCACATCTACCGCCGAGTCGGGCACACCTGCCGCCGAACCAACCTCATCCACCGCCGAGTCGGACGTGACTGGCCTCGAACCGGGGCCGTTGCCCGTCGCCGAGTCGGTGCCGGCCACCGCCGCGCCGGTTCCGTTCTCCCCGCCTGCCGATGCCGAGTCGGCTGGCGAGCCGGACGCGGGGCCCGGTGCGCCGGTCCCGCCGCCGTCCAGCTGATGCGGGCTGCGGGTGACGTGTGATGGCGCTCGGTCTGCCGGCGGTGCCGTCCGTGGCCGCGCGAGCCCTGTCCGCGGCGCCCCGGCTGCTGGCCGGGGTCGCCGCGGAGGGTGTCGGCGCGGTCGCGGGAGCCGCGGCCGGGACCGCACGGACCGGTGTCCGGAGCCTGGACACGGCCACCCGGCTCACCCGGGCGGCACGCAACACACTGGCCGGCGCCGACTGGCAGTGGCGGTCCGGCGCCCGCGCACACCTCTCCCTACGCGCGGCCGACCCGGAGCAGGCCCGGGCCGCGGGCGGCGCGCACCGGCTCGCCGCGCACGTCGCCGAGGTGCTGACGGAACACCCGGACGTCCTGTTCGCCTACTGGGACGAGGGCCTCGGCCGCCTGGTGGTGGCCGCCGCCGAGGAGGCGGTCACCGAGGAGGTCGCGCAGCGCGCAGCCGACCTCGCCGCCCGGCACGGTCTCGTGGCGGCCGAAGAAGGTGCCGAGGAGGTCACGCACCCGGCCGACCCGAGAGGGATCCGGGCGGCATTGGCGACCCTCGCGGCCGATCTCGTCGGCACCGGCGTGGGCATAACCGCCTACACCCTGCGGCTGCCGCCCTCCCCGCGGGTGGTGACCGCACTGGTGACGGTACTGCGGGAGAACCCCCGCTTCCGTGGACTGCTCCGCGCCCGCCTGGGCGCCGAAGCCACGGACCTGCTGCTGACCTGCGTGAACGCCGCGGCCCACGCCGCGGGGCAGACGCCCACCGCGCTGCTGCTCGACGCGGCGCTGCGCGGCTGCCAGCTCGCGGACACCGTCGCCCGTGCGTCCGCCTTCGAGTTCTTCCAGGACGACCTGTGCACCCCGGGCCGGCCGAGCGTCGGCGACGGTGCCCGGCCGCGCCCGGCCCTGCGCACCACCCCGGCCCAGGAGTACGCCACGCACGCCACCGCCGGCAGTGTGCTGGGCGCGGCGGCGACGCTGCTGGTGAAACAGCGGGTCGCCGAGGCCGCCGAGGCGGTGCTCGCCGGCTCGCCGAAGGCCGCCCGCTACGGGCCGACCGCCTTCGAGGCGGTACTCGGTGCCGTGCTGGCCCGCTCGGGGCTCCTCGTCCGCGATCCGGAGCGGCTGCGGGAACTGGAACTGGCCGGCACGATCGTGCTGCATCCGTCGGCGGTGCGCACCGAGGACGGTGAGGCCGATCCCTGGACGGAACCGGTGCTGGACGCCGCCCGGCAAGCCGGACTGCGGGTCGTGCTGGTGGACGACCCGGCGCTGGAGGACTTCACGGGCCTCGCCGACCAGGTGGTGGACGCCCGTCGGCCCCTGGACGACGTGGTCCACTCGCTGCCGGAGGACGCCGGCGCGGTGATCACGGTGGCCCGGCTGTGGTCGGCCCGGGACCAGGTGCTGCTGGCCGGTCTGCTCGCCGGTGACATCGCGGTCGCGCTCACCGACACGGACAGCGCGGTCGTGTGGAGCGCGGACGCCCTCGCTCTGCACGGACTGCCCGATGTGTGGCGGCTGCTCAGCGCGATACCGGCAGCGCGCCGGGTGGGCCGTCGCTCGGGGACCCTGGCCCGGTCGGGTGCCACGCTCTCCGGGCTGCTGGTCGCCGTCGGCGAGTCGCGCGGCGGACGCGGCCGGCTGGTCGCGCTGCCCGGGCTGCGGCACGCGCCGGTCGACGGCGCCGCCGCGGCCGCGCTGCTCTCGGCGATCCGGGCGGCCCTGCGGGTGGCGCGGGCCGAGGCGCCGCACCCCCGGGCCCGGGTGCACTGGCACGAACTCGGGCCGCGGGAAACCCTGGAGCGGCTGGAGCACGAGCGGGAGGCGGTACCGCCCGAGGAACGGCAGCGGGCCACCGAGCCGTCCGGACATCCGGTGCTCGTGCCGGTGCGGTGGACCCGGCGGCTCGCCCACGCCGTACGCAGCGAACTGGACGACCCGCTGACACCGGTGCTGGCCGTCGGCTCGGCCGCGTCCGCGATCGTCGGCTCGGTGGTGGACGCGCTCCTGGTGGTCGGTGCGCTCGACCTGAACGCGCTGGTCGGCGGTATCCAGCGGCTGCGGGCCGAACAGGCCGTCTCCGGGCTGCTCGCGGACCAGAAGCGGCAGGCCCGGGTTGCGGATGCCCCGGGCGATCCGGAGACGCACACCGTGGACGCGGTGCGCCTGTCCCCCGGCGATGTGATCGACCTGCACACCGACGACGTGGTGCCGGCCGACGCACGGGTCCTCTCGGAGGACGGCCTGGAGGTCGACGAGTCCGCGCTGACCGGCGAGTCGGTGCCGACGGAGAAGCACACCGCCGCGACCCCGCACGTCCCGGTGGCCGACCGGCACTCCATGGTCTTCGAGGGCACGACGGTGGCCGCCGGTCATGCGCGCGCAGTCGTGGTCGACACCGGCGAGCGCACCGAGGCCGCCCGCGCCGTCCACCTCGCCGCGCGGACGCCCCCGGCCGCCGGAGTCCAGGCCCGGCTGCACGAACTCACCGCGAAGGCCCTGCCCTTGACGCTGGCGGGCGGCGCCGTGGTGACCGGTCTGGCGCTGCTGCGCGGGACCCCGATCCGGGAGGCGGTCGGCGGTGGCGTGGCCGTCGCCGTGGCCGCCGTACCGGAGGGGCTGCCGCTGGTGGCGACGGTGGCGCAGCTGGCCGCTGCCCGGCGGCTGAGCCGGGGCGGGGTCCTGGTCCGGGCGCCCCGCGCACTGGAGGCGCTGGGCCGGATGGACACCGTCTGCTTCGACAAGACGGGGACACTCACCGCGAACGAACTGCGCCTGGCCCGGGCGACCGGCGCGGACGGGAGGGTCCTCGCGGCCGGCGACGAGGCGGCGGCCGACACGGTGCGGGTGGCGGCCCGGGCCTGCCCGCAGGTCGGTGACGGATCCGAGCCGCCCGAGCACGTCACCGACGCGGCGGTCCTCGACGCGGCCGCGCCCGACCCGGACTGGGAGCAGACCGAAGGGCTGCCGTTCGAGGCGGCCCGCGGCTACGCGGCAGCCGTCGGCCGTGCCGGGGCCGACGCGCGGGTGCTGGTGCTGAAGGGAGCGCCGGAGACAGTGCTGCCCGCCTGTCGTGGGCTCTCCGAGGACGCCTCGGAGGTCGCACAGGAGCTGGCCGGCCGGGGACTGCGCGTCCTGGCCGTCGCCCAGCGTCGGCTCGGTGCCGGTGAGCACGCCCAGGAGGTTCTGGAACAGCCCCTGGAGGACCTGGAGTTCGTCGGACTCCTGGGGCTCGCGGACACGCCCCGGGAGACCTCCACGGCCCTGGTGCGAGGTCTCCACGAGGAGGGCATCCGGCCGGTGATGCTCACCGGCGACCACCCGCAGACCGCCCGGTCGATCGCCGCCGAGCTGGGCTGGCCCGCGGACACGGTCGTGGTGACCGGGGACGACCTCGCCGCGGCCGACCGCGCGGGCAGGGCCCGGATGCTGCGTGACGCGGGTGTCGTGGCGCGCGTGGCACCGGAACAGAAGTTGCAGGTCGTCGAGGCGCTGCGGGATGCCGGGCGGGTGGTCGGCATGGTCGGCGACGGCGCCAACGACGCGGCGGCGATCCGCGCCGCCGACATCGGCGTGGGCATCAACGCCCACGGCTCCGCCGCCGCCCGCAACGCCGCCGACCTGGTGCTCACCGACGACGACCTGACGGTGCTGATCGACGCGGTGGGCGAGGGCAGGGCGCTGTGGCACAGCGTCGCGGACGCGGTCGCGATCCTCATCGGCGGCAACGCGGGCGAGATCGGCTTCGGTGTCCTCGGCACCCTGCTGGCCGGCCGGGCCCCGCTGTCCACCCGGCAGATGCTGCTGGTCAACCTGTTCACCGACCTGTTCCCGGCGATGGCGGTGGCGGTCACGCCGAAGGAGCCGGAGGAACGGTCGGATCCCGGAGCGCCGTCGGCCGTGCTCGGAGCGCCCCTGACCGAGCAGATCCGGCACCGGGCCCTGACGACCAGCGCCGGCGCTCTGCTTGCCTGGCTCCTCGGTCGGGTCACGCCCGGAACGCCCCGCCGCTCCGGCACGATGGCGCTGGCCGCGGTGGTCGGCACCCAGCTCGTGCAGACCCTCCTGGACCGCCGGGACAGCACGCTGGTGCGTCTCACCTCGCTCGGCTCGGCCGCCGTTCTGGTCGCGCTCATCGAGACACCGGGAGTGAGTCAGTTCTTCGGCTGCACCCCGCTGGGCCCGGTGGCTCTGACCGCCGTGGCCGCGTCGGTCGCGCTGGCCGTCTGGAGCCAGCGGACCCTGCCCTTCCTGGAGCGGCTCGTCACGGACCTGGTTCCCGGTTCGTGAGCCGCGCCGGTCAGTCCCGGCCCACCGTGACCGGTCGATCCCCGACGTGACGTCCTGGGGTCCGCGGAGTGCGACGAGGGCGGTGATCAGCCCGTCCGAACACCGGGCCACGGCCCAGGGCCGGAGTCCTCCACGACCGCTCGGACCGCCCTGGTGCAGACTTGCTCGGCGCCGGTGTACTGCGCGACCCGCACGGCCAGTTCGGTGTCCACGCGGTCGGCGAGCGGACCACCGTAGGTGACCGCCACGACCCGGCTCACCCCGGCCGCGGCCACGACGGCGGTGGAGGGGTCCAGGCCGCCGAGCGGGTCAGCACTGGCCCGCTCGCCCGCCTCTCGCGTGGTGCGCGGAGATAGCCTCGGCGCTGTCATCGTCCGGCGGGGAGGGGCAGGGGTATGCAAGGGCAGAACTGGATCGAACGTGCGGGAGAGCTGTTCGAAGCGGCGATGTTCGGCGGGGACACGGCCGCGCTGGAGCGGTCCGATGAGGTGCTGGACTCGGTCGAGGCGCCGCTTGCCATGGCGCGGGGCAAGGTGCTGCACGTCCGCTTCCTGAACGACCGCGAAGAGAACCACCAGGAACTGGTGCTGTTTGAGCGCGCGGCCGAGTTGTACGAGCGGCTGGGGGATGCGTCGGGTGAGGCGGACGCGTTGTTCTGGGTCGGCTGCTGGCACCAGGTGGTCAAGGGCGACGGCGTCGCCGGCACGCCGTACTTCGAGCGGTCGTACGCGCTGGCGAAGACCGTCGACGACCGGATGACGATGTCCTATGCGATTCGGCATCTCGGCTTCACCGACAGGGATGCAGGCCGATTCGATCAGGCCCGCGAGAGGTTGACCGAGTCGGTGACACTGCGCCGTGAGATCCGCTTCAGGCCTGGGGAAGCGGCTGGCCTGGTGGCACTGGCCTACCTCGCGGCCGAAACCGGCGACCCTGCGGCGGCGTTCCACCACCTTGACGAGGCGCAGTCGGTCGCCGAGAGCTGCGGTGCCAAGGCCGTGTTGGGGTGGATCGAGCAAGCCCGCACGCACATCCGCTCCTAGGCTCTGACTGGGAAGTGCTGATCAAAGCCGTTCGTTGAGGACTGGACGGCCTGGGTGCCGGGGCCGGCCCGGCGAGGGTGGTCGAGGCCGTCGAAGCGGCCCACCCGGACCTGCGGGAGCGGTTCCGCGCCCAGGCCGAAGAGTTGGAGCAGGAGTCGGGCGAAGACGCCGGCACTGTCCCGGCCTGTTCCCACGCCGGAGGGCCAGGCACTGATCCGGGTGAAGGCGACCCCTCTTCACACCAGTGATCTGCACGTGCTGCGCGGCCGCTCTGGCTTCTCCCCCCGAATTCCCCGCTGTCGGGGGCAACATGGAGTGCGTGGGCCGCGTCGAGGCACTGGGCACGGACACCGTAGGCCTGAGATCGCCCAGGTTCGGAAGCGCTGGGCAGCCGGATCGCGCTGGCACGCCGATATCGAGGCGCTGCGCATCATCCACCCCGGACTGCGTACGCTCGCGGACTGGCTCGCCCGATCCGGCGCCGCCCAACTGCGGAAGCGACTCCTCGAAACCGCCTAGCGCTCCAGCTGTTGGTTGAGCTTGCTGGTGGGGCCAGCGCGGGACGGGTGCAGCCACTGTTGATCATCGTGACTTGTGTGGAACCTTGTCGACGGCACCCTTCGGCCTTTCGGATCGGCGGCGATGGCCGAGGAGAAGCAGACGAGCTTCACGACACCTCGGAGCCAGGGAGCATTGCTCCGCCGGCTCGTCTCCGACGGATTCACCGCACCGGCCGCCCCCGCGGAGACGAGCCCGGCCAGCGCGTGGCCGCTCAGGCTCACGCGCGAAGGCCAGAACTCCGGGAAGGGGCGCAGAAGCGCCGCCCGAGGGAGACCTCATCGGCCACCGGCATCAACCTCCCCGCCGCCGCACTGCTCACCTTCTCGGTCGACCCCGACATCTTCGGCATCTGGCTCCACCTCCTCAGCGGCCTCGCTGCCGACGGCTGCAACTGTGCGGCAATCGGGGCAATCGGGGCTGCCCGGCTCCGGGAGGGGCACGGCGTCCACCGATGCCGAGGACGCCATCTCAGCGGTACGCGCCTCGTCCGACGCCGGGCGCCGAGACGTGCCGATGAGGTCGGTCGGCATCATGACGAACAGCGATGTGATCCGCCTTCCTCGTGGCTGCGGCACCTCTCGCCGAACGATCTGGTCAGTGCCCGGCGTGAAACCTCCGTCGGCCTCGCGACCCGCTCATCTCGATCTGCCCGGCGGGGTGAAGACGTACAGGTCGAGGATGTCCGGGCAGGGAGCGACTCCGGGCCCGCCCGCCTGTACCCAGCGGGCGATGTCCTCGGTGGCGTCGGGGTCGTTGACGAGACCCAGCCAGACCGGGCGCGCGCCGGTGGCGCGTGCGGCGGCGGAGGGCTGGACCACGATCACGTTGGCGTGCTCGCAGACGTCCAGGCAGTCCGAGACGCGGACGGGGACCTCCCCGGTCAGGCGCGCGAGCTGCCGGTCGTGGTCCACGCCGGTGACTTTCGGGGTGCCGCAGCAGCAGTCCCGGCAGACGACGACACGGCACGGTGCCGGTGCGGTGGACGTGGGCTCCGTGCCGACTGCTTCAGGGCGTTGTCGGGGCATCGCTCGTCGCTCTCCTCTCCAGGGGAGATCCGTCTCGTGCGCCTGGGCGCAGGAAGCGGATCAGGGGGCGGATCAGGGGGTGGCCTGGGTCGTGGGTCACCTGCGCTCGGACGCCGTACACCTGCTCGATGAGGGCGGGGGTGAGCACCTCGGCCGGGGTGCCCTGCGTGACCGCGCGGCCGTCGCGCAGGACGAGCAGCCGGTCGCAGTACATCGCGGCGAGGTTCAGATCGTGCAGGGCGATCACCGTGGTGACCGGCAGGCCCGCGATCAGCTCCAGGAGGTCGAGCTGGTGCTGGATGTCGAGGTGGTTGGTGGGTTCGTCGAGGAGGAGTTCGCGAGGTTGCTGGGCGAGGGCGCGGGCGATCTGGGTGCGCTGGCGTTCGCCGCCGGACAGGGTGTGCCAGGACTGGCCGGAGCGGTCGGCCAGTCCGGTGCGCGCGAGGGCCTCGGTGACGGCTTGCTCGTCGGCCGTCGTCGCGGGCGTCCAGGCGCGGCGGTACGGGATGCGGCCGAGGGCGACGACGTCCCGGACGGTCAGCTCGGTCTGGGTGTCGGCGTGCTGCTCGACCGTGGCGACACGGCGGGCGGTGGCACGGCGGCCGACTTCGGCGAGCGGGCGTCCGTCCAGGGTCACGACTCCGGACGTTGGGGCCAGCACCCCGGCCAGCAACCTCAACAACGTTGATTTTCCTGAGCCGTTGGGGCCGAGCAGGCCGACGGTCTCGCCGGGGCGCAGGGTGAGCGTGACGCCGTCGACGACGACCTTGTCGCCCAGGCGTCGTACGACGCCGTCCGCGTGCAGGCTGCTCATGTCCTTCTCCGTCCTCGGTAGAGCACGGCCACGAACGCCGGCACGCCGATGAGGGACGTCACCACGCCCACCGGGACCTCCTGGGGGTCGAGGACGGTCCGGGCGAGGGTGTCCACCCACACCAGGAAGACGGCGCCGGTCAGCGCGGTGACCGGCAGCAGGCGGGCGTGCCCGGACCCGGTGAGGGCCCGGGTGGCGTGCGGAAGGACCAGGCCGACGAAGCCGATCGCGCCCGCGCAGCTGACCAGCGCGGCCGTGAGCAGCGCGGTCGCGCAGAGCAGCACGAGACGGGTACGGGCGACCCGGACCCCGAGTCCGGCGGCGGCCTCGTCGCCGAAGGAGAACGCGTCGAGCGTACGGGCGTATCCGAGGCAGACCACGAGCACCACGGCCAGGACGGCGGTGCAGAGCAGTACCTGTCCCCAGTCGGCGCCGGTGAGCGAGCCGAGAAGCCAGAACAGGACGCCCCGGGTGGTCTCGGCGTCGGCGGAGGTCAGCACGATGAACGAGGTCAGCGCGGAGAAGAGTTGCATGGCGGCCACGCCGGACAGCACGACCCGGTCGGTGCCGGCCCCGAGGGTGTGGCTGAGCAGCAGTACCAGGGCGAAGGAGAGCAGCGCGCCGAGGAACGCGCCAGCCGACAGGGACACCGCTCCCCCGCCCACGCCCAGCACGACCACGGCGACCGCTCCGGTGGACGCGCCGGAGGAGACACCGAGTACGAAGGGGTCGGCGAGCGGGTTGCGCAGCAGCGACTGCATGACCGCGCCGCACACGGCGAGTCCGGCCCCGCACACGGCGGCCAGCAGCGTGCGCGGCATCCGCAGGTCCCACACGATGCCGTCCCGCAGCGGAGCCAACGCGCTCTCTCCGAGACCGAGATGGGCCGCGACGGACGCCCAGACGTCACCGGTGGAGATGTCGGCGGGGCCGATCGTCACGGCGACGGCGATCGAAGCGAGCAGCGCGGCCGGCCCTCCGACCGTCAACAGCAGTGAGCGAACACTCACTTGGCGAGCCCGAAGTCCCGCAGTCCGGCCGCGACCTTCTCGATTCCCTCGATCGTGCGGAGTGACGGGTTCATCGCCTGCCCGCTCAGCAGCACGTATCGCTTCTTCTTCACGGCGGCCAGGTTGCGGGTGGCGGGGTTGGTCTCCAGGAAGCGGATCTTGGCCTTGGCCGTCTCGGCGGTCTGCTGCCTGCGGGTGAGGTCGCCGAGGACGATGACGTCGGGGTCGCGGTCGGCGACGGTCTCCCAGTTGATCTGGGGCCACTCGTCGTGGGTGTCGGCGAAGGCGTTCTTCGCGCCGACGGCGCGGGTGATGGCGCCGGGCGCGCCGCAGCAGCCGGCCAGATAGGGCGACTGGGAGTTGGCGAACCAGTACATGAGGGAGACGTCCGAGGCGTGCAGTCCGGCGGTGGCCGTGCTCACCCGCTTCTTCAGCGAGGCGACGAGCTTCTCGCCCCGCTCCTCGACGCCGAACGCGCGGGCCAGGTCGCGTATCTCACCGTAGACGGCGTCAAGGGTGAGCGGGGTGCTGCGTGATCCGTCGCCGCCGCTGTCGTTGTCCTTGCCCTCGGAGCAGTCGGACGGTGAGACGTAGGTGGGCACGCCCAGCTTCTCGAACTGCTCGCGGGTGGCGACTCCGCCCTTGCCGAGGGTGGAGACGAACGAGGCGGTGACGAAGTCGGGTTCGGCGTCCAGGACCTTCTCGAAGGAAGGGTTGTCGTCGGCGAGGCGGGGCACGGACGCGTTGGCCTTCTCCAACCCCTTCATCACCGGGTCGGTCCAGGTCGCCGTACCGGCCATCCGGTCGGCGAGGCCGAGGGAGAGCAGGATCTCCGTGGTGCCCTGGTTGAGGGAGACCGCCCGCTGTGGAGCCGACTTCAGGGTGACTTGGTCGCCGCAGTTGTCGAGGGTGGCCGGATAGCCGGCGGCAGCGGTCTCCTCCGCCTTCGTGTCGTCGCCGTCGGCGGAACCGCAGGCGGTGAGCAGCAGGGCGGACGTGAGGAGAAGAGCCGGGGTGCGGAGAACGACGGGGGTGCGGAGCACGGGCATGCCTCTGGGGTCGGGGCTCGTTCGCGGAGCCTGGCCTACGGACGTCCCTCCGCGCGGGGGCGCGAAGGTGCCAGCAGGTCTTCGGACTCGGGTTCGTCCGGCCGGGGCGCCTTCCCGGTCTCCCAGTGGCGTCGTGCCCCGCCCGTCCCCCTCACCGCTGCGCGTCAGTTCCGGATTCGCACCGGATTCCCTGGCCTCAGGTGTGGCTCGACTGGCCCACCGAGGCTATCAAGGTAATCGCTGGGTCAAGTCGTGTGATCCGTCACGGGGTACGGCACGAACGTGCTGGTGTTCTGGTCGCTCCGCAGCGGGCGGCCGAGGGGTGGTGCGCCGCGCTGGGGGCAGTCGAGGCGTTCGCAGACGCGGCAGCCCATGCCGATGGGCGTGGCGACGGAGTCGCTGGTGAGGTCGAGGCCGTCGGCGTAGACGAGTCGGTGGGCGTGACGGATCTCGCAGCCCAGGCCGATGGCGAAGGTCTTGCCGGGTTCGCCCCAGCCGCCGCGGTGCCGGGTGCCGGCGCGGGCGGTCCACAAGTAGCTCTGTCCATCGGGCATTTCGGCGATCTGGACGTGGATGCGGCCGGGGCGGCGAAGATGCGAGGCGTGTGCTCCCGCAGCCAACTGTCGATCCGGTCCCAGGAGTCCTCGACCAAGGCGGTTGTCATACGGCCGACCCTGGAGGCGGGCGCTGACAGCGCGGCCCACCGACCGCCGCAGCCAGCGGCAGCGGCAGCGGCAGCGGCAGCGGCAGCGGCAGCGGCAGCGGCAGCGGCAGCGGCAGCGGCAGCGGCAGCAGACGGAGCCGGCCACCACCTTGCCCGTCAATTCCGGCACTCGGGTTCGCCATCTCAAGCGCTCGCGCGCCAGGTGAGGCGCTCCACCACAGCCAGCCGGGCCCTCGCGCGCCTGAATGTACAGGCTGTCACAGCACTTGCGATGCCCGGTTGGCAGCACGATGCATACGCTCGCGCCCGAAGGAATTCGGATGTCGGTGGCGGAGACTAATGTCCGTGCTCACCGTCGACAGGAGAGCCATGAACACGCAGGTGCACTGGTCGGGAGTCCGGGATCGGGTCATCGCGGTGATGGAGACCGAGCGTCGAGCCCGTGGGCACGGGCCGTCTCCGTATCCGACGTTCGAGCCGGTCCTGACTCCTGCCGAGATCACCGAGGTTGAAGCGCAGTTCGGTGTCGCGCTTCCCGAGGAGTACCGGACGTTCTTGGCGGAGGTCGGAGCCGGCGGCCCCGGACCGGCACTCGAGCTCACGTCGTTGCGCCGGGTCGACGGGAGGTGGGGATGGGTCTGGGACTGCGACGAGGACCACCCCTGGCTCCTGGACTCCAGTGCGCCGTTCGTCGAGACGGAGGACTGGGCCGCCCAGCAGGTCGCCACCCTTCGCGCCGCCGGGTACGAACCCACCACCTGTGACGAAGACGACGACTATCTGGACGACTACCACCAGGTCTTCGGCGAAGCCGCCGACAGAGTCTGGCATTTGCAGCGCGGACGGGGTGCGATCCACATCAGCGACAACAGATGCAGAATGACCGGCTGGCTCATCGCAGTGGGTCCGCACCGCGGAGAGCTCCGCGACCGGGACTGCGCAGTCAACCCGCCCTTCACGCCGTACATCGACGCAAACGGAAACCGTCACACCTTCCGCAGCTGGTACCTCGAGTGGCTCGAACAGCGCGAGAGGACTGCACGACGATCGACGTCGTGACCCTACGCCGGTCAGCGGATCGCACCAATTCGTCACGGTCCCAGGAGGCGACTGTCTCCGCGCCGACGACAAGGGAGATACCAGAGCAAGGCTGGTCCGACCCAAGCGCATGTAGCTCGCAAAGCATCGTGGCCATCGCGCACAATCTCTGTCGTGGACACGAAAATGACCAAGAGTGCCGGCGAGCACTGGGTGTGCTCGGTCCTCGCCGGCGCCGGATGGGGTGCCGCGCTCACCCGCGACGGCCTGGAGCGCACCGATATTCTCGCCGTCCGCGCCGATGGCACCCGCCGCATGATCGAGGTACAGGTCAAGTCGGCAAGCCCCATGCCGAGGCCCAACTGGCGCTGCGGGACCAAGACGCAGCTACCGTCCCTGAGCGATCGCGAGTGGTTCGTGTTCGTCGCTCTGAATTCGACGCCCGGCCGGGCGCCGGCGTCGTACGTCGTCCCGCGCGACCACGTGTGGGCTGCGGCATGGATGGAGCACCAGGCATGGCTGACCGAGCCAGGTCTCCCGCCCGGCAAGAGAAACACCGGCTTCGAACAGGCCCGCGTGCACGCGTCGACCTGGGAGGGCTATCGCGACGCGTGGGACCTGCTGGAGCAGCCGACGACGCAGTGCCCGGTTCGGCTACCGCAAGCCTGGAGAACGTGGGTGGACGACCCGCGCGTCGGCTTGCCGCCCGAGCACCCGTGGCGGGATGCCCTACCCGACTGGCAAGCAGTAGACGGCTCATAGCTCCCGCGGCGGCCAATTCCTGGGCGAAGCCCAGCTCCAGGCCGTATCACGGTCGGTGAGAACCTGCGGCAGCTCGTGGAACAGGAGTCCGCCGTCCTGCGGAGTGTCCCTGGGCGAGGTTCGTGGCTTGCCGAGGATGGCGGCCGGCCGCTTCGGGCGAGCGTGTTTCATCCTGCTGCCGCCCAGGCCGGTGGCACGACACCGGATCCGGTCCAGGGTTCGGTGGTCGTGGCGACGGATCCGATACCGCCCGGGAGATGGCCTGGCGCGCTCGGCGGGTGCTGCCACAGTGGCCCTCCTTGTTGGTCAGCCGCGGCGCAGCAAGGTGATCTTCTGTCGGGCGGTGGAGACGGCGTGGGCCAGTTCGGCGCGGGCGGCCTCCTGTTCCATCGCTTGAACGAGAGATCACGGCTTCAGGGCCCCTCAGGACACCGACGGTCAACGCGACCCGAGCTTCTTCAGCCGTCGCCAGCAGATCATGCGGCGAGCGAGGCTGAGGGAGGCTCCGTGGATGTCATCGCGTGTCTCCCAGCGGACGCGAAGGCGACGGAAACAGTGCAGGTGCGCGAACACTCGCTCGACGACCCAGCGCTGGGTCCGCAGGCCGGAGCCGTGCTCGGTCCCACGGCGGGCGGTCTGCGGCTTCACGACGAGGTCCCGGACCAGGCGGCGGTACTTGTCTTGGTCGTAGCCGCGGTTGGCTTTATCAGTGAGTGGTGACACCGGTTGTCGATCGGGAGCGACAGCGACCGGTGTCGGTGGAGAGTGATATCGCACTGAGTTCTGACACCACTTGGGTGCTTGCGGCGGGATACTCGGAATGCTTTCCGTGGTGAGGGGCAGCGCAAGTACGGGGTCGGGTTCCGGACGGTGAGGGCGGCCATGGCTTCGGTCTGGCCCGAGCCTCGCGAGCAGTTGCCACCCCGCAAGACGGCGGCTGCATGCGTTCAAGCCGGTCATCGACCAGATGCCGAGGGCGGTCCTGGATGCTCCACGCAAGCAGCGGCACACCGCCAAGCGGATCTTCGACCGCCCGGTCGACGAGCACGGTGCGGTCTAGGTGACCTATCACATGGTGCGGGCCTATGTCGCCAGCCGCCGCCCGCAGATACGGGTCGAGGCGGGTCGGGTGAGCTTGCGGGTCGCAGGTCCGGGGCCGGCGGCAGCGATGCGGGGGCTCCCGTCCCGGGTGGGGCGCGGAATACCTCGATCACGTAGGCGGCGAAGCGGCGGGAGGCTGCCGGGCCGGGCAGCGGGAGGGGCATCCTGGAGGCCCTGATGGGCCATGAGCATGAGGATCAGGTCGTCGACGACGAAACCGGGGCGGAGCCGGCCGGAGGCATGGGCGCGGCGGGCCAGTTCGGTGACCGCCCGTACGGTCCGTCGGCGGTCGGCGGTCGGCGGTCGGCGGTCGGCGGTCGGCGGTGAAGTCGGCGGCTTCGGGGAAGGCCGTCATGAAGGCGTCGGCGAAGCCGCGGCTGTGTGCGTGGAGTTCACAGATCCGCTGGATCAGGCTCTGGAAGCTGTGCCAGGGGTCCGGGTCGGCGAGGGCGGCATTGCGGCGGACGCGGCGGCGGTCACCATGTCCTCGGCGGAGCGCGACGCCTGCCTGAAGGACCTGGGCGCGACCGATGTCCTGGGCCGGGCGGGTGAGGAGGATCGGACGCGCCGGAGGGCTTCGATGTCGTCATCGACCTGGTCGCCGGTGCGCAGCTTCCGGTCTTCGTGGACAGGCTGAACCCCAACGGGCGTTACGTGGCCGTCGGCGTGTTCGGCGGGCCGCCGCCGGTGGATTTCGGCATGCGGCTGATGGCCGGCTTCCGCGGGTCGCTGTCGTTCGCCACCTTCAGCTCCGACACCGTGCCCGGGCCCGACCGGCAGGCCGTGCGGCCTTCCCGGTTCGCCGATGCCACAGGCGGAAGGCTGCGCACGGTCGTGCACGGGGTGCTGCCGCGGGCGGAGGCGGCGTCGGCCCGCCGCGCGATGGACGCGGGAGAGGTTTTTTGGGGGGCTCGTCCTGACACCCTGCGCCCGGCGTCCACCGTTGTGCGGATCAGCTTTGCGGGCTGATGCCCCGCACGGTCAGGGTGAGCAGCCGGTGCGCCTCGGCGGCAGGGTCCGGGTGCTGCTCCGTGGCGAGCGCGAGGCCGGTGACCAGCGTAATCAGGTCGGCCGTGGTTACCTCGGGCGCCACCGCACCGGACCGAACGGCACGGTGCAGCAGCGGGTCCACGGCACCGCCGAGCCGGGCCGAGCAGGCGTTCACGTGATCGGCCTCGTCCGCCGCGTCTTGGAGCAGCGCATCGGCCATGCCGCGTGCGGAGGTCGCGTACGTGGTGAGTGCGTTGAGCCAGTCCAGCAGTGCGGACCGTGGGTCGTCGGCGCTGGTGAGTTCCGTGGCGAGGGCGCACAGGGCGTCGATCCGGTTGCTGAATACCGCTTCCAGAAGTGCCCTTCGGGTGGGGAAGTGCCGGCGGACGGTGGCCGATCCGACCCCGGCGGTACGAGCGATCTGTTCCAGAGAGGCGTCGGCGCCATGCGCGGCAACCTCGGCCTCTGCTACGGCAAGGATCAGGGCGTAGTTGCGCCGGGCGTCCGCGCGTTGGCCGGTCATGGGGCGTCTCCGTGCTTGCTAAGTGGCGGGGCCCTCCGTATTGTACTCGGAAGTAAACGGCGGGCCCCACCGTTTACTTCCGGGTTCTCGGCGGAGGAGCACCATGACTACACAGTCCCTTCCCGTTCTGGTCGTCGGCGCCACCGGCCGGCAGGGCGGTGCCACCGCGCGCGCCCTGATCGCCGCGGGGATTCCCGTCCGGGCGCTCGTCCGCGACCCGGCCACCGACCGGGCCAAGGAGGTCGAGGCGCTGGGCGCCGAGTTGGTCACCGGCGACCTGGACGACCCCGGCTCGGTACGCCGGGCCGCCGAGGGAGCGTGCGCGGTGTTCTCCGTCCAGATGCCTGACATGGACGGCCGCGGCTTCGACGGCGAGGTCGCGCAGGCCGTCAACCTGATCGAAGGGGCCCGAGCCGCGGGAGTCCCGCAGTTCGTCCACACCTCTGTCTCCGGTGCGGGGCAGCATGTCAGCTGGGCGAAGGACCAGTGGGCGTGGATGGAGCCGTACTACAGCGCCAAGGCCGGGATCCAGGACCGGGTCCGCGAGGCGGGCTTCACGCACTGGACGCTCATCAAGCCGGGCTTCTTCATGGAGAACTTCCTCCCCTCAGCCCGGATCATGTTCCCCCGCGGCATCGAGGGTGGGCTGGTCACTTTGCTCAAGCCCGCGACCCGGCTCTCCCTCATCGCCGTCGCCGACATCGGCACGGCGGCCGCCGCGGCCATCGCCGAGCCGGAACGGCTCGACAGGGTCGAACTGGAACTGGCCGGCGACTTCCTGTCCATGACGGACATCGCCGCGACCCTCTCCCGCACCCTGGGCGTCGAACTTGCGGCACCCCACATGACCAGCGCGGAAGCGACCGCCGCCGGGATGCCCGGCATGGGCTTCGCGCAGGCCCGCATCAACGAAGAACTCCAGCCCGCCCGACCCGGCTTCGCGAAGGATCTGGGCCTGCCCCTCACCACCTTCGAAAGGTGGGCGCAGGACCAGCTCCGCGGCAACGGGCGACAGGAGACCCCTTCAGGGGACCTGCCGGCCGCCGATGCCCTGCACGAGGAGACCTGACGCGGTGAGAGGTCCGCACAGCGGTATCAGAGGACAGACACCGGGTGCCGGACCACCGCGTGGAACAGGTAGCCCTGCGCGTTGAACACGGCGGTGTCCGGCTGGGTACGGCCTGCCGTGTCCGTGGCGCGCGCCAGCAAGTGCGTCGGGCCGGGCGTTCCGGGCGTCCACGGGACGGACCAGCGTGTCCAGGTGCCGGGACGCGGCCGGTCATGAAGTCGGGCGCGCCGCCAGTTCGTCCCACTGTCGGTGCAGACATCAACCCGCGCAACGACGCCCGCGCCCGACCAGGACCGTCCGTGCAGCACCTGGCTCTCCCCCGCCGCGAACGTCGCACCGCTCGCCAGCTCGAAGGCGCTCTTAATCGTCTGCCGGGTCAGCGGAGCACTGCCGTCCTCCGGGTAGGCGGGGCCGAACAGCCGGTAGAAGGTGGTGTTCCACGGCGAGTACAGCGGCCGCGCCGACACCTCGATGTCGCCGACCCACTTGATCGAGGCGATCCCCACCCACGAGGGCACGAGCACCCGCACCGGGTGGCCGTGATCGTACGGCAGCGGCTCGCCGTTCATCTCGTACGCGAGCAGTACGTCGTCCAGCGCCTTGGCCAGTGGCAGCGGGCGGCGCACCCGGCCGAGGCTCTCGCCGCCGCTGACATACTCGGCGTCGAGGCCACGGGGCTGCACGTCCACGGCGTACGGGGACAGCCCGGCCCTGTGCAGTACGTCGGCCAGGCGCACCCCGCGCCAGCGCGCGACGCCGACCGCGCCCAGCGTCCACGCGGTGCCGGTGACCGTCTCGCCCTGCTGTGTCGTGTAATAACTGCGGCCGTTCCCGGCGCACTCGACGAACGCGGTGCGGGTAACGGCGGGCAGGGCACGCAGATCGTCGTACCCGAACTCCACCGGCCGGTCCTCGGCAGGCGTGCCGCGCAGCCCGTCGCCCCACAGTCTCAGCCGCCAGTCGGCGGCGTCCAGGACCGGTGTCGCCGTGTGGTTACGGACGAAGAACAGTGCGTTGGGGGTGTGGTGGCCGGTTCCACGCAGCGCCTCCCAGCGGGTCTCGGCGTTGGTGCCGCGCTGGATGAACCACTCGGGCGGCAACGGCTTGACGATCGGCGAGTCGGCGGCGCGCGCCGGATTCCTCACGGGGAGCGCGGTGGCGGCGGCGGTCGCGGCCAGCAGGGTCAGCAGCCGGCGCCGCGTGACCCCGTCCGCTCTGGCCTCGCCGGCGAGCCACTGGCGCAGCCTGCGGCGATCGTAGGCGAACTCTTGGTGGGCGGCGGAGCCGGCAGCAGACATGGCAGTCCCATGCGTAGGCGGGGAAGAGGGGCCGGGCAGAGCGCGGCAGCCGACGCGCAGGGGAACGTCCTCGACATGCCTGCACAAACCGACAGCGCATGCGCGACGCGGCCGTCGAAGAAGAGAACCGAGAGAAAGCCGATCAGCCGGGGAGCCGACACAGCGCGGCGGCCACGCGGACGAGGTCCACGGCGCGGCGACGGGTCAGAGGCTCCGGCAAAGGCATGCCGGGATGGAAGCACGCAGTTCGGCCCGTGTCAACCAAACTGCTTTGCAGGGTAGTTGAGGCGCCCGCGACCTGGGCGGTCCCGGGCGCGTGTCGGCCGCCGTCGACGCTCTCGCAGATCAACTCGAAACGACGATCGGCCATGCCGGGATCCTGCCGACGTCACGACCGACCATCGGGGGGTTCGAGCCGGAGGGCCGCGGCGAGGGGGACTGATGCCGTCGTGGTCGTTCCTGCGGGCCGGGTGCGAGGATTCGCCCGGGACACCGGTGCCCCGCCTTCGAGCTCTTCGGCGATCGCCCCGGTCGTGGTGCCGACGGTCTTCCGCTTCGTCCCGGCTTCCCGGTCCGCGAACAGGACGCTCTGGCGATCCCCGACGGCCACCGGCCCGTACGCCCCTCACCAAAGCGGAGTCTGCCGCCCTGGCCGCCCATCTTCCCCTGCGGCACGCGGAGTTCGCCCTCTCCGAACTCGGCTACTTCCACAGCGTGACACGATCTGCGCAGAACACGAGGCCGGCACAGGAGTACTGCGTCGGCCACGCCGAGTGGTTCGGCGGAAGGCACGGCGAGCGTCTTGTCCGCCTCCTCACCAAGGAATGATCCCTGCGCCATCGTCCTGCGGGTGCAGGACGAACGCCCGCCGGGACAGCGGGGTCTGCGGGGTGCTGGATGCCGGTCCAGGCACGCCACCAGCAGGGGCGGCTCGGCGGAGGCCGCCGGGAAGGCATCACAGGGGAACCCTCTGGGTGGGTGGTCGGCGTCGCGGTGGTCACCACCGCGATCCACTGTGGGGATCGCCCCGAAGAATCCGCAGGAACTCCTCGGGGCCCACCTGTGCCGTGACCACCTCCGCACCGGCTGGTTGTGCGGCCCGGCCGTTTCCAGCCCCGGAAGCAGGTGGTCGCCGTCGGCGACGTGGTACGGATTCACTCAGTCCGTGGCCGCGGCCCCGTAGCCGTGCAGGAACGCGTCGACCGCGCGGGTGACGCAGGCGCGGACCTGTGCCGGGCTCGGGGCGCGGCTGGCGTAGGGGCTGATGGTGATCTCGGAGTTGACCAGGGCGACGAAGTGGAGGGTGGCGCGGGCGGGGCTGGAGATGTGCAGGAGGCCGGCGTCGGTGAGCTGGGAAAGGCGCCGGGAGACCTCGCTCTGGACGCGCAGGGGTCCTGCCTGCTGCCAGGTGTCGATCAGGGCGGGCGAGAAGTGCTGCACCTCGGCCTTGATCTGCCGGATCATCGCGAAGTGGTCGGGGAACTGGGTGCGTTGACCGACGAGGGCGCGGCCGAGGGCGATCAGGTCGGCGCGGGCGTCGGTGCCGGAGAGTTGTTCGGCCACCGTCGCGATGAAGGCGTCCGCGACCTGGCTGGCGCTGTCACGGACCACGTCTGAGAAGAGGTGGTCCTTGCCCTGGAAATGGTTGTAGATCGTGCGGGTGGACACCCCGGCCTCGGCGGCGATGGCCTCGATGCTGGTGCGACTGTATCCTTCGCGGCCGAAGACGGTACGCGCGCCCTGGGTGATGGCCTGGCGTTTCGCGGCCCTGCCGCCGGGTCGCCCGGGGCGCGTCGGCACGTCGGGGTCGGCGGGAGCCGGCGGTGTGGTGTTCAGGGGAGCCTCCGGTGGATCGGGTGGCCCGTCGGCCAAATTGCCATGCAAATTGCATTTTACTTCCTGGAGGGCCGAGCGGTCCGCCACTCGGGCTCTCAAGTCAAAGGCGGCATCTCCAGGACGGTCTTGCCCCGGCCGTGTCCGCCCTCCACGGCCCGGACCGCCCGAGGTGCCCGCTCGAACGGGATCACGTGCGTCACCTTCGGGTTCAGAGCGCCGGTGCGGACCAGCTCCACGACAGCGCCCAGGATCGCGGGGTCACGCACCGACCCCACCGGCGCGCCGCCGAGTGCGGCGACGGCGTCCCGGTCGGCGCCGCTCACCAGTTTCGTGCGGTCCGCCAGGAGCCCGGCACTCTCGCGCAGGACCTCTCCGCCGACCAGGTCGAGTACGCCGTCCACGCGGCCCGGCAGCCGCGCGGCGAGGCCCGGTCCGGAGGCGACGAACCGTACACCGAGTTCCTCGACGAACGCCCGCTTGTCCTCGGCCGCCGAGCCCACCACGGTCAGCCCGAGACCCACCGCGACCTGCGCGGCGGCCACGCCGACGCCTCCCCCGACGCCGGTCACCAGCAGCGTCGCGCCTGGCGGGAGGGCGAGTTGGTGTACCGCTCCGTAGCCGGTGGCGGCGGCGATGGGCAGGACGGCGGCGTCGGTCCAGGAGACCTCCGGCGGTTTGCGGACCGCCGCTCGCGCGGGCAGCAGGGTGTACTGGGCGTACCCGCCTGTCGTCGGGCCGCCGAGGACCGCGTCGCCCACGGCGAAGCCGGTGGTGCCGGGGCCCAGCGCGACCACCCTGCCTGCCGCCTCGCCGCCCATCACGGCGGGCAGCACGACGGCGGGCGCCCCGGCCGGACGGCGGCCCGAGCGGCGTTTCCAGTCCACGGGGTTGACGCCGGCCGCGTGCACAGCGAGCAGCAGGTCACCGGGGCCCGGAACCGGTCGCGGGAGGTCGGCGAAGTACTCGACCTCCGGTCCGCCGAAACGGTCGTACAGGTAGGCCATGGGCATGCGACACCTCGATGTCTCTGTCAGGCTCCGGGCATTAATTGCCATACAGATTGCACTTTACCTAGGCCGCCGGTTAGGCTTCCCGAGTGTCGGCGGAGCCCTGTCTTCCGCCGGTGGTACCGACGCGGTGAGCACAAGGAGTGCAACTTATGGGCAGCACGGTCGCGATCGTCGGCGGCGGATACGGAGGGGCCGCGCTGGCCCGTGAGTTGGACCCGGACTTCGACGTCGTCCTGATCGATCCCAAGGACGCCTTCGTCCACGCGGTGGCGGCCTTACGCGGGCTGGTCGACGAGGAGTGGGCCCAGCGGATCTACTTCGGGTACGACGGGCTGTTCACTCGGGGCCGGCATGTGCGCGCCCGCGCCGTGGCGGTGGACGCGGGAGGTGTCACCACGGCCGACGGCACGCGCATCGACGCGGACTACGTCGTCCTCGCCACTGGTTCGTCGTACCCCTACCCGGCGAAGCCGGACACCGAGGACAGCGCCGATTCCGTGCTGCGACACGCGGACACGCGGGCCGAACTCACCTCCTCCTCCCGGGTGTTGCTGCTCGGGGCCGGCCCCGTCGGACTGGAGCTGGCTGGAGAGATCACCGAGCGGTGGCCGCAGACGGAGGTGGTCGTGGTCGACCCTGCCGAGGACGTGCTGGGCGGGCGCTATCTGCCCGAGCTGCGCCACGCGTTGCGTGAGCAACTGGCCCAGCGGGGCGTACGGCTGGAGCTGGGCAGCGCGCTGACTGCCCCGCCGTCGACGCCTGCGGGGGTGCGCGGGCCGTTCTCGGTCACCACCGAGGCGGGTATCCGGATCGACGCGGACCTGTGGTTCCGCTGCTACGGGATGACGCCGCTCAGCGACATGCTGGCCGGTGAACTCGCCGCCGCACGGCGGCGGGACGGGCATGTAGAGGTCGACGAGCACCTGCGGGTGGCGGGCGCACCGAACGTGTTCGCCATCGGTGACGTCACCGCCGTGCCCGAGCCGAAGCGGTCCAAGGCGGCCACCGAACACGCCGTCACCGTCGCCGCCAACATCAGGGCGCTGGCCGCCGGGCGCCCGGTCGAACAGACCTACCGGCCGGGGCCGGATGCGGTGCTCGTGCCGCTCGGTTCGACCGGCGGCGCCTCGCAGGTGCCCGGCCCCGACGGCCCGGTCGTGCTGGGCGCGGCGGAGACCTCCGGCTACAAGGGCGCCGACCTGCTGCTCGGACGCTTCGGCGAGCTGTTCGGAGTCTCCGCCTGACCTTTCCATACACCCGACAGGACCGTGCAGCGCCGCTTCTCCGCATATCCACCCGGCTACGAGAGGTCGTTGACCGATGACGAACGGAACGCAGTCCCTGGTCGGCAAAGTGGCCGTGGTCACCGGCGGCGCGGGAGGGATCGGCGTCGCGACGGTGGAGGCGCTGGCGGTCGCGGGTGCGCAGGTCGTCCTCGCGGACGTCGCGGCCGACACCGCGAAGGCGGCCGCCGAGAAGCTGGCCGCGCAGGGACTCTCAGTGGTCGGGCACGGCGTCGACATATCCTCCGAGGCGAGCGTCGAGCGGCTGGTGGACTTCACCGTCGACACCTTCGGCGGCATCGACGTCCTGGACAACAACGCGGCGCTGACGTCCGCGATCCGGCAGGACCGGGACGTCGTGTCGATGTCGGTGGAGTTGTGGGACCAGGTCCTCGCGGTCAACCTGCGGGGTCCGATGCTGCTGTGCAAGCACACGGTTCCGGTGATGATCGAGCGCGGCGGCGGGTCGATCATCAACATCACCAGTGGCCAGGGCCTTTCCGGTGACCGGGTGATGGTCGCCTACGGCAGCTCCAAGGGCGGGCTGATCGCGCTGACCCGGTTCGTGGCCGCCGCGTACGGCGCGGAGGGCATCCGCTGCAACGCCGTCGCGCCGGGGCTGGTCCGCACGCCGGCGCTGGAGGCGGACATGCCGGTGCCGGTGCAGCAGATGTTCCAGAGCGCGAACCTGATCCCGCGCCTCGGTACTCCCGAGGACGTGAGCCAGTTGGTGGCGTTCCTCGCCTCCCCGGCCGCCTCGTTCATCACCGGGCAGGTGCTCTCCGTCGACGGCGGCTTCCTCGCCCACCTGCCGACGCTCTCGCCGCTGCCGCCGCGCTGAGGGCCCGGGATGGCCTGTGTACGGCCGGTGACGGCGGACCGCTCCGACGCGGTCCGCCGGTTCCGGTCAGCCCGTCCAGGGGGCGACGCCGGCCTCGATGACGGGTATCTGCGGCGCCCCCGCCCAGGCGTAGTAGCCGTCGGGGCGGATCAGAAGCGCCTCGTCGCCGCCGGTGCGGTGAGCGACGATCAGCCCGTTCCGCGCAAGCCCGCCCGCCTCCGTGCCCGGCGGCAGGGCCAGCACGAAACATCCCTCGCGCAGCACCTCGTACAGGCGACCGCGGTCCAGCTCCAGGTCCGGGGCGCGCTTGCCGGTCAGGCGGTGCGCGCCTCGCGGGGCGGGGTAGGAGAAGCCGATGCCGGTGATCTCGCCGACAGCTTGCCTGGTCACCGGGCGGACGTGGGTGACCACCAGCTTGCGTACGGTGCGCAGGGCGATCTCCAGCGGGTTGTGGGCCATGGCGAGGCGCAGGTTGAGGCCGCTGCTCCGCAGGACCGCCTTGCCGATGGGGTGGCGTTCGGCGTGATAGGTGTCCAGCAGCGCGTCGGCGGACCGGCCGTGGTGCACCGCCGCCAGCTTCCAGCCGAGGTTGGCGGCGTCCTGGAGGCCGGTGTTCATGCCCTGGCCGCCGGCCGGGGAATGCTGGTGGGCGGCGTCACCGGCCAGCAGGACGCGCCCGACGCGGTACTCCGGGGCCTGCCGTTCGTCACTGTGGAAGCGGGACAGCCAACGCGGGTCGTGCATCCCGAAGTCGGAACCGAAGGCCCGCGCGATGAGTTCGCGCAGCTCCTCGAACTCGACCGGCGTCTCCTCGGGTTCGCCGCGGTGCGCGCGGTCCCAGCCGCCGACCCGCCAGTAGCCGTCCCCGAAGGGGGCGATGAAACCGAACGCGCCGCCGGTGCCGTGCACCCGCACCACGAGGGGCGGTTCCTCGGTGAACTTCACGTCGGCGAGCGCGACCGACCGGATCACCACCTTGCCGGGGAAGGGCAGGCCGAGCGCCTCCCGCACCGCGCTGCGCACCCCGTCGGCGCCGACGAGATACCCGGTCCGTACGGTCGTGTCGCCGGCCTCCGTTCGCACCGACACGGTGACGCCGTCTTGGTCCTGCTCCAGACCGGCGACCTCCGTGCCGTACCGGATGACCGCGCCGTTCTCCAGGGCCCGGCGCAGCAGCAGCTTCTCCACCTCGTACTGCGGCGTGACCAGCAGGAAGGGGAACCGGGACGGCAGCGTGCCGATGTCGAACGGCACCGCCCCGAACAGCCGCAGCTCGCGAATGGTCCGGCCGGTGCGGACGAGTTCGTCGGCGAGCCCCCGGGCGTCGAGGAGTTCGAGGGTCCGGGCGTGCACGCCGAAGGCGCGGGTCAGGTTGCTGATGCCCTTCGGACGCCTCTCCAGTATGACGACGTCGACGCCGGCCGCCGCGAGATCACCGGCGAGCAGCAGCCCGGTAGGGCCTGCCCCGGCGACGACGACGGGGGACTCATGCGTGTGAGACATGCACGACTCGCTTCCATCGGCGGGAATCGGAGTCCGCCCCCCGGAGGGGTTCGGAAAACGCGGTGGAGCCGGAATCCATTTTCAGGTCTGGCATCACGCGAGTGATTTTCGGGCGGTCGCCTCGATCTATTCCGCCGCGGCGCCGAAAGTTATGGCAAAAAGGCTGCATATAGCTCTTCTCATTGCCATGTGCGGAAATTCAGGCGTGCCCCAGCCGGAATCCGACGCCGCGTACGGTGACCACCCAGCCACTGTCGCCCAGCTTTCTGCGGAGGCTGCTGACGTGGGTGTCGACGGTCCGCCGGGACCAGGAGTCGCCCCACACCTGCTGGAGCAGGCGCTTGCGCGAGATGACCGTGTCGGGGTGTGAGGCGAGCAGACAGAGGAGGTCGAACTCCTTGCGGGTCAGGTCCACGCCGTGGCCGTCCACGCAGACCTCGCGGGAGTTCACGTCGATGTGCAGCGGGCCGTGGTCGATGGCGCGGCCCTGCGTGCTCTGGATGCGCACACGCCTCATGACCGCGTCGATGCGGGCCATCAGCTCACGGAACCCGTACGGCTTGACCAGGTAGTCGTCCGCGCCGGCCTGGAGTCCGAGTACTCTGTCCAGCTCCGATCCGCGCGCGGTGACGACGATCAGCGGCACAGAACTGACGGCTCGGATGGCCTTGCACACCTCCAGGCCGTCCAGGTCCGGGAGTTCGAGCTCCATCAGGACGAGGTCCACGCTCTCGTGGGCGGCCAGGGCGACGCTGCCCCGGTCCACGGCGGCCACCTCGTGACCGTGCCTGCGCAGCCCCTCCTCCAGCGCGCAGGCCGCGGAGGCGTCGCCCTCGACGAGCAGGATGCGCCAGGCCGGGGTGCCGGGTATTGCCACGGGTGCGGGGCCCGGCAGGCGTTCGATGCACTGGTTGGATAACGGAGACCCTCGCAAGAACTCTGACGTCTGCGTCATGCTCCCCCCGTGAGGCACGTCGTCGCACGAATAAGAACTCCTGCACGATTCTACGAAACCGGGGACGCACATTCCAATCCGTCGCGGTGAATTTTCTGTTGCAGCAGTATGAAACCGCCTTCGGCTACTTGGCGCACGCAATCATCCTTACGAAATTCGGTTGCGGGTTTATCAGGAGCGTGCCCGGTCGTCGGCGTCCAGCAGTCTGCGCAACAGCGTCGTCAGCGTGTCCCGCTCCTCGGGGGTGAAGCAGCCGAGGAAGGAGTCCTGGGACTCCTGGGCCACCTGCCACAGCCGGCGCTGCAACTCGGCTCCCTCGCTGGTCAGTTCGACCAGTTGCCGACGCCGGTCGTTCCGGTCGCGGGTGCGGCGCACGAGCCCGCGCTCCTCGATCGCGTCCAGGTAGCCGCCCAGGTGGCTGCGCTGGAAGCCGAGCCGGTCGGCCAGCACATGCTGAGGCAGCGGGCCGAAGTCCGAGAGCGCGGTCAGGGTCGCGAAGTGCGGCAGCCGCAGCCCGTGCCGACCCACCGCCTCGACGAGCGCGTCGTGGCCGATCCGCGCCATGTGTCCGGCGAGGTACGACGGCAGCGCCAGCAGGCTCGGCGGGCGAGACGCGTTGTCCTGGACTGTGGCGCCCGCAGCGGATTCAGGGGTTTGGCTCATGCGTTCACGATAAGGGCATACAGTGACTGGACGTGATGATGACATCATGGAATCATTCCAGGGCGATACTAATTCGGCGCTCCATCCGTGCTCCGAAACAGCGGACCGAGGCGCCCGTCTCCGGAGGACCGCTCCATGACCGACACACCACCGCCCGGCGCACAGCGCGGCACCACCGCCCCGTTCGCCGCCCTGCTCCTGGCCGTCCTGTCCTTCTCCCTGATGCAGACGATGGTCGTGCCCGCGCTGCCCGACCTCCAGCGTGAGTTCGACGCCTCGACGACGGCCGTGTCCTGGGTACTCAGCTCCTTCCTGCTCACCGCGTCGGTGGCAACTGCCCTTCTGGGGCGGGTCGGCGACATGTTCGGCAAGCGCCGGGTGCTGATCGCCAGCCTCGCCGTCTTCGCCGCGGGCACCCTGTTAGCCGCTCTGTCCGACTCGCTCGCCCTGCTGATCGCGGCGCGCGCCGTGCAGGGTGTCGGGTCGGCCGCCTTCCCGCTGGCGTTCGGGATCGTGCGCGACCAGTTCCCGCGCGAGCGGGTACCGGTGGCGATCGGCCTGATCTCGTCCACGTTCGGCATCGGCTTCGGCGTCGGGCTCGTGATCCCCGGCCCGATCGTCGACGCCCTCGACTGGCACTGGATCTTCTGGCTCGGACTGGTCGTCATCCTGCTCGGCATCGCCGCCGTCACCGCGTTCATCCGGGAGTCCTCGGCCACCAACCCCGGACGCATCGACTGGGCCGGCGTGGTGCTGCTGAGCGCGGCTGTCGTGGCACTGCTGCTCGCCATCAGCGAGGGCAAGTCATGGGGCTGGACGTCCGGCGGGATCATCGGCCTGTTCCTCGCCGCCGTCGTGCTGCTCACGGTGTTCGCATACGCCGAGAGCAAGGTCGGCGAACCCCTCATCGACCTCGAACTGCTGCGCCGCCCCGCCGTGCTGACCAGTCACATCACCGCACTGATCATCGGGTTCGGCATGTACGGCGCGTTCACACTGGTGCCGCTCCTCGCCCAGACCCCGTCCCGGGCCGGATACGGCTTCGACGCGTCCGTCACCGAAGCAGGGCTGTTCATGGTGCCGATGGCCGTGACGATGCTGATAGCCAGCCCCCTCGCCGGGCGCATCGGCGCGGCCGCCGGCTGGAAGCTGCCGCTCGTCCTGGCCTGCCTGATCGGAGTCGTCGGCTTCGTGGTCTACGCGGGCGCGCACGACACCGAGTGGACCATGTACGTCGGCTCCGGGATCCTCGGCATCGGCGTCGGCTTCGCCTTCGCCGCCCTGGCGAACCTCGTCGTCAGCGCGGTCGACCGCAGCCAGACCGGCGAGGCGACCGGCATCAACACGATCATGCGGACGATCGGTGGCTCCCTCGGCGCCCAGATCGCCGCGTCGATCGTCGCCTCCAGGACGATCCCCGGTACCCGGGTACCCGCCGAATCCGGCTACACCACCGCGTTCGTCATGTCGGCGATCGCCCTGGGCGTCGCGACGCTGGCCGCGCTGGCGGGGCCGGGCAGGTTCTGGGGCAGGACCCCGGCGGCGGCCCCTGCGCCCACTCCTCCCGGCAAGGAGCAGTCACGGTCGGCGGCTTGAGACGGGGGGTGTGCGGGGGAACAGGCCTGGAACCGGTGGCTTCGCGGGCGGGAGGGAACGTGGCGAAACCATCGAGGGCTGGATGCGCCCCCGCACACCTCCGGACACAACTCCCACACCCCTTGCGTCAGTTGCCGACTCAATGCCCGCCTCGGCCGCCGGGAGCCGCCAGGCACCCCTCTCTCCCCCGTACCGCCGATGAACAGGAGTTGGCACCCATATGCCTGACTACGGACACGACCTCCTCTTCGGTGCTGTCCTGGTGCCGAGTACGGGGCATGCCGACGACACGGTGGCGCTGGCCCGGGTCGCCGACCAGGCGGGACTGGATCTGGTGAGCGTTCCGGACCACCCTTACCGGCCGGAACTGCTCGACGCGTGGATGGCGCTCGCGGTGATCGCCGCGTCCACCAGCCGCGTACGGGTCTTCCCGAACGTCGCGAACCTCCCCCTGCGTCCGCCCGCCGTACTCGCCCGCACCGCCGCCGGCCTGGACCTGCTCAGCGGGGGCCGGGTCGAACTCGGGCTTGGTGCCGGGGCGTACTGGGACGCCATCGCCGCCGACGGCGGACCGCGCCGGGGACCCGGCGAGGCGGTGCGGGCGACCCGCGAAGCCATCGACGTCATCCGCGCGCTGTGGGGCGAGGGCCACCGGGTACGCGTACCCGGTGAGCACTACGGGCTCGACGGCGCCGCCGCGGGCCCCGCGCCCGCGCACCCCATCGGAATCTGGATCGGCGCCGTCGGCCCCCGCATGCTGGCGCTGACCGGCGCGGCGGCGGACGGCTGGCTGCCCAGCGTCCCGCACGTACCGCCGGGCCGCCTCGCCGCAGGGCACCGGATCGTCGACGAGGCGGCGGTCACCGCCGGCCGCGCTCCCTCCGCGGTTCGCCGGCTGTACAACCTCTCACCAGGTCCGGGCGGCTTCCCCAAAGGCCCGCTCGACGCCTGGCCCGAGCAACTCGCCGCGCTCACCCTGGAGCACGGCACCAGCACCTTCCTGCTGCCCGCCCATCAGCCGGCCCTGCTCGAGGCGTTCGCCGCGGACGTGGCACCAGCGACACGGGAGCTGGTGACGGCCGAACGCAAACGCGCGCCGCACACGCCGAGTTCGGCGAACGGCTCGGGGGCGGCACGTGGCCAGGCCCGCGACGCCGGACGGCGTACGGACGGCACCCGGGCAGCCGCCGGTCAGGATGACGCCATCGACGCGCCGGCTGCCACAGGGGACGCAGGTGTCACGGATGTGGTTCGCAGGTCCGCGGCGGTGATCACCACGCAGCACAGGGCCGTCGCGGACGCGGCGGGGGGCCGGGCCGGTGTCGCGGGGCCGCGAACAGGTGCTGCCGAGGTCCCGGTCCCGACAACCTCTTCCGGGGATCCGTTGACCGTACGGCCCACTCCGCCCCCGGAGGCGTGGCGCTCCGTCGAGCGAGCCTGGGACGAGTCGACGCGCCCCGTCGGACCACCCGCGGACCCGGATCGGCGCTATCCGCGTCGCGAGCAGGAGCCGGCCCGGAACCTCGTCGCCGCGCACGACCAGCTCCGAGCCGATCTCGACCGGCTCCGCGAGGTGGCGCGCGAGGTGCTGGCCGACACCCTCGCACCAGGGGACGCACGGTCGGAGATCCAGCGGCTCAGCCTGCGGCAGAACTCCTGGACGCTCGGCGCGTACTGCGCGTCCTACTGCCGGATCACCACCCTGCACCACACCCGCGAGGACGAGGATCTCCTGCCCTACCTGCGCCGCTCCGACCCCCGGCTCGGCGAGGTGCTGGACCGACTCACCGAGGAACACCACGCCATCCACGGTCTGATCGAGCGCATCGACCGCGAACTGGTCGCCCTCGTCGGCGAGGAGAGCGGCGAGAAGGAGCGGGAGGCGCTACGGGCGGCGACGGACCTGCTCACAGACGCCATCCTGTCGCATCTGGCATACGAGGAGCGGGAGTTGATCGAGCCGATGGCCAGGTTCGGGACGGGCTGGTGAACGCCGGCCCCGACCCGCCCGTCCCTACCCGGGCTCCACGCCGGTCGCCACCGGCCGGGACAGGTCCGCCGACCAGGCGGACCAGGAGCCCGGGTAGAGGGCCGCACCGGTGATGCCGGCGTGTTCGAGGGCCAGGAGGTCGTGGCAGGCGGTGACCCCGCTGCCGCAGTAGACGACGACATCGGCGCCGTCCTCGATTCCCAGCCCCCGGTAGTGTGCGCTCAGTTGCTCAGGCGCCAGGAAAGTGCCGTCCGGCGCGAGGTTCGCACTCCAGGGAGCGCTGTGGGCGCCGGGGATGTGGCCGGAACGGACATCCGTCGGCAGGACATGCACACCGGAGTACCGGTCCGCGGCACGGGCGTCGAGGACGATCGCGTCGCCCGCCGCGACCTGATCGGCGCTCCGCAGCGCCTCCTGGGGCCACTGCACCGGCGTCAGCCGCGCCCCGGGGAGCACGACGGCGCCGGTCTCGGTCTCGCCGGGCCAGCCGGTCAGCCCGCCGTCGAGCAGGGCAGCGGGCCGTCCGGTCCGGCGCAGCAGCCACACCAGCCGGGCGGCGTACGGCCCGCCGTCGGCGTCGTACGCGACCACCGTCGCACCGTCCCCGATGCCGAGCGCACCCAACGCTTCCGCGAACGACGCTGGTTGGGGCAGCGGGTGGCGCCCACCGGTCGCGTCGGGCGGGCCGGACAGGACCGTGTCGACGTCGACCCAGACCGCGCCGGGCAGATGGCCGCTGAGGTAGGCCGCGTAGCCGCTGCGGCCGTCCAGGAACCAGCGGACGTCGGCGAGCACGAGGGTGTCGCGGTGCGCGCCGACCCACTCGGCGTCGACCACGGGCGGCAGCTCAGGCACCGGTCACCGCCTCGGTCCCGAGACCGGCGACCTGGGGAAGGACCTCGGCTGCGGTCAGTTCGGCGGCCGCCTGGACCTCCGCGTACGGGATCCCGCCGACATCGATGGCGAGGAGGTGCAGGTCGTGGCCCCACAGTTCGTGCAGGCGGCCCAGTTTGTCGACGACCTCGGCGGGGCTGCCGCAGATCGCGGGCCCGTTGTCGCCGATGTACGTGTCGAAGTCCGGCGGGATCGTGAAGTGTGTGGTGCCGGGCTTCTTCACGGTCAGGTAGTTGTTCATGTAGGAGGCCCACACGGAGCGCGCCCGCTGGGACGTCTCCGCGACGAAGACATGGCTGGCGGCACCGAGCCTGCCGGGCGGGTCGGTGCGTCCGCTCTCCTGCCACAGGGCGCGGTAGGCGTCGAAGACCGGTACGAACGTGCCGGGTTCACGCGCGGTGGTCCCCACCACCAGCGGCAGCCCGTGTTCGACCGCGAGCCGCACGGACTCCGACCCCACACCGCCACTGATCCACAGCGGCGGCCTCTCCTGCAACGGCCGGGGTTGTACGGTGACTTCGGCCAGCGGCGGCCTGAACTCGCCGTGCCAGGTGACCCGTTCCTCGGTCCACAGCCGGATCAGCAGCTCGGTGTTCTCCCGTTTGCGCGCCGCCTTCGAGTCGGGGGACTGGCCGAACACCGCGTACGGCTCCGGGAAGAAGGAGCCGCCCGCGATGAGTTCGAGTCGGCCGCCGGACAGCAGGTCGACGAGCGCGTAGTCCTCGGCGACGAGCACCGGGTCGCGGTTGGCGACGAGCGTCGTCCCTGTCGCCAGCCTGATCGTCGTCGTGTGCTCCGCGATCGCGGCCAGCACCAGTGCGGGCGAGGAGATGACGTCCCGCTCCCCGAAGTGGTGCTCGCCGACGGTGTACCAGACGAACCCGGCGTCCTCCGCGTCGGCTGCCGCGCGCACCACGTCCCGCAGCCGCTGGCGCTGGGTGAGGGTCTTGCCGGTGAGCGGGTCGGGCAGAAGACTGCCGAACGTGATGAGCCCTAGCTGCATGGAATGTCCTCCGTCGCGCTGCGGCCCGGCACGGCGGCCAGCAGCTCCCGGGTGTAAGGGTGTCGCGGCGCCCTCAGCAGTTCCTCCGCGGGCCCGCTCTCCACGATCCGGCCGCCGCGCATGACCGCGATCCGGTCACTGACCTGTGCCACGACAGCCAGGTCGTGAGAGATGAACAGATAACTCAGCCCGTGCCGCTCCTGAAGCCCGACGAGCAGCTCCAGGATCCGGGCCTGAATGGTGACGTCGAGCGCGGACACCGGCTCGTCGCACACGAGCACTTCCGGCCCGAGCGCCAACGCCCGTGCGATGGCCACCCGTTGCCGCTGCCCACCGGACAGCTCGGCCGCCTTGCGCCGCTCCACGCCGGCCGGCAGCGCCACATCGTCGAGCAGCCGCCGCGCCTCTCCGCCCCACCGCGTCCTGTTCCCGATCCTGTGGTTGCGCAACGGCTCGGTCAGCAACTCCTCGACGGTGAAACGGGGGTTCAGCGAGGCGTACGGATTCTGATAGACAAGCTGGATTCGACGGTGCAGCGCCCGCCGCGCGGCTCCCCGCACGGTGGTGACATCGACCCCGTCCAGCAGCACCGTTCCGCTGTCGACCCGCTCCAGCCCGAGAATCATTCGCGCGGTGGTCGACTTCCCCGACCCGGACTCCCCCACCAGGCCGAGGGTCTCGGCTCTGCCCAGCTCGAACCCGACCCCGTCGACTGCGGTGTGCGTACGACGCCGTGACAGGACCGGCCCCCGGACGGGGAAGGCCCGGGTGAGACCGGTGACGATCAACAGGGGTGCTGTCGAAACCGGTTCGCCGGGGGTAGGTCGAGCAGCGCGGATTGCCGCACCCGCTGCCACGGGGTCAGCCGTGCGTGCGGAGGCGACGGGGGCCGGGGCGGAGCCTGTGCCGGAACGGTCACGCGGAGGCCGGGCCGTGAGGGTCGGTGCGTCCGCCAGCAGTCGGCGTGTGTACGGGTGTCGGGGGTCAGCGAGCACTCGCTGGGCAGGCCCCGACTCCACCACCCGTCCCTGCGACATCACCACCACGTGCTGCGCCCGGTCGGCGACCACTGCGAGGTCGTGGGTGACCAGGAGCATGGCGGTGCCGGTGGTGGTGACGACTTCCTGGAGGTGGTCGAGGAGTTGGCGCTGGACCGTGACGTCGAGGGCCGAGGTGGGTTCATCGGCGATGAGGAGGCGGGGGCGGGCGGCGGTGGCGATGGCGATGAGCACGCGTTGGCGCATGCCACCGGAGAGTTCGTGGGGGTACTGGCGGGCGCGTTGTGCCGGGTCGGGCAGTCCGGCCTCGGCGAGGAGGTCGACGGCTCGGGTGGGGGCCTCCCTGCGGGTGGCCAGGCCGTGTACCCGAAGCACCTCGGCGACCTGCGCGCCGACCGGCTTGACCGGGTCGAGACTGACGCCGGGGTCCTGCGGGATCAGGCCGACACGCCGCCCCCGCACCTCCCGCCATGCCCGCTCCCCGAGCCCGGTCAGCTCCTCGCCCTGGAGCCGGACAGAACCGCCCAGCACCACGCCCCCGGCCGGCAACAGCCCGACCAGTGCGTGGGCGGTACTGCTCTTCCCCGACCCGGACTCCCCCACCACGGCGGTGATCTCCCCGGCCGTCGCTCTCAGATCGAGCCCGTCCACAGCGAGGTGCGTACCATGCGCGCCGCGGTACCCGATCCGCAGGCCTCGCACGGCCAGCAGCGGATCCCCGGCCGACGCCCCGGGCGGAACCGCAGCGCGAGCACCGGGGCTCCCGGCCGCACCGTCAGCGCCCCCGGCCCCCGCACGAGAGCCCCGGTTCCTCGCCGAACCACGAGCGGAGAGGGCATGGTCCGGCGTCTCGTCACCGCCGTGCGCGGGAGAGGCACCAGTCGATACTGTCGCGTGGGCGCCAGGGACTTCGGTCGGGCCGTCATCGCACGCGGGACCCCGCGCCGACACGTCCGCGCGGGAACCGCGGCCCCTCGCCGAGTCGTGATCACGCACCGGTTCCACCGGATTCACCGATGCCTCCCTTCCGCTTCGAGTACTCGTGACAGCCGGTTCGCCGCGAGGACGACGACCGTGACGGTGAGACTGGGCAGGGTGGTCAGCCACCAGGCCGTGGCGAGGTAGTTGCGGCCGTCGGCGACGAGGGAGCCCCACTCGGGGGCCGGAGGCGGTTCGCCGTAGCCGAGGAAGCCGAGGCTGGAGACGGCGAGGACGACGAGGCCGAAGTCGAGGGCGGCCAGGGCCAGGACGGGGCCGATGGCGGACGGGAGGATGTAGCGGGGGAGGATGCGCCACCAGCGCGCACCGCAGAGGATGGCGGCCTCGACGTACGGTGCGGCTCGTACGCGCAGCACTTCCGCCCGCATGACTCGGGTGAACGCGGCGACACTGGTCGTGCCGATGGCGACGGCGATCTGACCGGTGCCCACGCCGAGCGCGGTGACAAGGGTGAGGGAGAGCAGGAGCGGCGGGACGGACATCGTGACCTCGACGGCCCGCATGATGAGCGCATCCGTCCAGCGGCCGAAGAACCCGGCGACGAGCCCGAGGATCAGTCCGCCGCCCAGGGCGATGAGGATGGCCAGGACGGTGGCGCGGAGCGACAGAGCCGCGCCGTGGACCACTCGGGCGTAGATGTCGCGGCCCAACTGGTCCGTTCCGAAGAGGTGTCGGGCGCTCGGCGGTCGGAAGCGGTCCGCCGGTACGCCGGTGACGGGGCTGCGGGAGGTGAACCAGTCCGGGACGAGGGCCCAGCCGAGGACGGTCCCGAGGACGAGGACGGAGAGCGTGACGCCGGGTGAGCGGAGTGGGGCCGAGAACACGCGGCGAAGTCGTGCGGGCTCCCGGACCGGCTCGACGGGCGACCGGGTCAGCGTCGTCATGCGGTCACCAGCCGTCCCGTGGCGCGGATGCGGGGGTCGAGCACCGGGTACAGCAGGTCGATCAGCAGGTTGACCACCGCGAAGGCCAGGGCGGCGACCACCACCACCCCTTGTACGACCGGCAGGTCCTGCGCGGAGACGGCGGACTGGGTGATGCGGCCCATGCCGGGCCGTGCGAAGACTGTCTCGACGACGACCGCACCGCCGATCAGCGAGCCGACGAGCATCCCGGCGACGGTCGCGGCCGGGATGGCCGCGTTGCGCAGCCCGTGGCCGAACAGGAGCCGGGTCCGGCCCGCGCCGGTGGCGCGGACGGTGTCGGCGTACGGCTCCTGGAGGGTCGTGTGGAGGGACTTGCCGAGGACCTGGGCGACCAGTGCGGCTCCCGGGATCGCCATGGTGCAGGCGGGCAGGATCACGCCGGCGAAGCCGCTGTCACCGAAGGAGGGGAAGAGGTGCCAGCGGAAGGAGAGGAGCTGGATCAGGACGAGTCCCACCCAGAAGGAGGGCAGCGACACCGCGAACGACGGAAGTGAGCGCAGGAGCTGGCGTAGGAGGGGGCTCGCGGTCAGGTTCGCGGCGACCCCGAGCAGCGTGCCCAGGGTCAGCGCGAGCAGCAGTGCGAGGGTGCCGACCTGGAGGGTCGGTGGGACGGCGTCGGCGATCATGCGGGAGACCGGCTGCCCGGTCTGGAGGGACGCGCCGAGGTCGCCGTGGAGCGCGCCGGCGAGGGCGGAGCCGTACTGGACGATCAGCGGCCGGTCGAAGCCGAGTTCCGCGCGGGCCTGGGCGACCTGCCGCGGTGACAGTTCGGCGAAGCCGCCGCGTCCGCTGAGCATGAGCGCGACCGGGTCGCCTGGCAGCAGTCGCAGCGCGACGAAGGTGAGGGTGAACGCGGCCCAGACGACGAACACCGCGCGCAGTGTCCGGGTGGCCGTGTACAGGGCCGTGTGCACAGTCGACCCCCCTCAGCCCAGCCAGGCGTCGTACAGGTCGAACCGGTTGGAGGCGTCGAGGGTGAAGCCCCTGACCTTGTCGGAGACGCCGTGGACCTGGGCGCCCTCGTAGAGCGGGACGGTGTCTGCGTGGTCCAGGATCCAGCGGACCGCGTTGGACACGGCGGTCTGGCGGGTCTTCGTGTCGGTCGCCGCGGCCTCCTGCTCCAGGTAGGTGTCGAGTTCACTCGCCGGCAGATGCCAGAGGTTGGCGCTCTTGCTGTAGAAGATGGTGCGCAGCACGTCCGGGTCGGCGCGGGTGACACCGACGGCGGTGAGGTCGAAGTTGCCCTTCTGCTGCTGCTCGACGTAGACGGCCGGGGTGACGGCCTTCAGCTTCAGGTCGACGCCGATCTTCCGGAGTTGCTGCTGCACGGCCTCGTTCGCGGGCGGCATCGGCGCGGGGATCAGCCAGGTGAGGGCGAGCGGCTTGCCGGCCTTCTCCCGGATGCCGCTCTTGCCCGCGTTCCAACCCGCGCTGTCCAGCAGGGCTTTGGCGCCCTGTGGGTCGTATCGGAGTCTGTCGGAGAAGTCCACGTAGTACGGCGTCGTCGAGGACAGCACGCTCGTGGCGGGCTTGTACGAGTGACTGAACACCGAGTCGACGAGCCCTTGCCGGTCGATGCCCTTGAGGAGCGCCTCGCGGACCTTCTGGTCAGCGAGGATTCCCCGGTGGTTGAGGGAGAGCGGCGGTACGAGCCCGGGTCCCGGCGCCGACAGGACGCGGAAGCCGTTGCCCTTGAACTGGGCCTCGTCCGTGGGCTGTAGTGCTTTGGCGATGTCCACCTGACCGGAGGAGAGGGCGCCGGTACGGGCGCCGGCCTCCGGGATGAACGTGAACTTCACCTCGCTGAGGTAGGCGGCGCCCTTGTGCGTGGCGAGGGACGACGGCCAGGCGTAGTCCGCCCGCTTCTTCAGTACGGCTTCCTGGTTGGTGGTGTAGTGGTCCAGGACGTACGGGCCCGAGCCGATGAACTTGCCCCGGCAGCGGTCGGCGGCCGAGGCCGTGAACGATGCGGGCGACAGGATCCCCAAGCCGACGGTCGACGTCGCCTGGAGGAACTGGGCGTTGGCCGTGGCGAACTTGACGGTGAGGGTGTGCGCGTCGGTGACGGTCGTGCCCCGGTAGCCGATCAGATAGCTGGGGGCGCCGTTCGCGGGCAGCTTCACCAGGTTGTCGAACGTGGCCTTCACGGCCGCCGCGTCGACGGGCTTGCCGTCGCTGAAGGTGACGCCGTCGCGCAGCACGAACGTGAAAGCGCTGCCGTCCGCGCTGGTCGTGAACGACTTCGCCAGCCACGGCACGATCTTGCCGGACTTAGGATCCTGAGCGGTGAGCGAGTCGACCACGGACCGGGTGATGTCGACCGCGCTGATCTGCCCCGTCTGCTGCGGATCCAGGCACCCCGGATCCGCCTCGGCCCCGACCAGCAGTGTCCCCCCGTCGCGCGGCGCCCCGTCACTCGTACCGCCCGAGTCCCCGCCCCCGCCCGAACACGCGGCGACGGGCAGGACGACCGCGAGCAGCGCGCCCGCGAGACGAAGCCGACGGCGCGAGCGGGTGGTTCTGGTGGGCATGTCAGGACCTTTCTCGAAGGGACTCGGGTTCTCGAAGGACTCGGGGGAATCGGCGGGCGGGGTCGGGGCGCGCCCGATGAACGCCACGCGACAGCGGACGCGGTGCCGGTCACCGGTCCTTGGCGACCGCCTCCCGCACGGCCGGCACGATCTCCTCGGCCCACCGGCCGAGGCCGACCTGGCCCGAGGGGTCACCGGAAGCGAAGTACACGAACCCGGATGCGCCGTGTTCGAGGACGGCCTCGGTCAGTTCGGTGATCCACTGGCCGACGGAACCGCCCAGCCACCGCCCGGACGAGTCGCGCGGGGCGTTGACGGGGGCGTCGGTGATCCGGGCCGGCAGGTTGAAGACGGTCACGATGTCCGCGGGGTCACGGCCGACGGAGCGCGCGGCTTCCTCGACCAGCGGCCGTGAGCTGCGGTACCGCTCGCTGTGCCAGTCCGCCGCGTTGCCGGGGATCCATCCGTCCGCCGAACGCCCGGTGACCGCGAGGGACTTGGGGCCCACGGACCCCGTCCAGACCAGCGGAGCGGGCACCGGCGCCGGGTCGAGCCCGACGACCTGGGTGAACTCGCCGTCCAGGGTGACCGGAGCCGGGCCGTCGGACAGCGCCCGCACCAGGCCGATGGCCTCCTCCAGAGCGCGTACGGCGGCGGCCGGGTCGAGCCGGGTGACACCGAAGCGGGCGATGTCGTCCCAGTAGCCGCCCGCGCCGATGCCGAGGACGACCCGGCCCCCGGAGAGCGCGGACAGCGTCGACAGGGTGCGGGCCAGCAGCGGCACCGGGCGGGTCGGCAGGTTGGTGACGGTCGTGACGCCGGTGATGCTCCGGGTCCGGCCGAGGAGCAGGCCGAGCGTGCTGTACGCCTCCAGCCGGTCGCCGTAGTACGGGTGGTCGGACAGGGCGAAGAAGTCGAGCCCCGCCCGGTCGGCGTACTCGACCCGGCGTACGACGTCCGGCGCGTCGTCGACGGCGACCCCCGGTCCGATCCCGAACCACAGTCTGCGTGCGAGCCGTTCTGTCATCTGCTTCTTTCCTCGGTACGGATTTCAGTGGGCGCCACGGAAGACACACATCCCGTGTCAGACCCGTACGGCTTCGATCACGCTGCAATGCCCGCCCGGCACGACCCGCGCCAGCTTGAGCCCCGAGTCCGCCAGCAGCGCCTCGAACTCACCGGCCGTACGTTGCTGTCCCCCGGCGACGACCAGCATGTCGAGGTCCATCAGGGAGATCGTCGGCGACGGCCGGGGCCGGTCCGGCAGCACGGCCTCGACCAGCAGTACGTGTCCGCCGTCGGCCAGCGCGGCACGCGCGTTGGTCAGGATGCGCCGGGACTGCTCGTCGTCCCAGTCGTGGATGATGTTGGAGAGGATCACGGCGTCACCGCCGCCGGGCACGGACTCGAAGAAGTCCCCGGCGACCAGCTCCGCCCGGTCGGCCACCCCGGTGTCCCGCAGCGGCTGCCCGGCCGAGGCGATGACCTCGGGCCGGTCGTACAGGATCCCACGCGTCCCGGGCGCGGAGGCGAGGACGGCGGCCAGCAGCGCGCCCCGCCCGCCGCCCGCGTCGACGACCGTCGAGAACTTCCCGAAGTCGTAAGCGGCGACGACCGGCGCGATGATCTGCCGCGACGCCTCGGTCATGGCCCGGTCGAAGACGCCGAGTACGTCGGGGTGGTCGTGCAGGTAGTCCCAGACGGACTTGCCGAGCACCTGGGGGAAGGCGGTGTGCCCGGTGCGTACGGCGTCCGCGAGGCCGGCCCAGGCGTGCCGTTCGGCGGGCAGCCCGGTCCAGATCGCGAAGTTGCGCAGGCTGACCGGGCTGTCCGCGCGCAACGCGTCCCCCAGCGCGGTCAGTTCGAAGACCTGGTCGTCGTGTTCGGTGAACAGGCCGATGTCGGCGCCGGCCCGCAGCAGCCGGTAGAGGCTGGGCGCGTGGGTGTCGGTCGCGGCGGCGAGTTCGGCGACCCGTCGGGGGCCTCGGGCGAGCGCGTCGGCGACGCCGAGTTCGGCGGTCGCGCTGACCGCCTGGGCGAGCCATCCTGCGGTGACTATCTGCAACACCTGTGCTTGCAGCGGCAGTTCACTGGTGTCTGGGGGCATGACGGAGCTTCCTCCTTGGCGGCGGGGTCAGCCGGTTGGGGGTCCGACCGGGACGCACCGACAGGCTCACCTGAAGTGTGTTGGGGCCGGTCGGGTGGTACAAGCCGGGCTGATGTCAGGTCTTTGCGCGGTACGTCAGATCTCTGCAAAGTCGCCGTATCAGTGCCCTGGCGCGCCCTGCGGGCCCTGCCCTTCGTGCCACACCAGGTCGAAGACGAAGCGGTCGATGCGCCAGCCGTCGGCGGTCCGCACCGCACCGGCGTCGTAGTGCCCGCCGATGGTGAAGTGGACGCCGGGCTCGGCGGCCTTGCGGACGTGTACGGCGGTCAGGTGCGCGCGGATCGTGGCCCGGTCCCCGTCGACGTCGATGGAGTAGTTGGTCGCGGTGTGGTGGGTGCGCTCGAAGGTGGCACGGGCCATCTCCTGGAATTCGGTGAGGCCCGCGATCCCCTTGTACTCGCCCATGGGGAAGGTGAGGTGGACGTCGTCGGTGAAGACGCCGCCGAACCAGTCGTCGCGGTGCCGGTCGCGGTCGAGGTGGGTGACGTAGCGGTCGGCGAGGGCGGTGAGGTCGGCCCTGTCCCGCAGGTCGGCAAGGGTCTTTTCGCTCATGCCGGTACTGCCTTCCGGTCGTTGACGGGTCCGAACCAGCGGTGCAGGGCCTCGGTGAGCCCCTCGCCGCCGGGTGCGGCGGACACCCACGCGGCGTGCCCGTCGGGGCGGATCAGCAGGGCGTGCAGGCCGCCCAGTTCGTCGTACGGGTCGTCGATCGGCTTGGCGGTCGTGACGGTCACCCGGTCGTGCCAGGGGGCGGCGGCCGTGCGGATCTCCAGGTCGTCGGCAAGGTCGAGGAGGACGCCGCGCGCGGGGTGCAGGAGTTGGGCGGTGCTGATCTGTCCGGCGGACCCGACCAGGGCGCGGGGAGCGACGCGCCCGCCGGTCAGCGGGTGGCCGCCACCGAGGTCGTACCGGACGTCGATACCGCTCACCGCGCCGGCGAGATGACGTTTGACGTCGTCGTACGCGATGAGTTCGGCGAACAGGGCGCGCAGCGGGTCGGACTCCCGGCCACCGAGGAACACCGTGCCCTGGGCGCGGGTGTTCAGCAGCAGGCGGGCGCCGACCGGGTGGCGTTCGGCGTGGTAGGTGTCCAGGAGGCCGGGGTGGGCGCGGCCGGTGACCTCGGCGGCGAGTTTCCAGCCCAGGTTGACGGCGTCCAGGATGCCGGTGCTCATGCCCTGGCCGCCGGCCGGAAGGTGGATGTGGGCGGCGTCCCCGGCGAGCAGGACCCGGCCCGCGCGGTAGGCGGCCGCCTGCCGGGTGGCGTCGGCGAAGGAGCTGACCCACTCGGTGTCGGCCCCGGCGATGTCCTCGCCGGTGAGCCGCAGCCAGGCGGCCGCGACCTCGGCGAACGTGACGGGCTCCGCATCCTCGCGGGGCGGGGCGCCGTCCGGGCAGACGATGATGCGGTCGACCTCGTCGGTCAGGGGCGCCGCCATCACCATGCCGTGTTCCAGGCGCTCCCCGAGCGGACGGGGCCGCAGTTTGCGGCCCACCACGTCCGCGAGGTACATCACACGGGCGGCCGGTGTGCCGGGGAAGGCTATCCCGGCGGCCTCCCGCACCGGGCTGTGTCCGCCGTCGGCGCCCACGAGGTAGGCGGCGCGCAGCCGCCCAGGCCCTTGGGGGGTGCGTACGGTGATCTCCACCGCCGAGTCACCGGCCTCCAGCCCGGTGAACTCCCACCCCCGGTGGACGACCGCGCCGAGTTCGACCGCCCACTCCTCCAGCACCGCCTCGGTACGCGATTGCGGTATCCCCCGGGCCCCGAAGTGGGCGCCCGGCAGGACGGTGTAGTCGAACCGCACCCCGCCGAAGTGGCCGACGGGGCTGATGTCCGGCGTCCCGAAGCGCGGCAGCAGTCCCCGCTGGTCGAACGCCTCCATGGCGCGGGCGGTGAATCCAAGTCCCCGGGACTGTCCGGTGGGCTCGGCCAGCCGCTCGACGACTGTCACGCGCGCGCCGCCCAGGCGCAGTTCACCGGCGAGTGTCAGCCCGGTCGGGCCCGCGCCGACGACGATCACGTCGGTGTCCGCCATGCCGGTCAGTCCTTCGTCGACAGCGCCGACCGGGAGTGTGTCACCCGGTAGGTGTTGGCCTGGCGTCCGGTGACGAGGGACCGAGCCCGCTCCCGGCCCTGGCGGATGCCGGCCGGCCGCTGCTCCTCGGGAAGGGTGTGGAAGGCGTCGTACGTCTCCTTGCTGTCCCACTGGGCGTAGTTGACGACGTACGTGCCGTCCAGGCCCCGGAAGTAGGTGTGCGAGCGGTAGCCGGGCACGGTCTTGATCCACTCGTCCGGTTCGGCCAGGGTCTCCAGGAGGTCCTTCTGGTCCTCGGGGCGTGTGTCGAAGACGATCACGACGGTGTAGTCGTCGCGTTCAGGTGAGATCTCGATGCCCCGGTCCAGCGCGGGGTGGTGCTGCGTGAAGGCCAGTTCGGTCTTCAGCAGGCGTACGGTCCGGGCGAGTTTGTGGAACAGCGGTACGGTCCTCTGCTGGAACTGCTGGCCCTCGTACCGGGCCTGGAGGTCGGCGGCGCTGCGCCACTGGATGTAGTTGACGGTGCCCGGCTCGTCCACACCCGAGTGCAGCGTCGAGGAGATCCAGCCGGGGTAGTCGGCGTGGTCGATGATGTCGCGCATCGCGTCGAGCACGTCGTCCTGGAGGGGCCGGGTGTCCGTCTCGAAGAGGTTGAAGACGGTCAGGTAGCCGTCGTCTGGCGAGATCAGGGGCATGGCGGGATTCCTTACGTCGGTGGTGGGCCGAACCAGCGGGCGAGCACCTCTTGCGGCGGCGGGTCGGACGGGTCCGCCCAGACGGTGTGCCCGTCGGGTCGTACGAGGGTCCAGTGCTCGGCGGGGGCGTAGGGGACGCCGTCCAGGATGTCGGCGGGGCCGAGGAGCAACCCCCGTCCGGTGCGCTGGAGTTCGATGCTGTGCGGCAGGCGGGCGCCGACGCCGTCGTAGCGGACGTCGAGGCCGCCGATCATCGCGGCGAGGTGGGCGCGGACCGGTTCGTGGCCGATGAGTTCGGTGAGCAGGGCGCGTACGGGTTCCACCTCGGGGCCGCCGAACAGCAGCAGCGCCTGCGCCTCGATGGTGGAGAGGGTACGCGCGCCGACCGGGTGGCGTTCGGTGTGGTAGGTGTCGAGGAGGCCGGAGTGGGCGCGGCCGGTGACCTCGGCGGCGAGTTTCCAGCCCAGGTTGAAGGCGTCGTGCAGGCCCAGGTTGAGGGCCTGGCCGCCGATGGGCGGCTGGCGGTGCGCGGCGTCGCCCGCGAACAGGACACGGCCGTGCCGATAGTGGGCGAGCTGGCGGGCCGTGTCGTCGAACGCGTTCACCCACAGCGGGGTGCCGCCGCTGACGTCCTCACCGGTGACCCGCTTCCAGGCGCGGGCGATCTCGTCGTAGGCGGGCGGCCCGGTCCGTACGGGCACCGGCGCGCCGTGCTCGTGCACCATCACGCGCGTCACCCCGTCGGCCCGGCGCGCGGCGACGGCCAGCCCGTCCGGCAGCCGTTCGAAGCGCCGGTCGGGGACCGCGATCCCTGCGACGTCGGCCCGCAGCAGCTCGCGCCGCGCGTCGTGGCCGGGGAAGTCCGCGCCGAGGAGACGGCGTACGGTGCTGTCCTCGCCGTCGCAGGCGACCAGCCAGGCGGCGCGCACGGCGTGATCGCCGGTCACGACCTCGACGTACGCGCCCGTGTCGGTGACCGCCCGCACCTCCTGCCCGCGCCGCACGTCGGCGCCGAGCCCGGCGGCCCAGCGCGCGAGCAGCCGTTCGGTGTCGAACTGGGGCACCTTCCACAGCCCCGGCCGGCTGCCGGGCAGTGTCAGGTCGACCGGGATCCCGGCGAAGTGCCCGCGCGAGTCACTCGCCGGGCTGTCGCCCCCCTCCCACAGCCCCCGGCTGTCGAGGATCTCCATCGTGCGGGCGTGGAGGGTCGAGGCCCGCGACTCGGTGGTGGGCTCTCCGAGCCGCTCCAGTACGACGACCTCGGCGCCGCCGAGGCGCAGTTCCCCGGCGAGCAGCAGCCCGACGGGGCCCGCGCCGACGACCACGACCTGCGTGTCGAGCACGTCAGCCCCGCTCACCCGCGAGCGTCTCGGCGTACGCCTTGGCGTGACCGAGGGTGGCGAGGCTGTTGGTGGACAGGGCGGTGTGGACGTACGTCCGGGCGTCGGCCACGGTCGCCTCGGGCCCGAGGACGGCGGCGATGTTGTCGGTGTTGAGACTGACGGTGTGCTGGGAGGAGGCGACGGTGCCGTCCCCGGTCTCCTCGAAGGTCCACACACCGGTGTGCAGGGTCAGCAGCGCTGGCAGGGTGACCTGCTTGTAGGCGATGCGGTGGTGGGGGAAGGTCACGCGGTACGACTTGGTGGTGTGCGTGGATCCGTCCTTGGCACGGGTGTCCATCTCGAGGGTCTGGAGTCCCGGGGTGTCCTCGGTGAGGCGTACGGACGCGACGTGCGGGAGTCGCTCGGCCCATCGGTCGGCCTCGTCGACGAAGTCGAAGAGGTCCTTGGCGGCGCCGGTGACGGTGACGCTGTCGGTGAAGGAGAACGTCAGGTCCTCGGCGGCGTGGGCGGCTTCGACGTTGGTGCGCAGCGCGGCGAGTTCGGAGCGGCTGTTGCGGTCGACGGCCTCGTCGATCCAGGCGAGCCCTTCCGGGTCGTCGTCGACCGCGCGGTAGTCGTGCGTGAGCCGGACCCGGGCCTGGTGGTCGCCGAGGGGTTCGATGATCCAGGCGCCTGCCATCGCGGCGACCGGCGGGGCGCTGATCTCCTGACGGAAGCTGATGCGCAGGACGTCCGGGTCCAGGGTGCGGCGGGAAATCCAGTGCTTGGCCTGGCCGCGTGCCGTGGCCCAGATCCGGATGCGTTCCTCAGCGCCGGTGTGCTCGACCCGGTCGACGTGGATGGTGGGCGGGAAGATCCGGGGCCAGTTCACCACGTCGGCGATGAGGCGGTAGACGGCCGCCGCGGGAGCGCTGACGGTGATTTCGTGCTCGACCTCACGGGTTGTCATGGTCGCGGTTCCTTCGTCGTGGTCGTGGGTCCTGGTCAGAAGTTGCCGAGGCCGCCGCAGACGTTGAGGGCCTGTGCGGTGATGGAGGCGGCGGTGTCGGAGGCGAGGTAGCCGACCAGGCCCGCGACTTCTTCCGGGGTGGAGTACCTGCCGAGCGGGATCTTCGCCTGGAACTTCTCCAGGATCGCGTCCTCGCTGGTGTCGTAGGCGGCGGCGTACCCCTGCCGGACCCGCTGCGCCATGGGCGTGTCGACATACCCGGGGCAGACCGCGTTGACGGTGATGCCGGTGGGCGCGAGTTCGTTGCCGAGGGCCTTGGTGAAGCCGACGACGCCGTGCTTCGACGCGGAGTAGGGGGCGCCCAGCACGACGCCCTGCTTGCCGGCCGTGGAGGCGATGTTGATGATCCGGCCCCTGTCCTTGTGACGCAGCCCGCCGGTGGTGAGGACCTCGCGGGTGAGCCGGAAGACGCTGGTGAGGTTCGTCTCGATGACGTCCTCCCACAGCTCGTCGGCGATGTCGGCGGTGACGCCGCCGCCGGACCGGCCCGCGTTGTTGACGAGTACGTCGATCGTCCCGAACCGCTCCAGCGCGGCCCGCACGAAGTCCCGTACGGCCTCGGGCTCGCGGACGTCGACGGTGGTACCGGCCACGTCGAGCCCCTCGGCGACGAGTTGCTTGACGGTGGCCTCGACGTTCTCCGCGTCGCGGGCACCGATGAACACGCGGTGCCCCTGGACGGCGAGCAGCCGGGCGACGGCCAGGCCGATGCCGCTGGTGGCGCCGGTGACGAGCGCGACGGGGCCGGTGGTGGTCGTGGTCATGGTGGCCTCTCAGACAGGTCAGACGGTGCGGGAGACGGTCAGCAGCTCGTTGACGGAGTCGATGAGGACGCGGGGGGTGAGCGCGTCGGTCAGCAGGTCGTCGTCGAGGGCGATGCCGTACGTGCGCTCGATCCGGCTGCCGGTCTCGAGGAGGGCCAGCGACTCGTAGCCGAGCGCGGTGAACTCGGTGTCGAGGACGTCACCGCCGAGGTCGACGCCCTCTTCGGCGCCGGCGGCCTCCAGAAGGATGTGCTTGAGATCGTCGAGGGTGAACGGGTCGGCAGACACGGGAGGGGTCCTTCCGGTGGGGGCTGAATGAGGGGCGCAAGCGGGGAGAGGGTCCTTCTGGGCGGGGCGGTCAGCGCGGCGCGGGCGCCCGCAGGACGAGGGCGGAGTTGAAGCCGCCGTATCCCCGGGCCAGGACCAGTGCGGTGCGCAGTCCGAGGTGGCGCGGCTGGTCGACGACGACGTCTATGTCGTACTCGGGGGAGAGCTTGACGTTGACGGTGGCGGGGACGATCCCGTCGCGCAGGGCGAGCAGGGCGGTGGCCAGGTCGAGGGGGGCGGCGCCCGAGTAGAGGCGGCCGGTCATCGTCTTGGGGCAGCTGACCGGGACGCCGCGCGCGCCGAAGACCTGGACGAGCGCGTCGGCCTCGGCACGGTCGAGGTCGAGGTCGCCGGCGGCGTCGGCGAACACGACATCTACGTCGGCGGGTTGGGCGCCCGCGTCGGCGAGGGCGAGTTCGACGGCCTTGCGCAGACCGGACGGACGCCCGCTGCCGGGCCTGGGGTCGAAGGTGGCGCCGTAGCCGGCGATCTCGCCGTAGGAGTGCGCGCCTCGTTCACGGGCGGCCTCGGCGGCCTCCAGGATCAGGATCGCGCCGCCCTCGCCGGGCACATAGCCGCAGGCGTCGCGGTCGAAGGGAAGGTAGGCGCGGGCGGGGTCCTCGCTGGTGCTGAGCCGACCGCCGGCGAGCTGCGCGACCCAGCCCCAGGGGCACAGGGAGGCGTCGACGCCTCCGGAGACGACAAGACGGGTGCCCTTGCGGATCAGCCGACGGGCCTGGGCGACCGCGTCGAGGCCGCCGGCCTGGTCGCTGACGACGACGCCGCTGGGGCCCTTCATGCCGTTGCGGATGGAGATCTGGCCGCTGTTGACGGCGTAGAACCAGGCGAAGGACTGGTACGCGGACACGTACTGGCTGCCCTGGCTCCACAGCTTGCGCAGCTCGTTCTGGCCGAACTCGAAGCCGCCGGACGCGCTCGCGGTGACCACGCCCATGTCGAAGGAGGCCAGTTCGTCGGGGCGTACGCCCGCATCGGCCAGGGCCCAGTCGGCGGCGGCGAGGGCGAGCCGGGTCATCCGGTCGGTCTGCGGGATGAGCCGGCCCGGGAGGTGCTCCTCGGCGGTGAACCCGGTGATCTCACCGGCGAGTTTCGCCGGGTAGCCGGAGGGGTCGAAGCGGGTGAGGCGGCGGATGCCGCTGCGGCCCTCCAGCGTGGCCGCCCAGTGCTCGCCTGTCCCGAGCCCGGTCGGCGAGGCGACGCCGAGGCCGGTCACCACGACGGTCGCCGTACTCACACCTGCTTCCTTTCCGGCTCGGCCAGCACCATCGCGCTCTGGAACCCGCCGAACCCGCTGCCGACGGTGAGCACCGTGTCGACGAGCTGGTCGCGGGCATCGAGCGGCACGTAGTCGAGGTCGCACTCGGGGTCGGGGGTGTGGAGGTTGGCGGTCGGCGGGACGACGTCGTACTCCATGGCCAGGACCGAAGCGGCGATCTCGATGGAGCCGATCGCGCCCAGGGAGTGGCCCACCATCGACTTGATCGAGCTGACCGGGGTGCGGTAGGCGTGTGCGCCGAGGCTGCGTTTGAACGCGGCCGTCTCGTGGCGGTCGTTCTGTTTCGTGCCCGAGCCGTGCGCGTTGATGTAGTCGACGGCCTCGCCGGGCAGCCGCGCCTCGTCGAGGGCGACCCGGATCGCCTCGGCCATCTCCGCGCCGTCGGGGCGCAGTCCGGTCATGTGGTAGGCGTTCGAGCGGGTCGCGTACCCGGCGATCTCCGCGTAGATGTGTGCGCCGCGCCTGCGGGCGCTGTCGAGTTCCTCCAGCACGAACACGGCCGCGCCCTCGCCGAGCACGAACCCGTTGCGGGTGCCGTCGAACGGGCGGGAGGCGTGGGCCGGGTCGTCGTGACGAGGAGTGGTGGCCTTGATCGCGTCGAAGCAGGCCATGGTGATCGGGGAGATCGGCGCGTCCGACGAGCCTGCGATCATGATGTCCACCGCTCCCTCACGGATCAACTCGGCGGCATACCCGACGGAGTCGATGCCCGAGGTGCACCCGGTGGACACCACGGTGGCGGGGCCCTCGGCGCCGACCGCCCAGGCGACCTCGGTGGCGAAGGAACTGGGCACCAGGTGGTCGTAGAGGTGTGGTGCCGCGTACGCGTGGTCGACGAGGGCGAGCCGGCCGCCGTCGCTGACGACGCGGTACTCCTCGTCCAGGCCCATCGTGGCGCCGACCGCGCTCCCGATGGTGACGCCGGTGCGGTAAGGGTCGAGGCCGGCGAACTCGATCCCGCTGTCCGCGACCGCGCCGCGCGCCGCGACCACCGCGAACTGGGCGGCCCGGTCCATCCGGCGCACCTCCTGCGGGGTGAGGCCGTGCTCGTACGGATCGAAGTCGATCTCGGCGGCGACGCGGGAGCGGAACGGCGCGGGGTCGAAGAAGGTGATTCCCCGAGTCGCCGTACGTCCCTCACTCAGGAGGCTCCAGAAGTTCTTGGCGCCCACGCCACCCGGCGCCAGCACCTCGAGCCCCGTGATGACGACGCGACGCGCGCTCACGCGGACGCCTCCCACGCATAGAACCGCTTCGCCATCGCGTCCGCCGGTGAGCGCCACGTCGCCGGGTCGTACGCCTCGATGAACGGCTTCAGGTCGTTGCTGATCCCGATGAACCGGGGGTCGGTCTTCGCCGCCTCGATCAGCTCTCCCCCGTTGTCCTCGTCGAAGTCCTGGAGGTGGAAGTACAGCCCCCGATAGTGAAAGAGCTGGCGCCGCCTGGTCCCCATCCTGTGCGGCATCTCGGTCGCGTCGAATTCGGCGAACAGGCCGGCCACGTGGGCGCTCGCGCCCGGTTCCAGCCTGGCGACGATCAATGTGCTGTGCATGCGCACCTACTCCCCGTGTGTAATGACCATGACATAACAGCAGGCATGTCGCGTGCCGCTTCTCCCACATGCCCACGCTGACCCGCGGCTTCAAGCCTCCTGGGCGCGGGGATCGCGTTCAAGGGAGGCCGGTTCAGGGCTTTGTCAGGGTCTTCCGGGGGACTGCACAGAAAGGTCAGACGGGTGCGGGCAACGACAGCGGGAGGTGTAGCGGGACAGAAGACCGCGGGGTGGGTCAGACGAGCGTCACGAGAGGGTGGGCGTGCTTCGCGGGGGTGTTCCGGCGAGCGGTACGGCCGAGGGCGACCGGAACAGCCATGGCGAGGCAACCAGCCCCCGCGATACCACCCCGGCGAGCGGGCCGGCCTCCGAGACGCGCCGGTCGGGGCGGCACGGATCCCTCGACGCCTGACCGCCGCACCGATCACGCCCACGACCTGGGCCGCGGCGACGAAGTCACCAGACACCTCGCGGTCTCCGAACGCCCCGTCAAAGGCCACGTCAGCCGCCTGCCGACGAAAGACCCGCTGCCGAGATCGCGCTCAAGCCGCCAGTCGTGGCCCGTCGCGCATTCCCGCCGTCACCACCGAGGCAACCAGTAGATGGGGGCGTTGCCCCGACCCCGGTGCCCGACCTCCGACGGAAACCCTGTCGCCGGCCGCTCCTCCGGCAGTGTGTCCCGCAGCTGCCCGCCCGAGGGCAGCGAGATCGGCGGCCCGACGGCGAGCCACAACAGCAGCCCGCCGGGGCCGGATTCGACGGCCCGTACGGGGGTCCTGGTGCTCAGGTGGCCGCCGCGTACAGGTCGCAGTGGAGTACGTGTCCGGGTTCGAAGTGCATGACGATCATGGTGTCGGCGCGATGTTGCACATCTGTGGCCCATCGTGCGGATTGAGGTCGGCCAGCCCCGATGAGGGCTGGCCGAGGCGCTTCCTGGCGAGCCGCCGGCTGCACCAAGGTCGCTGCGGAGTCGTTCCCGCCTATCGCGGCCCCGACGGTTCGGCCGGTCGATTCAGCACAGCCGAGCCACTCTTAGCGGCGACTGCGGCGACAGTTGCAAGGTCTTCGCCCGAGAAGCCGGCACGGCTGAGCACCGCCAGAGATTTGTTCGTTGCCAGCGTGCACAACGCCAGCTCGGCAGCCTCCTGCTCACCGGCCCCCGCCGCCAGCAACGCCTGCTCCAGCCTCGCCCGCAAACCGTCGATCATGGCGCGGACCAGCGCCCGGCCCTCCGCGTCAAGCGCCGGGAACTGTGTTGCCGACACCGTGAGCAGGCAGCCATCCGGGACCGCCGGGTCGGCGATTCGGTTCAGCGAGACCTGGAGGAAGGCGGCCACAACGGCGCTCGGGCTCGGGTGGGCGCCGGACAGTGCCTGTTCGTACAGCGGGTGGTAGGTCTGCGCGTACCGTTGGAGGCTTTTCCGGAAGAGGGCGCTCTTGTCGCCGAAGGTGCCGTAGAGCGAGCCCCGGCCCAGGCCCGTGCCCTCGGTCAGGCGATCGATCGAGGCCTCCGAATAACCCCAGCGCCAGAAGACGAGCATCGCGCGTCGTAGCGCCTCGTCCACGTCGAATTGCTTGCGGCCTGCCATGGTCCGTCAGCCTACACATCTTGTACCGATCGTTCAAAGATGGGTATGGTCGCCGCATGACAACCTTGAGTTCGTTGCGGCTGCCTGACGGATTCCTCGACGTCTTCACCAGCCAGCTCGTAGAGGTGAACGGGCTGCGACTGCACGCGGTCACCGGTGGGGACGGCCCGGCGCTGCTCCTGATCGGCGGGTGGCCCCAGACCTGGTACGCCTGGCGGGAGGTGATGCCCGCGCTCGCCCGCCGGCACACCGTCGTCGCCGTCGACTCGCGCGGAGCCGGGCTGTCCGACAAGCCCGACGACGGGTACGACGCCGGCACGCTGGCCGCCGATCTGGTCGCCTTGATGGCCGCGCTCGGGCACGATCGGTTCGACGTGGTCGGCCACGACATCGGCACGTGGACCGGATACGCCCTCGCCGCCGATCACCCCGAGCGGGTGGGCCGGCTCGCCATCCTCGAAGCACTGATCCCCGGACTCACGCCGTCCCCGCCGTTCTTCGGCCCGGCCGCGGCCAGCCTGAAGCTCTGGCAGTTCGGCTTCAACCGGCTCACCGACCTCAACGAGGAACTGGTCCGGGGACGGGAGCGGCTCTTCTTCGGCTGGCAGTTCGCCACCAAGGCCGCCACGCGGACCGCGATCCCCGAGTACGCCGTCGACGTCTACGTCGACGCGATCACCACGGATCCTCGCGCGCTGCGAGCGAGCTTCGCCTACTACCGGGCGTTGGACGAGACGATCGCGCAGAACGAGCGGCGCAGCAGGACCCGGCTGACCCTGCCGGTACTCGCCGTCGGCGGCGCGCTGTGGAGCGGCGCCGGTGCCGCCCAGACGATGAGGCTGGCTGCCGACGACGTCACGGAAGTAGTCCTCGACGACTGCGGCCACTACCCGGCCGAGGAACAGCCGGCACGATTCGCCGAGATCCTGGAGGACTTCCTCCTGGCCGACCGGTAGCGGCCCGCGGCATCACCCCGTCATCCGGCACCCACACCCCCGACCCGGCCGAAACACCCAAGGACAAGGGCTGGATGTCCAGGCCGTCAGTCCACCGTTCCGACGCGCCGTATGCCCCCACACGAACGGTTGAACCACCTCTCATTGCCACGACACAACGCGTCCCGGACGGCGAGCAGGTGGCTGGGTGGGCACTCAAATGCCCAGCCTGTTCGGGCGGTTAGCCGGGACCAGTTGCGGAAGTTGCCATGTGCCGCCTGGCGGTACGCGACTTGGAACCGAGACGCGAGTAGGCGGTACCGCGCGTTCAAGGGGCAGTTGGCTCTGCGGGGTGCAGCGCGATACGTGCCGCATGGATGAAGCCGGTGATCGCCTCGTCAAACGTAGGGACGTCGACAGGCGCCCGCTCGGACGGCTGGCAGAGCGTGGCCAGCATTCCTCCCGGTAGCTCGCAGGTGCTGAACAGATCTCGCAGCTCCTGCAACACCGCCTCCGAGCCGGCTTCCATCTCCGGGGTGCCAATGGTGCGCCAAAATCCCGTGGCGACGGGGATCAACTCCCAGATGCGCGTCACCTCTCGCCGGTGAACATGAGCACGGGCATCGATCTCGTGCATCGCGGCCATCCGGCGTGCGTGCTGTTCGTACACCAATGCCAGCAGAGTGGCGGAGTGCCGAAGGGTGACGGCCGCCTGCGCGACATCGTCAGGACCTTCCAGCCGCACCACCCAACCTCTGTGCGACATGTCCGTCTCCAGACCCCTCAACGCGGCGATACAAGCGAGGGTCTCCTCCTGCCCGGAGGCGCGGGAGAGATCGTTCTTGGCGCCATCGGTGTAGCTGAGGACCGATTGCAAGAAGGCTGCATAGGCCTCCCGCTGGACGCCGCGCCGCCACTGAAGGTGGTCGTTGTGACCCTGTGCTCGCGCGCCATCCAGCGCGGCCCGGTAGCTCGCGTCCGCCTGAGCCTGACCGGCGCGAGCGGTCTCCTCCGCTCCGCGCAGCGCCCCCTTCAACTGCCAACGTCCCATGACGAGCGATGCCGGGATGCCGACAACTGCGACGGCAGCCGCAGTCAACGCCGCGATTCCTTCGAGATCCATGAGTCACATGATCTACGCCCAGAGCGACTGCTGGTTCGGTGTTCTGCTCTTCTCGTACGCCGCTGGTTTTGGGCCGGGCGATCGCACGGAGACAAGGACCACGCAATGCGCGTTGCACAGCCGTCCACCGGTGGCGCGCGCCGGTGGCAGGTTGTTCCTGTGCTTGGCCTTGAGCGTCGCCAGGGTCTAGGCAGTTTCGTTTGGATCAGTCGGTCG
>NZ_LBMU02000046.1 GCF_001005085.2 Streptomyces humi
CCTTCAGCTGCCCGCCCTTGACGGCGGCCTGCTCCTTCAGCCGGCCGCCCTTCACCACGGCCTGCTCCCTCACCTCGGCGCCTTTCTGCCGGGCGCGCGCCCTGACGTCGGTCTTGGCCGCCAGAGCCTGCACGGTCTCTCCGAGTTCGGTACGGGTCCGCTCGACCTGCTCACGCAGTTCCTCGGGTCCGGCGGTGGGTTCGTCGTGCGACGGCCTGGTCATCGGTGTGCACTCTCCTTGATCGTGGCCACGTCGGCCTTCACGTTCTCGACCGTCTGCTCGGGCGTGGGCGGCGCCGCCCGGCCGACCTGCTGTTTTCCGCTCATGGCCAGCACCGCGGCGATCACACCGAGCACCGCCGTGACGACCAGCCCGGCCGCCCACACCGGCAGCACCAGCGCGAGCGCGGCGATCACGCTGGCCACCAGCGCCTGGAGCATCAGAAACCCGACGACGCCGGCACCGCCGAACAGGCCGCCGCCCTTGCCGTAGCGCCTGCCCTTCTCCTTCATCTCCGCCTGCGCCAGCCTCAGTTCGCCGCGCACCAGTTCGGTCAGCTGCTGCGAGGCCCGCTGCACCAACTCGCTCACCGGCTCCTGGCCGGTGCGGTCCGCGCTCCGGTCCACCGAGGCGTGGTGCGACTGCGTACTCGACACGGAGCTCACCTCCCGTTCCTGTCCGTTCCGCTGACCGCCGGGCCCGTCACGCCCGGCGGTCCGATACGCGCGCGAGTACCCCGAACAGCGGGATCAAGGACAACTGCCCGGATCAGAACGGAAGCGTCGCCGCGTCGTCGAGGCGGACCGCGCATTCCAGCAGCAGTGCGTGGACGAACGCCTGGGGCAGGTTGCCGCGCAGCTGACGCTGACGGACGTCGTACTCCTCCGCGAACAGCCCGGCCGGTCCGCAGGCCGCCCGGGTCCGTTCGAACCAGCGCAGCGCGCCGACCCGGTCTCCGAGGCGGTCGGTGGCCAGCGCCATCGTGAACCCGCAGAGCAGGAAGGCCCCCTCCGCTTCCCCCAGGGGGGTGTCCCCGTGCACGAAGCGGTAGACGTAGCCGTCCTCACCCAGGCGCTCCTCGACGAACCGCCGGGTGATCGCGCCGCTGGGATCGTCGGCGGGCGGGCAGCCGCGGGCCAGGGGAGTGAGCAGCGCGGCCTCCGGGCCGTCGTCGTCCTCGGCCCGGCGCCACCGGCCGTCGGGGCGCAGACAGCGGCGCCGGGTCTCGGCGAGGATCACCTCGGCGTCCTGTGCGCAGCGCCGCGCCACCGGGGCGTCCGGCAGCGCCGCCGCCAGTCGCCGCAGCCCGCACACGACGCTCAGCCGTGACTGGGTCCACCAGCGGTCGTCGAGCTCCCACAGTCCGGCGTCCGGCCGCGTCCAGTTGTTTTCCACCGCGTCGACCGCGATGGTCGCGGCCCGCTCCGCGTCGGGCGTCAGCCGGTCGTGGTGAGCGGCGGCGGCGAACAGTTGGAGGGCCTCCCCGAACGCGTCGAGCTGGAACTGCTCGGCCGCCCTGTTGCCGATCCGGTCACTGCCGCCGGGATAGCCGGCGAGCGCCAGCCGTCGTTCGCCGGGCACCGGCCCGCCGTCGACGGTGTACGCGGGGTGGAGGCCCGCCCCGTCCGCGAGGACGCGTTCGGCGGTGAACCGTACGGCGCTGTCGAGCAGTTCGTGCGGGCCGTGGGCGGCGACGGCCAGACCCGCGTAGCACTGGTCACGTACCCAGGCGAACCGGTAGTCGTAGTTCCGCCCGGTGTCGGCGCGCTCCGGCAGCGACGTGGTGGCCGCGGCGACCATGCCCCCGGCCGAGCTGGTCAGCCCGCGCAGTACCGCGTAGGCGTGCCGGGCGTCGCGCGGCGTGGCCAGGGTGGAGCAGTCGGGTACGGCCCGCCGCCACGCCTCCTCGGTCGCGGCCCACAGCGCGTCCGGATCCGGCGGCGGCCCCGGGTCCCCGCCGGACAGCTCCAGCACGAGGTCGTGCTGTTCTCCCTGGCCCAGCCGGACACTCCCGTGCAGCGTGGGCCCGGCGGTCCACGCGGCCTCCGGCGCGCCCGCGAGCCGCATGCGCAACCCGCCGGCCCCGGCGGTCCAGCATCCCTCCTCCAACCGGGGAGCGGACACCCGGTCGGCACCGAAGCCGGGCCGCGGCGCGAGGGTGAGCCGCAGCCGGGCCTCGCCCTTCTCCACCCGGATGCGCCGCAGCAGCACCAGACGGTCCCCGGACGCCGGCATCGCCAGGGCGTTCCGGCACTCGATCACGGCGTCGGGGGTCACCCAGCGGCTCACGAAGACGAGGCTGCCGTCCTCGTAGCAGCCGCCCCACACATGCCGGCGGTCCTCCGGCTCGACACCGAAGAAACCGTCACCGCCCACCAGGGCGGAGAACACCGCGTCGCTGTGCCACCGGGGTGCGCACAGCCACACGATCCGGCCTTCGGGGTCCACGACGGCCGCGCGTTCCCCGTCGGCGAGGACCGCGTACCCGCGCAACGCCCACGGCGGGCAGCCTCCGTCCCCGACGCCTTTCCACTCTTCCGCACTCCTGTCCATGACACGCCGAGTTTCCGGCAGCCGCCCCGCGAAAACCGCAGGCGGGGCAGCCGCCGAAGCGGCGCACCGGACGGCGGCGGGTCCGGGGGCGACAGGTGTGAAGCCCCGCGGGCGAGGTACCCGTGGGCCATGCGGGGAGACCGCCGTGGCAGGTGACCGGACGGGGCCGGCCGCCCGACCGGGCGGGTGACGTCAGGGGGCGCCGGCGCCGGCGCCGGTGTCCGGGACGACCTGGACCGTGTCGCCGACGGCACGTTCCCCGGTCGCGTCGGACGGCGTGTTGACGAGGGCGCCCTCGACGGCCATGGCGGTGGAGCCGCCGCCGTCGAGGTTGAGCGCGTCGACGGCGCCCAGGGAGCGCATGAAGGCGGCGGCCTCGGTGAGCGTGAGGCCCTCGCTGACGCCGGGCTGCCGGCCGTCGACGGTCACCAGCAGAAGCCGTCCCCGGCCGTCGACGCCGGCCAGGGTGCGCGGCTGGCGCGTGTTGGACCAGGCGAACCCGAAGGACAGGTCGAGGGGGTCCAGGGTGCCTTCGGTGGCCGCGTCGACGTGGATACGCCCGTCCCGGACCAGGGTCGGCGCCGCGCTGACGACGCTGTCGTGGGCGCCGAGGCGGATCCGGCGCCCCGTGGCGGTGTCGCGGACGGCCTCCCGTACCTCCAGCCGACGGCCCGTCCGGGCGTGGTCGGTGAGCCAGCCGGCCGCCGTCCCGGTGCCCTGGAGGACCGAGCCGCCGACGGGTACGGAACCGCCCCGGGCGCCGCCGGAGACGACCACGCCGTGCCGGTCCAGGACCACCTGGACACCGGACCCGGTGGGCAGCGGCGCCCGGAAGTCGGAGGTGAACTCCACCAGGTCGTCGGCGAGGGCGCAGGTGACGTCCTGGCGGGGGAGCGCGGTGGGTACGGCGCCGGGACGGCCGCAGTTGCGCACCTTGCCCGGCGCCCGGTTGATGCCCTGCACCGCGCGGCTCGCCGCGCCGGCGCGGACGGTGACGGTGGTGGACAGTCCGGCGATCCGGGCCCGCCGGCCGCCGTTCTGGAGGACCAGCGCGGCGCGGGAACCGGCCGCCATGGACTGTAGTTCGCCGTGCACCGCGGAGAGTCCGGCCGAGGTGCCCTGGACGCCGTCCGCGTCGGAGGTGACGAAGAAACCTCCGTTGACGCCCACCAGGGAGCCCAGCCGGGCGGCGACCGCGGAGGTCCGCTCGCGGTCGGCGGCGTCACCGCCGTCGCTGACCTCGATGGTGCCCCGCAGCCGGGCCGGGTCGATTACGGCGACGTGGACGCGTTCCGCGTCGGCGGGCTGCCGTCCGTCGTAGCCCGTCCATTCCACCGCGGTACGGAAACCGGCCGCGGTCACCGCGGAGTTGAGGGTCCGGGCCGCCGTCTGCGTGGCGTACTGGCCGACCCTGACCTGCCATCCCATGGTGCCGCGGGGCGTGTCGGCGTACCGGTCCCAGGTCACCTGCTCCAGGCGCGGCGCGAAACCGGCCGCCCGCAGCCGCTCGGCGGTGGCGTCGGCCCAGGCCCGGTCCGCGAGCGGGGCCCAGGTGGCGGCACCCGTGAGCCGGTCGACGGCCGGGGCCTGCACGGTGACCGCCCAGACACCCGCGGCGGCCGGGTCGCTCAGCACTCCGGTGCGCACCTGGACACCGGGTGCGACGTCCCGCACGGTCCACGAGAGGGCGTCGGCCACCGGAGCGGCACCGGCCAGGGAAACGGCACCGGCGGTCACGGGAACGGCGGTCACGGGAACGGCGGTCACGGGAACGGCAACGCCGGCCGCGCCCGCGTCGGCGGTCGCCGGTGCCGCGAACGCGAGGACCGCCACGGCGGTCCCCAGCGCGAGACCGCGTCCCGCTCCGCGCCGCACACCGGGTCCGGGGAGCCCCAAGGATCGGGTGCGTCCGGCGCGTCCGGTGGGTCGGGTGCGTCCGGGTCTCTTCACGGTGACGGACATGTCCCTCCTGGCATACGTCTCCCACGGCGCCTCCCGGCCTGCCGGCACCGTCCCCGCCATCCCAACTCCGTCCGGGGACGCCCGCGTGAAGAACGGCGGCCGTCGGAGGAAAGCCTGGCTGACATCTCCGGCAGCGGTGTTCTCCCGCCCCATTGTGTTGAGCCTTGTGGCGCCTTACTGTTCGGCTTTGCCTGAGTCTGTTCGATCCTGATTGCTCAGGCGGATGGAGGCCGCAGTGTGGGGTAGTCGGATCCGTTCAGCGGGCGAGAGACCCGGCAGACGCCGGTGGTGGCGGGCGGCTCTCGCCGCCACCGCGACCATCGCCCTGGCCGTGGGCACGACGGGGCCCGCCGCCGCCCGGGACGTCGGCGGGACGCCTCCCGCCGCCGCGCCCGCGGCCGGCCCGCAGCCGCACACCGTGACCCTCGACGGGTACTCGTTCCTCGTCGACGGCAGACGCACCTACCTCTGGTCCGGCGAGTTCCACTACTTCCGGCTGCCGAGCCCGGACCTGTGGCGCGACATCTTCCAGAAGATGAAGGCCGCCGGGTTCAACTCCACCTCGCTGTACTTCGACTGGGGTTACCACTCGCCGAAGCCCGGGGTGTACGACTTCACCGGGGTACGAGACGTCGACAAACTGCTCGACATGGCCCAGGAGGCCGGCCTCTACGTCATCGCCCGCCCGGCGCCGTACATCAACGCCGAGGTCGACAGCGGTGGCCTGCCCGGCTGGCTGACCACCAAGGCCGGCGACAACCGCAGCGACGACCCCCGGTTCCTGAAGTACGCGGACGAATGGCTGACCCGGATCGACCGGATCATCGCCCGCCACCAACTCACCAACGGCACCGGGTCGGTCATCGCCTACCAGGTCGAGAACGAGTACTACAACGGCTCCGCCGCCGGCCGCTCCTACATGCAGCACCTGGAGGACAAGGCCCGCGCCGACGGCATCACCGTCCCGCTGACCGGCAACAACAACGGCACCTTCAACTCCGGCACCGGCGCCCTGGACGTCGACGGCCCCGACTCCTACCCACAGGGCTTCAACTGCTCGAACCCCTCGAAGTGGAACGGCGTCCCCGACATCAGCTACGACCACCCCGCCGGAAAACCCCTGTACTCACCGGAGTTCCAGGGCGGCGCCTTCGACCCCTGGGGCGGACCGGGCTACGACAAGTGCGCCCAGCTGATCAACGACCAGTTCGCCAACGTGTTCTACAAGCAGAACATCGCCGTCGGCGCCACCGCGCAGAGCTTCTACATGACCTACGGCGGCACCAACTGGGGCTGGCTCGGCATGCCCGAGAACTACACGTCGTACGACTACGGGGCCGCGATCCGCGAGACCCGGCAGCTCGACCCGAAGTACTACGAGGACAAGCTGATCGGGTACTTCACCCAGTCCGTCGCCCCGCTGACCAAGACCGAGACGATCAGGGCCACACCGCCGGACGACTCCGCGATCGTCGACACCGCCCGGATGAACCCCGACACGAAGACGCAGTTCCACGTCCTGCGGCACGGGAACTCCACCTCGACGGCCCTCGACAGGACTCACATCTCCCTGGACTTCAACGCCCAGCCCGCCACGGACACCACCTACACCTGGGACGACCCCGACTCCGCGCTCCAGTACAGCGGTTCGTGGTCGCACGTGGCCGACACCAGCTACACCGGCGGCGACTACAAGCACACCGAGTCCTTCTCCAAGCAGGCCGGTGACTCGCTCACCGTCCCCTTCGACGGCACCGCGGTCCGCTGGATCGGCTCGAAGACGAACAACCACGGCTACGCCGACGTCTACCTGGACGGCACCAAGCAGACGACGGTCGACGACTCCGGCTCCGAGAGCCAGGCGGTTCTCTTCCAGAAGACCGGCCTGGCAGCCGGCGCGCACACGCTGAAGATCGTCGTCACCGGCAGCCACAGCTCGGCGTCCACGGACAACTACGTCGCCGTCGACGCCGTCGACGTACCCACCGCCGACACCGCGACACCGACCTACCCGGTCGTCCCGCAACAGCCGGGCACCGCGATCACCCTCGACGGCCGTGACTCGCACGTCATCGTGGCGAACTACCGGCTCGGCGACTCGCAGTTGCAGTACTCGACCTCGGAGATCATGACCAGCGAGACCATCGGCGACCGGGACGTGGCCGTGCTCTACGGCGACGCCGGCAGCGACGGCGAGACGGTCCTGCGCTACTCCTCCGAGCCCACCGTGACCACCAGCGACGGCACCGCCGCCACCACCTGGGACCCGGCCACCGGCGACCTCCGCCTGAACTACACGCACAAGGGCCTGATCCGGATCAGCATCAGCGGCGGCGGCAAGCGCCCGCTGCTCCTGCTCGTCGCGGACAAGGCCACGGCGAAGACCTTCTGGCGCCAGGACACGTCGGCCGGCCCGGTCCTCGTCCGCGGCACCCACCTGCTGCGCACGGCGACCAGCCTGGACGGCGGCCACACCCTGGCGCTCACCGGCGACAACGCCGACGACAAGGACATCGAGGTGTTCACCGACGCCGACCGGGTCACCTGGAACGGCCGGACCGTGCGCACCCGGACCACCGGCACGGCGAGCCGCACCGGACAGATCCCGGTCGCCGCCGCGGTCCACCTCCCGGCGCTGACGAACTGGAAGCACACCGAGGAGTCCCCCGAATCCGCCCCCGGTTTCGACGACTCCAGCTGGCAGGTGGCCGACAGAACGACCACCAACAGCGTCTCCGGCGCCGGCACCCTGCCGGTGCTCTACGCCGACGACTACGGCTTCCACACCGGCAACACCTGGTACCGCGGCCGGTTCCGCACCACCGGCAAGGAGACCGGCGTCCACCTGGTCTCGGACTCCGGCGGCGACGCGCAGGCCTTCTCGGCCTGGCTCAACGGCACCTTCCTGGGCAGCTCCACCACGGGCAGCGCCGACCTCACCTTCCCGGCCGGCGCACTGAGGTCCGAGGGCGACAACGTCCTCTCCGTGCTCACCGTGAACATGGGACACGAGGAGGACTACAACTCGACCAACGGCAACAAGACGGCCCGCGGCCTGACCAGCGCGTCCCTCGTCGGCGCCCCGCTGACCTCCGTCACCTGGCGCGTCCAGGGCGTACGCGGCGGCGAGGACCTGAAGGACACGGTGCGCGGCCCGCTGTCGACGGGCGGCCTGTACGGCGAGCGGGCCGGCTGGTCCCTGCCGGGCTACCCGGACGCCAAGTGGAACAAGGTGACGCTGCCGACCTCCGACACCCGCCCCGGGGTCTCCTGGTACCGCACCGACGCCGAGCTGGACCTGCCGCACGGTCAGGACACCTCGGTCGGGCTGACGTTCACCGACGACGCGGCACGCAAGTACCGCGCCACGATCTTCGTCAACGGCTGGCAGCTCGGCAACTACGTCAACTACCTGGGCCCGCAGCACACCTTCCCGATCCCCGACGGGATCCTGAACCCGAACGGCCACAACAGCATCGCCATCGCCGTCTGGAACCTGGACGGCAGCACCGGCGGTCTCGGCGAGGTCTCGCTCACCGACTACGGCAGCTACGCGTCCTCCCTGCGCGTCGCGCAGAACGACAGTCCCCGCTACGACGCCCGCACGTACGCGATGCCGGAGCGTCCCGGCGCCGACGTCACCCTGGACGTGCCCGACACCGCGCAGCCGTCGCAGTCCTTCACGGCCCGCACGACGGTGCGGGTGCCCGCGAACGGAGCGTCCGCCACCCGTCTCACGGCCTCCCTCGCCGCCCCCGACGGCTGGCGCGTCGGCGCCACGAGCCCCGCATCGGTCGACCGGGTGCGCCCCGGCGGTTCGGCCACCTTCACCTGGAACGTCCAGCCCCCGGCGGGCACCCTGCCGTCCGCCTCGGCACTCACCACCACGGTGGACTACGTCCAGCACGGACGACAGGCCACCGGGACCGACGAGCGCATCGTCGGCGGCATCCCACCGGCGCCGCCGGCCGGGAAGAGCGCGGTGAGCGACCTGCCGTTCCTGTCCGCCACCAACGGGTGGGGCCCGGTGGAGCGCGACAGCAGCGTCGGCGAACAGGCGGCCGGGGACGGACGGCCGCTCAGCATCGCCGGGGTCGGCTACGCCAAGGGACTGGGCACCAACTCGGTCAGCGACGTCCAGCTGTACCTCGCCGGGAAGTGCTCACGCCTGACGGCCGACGTGGGCGTGGACGACGAGACGAACGGCGCGGGCACGGTCACCTTCTCCGTCATCGCCGACGGCAGGACCCTGGTGACCACGCCGACGGTCCGGGGCAAACAGGCCGCGGTGCCGGTCGACGTCGACGTCAGCGGCGCCCAGGTGGTCGACCTCAAGGTCGGCGACGCCGGCGACGGCAACGGCAACGACCACGGCGACTGGGGCACACCGACCCTGACCTGCGGATGAAGCCAAAGCGCAGAACGGATGGAGCACGGAACGGAGCACGGAACGGAGCGCGGACGAGAAAAGACCGGGTGGGCGTCGGCACGTCCTGCTAACGTCCTCGGCATGAAGCGTGCCGCTGTGACGACGACGCCGGAGAACGTCCCGGCGCGCTGACCGATGTCCTAGTCGAAGCCCCGGGGCGAGTGCCCCGGGGCTTCGCCGTGTGGTCACTCGCCCGCTGTCCGCGAGGAGACCGCCATGCCCGACCACCGCAAACTCGGCCGTGAACTGGGCCTGTTCGACACCGACCCGCTGATCGGCGCGGGCCTGCCGTACTGGCTGCCGGACGGCGCGACCGTACGGCACACCCTGGAGGAGTACATCCGTACCGCCGAGCGCCGGGAGGGGTACCACCACGTGTACTCACCCGTCCTCGGCAAGCGCGAACTGTACGAGATCTCCGGGCACTGGGCGCACTACAGCGACGACATGTTCCCCCCGATGGAACTCGGCGGGGAAAACGTGGTCCTGCGCCCGAGCCTGTGCCCCCACCATGCGCTGATCTACCGCTCCCGCCGGCACAGTTACCGCGAGCTGCCGCTGCGCATCGCCGAACTCGGCGGCATGTACCGCTCCGAACTCTCGGGCGTGCTCGGCGGCCTGACCCGGGTGCGGGCCATCCAGCTGAACGACGCGCACGTCTTCTGCACCCTGGAACAGGTCGCCGAGGAGGCGTGGGCCGCACTGGAGATGATCCGCCGGGCGTACGAGGCCCTCGGCATCACCCCGGCCCGCTACCGGCTCTCCCTGCCGGGGCCCGGCGGCAAGTACGTCGACGCGCCCGAGATGTGGCAACGGTCCGCCGCCCTGCTGACCGACGTCCTCGACCGCTCCGGACTGCCCTACGAGGCAGCCGGGGGTGAGGCCGCGTTCTACGGCCCCAAGATCGACGTCCAGGTCACCGACGGAGCCGGCCGGGAGTCCACCCTGTCCACCGTCCAGGTCGACTTCCACCAGCCCGAGCGGTTCGACCTGCACTACATCGGCGCGGACGGTGCCGGGCACCGCCCGGTCATGGTCCACCGCAGCATCATCGGCAGCGTGGAACGAGCCGTCGCCCACCTCCTCGAACAGCACGGCGGTGCCTTCCCGGCCTGGCTCGCCCCCACCCAGCTGGTCGTGCTCCCGGTCTCCGGCGCCGAACTGCCCGCCGCCGCGGCCCTCGCCCGTCGCTGCGCCCGTCTCGGACTGCGCGCCGAGATCGCGGACCCGGAACAGGGCAGCCTGGGCGCCCGGGTCCGAGCGAACCGCCTGGTCCCGTACCAGGCCGTCGTCGGCGCCGCGGAGGCCGCCGGCGACCAGGTCGCACTGCGCCTGCGCGACGGCCGTCGCCTCCCCGCGCAGCCAGCCGACGACGCGCTCGCCCGCATCACCGGCCTCGTGACCACCCACAGCCCCCACCTCTGGCCCGACGCCACCGCATGACAGGTGTGCCCGACCGTCACGAACAGGTGACTCCTGCCCCAAAGCGGCTCCAGTGCCCCAGTCGCCGACTACCGTCGTCGTTCCTACAGCAATCAGGGGGGACGATGACCAACCCGTACAACATGCCGCAACCCACCGGGTCCATACCCAAGTGGGCGCGCAAGAGAGTCGTACTGCCCGCTCTCGCCGTGGCGTTCGTCGTCGGCATCGCGGCGGGCGGCAGTGGCGACGACGGAAAGAGGGCGGTCGCCGACGACAAGCCGCGGCCCACCGCGACCGCCACCGTCACGGCGACGGCGACCGCCACGGAAACCGCCGCACCCGAACCGGCGCCCACCGTCACCGAGACGAAGACGGTCAAGGTCAGGGTGACCGTCACCGCCGACTCGGCCGGGGGAGGGGCCGTCACCTCCGACGACGACAGCAGCGGCGGCAGTGGCAGTGGCAGTGGCAGTGGCAGCGGCGGTGGCAGCGCCTACTACGCCAACTGCACCGCCGCCCGCGCCGCCGGGGTCACCCCGCTCTACCGCGGCGATCCCGGATACGACTCGCACCTCGACCGGGACGGCGACGGCGTCGCCTGCGAATGACCTGAACCGACCGCGACAGGCCCGCCCCGACGTCCGGTCGGGACGGGCCCGTTGGCGTCATCGTTGACATGTCCCTGCCTTGTGGCTAGCTTCCGAGGAGTTCCCCTCTTCACGGTTCCTCACGGATCTCCACGGCTGGACAACGTTGTCACCAGCTGAAGACAACGTTGTCAGCCTCTCACTCCCGAGCAGGAGGAGAAATCCCTGTGATGACACGACTGTCGAGACCTCCCGGAACCATGGCGATCGGTCTCCTCGCCGCCGCTGCGCTGGCCGCCGCCGGACTGTGCACGCCGGCCTGGGCGGCCGGGAGGGCCGCGCTCGTCACCGCGCCGGCGACCCTGGTCAACCCGTTCGTCGGCACGTCGAACCAGGCCGACGACTTCCCGGGCGCCGACGTCCCGTTCGGCATGGTGCAGTGGAGCCCGGACACCCCGTCACGCCCCGACGGCGGGGGCTACGAGTACAACGACTCGTCGATCACCGGTTTCAGCCTGACCCACATCGCCGGCCCGGGTTGCGGCGCGGCCGGTGACATACCGGTGCTGCCCACGGTGGGGGCCGTGAACACCGGTGCGACGGACGCGTTCTCGCATGCCGGCGAGTCGGCGTCGGCCGGGTCGTACAAGGTCGTCCTGAACAACCAGGTGACCACGGAACTGACCACCACGACACGCAGCGGCATGGCGCGTTTCACCTTCCCCGCCACCAGCCAGGCGAACCTGGTCTTCAAGCTGACCGGCAGTCAGAACGGCGCCACCTCGACGCAGTTCACCAAGGTGTCGAGCACCGAGGTGAGCGGGCAGGTGACCAGCGGCCACTTCTGCGGTGCCGGGAACACGTACACCGTCTACTTCGACATGGTCTTCGACCGGCCGTTCGCCTCGCAGGGCAGTTCGGCGGCGAAGACGTCCACCGCCGCCACCCCGGCGCCCGCCACGGCGTCGCAGAACGCCGCCGAGAGGCCGAACAAGCCGGTGCTGCACGGCACGAACCCCGGCGTACCCGGCCCGAAGTCCACCAGGTCCGCGAAGTCCGCCGCGGCCGGCGCCGCCCCGGCCGCCGCCGCCTCCAACGGCTACGTCACCTTCGACACCACGAGCAACCCGGTCGTACGGGCCAAGGTCGGGATCTCCTACGTGTCGGTCGCCAACGCGGTCGCCAACCGGACCGCGGAGAACACCGGCTGGGACTTCGACGCGACCCGCACCGCCGCACAGAACGCCTGGAACAGCGCGCTCGGCAAGGTGCAGATCGCCGGCGGGACGGCCGCCCAGCAGCAGACCTTCTACACCGCGCTCTACCACTCCCTGCTGCACCCGAACGTGATCAGCGACAGCAACGGCCAGTACTACGGCTTCGACGGGAAGACCCACACCGTGGACGCCGGCCACGGCGCCGTGTACGCGAACTACTCCGGCTGGGACATCTACCGTTCGCAGGCACAACTCGAAGCCCTGGTCGCTCCCCAGGTCGCCTCCGACACCGCACAGTCGATGGTCGACGACTACACGCAGACCGGGATCTTCCCCAAGTGGTCGGAGAACAACGGCGAGTCGTACGTCATGGTCGGTGACCCGGCGGACGCCGTCCTCGCCGACTACTACGCCTTCGGCGCCCGGAACTTCGACGCCTCCACCGCCCTGGCCGACATGGTCCGGCAGGCGAGCACGGCCAACAACGACCGCCCCGGCCTCGCCTACCTGAACTCACCCGGATACCTGCCGCACGACGGCAGCTACGGCTGCTGCAACTTCTACGGCCCGGTGGCGACCACCCTGGAGTACGACACCGCCGACTTCGCGCTCTCCGCGATGGCCGGAGCGCTCGGCGACACCGCCGACCAGAAGACGTACGCCAACCGCGCACAGGACTGGCGCAACGTCCTCGACCCGGCCTCCGGTTTCGTGGAACCCCGTAACGCGAGCGGCTCCTGGACCGGTGGGTTCGACCCCACCAGCGGCACCGACATGGTCGAGGCCGACTCGTGGATCTACACCGGCATGGTTCCCTTCGACATCGCCGGCCTGGCGCGGGCCAAGGGCGGCAACACCGCGATGAACCACTACCTGGACACCGTGCTGCGCAGCTACACCGGCGCCGGCGGCTACGCCTGGGTGGGCAACGAACCCAGCATCGAACTGCCGTGGGAGTACGACTACACCGGACAGCCCTACAAGACGCAGGGCACGGTCCGGGCGATCCAGGACCAGATCTGGTCGAACACCCCGGGCGGCCTGGCCGACGGCAACGACGACCTCGGCGCGATGAGTGCCTGGTACGTCTGGTCGGCGCTCGGCATGTTCCCCGAGACACCCGGCACCTCCGATCTCGCCCTGGGCTCACCGCTGTTCACCCAGGCCGTCATCACCCTTCCCTCGGGCAGGACACTGACGGTCAACGGCAACGGCGCCGCCGACAACGCGCCCTACGTGCAGTCCGCGGCGTGGAACGGCACGGCGTGGAACAACGCCTACGCTCCCACCACGGCGATCACGGCCGGCGGCACCCTGGACTTCACGCTGGGCACCGCCGCCAACACGTCGTGGGCGACGTCGGCCGCCGCGGCCCCGCCCTCGTACGCGGGGGACACCACAGCGCCGGCCCCGCCGCGGATCGGTACGCTCGCCTCGGCGGTGGGCTCCGCCCTGTGCGCGGACGTCGCCTCCTCGGGCACCTCCGACGGCACCCACGTCCAGATCTGGGGCTGCGACGACACGTACGCCCAGGACTGGATCGTCGCCGGTGACGGAACGGTCCGGTCCCTCGGCAAGTGCCTCGACGCCGACCACAGCGGAACCACCGACGGCACCCTGATCCAGCTGTGGACCTGCAACGGCACCGGAGCCCAGCAGTGGACCGCCGGAACCAACGGGTCCCTGGTCAACCCCGAGTCGAACCTGTGCCTGGACGACCCCGGCTCCTCGACCACGAACGGCACCCAGCTCCAGCTGTACACCTGCAACGGAACGGCGGCGCAGAACTGGAAGCTGCCGGGCTGAGGCGTCCGCACGGCGCGTCCCCGGGTGTCCGGGCCCCGAGGCCCGGACACCTGGGAACACCACGTAACCGAACCGGAACACCGGGCCTCTGTTTGTGTCCCAGAGTTCATCTCCGAAGTGCTGCACAGGCGTTGTCTACGCGCGTATCTTGGCCCGCGTCGTACGCCCGGGCGGGCCCGGTGCGCTCACGTACCCAGCCACGCCGTCCGCATGAAGGAGACCCCTCCGTGTCGCACCTCTCATCCGAGGCCGCCGAGCCGCGTCCGCAGCGCTCCAGACGCAAGCGCGCCCTGCCCTACGGCATCGCCGGTGCCGTCGTACTCGCCACGGCCGGTCTGAGCATCAACGCCATGGCCGCCTCGCACGAGGCCCTGATCGCCGAGGTCTACGGAGGCGGTGGCAACTCGGGCGCCACCTACACCAACGACTTCGTCGAACTGGCCAACGCGGGCAGCGGCTCGGTCGACCTGAGCGGCTACAGCGTGCAGTACCTGCCGGGCGCGCCGACCTCCTCCTCCAAGTGGCAGTCCACCCCGCTCACCGGTTCGCTGGCCGGCGGCGGCCGCTACCTGGTCCAGGAGGCCGCGGGAACCGGCGGCACCAAGGCGCTGCCGACGCCCGACGCCACCGGCTCCATCAACATGTCGGGCACCAACGGCACCATCGCGCTGGTCACCGGCAGCGACCCGCTGACCTGCCTGACCGCCGCCGACTGCCAGGCCGACTCACGGGTCAAGGACCTGGTCGGCTTCGGCACCGCCGTCGTGCACGAGGGCAACGGCGCGGCGGCCGGCGCGAGCAACACGGCCTCCGTGTCGCGTGCGGCCTCCCTCGCCGACACCGACGACAACGCCGCGGACTTCACCGCGGGCGACCCGTCCCCGCAGAACACCGGGGACACCGGCGGCGGCACCACCCCGACCGACCCGCCGAGTTCGCCGCCGCCCACCACCCCGCCGGCCACCCCGGCGAAGATCCACGACATCCAGGGCGACAGCCGCCTCTCGCCGCTCAACGGCAAGACCGTCTCCGGTGTCACCGGCATCGTCACCGGCGTCCGCGCGTACGGCTCCTCGCAGGGTTTCTGGGTCCAGGACCCGAACCCCGACGCGGACCCGCGCACCAGCGAGGGCATCTTCGTCTTCACGGGTTCGACCACGCCCACCGTCAAGACCGGCGACAGCGTCTCCCTCGACGCCACGGTCCAGGAGTACTACCCGGGCGGCCAGGACACCGGCATACAGTCGGTCACCGAGCTGACCAAGGCCACGGTGACCGTCGTGTCCGGCGGCAACGCCGTACCGGCCCCGGTCGTCCTCGACGAGCGTTCGGTGCCGGAGCAGTTCGCCCCGCAGGCAGGCGGCGCGAGCATCGAGAACCTGCCGCTGCGTCCCGACGAGTACGCACTCGACACCTACGAGTCGCTGGAGGGCATGAACGTCCGCATCGGCGGCAGCCGGGTGGTCGGCGCGACGGACCCGTACTCGGAGATGTGGGTGACGGTCCGGCCGGACCAGAACCCCACCAAGCGGGGCGGCACCCTGTACAAGGGCTACGACGAGCCCAACTCGGGCCGCCTCATGGTCCAGTCGCTGATCCCGACCGCCCAGCAGGCGTTCCCGGTGGCGAACGTGGGCGACACGCTGGCCGGCACCACCGAGGGACCGCTGGACTACAACCAGTTCGCCGGCACCTATGCGATCGAGGCCCGTGCCATCGGCACCGTCCGCACCGGCGACCTCAAGCCCGAGGTGACGGCGAAGCAGAGCACCTCGCAGGTGAGCGTCGCCACGTACAACGTGGAGAACCTGGCGCCCGGGAACGCGCAGTCGAAGTTCGACGCGCTCGCCAAGGGCCTGGTGACGAACCTCCGTTCGCCCGACATCGTGGCGCTGGAGGAGATCCAGGACAACAGCGGCGCCACCGACGACGGTACGGTGGCCGCCGACAAGACGCTGGGCAAGCTGGTCGACGCGATCGTGGCGGCCGGCGGCCCGCGCTACGAGTGGCGAGGGATCGACCCCGTCAACGACAAGGACGGCGGCCAGCCGGGCGGCAACATCCGCCAGGTGTTCCTGTTCAACCCCGACCGGGTGCAGTTCACCGACCGTCCGGGCGGCGACTCCGCCACGGCCGTCGGCGTGACCGGCACGGGCGCCGACACGCACCTGACCGCGTCACCGGGCCGCATCGCGCCGACGGACGACGCGTGGACGTCCTCCCGCAAGCCCCTGGCCGGTGAGTTCACCTTCCGCGGCAAGACGCTCTTCGTCATCGCCGACCACTTCAACAGCAAGGGCGGCGACCAGGCGATCGACAGCCGCTTCCAGCCGCCCGCGCGCAGTTCCGAGGCGCAGCGCAACCGGCAGGCCCTGGTGGAGCGGGAGTTCGTCGAGTCGCTGGAGAAGGCGGACCCGAAGGCCGGCCTGGTCGTCCTCGGCGACCTGAACGACTACCAGTTCTCGCCCGCCGTCACCTCGCTCACGGCGAACGGCAGGATCCTCACCGACCTGGTGAACACCCTGCCGGTCAAGGAGCGGTACTCGTACGTCTACGAGGGCAACTCGCAGGTCCTGGACCACATCCTGGTCAGCCCGGCCCTGAAGCACGGTGCCGACTACGACGTGGTGCACATCAACAGCGAGTTCGCCGCGCAGACCAGCGACCACGACCCGCAGATCGTGCGCGTGAAGCCGTAACGACGCACCGGCCCGGCCGTGCGGAACCCGGCCGCCCAGCAGGGGCGGCCGGGTGGCGTGCTCCCCGGCGCCCGCCCGGTGACGCCGGTGCGCCCTTGCCCCGGGTCGTCGGGCGATGTACGCCAGATGTGTGTTCGCCCCCCCGCCCGTCAGGGCGCCGGCCGGGTAGGGCAGCATCTGCTCAGCCGTCGCCTGACCTTGAGGGGCTGTCATGCCGTCCACCCGTCGTGCCGTTTCGATCGTGATGCTGTCGTGCCTGCTGGTCGCAGGCTGCAAGGGCGCTTCGCTCGGGGGCGCGGCCCCGTCCCCGGGCGGGAGCGGGTCCGCCGGAGCGTCGGGTGCGGTGGGCGGTACGGACCGGACGATCGCCGTGGGGGCCGGCCCGCAGAAGAAGTACGCGGTACAGCAGCAGCCGGCCGCCGGTTCGTGCCACTACCGGTACGAGAAGGGCGAGCCGTTGGAGGACCCGACGTGCACGCCGGGCGCGACCTCCCCGGCGGTCACCCAGTCGAACCTGGCGTCGACGATCTGCCGCAAGGGCGGCTACACCTCGGGGGTACGCCCCTCCGCCTACGTGACGGGCAAGGAGAAGAAGCTGAACGCGGCGTCCTACGGTTTCACGGGGAGCATGCGGGACGCCGAGTACGACCACCTGATCAGCCTGCAACTCGGCGGCGACCCCAACGACTACCGCAACCTGTGGGTGGAGCCGGCCGACCCGGGCCACAGGAAGGGCTCCGGGGTGAACAACCGCAAGGACCCGGTGGAGACGAAGCTGCACACCGCGGTCTGCTCCGGCAAGGTCACCCTCGCCGCCGCACAGCGCGCGATAGTCACCGACTGGACCACCGCCCTCAGCCGTCTCGGCCTCGGCTGAGCGGAGGGAGACCGCGGCGCCCCGGCGGCGGTCTCACAGCGGCTTGCGCCACACGGAGACGTGCTTCGGGGAGTCCTGGGTGAACGGCGTCCCGTCCCAGTCCGCGACGCGGCGCTCCAGCTCCAGCCCGGCGATCCGTGCCATCAGGTCGAGTTCGGCCGGCCAGGCGTACCGGTGCCGGGAGTCGCCTCGCCGGTAGTGGCCGTCGGCACCGTCGCGGGTGAAGTGGTGCGAGACCAGAACCTGCTCGACGAGGTCGAAGGTGTCGAAGCCGAGATGCCGTTCGGAGACGTCGAAGGGCACCGCCACCTGTCCGGGCGGCAGGAACCGCAGCGGTGGCACGCCCAGCTCGATGACGAATCGGCCGCCGGGCCCCAGATGACGTGCGGCGTTACGGAAGCACTCGACCTGCTCGTCCTGCGTGAGCAGGTTCGAGATGGTGTTGTAGACGAGATAGACCAGGCTGAACCCACCGGCGACCACGGTGGTGGCCATGTCCCCGATGACCACCGGGAGTGTGCTCTCGTCGGCCTTGCCCCGCAGCACCGCCGTCATGTGCTCGGACAGTTCGATGCCCACCACCGGCACGCCGCGCTCCCGGAGCGGGACGCCCACCCGGCCGGTCCCGATGGCGAACTCCAGTGCCCGGCCGTCCCCGGCGAGCTCGGCGAGGAAGGCGACGGTCGGCCCGAGGACGGCGGCCGAGGACATCTCGGTCTCCTCGGCGTCGTAGCGGTCGGCCTCGGCCCTGGTCCACAGCTCACTGGTCGTCACGGGCGGCCACTCTGCCGGGCGACGCCGGGTGCTGTCGAAGGGTTTACGGCCGCGTGCCGGCCAGGCGCCCCGCCCGGCGATCTCCAGGGCCTGGACCGTGCCGGGGCGTCCGCGCAGCCCGTAGGCCTCGGTGAGGACGGCCTTCGCGTTGGTGTGGTGGCGGCCGAACGGGGCAGCTTCCGCGGGTTGGACGTGGGGCAGGCACGGGTCGTGCGGCCGTTCTCGACGAGGAGGCTGACCGCGGCCCGGCCGCCGGCTGATCACCACGCCTCCCGGACCGCGCGCCGCGAACGACTCCGGCCCCTCCGCGGGGCGCGGAGGGGCCGGACTGTCGTAGCGGGGGCGGGATTTGAACCACGCGACCTCTGGGTTATGAGCCCAGCGAGCTACCGAGCTGCTCCACCCCGCGTCGGTTCCACCACCGTACGGCATCCGCGCGGCGACGGCTGATGTTTTTCGCCGACGGGCCGCGCCGGCCGTCGCTCAGCCGTGCTTCGGCGGTGTCTGCCCCGCGGTGGGACGTGGTCAGGGCGGTGAGTCCGCTGGGGGCCGGTGCGTGCCGGAGCGGAGGGCGACCGCGTGCCGGAGTGCGTGCCGACAGGCCTGGACGGCCGGGTGCCGGCTGCGGCCGCGGCGTACCACGGTGAAGATGCGGCGGGTGCGCTGGCCGCGGGGGAGCTGGTGCAGGGTGACGGCCGGGGGCCGGCCGTTCCGGGCGAGGCCGGGCAGGAAGGCCGCCGCGTGGTTCTCCTCGACGAGGCGCTGGTGGAGCAGGAGGTCGGTGGTCTCGAACCGTACGTCGGGTTCGAAGCCGACGTTGCGGCACAGCGTCATGGCCCAGTGCCGGGCGGCCGTGCCCTCGGGTTCCATCACCCAGGGGTGGTCGGCGAGCGACCGCAGCACCGCCGTCGGGCCGTCCGCGTCGGCCGTGCCGGCCGGTTCCGGCACGGCGAGATGCAGGGGATCGTCGAGCAGGTCCTCCTGTTCGAGTCCGGCCGGCCGCGGGTTGGGGTTGCCGGGGTATTCCTCGGCGAGCACGAGGTCGAAGTCGCGTGCCTGGAGGGCCGGCAGGGCCTTCTCGGGTTCCATGTGCGTGACGTGGACGCGGAGGAGGGGGTGCCGGTCGCGCAGCAGGCCGAGCGCGCTCGGGACGAGCGCCAGGGCGGCGGTCTGGAACGAGGCGACGCGCAGGGTGCCGGTCAGGTCGGTGAGGGAGGCGGCGATCTCCGCCTGCGCGCGCTCCAGGCGTTCGAGGACCGCTTCGGTGTGGGCGACGAGGATCTCGGCCTGCGCGGTCAGCCGCACCCGCCGGCCGACCGGTTCGAGGAGCTGGACGCCGACCTCGGCCTCCAGCTGGGACAGCTGTTGGGAGACGGAGGAGGGGGCGTACGACAGGGCGGCGGCGACGGCCGCCAGGGTGCCGCGGTGCTTGAGTTCGCGCAGCAGGCGCAGCCGGTGCAGATCGAACATGGGCGGCCCGCTCTCCTCGCCCTCGCGGACGAAGGCCTCTGAATGGTCGGTTTTTCCCACGAGTATAGGTCGAAAAGATTCGCTGGACCGATCGTGGGCGGGTCCCGGACCCTGATGACGTGTTCGACGACGACTTCTCCCACCGCACGCCGCCGTGGTTCGCGCGCCCCGATGCCCGTGCCTGGCGCTGTGCCCCCGCACCGGGGAAGGTGCGGTCCTTCCACGCCTCCCTGCCCGACTACGCGCCCACCCCGCTGATCGAACTTCCGTCTGTGGCAGCGAGGTTCGGAGTCGGCCGGCTCTTCGTCAAGGACGAGTCGTGCCGTCTCGGGCTGCCCGCGTTCAAGATGCTGGGGGCGTCCTGGGCGGTCCACCGCACGCTTGCCGAGCGGGCGTCGGACGGTGGTGACGACGGCCGGATCACTCTGGTGACCGCCACCGACGGCAACCACGGCCGCGCGGTGGCGCGCGTGGCGCACCGCCTCGGGCTGGACGCCCATGTCTTCGTCCCGCAGGGCGTGCATCCGCAGGCCGTGGCGGCCATCGTCGCCGAGCAGGCGAAGGTGACCGAGGTCCCAGGGCCGTACGACGAGGCCGTCCGCCTGGCGGCGGCCACGGCTGCCGCACCGGACGCGGTCCTGATCCAGGACACCGCCTGGCCCGGCTATGAACGGATCCCGGCCTGGATCGTCGAGGGCTATTCCACGCTGTGCGCCGAGGTCGACGAGCAACTGGCGGCCGCTGGGGCCGGCGAAGGCCCCGACCTGGTCTCCATACCCGTGGGGGTGGGGTCGTTGGCCCAGGCCGTGGTGACGCACTACCGCAGCCGCCCCTCCGGGCAGGCCCCCGCCCTGCTGTCGGTGGAGCCGGAGGCCGCGCCCTGCGTCCTGGAGAGCCTCGCTCTCGGCGCGCCCGTCACCGTCGCCACGCGGGAGACCTCCATGGCGGGCCTGAACTGCGGGACCCCGTCCAGCATCGCCTGGCCGCACCTGCGCGGCGGACTGGACGCCGCGGTCGCCGTCGCGGACACCGCCAGTGCCCGCGCGGCCCTGGACCTGGCCGCCGCCGGTGTCTCCTCGGGCCCCTGCGGCGCCGCGGCGCTCGCCGGTCTGCGCGCGGCGCTCACCGGCCGTGGGGCCGAGGCCCGCCGTACGGCCCTGGGGCTGGGGCCGGCCTCGGTCGTCGTACTGCTGAGCACCGAGGGCGCCGCCGCGAACCCGCACTCCACCACCGGACACTGACCACGGGCACCGGAAAGGACCCCACGTTGAGCCACCGTTTTCTCCAGACCCCACCGCCGCCCGGTCCGCCCGCTGCGCCTGGTCCTCCCAGCCCGCCCGGTCCTCCCAGCCCGCCCGGTCCTCCCAGCCCGCCCGGTCCTCCCGGTACGCCGTGTCCGACTCGTCCGGTCTGCGGGAAGCCGGCGGCGTGCTGACCCAGCTCGTGGCCGCGACCGGTGTCCTGGGGTTGCTGACCGTCGTGCCGGGCCCGGACATGGCGGTGGTGACCCGGCGTGCGCTCACGGCCGGTCCCGGGGACGCGCTGCGCACCGTGGGCGGCATCGCGACCGGCCTGCTGGTCTGGGGCGCGCTCACCGCGGCAGGCCTCGCGGGCGTACTCGCCGCCTCGCCCACGGCCTACCTGGCCGTCCGGCTCCTCGGCGCGGGATACCTGGTGTTCCTGGGCGCGCAGTCGCTGTGGCAGCATCGCCGTCCGGTGCCGGCCGGCCACGGGAACGCCCCGGGTCAGGACGCCGGTCCCGCTGCCGCCGTCGGCAGCCCGTGGCGCACCGGCCTGGTCAGCAACGTCCTCAACCCGAAGATCGCCGTCTTCTACACCGGCCTGCTGCCCACCCTGGCACCGCCCCGGCTGCCGGCCGTCTGGGCCATGACCCTCCTCGTCCTCCTCCACACCGTCCTCACCCTCGCCTGGCTGGGCGGCTACGCGCTCCTGCTGGCCAAAGCGGGCCCGGTCCTCCACAGACCGCGGATACAGCGTGCGCTCGGGCGGACCACGGGCGTCACCCTGATCGGCCTCGGCCTGGCGGTCGCCGCCGCTTCCGGCTGACCGGCACGCCGTGCGGAACCCGCCTCGGCCGGGATGCGAGGCGAAGCGGTCCAGGTCAGGCTGGTGCCGTGTCCGAGCACCGCGCCGTCGTCCACCCGCCCTCCGGGGCCGGGTGACCGGAGGTGGGGGCGAACTGAACGCGCGCAGGAACCGGCGGGACGGCGCCGGGGGTGACGTGGAGGCCGCCCTCGACGATCTGTACACCACGCCTCCGTCCGACTTCGTCGCCCGTCGGGAGAGGCTGGCCGCGGCCGCGAGGACGGACGGCCGTACGGAGGACGCCCGCCGGATCCACGCCGCCCGCCGCCCCACCCTCGCGGCCTGGGCGGCGAACCTCCTGTTGCGCTCCCGGCCGGAGGAGAGCCGGCAGTTCCTGGAACTGGGGCGGGAGCTGCGCGAGGCCTACCGAACCCTGGACGCCGATGGCCTCAGAGATCTCTCCGCACAGCGCCGCCGGATCGTGACCGCCCTGTCTCGGCAGGCCGCGCAACTCGCCCACGAGGCCGGGCACCGGCTCTCGGACCCGGTCCAGCAGGACCTCGAAGCGACCCTGCGCGCCGTGCTCGCCGACCCTGACGCGGCCGACGAGTGGGCGGGCGGCCGCCTGGCCAACGCCCTCACCCCGCCGTCGGACTTCCGTCCCGGCACGGCACCGCCCGCCGAGCGGCCGCCCGTCCGGAGCCGGCCGGCCCCTGCGACCGGGGCGCGGGCGGCGAAGGACGAACTCGCCGAGCGGCGCCGAGCCCGCCAGGAACGGCTCGCCCGCGCGCGGGAGGCCGCCGAGGCCGCCGAACGGCGCCTGGGCGAGGAACGCGCACGGCGGGCGGACGCCGACGCCGGGCTGCGGCGGGCGCGCGAGCGGACGGAGCAGGCCCGCGAGCGGACGGCCGCCGCCGAGGAGCATCTGCGCGAGACCCGGGAGGAGTACCGGCGGGCCGAGAAGGACCGGCGGGAAGCGGAGAGACACAGCCGGTCCGCCGCCGAGGTCCTCGCCCGGGCCGAGCAGGAGGCGCACGAGAGGGCGCGGCGCGTACGCCGCATGACAACGGACACCGAGTAGACCGTTTCAGCGGAGGGCGGGGCCCGTCCGGGCCGGGCCTCACGGTTTCCACCGGGCCGAGGTGGTCACAGGCGGACGATGATCAAGGCGATGTCGTCGTGGCCGCCGCCGCTGACGCCCATGCGGGACAGCAGGACGTCGGCCAGGTGGTCGGGGCCGAGCCGAGAGTTCTCGGTGAGGGTGGTGGTGAGGCGGTGCAGGCCGATGTCGATGTCCTCGCCGCGGCGTTCGATGAGCCCGTCGGTGTACAGGGCGAGGGTGTCGCCGCAGGAGTAGGGCACGGCGGCCTGGGGGCGCGGCACATGGTTCGGACGGGCTCCCAGAGGCGGGTCGGTGGCCTGGTCGAGCAGGATGAAGGTGCCGTCGGGGCGGGCCAGGACCGGTGGCGGGTGGCCGGCGCTGCTGTAGGTGATGTGCCGGCCGTGGGGGTCGACGACGGCCTTGACGGCGGTGGTCGCGCACGCGCCTTCCACCGACCGGGCGTACAGGCCCAGGGTCTCCATGGCGCTGGCGGGCTCGTGCAGGGTGCGGACCGCGGCGGACAGGGCGCTGCGGAGCATGCCCATGGCGGCGGCGGCCTCCAGGCCGTGGCCGACGACGTCGCCCACCGCGACGGCGAAACGGTCGTCGGGCAGGTCCACGACGTCGTACCAGTCGCCGCAGACGTTGAGTCCTTTGGCCGCGGGCAGGTAGCGCACCGCGATGTTCGGATGCCGGTCCAGGTCCGGGGACTGAAGCATCGCCTCTTGGAAGGTGACGGCGATCTTCCGTTCCCGGGCGTGTGCCTTGCGCAGCTGCTCGATCACGAGCTGGAGTTCCCGCGTGCGCGCGTAGAGTTCGGCCTCCATGGTCTCGCGTTCGCTCAGGGCCTGACCGGGCCGGGCACGGGTGCTGTGGGAGAGCACGAACTCGGTGACGTCCTCCACCCGGTGGATGATCCACGCGACCTGGTCGTCGGGCCCGAGCACCGGGGTGTTGATCGGGGACCACCAGCGTTCCTCGAACGCTCCGGGCCGGCCGGCCACCGGGATGTCGTACTTCTGCACCGCCATGGTGTCCGGCTGCTTCGCGAGCAGCACCCGGTGCAGGGAGGCGCTGAGGTTCTGCACCCCGTCGGCGTTCGGGTCCGCCGGGTTGTCCGGGAACGCGTCGAAGACGTACTGCCCGACGAGGTCGTCGCGGGTACGGCCGGTCGCCCGGCAGTACGCCGCGTTCACGTCGAGGATCACGAGGTCGGGGCCGAGTACCAGGTAAGGGCTGGGCGTGGCGGCGAACAGCGTGTGGTAGTCGATCGCTGATGTGGTCACAGGCGCTCACCCGATCCCCTTCCGGCGACCCCCTCTCCGGTTCCACTATGCGCCCGCAGCGGGACGGCGGCGGGTCCGACGCCGAAGCCGCGCCAGCTGCGTGTCTCCGCTCGGCCGGCCGCCGGTGTCCCGGCGGAGACCGCGGTCGACGCCACCCCCCGATATTGGGCGTTGTGTTGACGGCAGTTGAAAAAGTGCCCTACATTCGCAGCGCTCGTCCAGCTCGCGCACCCCCGGTCCCCCCTCGACTCGCGGAGCCGCCGTCATGTCCCGACCCCGTCTCACCACCCTCGCCGTCGCCTGTGCCACCGCCCTCGCGACCGCTCTGACCGGGCCCGCGGCCGGCGCCCGGGCCGCGGCCGGCGACCACTACTCCGGGACCCTGGCCGACGGCGCCACCTGGATCGCGGACACACCCGCGCGGTGGAACGGCAGCCTGCTGCTGTTCAGCCACGGCTTCGGACCGACCACCGCCGCCGACGCCCCGTCGGCAGCGGCACGCCAGGCCCTGCTGGACGCCGGCTACGCACTCGTCGGCTCCTCCTACGACCCGAACGGCTCGATGTGGGCGCTCGACTCGGCCGAGCGGGACCAGTTCGCGGCGCTCACCGCCTTCCGCCGGCAGGTCGGCACGCCGACCCGGGTGATATCGGTGGGCCAGTCCATGGGCGGCCTCGTCAACGCCCGGATCGCCCGCGACGGCGCGGGCCGCGTCGACGGCGCACTGGGCCTGTGCGGCCTGGTCGCGGGCGGCGTGGACCTGGACAACTACCAGCTGGACGCCGAGTACACCCTGGCCACGTTCTTCGACCCGGCCGACGCCGGTGAACTCGTGAACCTGGACAGCCAGGCCGACGGCGCGGCCCTGGCCGGCCGGCTCACCAAGGCCGTGGAAACGGCACAGCAGACCGCCGCCGGACGCGCCCGGATCGCCCTGGCCGCCGCCTACCTCAACCTGACCGACTGGGCTCCGGGGCAACAGCCGCCCGCACGCCACGACTTCGCGGGCCAGGAGGAGCAGCAGTACGCCTGGCTGGCCCAGGGCCTGCTCGGGTTCATCGTCCCGGCACGCTGGTCGGTGGAGCAGTCCGCCGGCGGCAACACCTCCTGGAACAAGGGCGTCGACTACGCCGGTCTGCTGCACAAGTCCAGCCACGCCAAGCAGGTCAAGGCGCTCTACCGGGACGCCGGGCTCGACCTGCGGACGGACCTGAACCGGCTCACCCGGGGAGCGGACATCTCGGCCGACCCGGCCGCGGTGGCCCATCTGAAGCGGACCTCCACGGCCGGCCAGTCACTGGCCGTACCGCTGCTCGACCTCCACACCACCGCCGACCAACTCGTCCCCGTCGAGCAGGAGTCGGCCTTCGCCGGGCGGGTCCGCCGGGCCGGCGACTCCGCGCTCCTTCGGCAGGCCTACGTGGCACGGCAGAGCCACTGCAACTTCACCACCGCGGAAGTGGTCGCCGGGCTGCACGCCGTGGAACACCGGCTGGACAGCGGGCATTGGGGCAACTCCGCCACCACCGCCGAACTCCAGCGCAGCGCGGAGCGACTGGACCTCGACGGCGCCGCCTTCACCGACTACCGGCCGAGCCGCCTGTCCGGCACCCGCTGATCCGGGCGGCGCGGTCCCGAAGCGCGATCCGGGAGGCGCGGTCCGGCACCCGCTGATCCGGGCGGCGCGGTCCGGAAGCGGGATCCGGAGGCGCGGTCCCGAAGCGGGATCCGGAGGCGCCGTCCCGGAGCGCGATCCGGGAGGTGGGATCCGGAGGCGCCTTCTTCCCGTCCTGCCCTCCGTCAGCCCATCTGGTCCTCGCGCGACAGGTGTTCCACGGTCCTGCCGGTCTCCGTGAACGTCCGGGTCACGTGCCCGGACGAGTACACCCACAGGATGCGCAGCGGCCGGTCTCCGACGTTGCGGAAGAGGTGGGGGACGGGGGAGGGGATGTAGGTGGTGTCGTACCGCTCCAGCCTCGTCACCTCGCCGTCCACCACCACCTCCGCCTCGCCGTCGAGGACCGTGACGTGCTCGTCGCAGTTGTGCGAGTGCAGGGGCGCGCCCGAGCCGACCGGATACACGCTCATGCCGCTCGTGATCCGGTTCTCCCCGCCCGCCGACGGTGTCGTGACGAGCGGCGTCGTCACGACGGAACCGCCCCGGTCGAGCAGGGGCACGGACGCGGCCTTGATGATCGTGGTCATCCGGGGGGTTCCTTTCGGATCGCGCGGCACTGCGGCGCCGCGGCGCACGATGTTAGGCCGCCTGGCGGCCGCTGACTGCCCCCTGGCGTGCAGCTTTACCTTGCACTCCGAGAGGGACGGTTTCGGCGGACCCGGCGGTACGGTCCCTGGCAGCGCACGGCTGCCGGAGCCGTGCCGACAGGGAAGAGGCAGGTGCCCGCGAGATGAGGCTCCCCGTACTGACCGATGAGGAAATGGACGCCAGGCAGCGGGAGTTGGCCGCGCGTATCGCCGGCCGCCGTGGCGCCGTGCGCGGTCCGTTCCGGGTCTGGCTGCACAGCCCGGAGATGTGCGAGCGGGCCGAGGCACTCGGCGCCTTCGCCCGCTTCGAATGCAGTCTGCCGAAGCACCTGCGCGAACTCGCCCTGCTGATGGCCGCGCGCAACTGGGACGCGCAGTACTCCTGGAACGCGCATGTGCAGCAGGCGATCGAGGCCGGGATCCCGGCGGCCGCCGTGCAGGCGATCGCGGAGAAGCGCGAGGCGGTGTTCGACGACGAACGGGACCAGGCCTTCTACCGGTTCTGCCGCGAGATCCTGGAGGAACACTTCGTCTCCGACGAGACCTTCGGCCGCGCGCTCGGCCACTTCGGGGCCAAGGGCCTGGTCGACACCATCGGAGCGCTGGGGAACTTCACCATGCTCGGCATGTGCCTGAACGCGTTCCAGGTGGATCTTCAGGCCGACAAGGTGCCGCCGTTCCCCGACATCCGCGGTCACGGGCGGGTGGTCCCCGGTTCCGACCCCCGTCCGTGACGCCTTCGACCTGGTCAGGAGCACGGTCGGGGGCAAACGTCAAGATATTGACAATATTGCCAACATTCCTTTGGATCACATGGATGCCGCACATCCGCCGTGGCGCCGAAACGTCCCGCGAGCCGCCGTCGGGACGGTGGCGCCGCCGGGGAGGAAAACATGGATCGCCTGCTCCTCATGCACAGCTTCGTCACCGTCGCGCAGACCGGCAGCTTCAACGGGGCCGCCAAGAAGCTGGGCTCCTCGGGCTCGCTGGTGTCGCGGCACGTCGCCGAACTGGAGCGCCAGGTGGGCGTGCGCCTGGTCCACCGGACCGCCCGCTCGGTGAGCCTGACCGAACCCGGGCAGCGGTACGCGGAGTTCGCCGCGCGGATCCTCGACGAGATCGAGGCCGAGGACGCCGGCATAGCGCAGCTGCACGACCGGGCCGAGGGCACGCTCAGCATCATCTGCCCCAAATGGATAGGAAGCCTGGACCTCGGTGACGCGATCGCCGCCTTTTCCGCCGAGCACCCGAAAATCCAGGTGCGTTTCGAACTCGGCGGTATGTCCGACCGCACCTACGACTTCCTGGACAGTGGGTTCGACATCGCGTTCCACACCCGTGATCTGCGCGATTCGAGCGTCCGCCTGAAGAAGGTGTCGTCGCTGCCGTTCGTGCTGTGCGCGGCGAAGGCGTACGTCGACCGGCACGGCCCCCTCGCCCATCCCAACGACCTCGCCGACCACGACTGCCTCGTGCACGTGAACGACCCGGTCTGGCGGATCGGCAGCGGCCACACCTCCACCCTGCACAAGATCCGCAACATCGCCTTCTCCTCGAACTCCTACATCGCCCTCCAGAAGGCGGCCGTGCACGGCCGCGGCCTCGCGCTGCTGCCGCAGCGCCCGGCCTACGACGACCTCGTCTCCGGCGCGCTCCAGGTGCTGCTGCCCGAACTGACGGTGCCCGACCGCCCGCTGTACGCGATCTACGGTCCCGGGCAGAAGACCCCGCGCAAGATCAGCGTCTTCCTGGACTTCCTCACCGAATGGTTCTCGCGCAACCCCATTCCCGCGATCGGGCACTGACGGATCCCGCGATCGGCCGGTAAGCGCAAGAAACGATTGCGCATTCCGTCGGAGCCCCTCCATTGAGGCCGCGGCCTGCGGATATCTACGCTCACAGGCGACCCGCGAAAAGAGGAAACCCATGGGAATCCAGAGGATCGAATCGGTCACCTACGGCATCGACGACCTCGACGAGAACGTCCGTTTCTTCGACGACTTCGGGCTCTTCCCGGTCGAGCGGACCGACGAGCACGCGGTCTTCGAGACGCTCACCGGGCAGACCCTTCACCTCGACACCTTCCCCGGCTCGCGGCTGCCGCCCCCGGTGGAGCCCGGCCCCACCCTCCGCGAGGTCGTGTGGGGCGTCGACACCCCGGACGAACTGGAGCGGCTGGTGGCCGCCGTGGCCGAGGACCGTGAGGTCCGCGAGAGCGCCGACGGCGTCCACCACACCGCCGACGAGACCGGCTTCGGCGTCGGCCTGACCCTGGCCCGCCCCAGGCCGGCCCCCGTCACCCCACGCCCCGCCAACGCGCCGGGCCACGTCGACCGCTGGAACACCCCCCTGGCGGCCGTCGGACGGGTCCGCCCGCTGCGCATGTGCCATGTCGCCCTGAACATCCCCAAACCCGGCAGGCAGCGGGCGGTCGCCTTCTACACCGGCCTCCTCGGCTTCCGGCCCACGGACGTGGTCGAGCCGATGGGCGTCTTCATGCGGGCCCCGGGCGACCAGGACCAGCACACCATGCTGCTCTGCCACCGTCCCGACAGGGCGGGCGTGAACCACGTCGCCTACGAGGTCCCCGGCTTCGACGACGTGATCGAGGGCGGCAACCACATGATCGACAAGGGCTGGCGGGAAGCGCGCAGGCTCGGCCGCCACACCATCGGCTCCAACGTCTTCCGCTTCCTGCACGCACCGTGCGGCGGCCGCGTCGAGTACGCCGCCGACATGGACCGGGTCGACGACAGCTACGAGACCCGCGTCCACGGGACGACCCCGCCGCACCACATCTGGGCCCTGCGCACCAACCGCGACCAGGACACCCCCGCCTGAGAGGCACGCCATCATGACCACCGACCACGGCAGTCCGGCCGTCCGTATGTACATAGCGGGTGAGTGGTGCCAGGGCGGCACCGGACGAACCGCCCCGATCGTGAACCCGGCCACCGAAGAGGTGATCGGACACGTACCGCTGGCCACCGCCGAAGACCTGGACCGGGCGCTCGAAGCCGCCGACGAGGGCTTCCGCAGCTGGCGCAACACCTCCGTCGCCCGCCGCACCCAGATCCTGCACACCGCCGCCGACCTGCTCACGGAGCGCGCCGCCGAGGTGGGCCGGATCATGACCCGGGAGCAGGGCAAGCCGCTGGCCGAGGCCACCGGAGAGGCCCGGCGGGTCGCCGACACCCTGCGCTGGCACATCGAGGACGCCCGGCGCGCGTACGGCCGTCTCATCCCGTCGGCACCCGGCACCGTGCTCTCCGTGCGCCGCGAACCGATCGGCCCCGTCGCCGCGTTCGTCCCGTGGAACTTCCCGGCCGGCGGCCCGATGCGGAAGATCTCCGCCGCTCTGACGGCGGGTTGCTCGATCGTCATCAAGGCCTCCGAGGAGACCCCGGCGACGGCGGCCGCCCTGGTGGCCTGCTTCGTGGACGCGGGGCTGCCGGCCGGTGTGCTGAACCTCGTGTTCGGCGAACCGGCCGAGGTCTCGGCCCACCTGATCGCCTCCCCGGTCACCCGGCTGATCGCCTTCACCGGCTCGGTGCCGGTCGGCAAGCTCCTGGCCGCCGAGGCCGGAAAGGTCATGAAGCCGTCGCTGATGGAGCTGGGCGGCCACGCCCCGGTGATCGTCTGCGCCGACGCCGACCCCGCCATGGCGGCGCGCCGCGCGGCGCAGGCGAAGTTCGTGAACGCCGGACAGGTGTGCACCTCACCGAGCCGGTTCCTGGTCCACGAGAGCCTGGTCGAGGACTTCACCGCCGCGTTCGTGACGGCCGCGGAGGCCGTGGTCGTGGGCGACGGGCTGGCCGCGGGCACCACCATGGGTCCGCTGGCCAACGAGCGCCGGCTCCGGGCGATGATCCGCCTGACCGCCGACGCCGTGGGCCGCGGCGCCAAGGTGCTCACCGGCGGTGAACGGCTCGACCGCCCCGGCTACTTCTTCGCGCCGACCGTCCTGACCGACGTACCGGCGGACGCGGACCTGATGTCCGAGGAGCCGTTCGGACCGATCGCGCCGATCGTGCCGTTCGCCGATCTCGACCAGGCACTGGAAACGGCGAACGGGCTGCCGTACGGCCTGGCCGCCTATGGCTTCACCAGGTCCTCCGCCACCGCCGAACGCCTCTCCGGCGAGCTGGAGGCCGGCATCCTGTCCATCAACCACTGCGGCGGCTCGGTCCACGAGGCCCCCTCCGGAGGCGTCAAGGAGAGCGGGTACGGCCGGGAGGGCGGCCCGGAGGCCCTGGACGCCTACCTGGTCACCAAACGCGTCTCCCAGCTGCTGGTGCCATGAGGTACGCACGTGTCTCGGTCGACGGCCGGGCGGTCTGGGGGCGGGTGGGGGAGGCGGACATCGAGCTGCTGTCGGCGTCCCCGATCGACGGCGACCCGGTCGTGACCGGTGCGGTGCCACGGTCGGCCGCCGTCTGGCTGCCACCCGTCGTGCCCTCCGTCTTCTACGCGGTCGGCATGAACTATCCCCGGCACATCGCGCACGCCGGTGCCGAGACCCCGGTCCGGCCCGAGGTGGGCTACCGGGCCAACAACGCGCTGACCGGGCACGGTTCGCCGATCGTCAGACCCGTCGCGGTCGAGGGCCGCTTCGAGGCCGAGCCGGAACTCGTCGCCGTCATCGGCCGGACGCTGCGGCACGCCACCTACGAGGAGGCGCGCGCGGCGGTGTTCGGCTGGACCATCGGCAACGACGTCAGCGCCCGCACCTGGCAGCACCAGGACCGCACCTTCTGGCGCAGCAAGAACAGCGACACGTTCAAGCCGATGGGCCCCTGGATCGAGACCGACGTCGACGCCCTCGCGCAGACGACCACCCTGCGGGTCAACGGCGCGGTGCGGGCCCGGTTCCCCACCGGAGACATGGTGTTCGACCCCTTCGACCACCTCGTCGAGATGACGAAGCACGTCACCGTCCACCCCGGTGACGTGCTGTGGATGGGCGCCGAGTCCGTCGGCCGGATCGAGCCCGGGGACACCGTGGACGTCGAGATCAGCGGAATCGGCGTGCTGTCCAACCCCGTACACCTGGAAGGGAACCACCCATGAGCGCGGAACCCCGCTACATCCACCACGTCAACTTCCCCACCACCGACCCCGACCGCACCGCCGAGTGGTACACCAAGGTCTTCGGGATGAAGCGGATCATGCCCAGGTCCAACACCCGCGTGGTGCTGATGACCCGGGGAAACTTCGACCTCCACTTCACGCCGGTCGAGGAGATGGAGCGCATGGCGCCCTACCACTTCGCCGTCGAGGTCGACGACTGGGACGAGTTCCTCGCCCACCTGAAGGAGCTGGGCATCCGGCACACCAGGCCGATCGAACGCCCCGAGAACCAGTCGAAGTTCTGCTACATCCACGACCCCGACCACACCATGATCGAGCTCGTCTTCCACGGCCGCCGCCCCAACTGAGCACGAACATAAGGGAGTTCATACCCATGCCCTTTGCCGATTCCGGCGGCACCGCCGTCTACTACGAGCGCCACGGCAGCGGTCCGGCGATCCTGTTCGTACACGGGAGCGGCGGCCATCACGCGGCCTGGTGGCAGCAGGTCGCGGCCCTGCGCGACCGGTTCACGGTGATCACCGTCGACCTGCGCGGGTTCGGGAGGTCGGACTCCTCCATGCCCGAGTTCGACGGCCAGGACTTCCCCGGTGACGTCGTCGCCGTACTCGACCGGGAGGACCTGACCGACGCGATGCTCGTCGGTCAGTCCATCGGGTCCGTCGCCGCCCTCCGCGCCGGCCTGACGCGCCCCGAGCGTGTCTCCCGCGTCGTCCTCGGCCACTCCCTCGGCGGCATCAGCCACCCCGAGCTCAGGGAGCTGGCCGCCGCCGACCGCGCCGAGGCCGTCAAGCTGCCCGTCATCGACCGCCTGCTGACCAGGGAGTTCCAGCACCGCCGCGCCGATCTCACGTTCCTGTTCCAGCAGATGGGCACCTTCAACGTCGCCAGGATGCAGGACCTGCGCAACCTCGACACCGACGGCCCCACCCTGGAGGACATCGCGGCCTCCGGCGTGCAGGTCGCCTTCCTGGCCGGTGAGCAGGACGCGGTGCTCAGCACGAAGACCGTGACCCGCGCCCACGAACTGCTGCCCGGCTCGCACCTGGAGATCGTCGAAGGCGCCCCGCACTCCATGTACTGGGAGACGCCCGACAGGTACAACGCGGCGATCGCCCGCCTGCGCACCACCCTCACCGCACCGAAGGAAGCCGTATGACCACTCTCACCCTGGACGCCGCCGAGGAGATCATCGACGCCGCCCACCAGCGCGCCCGGGCGATCGGCAAGGCGGTGAGCGTCGCGGTCGTGGACGCCGGCGGCTTCCCGGTGGCCGTCCGCCGAGCCGACGGCGCCCGCCCGCTCACCCCCGACATCGCCCGCGCCAAGGCCTACACCGCGGCCGTCATGCAGCGCCCCGGCAGGATGCTGAAGAAGTGGCAGGAGAGCCAGCCCGTCTTCTTCTCCCAGCTCTCCCAGCTCCCCGGCGCCGCGCTGCCGATCATGGCCACCGAGGGAAGCGTCACCATCAAGAAGGACGGCGAGATCATCGGCGGACTCGGCATCGCGGGCGGCACCGCGGACGAGGACCAGCTGATCGCCGACGAAGTACTCGAATCCCTCGGCTACGAGCTGGAGTTCGCCGCCTGGGGCGTCGCGGGCCGGCCCGCCGGGAACCCCGGAAAGGGTGAGTGACCCATGGCCGACACGTTCAACTACCGCATCGACCACCACGGCAGCCTGGTGCGTCCCCCGGGGCTGTCCACCGGGGACCCCGAGTCGGTGACGCGGGCGGTCACCGAAGGGGTCGCCTACCAGCGCAGGTTGCGCTCGACCGTCGTGACCGACGGCGACTTCCCCCGCGAGGACTTCCGGGGCGCGGTCCTCGACGGGGTGTCGGGCTTCCGCCGTACGGACCAGGTGGACTCCGCCGGCCTGGTGCGCTGGGTCGCCGAGTCCCTGCCGAAGGCCGACGGCCCGCTGCTCGCCGGCTGGCCCGCGCGGCTGGCCGACCTGACGGTCATCGCCCCCAAGGTTTCGCTGCCCTCCCCGGCGTACCTCGCGGCCACCACCTACCAGGAAGGCCTCGGGCCGGCCTCGGCCCGGGAACTGGGCGAGGCCCTGGCCCACGTCATCCGGGCCGGGATCGAACTGCTGGTCGCCGGAGGCGTACGCCTGATCCAGCTCAACAACCCGCTTCTGCTGGCCCAGTTGGACACCGACCCGGCCGACCCGGGAGCGCTGTCCTTCGACGACGCCCTGGCCGTCGACGCGCTGGCCGTACGCCTGGACCGGCGTCCCGAGGGCGTACGTCTCGGCATGGCCCCCGGCTGGACGGCCCCCGCCACCGTCGACCGGGCACGGGCCGGGAGACTCTACGACGAGATCGGCGCCGACCGCTGGATCCTCCCCTTCCACCAGGGCACCCCGGCCGAACTGGCACTGGTCGAGGCGCTGCCGCAGGACCGCGACTTCTGCCTGGGGGTGGTGGACGCCACCACCCCCGAGCTCGAGGACATCGACGCGGTACTGACCCGGGTGGACGCGGTGAGCGAGGTCAAGGACCTGGAGGACGGCGCCGTGTCCCCGTCCCGGGGCTTCGCGGACGTCGCGGCGCGGCCGCTGCTCTCCGCCGAGGACCAGCACAGGAAGCTCGTCCTGGTGGAGACGATCGCCCGCTACTGCTGGGGCAACGAGTTCTAGGCCAGCGTTTCGGCGAACGTCACCGTGCGCTCCACGAGCAAGGGCCGGACCACTCCCACGATGACCTCCTGGAAGTGCTCGGCCGCCTGGTGCGCCTCGAAGCCGGCCTGATCCGCGTACTGCTCGTACAGCAGGAACCCGCCGGGCTCTCCCACCACGGCATGCACCTCGTACATCAGGTTGGCGGGCTCCGCCCGCGTACTCACCCGCGCCTTCAGCAGCGCGTCCCGCACCGTCGCCGCGTCGGCGGGTGCGCACCGGTAGTGGGCGACCACCGTGTAGGCCATCTGTCCCTCCTCATAACTGGTCCGACCAGCAGATTCCAGCACGGATCAACCGCCCGCCCACCCGCCCACGGCGCAACCAATGCCTGCCGCCACGGGCCTGGCGGCGGCGCCCCCGGATGGTGTGTCGTCGCCTCCGGCCCGCACGATCCGCTCCGCGGACGAACAAGGAAGTGATCTCCATGCGTACCCTCGAAACCCTCTCCGGCGGCGAGTGGGTCGCGACCGGCGAGTGGATCGACGTCCAGAACCCCGCCGACGTCCGCACCCCGGTCGCCCGTGTCCCCGCCCTCGCCGCCAAGGACGTCACCCGGGCCTACGACCACGCCGAGCGCGGCTTCGCCGGCTGGAAGCGCACCAGCCCCTTCGAACGGGCCCGCGTCCTCACCGAAGCGGCCCGGCTGATCCGGGCGCGGGCCGAGGAGATCGCCGCCGACGTCACCGCCGAGAACGGCAAGACCCTGGCCGAGGCGACCGGCGAGACGCTGAAGGCCGCCGACTTCCTGGAGTACTACGCCGGTCTGGCCCGCCGGGGTTACGGCACCCTCCTGCACGACGTACGCCCGAACCACCGTACGCACACCCAGCGCGAGCCCATCGGCGTGATCCTGGTGATCAGCCCGTGGAACGACCCGCTGATCACCCCGGCCCGCAAGCTGGCCCCGCTGCTCGCCGCAGGCAACGCGGCCGTCTTCAAACCGGCCACCGAGACCCCGTTGTCCGGTCTGCACTTCGCGCGCGCCCTGCACGACGCGGGACTGCCCGCGGGCGTTCTCAACGTCGTCACCGGCCGTACGGCGCAGATCGAGGGTGCCCTGCTCGACGACCCCCGCGTCGTCGGCGTCACGTTCACCGGCTCCAACGCCGTCGGCAACCGCATCCGCCGCCGCCTCGCCGACCGCAACGTCCGCTTCCAGGGCGAGCTCGGCGGCAAGAACGCCTCGGTGGTCCTCGGGGACGCCGATCTGCCGGCCGCCGCCCGGGCCGTCGCCGCCGCCTCCTTCGGCCAGGCCGGGCAGCGTTGCACTGCCACCAGCCGCGTCGTCGTCGCACAGCCGGTGTACGACGAGTTCACCCGGCTCCTGGTCGGCGAGGTCGAGGCGTTGACGACCGGTCCTGGCAGCGACCCCGCGACCACCCTCTGCCCGCTGTCGAGCCCCAGGCAGCGCGACTCGGTCCTCGCCGACCTGAACCGGGCCGTCGAGCAGGGCGCCACCGTCCTCACGGGCGGCGCCGCCGACACCCGCGGCGACCGGGCGCACGGCTGCTTCGTGCAACCCACCGTGCTGGCCGGCGTCACCCCCGAGACGGCGATCTGGCGCGAGGAGGTCTTCGGTCCCGTCCTCGTCGTCCGGGCGGTCGCCGGCTTCGCCGAGGCCGTCGACGCGGTCAACGACTCCGACTTCGGCCTCGCCGCCGCCGTCTTCACCCGCGACCTGGCGAACGCGTACCGCTTCGCCGACGAGGCCGAGTGCGGCCAGGTCGCCGTCAACACCACGACCACCGGCTGGGACGTCCACCTGCCCTTCGGTGGCTTCCATGACTCCGGCACGGCCTACAAGGAACAGGGCGACGAGGTGCTCCGCTTCTCCACCCGCGTCAAGACGGTGGCGATCAACATCGGCGCCCCGGAGCGGACCCGTGGCTGACGAGACGATCGGCATCGTCGGCGCCGGCATCGTGGGCCTGGCCACCGGCCGGGAGGTCGCCCTGCGGCGCCCCGGCACCCGGGTCGTGGTCCTGGAGAAGGAACACGAGGTGGCCGTCCACCAGACCGGGCACAACTCCGGTGTCGTGCACGCCGGCATCTACTACGCACCCGGCAGTCTCAAGGCCGCGCTGTGCGTCCGGGGCGTGGCCCTGCTCCGCGACTACTGCCGCGAACGCGGGGTGCCTTACCACGAGATCGGCAAGCTGGTGACGGCCGTGCGACCGGACGAACTCGGCCGGATGGCGAACCTCTACGAGAGGGCCCGCAACAACCACGTGCCCGATCTCCGCAAGGTCGCCCAGGAGGAGATCAAGGAGATCGAGCCGAACGCCGGGGGTATCGCGGCGCTGCACTCGCCGCGCACCGCGATCACCGACTACCCGGCGGTCGCGGGGGAGTTCGCCAAGGACATCGAGGCCTCGGGCGGCGAGATCAGACTCGGTTTCCCGGTCACCTCGATCACCGGCGTCCCGAACGGCATCGAGGTCGGCTCGGCCCGGGACCGGGTCCGTGTCGACCGGCTGATCCTCTGCGCCGGCCTGCACTCGGACACCGTGGCGAAGCTGGCCGGCGACGGACGGGAACCGAGGATCATCCCGTTCCGGGGCGAGTACATGCTGCTCAGACCGGACCGGGCGCATCTCGTACGAGGTCTCGTGTACCCGGTGCCCGATCCGCGCTACCCCTTCCTGGGCGTGCACTTCACCCCACGCGTGGACGGTTCCGTGGAGGTCGGCCCGAACGCCGTCCTCGCCCTGGCCCGGGAGGGCTACCGGCTCACCAGGATCTCGCCCCGGGATCTGCTGGGCCTCGCCGGCTACCCGGGCGCCTGGCGGATGGCCGCACAGCACTGGCGTACCGGCATCAAGGAGTACCGCGGCTCGCTGTCCGCGACGGCCTTCATGAAGGACGCCGGGCTGTACGTGCCCGGTGTCGGCGTCAAGGACGTCGTACGCGGCGGAGCGGGCGTCCGCGCCCAGGCGCTGGACCGCGACGGAACGCTCGTGGACGACTTCCGCATCCACCGCGACGGCCGGGTCACCGCCGTCCGCAACGCGCCCTCGCCCGCCGCCACGGCCTCCATGGCGATCGCCGAGCACATCGTCGACGCCGTGTTCAACGGCACCTGACGTGCTGTCGAAACACCAGCTCACACGGCACTTCCGTGCAACAAGTGGTTGCACTCCCAGAGCCTGCGCAACACCCGGCGTGCCGCCTAGCGTGGCCCGCACACCACCCCACCGTCCCCGCTGCGGAAAGAGTTGAGACATGTTCGTCGTCGACACCCAGATCCACATCTGGAAGGAAGAGACCCCGGACCGCCCCTGGGTCCCCGGCGCCCGTGAGCGCATCCGCCTCAACGGACACCGTGAGGACCCCTTCTCCTACGAGGAGGCCCTGGAGCTGATGGACGAGGCCGGCGTGAACCGGGCGCTGATCCTGCCTCCGTCCTGGGAGGGCGACCGCATCGACTACGCCCTGGAGGCGTGCGAGGCGCACCCCGACCGCTTCGGGATCATGGCCCGCATCCCGCAGAACAAGCCCGAGGAGGGCACGGCGATGCTCCGGGAGTTCGCGCGGAACCCGCACGTCAAGGGCACGCGTCTGACCTTCCACCGGCCGCAGGACCGCAACTGGATGATCGACGGCACCAACGACTGGTACTGGCCGATCGCCGAGGAACTGGGCATCCCGACGATGGTCCACGCACCGATCTGGAAGCGGGAACTCGGCGAGATCGCCGCCAAGCACCCCCAACTGAAGATCATCATCGACCACATGGGCATCATGGCCCGCTGCGTGGACGACGCGATCGGCTACTGGGTACAGGAGACCGCGGACCTCGCCGTCCACCCGAACATCTACGTCAAGGTCTCCGCGCTGCCCGGCTACTCGACCCAGCCCTTCCCGAACAACAACATCCAGAAGTACGTGCGCGAGATGGTCGACAAGATGGGCCCGCAGCGCTGCTTCTACGGCACCGACATCACCCGGCTGCTCGGCCACGGCATCACCTACACCGACACCATCGAGCAGTTCACCAAGCACTGGGACTTCACCCCCGAGGAACTCGAATGGATCATGGGCCGCGGGATCTCCGAGGTCCTGAACTGGCCCATCGAAGGCTGAGGAAACATCGGTCATGACCAACACCCCGGGAACCGACGGCGGGGACGCCTTCGTGTCCGCCTTCGACGCCGCGGGCGCCGACTACCTGTTCTGCTCCTCGGGCTCCGAGTGGGCGCCCGTGTGGGAGGCGCTGGCCCGCCGCCACCGCGACGGCGCACCCGCCCCCCGCTACCTCGACCTGACCCACGAGACGGTCGCCGTCGGCATGGCCACCGGCTACGGGCTGCTCAGGCGCCGCCCGCAGGGCGTACTCCTGCACGCGGCCCCGGGCCTGCTCCAGGGCTCGATGGCGGTGCACGGCGCGCTGCTGGCCGGCGTGCCGATGGTCGTCGCCTCCTCGGAGTCGACGACGTACGGCGACGCGCCCGGCCACGACCCGGGCGGCCAGTGGTACCGCAACCTGTCGATCGTGGGCGGCCCGCACGGCATCGCCCGGCCCTTCACCAAGTGGTCGACCGAGGCCGCCAGCGTGCACACGCTGCCCACCATGATCACCCGGGCGGCGGAGCTGGCCTGGCGGGCCCCGGCCGGACCGGCCTACCTGAACATCCCGCTGGAGATCCTGCTGGAGGAGTGGGACGGCCGCGAGGCCAAGGCCGTCGTCCCGCCCGGCTCCACGCACAGCTCGCCCGAAGAGGCCGATGCGGTCGCCCGGTTGCTCCGTGAAGCGGCCGACCCCGTCATCGTCACCGAGACGGCGGGACGCGAGGCGGGCGGCTTCGAGGCCCTGGTCGCCTTCGCGGAGGCCTGGCACATCCCGGTCGTCGAGCCGGACTCCGCGGTGTGCGGCAACTTCCCGCGCACCCACCCCCTGCACGCGGGCAGCGACATCGGACCGTGGCTGGACACGGCCGACCTGATCCTCCTCGTGAACTGCCGGGCACCCTTCTACCCGCCCTCCCGCCGGCCGTCGAAGGCGAAGGTCGTCGTCATCGACGAGGTGCCGCAGCGACCGCACGTGGTCTACCAGGTGCTGTTCGCCGACACCTACCTGGAGGGCGACACCGTCAACACGCTGCGCCAGCTGACCAGACGGGCCACGGGACTGGACGAGACGGCCGTCGCGGAGCGCCGTGCCGCCCAGCACCACCGGTACTCCGAGGAGACCGGAGCCCTCGCCCGGGCCGAGATCAAGGCCTGCGAGGCCCCCGGCTCGCCGGGCGTCGACCCGGTCCTGGTCGCCGCCACCCTGCGCAAACTCCTCGACGGCCGGGACGGGGTCGTCGTCGACGAGACCATCACCCACAGCCGCGTCGTCCGACGCCACCTGCGCACCGACCGTCCCGACTCCTACTTCTACGTCCAGGGCGGTCTCGGGCAGGGCATCGCCGTCGCGCTCGGCGTCAAACTCGCCGCGCGTGAACGCCCGGTGGTGCTGACGATCGGTGACGGCGCGTTCACGTACAACCCGGTGATCCCGTCGTACGACGCCGCCAAGGCGTACGAACTCCCGCTGCTGATCGTGGTGTTCAACAACCGTGTCTACAAGTCGATGAATCTCAACCACCGCAGGTTCTATCCCGAAGGCGCCGCCGCCGAGACGGGGGAGTGGCTGGGCACCGACCTGCGCCGCCTGCCCCGGCTCGCCGCCTTCGCCGACCCGTTCGGCATGCACACCGAGACCGTCGACACCGCGGACGAACTCGCGCCGGCCCTCCGACGGGCCCTGAAGGCCATGACCGAGGGCACCACGGCCGTCGTCGACGTCCTCGTCACCCGCTGAACACGCGGCGTCCCCGTCACCCGTCGCCCGTCACCCGTCGGCCGCTCCGCCGGAAGCCGCACATCGCCATCGCCCCGCGCCCCTGCGGAGCGCTTCAGCCCAGGAGGCCCACGCCGCCATGCCCGACACACCCCCCAAGGTCCTGGTGCCCGCAGCGGACCTGCGCGCCTTCGCCGCCGCCCTCCTGGAGAAGGGCGGTCTGGGCGCGGAGCACGCCCGTACCACCGCCGACGTCTTCGTCTGGGCCGCGCTGCGCGGTGTCGACTCCCACGGCATCGCCCGCGTCCCCGCGTACCTGGACCTGCTCGCCAAGGGCGTCGCCAACGCCACCGCCGACCTCACCATCGAGTCCAACGCGCCGGCCACCGCCGTGGTGGACGCCGACCGCGCGCCCGGCCCGGTGGCACTGAGCGTCGCGGCGGACGAGGCGGTACGACGGGCCCGGGCGACCGGCGTCGCCTCCGTGGGCGTACGGCGCACCGTGCACACCGGCGCCATCGGCTACTACGTCTCGAAGATCGCCGAACAGGGCCTGGTCGGCGTCGGGTTCGTGGCCGGCATGCCCAACATGGGCTACACCGGCGCCCAGGGCGCCGCGGTCGCCACCAGCCCGCTCGCCATCGCCGTGCCGGCCCACGCCCACGCGCCACTGCTCCTCGACATGGCCACGGCCACCATCGCCCTCGGCAAGCTCCGCCAGGCCAGGGCGAGTGGCACCCCACTGCCCGAGGGCGCGGCCGCCACGGAGGACGGCACACCGACGACCGACCCGGCGCGGGCCGTCGTTCCGCTGCCGCTGGGCGGTGCCAAGGGCTCCGGCATGTCGCTCGCCTTCGAGCTCCTGACCGGCGTGCTGGTCGGCGCGCCGATCCTCGCGTCCTTCCACTCGGACGATCCGGCCGGCCGTGAACACCGTCAGAACGCCCTGCTCATCGCCGTCGACCCGGCAGCCTACGGCGACCCGGACGCCTTCGTCGCGGCCGTCGACAGGACCCTGAGCACCGTCAAGGGGCTGCCGGTGGCCGACGGTTCGGACGGGGTGTTCTATCCGGGCGAGCGCAGTGCCGCGACGGCCGCGGAGCGCGGTGCACACGGGGTGCCGGTGGCGCCGAAGGTGTGGCGTGAGCTGACGCTGCACGCCGACAAGCTGGGTGTCACGCTGCCGGACACGGCCGTCTAGACGGCCGGCGCCTGCCGCCCGCGCGAAGGAGCCGGGAAGCCCGAGTACGGGGCTTCCCGGCTCCTTCGCGTCTGTCTCCGCCGCGGCGCCGCACGCCGCCGCCGAGGTGCGCGACGGTCACCGTCGTTCACCTTAGGTTGCGGGTCCGAGGGCATCTCGGCAGGGGGTCGGCCGGTATACCGTCCGAAGCGGTTCACCTGACCAGAAGCGGCTTATGTCAACGGAGATTCGAGCCGAATTCACGGGGTCGGGCCGCGTGGACGCTGATACCCCGTCACATCGCCGCACCCGCCGCATCTGAGCTCCGGATGCGGCACCCACGGCGCCACGGCCCGGACCGCGGAATCGACATGACAGTCAAGTCGCCCCCTTACTCCACTCATTCGAGGTGTCATGTCGGCCATCACTCCCCATGTACCGCCACCGTCCGCACCGCCACGCTCCGGGACCCGGCACGCCACGGCCACCATCGTGCTGGCCTGTCTGGGAGTGTTCGTCTCCTACCTGCCCGTCGTGGGCGTCTCGGTCGCGCTGCCGGTCATCCAGCAGGCGCTCGACGCCTCCACCGCCGGACTCCAGTGGATCACCGACGCGTTCATCCTGCCCACCGCCGCCCTGCTGCTGACCTGCGGAATGATCGGTGACCTGTACGGACGCAAGAAGACGTGGCTCGCCGGGCTGGCCCTGGCCTGCGTCGGCTGCCTGGTGTGCCTGACCGCGAACGGCGTCGTCCAGGTCTGCGTGGGCCAGGCCCTCACCGGCATCGGGACCGCCGCCCTGCTGCCCTCCACCCTCGCGCTGATCAGCCACGTCTGCCCCGACCACCGCAAGCGCGCCACGGCGATCGCCCTGTGGACCGCCTCCCTCGGCCTCGGGCTCACCCTCGGTCCGCTGATCAACGGCGTGATCGTGGAACACGCGAGCTGGCGCTGGATCTTCCTGCCCTCCCTGGTCATCGGCCTGGTGACGGTCCTCGCCGGGGCCGTCGTCCTGACGGACTCCCGGGCCGAACGGGAACGCCATCTGGACATCCCCGGTCAGCTGCTCGCCATCGTCGCCGTCACCGGCCTCGTGTACGGCGTCATCGAGGGCGGCAGCGCCGGCTGGGGTTCCGCCGAGGTCGTGATCGCGTTCGCGGCCGCCGCCGTCGGCCTGGCGGCCTTCGTCCTGGTGGAACTCCGCTCCCCGTGCCCCATGCTGGACATGCGGCTGTTCCGGTCCTCGGCGTTCTCGGGCGCCGCGCTCGTGATGGCCCTCACCCTGTTCGCCCAGGTCGGCCTCGTCTTCGCGCTGAGCGAGTACTTCGGGCTCGTCCACCACGCCTCCACGTGGGACATCGGGGTACGGCTCGTCGCGCTCAACGGGTTCACCGTCGTGCTGGGCCCGCTGGTCGGCCGTCTGATGAACCGGACGGCCCCCGGACTGCTGCTGGTCACGGGCCTCGTCGTCGGCGGCGCCGGCGCGTTGTGCGTGAACCTCTTCAGGGCCACCACAGGCACCGGTGAGGCCGCCCTGGTCATCGGTGTGCTGGGCATCGGCATCGCACTGGCCATGGCACCCATCACCACCATCGCCATGAACAGCGTCCCGCACCGGCTGGCGGGCTCGGCCGGGGCGTCCAACAGCGCGCTGCGTCAGATCGGCAGCGCGCTCGGCCCCGCCGTCTTCGGTGTCGTCCTCACCAACCGCACCCTGGACACGCTGCCCGGACACCTCGCCGCGTCCGGTCTGGGCCCGGCCGACCAGGGTCAGGTGAACGGCATGGTGTCGCACGTGGGGATCCAGGCCGGCGCGTTCCTGCGTCTGAAGACTCCCGAGGCGACCGGCCGGGCCCTGTCGGCCTACGGCGCGAGTTTCACCGACGCGCTGCACACCTGCGCCCTCGTCGGCGGCATCGGCATGCTGGTGGCCGCGGCGCTCGCCCTCACCCTGATCGGCATACGCACACGGCCGGCCCACGACACCGACCGCGCGGCGGGCGCGGCGACCCACCCCGCGGGAGACATGAGCTGAGGACCGGCAACGGTCACCACGGGTGGTCGTCCCCCGATCCCACCGGGGACGTCCCCCCGCGGCTCAGGAGCCGCCGGGGCTCCGGCGTCCCGAAGAAGGGTGGTCGGCGTCGGCTACCAGTCGCGGGCGGCGCGCCGCAGGGCGTCCCGCACCCGGATCACGTCGTGGTTGGTCTCGGCGCCCGGCCGCTGCACGAGGAACAGGGTGTTCAGCGGCGGCTCCTGGGCCCTGTGGACGAGCGCGAGACGGCCGTCGTCCAGGTGGTCCTGGCACAGCGAGCGAGGCAGCACACTGACCCCGGCGCCCGCGCTGACCGCGGACAGCACGGCGTACAGGTTGGGGACGGTGACCGCGGCACGGGCGTTGAGCGGCTTGCCGAAGACGGTGCGCCAGTAGCGGCGGACGATCGGCAGGTCCTCGGCGTACGTCACCATGGGGACCGCGCGCAGCGCGGCGCACAGGTCGTCCGGTGCCTGGTGCCCCACGACCCGCCCGGCCCACGCGGGGCTCGCCACCAGCAGGTACTCCTCGTCGGCGAGCGGCACCGACTCCAGGGCACGGCCGCGCGGCCTGCGCGTCGTGATCACCAGGTCGTGCCGTCCGGTGCGCATCTCCTCCAGCAGCGGCTCGGGCAGTCCCTGGGCGACGCGCAGCTGAACCCCTTCGGCGACCAGCGGGACCAGCGAGGGCAGCACCCGCACGCACAGCAGCTCGGACGGGCCCGCCAGGTGCACGGGCGCCGCCACGGAACCGGTGTCCTCCAGCCCCGCGAGCGCGTCGAGCGGACCGGCGACCTGCCCGGCGAGCTCGTGCGCGTACGGCGTCGGTTCCACCCCGCGCGGCAGCCGGGTGAACAGGTCGCGTCCGTTCTGCTGCTCCAGGGCGCGGATCTGCGCGGTCACGGTCGGCTGGGACAGCGCGAGCCGCGGCGCCGCGGCGGTGAACGACCCGGAGCGGTACACGGCCAGGAACGTCCGCAGCAGGTTCAGGTCCGCGTGGGCCGGGAGCCGCTGCGCGCCGGTCGCCGGGGCCGGTGCCACGGCCGGCGTCTGGTTCTTCATACGCCTCAGCGTATCGCCCTCGCCCATCGGAGTTCCGATACCAGGGATCGGCGTCCCTATTGGTGAACGGATGGCGAGGCGGCCTACCGTCGTGGACGTCGCCACCTGGCGATCCCGCGTACAAGGAAGGAATCACCCCCCTCATGACCACGCAGAACGCGATCAACTGGCCCGAGAGGTACCTGCCCGGCACCGGCGACAACTTCGTCTCCAACGAGGTGATCGTGAAGGGTGTCACGGTGGCCCGGGTCTGGCAGCACCTGACCGACACCTCCACCTGGGAGTCGTACTACGACAACGTCGCCGACATCTCCTTCCCGAACGGTGGCGGCCCCGAACTGAAGGAGGACGTCGTCTTCAGCTTCGGAACCTTCGGATTCCCGCCCCTCGACGCCCGCGTCGTCGAGTTCCGGGCACCGGCGCCCGGCACGCCCGGCCGGCTCTCCTGGACGGCCAGGCAGGACGGCACGCCGGAGGAGCGCCTCGACGTGCTGCACGCCTGGCTGGTGGAGGACCTGGACGGCGGGCGGGTCCGGATCCTCACTCAGGAGACCCAGATCGGACGGCCCGCCGCCGACCTGGCCAAGCAGGTGCCGAACCCGATGCTCAACGGCCACCAGGCCTGGCTCGACGGCCTCGTCTCCGCCGCCGCGTAGCGGTACGTCCCAGCGCTGCCAGGGGCGTCAACCGGCGTTGATGACGAGGCACTTCACCTGGGTCCAGTCCTCCAGGTAGTCGGCGCCCATGGAGCGGCCGAAGCCGCTGTGCTTGTAGCCGCCGAAGGGGGCGCCGATCGCCCCGCCGGGCCCGCCGTCGCCGAGGGTGTTGACGGCGACCTGTCCGGCCTGCACGCGGCGGGCGAGGCGCACCGCCCGTCCGACGTCCCGCGTCCACACGGTCGCGGTCAGGCCGTAACGGGTGCCGTTGGCGATCGCGACGGCCTCCTCCTCGTCCTCGTAGGTGAGGACGGACAGCACGGGTCCGAAGATCTCCTCCTGGGCGATCCGCATCCCGGGGAGCACCCGGTCGAAGAGGGTCGGCGCCACGAAGTACCCGTCGTCGTACCCCTCACCGGTCAGCCTGCCGCCGCCGACGACCACTTCGGCTCCCTCCTCGCGGCCGACGGCCAGGTAGTCCAGCACCCGCTTCTGCTGGCGCGCGTTGATCAGCGGGCCCATGTCCACCGGCTGGTCCCACCGGCCCACCCGGACCGCGCGGAAGCTCTCGGCGAGTGCCTCGACCAGCCGGCCGTGCAGGGAGGAGTGCACCAGGACCCGTGAGCCGGCCGCGCACACCTGACCGCTGTTCATCACGATGCTGCGCACGATCGCCGGGACCGCCCTGGCGAGATCGGCGTCCGGCAGCACGATCTGCGGTGACTTGCCGCCGAGTTCGAGCTGGAGGGGGATGAGGTTGCGGGCGCAGGCCTCCATCACGGCCGTACCCGTGGCGGGAGAGCCGGTGAAACTCATCTTGCGGATGCCGGGATGGGCGGGCAGGGCGGCTCCGGCCTCGGCGCCGTATCCGGTGACGACGTTGAGCACACCGGGCGGGATGCCCGCCTCCAGCGCGAGCCGGGCCAGGAACAGAGCGGTCAGCGGGGCGTCCTCGGCAGGCTTGAGGACGACCGTGTTGCCCGCGGCGATCGGGGCCGCCGTGTTGAACACCGTCATGGGTCCCGGAGCGTTCCACGGGATGATCGCGCCGACCACCCCGTACGGCTCGCGCAGCGTCAGGCCCAGCAGGTCGGGGGAGCGCGTGGGCAGGCTGTGGCCGAGCACCTTGTCGGCCTTGCCCGCGAGGTACGTCAGACGTGCGGCGACGGGGGACGGACCGACCGGGTGACCGACCTCCAGGGCCTCCAGCCGGTTGATCGTGTCGTCGTGCTCGCGCACCGACTCGGCCCAGCGGTACAGCAGTTCTCCCCGCACCGCCGGGTTGGTGTCGCGCCACGCGGGCAGCGCCGCCTCGGCGGCGCGTACGGCGTCGTCGATGTCCTCGGCGCTGCCGCGCGGAACGCGGGCGAGGACGGTGCCGGTGGCCGGGTCCACCACGTCGAGGGTGGACCCGGAACGGGCGGAGACCCAGTCCCCGGCGATGAGATGGCTGCCGTCGGGAAGAAGGGCGGGGACGTCGAGGGGGGCGGGGACGGTGGTGGTCATCGTGCTCCTCGTGCGCTGCGCGATGCGCGAGATCCGCTGCGCGATGTGTGATGTGGCGGGCGTGAGGTGGACGTGTGGGGCGGGGTGCGTGAGTTGGAGGGTGTGAGGTGGACGTGTGAGGCGGGGTGCGTGAGGTGGAGTGCGTGAGGTGGAGTGCGTGAGGTGGTCTGTGACGTGAGCTGCGTGATGTGTGATGCGGGACGTGCCGTGAGGCGGCGAGGTCCGTCGGCGTATCTCGCGGTGGTCAGGCGGCGCCGGCCGGGGGCCGGCCGGGCCGGGCGGTGCCGGCCGCGATCTCCTCGCCGCGGTGGCAGGCGACGGCGACCGTGTCGTGTGCCACCAGATCGGGCTGGACGGACCAGCAGACCTCCTGCGCGAAGGCACAGCGCGGCGCGAAGGCACAGCCCACGCTGGTGCGCGCCGCAGCCGTGCCGACCGTGCCCGCCAGACGCCGTTCGGCCTGGCGGCGGCGCTGCGCCACCGGGTCGGGCACCGGTGCCGCGGCGAGCAGCGCGCGCGTGTACGGGTGCAGGGGGTGGTCCGCGACCTGTACCGCCGGACCGCGTTCCACGACCCGGCCGGCGTACAGGACGACGACGGTGTCGCTGAGGTAGCGCACCACGGCCAGGTCGTGCGAGATGAACAGGTAACTCAGGCCCCGGGCGCGCTTGAGCCGGGCCAGCAGGTTGAGGACCTGCGCCTGGACGGACAGGTCGAGCGCGCTGACCGCCTCGTCGCACACGACGAACTCCGGTTCCATCACCAGCGCGCGTGCGATGGCGATGCGCTGGCGCTGCCCGCCGGAGAACGCGGCCGGGTGGCGGTGCGCGGCACCGGGCGGCAGTCCGACGTCGTCCAGGGCCCGCAGGACGCGCTCCTGGATCTCGTCGGCGGGCAGCCGGAGGTTGTGACGCAGGGCCTCGGCGAGGGTGTCGCCCACGGTGTGAGCGGGATTCATGGAGCCGTACGGGTCCTGGAAGACCACCTGCATCCGGCGGGCCAGCAGACGTCGGTCGGCGCGGGTGCCGTGGGTGATGTCAGCGCCGTCGAACTCGATCCCGCCCCGGCTCGCCGGTACCAGGCCCAGCACCGCCGAGCCGATCGTCGACTTGCCCGAGCCGGACTCGCCGACCAGGCCGACGGTCTCGCCGCGGTCCACGGTGAGGTCCACACCGCGTACGGCGGTGACGTCACCGCCACGCAGCCGGGACCGGCGGTAGGTGACCTCCAGACCGTGCACCTGGAGCAGAGCCGAATCAGTCATGGGCCGGTCCTCCGATCAGTTCGAGCGGGCGGATGCACCGGGTCGACCGTTCCAGCTCGGCCAGCTGCGAGATCACGACGGGTTTCGCCCGGCAGGCTTCACTGACCCGGGGACAGCGGTTCTGGAAGTGGCAGCCGACGGGCCACTGGGGCGGGGGCGGTACGGCTCCCTCGACGGCGGGCAGCGGTTCGCCCGGTACCGCGTGGTGCGGGTCGGAGCGCAGCAGCCCCGCCGTGTACGGGTGGGCCGGGGCGGTCACCAGGTCGGTGACCTCGGCCTCCTCGACGACCTCGCCGGCGTACATGACCACGGCCCGGTCGCACAGGTCCGCCAGCACGCCCCAGTCGTGGGTGATGAGGACGACCGAGGTGCCCGCCGACCGGAGTTCCCGCAACAGGTCGAGGATCTCGGCCTGGACGGTCACGTCGAGGGCGGTGGTCGGTTCGTCGGCGATCACCAGGGCCGGCTCGCCGGCCAGCGCGGCCGCGATGCCGACGCGCTGGGCCATGCCGCCCGACAACTGGTGCGGATAGCTGACCGCGATCCGCGCCGGATCCGGCAACCGCACCTTCGCGAACAGTTCCAGAGCCCGCTGCCGTGCCTCCTTGCGGGTGCAGCCGGTGTGCAGCCGGACGACCTCGGCGACCTGGGCCCCGGCGGTGAACGACGGGTCGAGACCGGAGACGGGGTCCTGGGAGATCCATCCGATCCGACGGCCGCGCACCCTGCGCAGCGTGGCCGCGTCCGCCCCGGCCAGGTCGGCCCCCTCGAAGAGGACGGAGCCGGAGGCGATCCTGCCGTCTGCGGGCAGCATGCCGAGGAGGGAGGTGGCGGTGATCGTCTTGCCGCAGCCGGTCTCTCCGACGATGCCGAGCACTTCGCCGGCCCGCAGGTCGAAGGACACGTCCCGGATGACGTCGGTGGGTGTGCCCTCGATGGGCAGGGAGACCGTCAGACCGCGCACCGACAGCAGGGCCTCGGTGTCGGGCTCCTCGAACACCCCCGCCGTGCCGGGGACTTGCCCGCGTACCGGCTGTGACGCGGCTCCCCGGAGCCCGCCCCCGCGGCGGCGCGAGGGCGGCTTGCGGGCCGGGGCCGCGTACCGTTCGGCCAGGGTGTCGCGCAGGCCGTCGCTCAGCAGCCCCAGCGCCAGGACGAAGCTGGTGATCATGAAACCGGAGGGCACCAGGAGCCAGGGATCGGTGCCGATGTTCTTGGAGGCCTCGGCGATCATGCTGCCCCAGCTGGCCTCGGTGGTGCCCAGTCCGAGGAAGCCCAGCCCCGTCTCCAGCAGGACCGCGTAGGCGCCGTACACCGAGGCCTGGACGAGGACGACGCCGGTGACCCGGGGCAGGACGTGCCGTCGGATGATCACCCGGTCCCGGATTCCGCCGGCGACCGCCGCCCGGACGTACAGCTCCTCCTTCACGCCCAGGGTGGCCGAACGGACGACCCGGGCCAGCAGGGGTGCGCCGAGGAGGCCGTTCGCCGCCATCGCGGCGGACTCGTCGCCGGTGAAGACCGAGAGGACCACGAGCAGCACGATGATCACGGGCACGGCGGAGACCAGGTCGGCGGTCCTGAGGACGAGCCGGTCGAAGAAGCCTCCCCGGTAGCCGGCGACCATGCCCGCCGGGACGCCGAGGAGCAGGTACGCGGCGAGGGTGATCACCACGCCCAGCAGCGTGACCTGCCCGCCGTGCAGCAGCCGGCTGAGCACGTCCCGGCCCAACTCCCCGGTGCCCAGCCAGTGCGCGCCGCTCGGGCCCTGAAGGGCGGCGGTCAGATCCTGCCCGTCGGGGGAGTAGGGGGCGAGCGGGCCGGCCGGCACGGTGACCAGGACGACGAGGAGGAGGTAACCGGCGGAGCCGGCCGCCGTCGGCTTGCGCAGCAGCCGGGCGACGAAACCGCGCCGGGCACTGTCGCGTCGCGGATGTGTCCGCGCGGTCCCGGACGCGGTCCGCCGGGCGGTAGGTGTCTTCATGTCCGCACCTTCGGGTCGAGCATCGTGTACACCACTTCGATCAGCAGGTTGATCAGCGTCACGGTGACCGTGAAGACCAGGGCGACGCCCTGGACCATCGGGATGTCCTGGGTCTGTGCGGCGGTGACGGCGAGGCCGCCGAGGCCCGGCAGCACGAACAGCGTCTCGGCGAGCACGGTGCCGCCGAACAGCGTCACCACCACCACGCCCAGCACGGTGACGATCGGGGCGGCCGCGTTGCGCAGCACATGCCGGAGGACCACCGACCGCTCGGGGACACCGCGGGCCCGCAGGACCCGCACGTAGTCCCGTCCGAGCTGGTCGAGCACACCGTCGCGGGTCTGCTTGGCCACCGGCGCGGTGGCCGGCACGCCCAGCGTCAGCACCGGCAGGACCAGCGATTCGAACCACTGCGTCGGGGAGTCCGTGAGCGGCACGTATCCCGAGACGGGGAAGACCGGCAGCCGTACGGCGAACGCGCTCATCAGGAGCAGTCCGAACCAGAAGTTCGGCACCGCGAGCCCGACCAGCGAGATGCCGTCCACGACCCGCCCGAGCAGGCCGCCCTTGAGCGCGCTGAGGACACCGAGGGCGACTCCGGCGACGGCGGCCACCAGGACGGCGCCGCCGATCAGGGAGAGGGTGACGCCCAGCCGGGAGGTGAGCTGGTCGCTCACCGGGACGCCGGAGGTGACCGAGTCGCCGAGGTCGCCGTGCAGGGCGGAGGCCAGCCAGTCCCAGTAGCGGACCGGCAGGGGGTGGTCGAGGCCGAGCTGGGCGTCAAGTGCCCTGACCTGGGCGGGACTCGCGTTCGCGCCGAGGATGGTGCGGCCGGGGTCACCCGGCACCAGGCTGGTCAGGACGAACGTCAGGACGGTGACCGCGAACACCACCGGGACGGCGCCGAGCAGCCAGCGGAAGAGGATCCGGTGCATCTCACCTCGCTCCTTTCTCGGACCGGGCGGCCCCGTGGTCAGGCCGGGGGCCGCCCGGAGTTCTCACTGGGCGGGGGTTCTCACTTGGTGGCGTAGACGGCGAGCGGGCTCACGAACGGGGCGCCCGCGCTGACCTCGACCCCGCCGATGCCCGGCCGGACGTAGTAGTTGACCGGCGTGAACGCGACCGGGGCGAACCAGGCGTTCTTCACCAGGTACTCCTGCATCTGCCGGTCGAGGCCGGCGCGTTCGGCGGGGGCCGCCGCGGCCGCCTTGTCGAAGAGTCCGGTCAGTTCGGGGGTGCCGCTGCCGAAGCCGTTGAACACCTTGGAGCCCGGCATGAACAGGTCCAGGCCCTCCAGGTACATCGGCTCCTCGGTGAACCCGCCGGAGACCGCCGGGTACTTGTGGTTGGTCTGGTTCTCGACGAAGGAGGTGATGCTGGTGACAGCGGTCACCTTGACCTTGATGCCGATCTTCGTGAGCTGACCGGCGATCGCCTCGGCCATGGTGTCGAAGCCGACGAACGTGGCCGCGAGGACGGGCAGTTCGAAGCCGTCCGGGTAACCGGCGGCCTTGAGCAGCTGCTTGGCCTTGGTCGGGTTGTACGCGTAGTGGTCGGCGTACTCCTCGGAGTACCCGTCTCCGCCCTTGACGACGGTCTGCGCGGTCGGTGTCCCGGCGGAGCCGAGCAGGGCTCTGGTGACGGCGTCCCGGTCGATGGCGTAGTTGATCGCCTGCCGGACCCGGACGTCACCGAGCGGCTCGGACACCTCGCCCGCGCGGTCGATGAGGCTCAGTCCCTGGAGGATGACCGGGAGGCCGACGGTGGACATCCCGGCGGCCTTGGCCGAGGCCGCGGAGGTGTAGTCGCCCTTGTAGACGTCGATCTGGCCGGTCTTCATGGCGTTGACCGCCGTCTGACCGTTCTGCACGATCCGAATGACGATCTTCTTGTAGTGCTGCTTGGACCTGTCGTAGTAGCCGGGGTTGGCCGTGTAGGTGTAATGGTCACCGGCCACGCTGTCGGAGGGCTGGTAGATGTAGGGGCCGGCGCCCTGGCTGGTCCTGGTCGGTGTCAGGCTCGACGCGTCGGCCAGTCCCTTGGGGCTGATGATCTGTCCTATGCCGTACGACTGGGTCAGCAGGGTGGGCAGGATGGGGTCGGCCTTCGCCAGTCGGATCGTCAGGGTCAGGGGACCGGTGGCCGTGATGGTGGCGTCGGTCAGGTAGTGCGCCTGGTTGCCCTGGGCCTTCTTCGCGTACTCCAGCGACGCCTTCACCGCCTCGGCGGTCACCCCGGTGCCGTCGGCGAACCTGACCCCTGGACGCAGGGTGACGGACAGCTCCTTGTTGCCCGTGCCGACGTACTTCCAGGATTCGGCCAGGGCCGGCTGCACGGTGCCCGCGGGGGAGAGGTAGAACAGCGACTCGTACGACAGCATCGTGAAGTCGACGAACCCGAGGTCGAGGCTGCCGGGGTCGAGGGTGGGCGGGGCCTGCTGCTCCGCGACGGTCAGGGTGCCGCCGGGCACCTCCTTGCCCGTGCTCTGGGCGCCCGCGGTGCCCTTGCCGCCGCCGCAGGCCGCCAGGGTGAGGGCGAGCGCGGCCGTCAGCGCCACGAGGCCACCGCGGCGGGTGCGGGCGGCCCGGCGTGCTCTCGGGCCGGCCGGGCGGGAGGTGGAGTCGAGAGGGTGCATGTCTTCTCCTTGCGCCACGGGAGGTCCGCCACGGCGGCGGAGATACCGGAAGGCGGGCAGCTGAATGAGAGGAGGAACGGCTGAGGGGGATGAGGAACAGCCGTACGCGATGAGGCACAGCCGTACGCGCGATGAGCGACAGCCGTACGGATGAGGGACAGCCGTACGCGATGAGCGACAGCCGTATGCGATGAAGGACAGCGGTATGCGGTGCAGAACGTCTGCACGCGCCGGACGTGGCCGGGGCGATGCAGGGAACGTCGCTGGGGGCGGCCGTGCGGAGGCGGCCGGAGACGGGCCGGGCGGTACCGGCGGTCTTCAGGGATGAGCGGCGACGAACCGGAGGTGCTCCCGCTGCTCGCGAGGATGGGGCTCAGGTGCTGGGGCGGTGCCGGTCCACCGGGGGCTGGCCGGTGGACCGGGGCGCGATGCGTCTCCTGCCGCGGTGTGCGGGGGACACGATCGGCCCGGTGCTGTAACCCTGCTGAAACGACGCCCCGCTGTCCAGCGTTCGCGCAAGGCGATGTGGGCGACGGTCGCGCAAGCTAAGCGTGCGGATCATGGTCTGGCGCACGGGCCGGTCGCTGGTGTAGGGACCGTGCGGGCCCGCGTGGGGTCAGCCCAGCAGGCCGTGCAGGGCGTTCGCCGTCGTGCGGACGAGGTCGACCCGGTCCAGCAGGGCTTCGCGGCTTTCCAGGAAGGCGACCGTGGAGACGTTGACGGCGCCGATGACCCTGCCCTTGGCGTCGCGGACCGGCACGGCGAGGCAGCGTACGCCGGGTTCGTTCTCCTCGTCGTCCAGGGCGAAACCCCGTTCGCGGATCGTGGCGAGTTCAGCGCGCAGCTCGGCGGGATCGGTGACGGTGTTGTCCGTGCGGGGCGGCAGGCCCAGCCGGTCCACCAGGTCGGTGAGCTGCTTGTCGTCGAGGCCGGCCAGGACGCACTTGCCGATCGCGGTCGTGTGCAGGGGCAGTTGCATGCCGACCCGGGAGGAGTCCTGCACCGGGTTCGGTCCGGCCACCTTGACCAGCAGGGTGACCGCGTCACCGGTCCGCACGCCCATGTGCACCGTGTGACCGATTCTCCGGCCCAGCACCTCCAGTTCGGCCCGCATCACCTGGTCCTCCTCGCAGCCCTGGGTGATCCGGGCGGCGAGCGCGCGGACCCGGGGTCCCGGGCCGTAGCCGCCGTTCCCGTCGGAGGCCAGGAAACCGGTCACCACCAGGTTCTGGAGAATGCGGTGCGCGCTGGCCTTCGGCACCCCGGCGGCCAGGGCGACGTCCCCGAGCCGGTGCGGGTAGCCCGGTGCCGAGGCGGCCTCCAACAGGTTGAGGGCCTTGTCGGTGGCGTTTCCCGCGAGCGAACTGCGGCCCCCGCGGCCGCCCGTCTGTGAGTCCTCTGAAGTTTCGATCCCGGCCATTGACAGGCTCCCGTCGCACGGTTTCACTGATGGGCATTCCAGCGTTCCACAAGAGAATACGTCATTCCACGTAATGGAACGCCCGGGATGGTGGGTCGGAGGGCTGCCGAACCCACCTCGGAGGTCCCGGAACCGCACCACAAGCATCCCCGAGAGGACAAGCCCCGTGGCTGAGAAGGTCCACAAGGTCCGCACGACCCTCGAGCAGATGGCAGAGATCGAACAGCAGTGGATCGACGAGGTCCAGGAAGACCAGGAACTCACCACCTTCGGTCTCTACCCCCAGCCCTCGCGCGGCGGCGCGGACGCCCAGGGCAGCTACCAGCTCTACCTGCCACCCCGGTACGAGACCGAGCCGGCCCGACGGTTCCCCGTCATCTACTGGCTGCACGGCGGGTTCGGCAACGCCCGTCAGGGTTCGGACATGGTCGCGCGGATCGACAAGGCGATCCGCGGCGGCGTGATGCCGCCCGCCATCGTGGTCGTTCCGCAGATCCTGCCGATCGGCTGGTACGTCGACTCCAGGGACGGCGCCCGGCCGCTGGCCCAGATCACCGCGTTCGACCTGGTCGACCACGTCGACTCCGCCTACCGCACGATCCCCGAGGCTTCCGCCCGTACGGTCGAGGGTTTCTCCATGGGCGGTTTCGGCGCCCTCCACCTGGGCCTGAAGTACCCGAAGATCTTCGGGAAGGTGTCGGCGGTCGCCCCCGCGATCCTGCGCGACCTCAAGGACGAGCCCGAGGACCGGGTCAACAACACCTACTTCGGCGACCAGGAGTACTACGACCTCTGCCATCCCTGGAGCCTGGTCCTCGCCAACGCCCCCGAACTGCGCCGCACCAGCCAGGTCCGGCTGCTGTCCGGCCGGCTCGACACCCGCCTCGCGCCCACCATCCGCGACCTGGACGCCCGCTTCACCGAACTCGAAGTCCCGCACGACTTCTTCGAGTTCCCGGACGCCGACCACGAGTACGCCGAGATCATGGACGGCTACGGCGACAAGTACTACGCCTGGTGGCGCACCGCCTGACGTCGTGGACGCGCCCGATCGCCCCTGACTGGCCGCCCGCCACGACGCCCAGGGCCCCAAGTCGCCGAGTCCTCAGGGCTCCAGGTCCCATAGTCCCAAAGTCCCCGAGTCCCCGAGTCCCCAGGTCCCCATGTCCGGGACACCGTCCGGTGGTCCCTGCGGCACCCCATGCCCTCCGAAAGGCCCAGTGCCCGTGCGTCTGACGCCCCTCACCAGCCTGACCCCCGAGCAGACCGAACTCCTCGCCGCCATCGTCGGCCCCGGAGTCGAACCACCACCGCCCTTCCTGGCCTGGGCGCGCAACATGGAACTCGCCCCCTGGGTCGAGCACCTCGGCCGCTACTGCCGCAACGAGTCCCGGTTCCCGCAGCGGCTGCGCGAGCTCAGCGTGCTCATCGCCGCCCGCCACTTCGACAGCCAAGCCGCCTGGAACGCCCACATCCAGCAGGCCGTCGAGGAAGGCGTCCCGGCGGAGTGCCTCGACCGCCTCGCGCGCGGCGAGGACCCCGGCTTCAAGTCCGAGGACGAGCGCGTCTTCCACGCCTTCGCCCACGAGATGCTCTACGACCACTTCGTCACCGACGACACCTACGCCGAGGCCGTCGCCCTGTTCGGTGAGGCAGGCGTACTGGACCTGATCGGCTGCGTGGGCAGCTTCAGCATGTCCGCGATGATGCTCAACACCTTCCGCATCCCGCTCCGGCCGCACCTGCCCCGGCCCTTCTCCGACGTCGACGGATTCCGACGGGTTCCGACGGACGACTGACCTGCGCCCTCCGGCGGATCCGGCGCAGGACCGGCTCGCGCCCACCGAACCGCCCCGGACGCACCGACCCTCGCACCGACCTCGAAAGGGTACGGCCTTATGCCGCGTTCCCCCTTGCAGCTGCTCGACGGACTCCTCGACGAGGAGGGCATGGAGACCGCCGTGCACCGCTTCGTCCTCGGCGGCCCCTTCGGCGCGGAGCCCCCCGAGACCACCGCCGAGCGCCTGAGCCACTTCGCCGCGGCGGGCGGGCTCCTCGTCGAGACCTCGCACAGCTACGCCGGCGGCAGAGCCGAGGCGGCGGTCGGCCGATGGCTGCGCGCCAACCCCGGCACGCTCGGCGTGACCACCAAGGTCGGTCACGACAGCACCGGCCGGGACATCCCGCTCAGCCGGGAAACCGTGACCGCGCACGTGCGGTCCGCACGGGAGAACCTCGGTGTCGAGGTCATCGACATCCTGCTCTACCACTGCGACGACCCCGCCCGGTCCGTCCCCGAACTCGCGGACACCCTCGTGGGTCTCGTGGCGGCCGGACACGTCCGCCGCGTCGGGGTCTCCAACTGGCGCGCCGAGCGGCTGGCGCGACTCGCCACCGACCTGGGCGCGCGGGGCCACACCCCGGTGGCCAGCTACCAGTTCGGACTCGCCGAACCCGATCCGGCGCTGCTGGAGGGCAGCCTGCACGCCGACAGCGCCGTGCTCGACGTCGTCCGCGCCCACCGCCTGCCCCTGCTCGGCTGGTCGTCCCAGGCGCGCGGCTACTTCTCGCGCGGCGTACCGAAGGAAGTCCACGGCAGACCCGATCCGTACGACACCCAGGACAACCGCGACCGCCGCGCCCGCTGCCGGGAACTCGCCGGGCGACTCGGCACCCGGCCGGAGACGGTGGCCCTGGCCTGGACCCTCCACCACCCCGGGGTGTGGCCGTCGATCGGCCCGCGGACCACCGCCCAGATCGACAACTCGCTCGAGGCCCGCCGCGTCGCGCTGACCGCGGAGCAGGTCCGCTGGCTCCGGGACGGCCGGTGACCGTCGAACGCGCGGCCGCACCCAAGAGCCGGCTCTCCCCCAAGGCCGCCGTCTGCGGGGTGTTCGTCGCCGCGAACTTCATGGCGATCATGGACACCACGATCGTGAACGTGGCCCTCCCGGCCATCGGACGCGACTTCGGTGTGGACACCTCCGGCCTGAGTTCCGTGAACGTCGGCTACCTGGTGGCGCTCGCCGTCTTCATCCCGCTCTCCGGCTGGTTCGGCAACCGGTTCGGCACCCGGCGCACCGCGCTGACCGCACTGCTGCTGTTCACCCTGGCGTCCGGGCTGTGCGCCACCGCCGGCTCACTCGACGAGCTCACCGGGTACCGCGTCCTCCAGGGAGCGGGCGGTGGTCTGCTCGCCCCGGTGGGCATGACGATGATGCTGCGGGCGTTCCCGGTGGCCGAGCGGTTGCGCGCACAGCAGTACGTCATGCTGCCGACCGCCGTCGCCCCCGCCCTCGGCCCCGTGCTGGGCGGCCGGCTCGTGGACACCGCCTCCTGGCACTGGGTGTTCCTGGTCAACCTGCCCGTCGGTGTCCTCGCCCTGCTGTTCGGCCTGGGAACCCTGCCCGACTTCCCCGGTCCGGGAGCGCCCCGCTTCGACGTCCCCGGTTTCCTCCTCGCGGGCGGCGGGCTCGCGGCGGTCCTGTACGCCCTCACCACGGCTCCGGACCGGGGCTGGACCGACTCCGGCACCCTGCTTCCGCTGGCCGCCGGCCTCGCGTTCCTGGCCTTGGTGATCCCCTGGGAACTGCGCACCGGACATCCCATGATCGACCTTGGGGTGGCCCGGGACCCGCTCTTCCGTACGACCCAGCTGGTCCTGCTGCCCACCGGGGCCGCCTTCATGGGCGTCCTGTACCTGTACCCCCAGTTCCTCCAGGGCGACCTGGGCTATGACGCGTTCCACTCGGGCCTGGCCACGTTCCCGGAGGCGCTGGGCATGCTGACGGCCTCCCAGGTCGTGCCCCGTCTCCACGACAGGGCCGGCCCTCGCGGCCTGATGGTCGCGGGCGGCGCCGGGGGTGCGCTGGTCATCGGCGGTCTGGCGGTCCTCACCGCCGTCCCGAACGCCCTCGTGCTGTACCCGGCGATGTACCTGCTCGGCGCATCCGTCGGCGTCCTCTTCGCGAGCGCCCAGAACGCCGCCTTCGTCACCGTCCCACCCTCCCGTACGGCCGACGCCACGACCCTCCTCAACGTGCAGCGGCAGACCGCGGGCGCTTTCGGGGTCGCCCTGGCCGGCACCCTGGCGGCATCCCTGCTCCCATCGGCCGGCCCCGGCGGTGACGGCACCTTCGCCTACCGCACCGCCTTTCTGACCTTGGCCGCCCTGTGCCTGGGCGCCGCGCTCCTCGCCCTCCGCGTGAACGACCGTCCCGTGCGGGAGGCGTACGCCGCGGCCGGCCCGGATCACCGCCCCGCCGACACGGAGCGGCCGGGACTGACCGCGGGTTCATGAGCACCCCGCGCCGCTCGTGGCGGGCGGGTGACGTTCACATGCCGCCGCGCAGCGTCCGGGACAGGCCCAGTGCGGCGGTGCGCACCGCCGGGGCCAGCCGGGCCGGATGGAAGCCGGCACGGGGTACGGCCACCGACAGGGCCGCGACCGCCTTGCCGCCCGCTCCGAACACCGGGGCTGCGATGCAGCTGACCCCCTCGGCGGCCTCCTGTTCCTCGTAGGCGAGGCCCGCCACCTGGGCCTGTTCGAGCGCCGTGCGGAGTCGGGCCGGGTCGGTCACCGAGTAGCGGGTCAGCCGGGGCAGCCGCGTCGCGAGCACCTCGTCGGCGAGTTCGGGGGGCGAGAAGGCCAGCAGCGCCTTACCCACGCCGGTACAGGTCAGGGGCAGGGTGCCGCCGATGCGGGAGGGAAGGGCCAGGGAGTCGTGGCCGTGGATCCGCTCGACGTAGACGACCTCGTGCCCCTCGCGCACACCGAGGTGCACCGTGGCGCGGGTCGCCTCGAACAGGTCCTGGAGGAACGGCAGCGCCGCCTCGCGCAGGTCACGGCGGCGCGGCACCAGCGATCCGAGTTCGAAGAGCCTGCCACCGAGGTGGTAGCCGCTCTCGCCGCGTTCGAGCAGGCCGAGTTCCACCAGTGAGCCGACCAGCCGGGACGTGGTGCTCTTCGAGAAGCCGGCCCGTGCCGCGAGTTCCGTGAGACGGAACGGACCACCACTCGGAATGAAGACATCGAGGAGGACCACCGCCTTCTCCAGCATGGTGCCGTTCGAGCTGTTCCGTGTCATGGAACGGATTTTGCCGCGCCCAGGGTCCGTCGTCTATCCAGGAGGTGCCGCATCCGATTGCCGCAGCCGCACGTCCGGAGGTCGCCCATGCCACCCCAGCCGCCCCACTCGTCGCGCCCGCCGTCCCCGGAGGCGGAGAAGACGGCCCACGTCCTCTGGGAGGCCGAGCGGTCCGGTACACCGTGTCCGCCCGTACGGGACCGGCTGCCCGCCGGAGACGTGAGCGCCGCCTACGCCGTGCAGCGCCTCAACATCGAGCGCAGACTCGCCCGGGGCGGCCGCCTCGTCGGCCGTAAGATCGGGCTGACCTCGTCCGCCGTGCAGGCGCAACTCGGCGTCGACCAGCCCGACTTCGGGGCGCTGCTGGCCGACATGGCGGTACCCGACGGCGGGACGGTACCGCACGGGCGGCTGCTCCAGCCCAAGATCGAGGCCGAGGTCGCGCTCGTGCTGGCGGCCGGCCTGCCGCACCCCGACACGACGGTCGTCGACGTACTGCGGGCCGTGGACTTCGCCCTCCCCGCCCTGGAGATCGTCGACAGCCGGATCGCCGACTGGGACATCGGCCTGGTCGACACCGTCGCCGACAACGCCTCGTCCGGCCTGTTCGTCGTCGGTGCCACCCCGGTGCCGCTGACCTCGGTCGACCTGCGCGCCGTGACCATGACGCTCAGCCGCGACGGCGAGGAGGTCTCGCACGGCACCGGTGCCGACTGCCTGGACGGCCCCCTCAACGCGGCCGTGTGGCTGGCTTCCACGCTGGCCCGGACGGGCGATCCGCTGTGCGCCGGTGACGTCGTGCTGACCGGCGCCCTCGGCCCCATGGCCGTCGCCACCCCCGGCAGCCGCTTCGAAGCGGTCATCGCCGGACTCGGCTCCGTACGCGTCGGGTTCGCTTCCGCGTCCGAATCCGCTTCCGCGTCCGAATCGGCGTTCGTGTCCGGCGGGAAGGCGGGGCAGCGGTGACCACCACGACGTCCCCTCCCCGTACCAGAGTGGCCGTCATCGGCTCGGGGAACATCGGCACCGACCTCATGATCAAGGTCCTGCGGCTCTCGGAGAGCCTGGAGATCGCCGCCATGGTGGGCATCGACCCCCGGTCCGACGGTCTCGCCCGCGCCAAGCGGCTCAAGGTCGCCACCACGCACGACGGCATCGACGGCCTGGTCGCCATGGACGAGTTCCAGGACATCTCGCTCGTCTTCGACGCGACCTCCGCCGGCGCCCACCGCCGTCACGACGAGGTGCTGCGCGCGCACCGCAGAACAGTGGTCGACCTCACCCCGGCCGCCCTGGGCCCGTACGTCGTACCGCCGGTCAACGGCGCGGACCACCTGGACGCCCCGAACGTCAACATGGTCACCTGCGGCGGCCAGGCCACGATCCCGGTCGTCGCCGCCGTCAACGCGGTCACCCCCGTGCACTACGGCGAGATCATCGCCTCCATCTCGTCCCGCTCCGCAGGTCCCGGCACCCGCGCCAACATCGACGAGTTCACCGCGACCACGTCCGGTGCCATCGAGAAGGTCGGTGGCGCCGCGCGCGGCAAGGCGATCATCATCCTCAACCCCGCCGAACCCCCGCTCGTCATGCGGGACACCGTGCACTGCCTGGTCTCCGACTGCGCCACCGAGGCCGTCACCGCCTCCGTCGAGGAGATGGTCCGGAGCGTGCAGGCGTACGTGCCCGGCTACCGCCTCAAGCAGAACGTGCAGTACGAGCGGGTGGCCGCCGACGACCCGCTGCGCGCCCTCGCCCCCGGCCGCGGCGACGCGCTGAAGGTCTCCGTCTTCCTGGAGGTGGAGGGCGCCGCCCACTACCTGCCCGCCTACGCCGGCAACCTCGACATCATGACCTCGGCCGCGCTGCGCACCGCCGAACGCATGGCCGCACTCCCGCACTCCCGGCTGTGCCCGAGCGGGGGGACCCCCAGTGCCCCGGAGGTGGCGTCCCGATGACCCGTCTGTACGTCCAGGACGTCACCCTGCGGGACGGCATGCACGCGGTCCGGCACCGCTACACCGTCGACCAGGCGCGCACCATCGCCGCCGCCCTCGACTCCGCCGGCGTGGCCGCCGTCGAGGTCGCCCACGGCGACGGCCTGTCCGGCTCCAGCATCAACCACGGCGTCGGCGCGCACACCGACTGGGAGTGGATCGAAGCGGTCGTGGGCGCCGTGCACCGGGCGGTCCCCACCACTCTGCTCCTCCCCGGCATCGGCACCGTCCACGACCTCCGGCAGGCCCACTCCCTGGGCGTCCGCTCGGTCCGCGTGGCCACCCACTGCACCGAGGCCGACATCTCCGCCCAGCACATCGCCGCCGCCCGGGAGCTGGGCATGGACGTAGCCGGATTCCTGATGATGTCCCACATGGCCGAACCGGCCGAACTGGCCCGCCAGGCCGAGCTGATGGAGTCCTACGGCGCCCACTGCGTCTACGTCACCGACTCCGGCGGCCGCCTCACCATGGACGGCGTCCGCGACCGCCTCCGCGCCTACCGGGACGTCCTGGACCCGGCCACGGAGCTGGGCATCCACGCCCACCACAACCTCGCCCTGGGCGTGGCCAACTCGGTCGTCGCCGTCGAGAACGGCGCCACCCGGGTCGACGCCTCCCTCGCCGGTCAGGGCGCGGGCGCGGGCAACTGCCCGCTGGAGGCCTTCATCGCGGTCGCCGACCTGATGGGCTGGGAGCACGGCTGCGACCTGTTCCCGCTGATGGACGCGGCCGACGACGTCGTACGACCGCTGCGGGACCGCGAGGTGCGGGTGGACCGCGAGACCCTCACCCTCGGCTACGCGGGCGTGTACTCCAGTTTCCTGCGGCACGCCGAGAAGGCCTCCGAGCGCCACGGCGTGGACACCCGGGCCATCCTCGTGGAGGTCGGCCGCCGCAGGCTGGTGGGCGGCCAGGAGGACATGATCACGGACATCGCCCTCGACCTGGCGTCCGAGGCCGAGCCGGCCTGACGACGGGGGAGCGGCGGGGCGGCCGGTCCGCGCGTCGTGCCCCGGGTCAGGGTCGCGCGGAGCAGGGGGTGCCGCCCTCGCGACGGGCGAGACAGGAGTCAGCGTGGCCGATAGATCGATAGGCCGATAGGCCGGTAGGTCGACAGGCGGAACGGTCGCCGGGGCCGGCGGGCCCCCGCCGGATCGGCAGGGGCCCGCGGCCGGGGCACGGAGGAGCGCCGGGACCTGCGGCACCCTCACCGTCCGCCGGTGGCCTGACGGCCGGGTCTCACCTCAGGTGCCGGCGGAAGAACCGCGCCGCGTCGTCCCCCGCGGACTGCGGGACCCCGGTGTGCCCGCCCATGTTGGCGTGCAGGGTCTTCTCCCTGGAGCCGAAGGCGTCGAACAGGTCCAGGGCCGCCTGACGGTCGTTCACCTCGTCGTCCCACTGCAACAGGACGTGCAGGGGAATGGTGACCTCGCGGGCCTGCTCGAGGATGGCGCGCGGCACGAAACTCCCGGCGAAGAGGCCGGCGGCCACGATGCGCGGCTCGACCGCCGCCAGTCGTACGCCGACGGAGATGACCCCACCCGAGTAGCCGACCGGCCCGCCGAGCCCGGGCAGCGGCAGCAGGGCGTCGAGGGCGACCTGCCATTCCGGGACCGCCTTGTCCACGAGCGGGAGGACGAGGGCGTCGATGATCTCGTCGCTGACCTGTTCGCCGGCTTCCACCGTCCGGCGCAGGTCGGCGCGGGCCTGGTCGATGGCGTCCCAACGGGGCCGGTCACCGCTGCCGGGGAGTTCGATGGTGGCCGTGGCGAAGCCGTCCGCCGCGGCGTGCCGGGCCCGCCCCACCAGCCGCGGGTACATCTTGCGCAGTCCGAGCGGGGGCTGGCCGAGCAGGATCAGTGGTGCCGGCTCCGGCGCGGGTGCGGACGCGGGTGTCCACAGGATGCCGGGGATCTCGTCGAGGGTGAATGCGCGCTCGAGGACGCCGTCGTCGAGGCGCTGTTCGGAAGTGAAGCGAAGGGCCATGGTCGTGCCTTTCGGGAGAGCTGCTGAACGGCGCTCCCGGACGACCTATCGCCCGACCGTGACCCCGGAGGAGAGCACCCACGTCGAAACGTTCACGGGTACCACCTCCTCTTTCTCTCGCACGGCCGCCGTGAAGGTAGCAGGGCCCGCCGCGGTCCGCCAAACGGTTTCCCGGGCGCACACCACCGCGAGGATCCTCCGGGGGCTCAACCGGGCGGCGTCCTGCCGAAGCGCAGCCGCCACGGAGTGAGGGCGGATTCGAGCTGCACCGCCAGGCTCATCTTCGATGCCCCTCGCGTGCGTTCCTCGAACCGGATCGGCACCTCGCGGATGGTCAGCCCCCGTCTGACGGTGCGGTAGTTCATCTCGACCTGGAAGGAGTAGCCGTTGCTGTGGACCGACGGCAGGTCGATCGCCCGCAGTGTCCCGGACCGCCATGCCTTGAATCCGGCGGTGGCGTCCTTCACGTGCAGGCGCAGGATCGCGTTGACGTAGGCGTTGGCCCAGGCGGACAGGGCCTTGCGGTGCCATGGCCAGTCGGCGGCGGTCGAGCCGCCGGTGACGTAGCGGGAGCCGAGGACGACGGCGGTGTCCGTCGTCAGCAGGGTGTCGACCATGGCCGGGATCACGGCGGCCGGATGCGAGAGGTCGGCGTCCATCTGGATCACGACGTCGGCGCCCTCGTCCAGGGCGCGGGTCATGCCGGCCAGGTAGGCGCGGCCGAGTCCGTCCTTGGTGGTGCGGTGCAGCACGCCGACGGTGCCCGGTGCCTCGGCGGCGAGTCCGTCGGCGACCTCGCCGGTGCCGTCGGGTGAGTTGTCGTCGACGACGAGCAGGTGCAGGTCCGGCACCGGCAGGTCCGCGAGCAGACGGGCCAGGACGGGCAGGTTGTCCCGCTCGTTGTAGGTCGGCACGACGACAACGACCTTGGGCGACTCGGCGGTCATCGGCAACTCCGGGGTCGGGCGGCCGGGACCGGTTCAGCGGTACCGGTCCCGGCCGAGATGGCGGGCGGACACAGCCTCGCGCATCTGACGGTGCCCGTCCCCTTGACGGTGCCCGTCCCCTCCCGCGCGGCCGATCAGCGGGCGGTGCCGAAGTCCTGGGTCCAGTAGCTGTTCGGCTGTGCGAGACCCACGCCGATCTCCTTGAACGCGCAGTCGAGGATGTTGGCCTTGTGGCCGGGACTGGCCATCCAGGCCGCCATGACCTGCTCGGGAGTGGCGTAGCCGTAGGCCACGTTCTCGCCGTAGGTGCTCCAGGTGTACCCGGCCCTCGTGATCCGGTCTCCGGGCGAGGAGCCGTCGGACCCGGTGTGCGACATGTTCTGGTGGGCCGCCATGTCGTCACTGTGCGCCTGTGCGACCTTGGACAGGGTCGCGTTCAGGGTCAGCGCCGAACAGCCGACCTTGGCGCGCTCGGCGTTGACGAGTTCCACGATGCGGGCGACGACTCCGGACGCCGTGGCGGTGGCCTTCGGGGTGCTTGACGGCTGGGGGACCGCGGAAGCGGCGGCGGCGGCGGTGGTGTTCCGGGTGCTGGAGGGCGCGGTCGTGGTGTTCCGGGTGCTGGGCGGCGCGGTGGTGGTGCTCGGCCTGGGAGGGGTGGTCCGCACGGTGTGCCGAGGCGCCGTGGCCTTCGGCTTCCGCTTGGGCTTCGGCGCGGTCGTCCTCCCCGCGCTCGCGGCGGCACGCGGCGTCCTCGTGACGCGCTGCGTCGGGGACGCGGTCCACGAGGGCTCACCGCTCTGGTCGGCGTTCCAGGGGCGGGCCCAGTTCGCCTCGTTCCACCAGTCCTGCCCGTTCTGGGGGTCCTCGGTGGCGCTGCTCGCGGCGCTGCGTTGTCCGCCGCTGCCGGGCCAGTCGGTACAGGCCATGGCGGCGGACGGTATCCCCACGGCGCCCACGGCGGCGGCAGCGATCACCATGCGCCGGTATTGCGTGTTCCTACGATGTCTACCCATGCGTAACCCGCTCCTGAGCTGCGGCGGCGTCTGCGGGTCGTCATTCTTAGGACGCCTTCACAAGGAGCGCAAAGGGCCTCGGCACTAACTCGGTTAGTAGGTCCGGGAGGCCCTTGCCAGGGGGGTGGGAGGCGCCGGTCCGGTTTCCCGGGGTCGCCGCGGAGTCCTGTCGCCCCGTCAGGACCCGTACGTGCGCGCAGGGGGAGACGAAGCCGACTCGCGGGCGGAAAGCCGTGGGACCGATCGCGATACCCGTGCGCCTCAAGCCGTACAAATCCCCTATGTCGTCAGAGTGTCCTCTACTATCCGGCACGCCTAGGTCCCGAATGTGCTGTGACGGACCTCACGGAATCGGGTCCGGCGGGCGATCCGCGGCGCGCTCCCGGGAATGCAACCCGGTTCCTGTCGCGCTCTCACCGTATGCCTACCTCTACATGATGTAGTTGCCGTTCGGGACGGGACCGGGAGGCGAGGGAGGTGGGCGTCATGGCCGACGCCTACGGTGTCGGCACGGGCGCCGGTACGGGGACGCGGTGGCCGCGGACGACGGGCCGGGTGGCGGCGTCAGCGGCTACCGTCGCCACTGGTTCCGGACCACGGCAGACGCACCGCGGGATGACGCTGCTGGCGACGATCAGCCTGTTCATCGGTACGCGTGCCGCCTGGACCACCGCGATGGGGTCCGCCCCGGCCGTCGCCGCGGTCATCTCCGCCTGCTACGCCTCGATCCTGGTCTGCGGGGTCCTCGCCCTGACGGTCCGCGAGCGACGCTCCCTGATCAGGGTGGACGCCCTCGTGCTGGTGACCGCCGTCGCCCTGGTGACCTGCGGCTACCTGCTCGACCACGCGGGCAGCGACGAAGGTGTCCTGACCGCCCAGGCCGCGAGCGAGATCCTGCGCGGCCACCCGGTCTACGGCCAGTCCTGGCCCTGGCTCTTCGGCACGGCACGGGTCGGCATCACCAAGACCATGTCCGGCGGCGCCGACTACACCTACGGTTATCCGCCGCTGACCGCCCTGCTCGCCGCCCCGGTGCACGCCGTCGTCCACTCGACGGCGGCCGCCACCCTGGTGACCACGGTGTCGCTGCTCGTCTCGTCGGTCCTGCTGTGGACCCTGCTCCCGGCGGTGTGGCGGTCCGCGGCCACGGCCGTCTGCCTCGGCTTCGGCCTGCTGCCCCAGTACGCGTACGACGGCTATCCGGCCGTCACGGCCCTCGCCCTGCTGGTCCCCGTGGTGGTCCGCTGGCCGGACACCGGCGCGGGCGGCTCGCTCGGCTCCCGGGGCATGCTGCGGGCGGCCTGTCTGGGCGCGGCCTGCGCGGCTCAGCAACTCGCCTGGTTCCTCACCCCGTTCCTGCTGCTCGGCCTGTACGCCGTCCGGCGCGGTGAACTCGGCGGCCGGCAGGCCCTGGCGGTCACCGCCCGCTACACCGCCACCGCCGCGCTCACCTGGGCCGCCGTCAACGCGTACTTCGCCGTCGAGGACCCCTCCGGCTGGCTGCACGGCATCCTGCTGCCGCTCACCCAGAAGGCGATCCTGCACGGCCAGGGCCTGATGGGCATCTCCTACTACTTCACCGCCGGCAGCAGCCGTCTCGACTACTACTCCTACGGCAGCACGCTGCTCCTGCTCGGCCTGCTCGGCGCCACCGTGCTGTTCGTCCGCCGGCTCGGGCCGGCCCTCACCGTCCTTCCGTGGACCGTGTTCTACCTCGCCACCCGTTCGCAGGACGGCTACTTCCTGACGATGACCCCGCTGTGGCTGGCCGCCGCGGCCACCGTCCCCGCCACCGCGTTCGCCACCGCCTGGCAGCCGGGCTTCGGCCGGCTGTCCGGCCGCCGGGCCAAGGCCGCCCTGGCGGCGGCGCTGGTCACCCCCGCCCTCCTGTGCGTCGTGGTGGCCGCCGCCGGCCCGCCACCCCTGCGCCTGACCCTCGCGGCGCGTCTCGTCACCCGCCACGCCCGTGTCGGTGTCACCGCTGTCGACGTCCGCGCCGTCAACACCACGGGGACACGCCTCGCCCCGCACTTCGCCAGCCGCACCGGCCAGGGTGCCTCCGACTGGTGGACGGTCGTGGACGGCCCCGCCACCCTCGGCCCGCACGCCACCGCCGAGTACGTGGTCACGCCACCGGGCGGGTTCCGCGCGCTGCGGTCCCGGACCTACCTCATCGCGGTCACCGGCACCCCGATGACGATCACGACGGCCCGCATGCCGTCCGCCCCCCTCGCGTCGGCCCGCTGACGGTCCCGGCCCGGGACGAGGCGTCGCACACCGCCCAGCGCATGCACTCGCTGCCGGAGGGCGGCTCCGACCGGCAGGCGGTGCTGGCCCGGTTCGTCTCGGAACTGTCCGAGCACGACGAACACCTCCTGCACCAGCTGTTGTCCGGAGACCCTGACACGCCCCCCGAGAGCAGGCGCCCGCGCGGGAAGCGCTGATCCGGCGCGGGTCGACTCCGCGTCCCGCTCCCCGGCACCGCCGCGCCGGACCCCTCCTGAGGCAGGTGGCCGTCGCGGCCGGCATCGCCCTGGAGCGCCGGGCCGAAGAGGAGACCGCCGAGCGGGTCGGGGACCGGCGGGCCGCCGCCCACGCCGTCGGCGCGGTGCCTCGGCCGGTACCCGCCCTCATGGCCCCGCCGCCCACCCGCCGGCGCCTGCCCGCGTGCGGCCCGCTCACCCCGTATGGCGGAAACCGGTCGTACCAGGGCTGAAACCGGTCGTACCGGAACTGAAACCGGTCGTGCCGGAGTGCCGTCGTGCACTGAGGGGACCGGTCCGCCGAGCATGGCGGATGCTCCCTGCGCGCCGTCGACACTACGCCGTGTAGGGTGGCGGTTGTTCTACATCATGTAGTAGACAGGGGGGTCCATGACCGGGACTTCGTACGACACGTCCGTCCGCTCCGTACGGCCGTACGATCACGACGGCGCGCGGTGGGACCGGAGAGGGGACGCGTGGCTCGCCGCGGTGGGAGTCGCGTTCACCGTGGCCCAACTCGTCCTCGTACGGCCGGGGATGGGGCTCGGCTGGGACGAGTCCGTATACGTCAGCCAGGTCAGCGGGCACGCCCCGGCCGCGTTCTTCAGCGCGCCGCGGGCCCGTGGCACCTCCCTGCTGGTGGCGCCGGTCGCCGCCTGGTCGTCGTCCACGGCCCTGCTGCGGGTGTACCTCGCGGTGCTGGCCGGCGCGGGTCTGTTCCTGGCACTCCGCGCCTGGCGCGGCCTGCTGGCGCCCAGGGTGGTCGTGCTGGGCGGAGCGCTGTTCGCCTCGCTGTGGGTGACGCTGTACTACGGCCCGCAGGCCATGCCCAACCTCTGGGTCGCGCTCGCCGCCCTGGCGGCGGTGGGCTGCTTCCTGCGGGCGCAGGCCGGCCGCGATCGTCGTCCCGGACCGCTCTGGGGGCTCGCCGGCAGTGCCGCGCTGCTGGCGCTGATGCGCCCGACGGACGCGGCCTGGGTGTGCCTGCCCCTGCTGGTGGCCGCGGTCGCGGTGCGCCCGTGGAGACACGTGTGGCCGCTCGTCGCGCTCGTCGGCGGACTGGCGGCGGGCGCCGCCGAATGGGTGATCGAGGCGTTCGTGTCGTACGGCGGCCTCGGCCGGCGACTCTCCGACGGCTCACGCATCCAGGGCGGGCTCGGCTGGCACGACGCCGTGGCCGACCAGCTGCGCAGCCTGAGCGGCCGGACGCTGTGCCGTCCGTGCACGGGGGCGATGCCGCACCCGGCCGTCACGCTGTGGTGGTACGTGCTGCCCGTCCTCGCGGTGCTCGGGCTGGCGCTCGCCGTCCGGGCGCGCCGCGCCGCCGCCACCGCGCTGCTCTGCGCCTGCGCGGCCACGGCGGCCTTCCCCTACCTGTTCCTGATCGGCTACGCGGCCCCCCGCTTCCTGCTGCCCGCCTACGCCCTGCTGTCCCTGCCGGTGGCCGAGGCGCTGATCTTCCTGGCGACCGCGCCGCGTGGCCGCCTGCGGCCGTTCGCGGTCGCCGCGGTGGCGGTCGGACTCGCGGGGCACCTGGCCATCCAGACGGTGGTGCTGGAGCGGCTGGTCGCTGGTGCGACCGCGGGTCACCACCGCTGGTCGCAGGTCGCCGCCGCACTGCACGACCAAGGCGTACGCGCGCCCTGCGTGCTCACCGGGAACGATCCGACGGCACCCGCGATTCCCATCGCCTTCTACGCCGGATGCGCCTCCGCCGACACCGGCGGCCACAACGAGAACACCACGGCCGCCGCCCTGGTGAGGACCGCGCGGCGGATGCCGGTCGCCGTCGTCACCGCCGAGGACGGCAGGCCGCCGCACTACGCCCGGGGCTGGCGGCGGGTCCATCTGGTCGACCGGGTGTACGCCTATGTCGCCCCGTGACGCGCCGCCCCTCGCCGTGACCGTCCCCCCGGCCGTACCTCCGCCACCGGCTCCCGGCGCACCGCTCTCGCCGCACGGGCGCCTCACGGCTCCGGGTTCAGGCAGGCCGGGAAGGCGCTGGTGGCGGGGAGCGGGTCGACCAGGCGGGCGGCGGCGCGCTCCGGGCCGAGGAACGGGGCGAGTACGGAGAAGGCCAGGGCGGGCAGCAGGGCGGGCAGTTCGGCGGTCCGGTCGGCCGCTATGCGACGGTAGATCGAGGAGTACACACCACCGACCACCGTGTCGACCAACTCCTCCTCGGAGATGGGGAGGTCGCGGTCCGGCAGGTCGGTGAAGTAGTCCCGGAAGCGGGTCAGCAGGTGTTCGCGGGCTTCACGCCCGGCGGGGCCGACCGCGTCGATCTCCACGATCGCCATCGCCGCGAACGCGGGTGCCTCGGCGAGGATCGCGAGCAGGGTGCCGAGTCCGGCGAGCACCTGTCCCGGCCAGTCCGCGGCCCGGGCGCGGGCCTCCTCCATCGCCGCGAAGACCTGGGAGGTGCCGTGCCGGTGGGCGGCGAGGAAGGCGTCCTCCTTGCCCTTGAAGAGCTCGTAGAAGACAGGCCTGGTCACGCCGGCCGCCTGGCAGATGTCGCTGACCCGGGTACGGGCGTAACCGACCTGGGCGACGGTGCGGACGAACCCGTCCAGCAACCGGTCCCGCTGGTTGGCGGCGACGGCCTCGGGCGAGGTGCGGCGCGGGCCCCGGCGCAGCGAACGCTCGGGGTCGCGTCCCTTACGGGTACCGGGCAGTACCAGCGGAGGTGACACCGGCGAGCCTGCTGCCATTTCGTGCCCTTTCTCGCGAACTCACGCAGCGTGCCTTGACGTTGAATACTCGTCAGGTTTACAACCTTCACAGGTTTTCTTCAGGTGCGGACCCGCGGCGAACGACCCGCTGGAGCCGTCAGTTTCACGCACCCGCAAAGCGCCAACAAGTGCACCGGCGTCCCTGACGCCGGATCAGTCATCAGCACCGCGCACCGGTCCGGCAGCCCCGCCATCCCGGGGGGCCGCCATGCCCGGGCCGCCGTTCCTCGCCATGCCCGGGACGGCCGCCCCTTCCTGGTCCCACCCGCACGCCCGAAAGAGGACTCCCGCATGCGCAGATTCGGTGTCTCCGCCTTAACCGTCACCGCCGCTCTCTCCGCCCTGGCCCTCCTCCCGGCCGGCTCCGTCTCGGCGGCCGGCTCCGTGCTCACCTACGGCAGCGCCGGCGGCAACGCGGTCTCCGTGGGCGACGTGCTCACCGCGTCCCTGGCCAGTGGCACCAAGGCCACCCTCGCCACCAGCAGCGGCGGCTCCACCGGCATCACCTGCACCGGCTCGTCGCTGTCCGCGACGGTGACGTCGAACCCCGCCGCTCCGGGAACCGCGACCGAGTCCGCGACCTCCCAGACGTTCAGCGGCTGCACCAGCAACGTCCTCGGCGTCACCGGCGTGCAGAGCGTCACCGTCAACAACCTGCCCTACACGACGTCCGCGGCCTCGGGCGGCGCGGTGACGGTGACCCCGGCCTCGGGCAGCACCATCCAGACCACAGTGGTCCTGTCCACACTGCTGGGCACCGTCAACTGCGTCTACCGAGCGTCCAGTCTGGCCGCGGTGAGCTCCAACACCGCCAACAGCCTGACCTTCACCAACCAGGCCTTCGCCAAGGCGTCCGGATCGGGTCTCTGCGCGTCCAGCGGATACTTCTCGGCCTCGTACGCGCCGGTCGTCGACGCCAGCGTCAGCGGTTCCCCCGCCGTCTACACCAACTGACCACGAACTCCCGGCTCCACGGCGGGCGCGGACCACTTCGGTCCGCGCCCGCCGTGGCCGTCGTGGTGGACGAGTTGCCGACGGGCCGGTGAACAGTGCCGGGGCGCGAGGGGTTGCCGTTCGTGGGGAGGTAATGTGTTCGGGACTTGAAGGCCGTCCGTCCGGGCGTCTGCACGCGACCCTGAAAATGGAGCTGATCAACGTGTCGACCGGCGGCGGACGGCTGTGGAGCCGGGCCACCTTGGCGGCCCTCTTCTGCACGATCACCCTGTTATCCGGCCCGAGTTACGCGACACCTGGCGCACCCGAGCCGCGAGAAGACAGGTCGATAGAGCAGATCCAGGGCGAACTGGACGGCCTCTACCGCGAGGCGGAGGTGGCCACCGAGGCGTACGACACCGCGGACGAGAAGGCGGCCGGGCAGGAGAGCCGACTGGCCTCGCTCCGCAGGGACCTGACCCGGACCGAGCAACGGCTGTCCGATCTGCACGACCTCGCGGGAGTCGCTGCCCGCACGCAGTACCGCGGCGGCAACCTCGACTCCACGGGCATCCAGCTGCTGCTCGGCGATCACCCCGGGGAAGCCCTGAACGAGGCGTCCCAGGCCCGCCAGGCGATGCGCGGTCTGGTCAACGTCGCCGAGACCCAGCGGACCGTCCGTGCCGAGCTGACCCGGCAGACCGACGCCGCCGCCGAGAAGTTGCGGGAGCTCAGGAACAGCCGGGCGGACAAGGCCGACGCGAAACGCAAGATCGAGAAGAAGATCGCCCAGGCCGAGCGGATCGAAGCGGGACTCAAGCAGGAACAGACGCGCCGGCTGGCCCAGTTGGAGAAGGACCAGGCGCGGGAGGCCGAGGCCAGATGGCAGGGCTCCGGGTCCGACGGCGGCGGCACGACGGCGACCGGCTCGGGCGGTGGCCGGGCCGGGGCGAGCGGTGCGGCCGCCAAGGCCGTCGACTTCGCGATGGCGCAGATCGGCAAACCGTACGTGTGGGGCGCCGTCGGACCCTCGTCGTACGACTGCTCGGGACTCACCTCCGCGGCCTGGGCGGCGGCCGGCCACCCCATACCGCGGACCTCGCAGGCCCAGTGGCAGGGGCTGACCCGGGTCAGCCTGGCGTCCGCGCGGCCCGGAGACCTGATCATCTACTACGACGCCACGCACGTGGGCATGTACATCGGGGCCGGGACGATCGTCCACGCCCCGCGGCCCGGACGCACGGTCACCACCGCCCCGGCCGCGTCCATGCCCGTCCTCGGTGTCGTGCGACCCGGAGTCTGAGCGGATGACCCACTCGCTGACACCCCGTGAGCAGCAGAACCTCCCCGCCCTCAGCGCACCGCCGCTGGTCCGGCTCGACGCCTATGTGGCCGAGGACGGGTCCACGGTGGTCAACGGCCATCTCCTGGAGATGGGCGGCATGCGACAGCCCAACGAGGCGATCCTGGACGCCATCGCCATGTTCGCCCGCACGCTGGGAGCCCCGGTCGCGGCCACCGTCATCGACCGCACCGTGATGCAGGTGGCACGCCTGCGCGTGTACCCCGACGGTTCGAGCCGGACCATCGGCGAGGACGAGGACCTGCCACCCGGGCGCGAACGCACCGCGGCGGAGGAGGAGGCGTTCCCTCCGCTGGCTCGCGTCGAGCGCATCATCCAGCACGCGCAGCGCGAGGAGCTGCACGCCGCGTTCGTGCTCGCCGGCGCGCTGCGCGAGCACCTCACCCTGCGCAGGGGCGCGGAGGACGAACTCGCCCTCGAAGCACGGGCGATCGAGGCGTACCTCGCCTTCCTGCGCGGCGACTACATGCACTCCACGGTCCTCGCGCTGACCGTCGCACGTATCCGCTGCCGTACCGACCTGAACCGGGCGGCACCCGAGGTGGCCCGCGCCACCGCGGCCTGGCAACGGCTGTGGGACGAGAGCCAGGTGGCCACCCGGGGGCAAGAACTGCTGCACATGTGGGAGCACCTGGCCGCGGCGGGCCTGCTGGTGGATCCGTCCCACCAGGCCATGGCCCAGGCCGTCCGGACCCGGCTCCGACACCGCGTACCCACCGCGTCGGCCGCGCCACCGGCCCTGCCCGCGGGCCTAGGGCCGACCGGTCAAGGGCCGACCGGTCAAGGGCCGACCGGTCAAGGGGCGGCCGGTCAGGGGCCGGCCGGTCAAGGGACGGTTGGCCGAGGGGCTGTCGGCCAAGGCCCGGTCGCTCCGGAGGACAAGCCCCTCAAGCCCACACGACGGGGACTGCGGCGCTTCACCCGGCGGCCCGGCCCGCCGCCCGCCGGGTCGTGAACCCGTGGGCCGGCGCCGACGGGCTCACCCCCGCCGGCACTCCGCGACGGCCACACGGCCGGACCGCAGGGACGACCGCCGCTCCACCGGGCCGCCCGACGCGTGCGCCAGGGTGAGGAGATCGTCGTCCGAGACCACCTCCAGTCCGTACGACGCCAGCAGCGCCGCCATCCGCGGCGGCCTCCACAGCGAGCGCCACGGCTCACCGGACGTCACGGAACCGCCGAGCACGCGCGCGAGATGACGCCCTGCGGTCGCCCTCGGCGACGGGGCCTGGTAGTTGACGACGAGCGTGCTGCCCGGTGCGGTCCGGGTGGCGAGCTCCGCCACCGTGGCCCGTACCTCGTCACGCGTGAGGTACGGCACGACCCCCTCCCACAGCCAGGTGGTCGGCGCCGACGGATCGTGGCCGGCCGCCGCCAGCGCCGCACCGAGCTCATCGACGGCGAAGTCGACCGGCGTGAACCGCACGGACCGGGCGACGGCCGCCGCCCCGACGCTGTCCGCGGCGTTCTCCCCGGGACCGCGGAGCAGGGGGGCGGCGTCGGCGAGACGGGCCCGCTTGTCCTGCTGTGAGGCCGGATGATCGACCTCCCACACATCGGTCCCCGCCAGTGCGGACAGCCGCCACGCGCGGGTGTCCAGACCGGCGCCCAGGATGACGAGCTGGCCGGTGACGTGGGTGCGCAACGCCTCGTCGATCGCGATCGTCCGCGGGACGACCACCTCCGCGCAGGCCCGCACACTCTCGTACGCGACCCGGGCCTGCCAGCCCTGCGGCACGCTGCCCGCGCGCACCTCGTCCACGGGCACCCGCTCCGCGGCGCGCAGCAGCCGTACCGCCACCGGATCCGTGAACCGCCCCGCGGCGGTCGTCCCGTCCGCCGCCGCCCGCCCCTGACAGACGAGCACCGCCGTCCGGCTCGCCGCACGTCCACTCACGCTCATGGGCTCGCATTCAACACCATGCGCGCAACCCCTCGGCCACCCTGCGCGGTCGGACCGGACGGTGCCCTGGCGTCCGGGACCTCGGGCTGTCGGTGGGATGTCGGTCGAGGCCCGGACCTGTCGGTGATCCGTCGGCCGTCTGTCGGTGCCCGCTGGAACCGTGGACACCGGGCCGCCCACCGGCGCGGTCCCGTCCACACCGTCTCCGGCAGCAAGGGAGCCCCGTCCTCATGTCGTCCCAATCCGCCCGTCAGCCTTGGAACGTGCGCCGTCTGCCGCGTGCCGACGGGCGTGTCTTCCTGGTCACCGGCGGCAACGCCGGGATCGGGTACTTCGTCGCCGAACAGCTGTCGACGACCGGGGCCACCGTCGTACTCGGCAGCCGTGACACCGCGAAGGCCGAGGCCGCCATGGCGTCGATACGCGCGCATGTCCCCGACGCGCGGGTACGGGCCGTACGGCTGGACCTGGCCGACCTCTCCTCGCTCGCGGCCTCGGTGGCGGCCCTGGGCGTGCGGCGCCTGGACGCGGTGGTCAACAACGCAGGCGTCGCGCTCGACGATCCGCCGCGCAGGGAGACGGCGGACGGCCTTGAACTCATGTTCGCCACCAATCATCTCGGTCACTTCGCGCTGACCAGATGGCTGATGCCGTTGCTCTCGGCCGCGCCGGCGGCTCGGGTGGTGACCACGGGCAGCTTCGCGGCCAAGTCCGAACGGCTCGATCTGGACGACCTACAGTCCCGCGAGGACTACCGGCCCAAGCGCACCTACGGACGCTCCAAGCTGGCGCAGATGTCCTTCGGCGTCGAACTCGACCGGCGGCTGCGGGCGGCCGGCAGTTCGGTGACGAGCGTGGTGGCCCATCCCGGCGGCGCACTGGACTCCCTCACCCCCTCTCGGCCTCCGGTCCACGCGCGCAGCGCAAAAGCCCGACTGGGCGGGGCACCCGCGGCCCTCCTCGTCCAGGGCAAGGACGCCGGCGCATGGCCGGCCGTCCGTGCGGTGCTCGACCCCTCCGTGCACGGCGGTCTGCTGTGGGGACCCCGCGTCTTCGGCCTGCGCGGCGAACCCCGTCCCGAACCGGTGTGGAGTCACGTCGCCGACAGGTCGGTGGCGGCACGGTTGTGGGACGCGAGCCGTGACCTGACCGGCGTCGACCCCGCCACCGTCCTCGGACAGCGACTTCGGAAAGTGCCTTCGGCGCTGCTCTGAAAGGTGCCGTGACGCCGTTCGGCGGGGGGAGGGACGGCCGCGCGGGCAGGGCCGTGAGCCTGGCCCCGGCCGGCCGGCCGTCACCTCCACGCCGGCCTTGCACGCCGTCGCGTCACACCTGATGAGCTGGGATTTCATACCGTCCGGCCGTAGTGTCACCCCATCGCGAAAGGGGGCCGGATGGACCGGAACATCCGCACCGTCGAGGACGTACTGACACTCCTTGACGACCTGTTCACACCCGACGCCGACCGCTGGACGGGCGACGCGGCCGACTGGTGGGACACCTTCTACGCCGACCGTTCCAGACCCGTGCCGTTCTTCCAGGCCAAGGCGGACGAGAACCTCGCCTCCTACCTCGCCCGCGGTCTCGTCCCCCCGGGCCGGGCGCTGGACCTGGGCTGCGGCCCCGGACGCAACGCGCTCCACCTGGACTCCCGCGGCTTCCAGGTGGACGCGGTCGACCTCTCCCCGGCGGCCGTCGGCTGGGCCGAGGAACGCGCCCGCGAGGCCGGAGCCCACATCAGGTTCCACCAGGGAGACGCCTTCACCCTCGCCCGCACCGAACTGGACGGACCCTACGACCTGATCTACGACTCGGGCTGCTTCCACCACCTGCCACCCCACCGCCGCGTCAGCTACCTCGCCCTGCTCGACCGGCTCCTCGCACCCGGCGGTCACTTCGCACTCACCTGCTTCACCGACGGAGAGCACGGCGGATCCGACCTGCCGGACGCGGCCTTCTACCGGGACGCCCGGCTCCACGGCGGACTCGCCTACACACCGGAGTCCCTGCGCCGGATCTTCGCCGACCTCACGGAGGTCGAACTCCGGCCGATGCGCGACGAACCGGCCGACTCCGCGTACTTCGGCGAACCCTTCCTCTGGACGGCCCTGTTCCGGCGCGCTGCCGTGGACGCACGCTGACGGATCGGCGATCCCGGTGCGCCCACCTGCCATGATCACCTCGGAGCGCGCACTGGGCGAGGCCGCGCAGGCCCTGCGGGAGCTGCGGCTCGACGTCCGGGTGGTCGGCGTTCCCGCCCCGGACCGCTTCGTGCTGGACGTCGGCAGCAAGGCCCTCGGCACCGACACGCCTCGGGGAGGTGCTCGCCGTCGTCCCCGACCACGTCCGCACGCCCGTGCACCTCGTCGACGAACTACTGGTCGCCGGGACCGCGAGGTCGTCGACCGCTGGCCGGTGACGGCCCGGGGCACCAACACCTGAGCACCGTTCCGGAACCCGAGGGCCGGCACCTGTGCCGGGCGCGCGGTGTCACACGTCACCGTACGCGTCAGGAACCAGCCGTGCGCGGGACGATCGTCAGCTCCGGATGATGCTTCCGCACCACCGCGGGATGGGCGCGGGCCCAGCCCTTGAGCTCGTTCCAGCCGAACTCCGCGAACAGCGGGTTGTCCGGGTCCTCCGTCACGCCCTTCGCGTCCGAGGCCCCGGGGAAGGGGAGCGGGGTGACGCGGGCGTCGAGCCGGGGGTTGTAGAAGAACGGTGCGGAGAAGCGCTCACGCGATCCCGGAGGAGAGACCACGCGGTGGTTCGTCGCCTTCAGGTAGCCGTTCGTCGCGACCTCCAGCAACTCGCCCAGGTTCACCACGAACGCGCCCGGCAGGTACGGCACGTCGATGAAGTCCCGCCCGTCCGGCGTCTCCACCTGGAGTCCCGGGACCTCGTCCGTCAGCAGCAGGGTCAGGAAACCGTAGTCCTTGTGCACGCCGACGCCCTGGTCGTCCCCCTGCGGGGCCCGCCCCGGGTAGCGGACCAGTTTGAGGTGGGTGCGCGGGTGGCCGGAGAAGGCGTCGTCGTAGAACTCCGCGGGGCCGCCGACGGCCGCGAGCAGCTCGTGCAGCAACCGGTGGGCGACCGCGCTGAGTCGCGCCATCCACGCCAGCGAGACCTCCCTGAGCGCGGGGAGGGCAGCGGGCCACTGGTTCGGCCCCTCCAGCCACCAGTAGGGCGGCTCGCCGGGGGCCGGCACGTGCGCGGGCAGCTCGTTGCTGATGTCGAGTTGGTCGCGCCAGTCGCGGCGGCCCTGGGTGTGCTCGTTGCCGATCCGCGTGTAGCCGCGGAAGTGGGGCGAGCCGAGATTGTCGAGGGCGTGCCGGTCGGCCTCGGGCAGGGCGAAGAAGTCGCGGGCGGCACCGAGCAGCCGGTCCTGTTCGGCGAGGCTGACGCCGTGACCGACCAACTGGAAGAAACCGACGTCGCGGGCGGCCCGGTGGAGCGCTTCGCGGTCGGGGGCGGAGAGGTCGATCACCGGGAGGGCGGCGGGCTGGGACATGGGTGGCGTTCCTTGCGCGAGGTGCGTGTACGAGGCGGAGGCGGGGGAGCGGGGGCGGGTCGGACGGGGCCGCCCTCGGGACGCTGTTCATCCGGGGTCGGCCTTGGGATGCCGTTCAGCCGGGGGCGGCCTCGGGATGGTGTGGCCGGGGTCGGCCGGGATGCTGTTCAGCTGTCGGCCGGCGCGATGCCGACGCGGTCGGCCAGCTCCCTGATCTCGGCGGGCCCGACCCGGCAGCAGCCGCCGACGAGCGCCGCGCCGGCGCCGAGCCAGGCGGGCGCGAGGTCCGCGATCTCGTCCCGAGCGCCCAGCCAGCCGCGGGCTTCGGGGTCCCAGGTGCCGCCACCGTTCGGGTAGACGACGCCGGGCAGGCCCGTGACCAGGGCCAGCGCGGCGGCCGCCGCGGCGGCGGGGGCGCAGTTCACGCCCGTGGCCACCACGGCTTCGCTGCCGCGGGCCAGCGCGAAGGCCTCGGTCAACGGCTGGCCCGCGCTGGTGGTCGTCCCGCGGACGCTGTACGAGAGCCAGGCGGGGATGCCTAGTCCGTCCAGGGCGGTGAGTACCGCCTCCGCCTCCCGCAGGTCGGGAATGGTCTCGACGGCGAAGACGTCGGGAGCCGCCTCGGCCAGGGCCTCCAGCCGGGGGCGGTGGAAACGGGTCAGCTCGGCCACGGTGAGACCGTAGTTCCCGCGGTATTCCGAGCCATCGGCCAGCATCGCGCCGTACGGGCCCACGGACGCCGCGACCCAGCGCCTCCCGACGGTCCCGGACTGGGCGGGCTCGGCGCTCTCCGCGGCCTCCCGGGCCAGGGACACGCTGCGGCGCAGCAGTGCCGTGGTCTCGGTGCGGGAGATGCCGAGCCGGGCGAAACCGTCGTAGGTGGCCTGGTAGCCGGCCGTGATGGCGACCTGCGCGCCCGCCGCGAAGTAGGCGCGGTGGACGGCCGCGATCGCGTCGGGCTCGTCGCGGAGCAGGCGGGCGGACCAGAGGGCGCCGCTCAGGTCGTGGCCCTGGGCCTCCAGCTCGTTGGACATGCCGCCGTCCAGGACGAGGGGGCCGGCGGCCAGGGCGTCGCGGAAGGTCGTCACAGCACTCTCGTCACGAAGTCGCGGGTACGGGGATGGTCGGGGGCGGTGAGGACGCGGCCGGGCGGTCCGGACTCCACGATCCGACCGTCGTCGAAGAAGGCGACCTCGTCGGCGACCTCGCGGGCGAAGCCCAGTTCGTGGGTGACGACGAGCATCGTCATGCCGTCGGCGGCGAGGCCGCGCATGACGTCCAGCACCTCGCCGACCAGTTCCGGGTCGAGGGCCGAGGTCGGCTCGTCGAACAGCATCAGCTTCGGGCGCATGGCCAACGCGCGGGCGATGGCGACCCGTTGCTGCTGACCGCCGGAGAGCTGGGCGGGGTAGGCGTCGCGCCGGTCGGCCAGGCCGACGCGGTCGAGGAGTGCCAGTGCCTCCTCGGTGGCCTCGGCGCGGGGGCGGCCCGCGCCGACCGGTCCCTCGACGACGTTGGCGAGGGCCGTCAGATGCGGGAAGAGGTGGAAGCGCTGGAAGACCATGCCGATGTCACGGCGCTGCCGGGCCAGGTCACGGCGGCGCAGTTCGCGCACCCCGTCCCGGTACGGCTCGTACCCGATCGGTTCCCCGTCCACCAGGATCCGGCCGCCGTCGGGCCGCTCCAGATGGTTCACGCACCGCAGGAAGGTGGACTTCCCCGAACCGGAGGGGCCGATCACACAGGTGACCGTCCCGCGCGCTACGCGAAGGTCGATCCCGCGCAGCACTTCCCGTCCGGCGAAGGACTTGCGGACACCGGTGGCCTCGATCATCATCGGCTGCCGCCCTTCGCGAAGTGACGTTCCAGGTAGTGCTGGCCGATGTTCAGCACGGTCGTGACGGCCAGGTACCAGATGCTGGCGACGATCAGCAGCGGGATCGTCTGGTAGGTGCGGGCGTACACGATCTGCACGGAGTACAGCAGTTCCGCGTAGGCCAGCACACTCACCAGCGACGTCGTCTTGAGCATGGAGATGGTCTCGTTGCCGACCGGCGGGATGATCACGCGCATCGCCTGGGGCAGGACGATCCGGCGGAGGGTCCTGCCCCGGGACAGTCCGAGCGCGTCCGCGGCCTCCAGCTGCCCGTGGTCGACCGAGACGATCCCGGCCCGGATGATCTCGGCGAGATAGGCGGCCTCGTTGAGGCCGAGACCGAGCAGGGCCGCGGTGAAGGTCGTGATGACCGAGTTCGCGGGGACGTCACCGATCGCCGGCAGGAAGGGCAGATGCAGCGAGAGTGTCGGGTACAGCGCGGAGATGAAGCCCCAGAACAGCAGCTGGACCAGCAGCGGGGTGCCCCGGAAGAGCCAGATGTACGCCCAACTGACCGCCCGGGCCACGGGGTTGTCCGACAGCCGCATGAGCGCCAGCGTGACGCCGAGCGCGAGCCCGATCACCATGGCGGCGGCGGTGAGTTCCAGGGTGGTCGCCAGGCCGGTCATCACCGTCCGGCTGAACAGCCACGCACCGACCGTGTCCCAGCCGAAGCGCCGGTTGGTGATCAGCGACCGGGCCAGGCTCGCGGCCAGGAGCACCACCACGAGGGTCAGCACCCACCGGCCCGGCCTGCGGCGCCGGTAGACCGGCAACTCGGCGCTCATGAGGCGGCGTTGATCTCGAACTTGCTCAGGGCGCCGGACTCCAGGCCCCACTTGGCGAGCACCTGCTGGTAGCCGCCGCTCGCCTTCAGGTCCTCGAGAGCCGACTTGAGCAGCGCGGTCAGCTCACTGTTCTTCGGTACGGCGATGCCGAAGGGCGCGTTGCCGTAGGAGTCGCCGGCGACCTCCAGCTTGCCGCCGGACCGCTTGGCGGCGTAGGCGGCCACCGGGGAGTCGGCCAGGGCGGCGTCGGCGCGGCCGCTGGTGACGGCCAGGTTCACACCGGTGCCGTCCGGAAAGGTGCTGACCCTGATCGGCGACGTGCAGCTCTTGGCGCGGGCCGGCAGGTCCACGAGCGCCTGTGTGGACCCCTTCGCCACGGCGACGGCCCGGCCGCACAGCGAGTCGCCTCCGGGCTCGAGCGCCTTCGGGTTTCCGGCCGGGACCAGAAGGGACGTGCCCGCGTCGAAGTAGGTGACGAAGTCGACGACCTTCTCCCGTTCGGCGGTGTCCGTGAAGGACGAGACGCCGAGCTGGTACTTGCCCGACTGGAGGCCGGGCAGGATCGAGTCGAAGGGCACGTTCACGACGGTCACCTTGACCCCGAGGACGGTACCCAGGGCCTTGTCGAGGTCGGCCTCGGCGCCGACGACCGTCTTGTTGTCGGCCGCGAAGAAGTCCATCGGCGGGTAGCTGACGTCGCTGGCGACGGTGATCCCGCTCGCCTTCAGCGCGGCCGGGACCTCGGCGGCGAGCGTGGCGTTCTCCGAGATCGCGGTGGTGGCGGCGGAAGAGGTGCCGGACGGCGTGCCGGCTGACGCACCGGCCGGCCCGGAGGGGTCGGCGCAGCCCGCCAGGAGCAGTATCGCGGAGCCGAGGAGTACGGGCGGGCGCAGAGCGGACAAGACGAACTCCTGAATGATCCTGGCGTGCGAGGGATGGCTGGAGACTATCTCCGGATGCGCAATAGACAAGTGCAGTTGCTCATCATGCACGCACCTTGCAATGAACCTGCAATGTCCGCGCAACGATGGCGCGCGGTGCCCCGACGGCCCGGCGCTATGCTCGGCCCGCGATGACCACCGACAGCAGCCTGAAACGCGGCCTGGCCGTACTCCGACTCTTCGCCCAGCACCCCGCGCGGGACCCGCACGGCCACACCGCCGCCGAGGTCGCGGCGCTGCTGGGCCGTGAACGCAGTCAGGTCTCCCGCATCCTGCGGAGCCTGGAGGCGGCCCGGTTCCTGCAACGTGATCCCGCGTCGCTGCGCTACTCCGTCGCCTGGGAGCTGTACGCGCGCGCCCAGCAGATCACCGAGGCGAGACTGCGCCGGGACGGCCGCACCGCGCTGGAGGGCGTCGCCGCCGACACGGGGGAGTGCGCCTACCTGGGAGTCCTGCGCGGCGCCAGCTCGGTGACCGTCCTGGAGTCGATGCCGCCGGCGCTGTCCTCGTTCGTGTCCTGGGTGGGCCGCGCCTACCCCGCCTATTGCAGCGACGCCGGACAGGCCCTGCTGTTCGACGCCGACGACGCCGAGGTCGCCGCCGTCCTCGCCCGCACCGCCTTCGTCCGCCAGGGGCCCAACACCCCGGCCGACCTGGACGACTTCCTCGCCCGTCTGGACGCGGCCCGCAAGCGGGGCTACTCGGTCGTCGACCAGGAGGCCGAGCCCGGTCTGTACTCGCTCGCGGCACCGGTCAGGGACTTCCGGGGCGAGGTCGTCGCCGCCGTACAGGTCGTCGGTCCGCGCCGCCGTCTGGAACCGGCGACGGCGGCCTGCGCGGAGTCGGTGGTGCGCTGGAGCGACTGGCTGACCGCCGCACTGCGCTCGACGGACCCGGAGCCGGACGAGGCGGCGGGCAAGACGGACCCGGCTCCGGGCCCGGAGCCGGACCGGGGCTGAGGGCCCGTGGCCCGGCCCGGGACTCAGGCGGGCGGCGAGGCCAGTCGCGCCGCCGCGTCACCGACCGCGGCGACGATCTCGTCGCGGTCGTCCCTGGCCGCCGCGTGCGGCACGACCGCGGTGACCGCCGCCACCACGTCCCCGCGCGCGTCCCGCACCGGAGCGGCGACCTCCAGCACGTCCTCGTCGTACTCGCTCTCGCACACCGCGATCCCGCGTCCGGCGTCCGCGGCGACGCGCGCCAGCAGATCATCAACGTTCCGCGGCGCGTAGGGGCCGCCCGCCCCGATGAAGTCCTCACCGTCCAGGAGCTGTGCCACCTCCGCCCGCGAACGGCCGAAGAGCAGCGCCCGCCCCGCCCCGGTGCACCAGACCGGCGTCAGCCGCCCCGCCCGCGCCCAGGCGAACTCGGCCCAGGCCGCCAGCTCGGCCCGCACCGAGAGCACCATCGCCCCGCGGAGCACGTCCACGTACGCACACGCCCCGAACCGGACCACCAGCGCCCGCAGCAACGCCCGGCTCTCCACTCCCCACGGGCCCGCCTCGGCCGCGACGGCCAGGAGATCCGCTCCGGCGCGGAACTCGTGCCCTTCCCTGGCGAGCGTCCCGGTGTTCACCAGATCCCGCAGCAGCCGCGATGCCTGCCCCTTGTCCAGCCCGCTCTCCGCCGCCAGCCGCACCACCCCGGGTCCACCGCGGCTGTCGAGCTCCCCCCGGATCACCCGCTCCACCAGCCCGAGCCCCCGAGGCAGTGCACCCGTCGCCAAGTCCATGCCCTGGATGCTACCGATGCCGGCGCGGGTCGGCGCAGCCCCGGCTGCCCCGCGCTCGTTCAGTCGATCCCGGACCGTTCGACGCCCGCCACGAGCCACCGCTGGAAGCAGAGGAACACCGCCAGCAACGGCAGGATCGACACCGCCGCCGCGACGAACAGCTCGTGGACCCTGACGACCTGGGACGTGGTGAAGGAGGAGAGAGCCACCTGCACCGTCCAGGCGTCGCGGTCCTGCCCGATCACCAGGGGCCAGAGGAAGGAGTTCCACGCGCCGATGAACACGATCGTCCCGACGGCGGCGAAGACGGGCCGTGCGTTCGGCACCACGATCAGCCAGTACGTCCGCCAGTAACCGAGCCCGTCGACCTGCGCCGCGTCCTCCAACTCCGTGGGGAAGCCCAGGAAGTACTGCCGGAAGACGAAGCAGGCGAAGGCCGGGAACAGGGTCGGGACGATCAGCCCCCGGTAGGTCGAGATCCAGCCCAGCGACGACACGAGCACGAAGCTCGGGACGAAGGTGACGGCGGCCGGGACCACCAGGGTGCCGAGGACGGCGTAGAAGACCTTGTTCGCGTGCCGGTAGGGGACGCGGGCGAGGCCGTATCCGGCGAGCGAGGCGAGCAGCAGTGTGCCGGCCGTCGTCGCGACGGCGATCAGCGCGGAGTTGAGGAGGGAGCGGGCGAAGGGAACGGAGGGGTCGTCGAAGAGCTCCTGTACGTTCGCCCAGCGCAACTCCGAAGGGAAGAACGCCCATTCGGGGGCCGTGACGTCCCGCTCGCTCGACAGCCCGTTGCGCACGAGGAGGTAGAACGGGACGAGGAAGAGCAGGGCCAGCACCACCAGCAGGACGAGCCGCAGCGCGCGGCCGACCCGTACCACCGCGTCCTCCATCGTCACTCCTCCCTCCCGCCCAGACCGAACCAGCGTGCCTGGCCCACCGTCACGACCACGACGACCAGCGAGAGGATCACCGCGCCCGCGCTGCCGAGCCCGAGGTTCTGTCCCTGGCCGAGGGCGAGGTAGTAGAGGTAGACCAGCGGCGGACGGGCGTAGGGCGGGTAACCGCGCGTGTCCGAAAGGAGGTTGTAGAACTCGTCGAAGGCCTGGAAGGCGTTGATGACGAGGAGCAGGACGACCGCGACCGACGTGGCGCGCAGCTGGGGCAGCGTGATGTGCCACAGCACCTGCCGGCCGGGCCGGGCACCGTCGACCGCGGCGGCCTCGTACAGCCCGGGGTCGATCCGCTGTAGCCCGGCCAGGAAGAGGATCATGTAGAAGCCCGTCTGGAGCCACAGCCGCACCGTCACGATCACCAGCCAGTACCAGGGCGGATCGGTGCCGGACAGCCAGGCGACCGGATCGCCGCCGAACCAGCCGAGCACGGTATTGGCGAGCCCGAACCGCACGCCGTTGAACAGGGACATCTTCCAGATGAGGGCGGCGACGACGTAACTGCACGCGGCCGGAAGGAAGAACACCGACCGGAAGAACGCGCGGGCCCGGCGTACCCGGTTGACCATCAGGGCGAGGGCCAGGGAGAACACGTACGTCGTGGGCACGATGAACGCGGTGAAGACGAGGAAGGTGCGGAGGCTGTCGACGAAGGCGTCGTCCGACAGCAGGGCCGTGTAGTTGTCGAGGCCGACGAAGTCGGTGGGCGTGACGGTGTTGTGGGCGTCGAAGAAGCTGAGGGCCACGCTCCACAGCAGCGGGACGTACGTGAACAGACCGAGCCCGACCGCGAACGGACCGACGAAGGTCCAGAACCAGAGCGCGCGGTTGCGTACCCGACGCCGGGCCGTGGCACCGTGCGCCGTCACGACTTCCTCCTCACCCGGTCGAGTTCGGCCGACACCTTCCGGACGACCGCCCGCAGTTCGCTCTCCGGGTTCGCCCCGCCCCGGATGATCCGGCTCAGCGCGTCCTGATACGCGGTCTGGTCGGCCGGGGTCCACAACAGCGGCTGGGCGTAGCCGTGTTCGGTGGTGAGACGGACGGCGTCGGCGGCCGCGCCCGTCTTCAGCCTGTCGGCCTTCTTCGCCAGCGAGATGCGGGCGGGGATGTGGAAGCCGTAGGAGAGCGCGAAGTCCTCCTGGTAGTCAGTGCGTTCGATCCACAGCCACTTCACGAAGTCCTTGGCCGTGTCCCGGTGCCTGCTGCGGGCGCTGACGGCGGCCCCGTAAGCGCCGACGGGGACGGCGGCCGCGCCCGGCCCGTCCCCGGGGAACGGCAGCACCCCGAAGTCATCGCCCAGTTCCTGCTGCACCCGGGGCAGCGCCCACAGACCGGACCACTGCATGGCGGTCAGGCCCTGGAGGAAGGCGGACGGGTCCGACCAGTCGGCGGGGGCCCCGAGGAGCAGGGACCCGCCGGCGTACAACCGGTGGAGCCTGGCGAGGGTACGGGCCGCGGCCGGGTCGTCGAAGCCGACCTTGCCGTCATCGGTCACCAGCCGAAGTCCCGCCGCGTACAGCGGAGTTCCGCCGAGGACGCCGGCTCCCCCGTCATTGCCGAGGAAGAGCCCCTTGACCTTCTTCGTGGTCAGTCTCGCGGCGGCGTCGACCAGGGCGTCCAGGGTGTCCGGCGGCCTCACCCCGGCGTCGCTCAGCAGGCTCTTGCGGTAGTAGAGCAGCTGCGTGTCGATGACCTGCGGGATGCCCCAGATCCGCCCGGCGTACGTCTTCGGGGTGAGCGCGGCGGGATGGAAGTCGTCCCTGACGCCGTCCAGCAGGTCGGTGAGGTCGACGACCTGGCCGCCCTGGATCTGGTCGAGGGTGGGACTGCCCTCGAAGACGTCGGGACCGGAGTCGGTGAGCAGCGCGGCGGCGGTCTGCTGGTCGTAGTTGCCGGGTCGCCACTGCACGCCGACCTTCGCCTTCGGGTACGCGGCGGCGTACCGTTCCACGGCCTGCTCGGTGCCCGTCTCGCCGTACTGGTGGTACCACTGCGACAGTCTCGGTCCCGCGCCGGCGTCGTCGCCCCGTCCGGTGTCGGACCCGCAGGCGGTGAGCAGTCCGGCGGCCGGCCCCGCGGCGAGCAGTGTCCTGCGGCTGATGGTCATGGTGCGTGCTCCTGACGATTGTCGTTGCACGGCCCAACGATCAATCATGGGGTGGGATCACGACGGGAGTGCGGTCTGTCCGAATCGAGAGGGCTGCCGCCTTCGCCGACGCCACCGTCCCGAGCCGACCGGAGGAGTACCGAGATGACCGGAGGACCACCGAGATGACCACGCACCCCACCCTCCGAGCGCTGCGGACCACCCCCGAAGGCCTCCTCTGGGAGCCCGGCGAACGCTGGGTGCGCGGCCGCAAGGGCGACGTCACGGTCGTCGACAGCCGCCGTCCCGTCCTGGTCTGGGAACCGGGCGTACCCGTCCCGCTCTACGCGTTCCCGCATTCGGACGTACGGCAGGACCTCCTGCGTCCGGCGGCGGACCCGCCGATCGGCACCCACACCGGCTCGCGGATCTTCTACGACCTCGACCTCGACGGCGAGCTGCTGGAGAACGCCGCCTGGACCTTCCCCGCCGCCGACCTGGCCGGGCACATCGCCTTCGAATGGTTCCGGCGCAGCGGCAGGGGCCTCGACCACTGGTACGAGGAGGAGGAAGAGATCTTCGTCCACCCCCGTGACCCGCACAAACGGGTGGACGCCATCCGCAGCAGCCGCCATGTCCAGGTGTCGGCCGGTGGCACGGCCGTCGCCGACACCCACCGGCCCGTGCTGCTCTTCGAGACCGGTCTGCCCACGCGCTACTACATCCCGCGCGAGGACGTCCGCCTCGACCTGCTGGAAGCGACCGACCACCACACCGGCTGCCCCTACAAGGGAACCGCCGCGTACTGGTCCTTGCGGGGCGGGGCGGAGGTGCCGCCGAACCTGGTCTGGAGCTACCCGGACCCGCTGGCCGCGGTCGCCCCGATCAAGGACCTGCTCGCCTTCTACAACGAGGAGGTGGACATCACCGTCGACGGCGAGCCTCAGGAACGCCCGGTCACCCACTTCAGCCGGACGTCCGGCCCGAGGACGTGACGGCGCGCGACGAGCGGCGCCGCCCACCGCACCTCCTCACAGCCGCAGGGTGAACCAGGTGGTCTTGCCCTCGTCCGTGGGCCGCACCCCCCAGCTGTCGGCGAGCGTCCGAACCAGCAGCAGGCCCCGGCCGGACTCCTCGTCCTCGGCGGCCTGACGGGGCCGGGGCAGCTGCGGGCTGCGGTCGCTGATCTCGACCGTGAGGTCGGTGGCGGTGCGGTGCAGATGGAGGCCGATGGGGCCCTCGCCGTGCTGGACGGCGTTGGTCAGGGTCTCCGACAGCAGCAGGAGCGCGTCGTCCGCGTCCGTGGCGCAGTCCCAGGCGGTGAGCGCCTTGTGCAGGAACGCCCGGCCCGCCGGCACCGAGGACGGGCAGGCCGGCAGATCGGTGGTCAGCACCGCCAGCGGCCCGGCCGGGAGCTGGGCCAGCAGCAGGGTGACGTCGTCGTTGTGGCTCTCGGCGTCGGGCAGCAGACTCGCCAGCACATGGTCGGCGGCGGTCTCCAGACACGGCGTGCCGGTGAAGAACTTCTCCAGGACGACGCTCAGTTCGGCGACCCGGCCCTCGATGTCACTGCCCGGGGTCTCGATCAGCCCGTCGGTGTAGAGCACGAGGGTCGCCCCGGGCGGGACGGCCGTACAGGACTGCTCGTAGAGGATGCCGCCCACTCCCAGCGGGGCGTTGACGGGCGAGTTCAGCATGCCGACCGTGCCGTCGGCGGCGCCCGCGACGAGTGTCGGCAGATGGCCGGCCGAACACACGGTCACCGTCCCGGAGTCGGGTGCGATGACCAGGTAGCAGCAGGTGACGAGCTGGTCGGGGACATCGAGGTCGGCCACGCACGAGTCCAGGGCCTGCATCAGCAGCCGGGGCTCCATCCCGGTCTTGGCCAGCGCGTGCGCCGCCGACCGCAACTGGCCCATGACGGCGGCGGCCTCCAGGCCACGGCCCATGACGTCCCCGATGAGCACGCCCACCCGGTCGGCGCCCAGCGGTATCAGGTCGAACCAGTCGCCGCCCACCCCGGCCCCCTGGGTGGCGGGCCGGTAGCGGCTGGCGGTGGCCAGGCCCGGCAGCGCCGGCGGGGTGCCCATCAGGCTGCGCTGGAGCGTCAGGGCGATGTGCCGCTGCTGCTCGTACAGGGCGGTGAGCTCGGCCTCCGCGCGCTTGCGGTCACTGATGTCCCGGACGATGGCGCACGCTCCGACGACCCGCCCCCGGGTGTCCCGCGTCGGCCACAGGGTGACGTCCACGTCGAGCAGCGTGCCCGAGCCGGTCACGCGCAGCGTCTCGAAGTGCTCGACCTTCTCGCCCTTGCGCAGCCGGGCCAGCAACGCGTGGATGTCCCCGCGGAGTTCGGGTGGGGCGAGCATGGAGACGTGCCGCCCGATGGCCTCCTCGGCGGTGTAGCCGTAGAGGTCCTGGGCCGCCGCGTTCCAGTACGTGATGTACCCGTCGAGGGTCTTGGCGAGGATCGCGTCCTGGGAGGACTCGACGAGGGCGGCGAGTTCGTTGATCCGGGCCTCGGCGGCCTTGCGGTCGCTGACGTCGCGCACGGCGGCGGACACCAGCAGCCCCTCCTCGGTCTCCATCGGGCTGAGGCTGATCTCGACCGGGAACTCGGTGCCGTCTCCCCGCAGTCCGTGCAGTTCCAGGCCGGCGCCCATCGGCCGGACCTGGCGGTTGGCCGAGTAGCCGCCCCGGTGCCGGGTGTGCTGGCTGCGGAAGCGGGTCGGTATCAGCAACTCCACCGGACGGCCCAGCAGTTCCTCGCGCCGGTAGCCGAAGAGCGCTTCTGTCTGCGCGTTGACGAGCTTGATGATGCCCGAGCCGTCGACGATGACCATCGCGTCCGGTGCGGCCTCCAGCAGCCCGCGGAAGCGTTCCTCCGCGGCGCCGTTCCCGCGCCCGGGCGCCCCCGAACGGCCGCACGAGCAGGGATGCGCCGACGGCGTGACGATCCCGCGCGTCCGTTCCCCTTCGATGGAGCCGGCCATGTCCGCCCCACCCCTTTCCCGCCTGTGAATGCGGTAATCCCAGCGCGTTCGGCGCGCTCGGGGGAGGAGAAGTCGTTTACTGGCCGTGACCGGCCGAACCTGTCTGGTGCGGCGCACTGGTTGGCCGTTCCGTGAGCGTGACCTGTGAGTCGCCGCCGGGAGTGCGGTCGCCGAGAATGGAGGCACGAGCGACGAAGAACCTCACCCGCGCACGGAGGGGGAGGGAGACCATGAAGGTAGGGGTACTGACCGGTGGCGGTGACTGTCCCGGTCTGAACGCCGTGATCCGCAGCGTCGTCCGCAAGGGCGTCCAGGAGTACGGCTTCGAGTTCGCAGGTTTCCGGGACGGCTGGCTCGGCGTGATCCAGGGCCGGGTGGTGCCGCTGGGCGTTCCCGAGGTACGGGGCATCCTGCCACGCGGCGGCACCATTCTCGGGTCGTCCCGCACCAACCCGTTCAAGCACGAGGACGGTGTCGCCCGGATCCGGGAGACCCTTGCCGGGCACGGTGTCGACGCGCTCGTCGCGATCGGCGGCGAGGACACGCTGGGCGCGGCGGCGGAGCTGGGGCGGCAGGGGATCCGGATCGTCGGCGTGCCGAAGACGATCGACAACGACGTGCCCGGTACCGACTACACCTTCGGTTTCGACACGGCGGTGGGTATCGCGACGGAGGCCATCGACCGTCTGCACACCACCGCCGAGTCGCACATGCGCACCCTGGTGGTGGAGGTGATGGGCCGGCACTCCGGATGGATCGCCCTGCACGCGGGTGTCGCGGGCGGTGCCAACGTGATCCTCGTCCCGGAACGGCCGTTCGACATCGACCAGGTGTGCGCGTGGGTGAAGAGCCGCTTCGAGTTCCACTACGCGCCGATCGTCGTCACCGCCGAGGGGGCCGTGCCCAAGGAGGGGCAGATGGTCCTGAAGGACCGGTCGCTGGACGAGTACGGCCATGTGCGGCTGTCCGGGATCGGGGAGTGGCTGGCCAGGGAGATCTCGCGGCGCACCGGCACGGACGCCCGTACGACGGTGCTCGGTCACGTCCAGCGCGGCGGCACCCCGAGCGCCTTCGACCGGTGGCTGGCCACGCGCTTCGGACTGCACGCCGTCGACGCCGTCAAGGACGGCGCCTTCGGGACCATGGTCGCCCTCAGCGGCACCAGAATCGTACGGGTCCCGATCCCGGGCACCGAGGCCAGGACCAAGCTGGTCGATCCGGCGCTGTACGACGAGTTCGGGGTGTTCTTCGGCTAGGGCGTGCTGCGAAAGTCCCGCCTGCCTCACGACGCGACACGCCCTCGCGGTGTGGCCCTTCCGGGGTGCCGGCGGCTCAGCCGCCGTACGGTACGACCGCCAGCGGGCGGGCGGTGTGGTGCAGTACCGCGTGCGTGACCGGACCCAGCCGGTCCCGGCCGCCGCCCCGGCCCACGACCAGCAGGTCGGCTCCCCGGGACGCGTTCAGAAGGGCCTCCGCGGGATGGAGCAGGACGACGTCCGCGCGGACCGTCACCTCCGGGTACTTCTCCTGCCGGGTGCGCAGGGCGTCGGACAGCCGCAGGACCTCCTCGTCCTCCCAGGCGGCCCGGTCCTCCGAGGCCACGAACAGGGTCCGGGGCGACACGGCCGCGGCGGGCAGGGCCCACGCCCGCACCGCCCGGAGCACCGCGCCGCGCGACCGGGCCGCCCCGAACGCGAAGTCCGCCACCCCGTCGGCCGGGCGGTGCGCGTCGAGACCCAGCACGACCCGCGGAACGGCGTCCACCGGGCGTACGCCGTTGCCGGGGGCGCCCGGCCGCGGTCCGGGCACCACGACGACGGGAAGGCCGGCCGCGGCCGCCACCCGAAGGGCCACCGAGCCCACCGCGAGGCCGTCGAAGCCGCCCGAGCCCCTGGCACCGACCACGAGCAGCCCGCAACCGTGCGCGGCCGACAGAAGGGCCTCGGCCGGGTCCTCGGCGCGCTGCTCAGCCGCCGTCCGCAGAGCCGGATGGCGGACCGAGAGGTCGGCGATCACCTCCTGGACGATGCGTTCGCCCACCTGGCGCAGCGTCTCCTCGGCCTGGCGGGGGACCACGTCGCCGGGAAGGGGCGGAGCGGCGTGCAGGACGTGCAGCGGGACGTCCCGCAGCACCGCTTCCCGCGCCGCCCACTCGGCCGCGGCGAGACTGTGCGCGGATCCGTCGACACCGGTCAGCACGGGGTGGCTCATCACGCCCTCCTCGGCCCCGGTCAGCACGGGGTGGCTCATCACGCCCTCCTCGGCCCCGGTCCCCGTTCACTCACGTGCTCTGCTCCTTCACTCTTCCACGGCGGCCCCGGTACGGCCCCGCAGGCGAGGTACCGCGGCCCGCCGCGAGCAGGGCCGCGGGCCGCCACCGTCACCTCGGCGGATGGCCACCGGACCCCGGCTGTTCGAGGTGGGAGGCGAGGACCGCGGCCTGGACGCGGCGCTGGACGCCCAGCTTGGCGAGCAGGCGGGAGATGTGGTTCTTGACGGTCTTCTCGGAGAGGTAGAGCTTCTTGCCGATCTCGCGGTTCGTGAGGCCGTCCCCGATGAGGGTGAGGATGTCGCGCTCGCGGGGGGACAGGCCCGCGAGCTCGGCCGGCAGGGCGGGCGTCTCGGCGGGGTCGGCGCGCAGCGATCGCATCAGGCGGGCGGTGGTCGCGGGGTCGAGCATGGACTGGCCGGAGGCGACGGTACGCACCGCGGAGACCAGGTCGGAGCCCTTGATCTGCTTGAGGACGTAGCCGGAGGCCCCGGCCATGATCGCGTCGAGCAGGGCCTCCTCGTCGTCGAAGGAGGTGAGCATGAGGCAGGCCAGGCCGGGCATCTGGTCGCGCAGTTCCCGGCAGACGGTGATGCCGTCGCCGTCGGGCAGGCGGACGTCGAGGACGGCGACGTGCGGGCGCAGCGCCGGGCCGCGGGCGAGGGCGTGCTGGACCGTGCCGGCGTCGCCCACCACCGAGATGTCGGGCTCCGCGTCCAGGAGGTCCGTCAGGCCACGCCGGACCACCTCGTGGTCGTCCAGCAGGAACACCCGGATCGGGTCCTGTTCCGTGAAGGTGCGTGACTGCGTCATGACGACCTCTCGTCCTCGCCGGGTGCCGCGGGACGGACCGCCGACCGCCCCGGGCCGATCATCGCGCCGCAGGGGCGGGGCACGCTAGGGCCGTCCGGCCCCACTCGCGGGTTCCGCGGCGGGCGCGGGCGCCGTGTTCGGGGACAGGCCGAAGTCCACGTCCACCACGCCCTCGACGGCCCTCACCAGCCGGGCCGCCACAGGCACCAGGGACGTGTCCGGGATCCGGCCCGCGAGCGTCACGACCCCGTCGTGGACGTCCACGCGCAGCGCCGAGCCGCAGAACGGGAACAACTGCGACACGATGTCCCGCCGGACCTCCTCGGCGATCTCCTCGTCGTCGCGCAGGAAGACCTTGAGCAGGTCGGCGCGGCTCACCACGCCCTGGAGGACGCCCACGGCGTCGGCCACCGGCAGGCGCTTCACCCTGGACCGTGCCATGATCCGCGCGGCCTGCGCGAGAGTCGCGTCCGCGTGGACGGTGACCGCGGGCGAGGTCATCAGCTCGCCCGCGGTCAGGGCACCTGCCCTCTCGGCCGGGCCGTGGAGCCGGGGCGGCTGCGCGGACCCGTCCTGGTCGCCGTCCCGGAACTCCTCCTCGTGCAGCAGGTCCGCCTCGGAGACGACGCCGACGACCCGGCCCTCGCCCTCGACCACGGGCAGGGCGCTGATCCGCCAGTCCCGCATGAGCCGCACGAGCTCCTTGAAGGGCGCCTCGCGTCCGACGCTCACGACGGTCGTCGTCATGACGTCGCTGACGGTGTGCGGCGTGCCGTGCATGGGGTCCACCTCCGTCAGTTGTTCGAGCCGGCGCCGTACGGGGCGTACAGGTCGAGCAGTCGGGTACGGGCCGCGCGCAGCCGGTGGGCCAGTACCCCGCCCACCCACTGGTCGACGGCGTTCGCCAGCGCCGGGTCGTCCCGGCACAGGGACCTGACGGCCTCCGCGTCGAACTGCCAGGCCCGCACCGGGGTCGTCGCCTCGGCGCCCAGTTGCCACACGTGCGGGCCGAACAGCCAGGACCAGCCGACCAGTTCGTTGGGGCCCAGGTTCTCGATGACGGCCGCCCGGCGGCCGGGCACATGCAGGTCCAGCTCGACCCGGCCGGTGCGGATGATCCAGAACCGGTCGGCGCGGCCCCCCTCGTCGAAGAGCCGGACCCCGGGGGCGAAGGACACCTCCCGAGCCGTCCCCGTCAGCCGCTCCCGGTACGGGGCCGGGAGCGCGCGCAGCACGCTGAGGGTCGGTGATGCGTTCATGGCGGCCTCCCGGCACAGGCGTACGTGGTCCTGGTGCCAGCGTGTGCCGCCGGCCGCGGTCCCGCCATGGGCCGAGTGGGCCCACCGCCACGGGACCATCAGCCCGCTCCCTCGGCGGTCGCCTCGTGCGCCCGGGCCGAACGGCCCCTCGTGAGGACCTGCGGCCCCTGCCGGACCCCCCGTCGCGGGACGACCCTCGTGCCGGAATCCCCGATCAGGAGGAACAGATCATGACCCGTACCGTCACCGTCGGCCTCGACCCTGAGGAGCACATCATGAAGGCAGCGGCCGTACGAGCTTTCGGTGAGCCCCTGGGCGTCCCGCCCGTCGTCGTCGCCGTCGACGGCTCGGAGCCCGGTCTGCGGGCCGTCGACTGGGCGGCCGACGAAGCCGTCCTGCGCGGCCTGCCGCTGCGGCTGGTGTACGCCTCGCTGTGGGAGCGGTACGAGGGCGCCCACCTCGGCGAGGGCCTTCACAAGCCGTCCGAGGAGCTCATGGCCGAGGACATCGTCGGCGTGGCGGCGCGGCGCGCCCGGAGCCGGCAGCCCCAAGTGCGGGTGACCACCGAGGTACTGGTCGAGGAACCCGAGTACGCACTGGTCCACGAGAGCCGGGACGCCACCCTGCTGGTGATGGGCACCCGGGGCCGCAGCGGCCTGGCCGAGGCGCTGCTGGGCTCCGTGAGCCTGACCGTCGCCGGGCACGCGCACTGCCCGCTGGTCGTCGTGCGCGGCAACCACGACAACCAGGCGGCGCGGCCGGTCCACGGCAGGATCGTCCTGGGCGTCGGCGCGCACGGCAAGGGGTCCGCGGCCGTGCGCTTCGGCTACGAGGAGGCGCGGCGGCGCGGGGCGGTCCTGGACGCCGTACGGGCCTGGCGCACACCCGCACACGAGACCACCGACCACCCCCTGATGTCCGGAGAACCGGCCCGGCTGCACGAGCGGCAGGCGGTGGAGGCCCTGGACTCGGCTCTGGAGAACGTCCCCGCCGACGTCGAAGCGCACCGGCACACGGTCGAGGGCGACGCGCGGCCGGTTCTCGTGGCCGCCTCGTACGACGCCGACCTGCTGGTCGTCGGAGCCCGGCGCCGCCCACGGACGTTCGGGCTCCAGCTGGGCCGGGTCGCCCACGGCGTGCTGCACCGCTCCGCGTGCCCGGTCGTCGTCGTACCCGAGCCGGCGTGACCTCGGTCTGGGCCCGTCGGCCGGCGCGGGGGCCGGACGGCCCAAGCGCGGGCTTCCCGAGCCGGGACACGATGGAGGCGCGGGGCAGCCGCGGCGCCGTCGGCGCCCGGCCCCGCGGCGGACCAAGGACGGTGAGCGACCCCATGAAGGCCCTCGTGTTCCACGGCCCCGGGCAGTCCGCCTGGGAAGAGGTCCCCGACCCCGCCGTCAAGGAGCCCACCGACGTCGTCGTGCGCGTGGACGCCGTCACGATCTGCGGGACGGACCTGCACATCCTCAAGGGCGACGTCCCCGAGGTGCGGCCCGGCACGGTCCTCGGGCACGAGGCCGTCGGCGAGATCGTCGAGGTCGGCGGCGACGTACGGACCGTACGGCCGGGCGACCGGGTGCTGGTCTCCTGCATCAGCTCCTGCGGGCGCTGCGCCTACTGCCGGGAGCGGATGTACGGCCAGTGCCGGGGCGGCGGAGGCTGGATCCTCGGCCACCTGATCGACGGCACCCAGGCCGAGTACGTCCGCGTCCCCTTCGCGGACCTGTCGGTCCACGCACTGCCCGCCACCCTCGACAGCAGGGACGCCGTGCTGTTCGCGGACATCTTCCCGACCTCCTACGAGGTGGGCGTCCGCAACGGGCACGTCCGTCCCGGCGACACCGTCGTCGTCGTGGGCGCCGGACCCGTCGGACTCGCGGCGATCAGCACGGCACGGCTGTTCTCGCCCGAGCGGATCATCGCGGTGGACCTGGCCCCGGCCCGGCTGGAGGCCGCCCACCGGTTCGGCGCGGACGCCGTGGCCGACATCCACGAGGCCCCGGCCCAACTGGTCGCGGACCTCACCGACGGGCTGGGCGCGGACGTGGTGATCGAGGCCGTCGGCGTGCCGGAGAGCTTCGAGTCGTGCGCCCGCATGGTGCGGCCCGGCGGGCACGTCGCCAACATCGGCGTGCACGGCAGGCCGGTGACCCTGCACCTGGAAGACCTGTGGAGCAGGAACGTCACCATCACCACCGGCCTGGTGGACACCCACTCCACGCCCACCCTGCTGCGGATGGCCGCGGCCGGCCGGCTGCCCACCGGGCAACTGGTCACCCACACCTTCCCGTTGGCGCGCATGGAGGAGGCGTACGACGTCTTCCGCCGGGCCGGCGAGACCGCCGCGCTCAAGGTCGTGCTCGGCGGTGAGCAGCACGAGGTCGCCATCCCCGCGGCCTGACGAGAGGACGTGACAGGCCATGGCCGAACAAGTGCACCCGGGCAGGGTGGAGCGGCCGCCGCTCGGTGACCTGGGCCGCCGGCTCATGACCCGCCGGCTCGAACTGGGCCTCACCCGCAGGGAGACGGCCGTCCGCGCCGGTGTCGCGCCCGGCTACCTCCAGTACCTGGAGGAGAACCCGCTCGCCGCACCCGGCACCGGTGCGCTGCTGCGACTGGCCGAGGTGCTGCACACCACTCTGACCCATCTCACCGGTGGCGACACCGAGACCCCGCCGGGCTCCGGACGGGCGGCACACGCCCCGGAGTTCGCCGAGCTGAGCCCCGCGCAGTGCATGACGCTGCTGGGCACCCACGGCGTGGGACGGCTCGGTGTGCCCACGGCCGGCGGGCCGGTGATCGTGCCGGTCAACTACAGCGTCGTCGAAGGCGCGATCGTCTACCGGACGGCTCCTGGGACGACCCCGGCGCTCGCCGCCGGCCACCGGGTGGCCTTCGAGACCGACCGGATCGACGACACGTTCAGCGAGGGATGGAGCGTGCTGGTCCAGGGCCGCGCGCACACCGTGACCGAGCCGGACGAGATACACCGGCTCACGGCGTCGGCGCACAGCACACCCTGGGCCGGGGGCCGCCGCGACCTGTGGATGCGCGTCGAACCCGACGTCGTGACCGGGCGTCGTATCAGGGCGTGATCCGGCGGTGCGTGATCCGGCGGTGCGTGATCCGGCGGTGCGGCAAGAGGCCCGCCGCCACCTGGGCACCCCGCCCGGGGAACCCCGGACCGTCGCCGAGGGCCGCCCGGCCCATGCCCCGAGCGGAGAAAAGGCGGAGGCTGGAAGTGTCGCAGGACGGCATCCCACCCCTGGAGGTCGCCATGACCGGTAACCCGTCCGTCGTGAGTGACGTGATGACCCGCACGGTGGTCGCCCTGCGCAGCGGCGCGGCCTTCAAGGACATCGTGAGGACCATGCGGAGGTGGCGGGTGAGCGGCGTGCCCGTGCTCGACGACGAGGGGCACGTCGTGGGCGTCGTCTCGGAGGCGGATCTGCTGCGCAAGGAGGAGTCCCGCGACGGCGTCACGGTCGGGGCACGGGCCCTGCCCCGCGTGGACGAACCCACGACGGCGTCCGCGGTGACCGCCGGCGAACTGATGAACACCCCGGCCGTCACCGTCCGCGCCGACGCCACGCTCCCGCAGGCCGCGCGGGGCATGGCACGGCACGGGGTCAAGCGGCTGCCGGTCGTCGACGCCCAGGGCGTGCTGGTCGGCATCGTGAGCCGGGCGGACCTGCTCAAGGTGTTCCTGCGGGACGACGAGGAGATCGCCGAGGAGATCCGGCGCGACGTCCTCCCGCATCTCTTCGCGCTGGAGGCCGAGCCTCCCCGGGTGTCCGTGCACGACGGTGTCGTGACCCTCACCGGCCGGGTCGGCGACACCGCGCTGGTGCCGCTGGCCACCGGCTGGGTGCGCAGCGTCGAAGGAGTGGTCGACGTCGACTGCGCGCTGGCCGGACCCCGCCGCCGCCCGGACCTCGACCCCGACCTCCCGGACGTCGGCGCGACACCGCGGACCCGCACCGCGTAGGGGGGCCGGACCGTGGAACGCGATAGCCGTCGGAAGCCGCCGAGCCGCGAAGGCCGCCGGGGGAGGAGCGGTTCGTGGTGCTGGCGCTGGCGGAGCAATCCGCTGCGGCGCCGAAGCGACGTGGTGGAGGCCTGGATCGTGCTCGGCCTCTGGTGCCTCGCCCTCGCCGGCGGGGTGCTCGCCGGCTGGGGCGTGGCCCGTACCGTCGACCGGACCTTCGCCGAGCGGCGGGCCGAGGTGCACACGGTGTCCGCGCGGCTGACCGAGGACGCGGCCGACGGCACGCCGGTCACGGCCGGCTACGACGTCGGCCTGACGTGGACCGCGGTCCGCTGGACGGCTGCCGACGGCTCCGTCCACACCGGCCGGGCCGAGGTCGTCCCCTCGGCCACGGCCGGCACCACCGTCCAGGTGTGGGCGAGTCGCGGCGGGAAACTGGTCGGCGCACCGGCGAGCGAGGCGGAGTCGGCCCTGGAGGCGGTCGCGGCCGGTGTCCTCGTGGGGCTGTCGACCCCGTTCGTCGTGTACGGCGGGGGCCGGCTGGTCCGCCGGCGGCTGCTCAGCCGGCGTCTCGCCGAGTGGGACGACGAATGGCGGCGCGTCGGACCTCAGTGGCGCGACTTCAGCGGCGGCAAGGGCTGACGCGACTTGCGACTTCGGCGGCGGCAAGGGGTGACGCGACTTGCGACTTCGGCGGCGGCAAGGGCTGACCGGAACGCGGACCGGAACGGCGCCCCCGTACGGCTGTCACACCGCTGCGTCTCCGTGACACCCGTGACACCCGTGCCACCCGTGACACCCGTGACACCCGTGCCACCCGTGCCGCCCGTGCCACCCCGTGTCAGTCCGTGCCACCCTCTGTCACCTGATGTCAGCTGACGTCAGATGACATCAACCGATGTCGTCCCGGACGGAGACCGGTGCCAGTCGGCAGCGCACGTCGACCACGCCCTCCACGGCGCGTGCCAGGCGTTCGGCGACCGGTACCAGCTCCGTCCCGTCGATCCAGCCGGTGAGGGTGACGACACCTTCGGCGACCTCGACCCGGATGTGGTCGGCGGAGAGCGGGAACAGGCGGTCGACGACCTCCCGGCGCACCTCCTCGGTGAGTTCCTCGTCCTCGCGGAGGAACACCTTGAGCAGGTCCGCGCGGCTGACGATGCCCTCCAGGACGCCCACCCCGTCGACGACGGGCAGCCGTTTGACCCCGCGCCGGGCCATGATGCGCGCGGCCTCGGCCAGGGCGGCGTCGGCGTGCACGGTGACCGCGGGCGCGCTCATCAGCTCACCGGCGGTCACCCCGCCGGCCTTGGCCAGGTCGGCGAGCCGCTCCCGTTGCACGAACCGGTCCGGATCGGCGTCCCGGAACTCCTCCTTGGGCAGCAGGTCGGCCTCGGAGACGATGCCGATCACCCTGCCGTCGCCCTCCAGCACGGGGAGGGCGCTGACCTTCCACTGGTCCATCTGCGTGACGACGTCCTTGAAGGGGGTGTCGCGGCCGACGGCGACGGCGCCGCGGGTCATCACGTCGCCGACGGTGTGCGGGCTGCCGTGCATGGTTGCCTCCTCGGTTCTCCCCTCCAGCGTGTGCTCGGCACGGCTCCGCCACCAAGGGCCGCCCAGACCCTTCCGAGGGGTGGTGAAGGGGCCGAGTGGCCCCTCCTGCGCTTCGTCCGCCGGTGCGACGGTGGAAGGACAGGCATCCGTCTGCCGCATGAGGTGGCAGCCCGAGGAGAGGCGGTGGGGACGATGACACTTCCCCTGGTCGTGGGCGTCGACGGTTCGGACGGCAGCCTTCAGGCCGTCGACTGGGCGGCGGACGAGGCCGCCCGCCACGATGTCCCGCTCCGGCTGGTGTACGCGTCCTTGTGGGAGCGCTACGAGAGCGGCGTACCCGGGATCCGCGAAGAGCGCCCTTCGGAGCGAGTACTGGCGGAGCACATCGTCGCCTCGGCGGCCGACCGTGCCGCTCGGCGTGCCCCGGACGTGAAGGTCACCACCGACATCCTGCCCGAGGACCCCGCGGACGCCCTCCTGCACGAGAGCAACAACGCCTGCCTGGTCGTCACCGGGTCGCGCGGCCGCGGCGAACTGAAGGGACTGCTCCTCGGCTCGGTGGGACTGGCGGTCGCGGGACGGTCGTACTGCCCCGTGGTCGTGGTGCGGGGGGACCCGGCGGGCTTGGCGGGCACCCACGAACGGATCCTGCTCGGCGCCGGCGGTCCGGCCTCCGGCGGCGCGGCCGCGCGGTTCGCCTTCCGGGAGGCGGCGGCCCGCGGCTGCCCCCTGGACGTGGTCCGCGCCTGGCGTCGTCCCACGACGGACGCGCCGGCCCAGGAGGGCGGCGCGCCGCAGGCCTCGGCCCTCCTCGACGAGCTGCTGCGCGAACCCGCGGCCGAGTACCCGGACGTCCGGGTACGCATGGTGACGGCCGAGGGGCCCGCCCACCGGATCCTCGTGCACCGCTCGGCCGCCGCCGACCTCGTCGTGCTGGGCGCCCCCCGCCGGCACGGCCACCGCGGTTTGCAGCTGGGCCGGGTGGTGCACGCCCTGCTGCACCGGGCGGACTGCCCGGTGGCCGTCGTACCGCAGGTCGGGTGAGCAACCCCGTGCGGTGGGAGTACGACGGTTACGTGCCCGCCGACGAGCGGCTCAGGGAATCCCTGTGCACGCTCGGGAACGGGTACTTCGCCACCCGGGGCGCGCTGCCGGAGTGCGCCGCGGACGACGTCCACCACCCGGGTACCTACGTGGCCGGCTGCTACGACCGGCTCACCTCCGAGGTCGCCGGACACCGGGTCGAGAACGAGGACCTGGTCAACCTCCCGAACTGGCTGCCGCTGCGGTTCCGCCCGGCGGGCGGCGACTGGCTCACCCCGGACACCGCGCCGGTGCTGGGACACCGGCAGGTCCTGCACCTGCCGGACGGGGTCCTGGAGCGGCGGACCCGTCACGGGCTCGGCGCCGGGCGGGCGCTGGACGTGCGCCAGCTGCGGCTGGTGCACATGGCGGACCCGCATCACGCCGCCCTGCGCACCGAGTTCACCGCCCAGGGCGTCGCCGGTGAGCTGGAGGTCGAGGCGGCGCTCGACGGCGATGTCAGCAACGCCGGTGTGCCACGCTACCGCGACCTGGCCGGCCGTCACCTGGCTGACGTCCGCACCGGAACCGCCTCCCCGGACACGGTGTGGCTCGGCTGCCGTACCCGCACCTCGGACATCCGGATCGGCATGGCCGCACGACTCACCGCGGACGCCCCGGTCTCGGCGGGGAACGGCCCGCTGCGAGCCGTACAGCGGCTGCGGCCCGTGCTGACGTCCGGCCGTACCCGCACCGTCGACAGGACCGTCGCCCTGCACACCTCCCGCGACCCCGCGATCGCCGACCCGCTGGGGGCCGCCGTCGACCGGGTCGGCGGCGCCCCCGGATTCGACGCGCTGCTGGTCAGGAGACTGCGTCGGCGACCGTCGGGCGGATGTCCAGGACCCGGTCCGCGCCGGTCAGTTCCAGCACCCGCTGGAACTGGCGGGCCGGCCTGGCCAGACGCAGACGGTGATCGCGGTGGAAGTGCAACAGCACGTTCAGCACGGTGGAGTCGGCGAAGGTCACCGCTGCCGCGTCCACGACGACCGTCGTGTGAGTGGTGGCCGCGTCCTGGAGGGCCGAGGCCAGCAGCGGAGCGGAATCGAGGTCGAAGGCGCCGTGGGCGGCCACCACCCAGGCACCCTCCTGCTCGTACTGGGTCAGGCGAGGCAGCGATGGCGCGTGCGACGTGGTCGGGTCCGGCCGGCTCTCGCCGCCGTTCGCGGGACTCATGCCGGTGAGTATGCCGTGAAGATCCGACAAGTGGGAGAGAACCCCGGGGACTGCGCGGGATAGGCCGATTTGTCATGAGCGATTCATGATGCAGGTGCCGGTCCCGGCGTGTGCGCGGGGTCCGGACCGGGGCGGCCGCGTTCAGAGGTTCCTGAGAGGTTCCTGTGCGACGCTGACGCGCCGTCGTACCGGCCCCCTCACCGACCCCCTCACCGACTCCTCCGAGGAACTGTCCATGACCCTGATAAACGGCCTGCCCGCACACGTCCTGCTCGTGCACCTCGTCGTGGTGCTCGTGCCCTTGACCGCGCTGGCGCTCGTGGCCGCGGCGGTCTCGCGGCGAGCCGCCCGCCGCATGGGACTGGTGCTGCCGGTGCTGGCGCTGGTCACGCTGCTCGGCGTGCCGCTCACCACGCAGGCCGGTGAGTGGCTGGAACGGCACGTCAGCGATGACGCCCTGGTCCGCCGGCACGCCGAACTCGGCGACGGCCTGCTCCCGTGGGCCGTGGGCCTGTTCGCTCTGGCGGCGCTGGTCTGGTGGGCCGCCCGTCCGGCCACGGCATCCGGTCCGGACTCCGCGGGCGGCTCCTTCTGGTCCACCACGCCGGTGCGCGTGGCGGCGGTCGTCCTGTCCCTGGCGGTGGCGGCGGGCGCCGTGGTGGACGTCTACCGCATCGGAGACTCCGGCGCGAAGGCGGCATGGCACGACGGCTTCTCCCAGTCGGCCTCGAACGGCGACGCGGCGCGCTGACCCACCCCTGACAGGAGCGGGGACCCGACCCGTTCAGGGGTCGGTGTCGCCCGCGAGACCCGGCGGTGCCGGCCGCGAAAACCCGGCGACGCCGGCGACCGTCCTCGGGATACTGGGCGTCCATGGATGAGGTCGAAGTCGTCGTCGCCCATTCCGAGCGTGCGACGCTGCGCGTCGGCGACGTGTTCCTGAAGGTGGACGCCGATCAGGCGCGCGTCGACGCCGAGGTCGAGGCGATGGCCCGCGCGCCGGTCCCGACCCCGAAGGTCCTGTGGCGCAGGCCGCCGGTGCTCGCGATCGCCGCACTCCCGGGGACGACGCTCGGGCGGCTTGGCGGGCCGTCGACCGGGTCGCCGGCGGCGTGGGCCGCGGCGGGCGCCGCCATCCGGAAACTGCACGAAGCGCCGTTGCCGCCACGGCCGGGCCGGGCCGGCCTCGGTGTCGTCGCGCTGGCCGCGGAACTCGACGCCGAATGCGGCCTGTTGGTGGCGAACGGCGTCCTGCCCGCCGACCTGGTCAGCCGCAACCGTCAGGTCGCGGAGGCCGCGCTCCGGCCCTGGACGCCGGCCTTCACGCACGGCGACCTCCAGATCGCGCACCTCTTCGTCGAGGGCGACGAGGTGACGGGCATCATCGACTGGTCCGAGGCGGGCCAGGGAGACGCCCTGTACGACCTCGCCACCTTCACGCTCGGACACGAGGAGCACCTCGGCGACGTCATCGCCGGTTACGGCACCGACGTCGACCTCGATGTGATCCGCGCATGGTGGTCGCTGCGCAGCCTGCTGATCGTCCGCTGGCTGATCGAGCACGGCTTCGACGCCTTCGCACCGGGCTGTGAGGTCGACGTGCTGAGAGCCCGGATGTGAGGCCGCGCGGTCGTCGCCGGTGCGGCCGAGAGGGCGGTGCCGCTCTGCGGGCTCGCGGACAGGTCCGTTCCGGGGCTCAGCGACCGGTCGGGAAGAGGGACTGGTTGGCGATGTCGATGAGGAAGGGGCCGACGAGCGACGGGTAGCGCTCCACGATCGCCTTCTTGTACGCCTGGCCGTCGTCGCCGAGCAGTTCGCGGGCGTCGGCGAGGTAGCGGCGGAGCTCCGCGTAGATCTCCGGGCCGGCGGGCAGGCCGTGGCCGGCGAGGATCGTGTCGTAGCCGGTCTGGGCGGCCAGCAGGTCCAGGGCCCGCTCCCAGCCGGTGATGTCGTTGTTGCCCAGGTAGAGGTGGACGTCGTGGTAGACGAGGTCCTGGGCGACGAGGACGCCCTGGTCGGGCAGCTTGACCAGCAGCTCGTCGGCGGCTTCACCGCCGGAGACGGCCTCCAGGACGAACGGGACGCCGTCGATGACCTCCGTACCCGGGACGAGGGGCACCGTCGGGGTGACGTCGCCGACCGGGATGACCAGGCCACCGGGCAGCCGGCTGTCGCCGCGCGCGACGATCTGCTCGCGCACCTGGGCCAGGGCGTGGACCGGTACGCCGAAGCGGGCCGCGCCGTTGTAGTGGTCGGGGTGGGCGTGGGTGACGATCAGCCGGTCCAGCGGCTTGCCGAGGCCCTTGGCGTAGGCGACCGCTTCGTCGGCGTACGCAGGCACCATCTGCGCGTCGATCGCGATGACCCGGGCCGGGGTCTCGATCAGCTGGGTGGTGGTGTGGAAGGTGTCGGCCGGCGACATGTAGCTGTGGACGCGGACCGCGCCCTTGTCGAGGACCGTGACGGTGCCGTTCATGGCAGTGCTCCTGGCGGTGAAGGCGACCCTGTGCCGCCTCGGCGACCTCCACTCTCGTCGTGAAACCGCAGGCAGACGAGATGCGCCGGAGACCAGGCATGGTAGATCGGCGACATTCGCAGGTCCTGCCTGTCAGGCCCGCTCCGGGTGTCGTCGTGCCACCGTCGTAGGTCGCTCTTCCGCCTTGCCGGGACGGCAGCCCCGATCGGAGGCTGGGACGCCATGAAGAAGCAGCGAACGAACCCCACAGTCCTGCTGGTCCACGGGGCGATGTACACGCCGTGGATCTTCGACAGGCCGCGCGAGCGGCTCACTGTCCGGGGGATCGGCTCCCACGCCGTGCAACTGCCCAGCAGCAACCCCGACAGCGGTGCCGCCGAAGGGCTGACGGAGGACGTCACCGTGGTCCGCGATCCGATCGCCGACATCGGCGGTCCCGCCGTGCTGGCCGCCCACTCCTACGTCGTGGCCACCGAGGATCCGGCGCTGCCGCCCGCGATCCAGTGGCAGTGGGCCGCGCGCCCCGGCCGCACTGTCGGCATCCCGTCCGGACACTCCCCGCACCTGTCCCACGCCGACGACGTGGCCAGGGTCCTGGCCGGAGCGGTCGCTCGCACCCGCACCCGGTCCTGACCTCAGCGAACCCGCGGACCCGCCGCCTGCACGGTCCTCTCGCCCGGTCGCCGGTCGCTCCTCTCACCAGGTCGCCGGTCGGCCCGCTCGCCAGGTCGCAGGTCGGCCCGCTCGCCAGGTCGGCAGGTCGTCGTTCGGTCCGCTAGTCCGGGCGCCGGTCAGCGGTGGATGTTCTCCAGGTCCTCCAGCAGACCCGGGTGCTTCGGCTCCCAGCCGAGCGCCCGCCGGGTGTGGGCGCTGGACGAGGGCTGGTCGGTCGCGAAGATCTGGCCGAGTGGGCCGAAGGTCTCCGTCGGCACCGACTGCACCGGCAGGCCCAGGCGGCGGCCGATGACCGCCGCTATGTCGCGCACCTCGTCCCCCTCGTCGGCCACCGCGTGCCAGGACGTCCCTGCCTCCGCCCGCTCCAGGGCGAGCCGGAAGAGGACTGCCGCGTCGAGCGCGTGCACGGCCGGCCAGCGCTGTGCGCCGTCACCCGGGTAGCCGGACACGCCGGTCCGGCGGGCGATGTCGGTCAGCAGGCCGGCGAACCCGCCCGCGCCCTGGTGGTGAACGGTGCGCGGCATGCGTACGGCCGTGCTCCGGACCCCGCGCGAGGCCAGGCCCAGGACCGCCGTGACCGCGCGCCCGCGCCCGCCCACCAGTCCGTCGGTCGGCAGCGGGTCGGCCTCGGTGGAGACGCGGCCCGGCACCCAGGGCGTGCCCGAGACGGTGACGAAGGGGCGGTCGCTGCCGACGAGTTCCTCGCCGAGGGCCGCGAGGGCGGCACTCTCCTCGGCGACCGACCTGGCGACGGCCTCGGGGCTGCTGAAGTCGTTGCCGAAGGCCAGGTGGATCACCCCGTCGGCGCGGGCGACGCCGGCCCGGAGGGTCTCCAGGTCGGAGACGGCTCCTCGGAGCGGCTCCGCGCCGGCGGTCTCGGCGGCGAGCGCGGACGCCTCGGAGCGGGCCAGCGCGAGGACGGTGTGGCCGTTGCGGAGCAACTCGGCGACGACGGCGGAACCGATCAGACCGGTGCCACCTGTGACGAAAACACGCATGGGAAAACTCCCGGACAAGTGATGGGACTCTTGTCCCATCACTCTAGCGCAGTGATGGGACAAGAGTCCCATCGCTTATGATGGCGACCATGGGCAGATGGGAACCAGGCGCGCGGGAACGCCTTGTGGTGGCCGCCGTCGACCTGTTCACCGAGCAGGGGTACGACGCCACGACGGTCGCGCAGATCGCCGAGCGCGCCGGAGTCACCAAGAGCACCTTCTTCCGGCACTTCCCCGACAAGCGCGAACTGCTGGTGGCCGGGCAGGAGACGCTGAGCCGACTGCTGACCGAGGGCATCGCCGAGGCGCCCGGTGACGCCAGTCCGCTCGAGGCGGTCGCCGCCGGCCTTGAGCGCGCCTCCGGAGCGATGGGACCCATGAACCGCGAGCTCGCTCCCCGACTGAAGGCGGCCGTCGCCGCGAGCACCGAGCTTCAGGAGCGTGACGCCCTGAAGAGCGTCAGCCTCGCGGCCGCGATGACGACCGCTCTGGTCGCCCGAGGCGTACCCGACGCGACCGCGGCCCTGGCGGGCGAGCTGGGCGTGCTCGCCTTCAAACGGGGGTTCGCCCAGTGGTCCGAGGGCGACCGGGGCGGCAAGCGGGAACTCGCCGGGCACACCCTGGCGGCGCTGCGTGAACTGCGCGCGGCGAGCGCGTCGCTGGGCTGACCGGCAGCGTCACCCGCGGCCGCGGGTGAGCGCAGGGCGGCGACGGGTCACGGTGCGGCGGCCCTGCGCTGATCGACGGTCCGGCCGGTCTACGCCGCGAACTCGGTCAGATCGATGGCGTGAACGCGGAGAGGGAAGCCGTACGCCGGGTGCACCGTCTCCCGCTCGGCCACCATGCCGAGCTTGCGGCTGACGTTCTCGGAGGCGCCGTCCCCCACCCGGTTGATGCTGATGACGCGGTCCAGACCGCGGTCCTGGAGCGCGAACTCCAGCGTGGCGTGCGCCGCTTCGGACGCGTATCCCTGGCCCCAGAACTGCGGGCCCAGCCGCCAGCTGATCGCCACGGCGGGCATCACCTCCGGCAGGAACCAGGGCACGGACAGTCCCGTGAAGCCGATCAGTTCGCCCGAGGCCAGCAGTTCGACGGCGAAGAGCCCGAAGCCCTCCTCGTCCCACTCCTCCTCCCAGCGCTCGACCGCCTCGGCCGTCTCGTCCAGGTCGCGCACCGAGCCGTCGTCGACCCACCTCATGACCCGCGGGTCCGCGTTGATGTCGGCCATGGGCGCCAGGTCGTCGTCGTGCCAGCCACGCAGGAGGAGACGGGGTGTGCGGATCTCGGTCATACGCCCATCCTGCCGGAGGCGGACGCCACCCGCGTAATCCGGTGGCCACCCATGCTGCCGCCCACCCGCGCGGCTCCGGCCGGGCCGCCCCGCCGCGGCCGCCGACGCCGCCGGACTTCCGAACCGACCGCCGTACTGGCACACGTGTGTCAAAGACACGAGAGGCCGCACCCGGCCTGCCGCATGCGCTCAACGCCTTCGTTCGGTTTGTCGAACACGTATCTATCTGTGCGCGGTGTCCTCAGCGCAGGAAGTCCAGGACCTCCCGCGCGAACTCATGGTGGTACTGGAACAGGAAGCCGTGTCCGGAGTCGGGGTACAGGTGTGCGCGGGCGTCGGGCAGCGAACGCGCGAGCAGCCGCAGTGCCGAGGGCGGGATGACCCGGTCGCTGTCCCCGCCCGCGACCAGTGTGGGCTGCCGGATACCGCCGAGTCTGCGCAGCGCGTCCCCGTCGGGCACGCCCCACTCGAGCATGGCCTCGCACTGGGCTTCCCGGGCCGCCGCGCTGACCGGCAGATCCCGGTCCCTCTCCCGCTCGATGTAACGGCCGAAGAATTCCAGGCCGCGGCGCTGGCTGGCCTCGGTGTGGTTGAAGAAGGTGTACAGGTAGTGCTGAGCCCGCGGTTCGCCGGAACAGGTGTGGCCGAGGACGTCGTCCCGCAGTCCGTGAATGCCCGGCGCGCCGCGCGGGGCGGTGGCCGCGAGGACGAGGCGGCGGACGACGTCCGGCTGGAGCAGGGTCAGCTCCTGCGCGGTGTACCCGCCCATGGAGAACCCGAGCACATCCACTTCCCGTACTCCGACGGCCCCGAGGAAGGCCATGGTGTCGAGGGCGGTGTCCCGGATGGTGCGGGGTGTGCTGCCGGTGCTGAGACCGACGCCGGCGTTGTCGAAGGCGATGACATCGCGCTCCGCCGCCAGCGCGTCCACCAGAGCGGGATCCCAGCTGTCCAGCGTGCCCCTGAAGTGTTGGAGGAGCAGCAGCGGAGGTTGCGAACCTCTCGGACCGCACCGACGGTAGGCGTAGATGATGCCGGGGGCCGCTCCGGCCCTGCGGTTCGGCGTCTCGTGGTACATGACGTGGACTCCTGCGCCGGTGAAGTGCTCACCGGTCATGCGATGAGCACAGGGACGGCGACGAGTCTGACGCCGGCCGCGGCGCAGGCCATCGGACATTTGACCGTACGCGAACCGCACCGCCCGCTGATCTTGCGGAACCGGCATGCAGCCGGGCCGCGCCCGAGCGCCGGTACGTACCCGCTTCCGCAGGAAACAGCAGGTCGGGGGCTTTTGACAATTTCAAGCAGACCGGCCATATTGGCCGTATGCCTCAGGTGAGCGTCGTGGGAAAGCTGATCGAGCACGCGGAGACCGTGTTCCGTCAGCAGGGGTTCAATGGCGCCAGCGTCGCGGACATCACCAATGCGGCGGAAGTGCCGAAGGGCTCCTTCTACAACCACTTCAAGAGCAAGCAGGAACTCGCCGCCGAGATCGTCCGCCGTTACAGCCGCGGGACGGACCTGAGCATGCTCGGCGCTCAGGACCTGTCGGCGCCGGCACGGCTGCGCGCACACTTCGCCGCCCAGGCCTCGCGCACCAACTCCACCGGCGTGGAGTACGGATGCCTGCTGATGACCATGGCGAGCGAGGGTCCGGCGGTCGGCGACGAGGTGGGGACGGTCGTCCGCCGCAGCATCGCGGCGTGGATAGGTGTGCTGACCCCGGTGATCGAGGAGGGGCAGCGAGCGGGTGAGATCACGTCCCAGGAGCCCGCGGGCGACCTCGCGGCCTTTCTGATCGACGCCTTCGAGGGCGCGGGACTGCGCGGCAAGGCGACCCGGGACGAGACTGCGGCCATGCGTTCCCTGGATCTGGCTCTCAAAGCGCTCAAGCCCTGACAGCGGGTTTCCCCGGTCCACAGCGGGCCCGGTGGCTGCTCTCACCGACGAAGCGGAACGCCGGCCCCGCCTCAGGGGCGCAGCGCTTCCAGGGCGATGTTCACCTCCTCGGCCATGAGAACGTGGTCGGCCGAGGTCCTGGCCCGCAGCGTGGCGCCTTCGAAGAGGTCCAGCAGGAAAGCCGCCAGCGTGGCGGCGGACCGCGCAGTGGTGATCTCGCCTGACGCCTGGCCGTCGGCGATCGTGGCGGTCAGCGCATCGGTCCAGCTGTCCAGTGCCTCCCGGACCGCCTCCCTGACCTTCTCGCCGGCGTTGGCGCCGTCACTGGCGAAGGTGCCGAGCAGGCATCCGAACTCGATTCCGGAGCCGCGGATACGCTCGACCTGCGCGATCAAATGTCCCCGCAGGCGCTCCAGAGCCGGTCCCTGCCCCTCGAGGATCGAGTGGTCGGCGGCACGCGCGTAGCGCAGGACGATCTCCACAGCGAGGTCCTGCTTGCTGCGGAAGTGGTTGTAGGCGGACCCCTTCGGTACGCCTGCCGCCTCTGTGACGTCCTGGATGCTCGCCCCACTGAACCCCTTGCGGCGAAACACGTCCATCGCGCTGTCGACCAGTCGTTCCCGGACACTGATCTGTGGCATGTTCTCCGCTCCTCGGCGGTGTGTGGCGGCACGAACGGCGCGCCCGCAAGATGATGGACCGGGCGGTCGGCGCGGCACTTTCGAGGCACGTGTGATCGTCCTCCCCGCCATGAATGTGTCCGGTCGTCTTGGGAAAGTCAAGTCAGCCCAGGAGCGCCGGTGTTCTCGTGCGCAGGGGCCGGCCTCGCGGTCAAGAGCGCAGCCACAAATATTCCACTGGCCCACGCGAAGCTGGCACAGACGCTCGCGGGGACACACACGGACGACCTGTTTCCGCATTCTCGTCTCCTCGAACGGAGTTGCTCATGACCACGTACCGCGCAGTCGAGGTCGCCCCGGACGGCGGCCTGCGTCTCACCGAGCGGGAACTGGTGCCACCGGGCCCGGGGCAGGTACGCATCAGGGTCGAGGCGTGCGGTGTCTGCCACAGCGACTCGATCGTGGTGCATCCGCATGAGGAGGGTGAGACCGGCCGGGTTCCCGGGCACGAGGCCGTGGGCCGTGTCGACGCCCTCGGCGGTGGTGTCGAAGGGTGGCGCGTGGGCGACCGGGTCGGTGTCGGTTTCCTAGGCGGACACTGCGGGGTGTGCGCGGCTTGCCGGCTGGGCGACTTCGTCGGCTGCACCGACCAGCCGTACACGGGCGTGCAGGTCGACGGTGGTTACGCCGAGTACATGTACGCCCGGCAGACGGGCCTGGTGGCCGTGCCGGAAGAGATGAGTGCCACCCGGGCGGCACCGCTGCTGTGCGCGGGGTTCACGGTGTACAACGCCCTGGTCGACCAGGTGCGGCAGCCTGGCGGCCTGGTGGCCGGGGACCTGGTGGCCGTGCAGGGCGTCGGCGGCCTCGGGCACCTGGCCCTCCAGTACGCGCGTGCCCTGGCGCTGCGGGTGGTCGCGATCGCGCGCGGTGCCGACAAAGAGGAACTGGCCCTCGGGCTGGGCGCGCACCACTACGTCGACAGCAGGACCACGGACGCCGCCGAGCGGCTGACCGGACTGGGGGGTGCCCGGATGGTGCTGGGCACCGCGGCGGGCGGAGACGTGAGTCCGCTGCTGGGGGGCCTGACCCGCCGGGGCCGGCTGGTTCTGGTGGGAGTGTCGCCGGAGCCGGTCCGGGTCACGCCGCGGCAGCTGATCTTCGACGCCGTGCAGGTGTCGGGCTCCCTCACCGGTACCGCGGCGGAGAACGAGCAGAACCTGGCCTTCGCCCTGGCGCACGACGTGGCGCCGATGGTGGAGCACACGTCGCTGACCGGCGTACAGGCGGCGTACGACCGGATGCTGACCGGCGAGGCGCGGTTTCGCATGGTCATCGGCGTCTGAGGGCGGCGTACGTCACCCGCCCCTCGGCCTCGGACCGCCCGACGGCCCCGGACCGGGGCGCCACATTTCATGAACAGGAGCCTTGCATGTCTTCTTACACGGCCGACTCGGCCGAGACCCGTTACGTCGAGGGGGCGCTCGGAGAGCGTTTCGCCTATCGCAGGTTCGGCAGGGCGGGCACCCGTCCCCTGGTGATGCACATGCGGCTGCGCGGCACCATCGACCACTGGGACCCCGCCTTCCTGGAACCGCTGGCCGCGGAACGGGAGCTCATCGTCTTCGACAACAGGGGTGTCAATCTCTCCACCGGCAACCCGCCCGCCTCCATCGAGGACATGGTCGAAGGGTCCCTCGCCTTCATCCACGCTCTCGGGCTGACGGACATCGACGTCCTGGGCTGGTCCATGGGTGGCATCGTCGCCCAGGGCGTGGCCCTGGCGGCCCCGGACATCGTCCGCCACCTGGTCGTGGCGGGCAGCTCGGCGGGCGGTGTCCCCGACCTTCCGCCGCCTTCGGCCCGTACCCGGCAGACCATGAGCCGGCCGGTCAACGTCGCCGAGGACTTCCTCTACCTCTTCTTCCCGGAGACCGAGCAGGCCACGGCCGCGGGCCGGGCCTCCCTGCAACGCCTGGAGCACCGTCTGAAGGACTCCGGGGCCGTCGTCGGCCCCGAGGCGGTACGCGGTCAGCTCGGCGCCATCAGCACCTTCGAGGGCTACTGGCATCGGCAGGAGGAGCTGACCCTGCCGGTCCTGGTCGCCAACGGCGCCCACGACGTCATGATCCACGCCTACGCCACCTACGCGATGTCGCAGAAACTCCCCGACGCGAAGGTGATCCTCTACAGCGACGCCGGACACGGCTTCCTGTTCCAGCACCCCGACGACTTCGCTCACGACGTCAACCGGTTCCTGTCCGCCTGAGGACAGGCCGTCACCGGGGGAGGCCATCAGAGAGGCCAGGTAGTCGCCGAGGAGTCCGACCTGGCGCCGGGGCGGGAAGGCCGCCGGGCCGAGCAGCGACTGACGGCACGGCCGGGCCGACGACGACCGCGGCTCAGCGGTGGCCGGGCGACCGGGCATGACGCTGGAGGGAGTGCGCCACGACAAGCGGCTCGGGGCGGTCCTCGCTCCCGATCGGCGAGCCCGGCGCCGCACTCCCGATGTCCCGGCCCGCCGCCGCACTCCCGATGTCCCGGCCCGCCGCCGTCACGAGCCCTCGGCTTCGTCGAAGGCCTGCAAGGCGTCGCGCAGCGCGGCGCGGGAGGTGATGCCCAGCTTGGGGAACACCCGGTAGAGATGGGCGCCGGCGGTGCGGGGCGAGATGTTGAGCTGCCGGCTGATCTCCTTGTTGGACAGACCGCTCGCCGCCAGTTCGGCGATACGACGCTCCTGGGCACTCATCCTCACCCCGGCCCTGGCGTCCGCCACCCCGACGCCCACACCGGCCGCGCGCAGTTCGTCCCGTGCGCGCTGCGCCCAGAGCGGAGCCTTGAGCCGCTGTTCGAACAGCTCCAGCGCCAGGCTCAGCTGGACGCGTGCGGCCGTGTACTCCCGGCGCCGACGCAGCCACTCGCCGTACCAGAGCCTGGTACGTGCGTACTCATAGGTCCACAGCTCGGCGTCCCGTACCGCGAGAGCCGCGTCGTACAGCGTGCCGGCCTCGTCGTCGGGTGCGGTGACCGCCACGGCCGCGGCGAGTATGACCGCGTGGTGCGGTGAGATGGCGTCCAGGCGCGCCCTCCGCCCCGCCTCCACGTGTGCGCGGGCCGCCGCGGTTCTGCCGGTGCGCATCGCGGACTCCACCAGGTCGAGGAACACACGGGAGAAATGCGGGAAGTGCGCGGGCAGTTCGCCCGGCGGGGTCAACGCGGAGGTCAGCAGATAGGCCTCCTCGAAGTCCCCGCGCCCCACGGCGGCACGGGCCCGCGTCTCGGTCACCGTCGACATCAACAGCTGCATACGTCGCGGCTGCGCCCACGCGGTGATCGTGTCGCAGTGCCGGCGCAGTGCCTCCTCGTCCCCGCGGCCGGACGCGACCATGGCCAGCCCGTACGTGAAGATGACGTGTACGAGGTTGTACTCGTGCTCGGTGGCGTCCGCGATGCCCTGCGACGCGATCGCCTGGATCCTGTCCCATTCACCCCGCATGAACGCCTCGTGGGCCCGGGCCACCACGCCGAAGCGCAGGCTGTCGTAAGCGCTGTGCCCGACGGCCTCCCGCCACACACCGTCGTAGAAGGTGAAGCAGTCGAGGTACATGGCCGTGTAGATCAGCCAGTTGACGCGCCACAGGGGGGTGTCGGGAGACAGCGCGGCGGTCGCCCGGTCGAGTTCCCGCCGCACGCCGTGCGCCGTCCGCGCCGGGTCGGCCACGCAGTCGAAACACATGCGCGCGGACTCGGAGACCAGGTCGAGCGCGCGGTACACCGGAGGCCACAGTTCCGCACGGCCTCCCCACACCGCCGTGTTGAGCAGGACGTAGAACGCGTCGTCGAACGCGTCCACGTCCTGCGGGGCGCCGCTTGAGCGTGCCGCGTCCATGGCGGGAGGCAGGATGCGGTAGACCGCGTCGATGTCGCCCTCGCGATGGAACTGCACGTAGGCCGCGGCGGCCGCGCCCCGCAGTGATTCCATGGTCTGGCCGGCGAGTTCGTGGGCCGTCCCGAGGAGACCGGCGATGCCGGCGGCGAACGCCGCCTGCTCCAGGCGGCGGGCACGTTCGGCCGGGTCCTGGCTGAGTTCTGCGGCACGGCGGTACGCGGTGGCAGCCTCCGCGGCGCCGCCCCGGGCCACGGCTCGCTCCGCGGCACGGGTGAGTTCGCCGGCGACCGCCTCGTCGGGGTGGTCGGCGGCATGGGCGAGATGCAGTGCGCGTCGCTCCGGCTCCGACGTGAGGACCCCGGCGAGTGCCCGGTGTGCGGCTCTGCGCCGCGCCGCCGGGGACATGTGCACCGTGCACGAGCGGACCAGGGGATGCCGGAAGGTGACCTGCTCCGCGACGTGGTCGACACGGACGAGACCGGCGTGCTCGCTCATCTCCAGCAGGCCCTCGTCCCATTCCTCACCCCCTGTCCCGGTGCCGAAGGCCGCCCGGATGTCCCGCAGGTTGCCCGGACGCTCACCGTCCAGCGCCGTCAACAGCAGGACGAAACGCGGCGCGGAGCCGAGGCGCCGGATACGGTCGGCGAACACGCTCTCCAGGCGGCTGCTGAGCGGCAGGTTCACCGGCAGGGCCGCGGCGCCGTCCCGCTGGGCTTCGGTGAGCTGGCTCGGCAGCTCCACCAGGGCGAGCGGGTTGCCTTCGGACTCGTCCAGCAGGCGCCGCCTGGTCGATTCGGCCAGTCCCGGGTGGCTGCTGTCGAGCAGAGCCAGGGCGTCGGGGGCCGGCAGCGGGCCGACGTCGAGCACGCGCAGGCCCGTCGGGTCGAGGTAGCCGTGTGCTCCACTGCGCGCCGCCATGACGAAGGCCGCCCGGCAACCGGTGAGTCTGCGCGTGATGAAGGTCAGCACCTCCGCGCTGGAACGGTCGATCCAGTGCGCGTCGTCCACCACCACGCACAGCGGCTGCCCCTTCGCCGCTGCCTGGAGGAGCGCCAGCGTCGCCGCGGAGATCGCGAAGCGTCCCGGCGCCGAGCCCGCACGGATGGAGAGCGCCTGTTCCAGCACCCCGCTCTGGAACGGCGGCAGTTCGGCGAGGTGATCGAAGAGCGGGTAGAGCAGCTGGTGCAGGGCGGAGAACGCGAGTTCCTGTTCGCTCTCGACACCGACGACCTGGAGGACCCGCAGTCCGCCGACCCGGGCACGGGCGGCCACGGCGTCCAGCAGCGCGGTCTTCCCCGCGCCGGGATCACCTCTCAGCAGCAGTGCTGCTCCCGCGTTCTCCGCCTCGGCCAGCAGCGCTTCGAGGGTCTGCAACTCGGACGTACGGCCCACCAACGACAACGTTCCTCCCACGCCCGACGGCGGTTGCCCCTGCCGGCGCTCACATGATGGCCGAGGGGGCCAGGCGACACATCTGTCGGTCGACTGGGATCGGCCGGGTTTTGAAGAACCGTACTTGAGATACGTTTTCATCCGCACGCCCGTGCCGGGTTGTGGAATCAATCTGGAATACTTCTTGTTTCGATGTCGAAATTCTTGATTATTTCTGGAGGGGTGACCTCTGCTGGCAGGGGAATCCGGTCGCTCCGGAATTCCGTGATAGCTTCCGGTTGATTCGAACCGGGGAGTGGCAATGGTCCGTGTACGCGTGGAAGTCGACGCATCGAACGGGATCATCGGGCGCGAGCCGGAGATGGCACGCATTCTGCGGGGCCTTTTTCCGGAGCGGGCCGAGAATTCAAGTGCTCTTCTTCTCGTGGGTGAGTCCGGTATCGGAAAGACCACGCTGCTGCACGCCGTCGAGGCGGAAGCGGCCCGCCGCGGCACCACCGTGATCAGCTGCGCCGGCAGCCGTGCCGAGCACACACTTGAACATGGCGCTCTGCACCAGTTGCTCAGGCCCGCGCTGAAACACCTGCCCCGGATTCCGGTTCCGCAGCGTGCGGCCCTCTCCCGAGCCCTCGGCCTGCACCACACCGCTGCCCGTGTCACCGGACCGGACCAGGACGGCGCCGACGACCGGCTGCTCGTCGGACTGGGGTCCCTGAACCTGCTGCTGGCGTCGGCGCGCCACCGCCCCGTCACGATCGTCGTGGACGACATGCAGTGGCTGGACGGCGCCTCCCTGCGGACGGTGCTGTTCGTCGCGCGGCGTCTCGTCGGCGAACCGGTGGGCCTGCTGGCGGCGGTGCGTGGTGACAGCGCGGCCGGCCCCGGCTGGCCCGGTTTCGAGCAGGTGCCGGTCGGGCCGCTGTCCGCGGAAGCGGCCGGCCGCCTGCTGGACGCTCAGCCTGTCGTTCCCAGGGGCTGGGGACGCAGGCAGGTGCTGCGAGCGGCGGCGGGACTTCCGTTGGCACTGGTGGAACTGGCACGGGACGCCGCGGAGCGGGGTGCTTCCGGGTGGGACCCGGGAGTGGGCGCGGACTTCGCGCTGCCGGCCCGGCTGGAGAAGGCCTTCGCGGAACGGCTCGGCGCACTGTCGGCTTCGACCCGCCAGGTGTTGCTGTTCGCCGCCGCGGCGGACGGGCCGGACATGGCGGCGGCTCTGTCGGCGGCCGCGTCGGTGCCCGGAGGCGCCGAGGCATGGGCGGCCGCGAAGGACGCGCGACTGGTGCGTCTGGTGAGCGGGCGGGTCGAGTTCCGGCATCCGCTGATGCGGTCCGCGGTGTACGGGGCGGCGTCGTTCACGGAACGCCGCGAGACGCATCTCCGGTTGGCCGACGGTCTGGCGGGAGAGCCCGACCGACGGGCGTGGCATCTGGCCGCGGCCTGTCTCGCACCGGACGAGTCGGTCGCGGGCGCGCTGGTGGAGACGGCGGGCCGGGCCCGCCGACGCGGCGGCTCCCGGCTGGCGGCCGCGGCGTTGGAGCGCGCGGCGCGGTTGAGTGAACAGGGCCGGGCGCGGGCCCGCAGGTTGCTGGACGCGTGCGATCTCGCCGCGCACGCGGGTGAGCCCTGGTGGGTCGAGGCGCTGGCGGGCGAGGTGGCCGCGGCGACGGACGACACCGAGATGTTGGCCGCGGCGGCGTTGCGCCGCGGGTGGGCGATGGCTGCGACGGGACGGCAGCGGGCGGCGCTCTCGCAACTGCTGCCCCTGGCCGCCGACATGACGGAGACCTCACCGGTGACGGCACTGGAAGCGATCAGTCACGGTGCGGTGGTGCTGTATTGCAGCGGCGACGTGACGCTCCGCCGGCAGGCGCTGGCGGCGCTGGCGGACATCCCGGAGGATGTCGGCAGCGCGCACGAACAGGTGTGGGCACGTGCCTGCTGCGATCCGTTCGGCGACCGTCGGGGTGTGCTGGCGGCACTGGCACGCGCCACGGCCGAGACGGACGGCCTGCCGGAGCGGTCGACCATGCTGGGAAGCGCGGCGTGGCTCCTCGACGAGACGGCGCTCGCGGTGCGGCTGCTCAGTGCGGCGACGGAGCGGGTGCGCGAGGTGCCGACCGCGGGTTCCGGCGCGACGGTGGGACAGACGCTGGCGCTGGCGCAGTTCGACGCCGGAGCGTGGGATGCGGCGTGTGAGTCCGCCGGGGACGCGCGGCGGGCGGCGGCGGAGAACGGGCTGGAGACGGCGACGTGGGTGGCCGTGTACGTGAACGCGATGGTGCTCGCGTCGCGCGGAGAGGACGCCCGCGCGCTGATGGGGCGGGCCGTGACGGGTCTCGACGTCTCGGAGAGCCGGGCGCTGGGGGTGCGTACGGCGAGGGTACGGGCGGCGGTGGCCGCCGCCGAGGGGGATCACCCGGTGGAGTTCGAGTTGCTGCGTGGGCTGTTCACGACGGGGCCCGAGCCACGGCCGGTGCACTACCACTGCTCCTTGTACGGCGTGGGGGACCTGGCAGCCGCTGCCGTCCGGGTCGGGCGGCCGGAGGAGGCGCTCGCGGTGGTGGCCGCGGTCGAGCGGTGGGTGGGCGATGGGATGTCGGACCGCCTGCGGCTGATCGTGGCGCGGGCGCGGGCGCTGCTGTGCGAGGGGGAGGACGCGGAAGGGCTGTTCCGTACGGTCGTGGAGGACTCGATGGGAGAACAGTGGCCGTTCGAGCGTGCGGTGGCGTCTCTGGAGTTCGGTGAGTGGCTGCGCCGCAGGCGTCGGATGAGCGAGGCGCGGGCTCAACTGGCGCGGGCACTGACGGTGTTCGAGCGGCTGCGGGCCCTTCCGTGGGTGGAGCGGACGGCGGGGGAGCTGCGGGCCTGCGGGGTGCCTGTCCGGGACGCGGAGGGGAGGCCAGGACCGGTGGAGCGGCTGACTCCGCAGCAGTTGCAGATCGCGCGGCTGGCGGCGACGGGGCTCACCAACCGGCAGATCGGCGAGCGGTTGCTGCTGTCCGCCCGTACCGTGGGCTTCCACCTGTACCAGGTGTTCCCCAAGCTGGGCGTCAGCAGCCGGACCCAGCTCCACGACGCACTCGGCCGCGCCCGGAGGACGCAGGAGCGGCGACCGGAAGCCGCGTCCACCGGCGGTGCTGACCACCCGGGCGGGGCGCCGCGGCTTCTCAGTCCACCCAGGAGGAGAACAGCGCGTTGAGCCCTTCCGCCATGGTCGGATGCGCGATCATCCCGTCCCGCAGCCGGGTGAACGGCAGCCCGGCCCACATGGCCGTCTGCACCACCGACAACACCTCCGCTGATTCGGGGCCGAGCAGGGCCGCCCCCAGGATCTGCTCGCTGTCCCGGTCCACCACCGCCTTCCACAGACCGCGGGTCTCCCGCAGCGTGCGCGCCCGAGGGACGGCCCCGACCGGCAGTTTCGCGACCCTGATGGCACGGCCGGTCGCGCGGGCCTGCTCCTCGGTCAGACCGATCCGCGCCAGTTCCGGGTCGGTGAACAGGTTCCAGGGCACCAGCCGGCCGGCCGTGCTGCGCGTACCGCCGTCGATGTTGGCCTTGACGACGCGGTAGTCGTCCAGCGACACGTGTGTGAACTGCGCGCCGCCGGCCACGTCCCCCACCGCCCAGGTGCGCGGGGCGTCGGTCGCCAGCCTGTCGTCCACCCGTACGAACCCGCGGCCGTCGGTCCGCACGCCCGCCGCCTCCAGACCGAGGTCGCGCGTGACCGGCACCCTGCCGGTCGCCGCGAGGACGTCGTCGGCGGTCAGGGATCGCCCGTCGGCCAGCAGCACCCGCACCGTCCGACCCTCCCGGACCACTTCCTTCACCGTCACGTCGAAGACGAGTTCGACGCCGTCCGCCCGGAGGCACGCCGCCAGGGCAGAGGCGATGTCACGGTCCTCGTTCCGCAGCAGGTGGGGCCCGCGTTCCAGAACCGTCACGCGACTGCCGAACGCGGCGAACATGTCGGCGAACTCAAGTCCCACATAGCCCGCGCCGATGACCACGAGCCGCTTCGGGATGCGGCGCAGGCGCAGGATGCTCTCGCTGGTCAGTGGCTCCGCTCCGGCAAGCCCCGGAATGGCGGCGACATGCGGCTCGGTCCCCGTGTTGATCACCACGTCGGTACCGCGTACGACACGGCGGCTCCCGTCGGCGAGGCGGATCTCCACGGTCCGCTCCGCCACGAAGCGGGCGGCGCCGAGAACGAAGTCCATGCCGCTGTCCAGGAACTGACGACGGTTGAGCTCCACCATGTCGGAGACCACGCCCTCCTTGTGCGCACGCAGCAGCTCCAGGTCGACCCGCGGCGAACCCAGCCGCAGGCCCAGCGACTCGGCACCGGCGGCCCGGCGGGCGAGCCGTGCGCTGGTCACCAGCGTCTTGGTCGGAATGCAGGCGACGTTGACACAGCTGCCGCCGATCATGCTCTTCTCGACCATGACCACCCTGCGGCCGGCCCGCGCGGTGTCCATGGCGAGCGTTTTTCCGGCCTTGCCGCCACCTACCACCAGCAGGTCCACGTCCTCCACGATGTCCTCCACGACGTCCATTCCCTCTCCGTCCTCCTCAGCTGCGAACAAGGGGTGGGGTGGGGCGGTCGGCGCGTCCCGCACCGGCCCCGGGGCGAGACTCGCCGTTCGCCCGGGCGGCCGCATCAGTCGAATGACCCGCCACTTCGCGGCACCACCCGAGAAACGTCTCCCCGCCGGCCGTGACGGATCGCGGAACGGCAGCACGTGGCGCACAGCGACCCGAGCGCCGCCCCGCAGGGGACCCGGGCCGCGCGGCCGGCCCCGTTCTCCGGCGGGTCCACGGGGCCGTTGCCCGGTGGGGCGTCCGCCGCGGTGAGTCAACCGACTGATGGCCGTCAAGCGGCCCGAACCTACGTTGTCAGCACGGCCCTGCGGCGATGCGGACCGAGGCGGCGGAGCAGCTGCCCGACGGACGTCCTGAAGGTGAAAGGAGGACGCCTCGATGCCCGTGACACCACGCCGACGCGTCGGCGAAGAACAGGAACCGGCGCAAGCGACGCGTTTCACGCTGCTGGGTCCGCTGCGGGCCTGGCGGGGCGAGGACGAACTCCCGCTCGGCCCCCGCCAGCAGCGTCTGCTCCTTGCCGCGCTGCTGGCGGGCGCGGGACGGCCCGTCCCCCTGTCCGAACTGATCGGCCTGCTGTGGGACGGCGAGCCGCCGGTCAGCGCCGTGAACGCGGTCCACCGCTATGTCGGCTCGCTGCGGCGGCTTCTCGAACCCGGCCTGCCGGCCAGATCGCCGGGCAGGTGGATCGTCCGGCAGGCGGGGAGTTATCTGCTCGGTGTCGACGCCGAAGGCCTGGACCTGCTCAGGTTCCGCGCCCTCGTCCGGCAGGCCCGCGCCTCGGCCGCCACGGGCCACCTCCCGGCGGCCGTCGACATGTATCTGGAGGCACTGGCACTGTGGCAGGGGCCCTGCGCGGAGGACCTGGGCGCCCTGGCCGCGGTGCACCCGGCCTTCACCCTGGTGGAACACGAATACGCTCCGGTCGTGTGCGAGGCGGCCACCACGGCCCTTCGGTGCGGCAGGTCCGGCTCCGTCCTGCTGTCCGTACGACAGGCCGCCGACCGCTGCCCGCTCGACGAGGCGCTCCAGGCGTCCGTGCTGCTCGTGCTGGCCGCCGACGGCAAGCAGGCCGAAGCGATCACGCAGTACCACAGCATCAGGAACCGGCTGTCGGACGAGCTGGGGATCGATCCCGGACCGGCGCTGCGGGCCGCTCACCAGAGCGTTCTGCGCGGTGGCCCGGCGGAGCCCTGGGTACCGGCGTCCACCGGGTCCATGGTGCCGCCCCGTCCCCGGGCCCGAACGCCGTGGTCCGGGCCCGCCCAGCTACCGCGTGACCTGGCCTCCTTCACCGGGCGCGAGCAGGCCCTGGGCCAGGCACTGGACACCGCGCGCCAGGTCGGCGACGGCCTGCGGGTTGTGGCCTTCGACGGCATACCCGGAGTCGGCAAGACCGCGTCGGCGGTCCACTTCGCCCACCGGGTGGCGGCGGACTTTCCCGACGGCCGGCTCTACGCGGATCTCGGCGGATTCGCCTCGCACCGGGTTCCCGCGCATCCCGCCGAGGTACTGCACGGGTTCCTGGAGGCGCTGGGGGTGGACCGGCGCCGTGTTCCCGCCTCGGTGGAGGCCAGGTCGGCTCTGCTCCGCAGTGTCCTGTCCGGGCGGCGCGTGCTCATGGTGCTCGACAACGCCCTCGACGCGGACCAGGTGCGGCCCTTGCTGCCCGGAACCCCCGAGTGCATGGTGGTGGTCACCAGCCGACGTCGGCTGACCCGTCTGGCGACGACGCACGGAGCACGGCTGATCTCGCTGGACGTGCTCTCGGCGGCCGAGGCGACGGAATGCTTCCTGCGACGTCTCGGCCGCGCACGGGCCGACGCCGGGACGGCCGTCATCCAGGAGATCGTGGCGGGCTGCGGCCGGCTGCCGCTCGCCCTGGCCGTCGCGGCCGCCCGTGCGGCGAGCCGCCCCGAACAGCCGCTGACCCGGCTGGCCGCCGAACTCACCGCCGCACGGGGCAGCCTCGCCGGCTTCGACGAGGCCGACGGCGCCAATTTCCTGCGCGGGGCCTTCTCCTGGTCCCATCGGACACTCGGCGCCGAGGCGAAACGGGTCTTCTCCCTGCTGCCGCGACACGTGCCGGCTGACGTCAGCACGGCCGCGCTGGCGCGCCTGGCCGGTGTCCCGCCGGGCGCGGCGGCCGTCGCTGCCGGGGAACTGGTCCGTGTCCGGCTGCTCGACGTCCGAGGCCCTGACCGGTACGGCGCGCACGACCTGGTACGTGCCTACGCCGCCGAACTCGGCCGCACCGGGGAACCCGGCCGAGTGACCGCCCCGCAGGTCCGGAACGGGCACGCACGCCCGTCGTCGAGGGGCCCGGCCGCCGTCCGCGCGGCCCGACGCACGTCCGGGCGAGCTGCACCCCTGGACGCGTCGCGCGCGATGGCGACCCGTCCGGGCCCAGGCTGAGCGACCCGTCACACCCGCCGGGAAAGCACCTCCGGCCCGAGCCGACCGCCCCGTGCCGGACCACCGCCACCGAGCCGGACACCGACCCGAGACCGCTGCGCGCCTTCCTCGCGTGCGGCGCGTGCCGCTGGAACGGCCGTCCGGCAGGGTGAGCGTGGTCCGGGGCGTGACGGCGCCTCTCCGGCCCGCCGGCCCCGTCTCCTGACGGCCTTTTCGCGGCGGTCAAGACACGCACCACAAAGTTTCCACTGCACACTCCGCATGCTGTTCGGGAAGCAGCGTGGGGCCCGGACCGACCGGACCACCGCCGGTGCCGACCGTCCGCAACGGACGCCGGGCCCGCGGAAAGCCGCCCCCGGCCTCACCACCCCCGGGATTCCGGTCCCGTTCCGGCAGGGAGAGACATGTCCGCTGTTACCCACCACACCGCCCCCACACAGTTCGTCGAGACCGACGGTGTCCGCTACGCCTACCGCAGGCTCGGCTCCGGCGGCGAGGTCCCCCTCGTGATGCTCCAGCACTTCACCGGCAACCTCGACAACTGGGACCCGGCCCTCGTCGACGCACTCGCCGCCGAACGCGAGGTCATCCTGGTCGACTACCCCGGGGTCGCCTCGTCCACCGGCCGCTTCGCCACCACCATCGCGCAGCTCGCCCAGCAGGTGATCACGTTCACCGACGCCCTCGGCCTGGACCGGATCGACCTGCTCGGCTTCTCCATCGGCGGCTTCGCCGCTCAGGACATCGCGCTCGTGAGGCCCCGTCTGGTCCGCCGCCTCGTGCTCGCCGGCACCGGCCCCAAGGGCGCCCCCGGCATGCACGGCTGGCGCAAGGACATCGAGACACACGCCCGCGCCGAGGTGCCCACCGGCGAGGACCTGCTCTACATCTTCTTCGCCCACACCGAGACCAGCCAGGCCAAGGGCATGGAATTCCTCGGCCGGTTCATGGCCCGCACCGAGGGCCGCGACGTGCCAAGCAGCCTGCCCTCCCGTGACGCCCAGTACGACGCCGTACTGGAGTGGGGGATCCCCGACCACGCCGCCCTTCAGCGCCTCACCGGCATCCAGTGCCCCACACTCGTCATCCAGGGCGACGACGACCTGATGATCCCCACCAGGAACAGCCACCTGATGGCCGGCCTGATCCCGGACGCACAGCTCCGGATCTACCCGGACGCCGCCCACGCCTCGCTGTTCCAGTACCCCGCCGAAGCCGCCGAGGACGTCAACGCCTTCCTCGGCTGACCCTGCCACGTCATACAAGGAGCACCCATGTCCGATCTGCTCGCCATCATCTTCGACGCCCACGGCGGACGCGCCCGCTGGGAGGAGGCCCACCAGATCACCGCCCGGCAGTTCTTCGGCGGCGCCCTGTGGGGCATGAAGGGCCACCCCGGCGCCCTGAACGACGTCGACGTCACCGTCGACCTGCGCCGTGAGTACGTCACCCAGAAGCCGTTCTTCAACCCCGACCACCACACCGTGTTCTCCGCCGACCGTGTGGCGGTGGAGGACTCCGACGGCAACGTGATCGAGGAACTGGCCGAGCCGCGCGCCTCGTTCGCCGGCCACGACCTGATGACGCCGTGGACGCGGCTCCAGCTCGCGTACTTCTCCGGCAGCGCCATGTGGACCTACCTCGCCGAGCCGCTGTCGCTGACCTTTCCCGGCGTGCGGACGGAGGAGATCGATCCGTGGACCGAGGACGGGGAGAAGTTCCGGCGCCTGCACATCACCTTCCCCGACAGCATCGCCACCCTCAGCACCGAACAGACCGTCTACGTCGACTCGCAGGGCCTGATCCGCCGCCGCGACTACAGCGTGGAGATCGCCGGCAACACCCCTGCCGCGCACTACCTCTCCGGCCACCAGGAAGTCTCCGGCCTCGTCATCCCCACCACACGGATGATCTACAGCCGTGACGAGAACGGCCACAAGGTCCCCGAACCGCTCGTCGTCTCGGTCCATCTCGAAGACGTCGCGGTCTCCTGACCCAGCCGGTGGTTCCGCCGTGGTGGGGCCGGCCTCGGCCGGCGCCACCACGGCGGAACCGTCGACCACTGCCTGCCCTGGTGCCTGCCTGTCGCAGGGCCGCAATCGTCCGACCGCCCGGCTCCGCGAGCTGACGCGCCGCCCTCACCCAGTCCGACTGCCCTGGAGAACCCCGCGACATGACCAGCACCATGCGCGCCGTCGCCTGTCGTGCCTCCCTTCCCGTGACCGACGACGCGTGCCTCCTCGACGTCAGACTGCCCGTGCCCGCGCCGAGCCCCCGGGACCTGCTCGTCCAGGTGGAGGCGGTCGCCGTCAACCCGGTCGACCACAAGATCCGGCAGCACCAGGATTCGCACGGCCGTGAGCGGGTGCTGGGCTGGGACGCCGCCGGTACGGTCGTCGCGACCGGCTCCCAGGTGGAGAACTTCGCGCCCGGTGACGAGGTCTTCTACGCCGGCGCCCTCGACCGGCCGGGCGCCAACTCCGAGTTCCACACGGTCGACGAGCGCCTCGTCGCCCTGAAGCCGACCACGCTGACGTTCACCGAGGCAGCGGCCCTGCCTCTGACCTCGCTCACCGCGTGGGAAGGCCTGTTCGAGCGGATCGGACTGCGCCACGACCTGATCGACGAGACGGGCTCCCTGCTCGTGACGGCGGCAGCCGGCGGTGTCGGATCCGTGGTCAGTCAACTGGCCCACGCGCTCACCGACCTGACGGTGATCGGGACGGCCTCCCGCCCGGAGACTGCCGACTTCGCCCGCCGCATGGGTGTCCACCACATCGTGGACCACCACCAGGCATTGCTGCCCCAGCTCGCCAAGGTGGCCCCGAACGGCATCGACCAGGTGTTCAGCACCGCGGGGACCGACCGTAACCTGGCCGCCTACGCCGAGGCCCTCAACCCGTTCGGGCAGATCGTCGCGATCGACGACTTCGACGAACTTCCCGTCGGCCTGCTGAAGCCGAAGAGCATCAGCTTTCACTGGGAGTTCATGTTCACCCGCTCCCTGTTCCGGACCGCGGACATGGACCGGCAGCGCAGGATCCTCACCCAGGTGGCCCGCCTCGTGGACGCGGGCGTCGTGGTCAGCACCGCGACCAGGGACCTGGGACCCGTCAACGCGGCGAACCTGCGGAAGGCGCACGGCATCATGGAAGCAGGCACCGCCATCGGCAAGATCACCCTCACCGGCTTCTGACCGCTTCCCGGACATGGTCACATGACTGATGGCTGCCCCAGGACGCTCGGACAGGGTTGTTCCGGAAAGCGACCGCAGGACCGGGCCGGCCGCCCAGTACCCGGCCGGCCCGCACACACATACGGAGCGAACCATGGCTGCATGGACCTCGGATCGGTTCGGCCCGGTGGCCGTCCTGACCTTCACCAGGAGACCCGGCAACTTCATGGACTTCGGCTCCATGATTCAACTCGGAGCGCTGCTCGAAGACTTGGGCCGGCAGACCGGCCAGGTGAAGGTCGTCATGCTGACCGGCGGACTCGATGACAGGTTCATCGACCACGCGGAGCTGTCCGATCTGGCCCGGGCGGGCGCGGGACGGGCGACCGCGGAGGAACTCGGCTCGTGGTCGCGGGCGCTGCGCCTGCTGGAGGAGATCCCCCAGCCCACCGTCGCGGCCGTCGACGGACTCGCCTCGGGCGGAGGCAACGAGATCGCTCTGGCGTGCACTCTGCGGGCCGCTTCCCCGCGCTCCCGCTTCCAGCAGCCCGAGGCCGCCGCCGGCATCATTCCGGGCGGCGGCGGAAGTGTTCGGCTGCCCCGGCTGATAGGTCCCGGCCGCGCGGCCGAGGCGATCCTCACGGGACGGCTCGTCCACGCCGAGGAGGCGCTGCGGGTCGGTTGGGTCAACACCGTCCTCACGGACACCGACTTCGTCGCGGACGCGTTGCGCTGGGTCGGGGCCGTCGCCAGGAATCCGGGGCCCGCGCTGTACGCGGCGAAGCACTCCGTCGTGGCCGGCTCGCGGCTTCCGTTCGGCGACGCGATCACGACGGAACGACGTCTCTTCGGGCAGCTCACCGCGGACAACGAGGCGCTGACGTCCGGTTCCTGACGTGTCCTCAGGGCGCGGGGACGATCTGCCTTCGGCCCAGGACGGGCCGCCCCCGCTGGAGGTGCGGCCGAGCGGCGTCGTCAGTTCACCAGGAGGACCGTCTTGCCCGCGCCGGGCTTGTTCGCCTGGGCCTTGGCCACGTCCTCCAGGGCGAACGTGGCACCGATGTGCGGGGTGATACGGCCGTCGGCCGCGAGCGCGGCCAGTTCCCGCATGCCGAGCCGGTCGGCCTCCACGAACAGTCCCGCCGGCCGCACCCCGCGCTCGGCGGCTGCGCTCGCCGCTGCGGCGAGGGAGGGAGGCAGTGTCGAGACCAGGATCCCGCCGGGCTTGAGGACCTGCACCGCCTGGACCGGGTACTCCCCGCCGACACTCTCCAGAACCACGTCCAGATCGCTGGTGGCCTCGCTGAGGGCGGTGGTCGTGTAGTCGATCACCTCGTCGGCACCCAGGCCACGCACGAAGCCGGCGTTGGCCGCGGCCGCCACCGCCACCACGTACGCCCCGTGCGCCTTGGCGATCTGGATCGCGAGGTGACCGACCCCGCCGGCCGCGCCGTTCACCAGCACGCGGCTGCCCGCACCGATCCCGGCGGTCTCCACCAGCGCCTGCCAGGCGGTGAGACCCGCCATCGGCAGCGCCGCTGCCCGCGCGTGGTCCAGACCCTCCGGCTTGCGCACGAAGGGCCGGGCCGGGGCCACCACGTACTCGGCATAGGAACCAAGTCCGTGCGGGAAGGGCAGCATGCCGAACACCTCGTCACCGACCCGGTGCACGGTCACACCCGGGCCGACCGCCGCGACGGTCCCCGACACGTCGTAGCCGAGCACGAACGGCGGCTTGCCGCCGGAGAACACCCCCGTGGCCCGGTTCATGAGGTCGACCGGGTTCACACTCGTGGCGTGCACGCGTACGAGTATCTGCCCGAGACCCGGAGCGGGGCGAGAGACGTCGACGGACTTGAGGACCTCGGGACCGCCGAGTGCGTCCTGGCTGATGGCGCGCATGGTCGCGGACGCCTGCGTGGTGTCGTTCATACGCACATGTTTGCAGCCGCCGTGGGCGGCCGACGGTGGCAGAAAGGCCATGAAGCGATGGAAACCTGCCACCCGCCCACCGCACGGGGCTCACGTCGGCATCCGGTGGACATCACAGGTTGATCATGTGGCCGGCCAGGCCGTGGACGGCCTCCTTGACCGCCTCGCCGAGCGTGGGATGCGCGTGGACGTTGCGGGCGACCTCCTGGACGGTCAGGTCCCACTGCTGGGCCAGCGTCAGCTCCGGCAGCAGTTCGGCGACCTCTCCGCCGATGAGGTGCGCGCCCAGCAGCTCGCCGTGCGTCCCATCGCTGATGATCTTCACGAAGCCCGTCGGGTCACCGAGGCCCTGCGCCTTGCCGTTCGCCGTGAACGGGAACTTCGCCACCCGCACGTCGAAGCCGCGTTCCCGCGCCTGCGCCTCCGTCCACCCGAAACTCGCGATCTGAGGCTTGCAGAACGTGACACGCGGGATCATGACGTAGTCGAGCTCCATCGTCTCCGCGCCGCCGATGGTCTCGGCCGCCACGATGCCCATCGACTCGGCGGCATGCGCCAGCATCAGCTTGGCCGTGACATCGCCGATGGCGAAAATGTGGGGCACGTTGGTACGAAGCCGGCCGTCCACGTCGATGGCGCCGCGCCCGGTGAGTCGCACCCCTGTGTTCTCCAGGCCGTAGCCGGTCACGTTGGGCCGGAAACCGAGGGCCTGGAGCACCTTGCCGGCTTCCAGGACCTGTTCCTGCCCGGCGCGGGAGACGGTGACCCGTACCCGGCCGCCCTCCTCGGCGACGGAGTCCACCCGGGTGGAGGTCAGCACCTCGATGCCGAGCCGTCGGTACCACCGGGCCAGCTCCGCGGAGACCTCCTCGTCCTCCAGCGGGACCGGCCGGTCCGCGTACTCCACCACGGTCACGCGGACACCGTAGTTGTGCAGTACGTACGCGAACTCGACGCCGATCGCGCCGGCACCCGCGATGATCACGCTGTCCGGCAGCTCGGAGGCGAGGATCTGCTCCTCGAAGGTCACCACCCGCTCGCTGAGCCGGGTACCGGGCAGCAGCCGCGCGCCGGCTCCGGTGGCGATGACGCAGTGGTCGAAGGTCACCGTCTCCGTGCTGCCGTCGGCGCTGGTCACCCTCAGGGTGTGGGCGTCGGTGAAGTGACCGCGCCCCTCGTACTGCGTGATGTCGTTCTTCCGCATGAGGAAGTTGACGCCTCTGGCCCGGCCGTCGGCGACCCGCCGGCTCCGCCGGAACGCCTCGCCGTAGTCGAACCGCACCTGCCCGTCGGCCTCGATGCCGAAGGTCTTGGCCTCCCGGGTGAAGATGTGCGCGAGTTCGGCGTTGCGCAGCAGTGCCTTGGCCGGGATGCAGCCCACGTTCAGGCACACCCCGCCCCAGTAGCGCTCCTCGACGACCGCGGTACGCAGACCCAGTTGGGCCGACCGGACGGCGGCCGTGTACCCGCCGGGGCCGGCGCCCAGGACGACGACGTCGTAGTGGCTGGTGGTGACGCCGCCGTGGCGGCGGGTGTGGGTCTGGCTGCGCATGGAGGTGTCCCTGATTCTGGATGTGTGCGATACGGAGGGGCCGTGCGGCGAGCGCGGACCTCGGGCGCTCGCCGCACGGGCCGTCAGCCGCCCAGGAAGGTGTTCACCTCGGCGGCGAACTCGGCCGGGTACTGGAAAAGGAATCCGTGGCCGGCGTCCGGGTAGATGCTCAGCTTCGCGTTGGGCAGGTGCTCGGCCAGCAGGTAGGTGTTCTGGGTGGGAACCATCTCGTCGTTGTCGCCGTTGGCCACCAGCACCGGCTGCCGGATGGATTCCAGACGTTGCAGGCGCGAGTCGTCCCGCACACCCCACGCGGAGATCGCGGTCAGCTGGGCGTCGCGGACGGCCAGGTCGGTCGCGGTGTCCCGGTCGGCGGTGCGCAGACCCAGGCGCTTGAGGAACTCCACGCCCCTGGCCTGGCTGGACGAACTCTTCTCGAAGAACAGGGTGAGCAGGTTGGCCGCGGAGGGAGCGTCGTCGAGGGCCGCCTCACGGATGGCGCCCGCGGTGTACTGATGGATGTCCCGGCCGCCGCGGGGCGCCGTGCCGGCCAGCACCAGCCGGCGTACCTGCCACGGGCGGAAGAGCGCGATCTCCTGGGCGACGAAACCGCCGAGGGAGAAGCCGAGCAGGTCGAACCGGCGCAACTCGAGGGCGTCGAGGAAGGCGATCGCGTCGTACGCCATCTCCTCGACGGTGTTCGGAGTGGTCCCGGTGGACCCCCCTACCCCGGCGAGGTCCACCAGGACGACCTCCCGCTCGGCGGCGAGGGCGTCGACGAACTCGGGATCCCAGTTGTCGAGATTGGCGCGGAAGTGCACCAGGCAGACCACCGGCAGACTGCTCGCGTCGGAGCGGCCGAACCGGCGGTAGCGGTAGGTGACGCCGTCGGCGGCCTCGACGTGCAGGTTGGGCGCCTTGAGCTGGCTGTGGGTGGATTCGGTGGTCATGATGAACGCCTTTCAGCACTGGTGAACGGGAGAGGAAAGCCAGGAGGGTGAAGACGGGCCGCCGTCCGGACTAGCCGCGGGGACCGAGGCGTTCGCCCATGTTCAGTTCCAGGTCCTGGATGACCTCCGGGCTCGCCTTCGCCGACAGCCGCAGGCGCTCCTGTACGAAGTCCCGGGCGAGCAGCCCGGCGAAGCGCCGGTGGGTGACCGCCAGATCGTCAGGGCTGTGCAGCGGCGCCTCCTCGTTGACGATCTCCTTGACCGCGCGCAGCGCGTCGGTGTCGAAGGAGGCGATCCGGCGCGCGTAGCGGTCGACGACCGCGTCCAGTTCGGCGTCGGGGACAGCGCGGTTGACCCAGCCGTACAGCGCGGCCGTGTCGGCGTCGTAGTCCTCACCGGAGGTGATGATCTCCAGAGCCCGTGACCGCCCGGTGAGCTGTACCAGGCGCTGGATGCCACCGCAGCCCGGGATGATCCCCGTGCCGATCTCCAACTGGCTGAGCACGGCCTTCTCCCGGCTGGCGAACCGCACGTCGAGAGTGGTCAGGAACTCGTTGCCGATGCCACGCGCACGGCCGCGCAGCGAACCCACCGTGAGGAACCGGGCCGTGCCGAGCCTTCCGACCATGTCGAACCAGGTCGGCATCCCCTCCCCGAACTCCGCGACCCTGCCCAGGTTCAGGTGCGCCATGTAGAAGTCCGGCACGGCGCTGTCGAAGACGACCACCTTGACCTCGGGGTCCCCCTCCAGCCGGTCGATGATCCGCGCCAGCGCGGACTCCACCTCGGGCTCGTAGAGGTTGAACGGGGGATTGTCGAAGGTGACCTTCCAGTACCCGGGCCCCTGCTGTTCGGCGCGTACGGGGGCGTGCGTGGAGACGGTTGCGTTGTTCGACATGGAGAAGTCCCGGTTCGTAGGGTGCACGCAGGAAGTTCGTAGGGGTGCACGCAGGAAGTGGCACATGGGCCCTGTCGCAGAGGACCGGCCGCCGACCACGACACTACGGTCGTCCGCACGCCCTGAGCGCCACCGGACGCCAACGGTGCCCTATAGGGCACACTTGGCTCACACGTGTGACTGCGAACAGACCCTCTCGGATCGGCCGTCAGACCGTCGCGAGGTGCTGGTGGACGGAACGCACGGCGCCGGCGCCGTCACCGACCGCGGCGGCGACCCGCTTCATCGAGGCCAGACGCACGTCACCGGCGGCGAACACGCCCGGCACGCTGGTCTCGTACGGCAGCGGCTCGCGTCCCAGTTCCTTCCAGCGCGGCCCGAGGTCCTCCGGCGACAGCTGCCGGTCCGTCGGCACGAACCCGTCCGAGTCCAGCAGCACCCCGTCGAGCCAGGTTGTCGCGGGCCGGGCCCCGATGAAGCAGAACAGGCCCGCGCAGGCGACATGCCGCCCCCCGGCGCCGTCGGCGCGGCCGGTCAGGGACACCCCTTCCAGGCGGGGCCTGCCGTGCAGGGCCGTCACCTCGGTGCCGGTGAGCACGGTGATCCGGGGGTCGTTCCGGACACGTTCCACGAGGTACGCGGACATCCGGGCACCGAGATCGGGTCCCCGTACCACCAGGGTGACCCCGGAGGCGTACCTGGCCAGGTGCAGGGCGGCCTGCCCCGCGGAGTTGGCGCCGCCCACCACCGCGACCGGCCGTCCCGCCACTGCCTGGGCCTCCAGATCGGTGGCCGCGTAGTAGATGCCGCAGCCGGTCAACTCCAGCCAGCCGTCAAGGGGAAGCGCCCGGTACTCGGCACCGGTGGCGACGATCACCGCCCGCGTCTCGACACGGGTTCCGTCCGTCAGGGTCACGACGTGCTCGCGGCCCTCCGTGCTCAGCCCGACCACACCGCACGGACTGGCCAGGTGCACACCGAATTTCAGTGCCTGTACGGCCGCACGCGCGGTCAGGTCGGCCCCGCTGAGCCCGAAGGGGAAACCGAGGTAGTTCTCGATACGTGCGCTCGTGGCGGCCTGGCCACCGACGGCCACTCCGTCGAGCAGCACCGTCTCCAGGCCCTCGGAGGCGCCGTACACCGCGGCCGCCAGCCCCGCCGGACCCGCACCCACCACGGTGAGGTCGGTCGAGCCGTGTCCCCTGCGCCGGTAGGCGAGGTTGAGCCGCTGGCTCAGCACACCCGGGGTCACACGCGGCGTCGCCCCGCGTGCCGACAGCGCGGCCGGCAGCTCCTCCTCGGTGAGACCCGAGGAGCGCATCGCGGCCCCGCCCTGCGGGGAGCCGCTGTCCAGCCACCGGTGCGGCACCCCCTGGCGGCCCAGGAAGGTGCGCATGGCCAGGCCCGCGGCGGAGTCGGCGTCGCCGACGATCCGCAGGGTCTGCTCCGTCGCCTGCCGCAGCAGCCGGCGCCGGGCCAGGATCGCCCGGAGAAGCAGGTCGGAGAGCTCCGTCTCCTGGGCCATCAGCCTGCGGAAGGCCGCTGGTTCGACCCGGTGGACCGTGCCGCCGACCGCGACGCGGACGGTCAGCCCGCGCCGCTGACCCGTGAGCAGGTTGAGTTCGCCGGCGAACTGGCCGGGACCGTGGGTCATGAAGAGATGCCCGTCGCCGCCCTCCGAGGACGGGATGACCGCCTCCAGCGTCGCCGTTCCGCACAGGAACAGGTCTACCGAGTCGTCCTCGACCTGATAGAGGACGTCTCCCGCCCGGACCTCCTCGAGGCTTGCGTACCGGACGGCCCGGGCGAGCTGACCCGCGTCCAGCCGGACTCCGGCGGCGGTGGCGAGATCTTCGGGGCGATCACCGATCTCGGGGAATGAGGTTGCCATGCCCGAAGAATGCCACCGGGCCACACCGCCGGGCCCCGCCATGTGTTCCCGGCGACGCACATGTGCCCGCCAGGACAGTCCGCCTGCACGAACGGTTCCAGATGTGTCGTCGTCACAGCGCGCCGTTGCGGATGGCGTAGGCCACCGCCTGCGTCCGGTTGCGCAGGCCCAGCCTGGTGATGACCTCGTGCAGCACGTTCTTGATGGTGCGTTCCGAGTAGTTGAGGCGTCCCGCCACCTCGGTGGTGCTCAACCCCTCGGCCAACAGCCTCAGGACGTCCACCTCCCGGGCGGACAGGCCGGACGAGTCCGGCCTGCGTCCGGGCACCGAGCGCAGACGTTCGACCAGCGCGCGCACCAGGGTGGGCGGCAGCGGTGACTCTCCGCGCAACGCCCTGCGGCTCGCCCGCACGATGTCGGCGTAACCGACCTCGCCGCGCAGCAGCACGCCCACCACTCCGCGGTGCACCGCGTGCCACAGGTGTCGCTCGCTGATCGAGTCCACCACCAGCAGCACCGGCGGTCCCTGCTCCCGGTCCGACCCGGTGACCTCCTCGACACGTGTGAGTGTGGCCGGCGTGACCCGGTGCGCCAGCACCAGCGCCACATCGGCATCGTGCCGGTCGTCCCAGGGCAGGACGCGCACTCCTGACGCCCCGCGGAGGTAGGCCTGCGCGCCCTCCTCGGTGAGTACGTCGCTCGCCGTCAGAGTGAGCGTGAACGGCACGGCGTCGCGGTTCTCGCCCTCTCCTATGGCCCTGGTTGCCAAGGCGCCCGGTACGGACGTCAGACGGAATCGGCCGGCCGGCTCCGAAAGCTCCCGCACCGGCGCCTCGACGGCACTTCGTATCATGTGTGATCACCGGGTTCCGGTGCTACTTGGCGAGGAAGGTGAGGAGGGCGTCGTTGACCTCCTCGGCGTGGGTCCACAGCAGGCCGTGGGGGGCACCGTCGATCTCGACGTAGTCGGCCTGGGGGAGCGCCTTGTGGAACGGACGGCCGGTGGAGTCGATGGGCAGGATGTTGTCGGCGGTGCCGTGGACGATGAGGGCGGGGACGTCGATCCTGGGGATGTCGTCGCGGAAGTCGGTGGGCCAGGTGAGGGGGGCGGCCCAGGCGGCGTACGCACCTCCGGCGGCGGCCACGTTCCAGCTGTTGCGGACGGCTTCCTCGCTGATGCGGGTGCCCAGGTTCTCGTCCAGGTTGTAGAAGTCGTTGTAGAACGTGGTGAAGTAGGCGTAGCGGTCGTTCTTGGCGGTGTCCGAGACGCCCTGGAAGAAGGCCTGGTCACCGGCGCCGGTGGGGTTCTCGTCCGTCTTGAGCAGGAAGGGCTCCAGGGAGGCGAGGAAGGCGGCCTTGGCGACGCGGGCGGAACCGTAGGTGGAGATGTAGCGGGCGACCTCGCCGGTACCCATGGAGAAGCCCACGAGGGTGACACCGTGGAGGCCGAGGGTTTCGATGACGGTGTCGAGGTCGGCGGCGAAGGTGTCGTAGTCGTAGCCGGTGGTGGGCTGGCTGGACTGGCCGAAGCCGCGGCGGTCGTAGGTGATGACCCGGTAGCCGGCGCCGAGGAGGGCGGTGGTCTGCTTCTCCCAGGAGTGGCCGTCGAGCGGGTAGCCGTGGATGAGCACGACGGGGCGGCCGGTGCCGTGGTCCTCGTAGTACAGCTCGATGTCGGTGGTGTTCTCCTGGCCGACGGTGATGTACGGCATGGTGTGACCTTTCGGGTGTGTGGCGCCGCGGTGGCGCCGAGGGGGTGGGACGGTGTCGCCCGGACGGTGTTGCCGGGCGACGAACACACCCTCCTGCGCGACGAGCGCGGCCGAATCCGTCTAACGACTTATCGGCGGAGGTGGCCTGTCCGGTCGTTACCGGTCATGGGTCCTTCCGGCAGGGCGTTCTCCTCGACGGGGTGCCCCGCGCCGACGCCGTCGAGTGCGGCCGCGGCCGTGGCACCTGCCGTGCAGTCAATTGACCGATGCCGCCGGCCGCTGCTCCGTCGCCGCGTCCAGTCGGGTCAGTTTCCTCCTGACCCGGAGGGCCAGCGGCAGGTCGGGATCTTCCAGGCTCCTGAGGGCGTCGGTCCAGGCCCGTCGTGCTCCCGGCACGTCACGGGCGTCGAGTCGTACCTCGCCGAGTGCCATCAGCTCCTCGGCCACGTTCGCCCGGCTCCCTGCCAGCCGCAGCAGTTCGATGCCCCGCTCGTAGTACAGAACCGACCGGGCGTGATCGCGCCGCCGACGGTGCACCTGCCCGATCACCGTCAGGGTCAGTCCTTCACCGTTGAGGTCGCGCATGTCGTGGAACATCGCGACAGCGGTGCGCAACAGCCGCAGGGCCTCCTCCAGGTCACCGAGTTCCACACGGGCCATTCCGGCCATGGAGAGAATCGTGGCCTTGAGCGGGTCGGCATCGGGCCCGTCCAGCAGCTCCAGGGCCCTCTCCAGATGACGCAGGGCACGGACATGGTCCCCCTGGGTGTGGTGGACGAGGCCGATGTTCCGCAGGACATGAGCCAGGTCGGTGGTGGACCTCAGCTGTTCGAAGTGATGACGTGCTCGTTCCAGGTGGCGCAGTGCGTTGGGCAGGTCACCGAGGTGGTGCAGGGCGCCGGCCAGACCGTGGTGGGTGCGGGCCTGCCCCTCCGCGTCCTCGGTCCTGCGCGCCGCCGCGAGAGCGGACCGCATGGTGGCGGCCCAGTCGTGCCACCATCCCATGCGCTGCTGGCACAGTTGCAGGGTCAGGGCGAGTTCCCACGCCATCCGGCTGTCGCCGTGCGCGGCGGTGGCTTCCACCACCGAGCGCAGCACCGCCCGTTCCCGTGTGTACCAGGCCGTCGCCGCGGCCGGGTCCGCGAGCGGCTCCGGCGTCACCGACGGCAGCGGCGACGCGGGCGCGGCCGGCTGGGGCCCGGGCCGCAGCAACAGGTTCGCGACATGCGCGGTCTGACGGTAGTGGTCATAGACGCGGGACCGGACGGCCGGCCGGTCCGGCTCGTACTGGACGGCCAGTTCGGCGGCGTACGCGAGGATCAGGTCGTGGGCCCAGTAACGGTCTCGCCCGTGCGCGGTGAGCAGTCTGGCCCGCACGAGTTCGCCGACGGCGCAGGCGGCTTCGCGCGGTGTGATGCCGGCCATGGTGGCGAGGGCGGCGACGGTGACGTCGGGGCCGGGGTGCAGGGGGAGGAGCCGGAACAGGTGTGCGGCTTTGGGACCGAGGGTGCGGTAGGACCAGGAGAAGACGCCCCGTACGTCGTTGTCGAGGTTGTCGTCGCTGAAGGCGTCCAGACTGTGGTCGGTCGCGGACAGTTCCTGGTCGATGTCGTGGAGGGGGCGTTCGGGGTGGGCGGCGGCCCGGGCGGCGAGGACGGCCACGGCCAGGGGGAGGCGGCCGCAGCGTTCGACGAGCGGACGGATCTCGTGCGGGGCGGTGTGCGGGCGGCTGGCGCGGACGCGTTCGAGGAAGACGTCGGCCGCCTCGGCGGAGCCGGGCACGTCGAGGGTGAGCAGGTGTGCTCCGTGGGCGGTGGCCAGTGCGGTCAGGCGGCTGCGGCTGGTGACGACGACCATGCAGTGACCGGTACCGGGCAGGAGGGGTCTGACCTGCGCGAGGTCGTGCGCGTTGTCGAGGACGACGAGGACGCGCCGGTCGGCCATGACCGTGCGGTAGAGGGCGGCTCGGGCGTCGGATCGGGCAGGGACGCGCTGGGGGGCGACGCCTAGGGCGTCGAGGAAGGACTGGAGAATGTCCGTGGGATCGGCTGGCTTGCCGTCCGGGGTGAACCCCCGCAGATCCGCGTGGAGTTGCCCGTCGGGGAACTCGGCGGCCACCTGGTGGGCGAAGCGCACGGCCAGGGTGGTCTTGCCCACGCCGGGGATGCCGTCGACGGCCAGCACGCGCAGGGCACCCCCGCCCCGCGCGGCCACGCTCCGGGCCTGCGCGAGCGCTTCCTCGCGACCGGTGAACACCGGCAGGTCGGGCGGGAGCTGGGCCGGACGGACGGTGCGCGCCGAAGGCGCGCTCGGCAATATGGAAGGGGCCGGGACCGCCGGTGCGGAGGCGGCGGTCTCCCCACCCTCCGCCGTCGTCGTCTCCGGGGGCAGACCGGCGTCGAGGCGATGCCGCAGTATCCGTTCGTGGGCGGCCCGGAGCTCGGAGCCGGGGTCCACGCTCAGCTCCTCCGCCAAACGCAGGCGGATCTCGGCGTACGTCGTCAGGGCCTCGGCCTGCTTGCCGTCCGCGGCCAACACCAGAAGCAGCCGCGCCAGCAGCGCCTCGTCCAGCGGGTTGCGTTCCGCGGCCTGCCGCAACGGCAGCAGCACCGCCTCGGCGCGACGGCAGCGCAGCGCCGTGTCCGCCGCCTCGCACACCACCGACACGTATTCGTGTTCCAGCATGACGAAGGAGGGGTGGCTGCCACTGACCGGTTCCAGATCCGCCGCGCACCTTCCCTGCCACAGGCTCAGAGCGGTGATGAACAGCCCGACGGATCCCGTCGAGTCGCCCGCGACTTCCGCTTGCCGCGCCTGATCGACCAGGGCCCGGAAACCCAGCAGGTCGAGGCAGTCGGCGTCGACACGCAACATGTACCCACCCGCCTGCCGGGCGAGCCACCGGCCGGGCGACCGCGCGGGCAGGCCGGGCTCCAACAAGCGGCGCAACGCGCCCACATAGCGGTGCACTGCGTTGGTCGCACTGGAAGGCGGCTCGCCGTCCCACAGCAGATCGACGAACTCGTGCATGGACACGGGCCGCCCGGCACGCGCCAGCAGCACGGCAAGGATGAGCCGCTGCTGCTTCGGGCCGAGCAACAGTTCGCTGCCGTCCTGCCAGACCCGCACCGGGCCGAGTACGGAGAACCGGACGGCGTGATCACGGGCATCGTGCGACAACCCTGGCATCGTGCATCTCTCCTTGCCGCCGACTCCACTCTCCGGCCACCGCGCCACGTACCGGTCGGCCGGAGATCAACCGCCAGGCGTCCGGCACCGGTGGTTCCGGGGTGCACGCGGTCGGTGCGGGCCCCGGAACCGTGCAGGCGGGCCGACCGGACCGATTGATCACGGCGCGTCCTCGGGCCCTGTCGGCCGCCCGGTGGGCGGCCCTGCCTTTAATATGGTCGGTCATTTTCAGCCTGTCAAACCGGTCTCGCCTGCCACTTCGGTTCGAATCGCCCAGGCCGTCCCGCGGCGGCGGGGCTTCGGCGACCGGACTCGAATTCACGAGGTTCCTCGGCCGGCCGGGGTGCCTGCGCGCACCTGCGACTCCGCCGCCAAGGGCGCGGCCGAGCCACGACTCAGCCTCATCGGGCGCCACGCCCCCCGCGGCATGCCAGGCGCCCGCACGGTGAACGCCACGCTTGGCAGACACCGGATCTGGCGGCGGGGACGGCGTACTGCCTTCGTCGTGCGGCGACAGCGACCTCCGGCTGCTGCCCGGCGGGTCGCGGACGGTCACCCTGTCCTGGCCCGGCGAGGCCCTGCGCGCAGGCCGCCACGTCCTGCAAGCCGAGGCCTTCAACGGACGTCCGCTGGGGAAGCGGCCGGCTCGGCGGCGGGAACGGCCGCGACGCTAGGCTCGGCCCATGGCCGCACCCGACACCGACCTGTCCGTCCCGCCCCGCCGCACGCGGAACCCGGAACTGCACCGGCGAGCCATTCTGGAAGCCGCCGCGCAGGCCTTCGCCGAGCGCGGCTACCACCGGGCCACCCTGCGGGACATCGCCCGCCGCGCCGGCGTGACCCATGGGTCGGTGCTACGTCATTTCGGCAGCAAGGAAAACCTGTTCCTGGCGGCCGTCCCGGGCACCCGGGACATCGACGCCCTGGCCGAGGACACCCAGGAGCCGCTGGCCTCGCGCATCGCTCGTGGCTACGTCCGTCGCATGGAAGGCGCCGACGGCAACGACACGTTCGTGGCGCTCCTGCGCAGCGCCGCCGATGACACCGGCAGCGCCGCGGCCCTGTACGTGGCGATGCAGGAACGTACCGACGCGGTGTACCGCCGGTTCCTGGACGCGTACGACCTGGAGCACCGGCTGCCGTTCGTCGCCGCCCTGCTCGTCGGCGTCACGTTCAGCCGGTATGTCGTACGGGCCGGAGCGCTCGCGGAGATGAGCGCCGAACAGCTGACCGCGGACCTCACCGCCTCTCTCGAAGCGGTGCTCCACGCAGACCCGGGCGCCGGATCGCCGCCCGGAGAGCAGGGCGGGGGACGGTAGCGGCCGAGGACGCCGGCACGGCGACCGCGGCGTGCCGCACAGGGCGACGGGCTCGCTGCCGGCGGCATGCCCGGGCGTCATCGCGGTGCGGGCAAGGTGTCCAAGGCCTTGATCGTCGCACTGGCGTGACCGGGGGTGGCGACGGTGTGCTCCGTCGCCCACCACACGTGCCCGTCGGGTCGCAGCAGCGCCGCGGTCACGCCCGCCCACTGCTCGCCGCCCGTGACGGAGAGGCGGCTGCGGTGCACCGTGACACCGGCCGTCGCCGCCCGTTCGGCCACCTCCCCGGACGTAGGAGTGTCACCCATGGTCAGCAGCACCGGACGGCCGTCGCGCAACAGCGGAAGGACGCCCTGGCCCTCGGGATCGTATGCCCTGACACCGGTGAGGGGGTGGGCGTGCGGGTCGGTCGGCGGGTAGACCGTGTCGAGTCCCGAGAGCTTGCCCGCCAGCATCCGGGAGAAGTGCGGATCGCCGGCCACCGCGTCGCTCAGCAGGGATCGCAGGGCGCTGACGTCCGGTGTGAGGCCGGTGATCAGCGCGCTCTGCGCCAGCGTGTGCTCCGCCAGTTCCTCGCCCACCGCGTGCCGTTCCGCGTGGTAGGTGTCGAGCAGTTCCGCGCCCGCCCTGCCCTGGGCGACGGCGGCCAGTTTCCAGCCGAGGTTCATGGCGTCCTGGAGACCGACGTTGAGACCTACCCCGCCCGCGGGGAAGTGGCTGTGCGCGGCGTCCCCGGCCAGCAGCACCCGGCCGGTGCGGTAGGAGGCGGCCAGGCGTGTCGCGTTGCCGAACCGGGTCAGCCAGGACGGGTCGCGCATTCCGAAGTCGGTGCCGGCGATGCGCCGTGCGGCGTCCCGGAGTTCTTCCAACGTGAGCGGGTCACGGTGCTGGTTGAGCGGGTCGTACCCGGTGACCCGGTATCTGCCGTGCGCGAGTGGCACCACCAGGAGGCGGCCGGCCTCGTTCAGGGCCTGGAACCCGGCCGGCGGCGGGCTGTCCAGCACGACCTCGCCGAGATATCCGTACGCGGAGGTCTCGGTGCCGGGAAACTCGCATCCCACCTGCCGGCGCACCGTGCTGCGGGTGCCGTCGGAGCCGACGAGGTACTGGGCTGTCACTTCATAGGAGCCGTCGGGGCCGCGGACGCCGAGCGTGACGGTCTCGTCGTCCTGGGTCAGGGAGACCACCTCGTGTCCGCGCCGCACCTCCGCGCCCAGTTCGGTCGCGTACCGCTCGAGAAGTTGCTCGGTGGCGGACTGCGGGAAGGCCAGCATGAACGGGAAGGGCGTCGGCAGCGACCGGAAGTCCAGCCGGGCGTCCAGCATCCCGAAATGCCAGTTCGGCACAGGGCGGCCGGCTGCCAGAAGCTCCTCGTGGCGTCCGCGCATGGCCAGCACCTCGATCGTCCGCGGATGCACGCCGAGGGCCTTGGAATGCGCGCTGCGGTGCTCGCTCCGCTCAAGGACGAGGGGGCGTACGCCCGCCAGGGCCAGTTCATGAGCGGTCCACAGGCCGACGGGGCCGCCGCCGACGATCACCACTTGGTGAGTTGTGGACTTGCTGTCTCCGGACACGCCGTCTCATCTCCTGTTGGGCTCGGTTGCCGATGGTCTTGATGACCAATCGGTCATTAACAGCCTACGACTCGGGAGTCCTAATGACCAGGCGGTCATTAGGGCGGGTCGACGACCGGAAGGCGCGGCGGTACGCGACCGGGGAGACGCCCAGCTCGGCGTTCATGAGCTGGCGCAACGAGGCCGCGGTGGCGAAACCGATCTCGGTGGCGATCTGGTCGATCGTCAGGTCGCTGGACTCCAGGAGGTGGCGAGCACGGTCGAGGCGTTGCCTGATGAGCCACTGACGTGGTGTCACCCCGGTCTCGGCACGGAACCGGCGGCTGAAGGTACGCAGGCTCATGTGGGCGTGCCGCGCCAGCTGGGGGAGCGTCAGGGGTTCGCCCAGCTGTTGAAGCGCCCACTCGCGGGTGGCGGACGTGGAGGTCGCGTCGTCGTCCGGGACGGGGCGTTCGATGTACTGGGCCTGGCCGCCTTCACGGAACGCGGGCACCACGCAGCGCCGCGCCGCGGCATTGGCCGGCCCGGCGCCGTGGTCGGTGCGGATCAGGTGCAGGCAGAGGTCGATGCCGGAGGCCGCCCCGGCGGAGGTCAGCACGTCACCGTCGTCGACGAACAGCACGCTCTCGTCCAGACGGATGTGCGGATACCACTTGCGGAACAGGGGAGCGCACTCCCAGTGCGTGGTGGCGGGGCGATGGTCCAGGAGCCCGGCCGCGGCCAGGATGAACCCACCGGTGCAGATCGAGGCGATGCGCGTGCCCGGGGTGATGCGCGCGAGGGCGGCGGCGACACCGCTCGGCAGATCGCGGGTCAGGCCGGCGGGGTCGATCGGGGCGACGATGACCGTCTCCGCGGATGCCAGTACTTCGGGACCGCGATTCGGCGTGATGGTGAATCCGCCCTCGGCCCGCACCGGGTCGCCGTCCACGGACGTCACGGCGACCTCGTAGCGGCCGTCGGCCGCGCCGAGGATACGTGTGGGGGTCCCGAGCTCGAAGGGATACACCCCGTCGAGCGCGAGAACCGCGACCTGGTGCGGCTGCGCGCCGGCCGACGGCGGGGGCGGTGGATCAATCATGGCCGGACTCTCTCGACTGGATGGATTTCTCTCGTCCGGCATGCATGTGTTCGGCGTCGCACCCGGAAAGCGAGAGCGACGTGAGGTGCCGTTCAGGAAGCCCAGCGACCGACCGCGGTCAGCCAGGCGATGCCCGGGTTCAACCAGCCCGGGAACCTCCGCACCATCGCCTCGAAGTACTCCACCCTGCTGGTGGCACCGGCGAAGACCTCCGCGGCCGCGAGCAGGTAGTCGCGGGTGTCGTCGAGGATGGACGCCGGATCGTCGCGATCGGGGTTCTTGTGGCCGGCCACGATGGTGGCCGGGGCGACAGCGGCGACGGCGTCGATCGCACTGAGCCAGGTGTCTATGCCATGGTCTCCAGCCTCGGAGAGGTACTGGTGCACCTGGTTGTAGACGACGTCGCCACTGACGACCAGGTCCAACGACGGCACGTGCAGGAACGTCGTGTGCTCGGTGTCGGTGTGTCCGGCGGCATGCGGGACGAGCAGCTGCCCGTCGACCTGTAGACCGCCGTCCGGGACAGACTCGGCGATGACCGGGGTGTCGCCGATCAGGCCGGGGAACGTGGCTCCCCAGAACGGGTTCGGCTGACCTCCGGGTGTGGTCCGTTGCATCTCGGCGATCGTCTCCGCCGTGGCCCACACCTTGGCGTGGGGGAACTGCTCAAGCACGGGCGCCGTGGCGTACCAGTGGTCGCCGTGCGCGTGCGTGACGTAGATGCCGGTGATCGTGCGACCGAAACCCGCGGCCCACTTCGCGACCGCGACCCCTTGCTCCGTGGTCAGCCCCGGGTCGACCAGGACGGCCTCGCGGGGACCGTAGACGAGTGTGGTGGACAGCGGGGACCACAGCAGCGGGCCACCGTCCGGCCGGGGAGGCAGGGCGGTCGGTGCCATGGGCTGCATCGGGCTGACATGTACGGCATAGGCCAAGGACGTCATCGTTGTTCCTCTCAGCTGACGAAGACACTGCTCGCCGCCCTGTCCACGCCTGGGCGGCCGGCTGCGCGGTGTGCGGTGTCTGTCTCGAGCCTCTGCTTCGAGCCGGCCGTACAGAGCCAGTGCTGCGAAGCGGAGGGCAACGGGCGCAACCGCGTTTCCCTCCGTGCGGGACATCCCCCACGCGCCGCAGCCAATCCTCCGGCCGTGAACGCCGGGAAGGGCCGCGGACAGGTAGGGGCGAACCGATAGGGCAACCCTTTTGCCCTCGTCGCACTCTGCTGCCTTGCCCGTCGAACCAAGAGGAAACGTGATCCGTTGCGCGCGGGGCTGACCGGGCCGGCGCAGGGGGCCGAGGGGTGTTCGGATCCAGCAGGGCGCGGATCGTGGATCGGATGCCGTCGGCGCCGACCAGAACGCCGGCCACGTCACCCGCACGCCCCACTTCGGCGACCGCCGCCAGAGCCGTCGTCCGAGGCACGCCCGAGGCCGCCTGCGTGCTCTTCCTCAAGCAGCCCGCCCCCAGCCCCTTGAGCAGGCAACGGGGTCACAGCCACGTACCGCACCAACTCACGCACGCGTGACGGTCGGTCATGACGAGGTGAGGCGCGCCAGCTCCTCCTGGGAGAGCCGCAGCGCGCCGGCTGCCATGTTCTGCGCGAGGTGATCCGGATCGCCAGTGCCCGGGATCGCCAGTACGTGCGGCCCCTGCTGCAAGGTCCAGGCGAGCCGGACCTGGGCGAGGGACGCACCGTGCGCGCGGGCGACGGCGCGCACCTCTTCGCGGTCATCGGAAGCCGGCCCCGCCTCACGGCCGGCACCGGCGATCGCGAAGAACGGCACGAAGGCGACGCCGAGTTCACCGCAGCGTTCCAGGAGCGCCCGGTCCTCGCCCGTCGCGCCGATCCCGTACGGGTTCTGCACGCAGACGACCGGGGCGATGGCCCGGGCCTCGGTCAGTTGATCGGCCGTCACGTTGGATATGCCGAGGTGGCGGATCAGTCCGGCGTCGCGCAGCTCGGCCAACGCCCCGAAGTGCTCGCCGATCGATGCGGCCCGCCGGCTCGGTGGCACGCGCAGGTTCACCAAGTCCAGGTGATCCCGGCCGAGTTGACGCAGGTTCTCCTCGACCTGGCCGCGCAACTGCTCCGGAGCGGCCCACCACCACGCGCCCGAGGCATCGCGGCCCGGCCAGACCTTGGTGGCGATGACCAGGTCCTCCGGGTACGGTGCCAGGGCCCGGTTGATCAGCTCGTTGGCGGAGCGCGTCGCGGAGAAGTAGAACGCGGCGGTGTCGATGTGGTTCACGCCGAGTTCGACCGCCCGCCGGAGCAGGCCGATCGACTGCTCGCGGTCACGCGGCACGCCGTGGTCGAAGGGTGCGGTACCCGTCAGGCGCATGGCGCCGAACCCGATGCGGTTGACGGTCAGGTCACCGAGTCGCCCGGTGCCGGCGGTTGCCTTGGTGTCGGTCTGGGCGCTCATGACATGCGTCTCCTCTTGCGGGCCGGGAACGGGGGACCGGTGGCGCGCCGCGGCGGGTCGAGGCAGGGCCCCGGGCATGAGAAAAGCCTTCCCGGCGGGTCATCGTCCGCGTCGAGAAGGCTCTCTTGTCGGTCGGCAGTCTAGCAGGGCGGGGCGGATGACACCGCGTCCCGCGCCGGCTACGCAGAGCCGCTGCGGTGGTCCTGCCTGGGTGGCCGGCCGTTCCTCATGCCGGTTCAGTCGGGCATGGCCTCGCGGACGAGGGCTGTGTCGACGAACTGTTCGAAGCGGACGATGAGTCCGCCCCGTACGACGAAGTGGTGGGCGACGCGGACGTCGATCGGGCGGCCCGTGGCCTTGTTGGTCGCGGTGTAGCGGGCGAGGACGACGACGTTCTCGCCGTCGACGACGTAGGTGTCGTCGTGGGCGGTCCAGCCGTCCCAGTCCTTGCCGAGCTGTTCCATGACGTCGGCGGTGACGCCCTCGGGGGTGCGGTAGGTGCCGGCCAGCGGGAAGCCGGCCATCTCCGTCCACTCCACGTCGGGGGCGAGGGTGGCGCGCAGGGCGTCCAGGTCACCGGCCGCGGAGGCGAGGTACTGGCGGCGTACGACGTCGGCGGGCGCGGTGGAGGTGGTGAACTCGTCCATGGTCAGCCCCACTTCATCTCGCCCTTGGCGACCTTGGAGCCGATCTGGGCGGCGATGAGCATGCCGTGGTCGGGGTAGCGCTTGACGAGGGCGTCGTTCAGCGTGGCGCCGTCGGCGGCCTTGTCCAGTTCCTCTTCGAAGGCGAGCAGGTAGTCGCGGGTGGCGGTGATGGCGGAGGCGTCGGCCGCGGTGCCGGGCAGGCGGTGGCCGGGGACGACGAGTTCCGGGTCGAGGGCGGTCATCTCGTCGAGGAGGCCGGTCCAGGTGGCGCGGTCGCCGGGGGTGGGGGTGTCGGCGACCCAGACGTGTTCCTGCTGGAAGAGCAGGACGCCGCCGAGCAGGGCGCGGTGTTCGGCCTGCCAGAGGTAGTGGCGGTCGGGCAGGCCGGCCGGGCCGCCCTTGAGCTGGAAGAGGTGGCCCTCCAGGGTGAGGTCGCCGGTCAGCGGCTCCAGGTCGACCAGGCGGGTGGGGAGGTTGGCGCCGAGGGCGGCCCAGGCCTTGAGCTTGCCCTCGTAGGAGTGCTGGATGTGCTCGACGACGATCGGGGTGGCGACGAACCTCGCG
>NZ_LBMU02000047.1 GCF_001005085.2 Streptomyces humi
ATGAGGGTGGGTGCCGCGTGCACGTTCGGGTCGGGCGCGGGAGCCGGGGGCGGGGTGAAGCCCTGGGGCGCGGGGGCGGGAGCCGGCGGCGCGGGCGCCGGGGCGGGCGCCGGGGCGGGCGCCGGGGGCGCGGGCGGGGCGGCGAACGCGGGCGGCGCGAAGCCGGGCGCGGATCCGGTCCCCTGCTGCTGCGGCGCCGGGGCGGCGGGCGCCTCCTCCTCCAGCACCTCGCCGCCGAAGTTCTTCAGCAGCGCCTCCAGACCGCCGTCGAACCCCTGGCCGACGGCGGCGAAGCGCCACACGTCCTTGAGGTAGAAGTCACCGAGCATGACGGCGCGTTCGGTGGAGAACTCCGAGCCGGTGAAGGAGTACCGGGCCACCTCCTCACCGCCCGCGACGATACGGATGTACCCGGGCGCGACCTGCGACATCTGCCCGGCGCCGTCGATGGTCGCCGTGAACGCCAGCTTCTGGATCTGCCGCGGGACCCTGTCCAGCGTGATCCGGAAGGACTCCGTGTCGCCCGCCTGGGCGCCGAGCAGCTGGATGGACTCCTCGGGGGACTTCGGCTGGTTGAAGAAGACGAAGTAGCGGTCGTCCGAGAGCCGTTCGTCGGCGTCGAGACCGAAGCAGCTGATGTCGAACGACAGACCGGGCCCGGAGATCTGCACCCCTACGTACAGATCCGTGCCGGCCGTGAGGTCACTGATCCTGGCCTTGTGGCCGCGTTGGAATTCCCTGGCCATGCGTTACGACCGTCCCCCATCCCGAATGTGAGTGCGTCGCGCCAGGCTAACGGCTAACTCGGACATCGGAGGAAGTCGGTACAGACCCGGTACACAACCGCACTCGGCGGCCACGGAGGAAGCGCCGCCGGGGCACGTCACTGGTCGTGCGCGCCTGGCACCGGGGGCAGCCGGTCGGCGGCGACCACCCCTTCGAGGTACCCACGGGCCCGCTCGGTCCGGGGGTACGCCTCGAGAAGCCGCCAGAACCCGGGGCCGTGCCCGGGTACGAGCAGATGCGCCAGCTCGTGGCAGAGCACGTAGTCGACGACGTACTCGGGCATGCCCTGGAGCCGGTGCGAGAGACGGATGCTGCCCTCGGCCGGGGTGCAGGAACCCCAGCGGGTGTTCTGGTTGGTGACCCAGCGCACCGTGGCGGGGCGGGCCCGGCCGTCGAAGTACTGGGCCGACAGCCGCTGGGCGCGCTCGGCGAGTTCGGCGTCGCCCAGCACTCGCCTGCTCTCCTGGGCGGCGAGTTTGTTGAGCATGACGGTCACCCAGCGTTTCTCCTCCGCCTCGGACATCCGGGCGGGGATCAGCACGACGGTGCGATCGCCCTCGCGGTACGCGGAAACTGTCCGGCGGCGCCGGGCGCTCCTGCGAACCTCGATCGCGCTCGCCCCCGAGCCGCCCGGCGGCTGGCTCGTCGTACTGCGCTGTGGCTTTCCGGCGCGGTGCAGTGGGTCGGCGGGCACGCCCCGACGTTACCCGCTGCGCACGGGGGAAGTCCCGGGTCCGGGACGGTTCGGTTTCGATCCCCCACCATGCGTTGGATTTGTACGACGAATACTCGGCGCCTGTGGACAACTTTCGGCACCCGCCGAGCGGGCCGGGCATGCTGGCGTTCGTCGGCGGAGCGTGACCAGCGCCACCGGCAGACGTGGATGTTCCATGACCTTTCGACAGTTACGGGGGCCTGTCATGCATCCGTTGGTGAAGCCCGCGCTCCGGCGCGGCTGGCGCGATCTCAACACCGTCCAGTTCGGGATGACTCCGGCGCACGCGATGACCCTCGGGCCCATGGACACGGCGACCGGGAGCTTCCTGGACCTGCTCGACGGCGCCCGGGGACTGGCGCTGCTGCGCGCGGAAGGGCATCGCATGGACCTGCCGGACGGCCATGTCGACGCGCTGGTGGAGCGGCTGTCCCGGGCCGGGCTGGTGGACGACGCGGGCGGTGGCGGGCCCGCCGCGCAGGAACTGCGGGAGAAGAAGGAGGTGCTGGCCCGGCTCGGCCCGGATCTCGCGTCACTGTCCCTGATCACTCAGGAGCCGGGGGGCGCGATCGGGCGGCTGGCGGCCCGGCGCGCCCTGCGGGTGGAGGTGCGGGGCGCGGGCCGGGTGGGTGTCACGCTGGCCGCGCTGCTGTCGGGCGCGGGCGTCGGCGAGGTCGACGTGCGGGACGTGGGCCGTGTCCAGCCGTGGGACGTGGCGCCGGGCGGGCTGCCCGCGGAGTCGGTCGGCGAACGGCGCGCCGAGGCCGCGCGCGCGGTGGTGCGGCGGGCGGCCCCGGACCGCCCGCCGCGCCGGCCCGGTCCGGATGTGGCGGAACCCGGGCTGGCGCTGGTCGTCGTCGCCCCGCGCGACGACGTCCTGGTGCACGCCCCGGACGCACGCGCCGCCGAGCCGCTCATGGCCTCCGGGACACCTCACCTCTACACGGGTGTCGTGGAGGGGACGGGCGTCGTCGGCCCGCTCGTGCTGCCCGGTGGGACGGGCTGCGCCCGCTGTCTGCACGAACACCGCACGGACCGGGATCCGGCCTGGCCACGGCTGGTCGCCCAGTGGCGGTCCGGGCAGGCCCGGCGGGTGGGGGCCTGCGACCTGACACTGGCGGCGGCCGTGGCCGGGCTGGCCGCGGCGCACGCCCTGGCCTTCCTCGACGGCGAGTCGCCGTCCGGTACGGGGGTCCGCTGGGAGGCCTCCGTGCCGGCTCTGCACTGGCATGCGCGACCGGTCCCGCCGCACCCCGCCTGCCCCTGCGGAGCGCCGGAGAAACCGGAGAAAACGGAGGCGACAACCGGGCGGGAGGCCGAGGAGGAGGCCGACCGGGACACCGGGGAGAAAGCTGAGGGGGAACAGGCCTCAACCAACCGGACTCCGCACGGGACAATGGTGGTGCAACGGCCGTCGGCGAAGCGGCGAAAAGCGGCAGACGCGGCGCGGCCGACTGGGACTTGGAGGGCGCATGTCTGATCTTCCCCGGAAGGCGGTCACCCGGACCGCCAAGCTCGCCGCGCTCCCGCTCGGCTTCGCCGGCCGCGCGACCTGGGGTCTGGGCAAGCGCATCGTGGGCGAGTCCGCGGAGATCGTCGGCCGCGAGCTACAGCAGCGCACGGCGGAGCAACTCTTCAAAGTGCTCGGAGAGTTGAAGGGCGGAGCGATGAAGTTCGGGCAGGCCCTGTCCGTCTTCGAGTCCGCCCTGCCGGAGGAGGTCGCGGGCCCCTACCGGGCGGCTCTCACCAAACTCCAGGACGCCGCGCCCCCGATGCCGACCCGCACCGTGCACTCGGTGCTCGCAGAGCGGCTCGGGGAGGACTGGCGGGAGCTGTTCGTGGAGTTCGACGAGAAGCCCGCGGCGGCCGCCTCGATCGGCCAGGTGCACCGGGCGGTCTGGCACGACGGCCGTGCGGTGGCGGTGAAGGTGCAGTACCCGGGAGCGGGCGAGGCCCTGCTCTCGGACCTCGGGCAGCTGAGCCGTTTCGCCCGTCTGCTGGGTCCGCTGATCCCGGGTATGGACATCAAGCCGCTGATCGCGGAGCTGCGCGACCGGGTCTCCGAGGAGCTGGACTACTCTCTGGAGGCGCAGGCTCAGGCGGCCCACGCGGAGGAGTTCGAGGGCGACCCGGATGTGCTGGTCCCCGCAGTGGTGCACCAGTGCGACCAGGTACTGGTCACGGAGTGGATCGACGGGATACCGCTCTCCGAGATCATCTCGGCGGGTACCCAGGAGCAGCGGGACCGGGCCGGTCAGCTGCTGGCCCGCTTCCTGTTCTCGGGCCCGGCCCGCACCGGCCTGCTGCACGCCGACCCGCACCCGGGCAACTTCCGTCTGCTGCCCGGCGGACCGGACGACGAGGAGGAGTGGCGCCTCGGCGTGCTGGACTTCGGCACGGTCGACCGCCTCGCCGGAGGCCTGCCCGGCCCGATCGGCGACTCCCTGCGGATGACGCTGGACGGTGACGCGGAGGCGGTCTACGAGCTGTTGCGCTCCGAGGGGTTCGTGAAGGAGTCCATAGAGCTGGACCCCGATGCCGTCCTGGACTACCTGGTGCCGATCATCGAACCGGCCCAGGTCGACGAGTTCACTTTCACCCGCAACTGGATGCGCAGTCAGGCCGCCCGCATAGCCGACCCCCGCAACCCCGCACACCAGCTCGGCAAACAGCTCAATCTGCCGCCCGCCTACCTGCTGATACACCGGGTGACGCTGAGCACCATCGGCGTGCTGTGCCAGCTGGGCGCGACGGTCCGGCTGCGGGAGGAACTGGAGGCGTGGCTGCCGGGGTTCGTGCCGGAGGACGCCGCGGAGTTCGAGGAAGCCGAGGCGACGGAGGCGGTCGGCGAGGCGTAGGGGGCGTGTCCGGCGCCGGGGGCTCGGTGCCCGGTGTTCACCACCAGGACGAGTCGAGCCGGCCCTCGATCGCCCTGAGGTTGTCCCTGGAGCAGGTGTCGCAGAAGTACCGGCGGACACCGTGTTCCACGGAACAGGTCCAGGTGGTGGGCGGGGGACCGTCGGCCGGGGCGCCGCAGCGGGCGCACGCCAGAGGGTGGGGTTCCGGGCCGGAGCCGCCGTGATCACTGCCTCCGGGAAGACTCGTCACCTGGTGACGATAACTCCGCGGTGCGCCGATCCCGGGCACAACGCACCGCGGGGGCCGGTCCGTTCGGCCGGACCGGCCCCCGCGGGGAGAGCTTTCGCCTCCCTCGGTCGGGAGGCCACCGCTTCAGGTGTTCGGGACTACTGCATCACGGCCATGGCGAGCGCGCGGCGGGCGCGCAGCGAGGCACGCTCGGCCCTGCGCTGCATGCGGCGAGCGGCCGCCAGGCGCACGGCCAGGCGTTCCCGCTCGGCCTCGTGCAGTCGCTCGTGCATATGCGCACGGGCCAGGGCTTCTGGAATGAGTTGCATCTCTCGGGTCCTGTTCTGACGCGAACCGGTGGTGGCACCGGCAGTGGTGAAGTCTGGGGTCGCGGAGCCTGCGGGCTCGCTGGTGGACGGCTTCATCGGGGCCTGCTTCTTGGGGTCGTGCGTGAGGGGGCGGTCGATCGTTCCGTGGATGTTCATGCCGTGACCGGGTTCTTGCGCGGACGGCCACGGGGCCGCTTGCGGGCCACGACGACACCCTGGACGAACAGTTCGCCGCCCCAGACGCCCCAGGGCTCACGCCGCTCCTTGGCGCCGGCGAGGCAGGCCTCGATCAGCGGGCAGGTGCGGCAGAGGGACTTGGCGTACTCGACGTCGGCCGGCGACTCGGCGAAGAAGACCTCCGGGTCGTAGGAGCGGCAGGGGACGGGTACGCCGAGGTTCTCGATGGCGTCGTCGAGCGCGGTGAGCGCGGTGAGCGGGATCAAGGTGGAGTCCTCCGTGAGGCCGGGCGGGGGGATCGTTTCGGAAGGCGGTACGGACGGGGCGTGCGCTTCGAGTTGCACGGTTGTTCTTCCTCGTCTGGTCGTTCCGGTCGGGTGGACCGGTTGGCGGCTGGTACCGGGTTCTGCTCGTGCCCCGAGGCCCCTTCGCGCTGCTCTCCCCGTTCGGGGAAAACAGAAGGGCCGCGGATCCCGGATGGGGTTCCGCGGCCCTGAAGGCGCCGGCCTGATCGATCAGGCTGGATCACTCCAGGGTTCTGGCCCACGGAAGGCCCACATCAGGTCGTGCTGCTTCGTCTGCTTCCGGCTTCCGGCACCGGCTGCCGTAAAGGCATAGGCATGGGCCCCTGCCACTACTGCTTCCAGTGCCTCGGTCGGTCGCTCGTCGCGCTCACGGACGGGAAGACCCGCGAGAGAGACAACGGTGGACGCCGGACGCACGGCAGAGATGCCGGACAGACCGGTGCCCAGGTTGGAGACGCCGAGCATGCACAGGGAGACGGCCGAGAGATCGGTCATTTTGGCCGCGCTGATGTTGGTCTCGATGCTGATCACTGGACTCGCCTCCTCTCGGCGTCTGGGGGGACTGGGGTGAGCCAGTCCGCTCGGATATGCAAGTACAACACGGAACCGGGCCTTCGAGAAGGCCGCCGCTTCCGTGCTTAGAACCTATGGGGATTGCTGGCGCATGCGCAAACTATTTTTTCGACGAGTTCGCATCAGTCGTCGGCGTCCCCTCCCCCGGGCTGCCGACCTGCGCAGATGGCCAGGACATCGGCGCCGTAACGGTTGAGCTTGCGCATGCCGACGCCGGGGATGCGAGCCAGTTCGCGATCGTCGTCCGGGGCCGTCTCCGCGATGGCCATCAACGTCCGGTCGGTGAAGACGCAGAAGGCGGGCTGACCACTGAGCCGGGCCTGGTCGGCACGCCAGTCGCGCAGCCGTTCGTAGAGGCCTTCGTCCATGTCGGAGGGGCAGCCGTCGCAGCGCATCAGTTTCATCTCGCCCGCGTCGGTGAGCGTGCGCCCGCAGACCCGGCAGCGGGCCGGGGTGCGCTGGGTGCGCCGGGGCGCGACCGACGGGCCGCCGCCGAAGCCGCGTTCGACGCCCCCGCCGCCCGTGCCCGTGCCGCGGCCGACGGTGCCGGTGGACCCGGGGCGCAGACCGTCCAGGAAGTGGCTGGGCCGGCGGTTGGGGCGGCCACCGGGGCTGCGGGAGAGGGACCAGGAGACATGGAGCCGTTCCCTGGCGCGGGTCACGCCGACGTACAGGAGACGGCGTTCCTCCTCGATCTGTTCGTCGGTCTTCGCATAGGTGATCGGCATCATGCCCTCGGCGACACCGACCAGGAAGACGACGTCCCACTCCAGGCCCTTCGCCGAGTGCAGGGAGGCGAGGGTGACGCCCTGGACGGTCGGGGCGTGCTGGGCGCCCGCGCGCTCGTCGAGTTCGGTCACGAAGTCGGCGAGGGTGGCGGCGGGCCGGGCCGCGACGACGTCGTGGGCGAGGCTGACCAGGGCGGCCAGTGACTCCCAGCGCTCCCGGACCGCGCCGGAACCGGCCGGCGGCTCGCTGGTCCAGCCCTCGCCGGAGAGGACCGCGCGTACCTGGGAGGGCAGGTCGACGGTGTCGTCGAGCAGCGCGTCGTTGCCGCCGAAGCGGGCCGCGGCGCGCAGCGCGACACCCGCTCTGCGCACCTCGGGCCGGTCGAAGAACCGTTCGGCGCCACGCAGCTGATAGGACACCCCGGCGTCGGCGAGGGCCTGCTCGTAGGTCTCGGACTGGGAGTTGGTGCGGAACAGCACGGCGATCTCGGCGGCCGGGACGCCGGCGGCCATGAGCTCCCGGATGCGGCGGGCGGCACCCTCGGCCTCGGCCGGTTCGTCGGCGTACTCGGTGTAGACGGGCTCGGGTCCCGCGGGGCGCTGGGAGACGAGCTCCAGACGGTGGTCGGCGGCCCGGCCGCTGGCCTGGGCCAGCAGGCCGTTGGCGAGGTGGACGACCTGGGGGGTGGAGCGGTAGTCCCGGACCAGCTTGACGACGGTGGCCCCGGGGTGGCGGGTGCGGAAGTCGAGCAGATGGTCGGGGGTTGCTCCTGTGAACGAGTAGATGGTCTGGCTGGCGTCTCCGACGACGCACAGGCTGTCGCGCTCCCCCAGCCACAGTTCCAGCAGCCGCTGCTGGAGGGGGCTGACGTCCTGGTACTCGTCGACGACGAAGTGCTGGTACTGGGCGCGGACCTGGTCGGCGATGTCGTGCCGGTCCTGGAGGATGCCGACGGTCAGCAGCAGGACGTCCTCGAAGTCGATGACCACGCGGTCCCGCTTGAGGTCCTCGTAGACCGAGTAGAGCTGGGCGATCTCCGCCGGGTCCCGCGGGCTCTCGCGGCCGGCCTTCAGGGCGGCGAGCGCGTAGTCGGCGGGGACGGTCTGGGTGACCTTGGACCACTCGATCTCCGCGGTCACGTCGCGCAGCTCGCCCCGGTCGAGACGGATGCGGCAGGCGGCGGCCGCGTCGGCGACGAGCTGGATCTTTCGGTCGACGAGCCGGGGCAGGGAGCCACCGATCGCTTTCGGCCAGAAGAACTGGAGCTGGCGCAGCGCGGCCGAGTGGAAGGTGCGGGCCTGGACGCCCTGCGCGCCGAGCTGGCGCAGCCGGCCGCGCATCTCCCCGGCGGCGCGGTTGGTGAACGTGACGGCGAGCACGCTGGAGGGCTGGAGGATGCCGGCCCGTACTCCGTAGGCGATCCGGTGGGTGATCGCCCGGGTCTTGCCGGTCCCCGCTCCGGCCAGCACACACACCGGTCCGTGCAGGGCGGTCGCCACCGCGCGCTGCTCGGGGTCGAGCCCTTCGAGCACCGCGTCGGCCGAGTCCGGTACCGGCGGGAAGAGGGAGGAGTGCGTTGCTGCTGTCACATTGCCATGCTGCCAGGTCGCCCGAGACGACCGTGCCGGTTGTCCACAGGGGGCCCCTCGCAGTCGTACTAACGCGGCAGGCGCCGCACGGGGCGGGGGCTGCGGGAATGGCGGACGGGTCGCAGACGTTCCTTCTCCGGACGACCTTCCCGAGCTGCCAGAAGGAGCGCGAGCGAGATGCAGGGCACTGTGACGATGTACAGCACGACGTGGTGCGGTTACTGCCGTCGGCTGAAGAGCCAGATGGACCGCGAGGGCATCGCGTACACCGAGATCAACATCGAGCAGGACCCGGAGTCGGCCGCGTTCGTGGAGAAGGCGAATGGCGGAAACCAGACGGTGCCGACCGTGCTCTTCGGAGACGGCTCGACGCTGACGAACCCCTCCCTGGCCCAGGTCAAGCAGAAGATCGGCGCCTGAGTTCGCAGTCGTGCGGCGGCCCCTGACGCACGTCAGGGGCCGCTTTCGCATGTTCGGACCGGCTTGTCCCACACCAGGGTGTAACGCCAGAGCAGCCGGCGCCGGTAGCGGCGGCCGGGCAGCACCTGGGCCGTGGCCCGCCGGACCTCCCGCCAGTTCATGATCGGGTCCTCCACGGGCATGTCGGCCGGGCTCCGCTCGCCTCCGTGCCGGCGCGCGGCGAGCAGGTTCGCGGGGACCGCGCAGACGCTGATCAGCCGGTCCAGGAGGGTGCGGTCGTGCGCCAGGCCGACGACGACCAGTCGGCCACCGGGGGCGAGCAGCCGTACCAGCCGGTCGATCGCGTCGTCGAAGGGGGCGTGATGGATGACGGCGACCGCGCTGACGAAGTCGTAGCTCCCCTCGTCGAGGAGGGTGCCGTCGCGGTAGTCGCCCGCCAGGAAGGTGAGGTTGCCCTCCTGTCGCTTGCCCGCCAGCCGGACCATCTCCGGGGACCGGTCCACACCGGTCACCGTTTCCGCCCTGGCCGCGAGCCTGGCGGCGAGCAGGCCGTCGCCGCAGCCGACGTCCAGGGCGGCGCGGCAGCCGTCCGGTACCGCGTCCAGCACCACCGGGTGGTAGTGGACGTTGTGGTTCCAGTAGGTGTCGGCCATCATCGCGTCCGCCGTCTCAGACGAAGCTCCTCGTCGGCAGCGGCTTGCCGTACCACATCTCGATCAGGCGGGCCGCGATGGAGATGCCGTACGGCGGCAGGACCTCGCCCGAGTCGAAGGCGGCGCCCAGTTCGTCGCGGGAGAACCAGCGGGCCTCGTGGATCTCGTCGCCGTCCACGTTGATCTCCGTGGAGGTCGCGCGGGCCATGAAGCCCAGCATCAGGCTGGACGGGAACGGCCAGGGCTGGCTGGCGACGTACTCGACCGGGCCGACGGTGACCCCGACCTCCTCGGAGACCTCACGGCGCACCGCCTGCTCGATGGACTCGCCGGGCTCGACGAAACCGGCGAGCGTGGAGAAGCGGCCCTCGGGCCAGTGGACCTGGCGGCCGAGCAGGATGCGGTCGTCCTCGTCGGTGACGGCCATGATCACGGCGGGGTCGGTGCGCGGGTAGTGCTCGGCGCCGCAGGCGGGGCAGCGGCGGATGTGCCCTGCGGCGGCGATGGCGGTGCGTTCGCCGCAGCGGGAGCAGAAGCGGTGGGTGCGCTGCCAGTTCTCCAGGCCGACCGCGTGCACCATCAGGCCGGTGTCGCGCGGGGACAGCAGCAGCCCGGCCTCCCGCAGGCCGGCGGGGCGCGCGGACTGGTCGATGCGGCCGGGCAGCGCGTCCTTCTGGAGGGCGAAGTAGCTGACGCCGTCCTCGTCGGTGCCCAGGAAGTAGCGGTGCGCCTCGGTGAGGGGGGCCTCGAAGGAGGGGGTCATGACGAGTTCGGTGCGGCCGTCGGGCGTCTCGTCGATGAGGACCTGGCCGCCGGAGACCACGAAGCAGCGGGTGTCGGGGTGGCTCCACGCCGCCGCGAGCCAGGCCTCGTCGAGCCGGTGGTGGGCGGCGCGGTCGATGCCGCTCGGGGCGGTGAGCGAGATCGGTCGGTCGGCGGTGTGGTCGGTCCAGGTGGTCACGGGTGCTTCCAACTCCCCCAGTGCAACGGATGTTTCAGCGGGTGGTTCAGCGGGACGAAGGGCGGGAGGGGACCGGGTCGGGCGGGGCCGGGCGGGGCGGCCCTTCCAGTGTGCCCCGCGCGCGGTGCCGCTCCGGACGGCGGCGGCTCAGGGGGCACGGCGCCAGTTCTCGGCGAGGTCGTCCCAGAGGTAGGCGCTGGTCTCGACGCCCTTGAGGAGGAGGTCGAGCTCGACCTTCTCGTTCGGGGCGTGCCAGCCGTCGGAGGGGACGGAGATGCCCAGGAAGAGGACGGGTGTGCCGAGGACGTCCTGGAGGTCCGCTGCCGGCCCCGAGCCACCCGAACGGGTGAATCGGACAGGTCCTTCGAAGGCCCGCCCCATGGCACGGGCGAGTGACTGGAGCCCGGGGTGGTCGAGCGGGGTCAGGCACGGGCGGGTGGCCGGCAGGAACGTGATCTCGGCGCGGACGCCGGCGGGGATCCGGTCGGCGGCCCAGGCGCGGACGGCCTCGTTGACGCGGTCCGGTTCCTGTCCCGCGACCAGCCGGAACGACAGCTTCAGCTCCGCCGAGGACGGGACGATCGTCTTGCTGCCGGGGCCCTGGTAGCCGCCGCCGATGCCGTTGACCTCGGCGGTGGGACGGGCCCAGACGCGCTCCAGGGTGCTGTATCCGGCCTCGCCCGCGGTGGCGTGCGAGTGCGCTCCGCGCAGCCAGCTCTTCTCGTCGAAGGGCAGCTCGGCCCAGAGCCGCCGCTCGCGGTCGCCCGGCTCCACGACCCCGTCGTAGAAGCCGGGGATCGCCACCCGGCCGTGCTCGTCGTGCAGGGCGGCGACCAGGCGGGCCGCGGCGGTGGCCGGGTTGGGCACGGCACCGCCGAACTCGCCGGAGTGGATGTCCTGGTCCGGGCCGTGCAGGACGATCTGGCACTCGGTGAGCCCGCGCATGCCCGTGCACACCGTGGGGGTGTCCTCGGACCACATTCCGGTGTCGGAGACGATCACGGCGTCGGCGGCGAGCCGCTCGGCGTGCTCCTCGACCAGGGCGCGGAAGTGCGGGGAGCCGGACTCCTCCTCGCCCTCGATCAGCAGCTTCAGGTTGACCGCGGGGGCGGTGCGGCCGGTGGCGGCGAGGTGGGCGCGGACGCCGAGTGTGTGGAAGAACACCTGGCCCTTGTCGTCGGCCGCGCCGCGCGCGTAGAGGCGGTTCTCCCGGACGACCGGCTCGAAGGGCTCGCTGTCCCAGCCGTCCTCACGGGCGGCGGGCTGTACGTCGTGATGGCCGTAGACGAGGACCGTGGGGGCTTCGGGGTCGCCCGATGGCCACTCCGCGAAGACGGCGGGGGCGCCCGGGGTCTCCCAGACCTCGGCGGTCGGGAAGCCGGTCCCGGTCAGTTTGGCGGCGAGCCAGTCGGCGCTGCGGCGTACATCGGCGGCGTGGTCGGGCCGGGCCGACACGGAGGGGATGCGCAGCCATTCGGCGAGGTCGGCGAGGAAGGCGGCGCGGTGCTGCTCGATGTACGTACGGACGGCGCTGTCCGGGGTCTGGCTCATGGTCACGAGCCTATCGGCCCGGACGGACATCCTCGGCGGGCGGTTCGTCACACTCAGCTTGTCCGACGATCAGTTTTTCCAGGGCGGCGCGGTCCGGCAGCCCCTCCGGCCGTTCCACCTCGCCGGTGCGGACGTGCACGAACGCGACCGTGACCGCCTCGGGCGGCACGCCCTGCTGCTCCGCCCAGCCGATCCGGTAGATCGCCAGCTGGAGCGGGTCGGCCAGCCGGGTACGGCTGGTCTTCCAGTCCACGATCTCGTACGACACCCGGTCGCCGCTCACGGTCCGGTACACGGCGTCGATCCGGCCCCGTACGACCCGGCCCGCGAGGGCGAGCTGGAAGGGGGCTTCGACCCGGTAGGGCGTGCGGTGGGCGTACTCGGTGCGTTCGAAGGCCTCCTTGAGGGCTTCGAGGTCGTGTTCGTCGGCGATCTCGGCGTCGCTGCCGGGCAGCTCGTCGGGCTCCAGCATGGGCAGCGTGAGTTCTTCGAAACGGGCCTCGACCCAGGCGTGGAACCGGGTGCCCCGGCGCGCGGCCGGCTGCGGGGGGCGCGGCATGGGGCGCGCGAGTTCCTGTGCGAGCCCGTCCGGGTCCTCCGCGAGACGCATCAGCTGGGTGGCGGAGAGCGCGGCCGGCAGCGGCACGTCGGTGACGCTGCGGCGGGCGCGCAGCAGCTCACCCGCGAGCGCGTCGAGGTCACGGTCCCAGGAGGCGACGGCGCGGGCCTCCTCGGGGGTGAGAGGGATGGAGGGGCCAGGCTCGTCCGCCGGCGCGTGCGGGGGCGTGCGCTCGGCGTACGCGACCTGGTGCGGGACCGTGGGGCGGTCCGTGCTCCAGGAGTCCCAGTCGGCGGCGTCGGCGTCCGCGAAGGCGTCCTCGTCTGGGTCGGGTTCCTCGTCCTCCGGCGGCGGGGGCCAGTCCGGGTCCTCGACGCCGGCCGGGTCGTGGGCGGCGCGAGCACCACCGGAGCCGGCCTCGGCCGGGACGGCGTCCAGGTGGGCGAGCACGGTCTCGGCGGCCGCGCGCCTGCGGGCCAGCGCGTCCTCGTCCAGGGGCAGCGGCCACGCCTGGTCGGCGCTCGCCGTGTGCAGTGCCGGGTTCTCCTCGTCCTCCCCCGGTTCGTCGGCCCAGGCCTCGATCTCGCCGTGTCCGGCGGCGCAGTGCTCGTACAGGTCCCCGAGGAAGCCGGAGGGGCCGCGCGGCTTCTTCTGGCTGGGACCCCACCAGTGGCCCGAGCCGAGGAGCAGCGAGCGGGGGCGGGTGAAGGTGACGTAGCCGAGCCGGAGCTCCTCGGTGTGCTGGTGGTCCTTCATCGCCTCGTGGAAGGCCTTCATGCCCCGTGAGTCCCAGGCCTCGACGTCGGGCAGGGTGTCCGTGTCGCCGCGCAGGGCGTGCGGGAGGACCTTGGCCTGGGCGGTCCACTTCTCGCGCCCCTGGCTGCTCGGGAAGGTGCCCTTCACGAGTCCGGGGACGGCCACGACGTCCCACTCCAGGCCCTTCGACTTGTGCGCCGTGAGCACCTTGACGGTGTTCTCGCCACCGGGCAGGGCGTTGTCCAGGCCCTTCTCGTACTGGGCGGCGGTGCGCAGGAAGCCCAGGAAGGCGAGCAGACTCGCCTCCTGGTCACCGGCCGCGAAGGAGGCGGCGACGTCCAGGAAGTTGGACAGGGTCTCGCGACGGCGCGCGGCGAGGGCGTGCGGGGACGCCGACAGCTCGACCTCGAGGCCGGTGACCGCGAGCACCCGGTGCAGGACGTCCATCAGCGGGTCGGACAGGGCCCGGCGCAGCTCGCGCAGTTCGGCGGCGAGCCGGGCGAAACGCACGCGCGCGTCCGGCGAGAACGGCAGCCCGTCGTCCTCCGGCCCGGTCCGCTCCGTACCGATCGGCAGCTCCAGGAAGGTGTCCAGGGCGTCCGCGAGCGATATCACCTCGGCGGGGTCGACGCCTTCGACGGCCTCGGCGAGCCGACGGTCCGGGTCGTCCGCGTCGCCCACGCGCGCGTGGGCGACCAGCAGCCGGGCGCGGCGGCCGAGCAGGGCCAGGTCACGAGGGCCGATGCGCCAGCGCGGGCCGCTCAGCAGCCGGACCAGGGAGGCGTTGGCCCCGGGGTCCTGGAGCACTTCACAGACGGCGACGAGGTCGGCCACCTCGGGCAGGTGCAGCAGCCCGGAGAGGCCGACCACCTCGACGGGGACGTCCCGTGCGACGAGTGCGCCCTGGATCTGTGCGAAGTCGGTCGCCGTGCGGCACAGGACCGCGATCTCGCCGGGCGCGGTGCCCGTGCGGACGAGATGGGCGACCGAGTCGGCGATCCAGTCCATCTCCTCGGCGTGGGTGCGCAGCAGGGCGCACCGGACCATGCCGTCGCGTTCGGCGCCCGGGGCCGGGCGCAGGGCCGCCACGCCCGCGTGCATGGCGCGCAGCGGCTCGGCGAGGCCGTTGGCGAGGTCGAGGAGACGGCCGCCGCTGCGGCGGTTCTCGCTCAGCGCCTGGCGGGTGGCGGGGCGGCCGTCGGCGCGCGCGAAGTGCTCGGGGAAGTCGTCCAGGTTGGCGACGGAGGCGCCACGCCAGCCGTAGATGGCCTGGCAGGGGTCGCCGACCGCGGTCACGGGGTGCCCGGTGCCGCCGCCGAACAGGCCCGCCAGGAGGACGCGCTGGGCGACCGAGGTGTCCTGGTACTCGTCGAGGAGGACGACCCGGAACTCGTCGCGGAGCAGCCGGCCCACCTCGGGGATGCCGGCGAGCGAGGCGGACAGCGCGATCTGGTCGCCGAAGTCGAGCAGGTCCCGCTCGCGCTTGGCGGCCCGGTACCGCAGGACGAGTCCGGCCAGCTCACGGCGTGCGGCCGCCGCCTCGGGGACCTTGCGCAGGTCGGCGTTGCCGAGTTTGACGCCCGCCAGGGTGCTGAGCAGTCCGGCGTCCCAGGTGCGCAGGTCCTCGGGTCGTACGAGGTGTTCGGCGAGTTCGGAGTCCAGCGCGAGCAGGTCGCTGACCAGGTCGGCGAAGGAGCGGGTCAGGGCCGGGTAGGGGCCGGGGGCCTCACGCAGTACGCGGGCGGCGAGCTGGTAGCGGGTGGCGTCGGCGAGCAGCCTGGAGGTGGGCTCCAGGCCGATGCGCAGCCCGTGGTCGGTCAGCAGCCGGCCGGCGAAGGCGTGGTAGGTCGAGATGACCGGCTCGCCGGGCGGGTTGTCCGGGTCGATGACGTCGGGGTCCGTGACGCCGGCCCTGACGAGTGCCTTGCGGACGCGTTCGGCGAGCTCACCGGCCGCCTTGTTGGTGAAGGTCAGGCCGAGGACCTGTTCGGGGGCGACCTGGCCGGTGCCGACCAGCCAGACCACGCGGGCCGCCATCACCGTCGTCTTGCCCGAACCGGCTCCGGCCACGATCACCTGCGGGGCGGGCGGCGCGGTGATGCAGGCCGTCTGCTCCGGGGTGAACGGGATGCCGAGGAGCTCCTTGAGCTGCTCGGGGTCGGTGATGTGTGCGGGCATGAGGAAAGAGGCTAGCGGCGAGCACTGACAATCGAGACACAGCGCTCACTCCACCACGTGCCGCCCCTCGGGCCGGGCGCTGCACGACGCCCGGAAGGCACAGTGCGTGCAGTGCTGGCCGGTGGTGGGCGTGAAGCGTTCGTCGAGTACCTTGCCGGCGGCCGTGGCCAGCAGTTCACCGACCCACTCCCCCTCCAGCGGCTCCTGCGCCTGCACCTTGGGCAGGGTCTCGCCGCCGTCGCGCTGGGCGGCACCCTGCCGGAGGTGGACCAGTTCGGCGCCACCGGGCTCGGGCCGGACGCCGTCGAAGGCCTCGTCGACGGCACCCTCGCGGACCGCGAGCTGGTAGACGGCGAGCTGGGGGTGCCGGGCCACCTCAGCCGAACTGGGCGCCTGCTTGCCCGTCTTGAAGTCGACGACGTACGCACGGCCCTCGGCGTCGGTCTCCACACGGTCCATCTGCCCGCGGATGCGCACCTCGTAGTCGCCCGCGCCCAGGGTGACGTCGAAGTCCTGCTCGCTGGCGACCGGGGTCCGTCCGGTGCGGTCCAGGACGTGCCACTTCAAGAAGCGTTCGAGCGCGACGCGCGCGTTGTCCTTCTCCTGCGCCGACTTCCAGGGCGCGTCGAAGGCGAGCGCGTTCCACACCGACTCCAGGCGCTCCATGAGGACGGCGAGGTCGGCGGGGGTACGCCCGGAGGCGACCTCGTCGGCGAGGACGTGCACGACGTTGCCGAAGCCCTGGGCGGTGGTGGCGGGGGCGTCGGCCTTCACCTCACGGCCCAGGAACCACTGCAAGCTGCACGTGTTGGCGAGCTGGTCGAGGGCGCTGCCGGAGAGCACCACCGGCTGGTCGCGGTCGCGCAGCGGCACCTTGCTCTCGGTCGGCTCGAACATGCCCCACCAGCGGTAGGGGTGGGCGGCGGGCACCAGGGGCCGGCCGTCCTCGTCGGCGAGTGCGGCCAGCCGGGCGAGGCGCTGGGCGGCCGCCTCGCGCAGGGCGTCGGAGGCGCGCGGGTCGACGGTGGTCGCGCGCAGTTCGGCGATCAGGGCGGCCACGGCGAGCGGCCGGCGGGGCCGGCCGGTGACGTCCTGGGGTTCGGCGCCCAGCTCGGTGAGGAAGCGGGAGGGCTGGTCGCCGTCGTCCGCGGGGGCCTTCACGGCGGTGACGACGAGACGTTCCCGCGCGCGCGTGGCGGCGACGTAGAACAGGCGGCGCTCCTCGGCGAGCAGCGCGCCCGGGGTGAGCGGTTCGGCGAGTCCGTCGCGGCCGATGCGGTCGGCCTCCAGGAGGGAGCCGCGGCGGCGCAAATCCGGCCAGACCCCCTCCTGGACGCCGGCCACGACGACCAGCCGCCACTCCAGCCCCTTGGCCCGGTGCGCGGTCATCAGGCGTACGGCGTCGGGCCGTACCGCACGGCCGGCCAGGGTGTCGGCGGCGATGTCCTCGGCCTCGATCTCGGCCAGGAAGTTCAGCGTGCCCCGGCCGCCGCTGCGCTCCTCCGCGCGGGCGGCGGTGGCGAACAGGGCGCACACGGCGTCCAGGTCACGGTCGGCGTTGCGGCCGGCCGCGCCGCCGCGCCGGGCGGCACGCTCCAGGCGCGAGGGCCAGGGTGTGCCGTTCCACAGGTCCCACAACGCCTCCTCGGCCGTACCGCCGTCGGCGAGGCGCTCCCGGGCCTTCCTGAGCAGCGCGCCGAGGCGCTGGGCCCCGCGCGCGTACCCGGGGTCGTGGACCGCCAGGCGTTCGGGTTCGGCGAGCGCCCGCGCGAGCAGTTCGTCCGAGGGTGGCGGGAGCGCGTTCCCGGACGCGCGCTCCTCGTCGCGCAGGGCTCGGCCGAGGCGGCGCAGGTCGGCCGCGTCCATGCCGGCGAGGGGCGAGGTGAGCAGGGTGAGCGCGGTCTCGGTGGCCAGCCAGCAGGTACCGTCCGCCGCCTCCTGCGCCGCCGCCTCGGCCACCGCGCGCAGTGCCGCCAGCAGGGGCGCCACCGCCGGTTCGTGGCGCAGCGGCACGTCGTCGCCGTCGATGTCCAGGGGGACCCCGGCCGCGGTGAGGGCGCGGCGGACCGTCGGGAGGGTGGCGCCGCCGCGCACCAGGACGGCCATGTCGCTCCAGCTGACGCCGTCCTCCAGATGGGCGCGCCGGAGGACGTCGGCGATGTTGTCCAGTTCGGTGCCGGCGGTCGGATACGTGTAGACCTCGACGTGTCCGCCGTCCCGCGCGGGGGCCGGTTCGCGGTGGGCGCGCACCCGGTCGGCGGGCAGCCGGGTGAGCGGCATCCGCCGGGTCAGCAGGCGGGTCGCGGCCAGCAGGCCGGCGCCCGCGCGGCGGGCGGTGCGCAGCACCTCGACGGGGGCGGGAGTGCCGTCCACGCGCGCGAAGACGTGCGGGAACTCCAGGATCCCGTTCACGTCCGCGCCGCGGAACGTGTAGATCGACTGGTCCGGGTCGCCGAACGCGACCAGGGTGCGTCCGGCTCCGGCCAGGGCGCGCAGCAGGCGGACCTGGGCCGGGTCGGTGTCCTGGTACTCGTCGACGTAGACGGCGTCGTAGCGCCCGGCGAGGTCCAGGGCGACCTCGGGGCGGTGGGCGAGCAGCACCGCGCGGTGGACGAGTTCGGCGTAGTCGAGGACACCCTGGAGGTCGAGGACATCCAGGTACTCGGCGAGGAAGGCGGCCGCGGCCCGCCAGTCGGGGCGGCCGATCCGGCGGGCGAAGGCGTCCAGCGCGGCCGGGTCCAGGCCCAGCTCGCGGCTGCGGGCGAGGACCGCGCGGACCTCGTCGGCGAAGCCCCGGGTGGTCAGGCAGGCGCGCAGTTCGTCGGGCCAGCGCACCGGGTCGAGCCCCAGCCGCTCCAGCTCGGCCTCGCCGGCCAGCAGCTCGCGGACGGTGACGTCCTGCTCGGGCCCGGACAGCAGCCGCAGCGGGTCCACGAACAGACCGCTGTCCTGGTGGGCGCGGACCAGGGCGTAGCAGTACGAGTGGAAGGTGGTCGCCCGGGGCGCGCGGGCCGCGCCCACCCGCAGGGCCATGCGGTCGCGCAGTTCGACGGCGGCCTTGCGGCTGAACGTCAGCACCAGGATCCGCTCGGGATCCGCACCGCGCGCGATCCGCGCGGCCACGGACTCCACCAGGGTCGTGGTCTTCCCGGTGCCGGGGCCGGCGAGGACGAGCAGCGGGCCGGCGGTGTGGTCAACCACGGCGCGCTGCGCGGCGTCCAGACGAGGGGGGCGCACAGCGGCCGGCGGCGTACGGACCAGTCGGTAAGCGCCACGGCTCCCCTGGCGCACCTGGTGGGGGTGCGGCAGGCGCCTGGTGGAGGAAGAGGAGCTCACGTGGTTCGCCGGTCCTGGTGGGTGTGCTGGTCGGTCCGCGGTCGCGGGTGCGGGATGGTGGCCGCGGGGTGAGCGGGACACGCGCTGCCGACGCTACGCCGACGAACCGGACGGAAGCAGGGCTTCCGATTCTCCTCGCCCGGCCCGTCCGCCCCGGGCGGCACCCGCGGCACTCGTTTCCCGCATCCCACGAACGTACGTCATGCCACGGACGTCCCCGGTGTCCCTCGTACGGGCCACCGGCTCCCCCTGAGGGCCCCGGATGGCGGAAGCTGTCAGATGTGAGCCCCCGCGTCCGCGCCGCCGTCCCACCGCGCCCGCTTCATGTCGAGCCGCGGCAGATGGCCCTCCGCGGCCCTGCTCGCAGTCTTCAGCGGAGTGCCCTCGGCGCGGTAGTGGTCCAGTGCGCGCAGTTCGTGTCCGGGCAGCAGCACCCCGTCGGAGCGCACCACCCGCCACCACGGGACGGCACCGCCGTAGAGCGACATCACACGCCCCACCTGACGCGGTCCGCCCTCCTCCAGCCACTCCGCGACGTCCCCGTACGTCATCACGCGCCCGGACGGGATCCGCTCGGCGACCTCCAGGACCCGCTCGGCGTACTCCGGCAACTCGTCCGTGTACCCCTCCCGGGTGTCCGCGGGACGGCTCTGCTCGCTCATTCGACCCATCCTGCCGCACCCCACCGACAACCGGAGCGGTCCGCGGTCCGGCGCCACCTCGCCCTCTGGCGGCGCTTGGGGCAGACTGTGCGCCCCCGCATCTGCACCCTGATGCCCTCCGGTGTCGGTGGGGCATGCCACCATCGTGCGGGCGGTGACTGGTGATACGAGATCAAGAAGAGACGACCAAGCAGCAGGGCGTGCACCCCGACGGCGCGGCGGGCACCCCTGACGCCGGCGCGCGCCCGGACGCCGCAACTTCCGGCACGGCGCACCCCGAGCCGGCCGCCGACCCCGACCCCGACCCCGCCGAGGCGGAGCACGTGCCGGACGAGACACACGCCGACGAGGTGGAGGGCGACGAACCGCTCCTCCCCGCGCGCGTGCACCGTCCTTCCGACCTCATGCGGCTTTTGGTCGGTGTGCTGGGCATCGTCGTGCTGCTCGGCATCGCCGCGTTCGCGCACGGCACCACCTCCGGGCTCGAGCAGGACATCAACAAGGGCACCGGCCAGGCCCCGGACCTGCTGATCAGGTTCGCGGGACTGGCCTCCAGCATCGCGATCCTGCTGGTGCCGGTCGCGTTCGCGATCGAGCGGCTGATCAAACGGGACGGGCTGCGCATCGCCGACGGCGTGCTCGCGGCCGTCCTCGCGCACGGCGTGACCCTCGCCACGGACCTGTGGGTGGCCAGGGCCGCGCCGGGCTCGATCCAGGAGGCGCTCACCCAGCCCTCCCCCGGTGACATCCACGCCCTCACCGACCCGGTGCACGGCTATCTCGCTCCCGTCATCGCCTACATGACGGCCGTCGGCATGTCCCGGCGGCCGAGATGGCGCTCGGTCCTGTGGATCGTGCTGCTCCTCGACGCGTTCTCCATGCTGGTCACCGGCTACACCACCCCGTTCTCGATCATCCTCACCGTGCTGATCGGCTGGACCGTCGCCTACGGCACGCTGTACGCGGTCGGCTCGCCCAACGTCCGCCCCACCGGGCGGACCCTGCTGGCGGGGCTGCGGCACGTCGGCTTCCACCCGGTCGGCGCGGCCCGCGAGGAGGTTTTGGACTCCGAGAACGGCGACCGGGGCCGGCGCTACTTCGTCACCCTGGAGGACGGGCCGCCACTGGACGTCACGGTCGTCGACCGGGAGCAGCAGGCCCAGGGGTTCTTCTACCGGGCCTGGCGCAACCTCACCCTGCGCGGCTTCGCCACCCGCTCCAGCCTCCAGTCCCTGCGCCAGGCCCTGGAGCAGGAGGCACTGCTGGCGTACGCGGCGATCGCGGCCGGTGCCAACGCCCCGAAGCTGATCGCCACCTCCGAGCTGGGCCCCGACGCCGTGATGCTCGTCTACGAGCACACCGGCGGCCGTACCCTCGACTCGCTGGCGGACGAGGAGATCACCGACGACCTGCTGCGCAACACCTGGCACCAGGTGCAGGCGCTACAGTCACGCCGGATCGCGCACCGCAGGCTCGCGGGCGACGCCATCCTGGTGGACCGTTCCGGCACGGTGATCCTCACCGACCTGCGCGGCGGTGAGATCGCGGCCGGTGAGCTGCTGCTGCGCATGGACGTCGCCCAGCTGGTCACCACGCTCGGCCTGCGGGTGGGCGCCGAGCGGGCGGTGGCCTCGGCGGTCGGCGTCCTCGGGCCCGACGCCGTCGCCGACTGCCTGCCGATGCTCCAGCCGATCGCGCTCACCCGCTCCACGCGCGCGACGCTGCGAAGACTCGCCAGGGAACGCGCCCAGCGCGAGCGCGACGCGGTCCTGGAGGCGTCCCGGCAGGCCAAGCAGGCCCGTGCGGAGGAGGCCGAGAAGCCCGACAAGAAGACCGTGCGCGCCGAGCAGCGGGCCGAGAAGCGGGCCCTGGACGACGCGCTGGAGGAGGCCCGCGAGGAGGACCTGCTCACCCAGATCCGGCACCAGGTGCTGCGGATCAGGCCCCAGGCACCGGTCGAGCCCGCCCGCCTCGAACGGGTGCGGCCACGCACCCTGATCAGCTTCATGGCCGGTGCGATCGGCGCGTACTACCTGCTCACTCAGCTCACCCACATCGAGTTCAACACCCTGTTCGCGCAGGCCCAGTGGGGCTGGGTGATCGCCGCGGTGGCCTTCTCCGCGCTCAGCTACGTCGCCGCCGCGATGTCCCTGCTCGGGTTCGTGCCCGAGCGGGTGCCCTTCGTGCGGACCGTGGCGGCGCAGGTCGCCGGTTCCTTCGTGAAGATCGTGGCGCCCGCCGCCGTCGGCGGTGTCGCCCTCAACACCCGCTTCCTGCAACGCGCGGGGGTCCGCCCCGGGGGCGCGGTGGCGAGCGTCGGCGCCTCCCAGCTGTTCGGGCTCGGCTGTCACATCCTGATGCTGCTGTCCTTCGGCTACCTGACCGGCACCGAGAAGACACCGTCCCTGTCACCGTCCCGGACCGTCATCGCGGGCCTGCTGACGGTGGCCGTCCTCGTCCTCGTGGTGACCTCGGTGCCCTTCCTGCGGAAATTCGTCGCCACACGCGTGCGATCGCTCTTCGCGGGTGTCGTGCCGCGCATGCTGGACGTGCTCCAGCGGCCGCAGAAGCTCGTCACCGGCATCGGGGGCATGCTGCTGCTGACCGCCTGCTTCGTGATGTGCCTTGACGCCTCCATCCGCGCCTTCGGCGACCAGTCGACCTCGCTGAGCATCGCCAGCGTCGCCGTCGTCTTCCTCGCCGGCAACGCGCTCGGCTCCGCGGCACCCACACCCGGCGGCGTCGGCGCGGTCGAGGCCACCCTGACCGTCGGCCTGATCGCCGTCGGGCTGCCCAAGGAGGTCGCGGCCCCCGCCGTCCTGCTGTACCGGCTGCTGACCCTGTGGCTGCCGGTCCTGCCGGGCTGGCTGGCCTTCAACCACCTCACCCGCAAGGGCGCGCTGTAGGCCGTACCTCGTACGGCTCGCGCCCCGCGCGCGCGGTGGGGCGCGACCCCACGATGGAGGTATGCCTAAGCCCAGCCGGATCCGTGTCGCCGCCCTGACCACCGCCCTGGTGCTGTCCTCCGTGCTGACCGGATGCGGCGGCGGCGGATCCGAGAACCAGGATCTGACGGCACAGAAACTGGACTGGAAGGCGTGCCCGGCCCCCGACGAGGCCGAGGGCGGCGGCGACTCGCCCTCCCCGCTGCCGGGTGGCGCCAGTTGGCAGTGCGCCACCATGAAGGCGCCCCTGGACTGGTCGAAGCCGAAGGGCGCGACCATCGGGCTCGCCCTGATCCGCGCCAAGGCCAGCGGCGCCCCGGACAAGCGGATCGGGTCCCTGGTCTTCAACTTCGGCGGCCCCGGCGGCAGCGGTGTCACCACCCTGCCGGCGTTCGGCGCGGACTACGCGGCCCTGCGCACCCGCTACGACCTCGTCAGCTTCGACCCGCGCGGGGTAGGCCGCAGCGACCCCGTGGAGTGCGAGAACGACGCCCAGCTCGACGACTACTTCCAGCAGGACGCGACGCCCGACACCAGCGCCGAACGCACCCAGCTGATCAAGCGCACCCAGCAGTTCAACGCCGCCTGCGAGAAGAACTCCAAGACGATCCTGCCGCACGTGCCCACCACCGACGCCGCCCGCGACATGGACCTCATGCGCCAGGTCCTGGGCGACCGGCGACTGCACTACTTCGGCATCTCCTACGGCACCGAACTCGGCGGCGTCTACGCCCACCTGTTCCCGAAGAACGTGGGCCGGGCCGTGTTCGACGCCGTCGTCGACCCCACCCAGGACCCGGAACAGAGCTCGCTCGGGCAGGCCAAGGGTTTCCAGCTCGCGCTCGACAACTTCGCCGAGGACTGCACCTCGAAGAAGACACCGTGCCCGATCGGTGACACCCCGCAGGACGTGAAGGACCGTATCGCCAAGCTCCTCGTGGACCTCGACAGGAAGCCGATCCCCGGCATCCTGCCCCGCATGCTGACCCAGACCGCCGCCACCAACGGCATCGCCCAGTCCCTGTACTCCAAGGACTTCTGGGAGTACCTCACCGAGGGCCTGGAGGAGGCCTACGACGGTGACGGAAAGGTCCTGATGCTGCTGTCGGACTCGATGAACGGCCGGAACCAGAACGGCGAGTACAGCAACATCACGGCGGCCAACACCGCCATCAACTGCGCCGACGACAGACCCCGGTACACCGCCGACTACGTCCAGCAGAAGCTGCCCGAGTTCCGCGCCGCCTCCCCGCTGTTCGGCGACTACCTCGCCTGGTCCATGGTCAGCTGCACGGACTGGGCGGTGCCGGGCGCCGCCGACCACCCCGACGTGAGCGCGCCCGGCTCGGCGCCGATCCTGGTCGTCGGGAACACGGGGGACCCGGCCACTCCGTACGAGGGCGCGAAGAAGATGGTGGAGGCGCTCGGCCAGGGCGTCGGGGTCGAGCTGACGTACCAGGGGCAGGGGCACGGGGCGTACGACAGCAAGAACCGGTGCGTGCAGGGCGCGGTGAACGGCTACCTGCTGGAGGGGACGGTGCCGACGGCGGGGACCGTGTGTGCGTGAGCGCGCCGGGTGGTGCCGAGAGGTGGTGCCGAGAGGGTGGTGACGCGGCCGCGGTGGCGTCGTGGTTGCCCCCGCAGTTCCCCGCACCTCTGACGGGGCGACATGAACACACAGGTCAGAGGGTTATCCACAGGCATGATCGGGCTTCGTGCGTTCCGCCTACTATGGCCTGACCGCTTTCCGCGACGAACCTGCGGAGGGCCTGTGTGGGGGATGTGAGCGCATGTCTCGATCTGTACGGTGGGGGGCCGTCGTGGCCGCCGGGCTGCTGGTGGCCGGGTGCGGCGGCGGGTCGTCCGGTGGGGGCGGGGAGCCGGGGAAGACCCGGTCCGAGCGGCCGTCGGCCTCCGTCGGCGGTTCCGGTGTCCTGCCTGCCTCCCTCACCTCCCAGAAGCTCGACTGGGGCCGCTGCAAGGCCGCTTCGGACTCCGCCGCGCCGGGTGACGAGTGGCGGTGCGCGACGCTCAAGGTGCCGTTGGACTGGGCGAAGCCGGACGGGGAGACCATCGGGCTGGCGCTGATCCGGGCGAAGGCGAGCGGGGCCCAGGGCAGGCGGATCGGTTCGCTGCTGTTCAACTTCGGCGGCCCGGGCGGCTCGGGCGTCTCGACGCTGCCGTACTACGCCTCCACCGTCTCCGCGCTGCGCGCGCGGTACGACCTGGTGAGCTGGGATCCGCGCGGAGTGGGCGCCAGCGAGGGCGTCCGGTGCCGCGGCGACAAGGCCGTCCAGGCCGCCGAGTCGGTCGACGCGACACCGGACACGGCGGCCGAGGAGACGGCGTACTTCCAGGACGCGGCCGACTTCGGGAAGGGCTGCGAGAAGGCCGCCGGCAAGCTGATCGCGCATGTCTCGACGACCGACACGGCCCGCGACATGGACCTGATGCGCCAGGTGCTCGGCGACACGAAGACGCACTACTTCGGCATCTCCTACGGCACCGAACTGGGCGGTGTGTACGCCCACCTGTTCCCTGGGCGGGTGGGACGGCTGGTCCTGGACGCGGTGGTCGACCCGACCGCGGACTCGGTCGGGCACGCGAAGAACCAGGCCCAGGGCTTCCAGCGGGCACTGGACGACTACCTGAAGTCCACCGGGCAGGACCCGAAGCAGGGATCGCGGAAGATCGCGGACCTGCTGAAGACGCTCGACGCGAAGCCGCTGCCGACATCCTCCGGGCGAAAGCTGACGCAGACCCTCGCGGTCACCGGCATCGTCCTGCCGCTGTACAGCGAAGAGAGCTGGCCGACGCTGACCGGCGCGCTCAAGGCGGCCGAGGAGGGCGACGGCACTGAGCTGCTGTCGCTCGCGGACCAGTACAACGACCGTGACTCCGCGGGGCACTACGGCACGACCACCCAGTCCCAACGGGTCATATCGTGCCTGGACGACAAGCAGCGGCCGACACTCGCCGAGACGAAGAGGCTGCTGCCCGAGTTCGAGAAGATCTCCCCGGTCTTCGGGGACTTCCTGGGCTGGGACACGGCCGGCTGGTGCCACGACTGGCCGGTGGCCGGGGAGTACGACACCCCGGAGGTGAGCGCCGCGGGCGCGGCCCCGATCCTGCTGGTCGGCAACACCGGGGACCCGGCGACCCCGTACGAGGGCGCCCGGCGGATGGCCGACGAGCTGGGCAAGGGCGTCGGTGTCGAGCTGACCTGGAAGGGCGAGGGCCACGGTGCCTACGGCAGTGGCAGCGACTGTGTGGACTCGACGGTGAACGCCTATCTGCTGGACGGCACGGTCCCGAAGGACGGCAAGGTCTGCTCATGACGAAGGCGGGGGCCCCGGGCACCTGCCGTGCCCGAAGCCCCCGCCCACCGTGGGAACCGTGCTCAGTAGACCGGCTTCGCCGGCTCGATCTGGTTGACCCAGCCGATCACGCCGCCGCCCACGTGGACGGCGTCGGAGAAGCCCGCGGACTTGAGGACCGCGAGGACCTCCGCGCTGCGGACGCCCGTCTTGCAGTGCAGGACGATCTTCTTGTCCTGCGGCAGGCCCTCCAGGGCGGTGCCCAGGAGGAACTCGTTCTTGGGGATCAGCTTGGCGCCCGGGATGGAGACGATCTCGTACTCGTTCGGCTCGCGGACGTCGATGATCTCGATGTTCTCGCCCTCGTCGATCCACTCCTTGAGCTGCTTGGGAGTGATCGTCGAACCGGCGGCCGCCTGCTGGGCCTCCTCGGAGACGACGCCGCAGAAGGCCTCGTAGTCGATGAGCTCGGTGACGGTCGGGTTCTCGCCACAGACCGCGCAGTCCGGGTCCTTGCGGACCTTGACCTGGCGGTACTGCATCTCCAGGGCGTCGTAGATCATCAGTCGGCCGACCAGGGGCTCACCGGTGCCGGTGAGGACCTTGATGGCCTCGGTGACCTGGATGGAGCCGATGGACGCGCAGAGCACGCCCAGGACACCGCCCTCGGCGCAGGACGGGACCATGCCCGGCGGCGGGGGCTCCGGGTACAGGCAGCGGTAGCAGGGGCCGTGCTCGGACCAGAAGACCGAGGCCTGGCCGTCGAAGCGGTAGATGGAGCCCCATACGTACGGCTTGTTCAGCAGCACGCAGGCGTCGTTGACCAGGTAGCGGGTCGCGAAGTTGTCCGTGCCGTCGACGATCAGGTCGTACTGGCTGAAGATGTCCATCACGTTCTCGGCCTCGAGCCGCTCTTCGTGAAGGATCACGTTCACGTACGGGTTGATGCCGAGGACGGAGTCCCGGGCGGACTCGGCCTTGGAGCGGCCGATGTCGGCCTGGCTGTGGATGATCTGACGCTGCAAGTTCGACTCGTCGACCTCGTCGAACTCCACGATGCCGAGGGTGCCGACGCCCGCGGCGGCCAGGTACATCAGCGCCGGCGAGCCCAGGCCGCCGGCACCGACACAGAGCACCTTGGCGTTCTTCAGCCGCTTCTGCCCGTCCATCCCGACGTCCGGGATGATCAGGTGGCGGGAGTACCTGCGGACCTCGTCTACGGTGAGCTCAGAAGCTGGCTCGACCAGGGGTGGCAGCGACACGGAGACTCCGTTGATCGGTCTATCACTACGTTTGTTCTCCCTGTAACACTGCCACGGCCTTCTTCATTCCGAGACACCTGTTCCGATCCGCGAGACGATCTCGTCCCAGTAACCGGGCATGGCCTCCCACGGATCCGCCCTGCCGCCGCGATCGGTCCGGTCGGTGATGTAGATCGTGGCGGCGCCCTGCCAGCGGGTGATGCGCAGGGCCTCGTCGAGGTGGCCGAGGGGCACGCCGTGGACGAAGTGGCAGAAGCGTTCGGGCGGGTAGTCCGCGGTCCACTCGGCCACCTGCGACCAGCGGTAGTCGCTCCAGGGGCCGGCGAAGGTGACCAGTTGGTCGGCGTTCTCGGCGTAACCCGGGTGGGGGTGGGTGCCGTGTCCGAGGACGATGTGGGGGCGGTCACCGATGTCACGGAGCGCGGCGACGGTGCGGCGGATTTCGGGAAGCGCGGTGCGCTCGGTGGGACAGCGGTCCAGCAGGAAGCCGTCGACGCGGTACCACTCGTGGAAGCGGTGGGCGTCGGTGACCAGGTCGGCGCGTGGGCGGGCGCCGTGGGTGGCGTCCAGACGGCCGAGGACACGGACGCCCGCGTTGCGGAGCCGGCCGGCCGCCTCCAGGCAGTGCGGGTCGGGCCGGCTGCCGGGGCCGTTCGCCACGTCGAGGACGACCCAGTGCAGGGGCGTGCCGGGGCGGGCGAGTTCGGCCCACTGGGCGGGCGCGAGGAGGGGGTGGGCATAGCCGGGGATGCCGACCGCGGTGCGGACGCCGGTGGTGGTGGCGCCCGCCCGAGGGCTGGTCAGATGCGGCATGCCGCCTCCATCCAGATGTCCGCGAGGGATTCCTCCAGGTTGATACGGGGCCGCCAGCCGAGCCGGTCGCGGGCACAGCGCACATCGGCCTGCTGCCAGCTGCCGCAGCCGTCCGGGTACGGGTACGCGACCGGGGCCGCGTGGTCGGGGTCCAGGCGGGGGTGGCCGATGGCGCCGCGCAGCGGGCCGGGCGGGCCGTCGAGTTCGTGCAGGGCGCCGCCGTATCCGGCGACCCGGGCGAGGACGGCGGCCGCGTCGCGCAGGCGGACGGCGCGCCCGGAGCCGATGTTGATGACGCCCTGGGCGGCGGAGAGCGAGGCCGCGTGCACGGCGCGGGCGACGTCGCGGACGTCCACGAAGTCGCGCTGGGCGCCGAGGCCGCCGAGTTTGAGTTCGCCGTCGCCGGACTGCATGGCGCGGCGCATCGCCTCGGCGAGCCGGCCGAGCGGGGAGCCGGCCGGGGTGCCGGGCCCGGCGGGCGAGAAGACGCGCAGGACCACGGCGTCCAGGCCGGAGCCGAGGACCAGTTCGGTGGCGGCGAGCTTGCTGACGCCGTACGGGCCGCCGGGGCGGGGCACGGCGTCCTCGGCCGTGGAGGAGCCGGGCTGGCTCGGGCCGTACTCGGAGCTGCAACCGATCTGCACCAGCCGGGCGCCGCAGCCGCTGCGGCGCAGGGCCTCGCAGACGGTGGCGACGGCGACGGTGTTGTGCCGGGTGAGTTCCCGGGCGCCGCCGCGGGTGGCGCCGGCGCAGTTCACGATCACACCCGGGTGGACCGCGTCGAGGAAGCGGGTGAGGGCGCCGGGGCTGCCGGTGGCGAGGTCGAAGCGGACATCGGCGTCGTCACCGCGGCCGAGTGCGGTGAGCTGGACGGCCGGGTCGGCGAGCAGCCGGTCGGCGACGAAGCGGCCCAGGTATCCGTTCGCTCCGATCAGCAGGACCCTCATCGCGTGGCTCCCGGGGTGTGCGCTCCGGCGACTCCGGTGGTTCCGGACGCTCCGGGTCCGGGTCGGGAGATGGTCATCTGGTGGTCTCCTTCTAGGGGTGCGGTTGCCTCGGACGAGGCGCCGGGCGCCGGCCGCCGGGACGGCATGGCGTGGCCCGGGAAGAGTTGACTCACTCGGGGTCTCCCGTGGGGGCGTGGGCCGAGGCCCGGGTGAGGGTGCGGGCCGCCCGGAACAGCAGCGCCAGGGCGGCCGCGCCGCAGGCCAGGGCCGGGACGCCGCCCGGGCCCGCCACCTCGGCGAGGGCGTCGACCGGGGTGGCCAGGAAGGCGCAGCCGGGGAGCCGGCCGGCGAGGACCAGGGCGACGGCCGCCGCTTCCGCGACGGCGGCGGCGGCGAGGGCGGGGCCGGCTCCGCGCGGGGCGTGGTGGACGGCGAGCAGGCGGGCGAGCAGCAGGAGGGCGCCGAGGGTGAGGGCCTGCGGGTAGCCGGCGGCCTCGCCGAGGACGGTGCCGCACAGCGCGAGCAGGCCGGTGAGGGCGCCCAGGGAGAGAGCGAAGGTACCGAGCAGCAGTGGCTGGACGGCCGCCGTGAACTCCTCCAGGCCGCGGCTGCCGGCGAGCCGGCGGCGGGCACCGGTGGTGAGGAGGTGGGTGCTCCAGGCCGCCGGGGCGGTGGCCAGGGCGAGGGCGAGGACGGGAACGGTGGCCACCGGCCAGGTGCCGTGCGCGGTGCCGGTCGGGAGGCCGTGGGGTCCGCCGTCGAGGACGGCCCGCAGCAGGCCGTCGCCGAGGAGGGCGTAGCCGAGGAGCCAGCAGGTCCAGGCGCGGGTGCCGGTCGCGGTGCGCCGGGCGAGCGCGCGGGACGGCGCGGCCAGCGGGCCGCGGCGCAGCGCGAGGCGGAGGGCCAGGGCGACGGCGAGGGCGCCGGCGACTGCCAGCAGGAGCCGTGGGCGGCCCTGGGTGAGCCGTACGCCGGTCACGGTCAGCGCGGCGACGGTGCCCGGGAGGAGCGCGAGGAGCGCCCAGTCGGCGCGTACGCGGGGCGTGGGCGCCGGTTCGGGATGCGGGCGGTGTTCGTCGACGCGGGGCACGCGCGCGTAGAGCTCCTCGGCGAGCGAGAAGACGTCACGGTGCCGTAAGCCGGCGGCGGTCCGGTCGGTGACGCCGTGTGCCTCCAGGCCGGCGGCGATCTCCAGCGGGTCGACGGCCCGCTCGCAGAGGGCGCGATGACGGTGCAGCAGCGCTTTCACGGGGTCGCCGGCGCCGCGTCGCGGGCTGGACCTGCGGCGCCCGGCGGGGTCCTGGCCGCCCATGCCATCCGCGCCTCCCGTGGCAGCCATGGCGGCCGCGGCCGGTCCCGGTCGGCCGCTTCCGTACGGAGAGGAGTCTCCTGGACCGCCCTCCTCGGGTCCCGGAAGCCACTCCCCCGACCGGGCGTCCCACGCATCGGCCCGGCTCGGCGGTCCCGGCCGGTCCGGTGCCCCCGGACCCCCGCCCGTCGCACCGCGCCCGCCGCCGCCCGTCGCACCGCGCCCGTAGCCGCTCGTCGCGCCGCGCCCGTCGCCGTTCACCGCGCCCCCTCGGGAGCCTTGAGCGGTGTGGCCCGCACCGGGGTGGTCCCCGCCGTGGCGCCCGGCACCCGGCCGGGCCCGCGCCGGCCGGCGACCTGGGCCGTGGGGCCGGTCCAGCGGCCCGGCACATGGGCCTCGGCGGGGACGGCGAACGGCAGCGGCTCGCCCGACTCGTCGAGGACGACGCGGCGCACCGGGCAGTGCGAGACGATCTCCAGGTAAATGCCGCGAAATGCCGCGACGTTCTGCTCGACGGTGAAGAGTTCGAGTGCCCGGGCGCGCGCGGCGGCGCCGAGGCGCTCGCGGCGCTCGGGGTCGCGCAGCAGTGCCACGCACGCCTCCGCGAGCGCCCGCGGATTGCGCGGGGGTACGACGAGACCGGTGCCGCCGATGACCTCCACCACCGCGCCGACGTCCGTGGACACGGTCGCGCGGCCGCAGAACATCGCCTCGGCGAGACCGACCGGGAACCCCTCGACGACGCTGGAGAGGACGACGACGGTGCCGGACGCGTAGGCGTCGGCGAGGGTGGGCGCCTCCGGGCCGCCGATCTCCTCGAAGCAGACGGGGTTGTCACCGACCGCGTGCACGCCCTCGGCCTCGTCGGGGAAGAGCTGCGCGGCGAGCGCCTTGCAGTGCCCCAGATAGGCGGCGCCCTCCGGACCGGCGGGGGCGCCCACGACCCGCAGTCGCGCCTTGGGCTCCTCCTTGCGGACCTCCGCGAAGGCGTGCAGCAGCGACACCAGGTCCTTGGCGGGTTCGACACGGCCGACCCAGACGAGCGTGTGCGGGTCCGCACGGTCCGGGGCCTCGCCGACCTCGGTGAACCGGGCGGCCTCCATACCGGGATGCACGGTCCTGATCCGGGCCCGGTCGGCGCCGCAGCGCTCCTGCCAGCGGCGGGTGTGGGCGTTGCCCGGGGTGATGATCGCGGCGCGGCCGTAGACCTCCGCGGCGAGCCGGCCGTGCAGCGCGGCGAGCAGGGTGCGCACGGCCGGGGTGGCCGCCTCGGGACCGGCGGCGAGATAGTGCGCGCGCAGTCGCGCGCCGTACTCGGTGACCAGCAGCGGGACGTCGGAGAAGTGCCCGGCGAGCAGGCCGGACAGGGCGGCGGGGCCGGCGGCGGTGGCGTGGCAGAGGTCGGCCGCGCCCAGGCCGTCGTCGCCGTACCAGTCGAGGGAGAGGGGGCGCAGGGCGCGTTCGAGGTGGGTCGCGATGTCGAGCAGATCGGATACCCGCGCCCCGCGCACGGCGGTGTGTGCGCCGGGCGCGCGGCAGGCGCGCTCGAGCGCGCGTACGGCGGTGTCGGAGCGGAGGGCACCGACCAGCCCGCCCTCGTCACGGGCGAGTTCGGCGAGTCCGTAGAGGGCGCTGCCGAAACGGTCCGCCATGAGACCGGGTACGGCGTCGGGGCCGTCGGGACCGGTCGCGGCGCGCCCGCTCGGCCCAGCGCACAACACCTGCGCGAGCTCCCCGTATCTCTCGGCGAAACGCCGGCGCGCGCGCCTGCCGTACGCGACGCCGTCCTCCTCTGCGGTCCACAGGGGGGCCGTCCGGACCCGGCTGACGTGCGGGGGCGGCTCCAGCCGGCCCTCGTCTTCCTGGCGGCGGCCGCGACTGAGTGCGTAGACGTCGAACTCGTGCTGCCCGAGCCCGCGCACGAGCCGGTCGCACCAGAGTCCGGCGTCACCGTTCACATACGGATAACCACCCTCCGTAAGCAGTCCGATGCGCACGTGTGCACCCCCGATCGATCTCGCGTATGGGAGCCGCCGTCGCGTCGGCGGCTCGCAGCGGGACGAACGTATGCGGACAAGGCGGTGGCGCGACGGACGGTTGTCCATCGCGCCACCAAAAGGGGTGAACGGTCGTAACTTTCACGTGCGGACCGCGTTCGGTCGCGCTAAGAGATCGTCCGACAGCGAAACGTCACCTCACGGCGCCCGGCCGAGCAGCGGAAACGTCACGCCGACGCCAGTTCCCGCCGGGCGGCCCGGCGCCGGGCCGCGACCTCGGGGTCGAGGGCGGGTACGGCGGCCAGGAGTTGCCGGGTGTACGGGTCCTGGGGGTGGTCGTACACCTCGTCGGCGGGACCGGTCTCCACGATCCGGCCCTGCCGCATGACCGCGACCCGGTCGCTGACCTGACGCACGACGGCGAGGTCGTGGGCGACGAAGACGAGCGCCAGCCCGAGTTCGCGCTGGAGCTCGCCGAGCAGGGCGACGACCTGGGCCTGGGTGGTGACGTCCAGCGCGGAGACCGGCTCGTCGCAGACGATGACGCGCGGGTCGGCCGCGAGTGCCCGCGCGATGCCCACGCGCTGGCGCTGGCCACCGCTGAACTCGTGCGGATAGCGCTCGTAGTGCGCCCCTTCGAGCCCCACACGCTCCAGCAGTTCTTTCACCCGCCCCCGGACGCGCCCCTCGTCCCGCTCGCCGCGGGCGCGGAGCGGGTCGGCTATCGACTCGCCCACGCTGCGGCGCGGGTTGAGCGAGGAGACCGGGTCCTGGAAGACCATCTGGACGACCGGGTGCACGCCCGCGCGCGCGTGCCCGTCGTGACGGACCTCCCCCGCCGTCGGCTCCAGCAGCCCGACCAGCATCCTGCCGAGCGTCGTCTTGCCGCTGCCGCTCTCGCCGACGACACCGAGGGTCTCGCCCCGGCGGACGGTCAGCGACACGTCGTCCACGGCCGTGAACGCCCGGCGGCCGCGCCCGAAGTCACGCCTCAGGCCGACCGCCTCCAGGACGACCTCGTCGGACGCCTGCGACGGCGCGCGCACCGCGTCCACGCGCGGGACGGCGGAGAGCAGTTCACGGGTGTACGGCCGTGCGGGCGTTCCGAGCACGGCGGCGACCGGGCCCTGTTCCACCACGCGGCCGTGCCGCATGACGAGCACGTCGTCGACGCTCTCGGCGGCGACGCCCACGTCGTGGGTGACGAGCAGCAGCCCCATGCCGGACTCCTCGCGCAGCGTGTGCAGCAGGTCGAGGATCTGGGCCTGGACGGTCACGTCGAGGGCGGTGGTGGGCTCGTCGGCGATGAGCAGTTCGGGCTCGCAGGCGAGTGCCATGGCGATCAGCGCGCGCTGGCGCATGCCGCCGCTGAACTCGTGCGGGCGGGACCGGGCCCGGCGCGCGGCGTCCGGGATGCCGACGCGGTCCAGGACCTCGACGGCACGCGCGCGTGCGGCCCGCCGCGAGACGCGCGCGTGCACGCGGTGGACCTCGGCGATCTGGTCGCCTATCGCGTAGTACGGGTCCAGGGAGGACAGCGGGTCCTGGAAGACCATCGCCGCCTTCGCGCCGCGCAGCCGCCGCAGTTCCTCGTCGGACGCGGTCTGCACGTCGACGCCCGCGACCTCGACCGAGCCGCCTACCCGGGCGCCCGTACCGTGGTGCAGGCCGAGCAGGGCCGAGGCGACCGTGGACTTGCCGGAGCCGGACTCGCCGACCAGCGCGAGGGCGGCGCCCGCCGCGAGGGTGAAGGAGAGCCCGTCCACGGCTCGCAGGGCGCCGAACTCCACGGTCAGATCAGTGACTCGGACGAGACTCACGTCAGTACCACCCGTCGGTCGGCCAGCGCGTACAGGACGTCCGCGACGGCGTTGGCGAGGACCACGAAGAAGCCGATGACCAGGACCATGCCGACGACGACGGGCAGGTCGACCACGGTGACGGCGTGGACGAGTTCCTGGCCGATGCCGGGGAGGCCGAAGAGGGTCTCGATGAGCACGGCTCCGCCGACCGCGCTGCCGACGTCGTTGGCGTTCAGGGCGATGATCGGCGCGAGTGCGCCGCGCAGCGCGTGCCGGCCGACTACCGCCCGTTCGCCGACGCCGTAGGCGCGGAAGGTGCGGATGTGGTCCTCGGCGAGGGTCTCCAGCATCGACGCCCGGGTCAGCCGGGCGAAGTAGGCCGCCTCGGCGACCGCGAGGGTCAGCCAGGGCAGCAGCAGGTTCCAGGCCCACTGCTCGGGGTCGTCGGCGAAGGGGACGTACTCCGGGAACGGCAGCAGCTCCAGCTGCCCGCAGACCACGATCATCAGGACGAGGCCGATGACGAAGACCGGTGTGGAGATGCCGGCCAGGGTGAGGCCGGTCAGGGCGCGCTCGGTGAACCGGCCGCGCCGCCAGACGGACAGGATGCCGGTGCCGACGCCCAGCAGCAGCCAGAGCACCATCGCGCCGAGCACCAGTGACAGGCTGACCGGCAGCTTGGTGAGGATGATCTGGGTGACCTGCTGGTCGCTCTGGTACGACAGTCCGAGGCAGGGCGCCGCGCAGTGCGCGACGGAGGTGCCGGTCGAGTAGTCCTGGCCGGCGACGATGCCCTCCAGGAAGTGCCAGTACCGGACGTACAGCGGGTCGTCGAGCCGGAGTTGCTGGGTGACCTGGTGCACCTGTTCCGGCGAGCAGCGGGGGCCGCAGGTGATCTGGGCGACGTTGCCGGGGGTGACGTAGAAGACGACGTAGACGATGACCGAGATGGCCAGCAGGGTGATGACCGCGCCGATCACGCGGCGCAGTGCGAATCCGGCGAAGCCGTTCATGACCTGGCCTCCTTCGCGGAAGCCGGATCCGTCCCGGAAACCGGGTCCGTCGCGAGAACCGGATCCGTCCCGGAAGCCGGGTTCGCCGCCGGCACGGGAGCCGCCGCGTGGGCCGCCGCCGCGACGGCCGCCGTCGTCTCCCGCCCGCGGCCGGTTCCGACGCGCAGCCGGGAGGCCGAGCGCGGGTCGAGGGCGGTGCGGACGCCGTCGCCGAGCACGGTGAGCGCGAGCACGGTGACGAAGAGGGCGCCCGCGGGCAGCAGCAGGTACTGCGGGGCCGCCTGGTACCAGACGTTGGCGGAGGTGAGCATCTGGCCCCAGGAGGGGGTCGGGGGCTTCACGCCGACGCCGAGGAAGGACAGGGAGGCCTCGATGGAGATGTTGGCCGGCACCATCAGCGCGGCGTAGGTGATGACGGGCGCGGCGAGTCCGGGCAGCAGTTCGCGGCGGGCGATCCGCCAGGTGCTCCAGCCGCTGAGCCGCGCGGCGGCCACGTAGTCGAGGTTCTTCAGGGAGAGGGTCGCGGCGCGGGCGATCTTCCCGATGGTGCCCCAGGCGACGAAGCCGATGATCAGGGAGACCAGGACCGGCCTGGGGAAGCTGCTGGGCACGACGGCCAGCAGGGCCAGCGCCATGATGATCAGCGGCATGGCGACGATGATGTCGGTGATCCGGCTCAACAGTTGATCAACCCATCGGTTGCCGAGCCCGGCCGTGACGCCGACGACGACGCCGAGGACGACCTGCACGGTGGTCGCCGCCAGGGCGACGCCGAGGGAGACCCGGGCTCCGTAGACGAGCCGGGCGAACAGGTCCCGGCCGGTCTGCGGTTCGACACCGAGCCAGTGGTCGGCGCTGATGCCGCCGAGGGAGCCGATGGGTACGCCGCCGCGCGCCGAGTCCACCAGGGAGGGGTGGTAGGTGGTCGGGTCCTGCCCTTCCAGGGCGGTGAGCAGGGGCGCGGCGAGCGCGATCAGGACGAGCAGGGCGACGATCACCGCCGCGACCAGGGCGGCCCGCTGTGCGCGCAGCCGCCGCCAGAACTGGCGAGCCCCCGAAGCCCCCGAGGCGGGCGCCTCGGGGGCCTGGGGGGAGACGAGTGCCTCGGTCACGGCGTCACTTCACCGCGACCTGGGAGATGTCCAGGACACCGGTCCAGTCGCTGATCACGACGTTCCTGATGTCCTTGCCGACCAGCCGCTTGTAGACGGGGTGGAACAGCGGCACGGTCAGGGCCTGGGCGCCGGTCTTCTTGTCCAGCGCGCCCCACCGCTCGGCGGCGGCGTTGAGGTCGGTCAACTTGTTGATCGCGTCAATCTCGGCATTGACCGACGCGTCGTTGAGCAGGCTGTTGTTGAAGTTCGCGCCGTCCTTGACGATCTGCCGGCCGTCGAAGATCGGGGCCAGGAAGGGACCGCCGGAGGGCCAGTCGGCGCCCCAGCCCGAGAGGAAGAAGCCCGGCTCGGTCTTCACGCTGTGGACGGTGTCGGAGTAGTTGTTGTCCTCCAGGCCCTGGAGCTTGACCGTGATGCCGGCCTTCTTGAGGGCGTCCTGGACGGCGGTGGCGATCTCGGGGCTGGTCCTGAAGTTCTGGGCGTTGTCGTGCGTCAGCGTGACGGTGAGCCCCTTCGGGTAACCCGCCTCCTTCAGCAGTTCCCTGGCCTTCGCCACGTTGCCGGTGGCGCCGGCCGGGAAGAGGTCGTACGGCGTGTAGCCGAAGGCCTTCTGGTTCGGGAGGAAGGTGGTCGCGGGCTCGGCGAGCGCGCTGCCGCCCGCCGCGTTGACCACGGACGACCGGTCGACGGCGTAGGAGATCGCCTGCCGCACCTTGGGGTTGTCGAACGGCTTCACCGTCGGGTTGAACGCGATGTAGTTCGTGTAGCCGAAGTGGCCGGTGCCGACCCGCGCGGCCAGTGCCTTGTCGCCGGTCACCTTGGCGAGTTCGGCCGGACCGAGGTTGGTGTCCGTGGTGACGGCGGCCGCGTCCGTGCCCTGAGACGCCGACAGCCGCTGGTTGATCACGGCCGAGTCGAGACCGGACTTGACGTCGATCTTGTCCGGGTAGGCCTTGCGCTGGTCGTCGACGGACGCCGACCAGTACGTGTTCCGCTCCAGTACCAGGTGCTCACCGTCGTTGTCGTTCTCGACGACCTTGTAGGGGCCGGAGGAGACCGGGTGCTCCTCGTACTTGGTGCCGGTGTCCTTGGCCTTCGGGACGGGCGTGAACTGCGTCTGCGTGGCCAGGTACGGGAACTCGCCCTCGGGCTTGTTCAGATGGAAGACGATCGTGCGGCTGTCCGGCGTCTCGATCGCCGACAGCCCCTTCTTGTCCTTGTAGGGCCCCTGGTAGTCGGCCGCGCCGACCAGCCAGTCCCGCAGGTAGGGCGCGCCGCCGGAGAGTTCGGGGGCGAAGGACCGCTCGATGCCGTACTTGATGTCGGCGGACGTGATCGCGGTGCCGTCCTCGTACTTGAGGCCCGCCTTCAGGGTGTACGTCCACACGGTCGCGTTCTTACTGGGGCGCCCGGTGTCGGTGGCCAGGTCGGGCACGACCTTGGTGCCGGCGGCGCCGTTCGCGCGGTTGCGGGTGGTGAGCGTACGGAACACCAGGGAGGGCACGTTGCCGCCACCGGAGGTGTACAGCCGGGCCGGGTCGAAGTCCGACTGGGGGTCGGAGTTCAGGACGGTGAGCGTGCCGCCCTTGTGCGGCGTGGAGTCGCCACCGGAACCCTTGGCATCGTTGTCCTTCGGCCCGCAGGCGGCGGCACCCGCTGCCACGACCAGGCTGACGGTTGCCACGGCCACACGGCGCGCGGTGGCGGACGGTTGACGCATCGGAATGACGACCTCTCGGAAGGCGTGTCTCGAAGAGTGAGACAGATTGACGAGGAGTGAGACGAAAGTGAACAGACGTCTGCCCTGGCGTCAGGCCGCCGAAAGAGCCGTGACCCAGGTCACGGCAGCATGGAGAAATCGCGACGCGAACGCCAGAGGGCGAGCGTCAGCGACAGTGGATGTCGGCCACGCAGAGCGCGGTCACGCCGATGAGCGCCAGCTCGATGGCGGCGCGCGAAGAGGCGTGGGGGGACGACATGCCCAGAAATATGTATGAACTTTCTGCTCATGTCAATGTGATGTATGCGCCACCTGTCAACTCTTGGGATACGGCCAGGCGTTGGGCAGACAATGGATTCCGTTGTGGTCCAGGAACTTGGTCTGCTGTTGCATGACCGGCGCCAGTTCGCCGTCCTTGTCGCACGTCACATGGCCGTAGCCGAGCCGGTGGCCGACCTCGTGGTTGATCAGCATCTGCCGGTAGGCGTGGATCTTGTCGCCGTACGTCTTGCTGCCCTGAGCCCATCTGTACGCGTTGATCATCACGCGCTGGGTGGACGCCGAGTCGCAGGAGACGTTGTCCTCGGTCGTGTCGAGGCCGGACTTGGCGCACCACTCGGCGGTCGTGCCGGGGCTGGCGAGGGTGATCACGAAGTCGGCCCTGCCCGAGGAGACCCGCTCGAAGGTGCGGGCGCCGTCGTGGGCCCAGCTGCGGTCGTCGTTGAGCGTCTTCTGCACGGCGTCGGCGAACAGCTTCCCGTCCAGGCCGAGTCCCTGCTCCACGTCGACGCGGTAGGTGTACTTGCGCCCCTTGCCGGGCGCCTTCGCGCCGCCGGGGACGGCCGCGAACTTCCCGGAGCCGGCCAGCGTGGCGCTGAGCGGGTACTTCTTGTCCATCGCCTGCTCGTACGAGAGCGTGGCCACGCTCGGCGAGGCGGAGACCGACGGCGTCGTACGACTGTCGCCGCGCGAGGCGGCGCCGTCGGTGGCCCGCGTGTCACCGGCGGCCGACTCGGTCCGCACGCCACTGCCGCGTCCGTCCGCGACCTGCCCGGCGACGATCACCGCGAGCACGGTGGTGACGGCGGCGGCCGCGACGCCGGTGAAGGCCCGGCCCTTGCCGCCCCTGGCCTGCGCGGGCACGCCGGTGGGCGGCGCGTCGTCATCGTCGCCGTACGGCTCGGAGGCGAGCGGAGAGATCCCCGGGCCGGTGTCCGGCCGATACGTTTCCGCACGCTGGGCACCGATACCGGGACGGGGCGTGAAGGCGTCGGCGTCCTCGTCGAAGGCGTCGACGTACTCCTGCCTGGGCCCGCCGGGCGGGCGCTGCCGCTGCCTCGGTATCGACACGCCTGCCTGTCCGCCGCCCGGCCGGCCCCAGCCACCGCCCGCCTCCCGCTGCTCGGGATGCCCGCCCCGGACCCCCGGGACGCCGTCGGCCGGACCGCCGCCGGGGCCACGGGGCACGCCGTCGGCCCGGACGCCGCCGGGGACGCTCGGGACACCGCGCGCGGGGGTGCCGTCGGGGAAACGCGGCACGCCCCGCGCCGGCGTGCCGTCAGGCGAGCGCGGTACGCCCTGTGCGGGCGCGCCGTCGGGGAGACGTCGCATCCCGCGCGCGGGGGTCCCGTCCGCCATCCGCGGCACTCCCCGCGCGGGGGTGCTGTCGGAGGCCGGCCCCCCGCCCGTTATGCCCGCGGCATCATCCTTGGGTGCCGGGCCGCGGCGGCTGTGGCGTCCCACCTGGCCCTCAGCCCCCCGCGCCCGGAGCAGCGGTCCGGTCGCCGTCCAACCGCTCGGCGTCCGCGAGGAGTTCACGGAACGCCCCGGCCACCGCTCCCGGGTACTCCATCATCGCCACGTGCCCGGCGTCCGGCATGGACAGCAGCCGGGAGTGACGGAAGCTGCGTGCGGCCTTCTGGGCCATGCGGTAGCCGACGAGCTGGTCGCGGGCGCCGTAGATCAACAGGGTGGGGGCGAGGACGCGCTCGGCCTGACGCCAGAGCCCGTGCTGGCCGCCCAGTGTGTACGCGTTGACGATCCCGCGCGCGGACCGTGCCATCGCGTCCCAGAAGTACGGCAGCCGCAGCCGCCGTTCCAGTTCCTCCACCGCGTACCCGAACGCCTCGGGCGTCACCCGGCCGGGGTCGCCGTAGCAGAGCGCCAACACGCCGCGTACCCGCTGTTCGGCCGTCCACTTGCCGGTCGTGCGGGTGAGGAGTGCGGCGACGCCCGGCAGGCCGATCAGGATCGTCGGCACGGCGGTGCGCTGGACCCGCAGTTCGGGCAGCGCCGGCGAGATCAGCGTGAGTGTGCGCACGAGGTCGGGGCGGACGGCGGCGACCCGGGTGGCGACCGCGCCGCCGAGGGAGTTGCCGAACAGGTGGACCGGCCCGCGGCCGGCCGCGTCGAGATGACGGATGACCGCGCGCGCGTGCCCGGTGACGGAGTAGTCGCCGTCGTCCGGCGGCGGCGAGTCGCCGAAGCCCGGCAGGTCGACCGCCTCGCCGTCCACGACGCCTTCGAGCCGTTCCATCAGCTCCGACCAGTTCTGTGAGGAACCGCCGAGTCCGTGGACGAACAGCGCGGGCGGCAGGCCCTCCCGCGCGGGCGGCCGTGAACGGATCGTCAGGGTGACGCCGGGCAGTCCCACCGACCGCAGCCGTTCGCCCGCGGCGACTCTGACGGCCTTCGCCCTCGGCAGCACGCTGGTGGGCGGCACGGACGGCAGCTCGGTCGAAGACATGGGCCAATGTTACGAGACGATCACACAGTGATTCATGTGTTCGCCGTCACAGAAACCCCGGGGCATGCCGCGTACAGGACCGCCGACGACATCGCGTCCGCATCCGGTGTCTCCTACGCTCGTAAACAGGGCACCCGTGCGTGGCCCCCTGCCGAGCCAGGGACGTTCGAAGGAAGGGAGCCCACCATGGCCTATGACCCCGTCGACCCCGACGTGCTCGACGATCTGGAGGCGGAGGACGCCCCCGAGATCGATGTCGAGGCACCCGAGGGCGACGCAGCCGAGCAGCACACGGACGTCGCACCGTCCCATGACGACCCGCTCACCGGTGTGGACCCGGGCCGCGCGAACGAGGCCGATCTGGTCGAGCAGGCGCGGGTGGTCTCCCTCGACGAGGACGACTACCGCTGACGGTAACCGGTCTCCGGCGGGCCCACCTGCCCTGTCCGCATTTCCCGGTGCATTTCCTGGTGCGGCTTTCGCCACCGTCCGGTACGTGAAATTCTGCGCTCGCACCGCGCACATCACGGTTACCGAAAAGTACGATGGCCGGGCGGCGCGATCCGCATGTGGACGACTTTTGGGAGGCGGCGTGACAGCCATCGAGCAGACAGAGGCGGCGCGCCCGCGGGGCACTCGCCTGCCGCGCCGTGCCCGACGGAACCAGCTGCTGGGCGCCGCCCAGGAGGTTTTCGTCGCACAGGGGTACCACGCGGCCGCGATGGACGACATCGCCGAGCGCGCAGGCGTCAGCAAGCCGGTGCTCTACCAGCACTTCCCGGGCAAGCTCGACCTCTACCTGGCCCTGCTGGACCAGCACTGCGACGCCCTGATCCAGGCGGTGCGCGGCGCGCTCGCGTCGACGACCGACAACAAGCAGCGTGTCCGCGCGACCATGGACGCGTATTTCGCGTACGTCGAGGACGACGGCGGTGCCTTCCGTCTGGTCTTCGAGTCCGACCTGACGAACGAGCCCGCGGTGCGCGAGCGCGTCGACAAGGTCACCACCGAGTGCGCCGAGGCGATCTGCGACGTCATCGCCGAGGACACCGGCCTCTCGCGCGCGGAGTCGATGCTGCTGGCCTCCGGCCTCGGCGGTCTCGCCCAGGTGGTGGCGCGCTCCTGGCTGCACAGCGACCGCAGCGTCCCGCGTGACCAGGCGGTGCAGCTGCTGGCCTCACTGGCCTGGCGGGGCATCGCCGGCTTCCCGCTGCACGGCCTCGAGTCCCACCACTGAGACGACGCGAGCGGCCGTCCGCGCACGGCCGCTTCCGCCGCATTCCCGTTCGCTGTTCGCTCCTGGCGTGGTCGCGCGCAGCGTGTACGTCCCCTCACCGGGCTAATGTGTGCAGCGTACGGCGCGGAAGCCCGCGCACTTCACTGACCGTCGGAGGGACATAGCCGTGGAGGTCAAGATCGGCGTGCAGCACGCGCCCCGCGAGATCGTTCTGGAGAGCGGTCTGAACGCCGAGGAGGTCGAACGCCTCGTCGCCGACGCGCTGGCCGGCAAGTCGCAGGTGCTGTCCCTGGAGGACGAGCGTGGCCGCAAGGTCCTGGTCCCGACGGACCGCCTGGCGTACATCGAGCTCGGCGAGCCGACCGTGCGCAAGGTGGGCTTCAGCGCGGTCTAGCCACAGCAGCGTGCGGGGGCCCGGCGGACACCAGTCCGCCGGGCCCCCGCGTCATGTCCCGCCGCCGTGTCCGGTCTCCACACGCGGCCCACGACTCGCCCACAGAGGAGGGTTGCATTCCGCAGGTCACGGGTATGACGGGCTACGACCGTGAAGCACCGGCCGGCCGTGGGAGGGACCTCTCGTGATGCTCCTGGAAGTCATCGGATCCGCTCTGCTCGGCCTGGCCCTGTCATGGGCCGCGAACAGCCGCCTTTCCCACCGCCTTCCGGCGCGTCCCCTGGTGTTCTCCACAGGCGTCGCGGGAGCCCTGTTCGGCGACTTCGTCACGCACAGCGCGCTGGGCCCCGGCACGGCGTTCGTGAGCCTGGCGGGAGCCGCGATCGTCTCGGCGGCGTCCCTCTCCCTGCTGCTGCGCCCCACGGGCCGCCGCCTGCGCCGACGATCGATCCCGGCGTAGCTCCGCCGGAACGCCCCGCCGTCTCCCGCGCCGCGCTACGCGGCCAAGCCCAGCGCGGCCATCCGCTTCGTGTGCGCCTCGGTGATCCGCGAGAACATCCGCCCCACCTCGGCCAGGTCGAACCCGTCGGCGACCCCGCCCACCAGCATGGTCGACAGCGCGTCCCGGTCGGCCACGACCCGCTGGGACTGCGACAGCGCCTCCCCCATCAACCGCCGCGCCCACAGCGCCAGTCGCCCCCCCACGCGCGGGTCGGCGTCGATGGCCGCGCGGACCTTCTCCACCGCGAACCCGGCATGCCCCGTGTCGTCGAGGACGGCCAGCACCAGCTCGCGTGTGTCGGTGTCCAGGCGGGCCGCGACCTCCCGGTAGAAGTCACTGGCGATGGAGTCGCCGACGTAGGCCTTGACCAGGCCCTCCAGCCAGTCCGACGGCGCCGTCTGCCGGTGGAAGCCGTCGAGGGCCGCGACGAACGGCTCCATCGCCCGGGTCGCGTCCTCCCCGATCTCCGTCAGCCGGTTCCGCAGCCGCTCGAAGTGGTGGAACTCGGCCGACGCCATCTTCGCCAGCTCGGCCTTGTCCGCCAGCGTGGGCGCCAGCTTGGCGTCCTCGGCGAGGCGCTCGAACGCCGCGAGCTCGCCGTACGCGAGCGCGCCGAGCAGGTCCACGACCGCGGCACGGTACTGGGGGTCGGCAGCCGCCTGGGCCCAGTCCTGGGCGGCGACACCGGTCGGTTCGGCGGAGGCGGTCTCAGGCTTGTCAGAGCTCGTCATGAAGCGCACAATAGCCCGCTCGCCACCCTGTGGGAGCCGTGGGGAAGCGCCGGGGAGCCGCTGGGGGAACCGTGGGGGGGAATCCCCGAGAAGACCCCGGGAAGTCCCTGGGAGTCACCGGAAGTCCTGGGAGAAGTCCCTGGTCAACCACTGTGACTACCACGACGTGACCAAATCGGCCATCGCATGTGCGCGATTCCGGGGTATGGTGGTAATGCGCCTGCTGGTACGCCGTCTGTTTCAGACGTGCCTCGACAGGCCGCACGTATGAGGATGCCCGGTCGGTGGCCCGATCGGCTCCGAACCGACAGCCCTCCCGGCGCGTACGGCACATCGCGTACGTCGACCGGAGGGAGACACCCTCAGCGGTATGAGCGCTAGAGCGTCGGCAGAGGTCCCGTGCACTACGGCGTGCCCCCCACAGCCCGCCCGTAAGGCAGCCGACGTCCCCCGGCACGGTCCGTCAAAGACCCCCGCGCTCGCCTCGTGCCGCGACTCACAGAAGAGGCAGCGCCCTGACTACGACGTTTCGAGAACTCGGAATCCTCCCCGAGACCGCCGAGGCCCTGGAGGCCGTCGGCATCATCAACCCCTTCCCCATCCAGGAGATGACACTCCCGGTCGCCCTGTCCGGCACCGACGTCATCGGCCAGGCCAAGACCGGCACCGGCAAGACCCTCGGTTTCGGTCTGCCGCTCCTGGAGCGCGTGACCGTCCCCGCCGACGTGGAGGCCGGCCGCGCCGCCCCCGAGGCCCTCACGAACGCCCCGCAGGCGCTCGTCGTCGTCCCCACGCGCGAGCTCTGCACCCAGGTCACCAACGACCTGCTGACGGCCGGCAAGGTCCGCAACGTACGCGTTCTCGCCATCTACGGCGGCCGGGCCTACGAGCCGCAGGTCGAGGCCCTGAAGAAGGGCGTCGACGTCGTCGTCGGCACCCCGGGCCGGCTCCTGGACCTCGCGGGCCAGAAGAAGCTCGACCTCAAGCACATCAAGTCGCTCGTCCTCGACGAGGCCGACGAGATGCTCGACCTGGGCTTCCTGCCCGACGTCGAGAAGATCATCGACATGCTCCCGGCCAAGCGCCAGACCATGCTGTTCTCGGCGACCATGCCGGGCGCGGTCATCGGCCTCGCGCGCCGGTACATGAGCCAGCCCACCCACATCCGCGCCACCGCGCCGGACGACGAGGGCGCGACCGTCGCGAACATCGCGCAGTTCGTCTACCGCGCGCACTCCATGGACAAGCCGGAGATGATCGCGCGCATACTGCAAGCCGAGGGCCGCGGGCTCGCGATGATCTTCTGCCGCACCAAGCGCACCGCCGCCGACATCGCCGAGCAGCTCCAGCGCCGTGGCTTCGCCTCCGGCGCGGTGCACGGCGACCTCGGCCAGGGTGCCCGCGAGCAGGCGCTGCGCGCGTTCCGCAACGGCAAGGTGGACGTCCTCGTCTGCACCGACGTGGCCGCACGCGGTATCGACGTCGAGGGCGTCACCCACGTCATCAACTACCAGTCCCCCGAGGACGAGAAGACGTACCTGCACCGGGTCGGCCGTACCGGTCGCGCGGGCGCGTCGGGCACCGCGATCACGTTCGTCGACTGGGACGACATCCCGCGCTGGCAGCTCATCAACAAGGCGCTGGAGCTGGGCTTCAGCGACCCGGTGGAGACGTACTCGACCTCTCCGCACTTCTTCGAGGAACTCAAGATCCCCGCGGGCACCAAGGGTGTGCTGCCGCGCTCGGAGCGCACCCGCGCCGGGCTCGACGCGGAGGAGCTGGAGGACCTCGGCGAGACCGGCGGCCGCGGTGGCCGCGGTCGCGGTGGCCGGGGCGGTCGTCCGGAGTCCCGCGGCGAGGCCCGTACCGAGGAGCGCGAGCGTCCGGCCCGCACCCCGCGCCGCCGCCGTCGTACCCGTGGCGGTTCGGCCACGGACGCCCCGGCCGGTACGACGGCCACGGCGCCGGCCACCGAGTCCGCCGCCCCCGCCGCCGAGGAGGCGCCGGCCACCCGGACCCCGCGCCGCCGTCGCCGTACGCGCGGCGGAGCGGCGTCGGAAGCGGTGGCGAGCACCGCGCCGGCGACGGTGACCCCGGAGGCCGTCGTGGAGACGGTCGAGGCCGTGACGGAGACGGCCGCGCCTCCGCGTCGCCGCCGCACCCGCCGGTCCGCCGAGGCCGAGGCGGCACCGACGGCAGAGGTCACTCCGGTGACCGAGGCCCCGGTGGCGCAGGCCCCGGTGACCGAGGAAGCACCGGCGGCCCCCGCCCGGCGCCGCACCCGCAAAACGGCCGCGGTGGCCGAGACCCCCGCGACCCCCGAGGCCGCACCCGTGGCCGTGGAGACGGTCGAGGCCGTGGCGGAGCCGAAGCCGCGCCGCACGCGCAAGGCGACGGTGGCCACGGAGGCCGCTGAGGCCGCGGTGGACACCGCCGAGGCCGTGGCGGCCAAGCCGCGCCGCACCCGCAAGACCGCTGCCGCCGCCGCGCCGGTGGCCGAAGCGGCGGAGGCGTCCACGGAGGCCGTGGAAGCCCCGGTGACGCCGACGCGCCGCCGTACCCGCAAGGTGGCGGAGCCCGTCGCCGAGGTCACGGAGGCGCCGGCGGAAACCGCCGAGGAGCCGAAGCCGCGCCGCACGCGCAAGACGGCCGCCGCCGCTGCCGCCCCCGCCGACGCCGCCGAGGCGACGGAGGAGGCCAAGCCGCGCCGTCGTACGACGCGCAAGGCGGCCGAGGCCGTCGTCGACACGGTGGAAGCCGTGGAGGCCAAGCCGCGCCGCACCCGCAAGACGGCGGCCGCCGCTCCGGAGGCCGTCGAGACGGACACCGGGGCCGCACCCAAGCCGCGCCGCACCCGGAAGACGGCAGCCGCCGAAGCCGTGGTGGACACGGCCGAGGCCACGGAGGCCAAGCCGCGCCGGACCCGGAAGACGGCGGCCGCCGTCGCCGAGCCGGCCGAGGCCGTGGCGGCCGTGGAGGCCAAGCCCCGTCGCACCCGGAAGACGGCGGCCGCCGCTCCGGAGGCCGCCGAGGCGGAGCCCGCGCCCAAGGCGCGCCGGACCCGCAAGGCCGCCGAGGCGGTCGTCGACACCGTCGAGGGTGCCGAGGCGAAGCCCCGCCGGACCCGCAAGACGGCCGTGGCCGCCACCGCGGAGATCCCGGCGCAGGCCAGCGCTGAGCCGGAGGTCAAGCCGAAGGCCCGGACCACCCGTAAGGCGACCGCGTCCGCCGCGCCGGACGACGCGGAGGCGAAGCCGAAGGCCCGCCGGACCCGGAAGGCCGCTGCCGCGACCCCCGAGGCCTGAGCCGAACCGACCCGACGGCCCGACCCACCCCGCGTGGGCCGGGCCGTCGGCGTTCACGCACCCAGGCAACCGGCACCAGCACGCCGTCGACATGGGCGAGCCCCACGCCAACCGCCCGCAGCAGCAACCCGACGGCCGACGGCACCCCCACCCCGCCGTCAGCCCCCACCCACACCCACACCCGACGTCAGCGTTCACCCCGCAACCGCCACCGCCCCCGACGTCAGCGTTCACCCCGCAACCAGCCACCGCCCCCGACGACAGCGTTCACCCCAACCGCCGCCCTTACCTCCCGCGACGACAGCGTTCACCCCAACCGCCGTCCCACCCGGCCCCCCGCACCGGCCACTGCCCGCCGGCTTACGGCCACCGGCCACCATCCCCGCCCCCCGTCGTCAGCATCCCCGCCCCCGTCGTCAGGGTTCACCGGCCGTCCTCCGGTGTGTCGGTGGGCGCCGGTTACGCTCTCCCCCATGAGCAGGCCTTCCTCTTTCGTTCCGCCCGTCGGTGCCCGGGCGTACGCGCTCGCCACCGCGCGCGGTGAGTTCGCCGTCGTCGACTCGCCGGTGGCGGCCGGGGTGGAGCCACGGGGGGTCGCGCTGTTGCTGCCCGGGTTCACCGGCAGCAAGGAGGACTTCAACCTGCTGCATCCTGCACTGGGCGCGCGCGGGTACCGCACCGTCGCGGTGGACGGGCGCGGCCAGTACGAGTCGGACGGGCCGCAGAACGACGAATCGGCCTACGCGCAGGCGGAGTTGGCGCAGGACGTGCTCGCACAGGCGGCGGCCGTCGGCGGCGGCCGGCCGGTGCATCTGCTGGGCCACTCCCTGGGCGGTCAGATCGCGCGGGCGGCCGTGCTGCTCGACCCCGCGCCGTTCCGGTCGCTGACGCTCATGGCCTCGGGCCCGGCGCAGATCTCCACCTCCCAGCAGCAGCGCGTGAAGCTGCTGCGGGACGCGCTCGGCGTGATGTCCATGGGCGAGGTCTGGGAGGCCATGCAGGCCCTGGAGGCGCCGGAGGAACTGGACGGCGAAGCCGACGAGGGCGCCCCTGCGGACCGCGAGGATCTACGGAGCCGCTGGCTGCGCAACAAGCCGGCCCAGCTCCTCGCCACCGGACTCCAGTTGTGCACCGAGCCGGATCGCGTCAGCGAACTCGCCGCGCTCCCGTTGCCGTACCACGTCCTGTCCGGCGCGCGGGACGACACCTGGCCGGTGCTGTTGCTGGACGAGATGGCGCTACGGCTGCGCGCGCGCAGGACGGTCGTGGACGGCGCGGAGCACTCCCCCAACACCGACCGGCCGGCCCCCACCGCCGAGGCGATCGCCGCCTTCTGGGAGAGCACGGACGGCTGACGCCTCCGGCACCGCGTCAGTACCGCGTCAGTACTGCGTCCGAAGGTGCTCCCAGAAGCCTTCCCGCAGGGCGCGGCGCAGGTCGGCCTGGCCGCGCAGCGAGTACTGGAGCAGGGTCTCGGCCTCGACGAGCAGGTCCTGGTCGACGGAGCCGGGCAGATAGGGATGGCCGGGCAGCAGCTCGACGAGCGCTTCGCGGCCGCGCGCGGACAGCCATTTCGCGGCGATCTGCGCACCGACGAAGCGGACGCTCTCGCGGGTGGGTCTGGTGGCGCCGGCGTCGTAGGCGGGGGCGGCGCGCCGCGAGACGTACGGCTTGAAGAACTCGAGGTCGAGGGTGCGCTGGCTGTCGACCTCCCAGAGCAGTGGTTCGGCCTGGTTGCGGCCCTCGGGTGCCTCGATGCCCCACAGGTGGACGCGGGCGCCGTAGCCCTGGGCGGCCTCGACCGCGGAGACCAGGTCCTCGTCGCCGCCGAGCAGGGCCGCGTCGCTGATCGCGCGGTGCCGGGCGAGTGACTCCAGGTCGGTGCGGATGAGGGAGTCGACGCCCTTCTGCTGGTTGTTGGCGTTCAGGTTGCCGAGGCGGACCTTGACGTCGGGGAGCTCGGCGATGGTCTGCTGCTCGACGGTGTGGATCCGGCGGCGGGCGCCGTCGTACCAGTAGACGCGCAGCAGCCTGCTGTCCGCGAAGATCTGCCGCGCCTTGTCGATGAGCGCCTCGATCAGGCCCTCCGCGTCGAGGTCGAAGGCCCGGCGGTCCTCGGTCCCCGCGACGAGCCGGCCCGTGGCCGCGTAGAGGTAGCCCGCGTCGACGAAGATCGCGTGCGTCGAGGGCGTCTTCGCCACTTCGGCGAGCATGCGGGTGAGCAGCTCGTTCGTGCGGTCGATACGGGCTTGGAGGGTGGCGAGGTCGTCGTTCATCACCTCCATTGTCCCGGCGGTCACGCTGCGAACACAACCGGTCCCGGTCAGTCTCCCCGATACCTCGTACTGGTCAGTAATTAGACGTTCGAAAAATTTCTTTAGCGTAGGGAATGTTTGTAACACGCAAGTCGTTGACTAGCACGGAACACAAGACGAAGGGAGAGGCCATGCGCTTCGAAATCATGCGACTCGACGAGGTCGACGGCACCACCGTGGACAGCACTGTCGTGGACGCCGCCTCCGTCAACAGGATCGTGCAGCAGGCCGCCGCCGTCGGGCAGCGCCTGTGGATCCGACCGGCCGAGAACCAGACGTCGTAACGGAATACGAGAGACGAGCAACCTGACGCGCGGAACACCGCAGAGTCTTCGGAGCCCCCGCACGGCACTCACGCCGTGCGGGGGCTCCGCGTCTCAGGCGCCCCTGATGACCTGGGTGACGCCGTTGATGATCTGCTGCACGGCGATCGCGGACAGCATCATGCCCGCGAGGCGGGTCACCAGAACCACGCCGCCGTCCTTGATGACCCGGATGATCAGCAGCGAGTAGCGCATCACCAGCCACAGCACGACATGGATGGCGAGGATCGCCGTCCACACCGACACCTGCGAGGCCACGCCATGGGCCTTCTGCACGGCGAGGATGACCGAGACGATCGCACCGGGACCGGCCAGCAGCGGCATGCCCAGCGGTACGAGCGCCACGTTGACGTCCTTGGTCTGCTTCGGCTCGTCGTTCTTGCCGGTGAGCAGGTCGAGGGCGATGAGGAGGAGCAGCAGCCCGCCCGCGATCATCAGCGCGGGCACGGAGACGTGCAGGTAGTCCAGGATCTGGTGACCGAGGAGCCCGAAGACGGCGATCACCCCGCCCGCGACGCAGACGGCCTGGAAGGCCATCCGCCGTTGCACCTTGCCGGGCCGGCCGGCGGTGAGGGCGAGGAAGATCGGGGTGATCCCGGGGGGATCCATGATGACAAAAAGGGTCAGGAAGAGGGAGCCGAAGACGGCGAGGTCGAACATGGGTGTGCCACAGGCCTTGCGGAAGAAGAGGGATCAGGAGGTACGGGGGCCGAGCCTCAGGCCCCGCCGGTCCCCGGCACCGGGAAGGCACCCGTCGCACGGCGCGTGATCTCGCCGTACACCTCGGGGTGCGTCGTGTACGCGCCGAGCGCCACCGTCTTGCGGCTGCCGTGGTAGTCCGAGGACCCGGTGACCAGCAGCCCCAGCTCGGCGGCGAGACCCCGCAGCCGCGTCCGGGCGTCCTCGTCGTGGTCCATGTGGTCGACCTCGATCCCGTCGAGTCCGGCCGCGGCCAGCTCGCCGATGGTCGACTCGGGCACCGTGCGCCCGCGCTTGGCGGCCGCCGGGTGCGCGAACACGCACACTCCGCCGGCGCCCTTGACCAGCCGGATCGCCTCGAAGGGGTCGGTCTCGTGCTTCTCGACGTAGGCCCGGCCGCCGTCGGCCAGCCACTCCTCGGTGAAGGCGTCGCTCACGGTCGGTACGACACCGAGCTCGACGAGCGCGGAGGCGACGTGCGGCCGCCCCACGGAACCGCCGCCCGCGATCCGCTCGACCTGCTCCCAGGTGACCGGCACGTCCAGCGCGTTCAGCTTGGCGATCATGCCCTGGGCGCGCGGCACCCGGTCGTCCCTGACCAGCTCGCGCTCGGCGAGCAGGGCCGGCTCCTCAGGGTCGAAGAGGTAGGCGAGCATGTGCATGGAGACGCCGTCGACGCGGCAGGAGAGTTCGGCCCCGGTGACCAGGGTGAGCCCCTCGGGCAGCGCGGCGATGGCCTCGTCGTACCCACGGGTGGTGTCGTGATCGGTCAGCGCGACGACGTCCAGGCCGGCAGCGGCCGCGTTGCGCACCAGCTCGGCCGGGGTGTCCGTACCGTCGGAGGCGGTGGAGTGGCAGTGCAGATCGACACGCACGACACGGACTCCAGCGGGGCGGTACGAATGGGGACGCGTCAAGGATAGCGGCCCGCCGGGCATGCCCTGTCACACCCGAAACCTGTGAGCACCCTTTACACGACCCACCCGGAGCCTCCGTGTCGGCTCCCGTCCGCCCTCGTCGACCCCGGCCGGCTCCCCTCGACCTTCGTCGACCCCGGCCGGCTCCCCTCGGCCCT